>CAYYRW010000004.1:0-259139 GCA_964474205.1 uncultured Nitrospirales bacterium | reverse complement strand
TCTGCGTTCGTGTAAACACAATAGGAGCAATCATTTGGCCTTTTGTCAATACCCGTACCCGCTCTTAACCGAACACGAATGTAAGTCCTATAAATCCTTGATGTCTTTTGCAGTGGCCAAAGGCTGACTGCTGATAACAGAAATCGCGCGTACCGCAATGCCACGCATTCAATTGTTCTGGAGTGCGAAATCCACTAATTTCCTGCGGGATACGATGCCCAAGGGGCCTTTGGGCAATTCCGACATTATATAGACATCCTTGGGGCCTGCGTACTCCGGCAACCGCGCCTCGCAAAAAGCGTGAAGCTGTTCCGCGGAGCATTCGGCATTTTCACGAAGCACGACGAAGGCCTTGGGCTGGGTTCCATTCCCTTTATGGGGCACAGTAATGACACATACTTCCGCGACATCCGGATGGTCTATCAGGACGTCTTCCAACTTCCGAACTATCATTTTTCCTCCTATGAAAAATACACGGCAGACAAGAGATTTCCTCGCTCTCTCGACATACCGTATACATACTACATTCGTGTTGGGTTTTTGTTAGCAAATTAACAGGAAAAATTCAAGGGTAATTTCTCGGTGCACTTTTAAGGCAGACGGCGCCAAGGCGGGGCAGAAGCCCTAGACCCAGCGAATAAAGCAGTCGAGGAAGCAATGCGGGTCGAGGGCGGGCAAACGTTGACGTGCGCGGAAATTCCGGCTATGCTGATTATCCATGAGCAAGACGTTTGAACAGGGTAAAAGTGAAATAACACGGCTGTGCCAATATTTTGCCACAAACCGGCAATCATTCCTTAGTCCTGGCGTGAAAGAGGCCCATGTCCGGCAGTCTCTTATAGACCCTCTCTTTGAAGCATTAGGTTGGGATGTGCGCAATACCGCCATGATTGCGCCGCAATATCGAGAAGTCGTTCCGGAGGATAGTCTGGACGTCGAGGGCCAGCAAAAAGCCCCGGATTACACATTTCGCGTTGGTTCCTTGCCCAAGTTCTATGCTGAGGCGAAAAAATGCGGCATCAGCCTCAGCACGGATCCCGCCCCCGCGTTCCAGCTTCGCCGTTATGGATGGAGCGGCAAGGTGGCCGTATCCATATTGACTGATTTCGAAGAACTGGCTGTATACGATTGCACCCGCCGGCCCCTTCCCAGTGACAAGGCCAGCCATGCGCGCATTATTTACCTTGGTTTTCAAGAATATCCGGACCGATGGCGCGAACTCTGGGATATTTTCTCCCGCGAGGCGGTCTGGTCCGGGGCTTTTGATCAGTACGCCGCCTCCAAGCGCAAACGCGGCACGTCCGAAGTGGACACTGAATTCCTCAAGGAAATTGAGGGGTGGCGTGACGTTCTGGCCCGCAATATCGCGTTGCGCAACAAGAATATTTCCTCCGAAGATCTCAACACCGCCGTGCAGCGCACCATTGACCGCATTGTTTTTATGCGCATGGCCGAGGACCGCGGCCTTGAACCCTATGAACAATTATTGAAACTTTGTGAACAACCGGACATCTATGCCCGTTTCATGGGCGAAATGTGCCGGAAGGCTGACGATAAGTACAATTCCGGCATATTTCACTTCAAAAAAGAACCTGGTGTATCCGAAGCACCTGATAAAATAACGCCGAATCTCACTGTGGACGACAAGGTTCTCAAACCCATTCTTCAAAGTCTCTACTTTGCTCATGGTTCACCCTATCATTTCGGCGTTTTGCCTGTTGATATTCTTGGTACGGTGTATGAGCGGTTTCTGGGCAAGGTGATCCGTCTTACCGCAGGGCACCAAGCCAAAATCGAAGAGAAACCCGAAGTGCGCAAAGCCGGTGGTGTATTTTACACCCCCGCCTATATTGTGGACTATATCGTCAAAAATACGGTCGGCGAAAAAATAAAGGGGAAAAGCCCCGCGCAATTGGCCGGAGGAAAAGGCAAAGCACCTTTGCGCATTCTCGATATGGCTTGCGGCAGCGGCTCCTTCCTGCTTGGGGCTTACCAATGCTTGCTCGATCACTTCTTGCACTGGTATATGGAGCACAAACCCCAGAACAATCCGAAAGCTGTCCTTAAAGACCAACGTACTGGTCAATGGCGGCTCACCATCGAGGAAAAAAAGCGCATCCTTACCACCCATATTTTCGGCGTGGATATTGACATGCAGGCGGTGGAAGTTTCCAAACTCTCTCTGTTAATTAAGGCCCTGGAAGGCGAGGATGACGCGTCCCTCTCCCGGCAGTTAACCCTTTTCGAGGATCGCGCACTGCCCAATCTTGCCGATAATATTCAATGTGGCAATTCGATCATTGGGCAAGACTATTTCACGGGCAACCTCCTCTCCGATCCCGAAGAAATGCGGCGCATCAATCCTTTTGATTGGAAGACAGCCTTCCCGGCGGTCATGAAGGATGGCGGTTTTGACTGCATCATCGGGAACCCGCCGTACATTCGCATCCAGACGATGAAGGAATGGGCGGCGCGTGAGGTGGAGATTTACAAGGAACTTTATGCGGCCGCGCGCATAGGCAACTACGACATTTACGTTGTTTTTATAGAAAGAGGGTTACAGTTGCTGAATCCAACGGGAAGACTTGGATTCATCTGCCCGCACAAGTTTTTTAATGCGAAGTATGGCGCGCCGATTCGCTCTATTATCGCGGAAGGAAACCATCTCGCCCATGTGGTCCACTTCGGAGACCAACAAGTATTCGAAGGTGCCACCACCTATACCTGTCTGTTGTTTCTGGACAAAGTGGGTTCTGATCATTGCCGTTACATGCAGGCAAGTCATCTGGCGGCATGGCGAAAGCGTTTTGCCAATGGTGAAAGCAGCGGCAATGGAGAGCCCTGGGGAGCGGAAGGGATCGTTCCCGCCAGAAAGATTCCGTGTTCGGAATGGCATTTCCATGCGGGCCAAGGCAATGCACTTTTTGAAAAGATTAGCCGGATGCCAAACCGACTTGGAGAAATCGCGAACATCTTCGTGGGGACGCAGAGTAGCGCCGACGACGTATTTGTTCTTGATGAGTGTCAACAAATAGCCTCCCGAATCGTGGGGACTTCCAAAGCGTTGGGGAGAAAGGTCACGGTGGAAGCGGCTTGTACCGTACCCTTTCTCCGTGGGCGTGATATCCGGCGCTACATAACACCTAAGGCAAACACACTTTTAATATGTCCCTACAAAATAGGGGATGAATCCTGCAATCTGATCGCAGAGAAAGAAATGCGTAAGCAGTATCCGAATACATGGGAATACTTAGAAGAATCCCGGCTTGCTTTGGAATCCCGGGAAGGAGGCCGATTCAAGGGGGAAGGATGGTATGCTTTCGGATATCCCAAAAGTATGCACCTCTTCGACAAGCCAAAGATTATTGTACCCGACTATAACAACATACCCTCGTTCACCTATGACGTTGCCGGACATTTCTACAAAACCGGCTACGGAGTTATTCTCCATACAGACAATGTCAGTTACCATTATGTGCTCGGTCTCCTAAACTCCAAGTTGCTGTTCTGGTACTTGAAGCGAATAGGGACTTTTCTTCGTGGCGGATACATCCGATTCTGGACTCAATTCATCGAGCAGTTGCCCATACGCGGCATCGCTAATGAAAAACCCACGGACAAAGTATCTCATGATCGCATGGCCGCACTTGTCACTTCGATGCTTTCATTACACAAGCAACTATCTGCCGTGAAATCAGAGGCGCACCGGACCGTGATTCAGCGGCAAATTACGGCAACAGACGCAGAGATTGACCGCCTGGTGTATGTGCTCTACGGGCTGACGGATCAGGAGATTGCCATTGTGGAAAGTGAACCATAACAAAACAGAATGACGGGTTTCGCTCAGGGGCGGGTTCGCTGGGGAAAGTTCTTGTTTTTTTTCGGTTAGGACAATAGCGCCCTTCTGGGCATATCGGATACAACACATTCCCAGCAGCATCAGAAGGGTGAGGGGTATTTTGACGGAACTGGAAAATGCGGGTAAAATGGGTAAAACGGCGTCTGCGGCGGTTGCAGGCGGGTTCCCATGGGAAAGCTCATCTATGAGGGTTATAACGATGAACTATGCAAGAAGCCGGGGATGGATGGTCTTATGTGTATTGCTATTGGGCATACTGGCGGGGCCGGCCCAGGCGCATGATTACCTTTATGGCGATCACTTTGCCAATCTGGCGGATGTGGCCGCACAGATGGAAACGATCATGGGCGAGTTGATGACGCCCACCGCCGGGCCCACTGCGGGATGCAATCTCTGGCAGGGGGCGTGCGGCGTATCGCCCATTTGGGCGGCCATCGTGGGGCAGGCCGGGCCCGGATGGGTGGGGTATGATCATGGACGCGACCGCCTCACCAACCGAACGGTGGGAACCGGCATTCTCGATGATTATCACATGGCGTTGCTGGATGCCGTGCTCAATCCCAACAATTGCACGGAGGGATTGTCCCCAGAAAATGTTGCCGCGGTGCGCGCCGCTTTTGCATTCAACAAGCAACGGACCCTGGATACGGAAATGACGGTGCAACAGGTGCATGTTACCGCCGACCTGCCCACCCCCCTGCCGGATATTGATCAATATGAAGACATCACCACCGGGCAGGACAAGACTCTGAATCTTGCCGGACTCTACAGTACGACGGTATTCATCCCGCATCTGTTCAAAGACACCTATAATGAAGACAACACGGTCAAAGACGAAGCCTTGCTCAGTGAAGCGCATCCGTTGATCCGGGATGCCCTGGTGAACCTCTCGGCGGCCTACATGACCATCGGCGATGACCGCGCGGTGGCGTATTGGCAGACGTTCATGGGCCGGCTGGCCCTGAGTTTTGTCTCGGAATTATTGCCCGGTTTGTTGGAGGGACTTGGAAAAGGGGCCAAGGCCACCGTGGCCTTGGATGGGTTAAGTGAAGCCGCCATTCTCGCGAAGGGGGATGACAAGTCATCCAAGGGACTATGCCCGCCGTGGGGCAATGTGCCCTCGCTGGACCAGACCGTGCACATCGAGGATATTGAGGTCATCGGAGACGTGGATGTGCGCATCCGCCTGGCCGACAGCCGTTTATGCGACACGCTGAACAATTTCGCGGGGAATTTCACATGCACTGATTTCCAATGTTTGCCGGGGCTTTTTGCGGCCTATTCGGACCAAGGGGATTTGAACGGCGATGGACGCTTTAATGTGGCCTCCTTCAATGAGGCGGCGGGGAATCTTCCGGGCTTCCTGCATCGCGAGAGTGCTTGGTATCCCGCGTCCCTTCTGGTGGCCCAACAACCTTCCGGACCGGGCATGCCGCTGAGCACAACGGAATACACGGTGTCTTTGGGCATGGAATACGGCATCAATCCTTCCTACCAAATTACCTGGTTTACGGGCTCCGCGCCAGACAGCCTGACACAGCACGGCGATCCTGCATACAATGCCTTCCTAACCCTTTCTGGATTGGCCCCGGGCGCACTATATGTGCAGGCATTGGTGGATGTGGGGGGCGTCTGCGGGTTGGGAACGGTTTATACGGAAGTTGCGGAACTTGAGGTGCGGCCTTTGTCGTTCACCCAGCAGCCGCCGTCCGAGTACACGGCGATTCTGAATGAAAACGCCAATCTGGCCCTGGTTTCGGCGGCAATCTATGACGACAGCGGCGTCACCTTCCAATGGTACCGGCGGCCCGGTTTGAGCGGCCCCTTTGAAGTCTACGGCGATGCCACCTCCGATGGAGCGCTGGTCTTCAATCCTGTACAGTTTGCCGATGGCGGATATTACTTCTGCAGGGCTATTTCCAATGCCTATGGGCACTACGTGGATTCCAATGTCATGCAGTTGTTCGTGTCCGCTTTCGCAACGTCAATCTATGATGCTACGGCCGGGGCCGGCCCGCAGGGAAGCCTGATTTCCACGCCGGGCGCGTCACTGAACATCGCTATCGACACCAACGCGCTGACACTCAGCGTGGAAGGCGGCCCCACCTATTATGGCGAAGAGGAAATCGGTGTGGCGGTGTTCCGGTTTAACGCCATTACATTGACGGCCGGCTCGGTTACCTTGCAAGGCAATCGTCCGCTTTCCATAACCGCGGCGGGCGATATTCAGTGGAGCATTCCATTGACGGTTCCCGCCGGATTGTTGGGCGGCGGCGTTGGCGGTGAAGGCGGCCCTGGCGGCACCGGCGGCGCGGGCGGCGCGGGCGGCATTGGCGGGGGCGGCGGCAGCGGGGGCGGCGGCGGCGCGGGCGGTAAAAATGTGACGCATGCAGATGGTTATGCGGGCGGTGCTGGCTCGTCTGGCTTGCCGGGCGGCGCGGGCACCACAGGTCAGGCAGGTGGTGCGGGACAGACCGGACAACCCGGTTCCTTGGGTTTCGCAGGACAAGGCGCGGTGGGCTTGGGCGGTTCGGAAACCGTGAATGATGGAATTTCCTGGGGTTATGGTGGATTTGGAGGATTTACCGAGTCCGGAGGGGGTAATGGCGGGAACGGGGGCAGCTATGGCACCTATAGCAGCGGTGGTGGCGTGAATGGCGGCAATGGTGGTAATGGCGGCGGCGGAGGCAATGGATCCCAAGGAGTGACCGGAGGTCCGGGCGGTATTGGTATCCCCGGAACGATGGGGGGCAGTGCGACCTTTACCGCGCCCGCGGATGACTTATCGCTGGCGGCGGGTAACGGCGGCGGTGGCGGCGCAGGCGGCGCGGGCGGTGGTGGCGGCGGCGGCGCGGGCGGCGGTGCGGGCGGCGGCGGCGGCGGAGGCGGAGGAGGAGGAGGAGCCAGTGCGACGTTCCGTCAAGGCGGTGCGGGGGGTGGCGGTGGCGCGGCGGGTGGCGGCGGCGGCGCAGCGGGCGGAGTTGGCGGCACCGGCGGCACGGGCGGTTCAAGTGCCGGCCTTGGCGGCAATGACGGCGTCACGGGCGGTCTTGGTCTCCCCGGCACCACAGGAAATGGCGGCCCTACAGGCGGTAATTCCACGGATCGGAATCTCGGCGGGACCGGCGCCGGCGCCAATGGCGGCGCGGGGGTCAGTGAAAATGCGGGGGCTTCCGCATCGAATTCCGGCGGCGGCGGCACCGGCGGGACCGGCGGTGAAGCGGGCACCGGTGGCGCGGGTGGCGCGGGAGTCGTGGGCGCCAGTGGCGGCGGTGCGATCATTATCGCGGCGGCGGGTATGCTGGATGTTCGCGGGGCGGTGTTTGACATTAGTGCCGCAAATCCACATCCCGGCGCGCCGGGACGCCCCGGTGCGGCGGGTGTATCCGGCGGACCGGGTGGCAGCGGCGGACCGGGCGGAAGCCCGAGTTCCCCGGATTCCGGCTGGGACGGACGCGGCGGCTATGCGGGTTCGGGCGGTTCAGGCGGCGCGGGAGGCTTGGGTGGTATCGGCGGCACTGGTGGCCAAGGCGGTGACGGTGGACGCGCCGGAAACGGCACCCCCGGCATGGTCAAGTTGCAGGGAACCATCGTCCGCGCGGAGGGTGCGGAGGTAAAAGCGCTCTATGGCGCCAGCAATGCTCCAGAACATTCCGGGCGATTGACCATTGTGTCGAACATGTATAGTCCGGATGCCGCCGGTTCGCTTCCGGGCGTTGAAGGAGGTTTGCTCACGGGCAGCACGGACAATGCGCCCGTATTAACAGAAGTAAACCCCTACACGGAGAGCCGCACCCCCGTGCTCGGGGAATTGGCCTCCGGCTTGGCGGCCCCCTTTGGCTACCTGCGCGGCAGTTACTGGAATGATATTATCCCCTTCGACGTGAACACCGGCGTGCAATTCCATGTTTTCCATTTTGATGATTCCATGTCGGTCTTTAACGGCTTCAACCAGATCGTGGTGCGCAACACCAATACGAGCGGCGTGCTCTCCGGCCTATACCTGCGCGCGGGGGATGCCGCCCCCATGCTTATCAGCGGCGTGGGGCAGGCGGAAGGCACCTTGAACGCGGGGCAAACATGGAGCACGGTGGTTCCCGCGGGACTTTCCGTTGTGGCGGGCACGCTCCCGGGACTCACGCCCATCGCGGACGCGTGGGTTGCAAATGGCGTCCTGTATCAAACCAGCACAACGGCCACGGGAACCGGACCTTTCGAGTGGTCAATCGTGAGTCCCAATCCATTGCCGGCCGGTCTGAGCATTGATCCTGCGTCCGGGATAGTAAGCTGGACCACGGATTATCTGTTGTCACCCCTTCACATCACCATCAGGGTGGAAAACGGGATAGGTTCCGACACCACCTCCTGGTATGTAAACGTGGCGGCTCCGCCGGAGGGTGAAGGAGGCGAAGAAGGAGAAGGCGGAACCGAGGGCGGAGGCGAAGGGGAGGGCGAAGGCGAAACGTATGTGTGCTCGCCCATGCCGCGCACTCCTTTGCCGCCCGCGCCGGGCAACTTCAATTTCTGTGGCGCGCTCGACACCATCTACTGTTCGCTCGAACCGCTTATGCGCCTGGTTCCGGAAATCGCCGATTTCGCCAATCTGGTCCGGTGCGATCAGGCGGACATCAACGGCCCGGTGAATCCGGAGGCGGAAATCCCGGTGTCCGGCAATGGCATGCTGGATGCCTATGAACTGGCGGTCATAGCCTTGGTGCTGAACGATCCCGGATTCAGTCTGAACGGGTTGACCCATCAGATGGCCCTGGACGCGTTTCAGAACAACTACACCGCCATCCATTCGCTTATTTTGGATGCATTAACCTCTCAAGGTTATCTGGGACTCGTGAATGCCATGGCGCCACACCTGGTTTCCGGGTTGTCATACACCCTGGCGGGCTACACCCTTATCGGCGATGAAGACACGATGAGCGCGATTACGCAATTGGTGGGCCTGCTGGAGGAAATCGGCATCACGCCGCCCGATCCATCCATCTTCCAAACCCTGCCGGAATGGTTTGCACCCGATCAGGATGCAGACAGGGACGGATGCACCAACCGCGAAGAATATGCGCTCTACGCGGCGTTGAGCGCCGAGGCCTATGCCACCAACGCCTGGAATTCCGGCATACATCCACAAGGATGTTCCGGGACCATGGAAGGTGAAATAGAAGGCGGGGTGGAAGGCGAAGGCGGGGTGGAAGGCGAAGGCAGTGTGGAAGGCGAAGGCGGCGTGGAAGGAGAAGGCGGCGTGGAAGGCGAAGGCGGCGTGGAAGGCGAAGGCGGCGTGGAAGGCGAAGGTGAAATCCCGAATCCAGGCAGATATTCGGCGGACCAGAATGGCGATGGCGTGATTGGCCTGTCCGAGTTGCTGCGGGTTATCCAATTCTACAATTCGGGCGGATTCCATTGTCAGGCAGGCACCGAAGACGGCTACGCCCCCGGACCCGGCGATACTTCCTGCGGCCAGTACGACAGCGACTACTATCCGCAGAATTGGCAAATCAGCTTGTCCGAACTCCTGCGCGTCATCCAATTCTACAATTCGGGCGGCTATCATGCCTGCCCCGAAGAAAACACCGAAGACGGATTCTGTCCCGGGTTGGCGTAGGATAGTGCGTTTTCACAAGACCCCGGCAGCACCCCTGCCGGGGCCTTTTTAATGATGGACAGCGCGGCATAGCCAAAAGTAAAAACAGACTGTAGCCCATAATTCAGGCTATAAAATGAGCGCAGTGACGCTGGTGGCAAATTCGCCAACTGGAAATCACTATCTCCGCAACAGGAGTGTTGACACGTGGAAAATGCAACGGTATCGAAAGAACAAGAAGGTGGGCGCGTCAGCAGACCGGTAACACGGAGACGCTTTATGGGTTGCGCCGCCGTAGCCGGGACTGCTGTTGTTGGGTCTGTAGGAATGGGTGCGGGTATAGATGCCTCCTTGAGGCGCTCTCACGAGACCACCCAGGCTGCTGAAAACAATGAAGCCCTGAAGCAGCTTCTTCTGCGTTCTCAAGAGGGGCCTTCGGGAAAGCGCTTCCCCGTGTTGGACCTTCATTCGCATCCTGCGATGAAGGCCTACATGTTCCGTCATCGTTTCTGGAAAACGCACGCGGCCAAACCAGGAATGTCGCCTGCCAGCCTGGTAGCAGATCTTGACGCGCTGGTCAATGGCGGCACGGGCGCCTTCCTGTGCGCCACGTATGTGCCGGAACGTGCATTTTTCTCCGATGTTATTCCGCTGCGCGTGTTAAGCAGGCTGCATCCCCGGACCCACCACGTGGCAACAGCCCCGCTGGATGTGCTCGCCCTGGAATACCTGGACAAAGCCGAGGAAATGGTGGCGGAGGCCAAACGCCGGCGCGGCGACATCATTGAGCTGGCCAAGAGCTATTCGGATATGAAACGAATTGTGGACGCAGGCAAGGTTTGCATGCTTCATTCCATGGAAGGCGCTCATCATCTGGCCGGCAAACTGGAACGGGTGGACGACTTTTTCAATCGTGGTCTTTGTATGATGGGCTTGCCGCATCTCTATCCGAACAAGACCGGGGGGTGTGTGTTCATCTTGCAAAACTTCAAGGCGATGTGGTGGGCCAAGGATTCATTCTCCGACGTCTACCAGGACAGTTCCGGGCTCAGGCCCTGGGGCCACGAACTGGTGGATAAACTCCTGGATGTTGGCATCATCGTCGACATGACCCACGGCACACAGCAATACCGGAAGCAAGTCATTGACATCGCCAGGAACCACCCGAAGAAGCGGGCAATAACCATGTCGCACATCTGTATCCAAAAAGATCCATCCAAAGGAATGGGACCTTCGCCGGAAGATGTCCGCGCAATTGCAGACATGGGCGGCGTGGTGGGTCTTATGATGATGCATCAGAGATACGGCGGCTCCCAAGAGCCTGTTGGCGCCTTCCTGAACGCGGTCGATTATCTCATAAAGAATGGCGGAGAAGATGTCGTGGCGATTGGCTCCGATTTTGACGGCTATGCCCCTGCGCCGAAGGGCCTTGAATCGCCGCGCGATTTTAGTACTGTTCGAAAGGTACTTTTGGCCCACTATACAGAAGAACAAACCGCGAAGTTCCTTTTCGGCAACGGCGAACGGTTGTTACGAATGGGCTGGGGAAAGCTGTAGGGGAAATTCTGGGGTCACCATACTTATTACCCGTATCGCGGCCAGAAAGCGTTTTCTGAAATCCTCGATGCCCATTTCCCCGAGACCGAGGATGTGCAGCCACTCACGTGTATCGGAGAAGTCGAGGCGATGCCCAGGCGGGTGGTTTTCCAAATACGGCCTGTCAGGTGAGGCCGAATACCGGATGCCCCAAATGCCGTCTTCGTTCCGCTTCACCGTCCAGCAGAATGAATGGTCTACTCTTTATCGCCTTGATACAAGGTAGCGATGCCGAAGGTGAGGGGATGCGCTTGGACGTGGTGAAAGCCTGCACCGGTCATGAGCTCGAGGAACGCGCCGCCGTAGGGGAAGGTTTCCACAGTGGTGTTGAGGTAGCGGTAGGCGTGGGAGTCCCCGGAGATGAGCCCGCCGATGCGGGGCAATAAATGGCGGAAATAGGCAAGATAGAGCGCGCGCAACAGGCGGTTGCCGGGGAGGGAAAATTCGAGGATCAGGGCGCGCCCGCCGGGTTTGAGCACCCGCCGCATTTCTCTCAGGCACGCGGAAACATCGGTCACGTTCCGGATGCCAAAGGACATGGTCACCAGATCGAAGGTTTCGGGGGCGAGCCCTTGGGCCGTGGCGTCGCCGCGCAGCAGGGTAAAGCGCGGGGTCAAGCCGAGCCGCAGCAGTTTTTGCCGCCCGCGCCGCAACATTTCCCACGACATGTCGAGCCCCGTGCCGGTGGCCACGCGCGGGTTTTTCGCCAAGGCGATCAGGACATCGGCGGTGCCGGTGGCCAAATCGAGCGCATGCAGGCTGGAACCGGGGGGAAGATGCCGGATGAATTGTTTTCGCCAAGCGGCATCCCGGCCGAAGGACAGAAGTTGGTTGAGCAGGTCATAGCGGGGAGCAATCCGGTCAAACATTTGCCAGACCTGTTCCCGGGAAGGCTCCGGGGGCTTTTCGGGAGATGTATTCACGTTATGGCCGCCACAAGTTCCTGTTTGCGCTTTATCCTATGCAAACCGCTGTCCCAAGTCAACTTACAGCGTTTCTGGATAAAAACGTCCATGTTAAATAAGATTGACACACGCAATATATTGTGGTATTCTGAGTTCACGATGGGATTATATTGTGTTTTTGTGGAAACAATGGAGTTAATGGAGGGGTAGCCGGACTACCTTAAATCGTACATCATGACCTTGGATGATGTCATTACTATCGGACAGCAGGCGATGCTGATCACCATATTGGTCTCGGCGCCGATGTTGCTGTCGGGAATGGTGGTGGGGTTGGTGATTAGCATTTTTCAGTCCGTGACCCAGATTCAGGAGATCACACTGACGTTTGTGCCGAAAATACTAGTGGTGCTCCTGTCGTTTATTCTGTTCTTGCCTTGGATGTCGGACACGTTGATTAACTACATGCGGGATTTATTCCAGGGCATGACGGCGTATATACAGTGAAGTGAGGAAGAACCATGGCCGAAGTGGAGGTTTTCAAGTTGTTTCTGCTGGTCATGATCCGCGTGGGCGGCTTGGTGGTCTCCGCGCCGGTGCTGGGCTCGCGGAATTTTCCCATCATGGGTAAGATGGGGCTGACGGCATTGACGGCGATGCTAATCACGCCAACGCTGCCGGCGTTGGCGCACACCTTGCCCGCGGAACCCATGAATTTCGGCATCCTGGCCATTGGTGAACTGATGATCGGGTTGATGATGGGATTTGTGATGACGCTGGTGTTTGCCGCGATACAGGTGGCGGGCCAGATCATGGATCTTCAGACGGGCTTCGGGATGATGAATATTTTTAACCCGGCCATGGAAACCCAGTACCCCATCTTCGGTTTCTTTCTCTTTATTTTGGGGGTGTTGTTTCTTTTGACCACCGGCGGCCACCGGATGATGCTCTGGGCGTTGTATTCCACCTATGAACACCTGCCCGTGGGCGGCTTCACGGCCCGGCCCGAGTTATGGGTGGAGGTGGGGCGATGGGGGCAGTGGTTGTTTATAGACGGATTGATGATCGCCGCGCCCGTGACGGCGGCGATGTTGTTGGCCTACACGGTGATGGGCCTGCTGGGCCGGGTGGTGCCGCAAATCCAGTTGTTCGTGGTGGGATTCCCGATCACCATCGCGACGGGCCTGTTTTTAATGGCGTTAATCATTGGAATATACCTCTACACGCTGGAGGGCATGTTCCATGCAATGTTCAAGAATGTTGAAACCCTGGTTCGAGGAATGAGTTAACCCCCCATGCCGGAAGATACCGGAGGCGAGAAAAACCTTCCCGCGAGTCCGCAGAAAAAACAGCGGGCGCGTGAGGAGGGGAATATTGCGCGCAGCCAAGACCTGACGTCGGGGGTGGCGTTGGGCGCGGCCTTGCTGGCGCTGGTGCTGCTCGCCCATCCCATGATGAACACCCTTATCGAAGCCATGCGGTATTATATGGGCAATGCGGACCGCCTGATGTTGAACAAGCTTCCCGCCGCCGCGCTGGCCTCCCGCTCCCTGCTGGATTATGGATTGGCGGCATTGCCCATCATGGTGGTGCTCTTGGCGGCGGGCGTGGCCATCAATCTGGCGCAGGTGGGGTTCATCTTTACGGCCAAACCCATTCAACCCAAACTCGACCGCTTAAATATTTTCTCGGGCATGAAGAAGTTTTTCTCCTTGCGCAGCCTGATTGAATTGGTGAAATCCATCTTAAAACTCACGTTCGCGGTGTGGGTGGTCTGGCTGGCGCTGCGGTCCCGCCTGCCGGATTTCCTCGCGCTGATGAACATGCCTCCCGACGGCCTGAGCGCGGCGGTGGGCGCGCTGGTGGTGGCGGTGTGGTGGCGGATCGCCCTGGCCCTCCTCGTGATCGGCGTTTTCGACTACGGGTACCAGTATTGGCAGCACGAGCGGGATTTGCGGATGACCCGCGAGGAGGCGAAACAGGAAATGCGGGAAATGGAAGGTGATCCGCACATCAAACGGCGCGTCCGCCAGATACAGCGGCAAATCGCCATGAAACGCATGATGGCGGAAGTGCCCAAGGCGGACGTCATCATCACCAATCCCACGGAATACGCCGTGGCCCTGCGCTACAACATGGCCGAGATGAACGCGCCCGTGGTGATTGCCAAGGGCCAGCGGTTGACGGCGCAGCGCATCCGCGAGTTGGGCGAAAAACATCACGTGCCCATTGTGCAGAAACCGGAGTTGGCGCGGGTTTTGTTCAGAACGGTGGACCTCAACCAATCGATACCGGAGACCTTGTTTCATGCCGTGGCCGAGATTCTCTCGTTTGTGTACGGGATTGACCGGCGCGCGGAGAAGATACGGGAACGGCAGTGGCTGATGCGGGATTTAAGGACGGCGGTATGAACAGTGTAAGGAAGAACAACAGGTAATATGGCGGCCCCCTTGCAACAGACCGCGCGGTTTTCGCTAGTGCGCAACCAGGACATCCCCCTGGCGATTTGCGTGGTGGGCATCCTGTTGGTGTTGATCATCCCCGTGCCCACGCCCCTCCTGGATGTCCTGCTCACAATCAATATTTCCCTGTCCGTGGTGGTGCTGCTGGCCACCCTCTACTTGCAGCGGGCGGTGGATTTTGCGGTGTTCCCGTCCCTGTTGCTCCTGTTGACGTTGTACCGGCTCAGCTTGAACGTGGCGGCCACGCGCCTGATCCTGTCGCAGGCCAATGCGGGGCAGGTGATCCAGGCCTTCGGCGGCTTCGTGACCAGCGGCAACTTGTTTGTGGGGATGGTGATCTTTGTCATCTTGGTGGTGATCCAGTTTGTCGTGATCACGAAGGGCGCGACACGCATTTCCGAAGTGGCGGCGCGGTTCACCCTGGACGCCATGCCGGGCAAGCAGATGGGCGTGGACTCCGATCTCAATGCGGGACTGATTACCGAAGAGCAGGCCCGGAAACGGCGGCGGGACATCGAGCGGGAAGCGGATTTCTACGGGGCCATGGACGGCGCGACCAAATTCGTCCGGGGCGACGCCATCGCGGGCATCATCATCACCCTTGTCAACATCATCTTCGGGTTGATTATCGGAATTGTGATGATGGGGATGCCGCTGGCGGAAGCCGCCTCGACCTATACGGTCCTGACCATCGGTGACGGTTTGGTGTCGCAGATTCCCTCGCTGATCGTCTCGACGGCGGCGGGCCTGATTGTGACGCGCACGGTTTCCGAGGAGAATCTTGGCGCGGATTTTGGGGCGCAGTTGGGCCGGTATCCGCGCGCGCTGGGGGTTGCGTCGGTGATGCTGGCGTTGTTCGGGCTGGTGCCCGGCATGCCGACGGGGCCGTTCCTGGTGGTGGCGGCGGTGATTGGATTCCTGGCGTATTCGTCGCGGGAAACCCAGCAGCGCCTCCAAGAACGGAAAAAAGTGGAAGAGGCCGCGGCCCGGGAGGCGGAAACGGAGAAACCGGCCGCGCGCACGGAAGATTTGCTGACCGTGGACCCGCTCAAGATAGAACTGGGGTACGGACTCATCTCGTTGGCCGATACCCGGCAAGGGGGCGATCTGCTCAACCGCATTCAAATCATCCGCCAGCAGATTGCTTCAAAGATGGGCTTCATCGTGCCGGTAATCCGCATTGTGGATAACATGCGCCTGCGCCCGAACGAATATTGCGTGAAACTGCGCGAGTCGGTCATTGCGTCGTATGAATTGATGCCGGATTATTTCCTGGCAATGAATCCGGGGCTGGTGGAGGAGGAAGTGGGCGGATTCCCGACCAAAGAGCCCGCCTTCGGCTTGCCGGCCGTGTGGGTGTCGAAAGAGGACCGGGACCGGGCGGAGCGCAACGGCTACACCATTGTTGAGCCGTCCGCCGTGCTGGCCACCCATTTAACCGAACTGATATACGCGCACGCCGATGAAATTCTCACCCGCGAGGACGTGCAAACGCTGGTCAATCATCTGAAAGAAACCTCGCCCACCGTGGTGAATGAATTGCTTCCCAATTTGCTTACGTATGGGGAACTGCAAAAAGTATTGCATTACCTGTTGCGCGAACGGGTGTCGCTCCGCAATCTTGAGGTGATCCTGGAAACGTTGTGTGACTACGCCCCGCGCACCAAGGACACGGAAGTGTTGGCGGAATACTGCCGTCATGCGCTGGCGCGCGAGATATGTTCAGTCTACGCGGATGAAAAAGGCGTGTTGCGGGTGGTGACCGTGGCCCCGGAACTGGAACAGGAAATCCTTAACGCCATCGGACAGGCCGATACCGGCGAATACATACCGGTGGCGCCCGCGCGGGCGGATGCAATAGCGGAAAAGACCGCGCAGGCGGTTCAACCCCTGGTGTTGTCCGGGCAGGAGCCGGTGGCGCTGACCTCCGCGCCCGTGCGGCGGTTTTTCAAACGCATCGTCCAGCGCCGCATCCCGAAGATTGTGGTGCTGTCGTACCATGAAATTGATCCCGGGTTAACCTTGGAAAGCGAAGGACAAGTGAGCGCATAACATGGGCCAGCGATTCCAAAAAGTGCGCGGCGGCACGCTCGAAGAAGCCTACCGCCGAATGCGCGCGAAATACGGCCTGGAGGCCGTGGTGGTCAGCACGCGCCAAGTCACGGAAGGCGGTTTCTTGGGGTATTTTGGCCGGCAAGTGGTGGAAATCACCGCCTCGGTGCCCATTCCTGAATCCGCACCCCGCGCCCCCAGCCCGGTGGAACGGAAATACGCGGAACAAAGCCTGTTGGCGGACGGCGCAAACAAGCCCCGCACCAAAGAGGAATTCGAGCAGTTGATTCGCGACGCGCAACGGCGCATGCAGGGCGCGCCCCGGCCCGCGGCTTCGGGCGCTTCGCCGGTGGTGGCCTTTCCCAAGCGGAAGCCCGAGCCCGAAGCCCTGGGCGATGACGTGCGCCGCGAACTCCAGGATATCCGCGAGATGATGCAGGTGTTGTATGCGGAACATCCCGGCGCGGGCCTGCCCACGGAATTCGCGCCGCACTACCGCGCGCTGGTGAGCCGGGGCGTTTCGCGCAAGGCCGCCGCCGCGCTGATAGGCTTGGTGCTGAAAGATGCCGGCATGGAGGTGTTGCGGGAGCCGCGCGTGTTTGCCGAGCGCCTGCATTTCGTGGTGCGCGGCGCGATCAAAACCACCGGCGGCATCGCCCTGCATGGCGGCGAGTGCCGGCTGGTGGCGCTGGCGGGGCCGACGGGCGTGGGCAAAACCACCAATCTCGCGAAACTGGCGGCCCATTTCGCGGTGCATGAACGGGCGCGGGTCGCCCTGCTGACGTGCGACACCTTCCGGGTCGCCGCCGTCGAGCAACTGCGCGTCTATGCGAATATTATCGGCATCCCGCTGCGGGTGGCGAATGACGCGAAAGACGCGGCCGAGGCCATGAAACAGTTTCAGGACTATGATCTGGTGCTGATGGACACGGCGGGCGGCAGCCAGTTCAACCTGGAGCAGATCAACGAACTCAAGGCGGTGCTTCACGCGGCGCGTCCGCATGAAGTCATGCTGGTGCTGAGCGCGGCCACGCACATGGATGATCTGCGCAGCGTGGTGTCGAATTTCAAGTGCCTTCAGCCCGCCTCCTTGTTGTTCACCAAACTGGATGAAACCCGGCAGTACGGCTCGATGCTCAACATGCTTCTGGAGGCCGGCCTGCCGTTGAGCTATGTCAGCGTGGGGCAGAATGTTCCGGACGATATTCGTGTGGCCGCGCCGGGCATGATCGCAAACCTTGTTTTGGAAGGCAGGAATAACCGTGGTGGATCAAGCGCAAAATCTTAGAGAATTGGTGCGTCAGTACCAGAAAAAGGCTCGTGTGATTGCCGTGACCAGCGGCAAGGGCGGCGTGGGCAAGACCAGCACCAGCGTGAACCTGGCCATAACGCTGGCGGCGCGCGGCGGGCGCGTGGTCTTGCTTGACGCGGACCTCGGGCTGGCGAATGTCGAAGTGTTGATGGGCCTCAGTTCGATGTTCAACCTCGAGCATGTCATCGAGGGGCAAAAACGGCTGACCGAGATTCTGGTGCGGGCGCCCGGCGGCATTGAGCTGATCCCGGGGTCTTCCGGGTTGTCTCGGATGGCCGATTTGCCGCATCAGGCGCGGCAGCGGATTCTGGAAGGCATCGAGGAACTGCAAGACGAAGTGGAGTTCATTGTGATAGACACCATGGCGGGCATCGGACAGAACGCCGTCTCTTTCGCCACAGCCGCCGATGAAGTATTGCTGGTTACCACCCCGGAACCTTCCGCGATTGTGGATGCGTATGCCATGTTGAAGACTATTTATAGCCTTCGCAAGGATTCCATCATCCGCCTGGTGGTGAACATGGTGGGGAATCAAGCCCAGGCGAAAGCCGTGGCCACCAAACTCTCGAACGTGTCGCAGCAATATCTCGGGCGCAACCTCTCCTATCTGGGATGCCTGCCGCGGGATCCCCATGTTTCGCAGGCCGTCATGCAAAGCCAGCCTTTCGCGCTGCTATATCCCAATGCCCCCGCCGCCAAATACATGCAAGTATTGGCGAGCCGCCTGGTGCATCAGCCGATCAGCGCCGAACCTGCCCGCGAAAGTTTCTTAAAACGCTTTGCCCAGACGCTCGGCATCGCCAGCAGCGCATGAACAGCCGTGTTTTCCGCCCCAGCGATCCTGCCGGGGAAGAATTGACGGTGTCCCCTCAATCTTGTTAGGATGACCGGGTGAAATCGGGGCCGCGTTCGGGAGGCGCGCCCGGGGAAGATTTTACAGGTAACGTCTTTACGGATGGGCACGAATGTAATGAGCACCACGGCGACACTGCCGCAACCGCGGCCCAAGGAGTTTGAAGACCAGGTGTTGGAACACCTGGACATGCTCCATGCGGTCGCCCTGCGCCTCACCCGCAACAAGTCCGATGCGGAGGACCTGACGCAGAATACAATCGTCAAAGCACTGCGTTTCCATGACAAGTTCAAGGAGGGCACGTATATCAAGGCATGGCTGTTGACCATTTTGCGCAATACGTTCATTAATGAATACCGCCGGAAGACCCGCCATCCCGCCACCGTGGAGTTGACCGGCGCGGAACCCGTCGAGGAAAGCAGCCCGGACCCGGACGTGCGGGTGGACATGACCCATGGCACCCGGGAGGACCTCATGGAATTGCTGGATGACCGGGTGAAAGCCGCTGTTGATAAACTGCCGGAGGATTTCCGGGGCGCCGTGATTATGGCCGACCTGGAGGACATGTCCTATAAGGACATTGCGGAAAAGTTGAATTGCCCGCTGGGGACGGTGATGTCGCGCCTGTACCGGGGGCGCAAGCTGTTGCGGGAGGCGCTCCAGGCCTATGCGGAAGAGTACCGCTTTACCGCGAAGCCGGAGTAGCGCCGCCGTGCTCTTTTTGAATTTCCAGGAATAGGTCCGGACAGTCCAGCATGACCATGTCCGCCTCGCTCCGGGCGATTCTTTGATATTCTTCCCGGCTGTTGTCCACGGCGCAGGCGATAATTTTCAACCGGTGCCGGCGGCAGGCTTCCGTTATTTCAGGGGTCAGCAAGGAAAACGGAACTTCAATGATGCGCGCGTGATATTTGAAGGCGGCCTGCTCGGCTTCTTCGGGGGTGGACACATTCATTTTGATCGTGAGATCAGGTGCCAGTTGATGGAACCGCAACGCGAGCGGCAGGCTCATAAAATTGAAAAAACACTCCTGTTCCATGTGATTGGAACGGACCAACTCGATCAACTGTTGAAGATCGGCGGCCCGGATATCAAAGTTCACTTTTATTTTACCCTTCAGCCAAGGCAAAAATTGGTCAAACCGAGGTATGCGCTCCCCGGCGAATTCCGGGCCAAACCACGACCCGGCGTCCAACTGATCCACATCCCGCGACTCCATGGACAATAACAGGCCTTTCCCATTGGTGGTGCGATTCAGCCAGAGATCATGCAGGTTGTACAACACGCCGTCCTTGCTGGGCTGAACGTCCACTTCCAGATAATCGACACCCAAATCAATGCACCGCTGGGCGGCGGCGTAGGTGTTTTCCGGCGCGAGGCGGTTCGCGCCGCGGTGTACAATGATCTCCATAGGGTGCGGTTTCAGGGGCGTAGTGGGAATAGCCCCAATGCCGCTGAGGGAGAGCACTAAAAGAACGCCCATCAACACACGCAACCACCTATAACACATTGACGTTTCTCCTGCGGTATTTTATGCCCTTTCGACTCCCCTGGCAGGGCCGGGGTTTCCAGGCATTTACTCCGGACCTGTATCTCCCGCGTCCAGGCAGAAACCGTCTTCAGTGTATTGATCGGGGCACCGATGGCAGCGCCCTGTGTTGTAAAACTGGATCAAGCGCAGCAATTCGGACAGATTTATGCGCCCATCATAGGGTTGATAATCACTGTCATGGGAAATGCACTCGATACTCCCGGGACCGGGCTGGTAGCCGTCTTCCGTCGGATTTCCGGCCCCGGCGCAATGGTATCCGCCGGAATTGTAAAACTGGACGATTCGGAGGAGTTCCGACACGCTGATGTGACCGTCCTGATTCTGATCCGCGGAATGGGAAAACAGCGTTCCCCCTTCTCCCTCCGCCGGGTCTTCGAGGTAATAAAAATCGGGCAAGGCACTTGGCGAGGCAAAGGCTTCGCCCTCACATACAAGAGAATCCGCATCGCGTTCTACTTCTCCAATAATGAGGTTGGAGAGCTTATGCACGCCACGGTCAAGATACCCTTTATACACGGCATCGGTCATGGCGTCAAAATAGGAGTATTGTTGCTCCGCGCTCCACAGGGCGATGTCTATCCAGGTGCCGGCGGACCCCGTGCCCAGGACCTGTCCGGCCGACACGTGGGCGCCCACCGTGATTTCCGGCGTGGTGGTCACATGAAACAGGATCAGAAGGTAGCTGGTGTAGCCATCGGGTGCGATGCCCAGTTGTTTTCCCGCCCACTCCTGGGTGATCCACAGAATGGTTCCGTCACAGGGCGCAAACATCGTCACATCGGTGGAATCGAGTCCATAGCCGGCGCAATAGTAGTGTTTCATGCTTCGGCAGGATTCCGGGTCCCCCGGCGAATAATCGTGTCCCGCTCCGGAACGGAACCGGCTGATCCGGTGGATTTTGTCCAGTTCGATGAAGTCCGTCACAATGAATTTGGGCAAAAAACTTCCCTCACCCCCGCCTCCCGTGAAGACCGCGGTAATCGTTTTATCTTGATCCATCACAATGGAAACGGGATTTTCCGAACCGACGGCATCCCCTTCCCAATGATCAAACTGGCACTCAATCCCCGGCAGCGCCTCAATGACAACAATGCCGCCTTCCTCATAGAGATGTTCTCCCGGAGGCGGAAGTACCGTGCCGCACCCTGTTCCCCCGGTCATGAGGGTAAGCGTTTTCCCCGAATAGGTGAAAATAGCGGTGATGGCGCGGTCCTGATCCATGGCAACCTGTATTACGGGGCTTGATGAATCTGCTGTTCCGATATCTCCCTCCCAATGGTCGAACCGGCAACCGGCCTGGGCAATGGCCTGGATTGTAACGTTCTCTGTTTCATCATGACCGGACAGGCCTGGGCTTGGATTTGTGGTCCCGCACCCATCACCGCCCACCGCCAGTGTCAGGGTGTTGCCCCAGTCCTCAAACACCGCGGTTATGGTTCGGTCTTGGTCCATGATGACTTGGATATTCCGATTCAAGGAATCCGCGCTTCCAATATCGCCTTCCCAATGAACAAACCGGCAGCCGGCATCAGGTACGGCATGCAAGTCCACGACAGAACCTTCCACATAACCGTGCGCCCCGGAAAGGGGATAGACGGTGCCACACCCTCCGCTGCCCACCGCCATAGTCAGTGTTTTCCCGCCCGAAGCGAATACTGCGGTAACCGCCCGATCTTGATCCATAAGTACGGTTAAGACGGGATTTTGGGGAACCTCCGTGCCAATATCCCCCTCCCAATGATCAAAATGACACCCCGCATTGGCATGGGCTTCAATAGTGTATGAAAAACCCGCATTGAAGGTATATTGGCCGGCCCCGGGCCTCGTAAAACCGCAATCGTTCCCTTCCACGGCAATGGTCAACGTGTTACCATTCATTTCAAAAACCGCGGTCACCGTGCGGTTTTGATCCATGGTCACTTCGATGGTGGCATTACTGGGATCGGCCCCGCCGATATCCCCTTCCCAGTGATCAAACTCCCAGCCGCCCCACGACCATGCATCCAGTGGGACCACTGCGCCTTCCACATAGCGGTGTTCGCCCGCCCATGGGTATACCTGGCCCGTGCCAACGCTCTGGGTGGTCAGAGTAAAGCCAGACGTCTCAAAAATGGCCGTTACGGATTTATCCTGGTCCATTAGCAGGGAGGGATTGATATCAAATCCGGACATATCCCCCTGCCAGCCGCCAAAGTAGCTTCCTGCGGAAGGATTGACATTGACCCAGGGCGATTGATTATGCAAATAGGCGTACACACCCGGTTCGGGAAATACATATCCCGAACCCATTCCCTCGCGATGAACCGTCAGGGTATGATCGCCGGGCGTAATGAATACTGCTTGAATGGTTTTGTCTCTATCCATAAAGACATCGGTTTGCAGGCTCGCTGAACTGACGTCTCCCGTCCAATGACTGAACGCCCAGCCCGTCCCGTTTAAGGGACGAGCCTCGACATGTTCGGTACTTCCCAAAGCCACTTCGTATGTTCCCGGGGCGGGCCAGGTGTTCCCCGTGTCAACGACGGAGATGGTTAACGTGACGGTGGGGCCGCAGATGGCATTGGAAAAACAGTTGTTCGGATTATTGAATTTGGCGCGCAATGCGGGCACTTGGGTGCAGGCCGCATCTTGCGACAGCGGATTTTCGCGGATATCGCAAGAGTCATCGCCTCCCAGTCCGGGATTATCCAGAAGGGCCTGAATATCCGTGATTTGATTATTTTGCAGACCAAGCTGGGTTAAACCGGTTAATGTGGCGGCGACGGATAGGTCCACGATGGCATTATTCGTCAAGGTGAGGCGTTGAATAGAGGTGTGCCCCGCCAGCGGGCTGATATCCGAGATTCCGCAGTTCTCAATTTCCAGGTTTTGCAGGTTTTGGAGGCCGGCCAATGAGGCCAGGGAACCGATGGGGATGTTTTTGAGCGGGAGCATGTAGAGATTTGTCCAGTGGGCGGCGGCGCTGAAATCGGTGATGGGGCAATTCATAAAGGCCGCTATCCCCAGGTTCAGCGAAGCCAGCGGGCTGATATCCGAAAGGCCGGATTCCTGCGAAATGCACAGCGCGGTGAGCAGAGTCAATCCGGCAAAAACCGGCATATGTTCATTGGCGACTCCGCACCCCACCTCCGCGAAAATCTCCAGACTCTCCGCGCGGTCCGAGAGCGGGGTCCAATCTGATATTGCCTGGGAACCCATCCAGAGTTCCCGCAGACTGGCCAAGGTGGAAATCGCGGCGATGCTGGCGACGCCGGTGTTTCCTCCAATGTTCAAATACGTCAAATTCGCCAGGTTCGCCAACGGGGAAAGGTCGGTAATCAGGTTGGTGCCGGTGGCCTGCATGTTGATGCCTTGCTCCGCGAGCGGGGAACCATACCCCAGTTCCAATTGCCGTATGCCGGTGAGATTCGCCAAGGGCGACAGGTCGCTCACGTCGTTGTAGGCCAGATCAATCCGGGTGAGGGAGGTGCAGGCTTCGAGGCCGGTCAAATTGGCAATGGCCTTATGCCGGGCCGTCAGTGTGGTAAACAAGGAATTGGCTAATTCCGTGTCTTCCGGTGGAGTACTCAACGTAAGGCCGGTGGCCGATTCCCACTGGGTGCGCACGGCATTTTCGAGGCGGTCGTCCAGGAAGGTTACGGGCGCTCCGGCAAGCAGCCCCTGCACACCGGACGTCCACACAACAATAAGACCCACAGCCCTTCTGTACCACATGCTTCATACCCCGCAACATGTTCTTGGGGGCTCCCCATGTGCTTTGTCACCCATGGGAGCCCTCCACTCCCAAGGGGTATTCTAATCCGGCGCGGCATGTGAATCAACCCCCCGGTGAGGTTGATTTAAGGGCCCGTGTTCTGGTATTCCTATATAACCTCAACAAAAACCAAGGGTTATATCAACTGCCCGGCAGTCTGTGGTTATTCTCCACGCGTTGCGCTTGCACGCACGTTCCCTTTAGACTTGTTGGTATGAGGGTGTTACGGAGAAGATTGCGGCATGGCAGTGAGACCAAAGAGGAGATGGGGAGGTTATGACTATTCATTCAACCGCTATAGTTCATCCATCGGCGGAATTGGCCCAGGACGTGGAAGTCCAGGCGTTCAGCATAATCGAAGCGAATGTGAAGATAGGCGCGGGCTCGGTCATCGGGCCACACTGCATTGTCGGGGCGGGAACCCTCCTCGGCAAGAACAACCGCCTGTTCAGCGGCGCCCAGGTGGGCGTATTGCCGCAAGACTTGAAGCACAAAAAAGGCGCTATTGGCAAGACGTGTATTGGCGACAATAACACTTTCCGTGAATTTGTCACCATCAGCTCCAGTACCGACTATGGCGATGGCGACGAACATAAAGTGACTTCCGTGGGAAGCGGCTGTTTGCTCATGGCCTGTTCGCATATCGGGCACGACTGTTCCGTCGGCAATGGGGTTATCATGGCGAATTCCGCCGCGCTGGCGGGCCACGTCACCGTGCACGACCGCGCCATCATCGGCGGATTGACCGGAATTCACCAGTTCTGCACGGTGGGCAAAATGGCCTTTCTGGGCGCCATGTCGCGGGTGGCGCAGGACGCGCTGCCCTACATGATTCTCGCCGGACAGCCCACGCTCTGCCACGGGCCGAACGTGGTCGGTTTGGAGCGCGCCGGATTCAGCAAGGAGACCATCGCGCACATACGTAAAATGTACAAGCTGCTTTACCGGTCGAATATGAACACCAGTCAGGCCGTGAAAGCCATTGAAGATCAAGTGCCGGAATGCGAAGAGCGCCAGGTGATCCTGGACTTTGTCCGCAACTCCAAGCGGGGATTGCAGTAACGGGTAACGGGTTCCGGGTATCGGGTATCGGGTATCGGGTTCCGGGTATCGGATTCAGCTAGGAGAACTATATGGCAGCATTGCGAGTGGGCGTCGCGGGGGTGGGGCATTTAGGGTATCATCACGCGCGGAATTACGCGTTGTTGCCGGACATCACGCTGGCGGGCGTGGCCGATCTTAATGAAGAAAAGCGCACAAAGGCCGCACAGGATTTTAGTGTTCCTGGAGTGTCCGATGTTAAAAGCCTGCTTGCCTTGGGGGTGGACGCCGTTTCCGTGGCGACTCCATCCACCACGCATTGCGATGTGGTCTTGGAATTGTTGGAGGCGGGCGTGCATGTGCTGGTGGAGAAACCCATGTCGCCCACCATTGCGGAAGCCGAGCGCATGGTGGCCGCCGCCCGTGAACGCAACCTGCTTTTGCAGGTGGGGCATATCGAACGCTTTAACGGCGCGGTCATGGCGGTAATGGAGAGTTTCTCGAAGCCGAAATTTATCGAGTGCCACCGGCTCAGTCCCTATCCCATGCGCGGGGCGGACGTCAGTGTCGTGCTGGACCTGATGATTCATGATTTGGACATTGTGCTGGCGATGGAGCCGGGTGAAATCACCTGGCTCGATGCCGCGGGAACCCCCATCTTTTCCGAAAGCGAGGACATCGCGAATGTCCGCATCCGTTTCGCTTCCGGGTGCGTGGCGAACATCACCAGCAGCCGAGTGTCGGTGGACCGCATGCGCAAGATTCGCATCTTCGCGGAGAATGCCTATGTGGCCACGGACTACAGCGCCCAGGAAGTGCTGGTGTACCGCAAGATGCCGGGCCCCATTCCTCTGGGGGCCAATCCGATGGAACACATCAGCATTGAACCGCTGCCGGTGCGGAAAGAAGAACCGCTGAAACTGGAACTGGAGTCGTTTGTGAACTGCGTGCGGGAAGGGCGCCGCCCGGTGGTCTCCGGCGAAGACGGACTAAAGGCGGTGCGCTTGTCGGAACAAATTCTGGCCTATATTCGGGAGCATCCGTGAAACGCATTTTCTTTGTGGCGGGCGAACGGTCCGGCGACATTCATGGCGCGAGCCTGATTCGCGCCCTGCGCGCGGCGGATTCCACGGTGCATTGCGAAGGCCTGGGCGGGCAATTGATGGCGGAGGCCGGGATGGCATTGCGGCAGGATCTCGCCGGACAGGCCATCATGGGCTTCTCGGAAGTTATTAAGCGGCTTCTGCCGTTACGCCGCCTGCTTCTGGACACCGAGATGCATTTGCGTGAGACGCGGCCGGATGCTGTGGTGTTGATAGATTATCCGGGCTTCAACATCCGGATTGCCAAAGCGGCCCACGCATTGGGCATTCCCGTGATTTATTACATCAGTCCGCAGGTTTGGGCCTGGAAGAAAAACCGTATTCATACCCTGGCCCGGGTTGTGGACAAAATGCTGGTGATTCTGCCCTTCGAGGAAGCCCTGTTCCGCAATGCGGGCATGGATTGCACCTACGTCGGGCATCCTTTGCTTGACCACATCAAGCTCGGCACGGCGGACGGCGATACGGAGGAACCGTTGGTCATTGGCCTATTGCCGGGCAGCCGTGAACAGGAAATCGCCCGGCTGATGCATCCCATGGCGGCGGCCGCGGAGGGCATTCGAGCGTGCTATCCGCATGCGCGGTTTATCACCCCCTGCGTGAATGAAGACCATGCGCGCCAGGTGCGCGCGCTGATCGGGGATTTCCCGATAGAAGTGCGGGTGGGCGGCATGCATGAGGTATTGGCGAGAGCGCGGTTCTGTCTCGTGGCTTCCGGAACCGCCACGCTGGAAACCGCGTTATTCAACGTGCCCATGCTCATCGTATACAAGGTCGGTTCCATTAACTATTGGCTGGCCCGGTGGTTTATCCGGGACATTTCGCATATCGGGATTGTGAATATTCTCATGGGCCGGGGCATTGTGCCGGAATACATTCAACAAGATGCCGCGCCCGAAAAAATGCTGCCCAAGGCCTTGGAACTCATCGCGGATACGCCCGCCCGCAGGCAAATGTTGAAGGATTACGTGGAACTTCGGCATCTCCTGGGGGATAGGGGTGCTTCGGAACGCGCCGCGCGCGAAATTCTGGCGCTCATCGAGGGGAGGCAACATGCCTGAACAGATTTTCCTTATTGACGCCATGGCGTATGCGTTTCGTTCGTACTACGCCATCCGGACCCCGCTTTCCGACGCCAAGGGCCGCCCCACAAACGCGGTGTATGGCTTCACGCGGATATTGCTTAAACTCCTCCGCGAGCACAATCCGGCCTATATCGCGGTGGTGTTTGACGCGCCCGGGAAGAGCTTCCGGGAAGAACAGTATCCAGAATACAAGGCCACGCGTCAGGAAACCCCGCAGGACCTCAAAGACCAGTTTCCCATGATGCATGAGGTTGTCAAAGCATTGAATCTGCCCTTGCTGGTGGTGCCGGGGGTCGAGGCCGACGACGTGATTGGCACCCTCGCCCTCGAGGCGGCGGCAAACGGCCTCGAAGCGGTCATCGTCAGCGGCGACAAGGATTTGCTCCAGTTGATTGGCGATAACGTCCGGGTGTTTGATCCCTCGAAGGGCGACGCCGGGACTTGGTATTCGCGGGAGGATGTCATTGAACGTTTCGGCACAGGGCCGGAGCACGTAATCGATGCGCTGGCCTTGATTGGCGACGCGGCGGACAATGTGCCGGGGGTGCACGGCATCGGGGACAAGACCGCCAAGAAGCTCATGGAGGAATATGGATCGCTTGAAGGGCTCTACGCCCATCTTGATGCGTTGAAGGGCAAGATGAAAGAACGGCTGGAACAGGATCGCGAGCAGGCGTTCTTCAGCCGGGAACTCGTCGCCATCAAGACGGATGTGGACTGCGGCGTGGCGGTCCGCGAGTGCCGCCGGAAAGAACCTGACCGCAACACGCTCATCGAGGTGTTCGACGCGCTGCAATTTCACTCGCTGCTAAAGGAACTGCTTCCGGAAAACGCCCCGGAACCGGAGCCGCGCGACTACCGCCTGGTACTCACCGAAACGGAATTGGAGCACGCCCTCCAGGAAATGCGCGCTTCAAAAACCTTTGCCGTGGACACGGAAACCACCTCGATTGATCCCCTGCGCGCGGACCTTGTGGGGATTTCGCTCAGTTGCCGGAGCGGGAAAGCGTATTATATTCCCGTGGGCCACACCCCCGATGCGTTGACCATCTTCCGTGATCCCGATGATCTGACCACCGCGGAACAAGTGACGCCCCTCCCCGCGCCGCGTGTGTTGGAATTGCTGCGCCCCCTGTTGGAAGACCCCGCCTTCGGCAAGATTGGCCACAATATCAAATACGACCTGCTGGTGTTCGACCGGCACGGAATCCAGCTTCAGGGAATTGCCATGGACACCATGGTGGCGTCCTACTTGACAGACCCCTCCCGTTTAAGGCACAATCTAGACGAGGTTAGCCTCCAATATCTCCGGCTGACGCCAACTCCCATAAAAGAATTGATTGGGCGCGGCGCGAAAGCCATTACCTTCGATCGGGTTCCCGTGGATCGCGCATGTGAGTATGCATGCGAAGACGCCGATTATGCATGGCGTCTTTCCGAAGTGTTCCACCCGCAACTCCGCGAACGGGAGCTGGAGGCGCTTTTCCATGAGGTTGAAATTCCGTTGATCACCGTGCTGGCGCGGATGGAGAAGGCCGGGATCGCCATTGACACGGAATTGTTTGACCGGTTGCGCGTGGAGATCGAGGCGCGGCTCAAAGCCCTCGAACACGAAATATTTGAATTAGCCGGGGAGCCGTTCAAGATAAACTCCCCCAAACAACTCCAAGAGATTCTTTTCGAGAAACTCGGGCTGAGAACGGTCCGCAAGACCAAAACGGGATACTCCACCGACGTGGAGGTGCTCGAGGAACTGGCGCGGGAACATCCCCTCCCGGAAAAAATCCTTGAGTACAGAACATTGGAGAAACTGCGCGGCACGTACGTGGATGCATTGCCCAAATTGATACATCCCGAGACAGGCCGCATTCATACATCATTTAACCAGGCTGTGGCGGCGACAGGGCGCCTGTCGAGCAGCGACCCGAATCTGCAAAACATCCCTGTGCGCACCGAGCTCGGACGGAGAATTCGCGAGGGGTTCGTGGCCGGCGGCCCAAACCTGAAGCTGATTTCCGCCGACTACTCACAAATTGAATTACGCATTCTGGCCCATCTCTCCGGCGACAAAAACCTGCAGGCCGCGTTCTTCATGGAACAGGACGTCCACCGGGACACCGCGGCGCGGGTGTTCAAGACCGCCCCGGAAAAGGTCTCCGCGGAAATGCGGCGGCAAGCCAAGGCGGTGAACTTTGGCGTGGTCTATGGCATCAGCCCCTTTGGGTTGTCGCGGAACCTGGGTATATCCACGACGGAAGCCGCGCGTTTCATTGACAGCTATTTCGAGCAGTACCCGGAGGTGAAACGCTGGCTTGAACAGGTGATGGAGACGGCGCACGGCACCGGCTATGTGACCACGCTGATGAACCGCCGGCGGTATGTGCCGGAGTTGAAGAGCACCGACGTCAACACGCGCAAGGCCGCGGAACGGGCCGCGATTAACATGCCGGTCCAGGGCACGGCCGCGGACATCATCAAAGTGGCGATGATCCGGCTGGACCAGGCCCTGGCGGGGAAACAGGCGCGGTTGTTGCTGCAGGTGCACGATGAGTTGCTGGTGGAGGCGGAATCCGGGACGGCCCGCGAGATCGCGGACCTGATGAAGAAGATAATGGAAGAAGTGATTCCTCTGGATGTTCCATTGAAGGTTGATGTGGGCATCGGGAGTAATTGGGCTGAAATACACTAGAAAGTTGCTTCCACGTCCACGTGGGAGTGCACATCCGGCAGAAACGTGAAAGGATACTCCATGACGGATAGTCAAAACCAGTCGCGCATGAGAAACCGCAAGCCGCAAAAAAAAGGAAACTACGGCGGGCCAAACCGTCCTCCGCAACACCGCTCGCCACAACGCGGCGGCATGCGCCGTCCCCAACAAATGACGCCCCGGCAGCCCGTGCTGGATGTGGCCAATGAGGAGATTCCGGAAGTCCAGGGGGACGGGCCGGAAATTTCGATTAATGATTTGAAGGCCATGAACATCACCCAGCTTTCGGAAATGGCGCAGGCCCTGGGCATTGCCGAATACGCCGGCCTTAAAAAGCAGGACCTGATCTTCGAGATATTGAAGAAAAGCCTCGAACGCGCGGGGTCGGTATGGGGCGAAGGCACCCTCGAGATTCTGCCGGATGGCTTCGGATTCCTGCGTTCGCCGGATTATTCGTATCTTCCCGGCCCGGATGACATCTATGTGTCACCCTCCCAAATCCGCAAGTTCGGTTTGCGGACCGGCGACTCGATTCGCGGTCATGTGCGCCCGCCGAAAGAGGGCGAACGGTATTTCGCGCTGTTGAAAGTGGAAGCGGTCAATGACGACACCCCGGAAGTGGCCCATACCCGGCTGTTGTTCGACAGTTTGACCCCCCTGCACCCGGATGAGCGCATGCACCTCGAGACCGAGCCGAAGGAAATCGCCATGCGCATCATGGACCTGATTTCCCCCATCGGCAAAGGGCAGCGCGGATTGATCGTCGCGGCGCCGTTTACCGGGAAAACCGTGCTGTTGCAGAAAATCGCCAACAGCATTACCACCAATCACCCGGACATTGCGGTCTTTGTGCTGCTCATTGACGAACGCCCGGAAGAAGTCACGGACATGCGCCGGTCCGTCCGCGGCGAAGTCGTCGCCTCGACCTTTGATGAACCCGCCGAACGGCACGTCCAGGTGGCGGAAATGGTGTTGAACAAGGCCAAGCGGCTGGTCGAGCACAAACGCGATGTCGTGATTCTGCTGGACTCCATCACGCGGCTCGCCCGCGCCTATAATGTGATTGTGCCCTCCAGCGGCAAGGTGCTCTCCGGCGGCGTGGACTCCAATGCCCTGCAACGCCCCAAACGGTTCTTCGGCGCGGCGCGCAACATGGAGGAAGGCGGCAGCCTGACGATTCTGGCCACAGCCCTGGTCGAAACCGGCAGCCGCATGGACGACGTCATCTTTGAAGAATTCAAAGGCACCGGCAACATGGAAATCCATCTGGACCGCCGCTTGATGGAGAAGCGCATCTTCCCGGCGCTGGATGTCCACAAATCCCGCACCCGCAAAGAAGAACTGCTGGTGGCCCAGGAAGAACTGGAACGCATCTGGCTGTTGCTCCGCGTGTTGAGTCCCCTCGAAATTGTCGAAGCCACGGAATTGCTCATCGAGAAGCTCAAAAAGACAAAGTCCAATGCCGAGTTCCTCGCCATGATGCAGAAGATGTAATCTTCACCCCGATCCTGTGAAAAACACTCCGGAACGGCTGCCCGCACCACCATGACGCGGGCAGCCGTCTCGTTCTTTTTGCGCGTCTCACTCCTCCTTTATCAGTGCTTCATGAAAGCCCTCACGGCCAAGACCGGAGACGGCCTTGACCGTGCCATAGAGGAGGAGAAAGAGTATTGGACATCAATCCTTGCATTCCTGGCACGGTCTATTCGGCGAAGCCGGATTGTCCGTGGAGGCTATCTCCTTTGCCGGGGTTTGCGGAAAGGGTTGGGTTATGCGCCTTCGGGATTGACCGGCGCGCCCAGAGCTTTGCGGACGGCCAGCCCCAGTTCGTTCCCCAGAATGGGCTTGTAGACAAAATCGCGTATGCCCGCCGCTTGGGCATCTTCGGGGGTGACGGATTCGCTGAATCCTGTGGCGAGAATAATGGGGATATCCGGACGCACCTTCAGCATCGCCTTGGCCACCTGCATCCCGGTCATGCCGGGCATCATTTGGTCCATCAGCACCAAGTCGAACTGGCCGGGATCATTACGAAACGCTTCCAAGGCGGCAAGGCTTTCGCAAAAGGGCGTTATCCGATAGCCCATCTGCCCAAGCATTTCCGTCCATAAGGCCACCAACTGGGGCTCGTCATCCACCACAAGAATCCGCTCGGAGCCGTTCAGCACTTCCTGCGCCGTCCCCTTCCCCAGCGCCGGTTCATCCCCTTGGTACCGGGGCAAATACACATGGAACACGGTTCCCTTATCCACCTCGCTTTGGACGGTGATGGCGCCCTTCAGGCTGGTCACGATGCCATGTATGATGGCCAGCCCCATGCCGGTGCCGCCGCCCACGCCTTTCGTGGTGAAGAACGGCTCAAAGATGCGTTCCATGGTGTGCGCATCCATGCCATGGCCGGTATCCGAGACAGTGATTTCAACGTAGTCGCCGGGTTCGAGATCGCCATGGGGGGTATGGAGCGCCTGCTCCATGCGCGCGGAGGCCACATGCAATTCCAACACCCCGCCGGTGACCCGCATCGCGTGTTGGGCGTTGGTGCACAGATTGAGAAAGACCTGATGAATCTGCCCCGGGTCCGCCAAGACCGCCCCGGCGTTCGCATCAATGAATTCCCGCACTTCGATATTGGCGGGGGTCGAGGCGCGCAGGAGGGCGAGCAACTCCTTGGCGATAAGGTGCAAGTGCACGGGCGCGCGTTCCTGATCGGTTTGCCGGCTGAAAATAAGGATTTGCCGCACCAGTTCCTTGGCGCGGTTGCCCGCTTTCAGAATTTCATTAAAATGCCGATGGAAAGGATTCCCCGGTTCCATTTTATGCAGGGCCAGTTCGCTGAACCCCAGAATGGAAGACAGGATGTTGTTGAAATCATGCGCAATGCCCCCGGCCAGTGTTCCGATGGCTTGCATTTTCTGCGTCTGCACCAATTGCGATTCCAGCCGCGCCTTATCCTGTTCCGCACGTTGCCGTTCGGATATCTCCTGCTGAAGTTGTTCATTCGCCCGCGTAAGGTCCGCCGTGCGGTCCGCCACCCGCCGCTCCAGGGAGTCAAAGGCGTGCCGCAGGGATTCTTCGGCGTGCTGCCGTTCACGGCAGGCGCTCACCATTTCCGCCGCCGTTTGCAGCATGCGGATTTCGTCCGGGGACCACCCGTGGGCGGTCTGTGTTTCATCAAAGCCCAGAAACCCCCGCCATTGCCCTTCCCAGCCTATCGGCAACAGCAATACGGATTGCGCGCCATACGGAATTAACCATACCCGCTCGGCCTCCGGCAGGCTATCCACGGAACCGTGAATGGGTTTCCCGTGCATCATGGCATGACGCCACCGGTCAAACCCGTCGCTGTAGGCGATCCGCACGGGGGCCGTCGTGTGATGCCATTGCACTTTGCCGGGTTCCCAGGCCTGATGCGTCATGCGCATGCAGAGCCCCAGGTCCGGGTCGTGTTCGTTTTCAAATATATAGACATGACTGGCCCCGGAGAGGGTCAGCAGTTGGTGCAGCGCTTTGTTCAGCGCCTCCTCCGGCTCGCCGCTGGCCAGCAGCATGTGCGAGCAGGCCGCCAGCCCTTCTTCCACCCGGAGCCGGTTGGCCAGCGTCGCCTCGGCCCGCCGGCGTTCACTCAGTTCCACCCGCAATTGCTCATTCACTTCGGCCAGGGCCGCGGTGCGCTCCTCCACCTTTGCTTCGAGGGCGCGGTGGGCGTCCTTGAGGGCGCGTTTGGCGCGGCGGCGCTCGGCGATGTTTTCAAAAAGGCGTTTGCGCTCCGCCTGCAATTCGCGCAGGGTGTCCTCGTTCTCCAACAGCGCAAAACAGAATCCCGCCAGCAGCAACAGGGAGCCAATCACCACCACCGTTTGTTCAAACAACTTGTGCGCGGGGGTGTTCTTGGCCAGCAAGGCGATGTGCTGCGCCCAGGCCAATTCATCAATGACGTCGGATATCTGGAACAAGATGCCGCAGGCCAGCCCCGTGAAAATGGCCACGCGGACGATGGGCGCCGTATGCACCCGGGCAAACACATACGCGCCCACCACGAACAGCACCGCCAGCGAAAAAAAACTGGAAACATCCCGCAGTTCAGCGCTGATAAAATGAAACTCAAAAAGGAACCGCCCCATGATTTCCACGAAGGCGCACACCGCCACCGCCAGGACAACCCAGCGCATGGCCACTTCCTTGTCGTAGGGAAGCCGCCGGAACCGGTCCAATTGGCGTCCCAACGAGGACGGTTCGTTATAGTCCGCCGAACTATCGGACGTATCCACTGTCTGCCGAATCATGCACTCCTCCGCCCTTGCCCATGGTCCCGTTCATTTCTTCACCACTTTAGCACAACCTCCGTGTAAAAGCACCGTCCCATTCTCTTTGAAAACACACATGCCATGCGTCTTGAGAGAACCGGAAACACGCTCAGTTTAGCATAGACCGGGTGTCATGCGGAGAGTCTTTTCGCTTGAATGGCGGTTGGGCCGCGTTGTTCCCGGATGAATTTTGCACAGGAGACGTGTGCCCTCGAATTGAGAACGCTGAACCGCGGAAGTTGGAAAAGGCAGCCGCATTTCGCAATGCCATTCATTCGAGCAAAAAACCATCCATCGTTTTCTGTTCAATTACTTCCTCACGGCCTGTCTGACCGGCCCGGCCAGCCCGAGGGGTCCGGCAAACAAACGGCTAACGGGGCGGACCGCTCGCTTAAAATCGCACCGTCACCGCTTTTCCGGTGCGGGCGGATTCTTCTTCCGCTTCGATAATGCGCACGCTGTGCATGGCGGATTCCGGCGACACGACGTCGGAGTCGCGGTTGGTGCGGATGCATTCCACGAAATGGGTCAATTCATGGAAATAGCCGTCGCCCGCGTACACCTTCACGTCCTTGGGCTTGCCCTTGATCGGGAACAGCGTCAATTTCAGGTCGCTGGTCATGTTCAGCGTGCCGCCTTCCATGGCAATCGAGAAGGTCATGCTGAAGGGATATCCCCACGCATATTCCCAGGCGCCTTCCGCCGTAATGAGTTGGTCCTTGCCGAAATCATAGGCGGTAACGATGTGGTCTATGCAGCCTTTGCGCAGGCCGCCCGCGCGGCTCATCACCGATTTCGGCTTGCCGAACAGGTACTGGATAAAATCCACGTCGTGGACATGCAAATCGAGCGAGCAGCGCCCGCTTTTTTCGGGTTCCTGAAGCCAGTTCTGCCAACTCCAGTTCGGCAGGCCGCTGAGCCGGCAAAACCGCGCGGTGAGCACGCGCCCGTATTCCCCGCTCAACACGATCTCTCGCGCCTTCACATAGGCGGGCCAGAACCGGATGCACTGCGCCAGGAAAAGTTTCCGGTTCGCCTTTTTCGACGCGGCGATCATCTCGCGGGCTTCCGCCGAAGTCCGCGCCATGGGCTTTTCGCAGATCACGTGCTTGCCGGCCTTCATGGCGGCGATGCTGTAGGGGGCGTGGAGAAACGTGGGCAGGCACACATCAATGACATCGAGGGTTTTGTCCGCGAAGAGTTCTGCGGCGGACGCGTAGACCTTCCGCTTTGACATGTCAATGGCGCCGAATCCGTGCCCGATGTCGCCCGCGCGTTTTTTGGAATCCACGTCGCACAACGCCTCGACGCGCGCGCCCTTGATTTTTGCATACGTATCGTGATGGACCTTGCCCATCATTCCAAGTCCCAAAATACCGACTTTAATTGTCATGGCCTTTCCCTTCCGGCTGTAAATGAGTGTTTGGCTATAAAATACACCACAGCGCCGTTTTCATGCGAATTTCTTGGCCCGCGCGAGAAAGGCGTTCAGGAACACGGATTGCAGCGGCTGGATGGCCATGAGGGCGCGCACCGGCGGCGTCTTTTCCAACACGCTTAAAAACCGGCCCACGGCCCGGTAGCTCAGGCTTTCCGGATCATCGAAAATCAGGTCCGTCAGCTTCCCGCGCTCAATCGCCATGCGGAGCATCTTGTCAAACGAGGTTTCGGGTGTCACCACGCGTTTCGGGCGCGGCGCCATGCGGATCGCCCCGCGCTTGCAAGCGGAATAGCACACGCCGCACCCCAGGCACACCTCCGCGTCCCGTACCGCCAGTTTCTTGGGTTTTCCGCCGTTCGCATCCTGTTCCTGCGCAATGTCAATGGCCTTCACCGGGCACGCCTTCGCGCATTCCCCGCAGCCTTTGCACCGCAAGGGGTCCACTTCCATGATCCAGTTCGAGGTGACAATGGCGTTGCGGAGCCCGAGATGCCGCACCGCGTTCATCATCCCGCAGCAGCATCCGCAGCAGTTGCAGATATAGGTGACGTTCTTCTTGATATTGTCGCCGGTCTGGGCGAGGCCCGCCGCCTTGGCGGTTTCCAGAATGCGCATGCCCTCGGCGGCGTCCACCGGGCGGCAGATGCCGTTGCGGACCATGGTCTTCGCCCCCTCGTTTAGGGAAAGGCAGACTTCCATGGGCCGTTCGCACGCATGCCCCAGATGCTGTGCCTTGTGACGGCATGCGCACAGCCCCACCGCCAGCGCCGAAGCCTGCTGCACCAGATGACTGGCCCGTTCCCAATCCAGAATCTCGACATGGTCTTCCTGCGGCAGGGCTTCCTCGCGCACCAGCGACCGCCCGATTTGCGTCTGTTGCTGGAAAATGGACTTGGCGAAGCGGTCGTCGTCGAACATGAATTCCTGAAACAGCTTGGCCAGTTCCGCCATTGGGAGGTCGTCGCGTGCCCGCATGAACACAAACTCGAAGAATCCAATCACCACCGGCGGCAGCATGTAATACCGCCGCCCCTTGAAGTCCATGTCGAACATGAGCCCGCGCTGCGCCAGCACCCCCAGCCGTTCCTGTAAGTCCTGCGTCGGCTGCCCGAGCTTTTCCGCCAGCTTTTCGAGCGAGATGGGTTTGGCGGGCACCCGCCGCGCCAACTCCGCCTCCTCCGGGGTAAACAACAATTTGAGAATCTGCATCAGGAGCGGGGAATCCGGCGCACCCGTCGGCATCCGGTCCAAGCGCTGCTGCAACAATCGGTATTCCCGGTCGGGATTGACTACATGACCCATGGCGGCCTCCATATTGGTCTATCGCGACATTGTACATGAAACTACCGTGGGATTTCTCAATATGGGTATGTGGCCCATTTTTGCCGAACATTAAATTCGCTGTTTTCGGTACAAAAACAACCATGACACTTTTTTTGCCATCTTTAGGAACCATTATTCGGACTGTGAATGCGGTTTTCTGGGTAATGCACGGTTTATTACGGGCAAGTTAAGATGTCCGGATTCTCGTCACGAGTTTCGAGAAGGAGGGATGCTTGATCAATCCAGAAATACCCGAAAAGCATGGCAATGGCTCGGAGAATGATAATTAATACCAATTACACAAGACTATGTGGAAAATATTTCTCTTGACAGGTGCTTATGTACCGGCTATGATTGTTTCACTATAGTAGGTGTGCGTTGAAATTTTTATCGTGCGTTGTAGGTAAATGCTATCGGATTGGGTAGTGTTTATAGTTGACCAATCACGTTATTGGTGACGTGACTGAACTTAGGGTTTAGGAAAGGGAATTACCATGTTTTCCAAGAGAATCGTGTGGGTGATTTTTGTCTCGTTCGGCCTTGCATTGCTGGGCTTTTCAGTGCCTGCGGGGGCGAAAATGGATGCCAGTGAAAATACGGCACAGATCCCGGAGAACTGGCTGAGCCAAGTGAAAAAGAACATCGAAGAATCAGAGTATTATTTATCATCTGCGGAACGTCAAGTTCTCCCGGAGACCACCGCATTGTGGCAAGCCCCAAATCGTGCACACAATTTCCGAACGCTTTTTACTGAAAAAGGCCCAATGGTTATTCAACGAATAGCGGATAAATCGGAATGGACCTGGGGGCTGGAATTGGTTAGTGTAAAATGCCCAATTTCGGACATGACGGATACCGGTTTACATCCCTCGATATTTCCGCCCAATACGGATGTTATTAGCGTTAAAGATAATTGGATTGAATATTGCCGGGGCGATTACCTCTCCGAATGGTATAAGAATGATTCAAAAGGATTAGAACAAGGCTTCACGCTTTATGATACGGCGGACGCACCTTGGAATATCCCTGAGCAGCGGTTAATTGAAGGTGATAATGCCTCGGTAATAAGTTTTGATATTGCAGTCCACGGAAATTTGATCCCCATAATGACGAATTATAATCAAATTACCTTTTCAGATGTTGCTGGGAAAAACGTAATGAAATACGGAAATCTTAAAGTAACCGATGCCCATGGTAAATGTTTGGATGCCAACCTCAAATTACTGAACGAAGATGCATCGCAATCCAGCCATCCATATCAAATGCGCATCACGGTGGACATGTCTCAAGCCGTATTCCCCGTAACAATTGATCCATTAGCAGAATCAATTGGATGGTCCTTGGAAAGCAATGATGCAGGAGCAGCAATGGGGACAGTATCTACAGCAGGCGATGTAAATGGCGATGGGTACAGTGACGTGATTATTGGCGCACATGCTTACTCATCCACTTATGGTGATGTCGGCAAGGTTTGGGTTTATTATGGTTCAAGCACAGGGTTATCCTCAACTCCTTGGACGGCCGTTGGAGCTGATGAGTCAGATCAACAAACTTCCCCAGGCTTTGGTTGGGCTGTGAATACAGCCGGAGATCTTAACGGAGATAACATATCAGACATTATTGTATCCGCACCCTTTTATGATACGGATGATTACGATACAGCCGGAGCAGTTTTTGTATGGTATGGTAGTAGCACAGGTTTGGGCGCTTCGGGTATACCATCAAATGCTGATTGGAAATCAACTGGTCTATGTGAAGAATCGAATTTGGGGTTTAGCGTGAGTTCGGCAGGTGATATTATAGGTAATGGTTATGCGAGCATTATTGTCGGGGGATTTGGATACTATGACAACAATCAAAAATCCTTTGGGGAGCCGGGTTATGCCGCTGTTTGGTATGGATCAAGCAACGGACTGCAGCAAAGTGCGCCACAATGGACTATGGATGATTACGATTTGACTGCGGTAGGGTGGGAAGTTGCGAATGCAGGGGATGTTGACGGGGATGGATATGGCGATATTCTTGTAAGCGTGTATACGGAAAACCAAGTATATTTATGGTATGGTTCTTCAAGTGGGGTGAGCGTTGATTATGATATATTGTCGGGGTCTGGTCTTTTTGGATATAGCGTTGCAACCGCAGGCGATATAAATGGAGATGGATATGCCGATGTCATTATTGGTGCACCCCACGCGGGAGATTATTGTGGCACCTCTCCCGGCGGTTATGAGGGTAGAATTCTTGTCTATCATGGTTCATCTTCAGGTATATCGACTACAGCAAACTGGAGCACTTATGGGAAATGTCCACAGGGTTTTTATGGACAAGAACTTGGGACGAGGGTTGGTACTGCTGGAGATATTAATGGCGATGGGTATGCGGACATATTTGCAAAAACTGGACCTAATAGAGACACCACATTTGTTTGGTATGGTTCGTCCACAGGTTTGCCGTCAAGTGAAAATACTGATAATGCGCAATGGTCGGGTGAGGGTGGTGGTAATATTTATTTTCGTGTTGGCTCAACTGCAGGTGATATAAATGGTGATGGGTATTCGGATTTAATTTCTGGTGAGATGTATTGGTCGAACGGCCAAACAAATGAAGGGCGGGCTATTCTCTATTATGGTTCCGGCTCCGGTTTGGGCGCTGCCGAAGCGTGGTCAGTTGAAGGCAATTCAGGAGGGGCCTTTTTGGGATATTCTGTTGCATCGGCAGGGGATGTAAATGGCGATGGGTATTCGGATGTTATGGTGGGAGCATATACGTATACTTCTGGGCAATCCCTTGAAGGAAAAGTTTTTGCCTATTATGGTACGGCGACAGGGCTTCCCACCACTGCTTCTTGGACTGCGGAAAGCAATCAGGCCAATGCATTATTCGGCGGTTCTGTAGCTTCTGCTGGTGATGTAAATGGCGATGGATATGCCGATGTTATTGTGGGTGCCCATGGATATACTTCCACCTTAACGGCTGAAGGGGCTGCCTTTGTGTATTTTGGCCATAATACTGGTTTATCTGCTGCATCAGATTGGCTGACGGTTGGCGGACAAGCAAATGCACACTGTGGCGCTTCTGTAGCTTCTGCTGGTGATGTAAATGGTGATGGGTATTCTGATGTTATTATTGGCACGCCAGGTTGGGATGACTCGGGTGCGAATAATGGAAGAATCCGTGTATATTATGGATTATCGTCCCAGCCTTTAGTAGCATATGACGAGAAATTTGGAGCCAATGCTGGTGAATGCTTTGGTTCCTGTGTTGCTTCAGCCGGCGATACCAATCGTGATGGCCGTTCGGATGTTATTATTGGCGCACCAAATTACTCGAACGGTCAAAGTCAAGAAGGCCGAGTCTATGTATATTATGGTACAAGTACCGGTATTGGGAATGCTACTGTGTGGACAAAAGAGGAAAACCAAGCTGGCGCTCATTTGGGTGCATGGGTGGCTCCCGCTGGGGATGTTGATGGTAATGGCTATTCGGATATTTGCATTGTTGCCCCCGATTTTGATTATCCAGAAACGGGCGAGGGTATGGTATGGGTGTATTATGGTTCAAGTTCTGGTTTGCCTACTAACCCCAATTGGAGTTTCCAAGGGAATCAGGCAGGCGCCGATTTGAGCGTGGCCACTACGGCGGGTGATGTTAATGGCGATGGTTATTCTGATTTTATGGTTGGAATGCATTTTTATGACGTGACTACCGATTCTGGGACTCTTGATGCTGCCGGAAGAGTAATAATATTCAGGGGCAGTTCTAGTGGGTTGGTAACCAATAACCAAGGTGATGAGGATCCATTCCCTTGGATTATTAATGGTGATGCCGAAGACGCATCTATAGGCGCCTCCATTGCCTCAGCCGGGGATGTGGATGGAGATGGTCACGCCGATATTTTAATTGGGCAATCTACTTATACTAATGGGCAAATATGGGAAGGCCGTGCGTTTATGTATTACGGCAGTGCGGAAGGCGGATTGGGAAAAGGTTTACGGCCCCAGCAATTCAGGGGCGGTAGTGCGGTCCCCATTTGCTACCTAGGCAAAAGCTATAGTTCGAATTCTGTGCAATTGAAAGTGTTGGCTAACACACCGTTTGGTAAGGGAAAAGTTCGCCTCCAATGTGAAGTTAAGCCGCTTGGCACGGCTTTCGATGGTAGTACCGGCTTAACCACCGGCAGTTGGACCAGTGTGGAACCTGGCGGAACAACACTGTCAGTAACCAAATCCTCTTTGTCATCGGGAACGGTCTATCATTGGCGGGTTCGATTATTTTCTTCTCCTGCATCTTTACCTCTGCAACCAACATGTACCCCATGGATTTCCATCCCTTGGAATAGCAGTGCTGAAGGAGATTTTAGGGCCGCTTCATAAAACGCGATGAAAGCGCACATAGTAGGCGCCACTTTATTTGACTCTGTAAAAAACACACTTGCGTTCTGATTATACCTCGGGATTCTAACCGATTCCGGGGTATTGATTTGCCATTGGCGGGGCGGAAGGCGCTTAATGCTCTTATGCCAAGAATAGAGAAAAACTTGACTTCTATCGAGATTCGTGCGATAACGTTGTATGGAGTGTGTTTATGCGAAGGTAAAAAAGGCAGAATACATGTTCCAGGTGTGTGCAGGTGGATTGCGCACCGGGCAGAAGAAGTGGACTTTACAAGAAAAGAAGCGTATAGTGTAGGGTAGTATGTATTAAATTGAGCTGCGGGAGAGGTCTCTCGCGGTGTGAGAGTTTGATTAAATGGTTAACCGGTGTTTAACTCAATATAAGGGAGGTATATGCACCATGAAAAAGATGGCAGTGTTTGCAGCAATGTTGGCGTGTGCCTTGGCAGGAGCCATAGGCAGTGCTGAGGCTCAGGACTTACCGGAATGTGAGACGCTAAATGAATTAGGACAACTAGATGTGCCTCTTACCCCGATGCCGCCCAGTGCAGGTGATTTCAGTTTTTGCCTTGCGATGGACAGTATCTATTGTTCACTGGAACCCTTGGCGACGGTGGACGAAGTGGCTCAATTTCGAGGTTTAGTGGCTTGCATCCAGGCCGATATCAATGGCCCGGTGGACACGGAAGCGGATATTCCCGTAACCGGCAATGGGATGCTGGATGGCGAATATGAATTGGGCTTGGTTGCCGCCATATTGAATGACGCGTCGTATGATCAGAACGGTCTGACGCATGCGCAGGTATTGGCGGCGTTTCAAAGCAACTATACCCTGATTGAAACCACCACCGTAGCAGCTTTACAGGCGGCGGGATACTATGAGTTGGCCGAGACGCTGGCCCCGTGGCTGGTCGAGGCATTGTCGTATACGCTGGCAGGATATGCCATTCTGGGCGATGACCAAACCATTGGCGCGATTAGCGCGCTCTTTGGGTTGCTGGAAGGTCTGGGCGTTACGCCGCCGGATGTGGCCCAGTTGGTGACCTTGCCGGACTGGTTCGGGCCCGATGGCAATGCGGACGGCGACAGCTACACGAACCGCGAGGAATACAATTACTACGCCCAAATGAAGGGTGCGACGGAATATGTGATGGGCGCGTTGGATCCCATGATGCCCGGCGACCCGATTGACCTTGATTTCTGCGCGCTGTTCGATGGCCTTGTGAACAATGAATTGCTGGGCGAATTGGGCGGTGAATTTCAGTATCTGGTGGATCGGTTTCGTCCGAATAATGCGGACATCAATGGTTCTTTCTACATTGATTCAACGGATTCCGATAATTTGATCATCAACGTTAACGGGAATGGCATTCTGGATGCGGCCAATGAATTCGGGTTGCTGCAGGCGATTCTGGGGAACCCGGTATTCAATAATGGCACGCTGAACTTTGATATGGTTGCCGAAGCCTGGAACCATAATGTGGCGCAGTTCGAGGCGGACTTGGGCCCGGTGGCCGTGGCTATTCTAAACAGCGTGGCCGTTGAATTGCTGCCCGTCCTGGAGGCCTATATCACCTTGGGCGACGGCGACTACACCATTATCTCGCAACCGACTCCCGAAACCCCCGATGTGCCCGTGGTCGTGGAAGGCTCCGGCTCCTTCGGCTTTGTGGCCTGCTTGGTGGCCGTATTGAATGCGTTCGTCGGTGAATATCTGCCGGACGGGTTCCCGGATCCCACGCTGGACAAAGAAAACTACATCCAACTGGGCCAATTGCTGCCGAGTGGTGACGCGGACGGCGACGGCGTCTCGAATTACTGCGAATACAATTACTTCACGCCGGTCCTCTGCCCCGAAGAAGAAGGCGAAGTGGAAGGCGCTGTCGAAGGCGCTGTGGAAGGTGCCGTGGAAGGCGCCGTGGAAGGCGTGGTGGAAGGTGAAGTGGAAGGCGCCGTGGAAGGCGAAGGTGCAGAAGAAGGTGCTGTGGAAGGCGCGGCCGAAGGCGTAGTGGAAGGTGAAGCCGAAGGCGTGGCCGAAGGCGAAGGCCCCTGCGCAGGTCCGCTTACGTTTACGGATTCCGCTCTTGAAGCAGTCGTGCGCGCGGGTATTGCGAAACCCACCGGTGATATTATGCCGGCGGACGTAGTGGAGTATTTTGCGTTCAATGGCCGCGAATCGGGTGTCATAAACCTGGGCGGCATTGAATGTCTCACCGCGCTCACGTATTTCAACGCTTCGTTGTGCTTCAGCCTGGGCGATATTTCACAACTGGCTTTGTTGCCGAATCTCGAAAATATCGATTTGTCGGTGACCGCGGTCAGCGATATCAGCGCGTTGCAGGGGTTGCTCAATTTGTCCGTGGTGCGCCTCATTGCCACGTCGGTGACCGATTTGACCGCATTAGTGAACAATCCGGGCTTCGACGCGGGCGACACGCTCTATCTTGCGGGCCTGACGTTTACGCCGGCCCTGTGCGAGCAAGTCGCCACCCTGCGCGGCCGCGGCGTGACTGTGGATGCAGGGGATCCGGATCCCTGTGCGGCGGAAGGCGAACCTGAAGGCACTAAAGAAAAAGAAGCCGAAGGCGAAGTGCATGTTCCGGCAGACCCAGCCATTCTCTATGTGGATGCGGCGCTCGATGCCAACATTGTCCCGGAATCGTGCGTGGATGTCCCGTGCATCGTTCAACTGAGTGGAGCGAACGAAGTGCCGCCCGTGACCACCACGGCCACCGGCACGGCCTTCTTGCAAGCCGTGGTTAACCCGTTCAATTCCGAGGCAAACACGTTCCAGGTGACGATTGAGCACACGGTGGCGAATCCCGTGTCCGCCGGGATTTACTCCGGCACGGCCACCGAAAACGGCTCGTTGCTGATTGACTTGGGCGCGGCGGCCAGCCCCATTGTCTATCAACTGACGCCCAGTGAATTGGCGCTGGTGATGCAGCCGGGCAACTACTACATCAACATCCTCAGCACCGATTTCGCTGATGGCGAAATCCGCGGCCAGATTGAATGCGGCGGCGGCGAAGGTGAAGGAGAAGGTGAAGGTGTCGAAGAAGGCGCGGTCGAAGGCGCGGTCGAAGGCGCCGAGGAAGGTATCGTGGAAGGCGCCGAGGAAGGCATTGTGGAAGGCGCCGAGGAAGGTATCGTGGAAGGCGCCGAAGAAGGCATTGTGGAAGGCGCCGAGGAAGGTATCGTGGAAGGCGCCGAAGAAGGCGGTGTCGAAGGCGCGGTCGAAGGCGGATTCGAAGCCTGCCATGCGGCAGATCAGGACTGCAATAACCTGATCAACCTGTCCGAACTGCTGCGCGTCATCCAGTTCTTCAATTCCGGCGGGTATCACTGCCAGGCCGGTACGGAAGACGGTTTTGCGCCCGGCATCGATGGCGACCATTCCTGCACGCCGCACAGCAGCGACTACAACGAACAGGATTGGCTGATCAACCTGTCCGAACTGCTGCGCGTTATCCAGTTCTTCAATTCCGGCGGCTATCATCCGTGCGTCGGAAGTGAAGACGGCTACTGCCCCGGGCAGTAATCGTTTAACCAAAAAATACGTGGGCGGCCTGTTCCTTCGCGGGGCAGGCCGCCCGGCTTTTAAATGCGGAACGCGGAATGCGGAATACGGAACGTAAAAGCGGTGTTCCGCGTCCTCCGTTTATCCTAGAAAAGGCAGTTGCGGGCCTTGTCATATGTGAAAGGCAAGGGGTTGCAACCCCTTGTCCACTCTGTGGAACTCACCCACAAGGTGAGTGTGACGTCTTGTGTAACGGGCTCGTTGATGCTGACTTCTCGGCGAAACCACGGTTCAACTGCCTTTTCTAGGTTTACCTCCTTCAGCGCGAAGTCCATAAAAAATAGTGTATAGTATAGATGGAGTGTCATCGTGCGTTGGCATGGGCAAGATACTTAGGGACGGAACACTCCCGGCGGAATGCCCTTCCCATGCCGGCGGCAAACGTGGTTTGGTGTATGCAACCATGAAGGATTCAGGGTTATGCCCATCGCAGTAAACAAACGTTCCATGGCCGTCATGCTCCTCCTGAGCCTGTTCATGCTATCCGCCCGCGCCACCACAGGTTCCATTGACGTGAACCTGTATCCGGCGGAAGCGGTGGCGGCGGGCGCCCAATGGACCATCAATGGCGGGGTAACCTGGCACAATAGCGGCGATATCGTGGAAAACCTCTACATCGCTCCCAGCACCGGCACCACGTATACCGTTGAATTCTCGGATGTCCCCAACTGGACCACCCCCGGCGATAAATCTATCCGCCTCCGGATTGCCTATCCCGTCTTTACCTTGTCGATCACCTATGAGCAACGCATTTGCCGCCATGCCCCCCCGTTTCCCGAAACCGGCCAATTGGATTTTTGCGCCATGGTGGGCAATGACGTTGCGGACCCGGTGTATGCCAATATGCAAGCCATCTTGGCGTTGCTCAAGAGTTCGCTGAATTGCACCGACGCCCCGGCGTTTTGCGCCTTTTTGGACCAATTGAAATGCGCCTCCCTGGATATCAACGGCCCGGCCGGCACGGGGGCGCCCGCCGGAAACGGCATGCTGGACGCCCAGGCGGAATTGGGCCTCATCGCGTCCGTCTATAACACCCCGGACTTTTCCCTTCCGAACGGACTCACCCAGGCGGGCGTGGCGTCCGCCCTGACCGCGAACTTTACCTATATCTACCCCATCTTGCTCGACGACTTGAATGCCGCGGGGTATTGCGAATCCCTGGGCACGAAAAACGAGGCCAACAACTTCGGCATCCATCTCGCCATCCTCTTTTCCGGCTACGCCACAATGGGCGATGCCAACTCCATCAATGCCATCGTGCAAATGGCCGGCTTGTTCGGTTTCCCCTTCGCGCCCGGCGGCCTGGTCACCCTTCAGGACGGAGCGCTGCTCGGGCCGGCGGGCGATGCCGACGGCGACGGGTGCACCAACCGCGACGAATACAACGCCTATGCCAGCGGCGGAACCACGCCCGCCGTGTATGTGGCCAATGCCTTGAATCCGGCCATCCATCCGGCGGGATGCGGAAGCACGGAAGGCGCTGTCGAAGGCGAAGGGGGCGAAGAGGGAGAAGGCGGCGCCGAAGGGGAGGGCGAAGGCGCTATCGAAGGCGAAGGGGCCATCGAGGGAAGTGAAGGAAGCGCGGAAGGGGAAGGGGAAATCCCGCCCATCCATCATAGCGCGGACCAAAACGGCGACGGACGGATTAGTCTGTCCGAATTATTGCGCGTTATTCAGTTTTTCAATTCCGACGGGCTCCATTGCCAGGCCGGCACCGAAGATGGTTTTGCTCCCGATCCCGGCGACCAAAGCTGCGCGCATCACGCCACCGACTACAATCCCCCGGATTGGCGCATCCGGCTCACGGAATTGCTCCGCCTCATCCAATTCTTCAATTCCGACGGATTCCATTACTGTCCCGGCGAAGGCACCGAAGACGGCTTCTGCCTGGGCCTCGCCTGAATCCCCGAAGAACGGGCTGTTCAATCGCCGTTTTCGGTTAAACGGCCACGTGCGCGCACCGCCCGACTCTGTCACGTGTTTTTAAGGGGCGCAAAGTGCTAAAATGCCCGGCATAACCGAACGTTAGGTAAGAGGAGATGGAATCATGCGGAATGTATTGGTGCTTGGAAGCGTGCGGACCCCGATCGGGTCAATGAACGGGGTGTACTCGAACACAAAAGCGGTGGAATTGGGCGTGATTGCCGCCAAGGAGACCTTGCGCCGCACGGGCGCCGAACCCGCACAGATTGACGAGGTGGTGATTGGGAATGTGCTTACGGCCGGGCAGGGGCAAAATCCCGCGCGCCAGATCACGCTGGGGGCCGGCCTTCCGGAAGCCACCCCGGCCTTCACGGTAAATAAGGTATGCGGTTCGGGCCTGAAGGCGATTGAACTGGGCTGGCAGAGCATTCTGCTGGGCCGCGCGAACATGGTGCTGGCGGGCGGCGCGGAAAACATGACCCTGGCCCCCTACATCCTCCCGGCGATGCGCGCGGGCGCGCGGATGGGCGATGCGAAGGCGGTGGACGCCATGATCTTCGATGGGCTGTGGGAAATCTTCAACAATTATCACATGGGACTTACGGCGGAGAACATCGCGGCCCAGTACGGCATCACACGGGAAGAACAGGATGCGTTCGCGTACGACAGCCAGATGAAATGCGCCAAAGCAATGCAGGCGGGCGTATTCAAGGAGGAGATCACGCCGGTCACCGTGAAGCAGAAAAAGGGCGAGGTGGTGGTGGACACCGATGAACACCCGAAACCGGACACGACCCTCGAGAAGATGGCCAAGCTGCGTCCCGCGTTCAAACCGGACGGCACGGTCACGGCGGCGAACGCCTCGGGAATCAATGACGCGGCCGCGACGGTATTGCTCGTGGCGGAAGACGCCGTCCCCGCGAATGTGAACACCGAGGGCGCGGTCTACCTGCGCGACGTGCGGTCCAGCGGCTGCAATCCGGCGGTGATGGGCCTCGGCCCCATCGGCGCGGTGCGGAAACTCCTCGAAAAGAACCACCTCCAGGTGAGCGACATTGATCTTTGGGAATTGAACGAAGCCTTTGCCTCGCAATCCATCGCCTGCATCCGCGATCTGGGCATCGATATTTCCAAAGTGAATGTAAACGGCGGCGCGATTGCCCTGGGGCACCCCATCGGCTGCACCGGCGCGCGCGTGAGCACGGCCCTCATCCACGAAATGAAACGCCGCGGCGTCCGCTACGGCGTCGCCACCATGTGCATCGGCGGCGGCATGGGCATCGCGGGATTGTATGAGAATAAAGCGTAAAGACAATTTGAATTTCTACCTTTTTACAAGAAGAGAAATTCAATATCATCCTTCGTAACACATCACTATTGCGACGTATAGACTGGTAAAAAGAGAAGATGCTCTTGACCGACACGGCCAAGACCTTGGACGAGTTTGCGCGTGTCACCCTGATCATATGGGAATGAAGGCGATAGTTTTGTTAGTGTTCTTGCCGGGAAATGTGTAAAATAAGAGCAGTATGAAACAATTTCATAAAGAATGGATCAAACAGGCCAGTTATGACATGGACACTGCGGAGCATATGTTCGCGGCGGGACGATATATTTATGCTGTTTTTATGTGTCATCAGGCGATTGAAAAAGCCATTAAAGGAATCTATCATCTGCGGTTGGAGAAGGTGCCGCCTAAAACCCATAACCTTATGTATTTGGTCACGGAAATTGGATTGGAACTCCCTTCAGGGTTCAACACAATTCTTGCGCGCTTAAATGAATCAAGAATTGCCACCCGTTATCCGGATGATCTCGACAAAGCTCAGGAACAGTACAATAAATCGGTTGCTCGCTCCATGTTGGATGAAAATAAATCGGTTCTGGAATGGATAAAGACGCTGTTATTGAAATAATCAAGCGCTATAAGAAAGCACTTGAAGCACGTGGTGTCCACGATCCCCAAATGGTTCTTTTTGGGTCGTACAGCCGTGGTGATTACCATGAATACAGCGATATTGACCTTATGGTTATCTCCAGGAGTTTTGAAGGCATGGACCGCTGGAGCCGGATCGAACTGCTTGCGGATGCCATTTGCGAAGTGTGGGAGCCCATCGAAGCTGTGGCCATGACTCCGGAAGAATGGGAGCGGGGTGATTCGCTTATTGCACTTTTCGCTCAAGAAGGCGAAGTAGTGGCTGGGACGTAATGAGGTTCTCTTCAAGGTGGTTTCACTTGGCACCTCTTTGGAATCAAGCCATGGGGGTATGCTATCCTTTATACAATGATTTCAGCAACTTTCAAGCGGGAAACCATGAGTAAAATAACACGCGAACAGGTGGAATATGTGGCGGGGCTGGCCCAGCTCGAACTGGATGAGGCCGCGAAGGCGCGTCTTCAGCAGGAGATGGGCGAAATCCTGAGCTACATGGACAAATTGAACGAACTGGACACCTCGAACGTCGAGCCGATGATGCACGCCATGGAAATGACCAACGTGTTCCGGGAAGACGTCGTGGGGGAATCGCTGGCGCGGGATATCGCCTTGCGCGGCGCCCCCCAACACGACGGGGAGTATTTCATCGTGCCGAAGATTCTGGACACGGAGGGCGGCGCATAATGACGGCCTGGTACGAGAAAACAGCGCACGAAATCAGTGGGGCGGTGCGCGCGAAAGAGGTTTCGGCGGTGGAAGTCGCCCAAAGCTTTTTGGACCGCGTCGCCGCGGTGGACGGCAAGGTGGACGCCTATACGCAGGTGTGGCCGGAATACGCCCTGGCCCAGGCGCGGGCGGTAGACGCCAAGATCGCCAAAGGCGAAGACCCCGGAGTGCTCGCGGGCGCGCCCATCGGCATCAAAGAGGTCATTTGCACCCAGCAGGGGTATACCACCTGTTCCTCCAAAATCCTGGAGGGCTACCAAAGCCCCTACGACGCCACCGTTATCAAAAAACTCGCGGCGGCCGGCGCGGTGTTTCCCGGCAAATTGAACATGGACGAGTTCGCCATGGGCTCCTCGACGGAAAACAGCGCGATCAAGACCACCAAAAACCCCTGGAACCTGAAATGCGTGCCGGGCGGTTCGAGTGGCGGCTCCGCGGCGGCGGTAGCGGCGGATATGTGCACGATTTCCCTGGGCAGTGATACGGGCGGCTCGATCCGGCAGCCCGCCTGCCTGTGCGGATGCGTGGGCATTAAACCGACCTATGGCCGCGTCTCGCGCTTCGGGCTGGTGGCCTTTGCCTCGTCTCTGGACCAGATTGGCCCCTTCGCCAAGGACGTGGAAGACGCCGCACTGGCGTTGAACGTATTATGCGGCAAGGACCCGATGGACGCCACCTCGGCGGACTTGCCGGTGCCCGATTTCACCAAAGCCCTGACGGGGGAGATCACGGGCCTGCGGATCGGTATGCCGAAGCAATGTTTTACCGAGGCCCTCGGCGCGGAAATGCGGGAGAAGGTGATGGCGGCGATAGACGTCTTGAAGGCGCAGGGCGCGGAAATCGTGGAAGTTTCGCTGCCAACGCTGGATTACGCGCTGGCGGTGTATTACATCATCTGCACGGCCGAGGCAAGCGCGAACCTGGCCCGTTTCGACGGTGTGCGTTACGGGTTCCGGCATCCGGCGGCCCAGGACGTGCGCGAGATGTATGTGAAAACCAAAAGCGCGGCCTTCGGCCCCGAAGTGCAGCGGCGCATCATGCTCGGCACCTACGTGCTGTCCAGCGGCTATTACGACGCCTATTACCTGAAAGCCCAAAAAGTCCGCCGCCTTATCAAAGAGGACTTCGACCGTGCCTTCACGCAATGCGACGTGATCGTCACGCCGACCTCGCCCACGCCCGCCTTCGAGTTCGGCGCAAAAACCGCCGACCCGATGGAAATGTATTTGAGCGATATCTACACCATTGCCACGAACCTGGCCACGCTGCCGGGCTTGTCAATGCCCTGCGGTTTGTGCGCCCCGGGCCTGCCCGCCGGCGTGCAATTCATGACGAAGCCCTTTGATGAATCCACGCTGCTGCGGGTGGCGCATTGCTATGAAAAGAACAGCGGCATAACCCTGGGCAAACCGCCCATTGCCTGAGGAGGCGCCTGTGGAGTACGAAGCAGTCATCGGGATGGAGGTCCACGTGGAGATCAACACGCGCTCGAAGGTTTTTTGCGCGTGCAGCACGGACTTCAACGCTCCCGCGAACACGAATGTCTGCCCCATTTGCCTGGGCATGCCCGGCGTACTGCCGGTGTTGAACCGCGAAATGGTGAATAAATCGGTGGCGGCGGGGCTGGCGCTGAATTGCACCCTATCGCGGTGGTCGAAGATGGATCGGAAGAATTATTTCTACCCGGACATGGCGAAAAATTATCAGATCAGCCAGTATGACCTCCCCCTCTGCTTTAACGGGCGTCTGGACATCGAGGTGGACGGGCAGGTTAAGAGCATCGGGATTACCCGCGCCCACATGGAGGAAGACACCGCGCGCAACACCCATACCTTGGGCGGCGGCATCAGCGGGGTGGACTTCAACCGGAGCGGCGTGCCCCTGCTCGAAATTGTGACCGAGCCCGACCTCCGCAGCGCGCAGGACGCCTATGCCTACCTCACCACGCTGAAACAGATTCTTCAATACCTCGACGTCAGCGACTGCAACATGGAAGAGGGTTCGTTGCGCGCGGAGGCGAACATCAGTGTCCGCCCGAAAGGCGCGAAAGAATTCGGCACGAAGACGGAAGTGAAGAATGTGGCTTCCTTCAGCGGCGTGGCCAAGGCCATCGAGTACGAAATCGCCCGCCAGATAGAAGTCATCGAGGGCGGCGGGCACATCTCCCAGGAAACCCGCGGCTGGGACGCCAACCGGGGCGTGACGTTCAGTCAGCGGTCCAAGGAATCGGCGCACGACTACCGCTATTTCCCGGAACCCGACCTGATGCCCATCGCCGTGGATGAAGCCTGGGAACAGCGTATTCGGGAATCCTTGCCGGAACTGCCCCTGGCGAAAAAACGGCGGTTCAAAGAGCAGTATGGCCTCTCGGAGTATGATGCCACCGTGCTGACCACCACCCGCGCGATGGCGGATTATTTCGAGGCGGCCGTGAAGGCGGGCGCAGAGGCAAAAAAAGCGGCGAACTGGATCATGGGCGATCTCCAGGCCCTGTTGACGGAGGCCAAACAGGAAATAGGTGAATGCAAGGTGACGCCCGCCGCCCTTGCGGAAATGATTCACTTGATCGACAGCGCCACCATCAGCGGTAAAATCGGAAAAGACGTGCTGGTGGAGATGTTCGCCTCCGGAAAAGCCCCGAAAGCCATCGTGGAAGAAAAGGGTTTGGTGCAAATCACGGACGAAAGCGCCCTGGTATCCATCGTCCGGCAGGTGTTGGCGGATAACCCCCAGCAGGTGGCCCAGTTCAAGGCAGGAAAAGACCGGGTGATTGGCTTCCTCGTGGGGCAGGTGATGAAAGCCTCGAAGGGCAAGGCCAATCCCGAAAAAGTCAACGAGATACTTCGCAACGAATTGAGCGCGTAGGAGGACTCCCTTGGCACGTCTGGTGAAGAAACAAAAGAAAACGGCGGAAGAGGACTCCTTCCTGCCGCAAACACGGCGGATTGCGGAGTTGGCCGCGGAAAAAAAAGCCAAGGATATCAAGGCGTTTGATGTCCGGGGGTTGACGCTGGTGGCGGACAGTTTTGTCTATTGCACGGCCACCAGCGAACCGCAGACCAAGGCCATCTACAACGCCGTGCTCGAAGGCATGAAGAAAATCGGGGTGCGTCCCTTGCGGAGTGAAGGCGGCTTCGGCGACGGATGGCTCCTGATCGATTATGGGGCCATCATTGTTCACATATTCCGCGAAAAGGCCCGCGCGTTTTATGATTTGGACGGATTGTGGGGCGATGCGCCGGAGATTGCATTGGATTTGGAGTAAGAGGCTATGGAAGATCGTACTTCAATGAGCGAGGAGACCTTCATCCCGGATCGGGCCAAGTTATACCATTACAAACTGGACCGCATCCTGGGGCAGGGCGGCACCGGGCGCGTATACCGGGGCATTGATACGGTAAAAGGGGAAATGGTGGCGGTGAAGCGGTTCCGGGAAAATTTCTTCCGAAACGCCTTGCACCTGCGCGATTTGAAGAAGCAGGTGAAGCGGTTCAAGAAGTTCAAACATCAAAATCTGGTGCAGATTTACGATTTTCTGGACGACAATCCCGTGGACGGCAATTGCATGATCATGGAATACGTGGACGGGCCCAACTTGAAATGGTACCTGCTCAACCGTCCCTGGAACCTGCAGGAACGCCTGACGGTGGTGGCCCAAATCTGCAACGGACTCCAATACCTGCACGACAACGACGCCATCCATCATGACTTCAAGCCGGCGAATGTCCTGTTTACGCGCCGGGGCATCGCGAAAATCGCGGACTACTCGCTCTTTGGGGGGAGCTTCCTGCTGGAACTGCTGGACCGCAACGTGGGCGAACAAATCACCCCCATGTTTGTCGCCCCGGAATTCATCCGGAAGGAAAAAATCACCGCCGCCGTCGATCAGTATTCCCTCGGCATTACGATGTATATGCTCTTCGCGGACCGCATGCCCTTTGTGGTGGACAGCCTCCCCAAGATGTATCAATGTCATTTGCGCTTCATGCCGGACCATCCCACCGCCGTGAATCCCAAATGCCCGCAGCAACTCGGCGACATCATTATGAAACTCATGGACAAACGCCCGGAGAATCGTTTTCGGGATTGCGACGAGTTGCGCATCGCCCTGGCGGACATCGGGCGGAGCCGCATCTAAACAAAAGGCCATCTCATTCCTCACATAAGGAAGAGACGGCCTCGTTCTTGCTCAACCCGTGCTAAATTTCGGTATTCGTGTTCGTCGTATTCGAACTGCTGGAATTGCTGGAACCATTGCCGGTCGGGCCGATGGCTTTCCACGGCTGTTGCCGGTAGACCAACAGGAGTTGATCGATCATGGTGGTGGTGGATTCCAGCTTGATTTGCAGATTGCTGATCTGCGCGGCCTCCGGCCGTTGACTGATTTCTCGTACATGGCGTTTCATGGGAGTATCCCCTACATGGTTTTCTGGTAAATCCATTCAATTAACTGCCGTTGCAGCTCGATCAGGAAGTCTTTCCACACCTGAAGGTTGGAAGTCTGAGAAAGCTGGGGCTTCCGCGAAATCAATTTATGATGCTTCATCCGGTTTTCTCCGCCGGTTCTCCGTTGCCGGAGGCAACAGGACATACGTCCACAATGCTTTATTCATACCATGTTGACGCCGCAATGTCAACTGTTTTCCCTTCCTGGCCGGAACGTGGTGTATAATGCCACGATTGAAGGAGGAAATGCAATGCAAACACAAGTCCGCTGTTTACTGCTTATGGGGTGTCTGGTGTTGACCAGTTTCACTGCCTTTTCCGGGGAAATTTTGCCCAATGGAATCCCCATCCCCCCGCAATGGCCGCCCGATTACGGCGCCCCTGCCCGTAATCCCATGCCCATCCCCTATATCGATCATCCCCCGGCGGTAATCCCGATTGACATGGGGCGGCAACTCTTGTTTGACGATTTTCTAATTGATCGCACTACGCTTACAAGAACCCTGCATGCCGCCGCATACCATCCCCAGAACCCGGTTTTATCCCCCGACAAGCCTTGGGAACAGGAAGGAGTCTCGGGCGGGCATCCTTGCCCCACCGCCATGGTATTCAGCGACGGGGTATGGTATGACCCCCAGGATAAGCTGTTCAAAATGTGGTATATGGGCGGGTACACCCAATGCACCTGTTATGCCACCTCGAAAGACGGCCTTCACTGGGAAAAGCCGGAACTGGACGTGGTGCCCGGCACCAACATCGTACATACCGTGCTCCGGGATTCCGGGACGGTCTGGCTCGACCTTCAGGAAAAGGACCCTGCACGGCGGTACAAGATGTTCCTGTTTGAACATGTCGGGCCGCGCGGCGTGTTGTCGATTTATTTCTCCAAAGACGGAATCCACTGGGGTGAGCGGGTGGCCACCAGCGGCCCGCTTGGGGACCGCAGCACCGTCTTGTTCAATCCGTTCCGAAATAGGTGGGTGTATGGCATCCGGGATTATGAACAGACGAGCATAGGCCGCTTCCGGCGCTATTGGGAAAACAAGGATGTCCTGGAAGGCGCGAAATGGGAAAAGGGGCAGCCGAAATTCTGGGTGGGCGCGGATACGCTCGATGCCCCGCGCGCTGACCTGAAAACCCCGTGTGAACTGTATAACCTCGATGCCGTGGCCTATGAAAGCGTGATGATAGGGCTGTTCAGCATTTGGCGGGGCCAGCCCCAAGACCGCGCCAAGCCCAATGAACTCTGCATTGGGTTCAGCCGGGACGGGTTCCATTGGCAGCGCCCGTCGCATGACCCCTTCATTCCGGTGTCGGAACATTATGGGGATTGGAACTGGGCGAATATTCAGTCGGCGGGCGGATGCTGCTTGGTCGTGGGTGATCAGTTGTACTTTTATGTGAGTGGCCGGGCCGGTGTGCCGGGTTCCACTTCCTCGGGCATAAGCGCCACAGGGCTCGCGACCCTGCGGCGGGACGGTTTCGCCTCGATGGATGCCGGGGAAAACGAGGGTACCCTCACCACACGGACGGTACGCTTCAGCGGAAAATATCTCTATGTAAACCTTAACGCTCCACGGGGAACGCTGCGGGCGGCGATCCTCGATGAAAAAGAGGCCCCCATCCCCCCGTTCACCTTGGAGAACTGCGAACCGGCCTCCGGCGATTCCACCGCAACACGCCTCCAATGGAAAGGTGTTTCCGATCTATCGGCGGTGGCGGGACACCTCGTACGGATTCAGTTCTCGCTGAAAAACGGGGAATGGTATTCGTTCTGGGTGAGCGCATCCGAATCCGGGGCCAGCGGCGGATATGTGGCGGCGGGCGGCCCTGCCTATACGAGCCTTATCGATGAATAAAGTATCGCTGCTCCAAGCCTGCCAATAGAGCAGCGATTGAAGCGAGATAGGAGGCAGCGCATACTCCACAAGACCGCAGGAACCACCAGAGCCATTCTATGGCGGCGTTCCTCTTTGATATGGTTATGCGCCAGAATAACCAGAGATGGCCGGTCAGGGAAATTTCACCTGCAGCGGTTCGGTGGCGCCTTTCGGGAAGTGCACTTGGGTCTCGATGGTGCGTCCATCGCGCTTGATGGAGACGGTGTAGGTGCCGTAGAAGCCGGAAAATTTGAATAGACCGTTGGCGTCTGTGGCCCCTTTGGCGGAGGTGTGCCAGGTTTCCTTGATGAGTTTATGCAGGCGTTCATACGCCGGTTTCGGGGACATGTCGGCGCGCAGCAGCCCGCCGTCCGCTTTCCAGGCGTTGATATCGGTGAAATCCCACCAACTGATGGCGCCCACGGCGGGATGGGCAAAGCATACCTTGTACAGCTTTTCCGCGTAATCGGCTTGCTGCTTTTCATCCCACATTTCGCGCCACGGGGAGCCTTGGACCAGCTTGTGATTGGAGCAGGGGGTCAATTCGGTGATATGGATGGCTTTCTGGAGGGGAGCGTAGTGGTCGAGCACCATTTGAACGCCATCCAACGGGAAGGCCCAGTCGTCGGGGGCGTGGGCCTGTATGCCGATGACATCAAAGGGGATGCCGTCTTTAATGGTTTTTTCAATAAACTGATAAAACTGGGGGTAACCTTCGTAAAAGATGCCGTACTCATTGATAACCAATTGGGCATTGGGGAGGATTTCGCGCGCCCAGCGGAATGCGGGGTCCACGGAAAGTCCGGGGGCATTCACGGGCTCGTTGACCACTTCCCAGAAGGTAATCTGGTCTTTATAGCGTTGCATCACCTCTTCGACATGCTTTTTCTGGACCTCTTGGGGCGGCTGGCTTGCCGACCAAAGGGGCCGGCCCGCTTCATGGTCGTACAAGAGGGGGTGCGCTTTCATTTTGATGTGGCGTTCCACGCACCATTGCACCATCATATCCTGCGACATGTAATTGGGCTGGCCTTTCTTGGGCTCGATGAACCGCCAATAAAACGGCAGTGTGGCGTAATTGAAAAGCTCGGCGAAACGCAGTTTGTATGCGTCGTCCTTGGATTTATTTTTATATGCGTCGAACCCGCAGAGATTGGCCCCAAAGAGGAAATCATGGTTGATGAGTTCCAGGGAAAGTTCCGTGTTGGCGATGAGTGTGCCCTGGGCATCCACCAATTGAAGGGAACCTTCGCCGGTGCGGACTTTCGTGATGTTTTCCTCCGCCGCCTTCACCGTATCCTCCTCGCGCCGTTGCCCGTCCTGTTGCCACTCCGCTTCAGTGGCCAGCACGGGGTCCGGCGCCCCTTGCGGGGCTTTCACGGTAATCGTCTCCAAATACAGGTTGCGGTCCTCCCCCCATTTCCACGCATCATTCAGGAATGCCACGCCGATTCGATGCACATGCTTCGAGAGGTTTACCGTAAAGGCATATTCTTTGACTTTATCGGTATTTACGACGACAGGAGCGAAGGTGTAGCCGTTGGGTGCAAAACCATTCACGCTGAGCACCATTAACGGCCATTCCCCCGACGACGGGCTCCCATAGGCCCGAACCGTCACCTGATAAGCCCCGGCTTGCTGCACGCGGGCGTAAAAGGCGATTATCCCGTTTGTGGTCAGATGTCCCCCGCTAAGCCAGGGTCTGACGGCGGCACTTTTTGTCTCAACGGTTAAGCCCAATGCGGGTTCGACGGTGAAAATCCCAGCCACTATAGCTAAAATCCAAACAAAGGGGCGCATAATGCTAGAACTCCGTGGTTGATGTTTCCGGCATACCTCTCCTAAGTATGGAGAGAATCCTGGTCAAAAGCAACTGGTTTTAAGCGGCCTTTTTGAAATGGCCTTTTCCCTCAAAAAAATGTTGGCAGGTGAAATCGGGCTGGTTTTGGGCGGAGATGCGGGTAATGTGCCTTACCACGGGAAAAGGCCCTTTCCCACGTGCCTATTTAAGGGGTGGAGGAAATTAGTTTACGAAATATTTGTTTTGACAATTTACCTATTTTCTGCTATGGTGCAAATGGTGGAAGTTGGCTGGAAATGGAAATGGTTATACATACACAAGACCTATTGAGCCCTATGCAGAATAAAAAGGCTGTAAATTTTTCTTGCGGTTGTAAACCATTTATGGCAGAATAAACGCATTAGCGGAAGTGAAGTGTTAACGGATAGGAGGCCGCTCGGGTGGGTGAAGAGTCGTCCTGTGTGGGGCGAAACGCTGATCAAATCCGAAGGCGGCGTATACAGCAGGATACCACGATACATGAGATCATGCGCGTTCAGTATGCGACATAAGCTTGTGGCGGTATTGGGAATGGTTGCGGTGATGGTGCTTGCGGGGGGGTGTGTAACGACGCCGCCGCACCGGGCGGACTTTCCGGCGCCGCCGGAACCGGTGGTGACGCTGCAGGCGGGGGACAATTTGAACTTTGAATTTCTCTATTGGCCGGACTTAAACACGAGCCAGATGGTCCGCCCGGACGGCAAGATATCCCTAAAGATGATAGGGGATATCGAGGTGAAAAACCTTACGCCGGACCAGGTGAAGACCAAAGTGGAAGAATTGTATGCGGACAAGCTGAAAAATCCGAGCATCAACGTGACGGTGAAATCCTACGACAGCCAGCGCATCTTTGTCGGCGGAGAAGTCCGGATGCCTGGGGTGATGCCCTTCTTGGAAGGGATGACGGCCCTGGACGCTTTGATGATGGCCGGGGGGCCCTTGAAGCAGAGCGCGCGTTTGCGGACGGTGGTGGTGGTGCGCAATTGGGAGGGGAAGCAGGTTGCCCAGCGCATCAATTTGAAACGGTCGTTGAAGAAAGCGGAAACGGAACCGTTCTTACTGGAGCCGTGCGATGTCATTTTCGTGCCGCGCATTACGATTGACCGCGTTGACCAGTGGGTGGATCAGTACATAAATCAAGTGATTCCGCGGAACACGACCATGAATATGACGTTCTTCAAAGACGTGGGGCGGACTGCAACGAGTGTAAACAACGTTCAGGGACAATAAGTTTAGGACTGAACCGCGCGGACGCGCGCAAGGAGAAATAGAGACGATGCAATCGGACAGCGGTATGCTGCTTAGCTCGGTGCGCGATGTGCTCTATGTGATCTTCCGTCACAAGGGGAAAATCGCGGTGTTCTTTGTCCTCACGGTGGCCATCGTTACACTGGTTACATTCCTGCTTCCGGTGGTGTACCAGTCGGACGCACAATTGCTGGTGCGGCTGGGCCGGGAAAATCTGCCCGGGGACCAATCGGTGCCGGGAACGTACGTCAGTGTGGCGCAAGATCGGACAAGCGAAGTGAAGTCCGAAGTAGCGATACTCACCAGCGTGGACTTGGCCAAGAAAATTGTGGATGAAGTGGGTGAAGGCTGGATTCTGGACCGGCGCGGCATGCGCCGGGAAAATCTGGGCATTCCCGAGCCCCCGGCCCCCGGCATCCTCAAGATCGTCTACCGGACCGGCCAGGACTTGGTGAAAGAGGGGCTCGTACTGCTCAAATTGATGGATCGGCTCAGTCCCTACGAAGAGGCCGTCCGCCGGGTCATCAAGGACACCAATGTAATTTATGAAAAGCAAACCAATATTGTAAGCATCAGCTACGAATCCAAAGGCGGCGCCCTGGCCCAGGTGATACTGGACAAGCTGATGCAGTTTTACTTGGAAAAGCATGTTGAAGTCTACACCCCCCAGGTGTCCCCTCAGTTCTTTGAAGAACAGGTGAAAAAACTGGAAGCGGATTTGACGCAGCGGGAAGCGGAACTGGACGCCTACCGCAACCAATACGGGATTTCCTCCATCGAGGCGCAAAAGGAAAACCTGCTTGCGGGCATCATGAAGTTGTCGGGCGAGTTGAGCGATTGCACCGCCGACACCGATGGCGTGGAAGCCCAAGTGAAGACCCTGGAGGCGATTGTGAAAAGCGCCAACCGGACCCAGGAGCTGAGCCAAACCGTGGGCATGCCGAATTATATTGCGGACAAATTGAAGGAACGGCTGGCGGATTTGCGCGAGAAAGAAGCCGAAATGTCCGCGCGGTATCCCGACACCCACCGCCCGCTGATGGAATTGCGCGAACAGATTAAGCTGGTTCAGGACGCCCTCGGCAAAGAGCCGGATGTGCGCACGGAAATCACCACCGGCCTGAATGCCAACCGGGAAGCCTGGGAACACACGTGGAAGAACGAAAAGGCCCAGTTCGAAGCCCGCAAGGCCCGTCAGGCCAAGCTGGCCGCGGAAGTGGAGAAGCACAAAGCGGATTTGGCGCAGATCGCGAGCCGCGAAATCGAATACAAGAAACTGGTCCGCGCGCGCGACTTGGCCGAAGACGAATATAAAAAGTACCGGGAACAACTGCAGCGGTCTCAGATTAATGCGGCCATGGACATTGAGAAATTCTCCAATGTGAGCGTGGTGCAGCCCGCCTCCAAGCCCCTCGCCCCGGTGCGTCCCAAGAAACTGCGCAATGTGGGCCTGGGCATCCTGCTGGGTCTGTTCGGCGGAATTTTCTTCGCCTTTGTCCGCGAGTATCTGGATGATACGCTCAACACGACCGAGGCCGTCGAGAAGCGGCTGGGCGTGCCCGTGCTTGCTTCTGTGTCCGAGAAGGAATACAGGGCATGTACCTAGGCTTTTACGGACTTGCGAAAGAGCCTTTTCATATAACCCCTGATCCTGGTTTTCTCTTTCTGAGTCCGAGCCACAAAGAGGCGTTTGGCGCCTTGATGTATGGCGTCGAGCAGCGCAAGGGCTTCGTGGCGCTCACCGGAGAAGTGGGTACGGGAAAAACCACGATTCTCCGGACCTATCTCAAGAATACGGAGAAGAGCGCCATCCGTCCGATCTATATTTTCGATCCCGATTTGACGTTCGAAGACCTGCTGAACCTGATTCTGAAGGAATTGGGCAACGAACCCAAGCAAAAACTATCCGTTCCGGCCATGCTGGAACGCCTGAACTGGGCGTTGATCCATGAATACAAGCAGGGCCGGAATGTCACCCTGTTCGTGGATGAAGCCCAGAACATGCCCGTCGAGACCCTGGAAAAGCTCCGCATGCTTTCCAATCTTGAGACCACGGAGGACAAACTGATCCAAATCGTCCTGGTGGGGCAGCCGGAACTCGATGACAAGCTTAGCGCGTATTCCATGCGGCAATTGAACCAGCGCATCGCGGTGCGGGCGCGGGTCAAGCCGCTTACGGACCGCGAAAGCGAGGAATACATCCAGCACCGGCTTTCCCTGGCCGGGTGTAATCGTTCGGAAGTGTTTTCCCGTTCTGCGATGAAACTGATCATACAACGGGCACAGGGGAATCCCCGCATATTGAATATTGTGTGCGACAACGCCCTGGCCAACGGGTATGGCCATCAGGCCGAAACCATTGAACCCAAAATCGTAAAAGAAGTGTTGAAGGAAATGAAGCCCAGCCGGCGCCCCGTGCCGCGTTGGGCTTGGCGGGGCGCCATGGCCGCCGCGGCGCTCGCCGTGGTGATCGCGGGGGGGTATCTGTTAACGATGAGTGTTGCGTCATGGCGCGCGGAACCTGACGCCACGGCGAATATCGCCCACGCGTCCACACCTTCACCGGAGCCTTCCCCATCCGCCGCGGAGCCGAAATCATCGCCGGCCGTCCCTGGTTCCTCCGATCCCGTGAAAATCGCGCTCGCTAAAATGAAACAAGTCACCGGTGTCTCCGCCGGTTCCGGAAAAATAGGAGAATCCGCCGCGCCAATGCCAAAGGAAAACCCTCCGGCGGCCGAAGTGGCGGCGGAAGCCAATACGCAAAGCGCCCTTCCCACGCCGGAAGAAACTGTGGCGGCGCAGGCGGGTGAACCAAGCCTCCAAGCGATACCTCAACCGGTGGAAATCGCGGCCCCTTCCGGCATGAAGCACGAAACCATCCCCGAGCCGCCAAAGGCCGGCGAGGCAAAGACACCTTCCATACCGGAAACAGCCAAGATGGCGGTGGAGGCGGTGGAACCTCCGAAGCCCCCTGTGGAAGCGGCCAAAGCGGCGGAACCTCCGAAGCCTTCTGTGGAAGCCCCTGTGGAAGCGGCCAAAGCGGTGGAACCTCCGAAGCCTCCTGTGGAAGCCCCTGTGACAGTAGCCAAAGTGGTGGAACCTCCAAAACCTGCGGTGGAACCTCCGAAGCCTCCTGTGGAAGCCCCTGTGGAAGTGGCCAAAGTGGTGGAACCTCCAAAGCCGGCGGCCGCCCCCCCGGAAGTAGTGACGGAGCCTCCAAAGCCACCGGCGGAAACCCCGAAAGGGGCGGTTGAACCCCCCAGGGTGCTGGCGAAAGTGGAGGCAATCCCCGACACCACGGTGGATTCCCAAAAAGTGGTGACTGAAGCCACGAAAGCGCTAATCGAACCCCCAAAGATGGCCGTTGAACCTGTCCCCGTTTCCATCACGAAGGAATCCCCGAAACCTGTTTCGGATGGAGTGGTGGCGCCCGCCAATGCTGAAAACACCCGCCGGGTGGTGGTGAAAGGCGACAGCCTCAGCAAGCTGGTGGCGCAAGTGTATGGGCGGAGCAGCGATGCGCTGATTCAGGAAGTGCAACGGCTGAATCCGCAAATTTCGGACCCCAATAAGATTGTCGAGGGGGATACCCTCGTTTTCCCAATAAAGGCGGACTTACCCATGAACGTGGAAGGCGCGGGTATGCCGGCGCCGGAATCCAGCAACCCCGTTTCGGATAGGAGCAACCCATGACTAAGATTTATGAAGCCCTCGATTCGGCCAGCAAAGCCAACACGCAGAGCCTGCCGGGCAAACCGCTGCCCAAAGGCATGATGGACAAGCTGGTCTCGCTGTATCAGCGCTTGGAAACCTTGATGGAAGAACGGCGGTGCGCGGTGATCGCCTTTGCGGGCGGCCAGCAAGGGGATGACAGCGCGAGGCTGCTCTGCGAAACGGCCAAACTGGCCGCCTCCCGCTTAAACCGGCGGATACTGCTGATAGCCGCGGAAACCTCGCCCATCCTGCGGCAACTGGGCGCGGCGGGCGCGGATGGCTGGGAAGCCATGGCGCAGGACGGGGCGCTCCGGGAAGAGTCCCTCCAACCCGTGGCGGGCAGCTCCTTGTTCATAAGCCATATGACGGGCGGCGGCGGCACCCTCACCTCCATCCTCTCCTCGCCTCTCTTGGCCAATGTGTTCGATGCGTTGCGTCAGCGTTTTGACATGATCCTCATTGCCGCTCCGGCCCTGGACCGCTCCTCGGACGCGGTCATGCTGGCCCCGTTGACCGATGGCATGGTGTTGGTGATTAACGCGGGCGGCACGCGCTGGCAGGTGGCCAAGCGCTGGATAGAACAGATTTCCATCCACAAAGGCAAGGTGTTGGGCGTCTTGTTTAACAAGCGCCGCGACTACATTCCCTACTTCATTTACAGCCGCCTGTAATCAAGACGCGGCCGCGCGCGTGTTAACTCCGTACGAAACGAATTGCTTCGCGTTTTAACGCGCGGGGCAATTATAGTTTTAAGGCAATGCCGGCATGGAGAAGCAAGCCTAGGGTCCCAGCGCATAAACGGCAGGCAGGATAAGGAATAAGCGAGCATGGAATTTGAACAGGTTCGGGACGTGATTAAGGGGGTTCCGTTCATGTCGGAAGAACAGGGGAAGATGATCTACGACTTCGTCCGCGCAAGCGGCGTCCGGGAATGCCTCGAACTGGGGATCGGCCATGGCGTGGGAAGCTGCTATATTGGCGCCGCGTTGCAGGAAACCGGCGGGCGGCTCATGTCCATTGACCGGACCTCCGCCAAGGAGCGCGAACCCAATGTCGAAACCCTGTTGAAACGGGCGGGCCTTGAATCCATCGTAACGCCGGTCTACGAACCGAATTCCTACACCTGGGCCCTGCTCCGCATGATCGAGGAACACAGCGAGGACGGCCTGTGCACGCCCTGTCTCGATTTTTGTTTTGTGGACGGCGCGCATTTATTCGAGCCGGACGCCTGTGCCTTCTTTCTCGCCGACAAACTGCTCAAACCGGGCGGCTGGCTGTTGTTTGATGATTTGTTTTGGACAATTGGTTCGAGTGAGTTCGCGCAGGAAGAGTGGGCGGCGAAACTGAGCGCCGCGGAACGCGAACAACCCCACATTTTGAAGGTGTATGATGTGCTGGTGAAACAGCATCCGGGCTATGGCGATTTCCGAATCACCGGGCAATGGGGCTGGGCGCGCAAACAGGGCGGAGGGGGCGCAGGCAACGCATTGGACGCGATTGGCGCGCATGAAACGCTGAAGGGCTATTTGAAACGGTACTTGCGGCCCTGGAAACGCCGGCTGAAGAAACTGGCCGGATTCTATGGCGGATAGCAAGGGACAACGGTAAAGTGGAACGTTGACATGAAGCGAAAACTTATTCGTGTGTTCTGCTATTGCTTCTATTATTTTTTTTCGCGGTATTTGCCGCGCAATACGTGGGTGGGCGGAAAATTCTGGAATGCCTTGCGCGCGGTTCCCTGCCGCTATCTGTTCGCGGAATGTGGATGGCCCTTGTTTGTGGACCGGATGGTGGATTTCGGGCTGGGCAACAAGATACATATCGGGAATCATTCCGGATTCGGTGAAAATGTGAAACTCATCGGCGAGATTTTCATCGGCGATTATTTCTCCACCTCATTTAATGTATTCGTCACCGCCTACAGCCGGGAGGTGGGGCGCACGGACATGCCGATGCAGATTCAGGGGAAACGTCCGGATAAACCGGTCCACCTTGGCGACGATATAGTCCTTTTCGCAAATTCCACTATCTTACCCGGTGTGACGATAGGGCGCGGCGCGATCATCGGGGCAGGGGCCGTGGTGCATAAAAATGTGCCAAGCTGGGCGGTGGTGGTGGGGAATCCGGCACGGGTGGTGAAATTCCGGAATACGCCCGAGGAGGATGCCTATCAGCCTGGGAATATACGCATAGAATGCGAACTTCCGGAGCGGCCGGCCCCGGTGTCCGGCGGCACGGAGGGCGCTTGAGCACACCCCGCTCGATGCTGGGCAAGGTGTATGCCGCCGCCACGGGCAAGGCGGCCCTGACGATTCTCGATCAGGGGATTGTCAGCGCGGCGAATTTCCTCTCGAGCATCATTGTGGGCCGGGCGTGCCTGAAAGACGAATTCGGCCTCTATATGCTGGCCTTCAGCATGGTCGTTATCGCCACCAACACGCAGATTTCACTCATTACCGCCGCGTACACGGTGTTCTCCCCCCGCATGGAAGAGGAGGCACGCGCCCGGTATACCGGGAGCACCCTGATTCACCAATGGGTGCTTTCCGGGGGCATCATCGTGGTATTGGCGGGCTTGTTTGCCGGTTTCGCGCTAACGGGAAAGCCGGAAGGACTCGCGCCCGTGATAGGAGTGCTGGCGGCCCTCATCGGCTTCATCCTGCTCAAGGATTATGCCCGCCAGGTGTGTTTTGCCGGGTTGCGGACCAAGGCCGTGTTAATTCTGGATTCCGCCGTGTTTGTTCTTCAGGTGGGCGGCCTGCTGGGCCTGACGGCGATGGGATGGATTTCTTCCCGGAACGCTTATGCGGTCATCGGCGCGGTCTGCGCGGGGGCGGGCGGGCTTTGGCTGTGGACCATGCGCGGGCACATCCGCCCCAGGCTGAGCGAGGCCCTGCCGCATTTCAAGATGAATTGGGGGTTTTCCAAGTGGTTTTTTGCCTATAATCTGGCCTTTATCGCCGCAAACCAGCTCTACCCCTGGCTGCTGGCGGCGTTTCACGGCACCGCCGCCAATGGCGTTTTCGGGGCCTGCACCGGGGTGGTATTTTTTGCCAACCCCTTTATTATTGGCCTGGGCAACTTTCTGGGGCCCAGAACCGCCCATGCCTATGCGCAGGGCGGCCCGGCGGAATTGCGCCGGATCGTTTCGCTGGCCAACACCTTCTTCTTGCTCGCCATGGCGGTATTCGCGGCGTTCATGTTTCTTCTTGGCGACTGGTTTCTGGTACTCTTGTATGGGCGGCAGTATGCCGGAAATGGATGGGTGGTTGGGACGCTGGCGGCGGGGCAGCTCGTATGGGCGCTCACGGTGCCGTCCAACTTCGGGTTGAACGCGGTGGAACGCCCCGATGTTTCGTTCAAAAGTTTGCTGTTGTCATTGGCGGTGATGCTGACCCTGGGGCTTTGGTTCGTATACGCGGGCGGGCCCATGGGCGTGGCGTGCGGCCTGCTGGCCGGAAACATCGCGGCGTGCCTCTACACGCGGGTGGCGTATGCCAAACATATCCGCGTTTTGGAGGCGCAACGTGATACACTATAAGTCGGATTAACGCACGGGAGACTGACCATGGGAACAACGGATTTGGCCATGGCCCCGACGGGGCATGCGAACAACGCGGGGCGGGTGCCGTGGATACTGCTGCTCTTTTTCACGGCGGCCTTTTTTATCATCGAACATGACTACAAGGCGCCGGAGATGTTTCAACTGATGATGACCGCCACGTCGCTGGATGAATATGAAAACATCAACGCGCTGTTCCAGCCCCGCGCGTGGCGTCAAGGCGCGGGTGTGGCGCTGGGCTTGTTCGGCCTCGTCGTGTTATTGACCCGGCAGCGAAAGGACTATGCCACCCTTGATTCGTTCGGAACGCTGCTGTTGTTCTTCGCGGGATGGTGCACGCTCAGTCTTCTTTGGGCGGACGAACCCATGCTGACCTTGCGGCGGCTGATTTTGTTTTACCTGTTGATCCTGGGCGCGGCGGGCGCGGCGGGGACCATGAACCCGCGTCATGTCTTGCTGCTGGCGCTGGTGGCGCCCATACTGTATATAGGCATCGGCATTGGGGCCGAAATCTATGGAAAAACCTTTTACCCCTGGCGTTCGTATTTCCGTTTTGCGGGAACGCTGCATCCCAATATGCAGGGCATCAATTGCGCTATCCTGTTTCTGGCCCTCTTCGCTTTTTGGAAACAAGCCCGGCGGCGCCGGCGGACACTCTTGATCCTTTTGCTTGCGTCGTTTGGGGTCCTCTATCTCACCAAATCCCGTACGGCGGCCGCCAGTGTTATCGCCGTATTGCTATTTTTATATGGGCTTGCGCAGGACAAACCCCGGAAAGTGGCGCTGGTGGCCTGTTTTCTCGGGCTGGTGGCCTTGTTCTTCCTGGTGGGCACGCCTTTCTTTACGAAAGCGCCGGAAGGCGTGACGTTCCGGCGGGGCGGCGAACGTGAATCATTCAGCACGTTGACGGGCCGGACCGCGCTCTGGAAACAACTAACCGGTTTTTATAACGAAAGGCCATTTTTGGGGTATGGATATGCCGGATTCTGGAACCATGACCGCTCGATGGAAGTCATTGAAGAACAGGGTTGGCCCATCTCGCACGCGCATAATTCCTATTTTGACACCCTCCTCGAGTCGGGCCCCGTGGGCATGGTGACCCTGGTGCTGGTGTTCATTGCCGGCATCCAGCGCGCCATACGGTATTACCGGCGCACCGGCGATATCGCCTATTACTTTTTCGCGTCCCTGCTGCTCTTTTGCGCGTTGGACGGCGTTCTCGAGTCCGCGCCGATTCAACGAAGTATGCTTTCATTTTTCGCCATGATCATTTTGGTGTATCTGGCCTTTGTGAAAGCGCCGGAACCGCCCGCCGCGGAATCGCCTGCATGACCCCGGAGTCCCTGAGTGTTGTAATCTGCACCTTGAACCGCGCGGACAGCCTGCGCCGCGCGCTGGAAACCGTGATAGGGCAGGCACCCGAAGATTTCGAGACGGAAGTGGTGGTGGTGGATGACGGGTCCACGGATTCCACGCGGGACGTGGTCGAGGAACTGGCCCGGAATAGCGTCCTGCCGGTGCGGTATGTCCGGGAGGACAGCAAAGCGGGCATTGCGGTGGCGCGGAACCGCGGGGTCAATGAAGCACGGGGGCAGTGGATTGTTTTTTTCGATGACGATCAACTCGCGGCGTCCGACTGGATCAAGCAGTTGATGGCGGTGGCGGCGGAAAAATCCGCGCTGATCGCCGGAGGCGCGCGAAAACTCGATGTGCCGGAAGACCTTCTGTCACGGTTGGGGCCGGTGTGCCGCTCCGTGCTCGGCGAGAATCTCTATCCGCCGCAGCCGGAAAAACTGACGGGAAAAGACCTCCCCACCACGGGGAATCTGCTGATCGCCAAAAAAATTTTCGAGACCGTGGGAGTTTTCGACACCCGCCTCACCAGCAGCGGAGAGGATGCGGACCTGATCCACCGCGCGCGGGCGGCGGGGTTCGAGGTCTGGACCGCGCCGAAGGCCATGGTGGCGCATATGATCCCCCGCTACCGTCTGGAACCCGCCTATTTTCGCTGGGTCTCGCTGAGATGGGGCAACCAATTCGCGCGTTTTGACATCAAGCGCGGAAAGGCGTGCCTGGCCGCCGGTGCCGTGGCGCGCCTCGGCCAGGCCCTGCTCGTGAATGTGCCAAAACTTCTCGCGGCGCGGCTCAAAGGCGATGCCGCCGCGGCGCTTGACGCCCAGTGCTTGCTGTGGCGCGCGCTGGGGTATGTGCGCACGGCCTTCGCGCTCATGGCCCCCCGGGTGTTTCCCCAGCGGCGTTTTCTCGCAGAATTGGAATTTCGTTCTGAACGCGATCTGTTCGCCAAGACATGAGGCGGCATGGAACGCAACGCATGAAAGTGCTGCAAGCGCATAACCGCTACCGCTACCGGGGCGGGGAGGACGCGGTGTTTGAGGAAACGCTGCGCCTGTTGCGCGCGCACGGCGTGGACGCGGCCTCGTTTGAAAAGGCCAGCCGGGACATACAAGACACCTTCCTCCAAAAACTTCAGGCGGTGTTCACCGGTGTCTATTCGCCGGCCTCCGGACGGGAGATGGCCCAGGTACTGGCGGCGGAGCGCCCGGATGTTGTGCACGTTCACAACCTGTTCCCGTTGCTCTCGCCCTCGGTATTGGTGGCCTGCCGCAACGCCGGCGTGCCGGTGGTGATGACCTGCCACAATTTCCGGCTCGTTTGCCCGATTGGCGTGCATTTTCAGTCGGGGCACGTGTGCGAACGGTGCCTGGATGGACGGGAGTATTGGTGCATGCTCAAGAACTGCCGGGGAAACCGGCTTGAGAGCATGGCGTATGCGGTGCGCGGGATGATGACGCGCCGTTTCGGCCTGTTCAAAAATAACGTCACCCGTTTTATTGCGATTAGCGATTTCTTGAAACAGTGGCTGGTGGCGCAAGGATATCCTGACGGCCGAATTGATGTCGTCTATAACACGGTGGCGATTCCGGATTCCGGGGCGGATGCCGGTCAAGGCGAATACATGGCATTCACGGGCCGCATCAGCGAGGAAAAAGGCGTGGATACGGTGCTGGCGGCCGCGGCGCGATTGCCGGACATTCCTTTCCGAATCGGCGGCGTGGGGCCGCTGTATGACACGATGAAGGCCGCCGCGCCCAGGAATGTGGAATTCGCGGGCATGCTGGACAAGGCGGGTTTGCCGGATTTTTACCGCCGCGCCCGCGCGGTGCTCGTGCCGAGTGTGTGGCATGAGACCTTCGGCCTGGTGGCCGCCGAAGCCATGGCGAACGGCATTCCGGTGATCGCGTCGCGCATGGGCGCCTTGCCGGAGTTGATAAAGGACGGCGAAACGGGCTTCCTGTTTGAAGCAGGCAATCCGGCGGACCTTGCGGAAAAGATTCAGCGGCTCTGGAACGATGCCGCACGGGCGGGGCGGATGGGGCATGCGGCGCATGAACACGCCCGCCGCGAATTTCACGAAGAAGTGCATTTTAAGCGCTTGATGGATGTGTATAATAAGGCGGTGGCGCTGGCGAAAAAGGGGTGATGAACCCATGAGGAGCAAACCGTGTTGAAAAAGGTCAATATCCTTGGCGTGGGGGTGAACAATATTGTGCTGTCTGGGGCCGTCGAGGCGCTTGAACACTTTATCGCCGAAGGCGGACGCCATTACGTGTGCGTGAGCAATGTGCATACGGTCATGATGTGCCAATCGGATGAAGAATACCGGCGCATTCACAACCAGGCGGCCATGGTGACGCCGGACGGGCGCCCCCTCGGCTGGATGCAGACTTGGCGCGGGTTTCCACAGCGCGAACGGGTGTATGGCCCGGACCTGATGCTGCTGGCCTGCGAATACGGCCTGCCGCGGGGCTGGAAACATTATTTCTATGGCGGCAAGGAAGGCGTGCCGGAAAAACTGCGGGATACGCTGACCGCGCGCTTTCCCGGCTTGCAGGTGGTGGGGTGCTATTCGCCGCCGTTCCGCGCGCTCTCGCCGGAAGAGGATGCCGCCGAGGTAAAGATGATTAATGAGAGCGGCGCGGACTTGGTGTGGGTGGGGCTGGGCGCGCCCAAGCAGGAATTGTGGATGGGGCGGCACGCGGGCCGGATTACCGCCCCGGTGATGCTTGGCGTGGGAGCCGCGTTCGATTTCCACACCGGCACGGTGAAACAGGCGCCGAAATGGATGCAGCGGCGCGGCCTCGAGTGGTTGTTCCGCCTGATCGTGGAACCCCGCCGCATGTGGCGGCGGTATATTTACAATAACCCCATGTTTTTGATTTTATGTGCGTGTCAGTTGCTCGGCCTCAAGAAGTATTCCGTGGAAGGGGCCGAATAACCCACAAGGTCCGTTAACCAAGCAGAAATGAAGGAGGGCCTATGAAAAAAGCGCTGATTACCGGCATCACGGGGCAGGATGGTTCGTATCTCGCGGACCTGCTGCTGGAAAAAGGGTATGAGGTCCACGGGATCATCCGGCGGTCGAGTTCGTTCAATACGGGCCGCATTGATCATGTCTATGAAGATCCGCATGTGCCCAAGCGGCGGATGAATCTCATTTACGGTGATCTCTCGGACTCGGCGTGCCTGAGCACTATCATTAACCGGATCCAACCGGACGAAATCTACAACCTGGGCGCGCAGAGCCATGTACGGGTCAGTTTTGACGTGCCCGAATACACCTCGGACGTGGTGGGCTTGGGCGCGATTCGGCTGCTGGAAGCCATCCGCCATTGCGGGGTCAAGGCACGCTTTTATCAGGCATCGAGCAGTGAGATGTACGGTAAGGTGATGGAAATACCGCAGACGGAAAAGACGCCGTTTTATCCGCGCAGTCCCTATGGGGCGGCCAAGGTGTTCGCGTATTGGGCCACGGTGAATTACCGGGAGGCCTACGATATGTTTGCCTGTAACGGCATTTTGTTCAATCACGAATCCCCCCGGCGCGGCGAAACCTTTGTGACGCGCAAGATCACGCGCGCGGCCACCCGCATCAAGCTGGGATTACAGGACAAGCTGTATCTGGGCAACCTCGATGCAAAGCGGGACTGGGGGTATGCGAAGGATTATGTCGAGGCCATGTGGCTGATATTGCAACAGGATCGCCCCGATGATTATGTGATTGCCACGGGCGAGACGCATTCGGTGCGCGAGTTTATTGAAGAAGTTTTTTCCTATTTGGGTTTGAATTGGGAGGAGTATGTGGAAATTGATCCGCGGTACTACCGCCCAACGGAAGTGGACGTGTTGATTGGCGATCCCGGCAAGGCGAAAAAGGTGCTGGGATGGCAGCCCAAGGTAAGTTTCCGTGAGTTGGCCCGCTTGATGGTGGACAGCGACCTGAAGCAGGCCGAGCGGGAAAAGGCCACGGGCAAGTCCATTACGTGGTGAAGGAGGCAGGTCATGAGTACATTCTGGGAAGACCGGCGTGTGGTGGTAACCGGCGGCGCAGGTTTTGTAGGCAGATGCGTGACGGAAAAAATCCGCGCGAAAGGATGTAAAAACATTTTTGTGCCGAGATCCAAGGACTGCGATCTCCGTGATATCGCCGCAATACGCCGTCTGCTGGCGGAAACGCGTCCAAACCTGATTATCCATCTCGCGGCGGTGGTCGGCGGTATCGGCGGCAATATGGCGAATCCCGGCACGTACTTCTATGACAACATCATCATGGGCGTGCAATTGATGGAAGAAGCGCGCCGCGCGGGCGTCGAGAAATTTGTGGCGGCCGGCACCATTTGTTCGTATCCGAAATTCACCCCCGTGCCGTTCAAAGAGGAAGACCTCTGGAATGGATATCCGGAAGAAACCAATGCGCCATATGGCCTTGCCAAAAAAATGTTGATCGTACAGGCACAGGCCTACCGGCAACAGTACGGCTATAACGCCATCAATCTTTTGCCGGTGAATTTGTATGGGCCGGGGGATAATTTTAATCCCTCGAATTCACATGTGATCCCGGCGCTGATCAAGAAATGCGTGGATGCGTTGCGCGAGGGATCGGCCGAAATCGTTTGTTGGGGCAATGGTTCCGCAACGCGCGAATTTTTGTATATGGACGATGCGGCGGAAGGCCTTGTGCTGGCGTCTGAATTCTATAATGATCCGGAACCGGTGAATCTGGGTTCCGGTATGGAAATCTCCATTAAAGACCTTGCGCATCTCATCGCGCGATTCTGTGGATTCTCCGGCAGGATCGTCTGGGATACCACCAAGCCGAACGGGCAGCCCAGGCGGTGCCTGGATACCAGCAAAGCGGAACGCTGTTTCGGCTTCAAGGCTAAAACGCCTTTTGAGGAAGGACTGAAACACACCGTCGAATGGTATATGCGGAATAGCGGGGCATGATACGCTTATTCAACCGATTTTCCCATTGTTTTGAAATTTTCTTCACTTTACTGCTACATGTAGCCGTCACGAGAAACAATATATTAACATTTGTTTTCCAAGGTACGATAGGGAAAGGCAATTATGCGTCGCGCCCTTTGGCTGGCATCGAGTAAGGTACTCCAACGTAATTAAGGAGCCCTATAACAAATCTAACTGCAACATCAACTGGTTCTGCAAGCCAACCTCCTTCCACAATCGACGCAGACGCATCAGGTGCCATCGTCAATATACCACCAACTTGTTCATCTTTTTGGCACGTTGGCCCATCGTCACTCCAGGCAAGCTCTGTGTCCCACATCCTGATTTCATGATCGACCTCATGGCAGGGAGCCGCTACCCAGACTTGTCGCACTATCTGCCGGTTAGTCAAGGTTGATCGAATATCAAAGTATTTTCCAATGGTCTTTCTATGATTTCTGCCAACATGAGTTGTATATTTAGCATCAACGACGACGGCATAAACAACACAGAGTCCTGATCTTTTTCCGTCAAGTTCCTTCGCAGAAAACTCAATTAGAATGTCAGGGCTCCAAGCAATCTGTTGAGACGAACGGTACACAGTGTCTCGTCGTTGTTCTGCTACAGCTTTTGGCAGAATCCAGGGTTCAAATCTTACTACGATGAGCCACCCATCTTTTGCAGCAAATGTTAGACTTGCCCCCCTGTCAATATCGAGTGTATAGCGATAGCGTCGTACGCGATTGAGCATCCCATCCCTAGATACACATGTGAGGCCCACTCGCTTGAAAGCAGCGGCTAACTGAAGGAAAACCCATTGCTCGTACAACCGGCTAGTGGATTTGAGGCGTTCTTCGTCTCCTTCGTCTAATACTATAAGCGCAGAGTTTAAGTATTCATGCATAATTGCGCTAAGACGGTAGTAACTCTCAATATTACGAAACACTGGGGTGTCGGGGTAAGCGAATCTTGGGCGAACTCCACGCAAACAATCAGTTGTTAGAGCTGCACGTATCTGGCCCTCAAGAATATCGGCCCTTCCTTTAGCTCGCTCAAGCTTACGCAGCTTGGGAACGTCAACCGTATCGTAAAGAGAAGCTCCTGCACCAGAAGGCAGTTGCCTGTAAGGACGATCCTCTTCAATAGCAGCGACATGTTTTTTTACATTCATGCGACAATCTTGAAGACGTTCAAGCAGAAAATAAAGAAAACCAATTATGACTTCGTGTTCTGTTATCTGAAGATTTTCAGTAAGAATCGTTCTATTAGCACGAAATGGCTTAATAGTTTCTTTTTTCATGGGATCCGTACCGCATATAGCCAAGGCTGTAACTGCGCGCAGATCAAATTTCTCACTCCCATAACACAAAGCTATACGCGACTCAGGCGCGAGCTTAGTCCATGGTTCTCTGAAGACTTCATATAAGGCACGGGAGAATTTTTCCCAAAGTCTTTCCAGTAAGCGCAACTCTAACTGACTAGAGTAATGCCATACAGGCTTTTTCTCGCTTTGACCTGTAGCTAATCCTAAAGTTGCCTTTGAAATGAGATCAAATAGCAGTCCACCTGCAAGACGTCGCAATTCTTCACACATCGTCTCAAAGGCTTCTTCAGTTAGCTTCGTGGAGACTACATACACTGGCCATAGAAGACGATCATTCCAAGTCACAATGTCATGATCTTCGGATGTCTTTGCTGCCGAAAGTCGGATTTGGACACGTCCACGTGCACCATCAAAATAGCGCCCGTCTTGCCAGATGATATTAGCGCCAAATGACCTGCCTATGCTTAAAGCTTGATCTAGAGGCTCACCTTGCTCATCTGTTTCTAGGCAAATATCACCTGTCCATAACGCATACTGATATTCTGGTTCTTTGTTTAATAAAGAGAAGCCGTAAACCATGTGCTCATAAACGATCAGTGGTGAAGAATGGTTCGGAATCCCTTCACCAAAGTTGATAGACGAAATCTCTTGGCCATTCCTTGTCAAAACTAGACGTGGCACGCCTTAAAGTTCCTCCACATCAAAAGCTGTTATATTTACCAATCCTTCTTCAGCGATTTCTCGCATAACTGCAAGGGATTCAGAAAACCCGCCACGTGCTTCGAGAATAAGACGAAGTTTGTCAAAATGTTGTTGAGCACCCGTCTTAAAGAGTCCTCGTATTCGTGGTAATAGGCGTTGAGCAACTTGCAGGTCTAATGCCTCTTGCGGCGAACAAAGTTCTCCTGGGGCATTGGCAATGAAACTTGCTATAGAACGGGTTCTACGTGGATTTAAGGCACAACCCAGTTTGAGTAGAGGTTCTTCCAGTTCATCAAGGATTTTCCCAATCTCTGGTGGAACTCTCTCACCAAACTTACGCCATTCGTTTAGTGAAAATATATTTACAGGTATTCCTGCAGGTTTTTGATTAGCCATAGCCGCAGGAGACTCCGGATCTGTCCGCGGAGGGCGTAAACGAATTAGGTTTGCACGGTCAAGAAGCCTTTGACTCAATTGTCTTGTAGTTTCGTCAAAATTTATGGTACCGACAAAACGTATGTTCGGTCCAAGATATAAAGTTGCCCATCTGTGAAACGAGTTATCTGGTGAAACGCACTCCGGCGCAAAACATGAAATACACCTTTGTCCCAACGGACGCTCTAACGCCTGTATGAATGCACCGAAATAATGCTCCACCTGGGCAAGGTTCATTTCATCAAGGCAAATTAACCAAACACCACTGTTGCCACCTTGTGTTCTATCCTCTTCATATGCATTTACAAGATGGGTGTAAAGTCCTGATTCAGAAGGCTGAAAACTTCGCTCAAATGCATTTACAAAACCGAGAAGATCCCTCCCATCAACCCACGAAGGACTGACTCCTAGGTGCAAATATCGGTCACCCGTACCTAAATCATCACCCATCATCGCCTCAGAATACAAGCGAGGTAGTGATGATTTTCCTGTTCCGGGTTGCCCCCCGAGAATTGTAAGATCATTACACTTGCAACTTAAGTGCATGCTGACGAGATCAATCCGGCGGTGCCAAAAGCCAGAATCCTTAACATACTTAAGGAATCGTTCAAAGAAAGCAATTTCATCAACGGGACATCTATCTTCCACAGATGAACGATGAATAAAAGGTGATAGTGTTAATTTTGGTGTAAACGCAGTTTCTTTAGACGGTTCTGCTTTCTGATCTGTTGTCTGTCGAGCAGAAATATTTGGCAAAAAATCAAATTCACGGAGCAGCGGTACCAGTGTTAGAAAGTGCCGAACCAAACCGTCTTTGTCATTGGAAAGTTTTTTTGAGACCTCTTGAAGCGTTTCTACAACAATTTGCCTTTCCCTCTTAAGGTCTTTTGCTTGGTCGTGAATTTCTCGTTCTCTAGCATCCAACTGTGCACGTCTGTCAAATACTTCTTGGTCGACTTCTTCCATCCGTCTTTTTCTATACGCAGCTATTCCGGCCTCCTGCTCAGCCATTCTTGTCCCTAGACTATCAAGCTCCCTTTGTCGGTCTTCTACCTGTTGTTCAATCCTAGCTCTTAATTGCGCAGAATTTTTTTCTATATATTCATTAACACGTCGGTCAATTCCGGCTTCGACCTTGTCATCGATCAAACCCGAAGCGATTAAATCATCAGCAAGATCCTGTGCCTCCTTCTGGATGTTTTCTAAGTTACATTTGATGAGTTCGAAGATATTCAGCTCTTCGGGAGATGTAAACTGTTCGGGAGACTTCATGAGAATAGTCTCTACTTCTTCAAATGCTCGAACAAAATTCTGTCGTTCTTTTTTTACTATAAGTCTACGATCAAAGAGACGTCGTGTAACTTCACGAACAACCTCGCCAGGAGTTCTCCAAATCTCAGTTCGCGCTCTCTCAAGTAGAGGACTCAAAATTTGTGATGGCATTAAAGCATATGTAGCTGGTATTGAGATCCCAGACTGGTAAACGGGACGTGTGTCACATGAGACTTTTATATCAAAATCAAGAATATACGATTGAACGCTTTGAAGAGGAAGTTCAAATACCATTCTGTCATCACGTGCTGGTTTAAGATGTAATTGATGCCTGCCAGGTGAAGCTAATTCACTGGATGCATATAGTGGACCATACAACGAATCCTTCCAACGAGCATAAACAATAGCGCAAGGCGGGTGGTCAATAATCATTGAGAAACTCTGCAGAACAATGTCCCGAGCTTGGGTAACTTGTGCAGAGACGACGGCAAGTACTTCCACAAACTGATCTTCACGAACGGCATCCAAACTATCTGGAATAACTTGGTAATATGCCTTGTCAGCTCTTTCTTGCTCAACAGCCTCTTCAAGCGTGGCAGTTAAAAGGCGCCCTGGTTCTGCATAAGATCGAGTTTGTGTTGTTACCATCCACCAAATGTCACCGTGTGATGGAAAGTCCGTATTACGCTCAGAGATAACATAACCATCAATCGTACAAAGCGGTACTAGAGTTGAAAAATACCGACCATTTGACTCAAAAGGAATCTGGCCAACAGCAACAAGTGCTCTCTTGCCTCTGTACTTCCAGTCGAAATTCCAAATCATTTTTCCTCTCCCTTAGTTATCGACAAACATATAGAAGAAATACAAAGCAAATGAAAATTCAGTGGAAAAGTAACAAATTATATTGCATCACAACATGGATGCCAATAAGTCACATTTTCCACTTAGCCACCGGTATAGTGACACAAATACATATATACATACCACCCGAATTACAACTGCGATTTACAACTACGCTACGAGTAGAATAGACTCTTTTTGTCTGTTAATCAAGCTTTCGAATTATTGAACAAGAGGATATATAAATTTGGAACGAAGATAAACCGCATGATGATATTTGTTGAAATTTAGGCGAAGCTAGTAATCATAAAACAGCCAGGAATTTTCATACAACACAAATACCGCACGTCCTCAAATATTTTGAAAATACCATCAGGAAATCGTATTTTCAGGCAGGCATCACTTATGGAAATGCTCGAATCCCCTGGGCGAAATGGGTTCTCCCCCTAAACACAGCCCTTGTGCTGCTTCTGTGAAATGTCCCACAACGCTCATAGGCTGAAAAAAGTGTTCCTGAAAGGCCTGCTGAATATTGTTCGCGTGCTTGGGGTCTATCGCCAGAATCAGCTCGTAATCCTCGCCGCCGCCCAGCGCCAAATCGCGCGGCTCGATTTCCAAGGTGTCCTTGTAGGAGTCGAGTTCCGGCGCGATGGGCACACGTTCCGGATCGATGTCGAGACCGAGCCCGCTTTGCTCCGCAATATGCCCGGCATCCTGGACCAGGCCGTCGCTGAGATCGATCAGGGCATGCACGCCCGGTTGCCGTGCGAACCACTTTCCTTCTTCCACGCGCGGCACGGGAAACAAATGTGCCGGAATAAGCGGGCATGCGGCCAGTCCGCGCTCCAACGCCAAAAGCCCGGCAGCGGAACGACCCGGATACCCTGTCACTGCGAGGACATCGCCGCATTGTGCGCCGCTACGGAGCAGATACCGGCCTTCCGCCGGTTCGCCCAATACCATGACATCAATGATGATGCCCGACGGGGAGCGTGTGGTGTCGCCGCCCACAATCGCCACACCGTAACGTTTGGCCACCGTCGAAAAACCATAATACAGCCGGTTCACAAATTCGGTTTCGGTATTCCCTGGGCACGCCAGCGTGATTAAAGCAAAGCGCGGTTGGCCGCCCATCGCGGCGATATCGCTGATCGCGGAGGCCATCGCTTTCCAGCCAATGTCTTCGGGAGCGGCAAGGCTGCGCCTGAAATGTACGTCTTCGATGGCGGCATCGCACGACACCAATGTCAAGGCTTGGCCGATCTTAAGCACCGCGCAATCGTCGCCAATACCCACAAGGGTTGCATCATTTCCCGGCAGCAGGCGGGCCACGCGGCTGATTAACCCGAATTCTCCGATATCGCGCACGGTTTCCACGGCATCAACTCTCCAGCGTGTGCCAAGCGTCCGGAATCGCGTGGATCACATCGCTGGCGATCATGCCGCGCCGGGTGAAACGTTCCGCCGCGATATCACCGGCCAATCCGTGAAGATACACACCGAGGCATGCGGCTTCGAAGGCGGACATTCCCTGGGCGAGCAATCCGCCGAGCAATCCCGCGAGTACATCGCCTGTGCCGCCCGTACCCAATCCATTGTTGCCGGTGGTGTTGATTGCGAATTGCCCCTCGGGGCCGGCAATCAGGGTGCGGTGCCCCTTCAGCGCCACCACGCAGCCGCTTGTTTTCGCCAATTGTTTTACGGTGGCCTCGCGGTCCGACTGTACTTTTTTTGAACTGGTATCGAGAAGGCGCGCCATCTCCCCTGGGTGCGGCGTAAGAATGCACGGAACCGGGATTTTACTCATCACGGTACGCTGTTCGCTGAGGGCATTGAGGCCATCCGCATCTATCACCAGCGGAACCGGACAGTGCAACACAAACCCGTGGACGAAGGCTTCCGTGCCGGGATGCCGCGACAACCCCGGCCCCAACACCACCGCGTCTTTGTCCTGCACAAACTTGAGGGCGGGATCCACAGCGGCGGGGGCGAAAGTTTCTTCCTTCGTGGCGGGTAGCCGCAGGGTCATGGCTTCGGTCAGCGAAGTGGCTAGAATATCCGCGAGCGGATAGGGAATTCCCGCGGTAACCAGGCCCACGCCGGAACGGCCTGCTGCTTCACACACCAACTTGGCCGCCCCGGTGAATCCGCGCGACCCCGCCAGTACCAATAGATGACCAAAGGTTCCCTTGTGCCCTTCTTCCGGCCGCGCGGGCATTGCGGCGCGCATGGACTCCCGAGACAGTTCCATAGTTTCCAAAGCCTCCACCGCCCATCGTAATCCCTGGACACGGATACGTCAAGTTGTCTGGCATTGGCTTCTCAGGGCATGTTTACGCCAAGTTCCTCGGCCGCTTGGCGCAGGCGTATATCAAGAGTCCAGAGACAGGCATTGGACAAGGCGGTGGATACAAGCAGATGAATGTCGATCAGCCCCAATCCTCGCTGCATCAAGCGGTGTTGCTCAATAAAGAACAGAACCTCGCTGTCTTCCGCTTTTTGCAGCGAGGGTAAATCTTGAAGGAGATTTAGAATCCGCGCTCGATTCCGCAGGTTCCCGCATGCCAATTCACCGATTATAAAGGGGTGGCACGCCACGTTGCCGGCCACGAGAAATTCGCTCAACCTTTTATTATGGCGCCGGAGATGGTCCACCCACACCGAGGTGTCGGCCAGGATCATGCTCTTGTGTTTCTGCGGCGCCGGATGGAGCGTAACCGTTTCTCGGTCCCGCCGAGCGCCGCCAGCCGGGCTGCGCTTGCCCGGGCAATCAAGGCTTCAAGCCCCATCCGAACCAAGGCTGTTTTTTCGGTTACCCCGGTCAGGCGGGACGCTGTCATAAGTATCGTATCGTCAATATTGATAGTCGTTCTCATGCATATAAATATGCACAATTCATATGCATGAGTCAACTTGCCCGGCTGAGGCATGTCTGTTTTGACAATGCTGTCAGCCTCAGGGGGATAACTTTTGGCCGCCTTTGGGATGCGTTTACTCGAAGGTTTGGAACAATAGGTAATAGTGTGGGTCGTGGGGAAAATGGTATATTCCAGCAAGCATGTTTTGTTTCATGGTGTATCAACGTGGGAATGAACCTTTATGAGTGTACCGGAAAAAGAGTTTTTGCGGTGCCCGGTGTGCGGCGCGGACGCTTTCTATGTGGAAATCGACGGGGTGACGGTGTCGTTTTCGGTGAATGAAGCGTATGAGGCGGAGGAAGTGTATCCGAAGGAAGCCGCGTTGGCGTTGTCCGGCGATATGGTGGTGAATTGCACGGCGTGTTCGTGGTATGGAGCGATTCGTGAGCTTGATCGGCCCGAGTAATAAGGAAAATGAGGCAGTATGCCCGCATTTTGGGGAATGCGGAGGGTGTCAAACCCAGCAGATACCCTATGCGGAGCAGCTTCTCCTAAAAGAGGAGGCACTGCGGACGTTGTTCGGTTCCGTATGGGCGGAGGCCATTCCTGTGACGCCGTCGCCAGTGCAATGGCATTACCGAAACAAGGTGGATCCTTCGTTTGCGCCCATGCAATATCCGGAAGCGCCGCCGCCGGGGTTTATCCGGGAAACGGTGCTGGGTTTCAAGCGCAAGGGCCGCTGGTTTTTTCCGATAGCAATCAACGATTGCCTGATCGGCCCGGAGGGGCTGGCGGAATTGATCGGCGCGGTCCGCGCGTGGCACCGCGAGGCGGGCCTGCGGGCGTATGATTCGCGGACGCAACAGGGGTTTCTGCAATGTCTACTGGTGCGGGATGCGAAGCGCACGGGCGAGCGCATGGTAGCGCTGATTACGCGTCCGGGCGCGTTTGACGCGGCGGGGTTTGTGGACATGGTCCGCAAGGCGTTTAATCCGGTGAGCATTTACCGGGGCATCTCGACGGGGACTTCGGATGCGGCGTTCGCGGAGGAACTGGAGTTACTGTACGGAGTTCCAGACATTTCGGAACACTTGCGCATTCCCTCGGAAGAAGGAGAACGGAAGTTTCAATTTCGGATTTCGCCATTCAGTTTTTTTCAGACGAATCCGCTGGCCACGGAGCGGTTGTACGGCATTGCGCGGGCCTGGGTGCAGCGAACCGGCGCGGAGTATCTCTACGATTTATACGGCGGCATGGGAAGCATCGCCTTTAGCTGTGCGGATTGGGTGGAGCATGTGTGGTCGGTGGAGAGCGTGTCGTCCGCCACGGAAGACGGGCGGCGCAATGCAAAGGACAATGAAATCCGAAATGTGACGTTTATCACCGCGCCGGTGGAGGCGTATCTGCGGGAACGCGCGGGGCATCATCCATTGGAACCGGGCGCGGCGGTGATTGTGGACCCGCCCCGGGCCGGGCTTCATCCAAAAGCGCTGAAATACCTGTTGGAACTGCATCCGCGCCATCTACTGTATATATCGTGCAATCCGGCCATGCTGGCGCGGGAGATGGAGGCGCTGCGGAGTGTATACCGGTTGAGGCAATTACAGGCGGTGGATTTGTTCCCGCATACCCGGCACGTGGAAGTGGTGGCTGAATTCGAGGTGCGCCAAGCCTGAGCCGGATTCTCCACCGTAATACCTTCTCTGACAGGGCAAATATATAAGAAGAAGACCACTGGTCGTTGGGTTTGTTTTCTATCTGGAAATCAGGAACTCAAGAAATAAGATAAGGATAATAGCCGTAAACGTCCGGTGAAATCCGTCTTCCCCCTTGGGTCAAATCGTCGCATATCTCGCCAATCCGCCATCGCACTTGTCATTGCGAGAAGTCCTCGACGAAGCAATCACGGAGCAAAGCACAGTTGACACTATGTCGAGACTGCATCGTCGGGGACTCCTCGCAATGACAAATAAACACGGTGTTTGGATTCTATGTGGTTCCCTGTGCACAGAAGCATTACTCACTTCTGTCTTTAGAATAGGTGTGTGCACATTTTGTGCAAATTCCGGGATAGGGGTTGGCGCAGAATGATTCTGCGCGGTTAAACTATTCGTGGATTGTGCGCAGAAGAAAGCTGTGCTAATGGATACATCAACGAAAGAAGCGCAGAATAAATCTACGCCAACGCAATCCACACCGGAGGTGTGACGGCCACACTTGTCTGGATGGCTGTGGGGGTGTTCAACACACTTGCCAGCATGACCGCTCCGTGTTCGGTGAAGGCATAGGGCAAGGTTCTCCGGCCACCACGTCCAGTCGTGTTTGAGATCACATATTGTGATCTCAAACATGCAAATTCGTCCTCTGTCAGCCGGAATAGAAAGTCCTCCGGGAACCGGTGTAAATTGCGTTTCACTGCTTGGACAAGGGAACGGGTGTTTGTTCCATAGAGCGCGGCCAAATCCGCGTCCAACATTGCGTGAATCTCTTTTAACTAACGGTAGACAAGGGGTGGCAACCCCTTGTCTCTTGTTGGCTATTTGTCGTATGGGTCGGTAATGTCAAGAGGATCAACACAGTGGCCTCTGACAAGGGGTAACAACCCCTTGTCCCATGTATGAATCAAACGATCCCCCCAGCGTTCCAGGTGTTTTTGGTGGTTCCCGATGATGTATTCATAGACGCGGACAAGGCTCTCGTCAGACTCGATTACTTCGCGGTTGAACTTCTGTGCCCAAACATGGGTGCCCTTGGGGGAACCGCGGCGCTGATTGATCGTTTGGGCACTATAGACTTTGAGTATTCTCACGCGTGCATTCAGGACCTTTTCGCTGGCTGCGGGTATCATGGCATGGACATGATCAGGTAAGACATTGAGCACAACGAAGGCGAATCTATGCCGCTTGGCGGTGTCAAACAGGGACTCGGCAACGGCAACTTGCTCCTCAGGATCAAAGACAAGGGGTTGTAACCCCTTGCCCTCGGTATCGGTGACGCCAAACTCGACCATGCGTTCAGAGACTCGTGAGCAATGGGTGACAAAGGTAACAAACCAGAGATAGAAGCCTTCGTCAGAGGGACCACCCTCAGGGACAAGGGGTAGCAACCCCTTGTCTGAGGTCGTGTGGGGGACAAGGGGTGGCAACCCCTTGTCTGAGGGTGCAAGGGGTGGCAACCCCTTGTCTAACTCTTTGTGTGACCTATCGTTTTGGGACGTGTCAACGTCAATTTTCCCCGTAGACTCTTGCATCGTCTCGCACCTTCGATAATTTCTGTTATGTATTATTTTTCTCCCGACTCCTCGACAATAGCAATTTCTTCGGGCGTCAGGTCGTAGAGTTCATAGACAAGATGGTCGATTTCGTCGTCTGTGGCGGCAATTTGGCGTTCAAGGACACCGTGTTCGTGTTCTGTTTTCGCCGATTGTAGCCGCCTGTGTAGGTCAAGCATCCGCTGCACAAGGGAAACCATTTTGTCGTGCTGGGCGTTAGCCGCCTTGGTTCTACCAAGTGTTTCCACAATTGGAAGTTCCCTGAGATACTGCTCGAAAAAACGGAGGTATCCCCCACGGAACGTGGCGTAACTTGCTTTGTAGAAAAACGTAAGTAAAACTGAATTCAGGACTCCCATGAGGTAAAGATCAGCCGATGGAAGCAGGTAGATCGTGTTAACGGGATAGTGGCCATCAGTGTCAAGAGTAAAGTTGCCACGGAGGGAAATATCAGGGAAAAGGATTTTCGGTTTCTCGAACTCGCTGTAGTAATCGCAGGCGCGCAGTTCCCACCAGTACTCACCTTTGTCACAGCGTTTCTGAGCTGCCTCTGCGAATGGCAACAAATAATGTGTAATGGCCGGGTATTCGTTTTGAAAGGAATTCCAAACATCCCGATTTATACCATATCGGGATCTGGTCCAGCCTCTGGGGATCAGAATAAGAAACTTTTCTGCCTTTGGTGGGACATAACGTTTTATATCGCGGCCTGCAAGGAACGGTTTAATAATTTCGGTACTCTTGGAGTCTTCGGCAATAAGGCGATCTCGTGTCTGGGCATCAATGACAAATGCTTCATTGAGACCGGTCAAAACACCGCGATAGATTTTGCCTCCGATGTACTCACCAAGGAGGACGCCCTTCGCGCGGATTTTTCGTAAGAGATCCTGCTGTTCACGCGGGTTGAGAGACCATCCATCGTCCTGTAAATTCGAAATGGCAATGGGAAACCGACACTCAGAAACATGCGACTCGAGGTCCACGAATTCGAGGGAATTCACATTGACAGCGTCAATCTCTTCGCGAGGGGCGCGCCGGGCGATTCGCAGGATGCATGGATAGGTTGTGGCGCTTGCGAAGACTGGCAGATCGCCGAAATCAACAATTTCCTCGATGCATTGTGTCTTGAGCCATTGCCGCAGAATCTTACCGTAGTTTGCGCGCATCCATTTGTTAGCGACTATGTAGGAGAAGAGACCGCCGTCGCGCAGCAGCGATACACCCTTCTCGATGAAGGGGACATAAAGGTCCGAGGTACCGGTGTAAGCGCGGTAGTGGCGCTGGAAGTAGTCCTTGAATTCGCCTAAGCCTTCCTGCCGCACATAGGGTGGGTTACCGATGACGGCGTCGAAACCGCCACCGCAACAGACAAGGGGTAGCAACCCCTTGTCTTGGGCAGGGTGAGGGACAAGGGGTGGCAACCCCTTGTCTGAGCCTTCTGGGGAACCCATGATGTGAGGGAATTCAGTATTCCAGTCGAAAGCGTTGATGCGGTAGGCTTCTTCGTCGTCGAGGGCGTCGAGTTGTTTGCCTTGGTAGAAGTCGGGGCCGATGAGGGAGTTTCCGCATTTGATGTTGTTGGCGAGGTCGGGGAGGGCGCGTTCGTGGAAGAGGGCGAATTGTTTTTGGAGGGTATCGGCGTTTTCGCCTTCGAGCACGCGGAGGAGGAGCGAGAGTTTGGTGACTTCGACGGCCTGGGGGTCGATGTCTACGCCGTAGATATTGGCGAGGAGGATGCGCTTGCGTTCGGAGGTGGCGAGCCGCCATCCGCCGCGATGGTGCTGGTAGATGCGGGGTTCTTTTCCGGTGGACCATTTTGCGGGGTCTTTGGCGTAGTATTCGAGATGCCAATCGAGGAGGTATTGGTAGGCACCGAGAAGGAAGGAGCCGGAGCCGCAGGCGGGGTCGAGTATGGCGAGGGGGCGTCCGGTCTTTGACGGACGCCAGGTTTCGGTGACACCCGCCACTTCCTGCGGGGTCTTTCCTTCGAGCAATTTCCCGACCGTGTGTTTGACGATGTAGTCCACAATATAGGACGGGGTGTAGTAGACGCCTCCGGCCTTGCGGACTTCGGGTTTTTGTTCGACTTTGGCTTGGCCGCCCGTGGTGAGGCGGATGACGCTGCCGAGGAAACGTTCGTAGACCTGACCGAGGATTTCGGCGGGGAGGACGGAGAATTCGTAGGGGCTTTCGGGGTAGTAGAGGCGTTTGATGATGGCCTTGAGGGCTTTGTCGTCGATAGCGAGTCCGGGGGTGAGCGTGTCGGGCGCACCGGCGCGTTCGCGTTCTTTGTGAAAATGGAACAGGCCGGAGTTGTAGCGTTCGTCGGCGCGTTCATACAGTACGCGGAGGCGGGCATAGGTATCGTCGCCATTGAGCAAGGCCATGAGCTGGCCGTAGTTTTCGATGGCGCGGTCTTCGCAGATGCGCAGGAACACAATGCGGTCAATGGTGGTTTGGACCGCGACGTTGAGTTCGCGCTGGGTAATGCCGGTATTGCGCAGGGCGATATTGCGCGCGAGCAGGTCGCGCCATTCCTCGATTTCGGCCAGGAAAGCGTCGTCCACTTCGGCGGTGCCGCGTTTTTTCCCGGAGGATTGGACGTACTTATCCAGGGCGCCTTTCTGGATCGCCTGGGGCGAAAAAAGCGAGTAAATCTCTTCCCACCGTTTTGGATATTCGTGGTAGGGGATGTAGGTCACACGGGCGGTAGAGGATTTATCGTTTAGGGCGGGCTTGACGCGGGTATCGTAAACGATGAACTCCTCGAAGTCCGTCAGAATGGAAACCGGGAGTTTCGCCGTCCAGGCGTAGCGCCGCAGTTGGTACGCGGGCGAAGGGTCTTCTTTGAGGTTGACCGAGGGTTTCTTCGCTTCAAGGAAGAAGAGGCGGCGTCCGCCGAGGCGGAAGGAGTAATCGGGCGCGCGGGTTGAGGCTCCGATCCTGATGCTGTCTTCGTGGATGACTTCTTTGTATTGCTCGGCATAGCCCTTGGTGTTGTTGATATCCCAACCGAGGGCTTCGAAAAAGGGATCAATGAATTCGCGGCGGACCTGGGTTTCGTTGTAGACGGGTTGTTTGTAGGTATCGTATTGATACTCGAATCGTTCGACCAAGTCCAAGACCGTTTTGGGTGCGTTCATGATCTATTCCACTTTATCCCTGTCACCTCAGTGATCGCCCTGATGCAAAATAAGCTTGCATTCCCTTAAAACAGAGGGCGTAAAATAGTATAGAGAAGTACGGGGTGAGGATCAAAGAAGGTGTTGCGCTGATTAAGAGAACGGTGTTCGTACATAAGGCAGACAATTTAATCTGGCACCCCTCCGGGGTGCATTTTTTCATGGAATCTTATCCGGGGGTATCGAAGACTCAACCCCCGGCTACTATCGGTCACACCTTCGGTGTGAACCACCGGCATGGAAATGCACCTTGTCTGAAATCCGGTTTCGGTGATAGGATAGCGAGTGCGCAATGTATAGAAATCAATACCACATCGCGGGAGGAAACGGACATGATCGAATTGGGCATGCACACGGACAATTGGCGTCCCCTGAGCGGCAGTTTTAAGCAGGCGGCGGAAACGGCGGTCAAGTATGGGCTGAAGCATTTGGAATTTGCCGCCATTCATGGCCAATATTTCATTCAGGCCATGGGCTATGAACCGGGCATTTCGCTCCAATCGAATCCGCGCGCGCTCAAGCGGTTCTGCGACGAGCGTGGGTTGATGATCTCGCAGATCGACGGGTCGTATCCGTTGATGGGGCCGGACGGATCGACGTTTGGCGTACAATACGTGCAGCAGTCCATCCGCTTCGCGGCGGAACTGGATTGTCCGATGGTGGACACGGTGGACGGCGCCTTCGAGATCGAGGGCTATACCCGCGACGAGGTGTTCCGCATCACCTGCGACAATTACCGGCAGGTACTTCCCTGGGCCGAGGACTATAAGATTGTGATCAACGTCGAACCGCACGGTCCCTATACAAACGACCCCGAGTTCATGCTCAAGCTTTTCAAGCATTTTGATTCCGAATGGCTGCGCTGCAATTTCGACACGGGCAATTCCTTCATTGCGGGGCATGACCCGCTGGAATACATGAAAACGCTCCGGCCCTATATTTCGCATTGCCATATCAAAGACGTGAGCGCGGGGCTGGCGGCGGCGGTGCGCGGAGAGGAAACCGGGATTGCGTGCAGCGAAGTGCCGATTGGCGGCGGGGTCAATGCGGACAACATCAAGAAGTGCCTGGCGTACTTGCAGGAAACGGGCTGGAGCGGCGTGGTTTCGCTCGAATGCTACGGAGCGGACGACAATATCCGCCAGAGCGTGGAGTTTTTACGCGCGCTGGTATAAGCTCAATCCGAAACAGGAGGGAGCGGCATGATCACACGACGGCATTTTCTACAAGGGATGGCGGCGGGAACGGCCGCCATGGCCGTGTCCAGGTCCATCCCCGCGCATGCCGCCGCCGGACCGCCCAACATCATTTTTATTCTGGCGGATGATATCGGGTATGGAGACTTGGGGTGTTATGGCGCCACCAAGGTAAAGACGCCCAATCTGGACCGGTTGGCGCGCGAGGGGATGCGATTCACGGACGCCCATTCGACGGCGGCGGTCTGCACGCCCACGCGGTACAGTTTTCTTACCGGCCAATATGCGTGGCGCAATCCGGATGGGGATCATATTTTGAGTGGCGTAGCGCCGTTGTCGATTCCGCCGGGCATCGCCACGGTTCCCTCTCAACTCAAGCAGGCAGGATACGCCACGGGCCTCGTGGGCAAGTGGCATTTGGGTTTGGGCACAAGAGAACAGCCCGTGGATTACAACAATGCGGTCAGGCCCGGGCCGCTGGAAGTGGGGTTTGACTCCGCCTTTTTCTTCCCAGCCACCGGCGACCGCGTACCGTGTGTATTTATCGAGAATCACCGGGTGGTTGGGCTGGAGCCTTCGGACCCGATTCAGGTGAGTTATGAGCACAAGGTTGGGGATGATCCCACGGGTGAAGAACATCCCGAGATGCTTAAGATTAAGGCGGACAAGTCGCATTCCAAGACCATTGTGAATGGGGTCAGCCGCATCGGGTATATGTCCGGGGGAAAGGCCTCGCGCTGGGTGGATGAAGACATCGCGGACACGTTTACGCGCAAGGCGGTGGCGTTCATCGAGCAGCACAAGGAGCATCCGTTCTTCCTGTATTTTGCCCCACATGACATCCACGAGCCGATGGTGCCGAATCCCCGTTTTCGGGGAACGAGCGAATGCGGCTGGCGCGGCGACGTAATTCATCAACTGGATTGGAGCGTGGGCGAGGTGCTGGCCACGCTGGACCGCCTGAATCTGGCTGGCAATACCCTGGTTATTTTCAGCAGCGACAATGGCGGTGCAATTAAGGACACCTACGACGACGGGACCAATACCCTGCATGCGCTCCAGCCGCCCAACGGCCCCTTGCGCGGAGAAAAGGGCACGTTGTACGAGGGTGGCCACCGGGAGCCGTTTCTGGCGCGTTGGCCCGGAAAAGTCCAAGCGGGTGCAACGTCGAACGATCTCATTGCGTTAATTGACATGCTGGCCACGTTTACTGCAATTGCCGGAGGCACGCTCGATGCGGAGGCCGGGCCGGACAGTTTCAATGTGCTTCCGGCGTTGTTGGGCGAAACGCGGACGGCGCCCGTACGCGATCATCTGGTGCTGCAAATCAACGGAAGAGAGCCGCTGGGCGTGCGGCAAGGCCCCTGGAAGCTGATTAACAAACGCCGAGCCAAAAAACAGTCCGAAGACACCAAGAATGCGGAACTGTACAATCTTTCCGAAGATTTGGCCGAAAAGAATAATGTGGCGGACAAGCATCCGGAAAAGGTAAAGGAATTGACCACGCTGCTGGAACGTGTACTGAACAATCCGCGCAGCCGGCCTTGAACTGGAGTCATCGTTCATAGTGGGTTTTGTTTTGATCGGCAAGCCACACTGGATGCAAGGTGACAGGTAAGTTTCAAAGCACAGCTTTTGGCGCAAGCGCGTTCCAAAGTGCAACTTTGGAACGAGAAGCAAAACAGTGGAAAAACCAGGCTAAACGGTGTGTATCAGCGATACACCCCAGGAGGAATCAAGCGATGCAAGATAAAGCCCGTCAATCAATACTCTCCCTGTCAACTGGACCTGACGAAACTACGGGCGTGAGCCGGCGGTTTTTCCTGGGCAGCGTCAGCGCGGGGGCCATGGGCCTTGGGGCGGCAACGATGATGACTTCCGCGGAGGGGAAACCGGTGAAGGAAGCAGGCGGGCTTCCGGTGGGCAAAGCGCTGCGGGTGCAGCCGGTGCTGGTGTATGCCGTGTCAACGCCGCAAGAGCGCACCAGTTGGCGGCCGTATGGCGCGATTCAGTCCGATGCCGCCGCCGAAAGTGAAGTAAAACGCATCGAGGCCGAACTGGCCGCGTTTGTGAAAGAGATCGAGTATCCGTTGGAAGTGTTGCCGGTGCTGCCGGCCAGTTCGGAGCAACAAATCAAGGGGGCGGCGGCCACGGATGCCGATGTGCTGTTGGTGTATGCCGCAAGCGGGCCCACGGAATGGTTTCAGGCGCTGGCCGCGTCGCAAAAGCCGAACATCATGTTTCTGCGGCATCAGTCGGGCCCCTATTATCTCTGGCACGAGATCGCGCACTGGCGGTTGCTGCGCTTCAATGAGGACGCCATGGTGGAGCCGAATATGGACGTGGGTGACATTGTGGTGGACAAGTATGGAGAAGTGGCGTGGCGGTTGCGCGCGCTGTACGGGCTGAAGAATGCACGGGGCACGAAAATGCTGGCCATCGGCAGTCTGGCGGCCTACAGCAAGCCCGGCCAGGAACTGGGGCCCAAGCATGCACAGGAGGTATGGGGGTATACGATAGAAATTGTGCCGGCCGACGAGTTCAAGCAGCGGCTTGAGCGAACGAAGGCGGATGCGGCGGTGATGCAAAAAGTAGCGCAGGACGTGGCGGATTTTCTGGCTCGGCCCAAGCTTAAACTAAATACGGAACGGCGGTTCGTGGAAAATTCCTTTGTGGCGCTGCATGTGTGCCGGGAATTGCTCCAGGAAAAGAACGCGTTCAATTTCGGGTTTGATCATTGCATGGGCGGGGACGTCATCGGCATGCTCGACACCCCGCCGTGTCTCGTATTGGCGCTGGCGAATGACGAGGGCTACACGGCGTATTGCCATACCGATCTTACGCATACCGTGCCGGGCGTGTTGTTGCGGTGGATTAGCGGGAAGCCGTCCTTTGTGTGCAATACGCATTTCCCGCATGACGGCATCTTCACCGTGGCGCATTGCGCCGCGCCGACGAAGATGAACGGGCGCACGCCGGAACCCACCACGGTGATGACGCATTACGAATCCGACTATGGCGCGGCCACCAAGGTGGAATACCCAAAAGGCCAGGAGGTCACCGTCGTGATGTCCGCGCTCAACTGCGCGCGCTGGCACGGGTTTTCAGGAACGGTTATTGACTCGCCGTCGTTGCCCGCGTGCCGTTCGCAAATGAACATCCAAGTCAACGGCGATTGGAAAGGTTTGCTGGAACGCATGGAAGGATTTCATGCCCAGATCGTGTATGGAAATTACCTCCGGGAAGTGGGGTATGCCCTTAAGAAGGTCAAAGCGGTCGAATGGAAGAATTATAGCGTGCAGGCGTGATGCGGGAAGTATTCACGCCGCGCTTAAAGCATATCAGGAGGAGTAACCATGGTAACGGCAATTATTCTGGCCAATGTGAAGCGCAACGCCATTAACGAAACGGCCCAGGCGCTGTTAAAAGTGCCCGGCGTGGCGGAAGTCTATTCCATCGCGGGGGAATGGGACCTGGCGATCATTGTCCGCGTGAAAGAAAACGAGCAGCTCGCGGAACTGGTCACGGATCATCTTTTGAAACTGGAAGGCATTGAAAAAACCACCACCTTACTAGGTTTCAAAACATATAGCAACTACGACCTCGATCGCATGTTCTCCCTCGGGATGGACTAAGTGGACTTCGCGCACTACGTCAAAACAACCTTGTTCCTTGACGAAGGGCGTACGCCGATTTTCTATTTACTTGTCAAGGAAAACACCTGGATACGCGCTTCCGAAACAGAAACCAGACAGGCAAAAATTGGCCAGTTTGACGCTCAGCGCGGCGCATGGTAAATTTTAGGGAGACCTTCGAGGAAACTGCATGGACAAACATACGGACCCGCAGAGGCCCCTCCGCCGGATGCTGGTGGTGGACGACCGCGAAAATATGCGCACGCTGCTCGAAACCACCTTCAGCGAGCGGGGCTTTGACGTGGCCACCGCCTCCTGCGGCGAAGACGCCATCGACCTGATCTCCAGCCAGCCGTTTGATGTTGTGATCACCGACCTCAGCATGCCCGGCAAGAACGGCATCGAGGTGTTGAAAGCCGCCAAGGCCGCGGCCCCGGACACCGAGGTAATCATCATCACCGCGTACGGCACGGTGGAGACCGCCGTGGAGGCCATGCGCCTCGGCGCCTGCGATTTCATCAGCAAACCCTTCAAACTGACCGAGATCGAGCTGAAAGTGGAAAAAGTCGTCCGGAAAATGGACGCACCACGCGCACAACCCATCCAAACCTGGATTCACCCCTCCGTGCAGCATTTTGTCGGTTCGAGCGCGCAAACCCGGCAACTGATGAAATTAATCACCCGCATTGCGCCCTCGAAAAGCGCCGTGCTGATTACCGGCCCCAGCGGCGTGGGCAAGGAATTGGTGGCGAAGGCCATCCATGAAGCCAGCCCAAGGCGCGACCGGCCGTTCATCGCCCTGAATTGCGCCGCCCTCGCCCCGGGTGTCCTCGAAAGCGAACTCTTCGGCCATGAAAAAGGCGCGTTTACCGGTGCGGCCACGCGGCGTATCGGGCGTTTCGAGCGCGCCCATACCGGCACCCTCTTCCTCGATGAAGTGGGTGAAATCGACACAGGCACCCAGACCAAGCTGTTGCGGGTGTTGCAGGAAGGCGAATTCGAGCGCGTCGGCGGCACGGAACCCATCCACGTGGACGTGCGCATCCTCGCCGCCACCAACCGCGACCTCCGTGACGCCATCGCCAAGGGACAGTTCCGCGAAGATTTCTATTACCGCCTCAACGTCTTCTCGCTCAACGTGCCCCCGCTCTGCGAACGCCCCGACGACATCCCCTCGCTCGTCGACCATTTCCTTCGCAAGTTCTCCATGGAACTCAACAAAGAAGTCTACGAAGTCGATGACGACGTCATGGGCATCTTCCTCAAATACGCCTGGCCCGGGAACGTCCGCGAACTCGAAAACGTCATCGAACGCAGTGTCGTGCTCTGCGAAGAAAACCGCATCACCCGCGACGAACTGCCCCCCGAACTTCTGTCCGCCGAAAGCGCGCCGTTGCGCATCGCCGCCCCTCTCGACGCCTCCGGCTCCCTCCTCGAACGCACCGACCGCCTCGAATCCGAACTCATCCGCGGCGCCCTCGAAAAATTCCACTGGAACCGCTCGAAGGCCGCCGAACACCTCGGATTAAAACGGACCACGCTGCAATACAAGATCAAAAAATACGGGCTGGAATAAAAGGAGTGCTTTTATTCGGAAAGACATAGGGAGTATTGGGTTTATTGATTAAATCATGGGGGGGCGTAAAAAACTCCATGATAAAAACATTAAGCCGTGCATTATTCATTAAGATAAGGAAACCATATGTTGAATCAATGCAAACAATCTTATCAACGAGGGGCAAAAATCGTTTTCTTGACGAGTGTAACAGTTCTCTTATGTACACTTGCCTATGGCTATCCTTGGCATTCCTTGGATACAAACAGAAATTCTGTCATCTCGCTTTCCGAGCTTTTGCGCTTGATTCAATTCTTCAATTCACAAGAATTTTCTTGTGCAACTGAAACAGAGGATGGCTATACCCCCGGAACAGGTGATCAAACATGTTCTCCGCATGACAGTGATTATTACCCGCAGGATTGGCAAATTGATTTATCTGAACTTTTGCGAGCGATCCAATTTTTTAATTCAAACGCATATCATCTCAACAATGAAAGCGAAGATGGTTTTGGACCAGGACTGGGGCCTGGGTATCCTCCGATTGCTGCCTTAGATTTGAATCGCAGGATCGGTCAGGCACCCTTTGCAGTGCAATTTACTGATTTATCGCAGGATTTGGGTGATCCTCTTCTATATCGTACATGGGATTTTGGCGACGGGACATACAGTGATGAGCCTACTCCACTTCACACGTACACCGCACCTGGAATGTACACCGTGAAGTTACTGGTATGCAATCAAAATGGTTGTGACGAAGAATGCAAGACCAATATTGTGGACGCAAGGGCTGAAGATACATATCCAGGCCAGATGATTCAAGAATTGACTTCCCCTGCAAGTTTACCCGCGGCATTAGCATTTGATGGAGAATATCTTTGGTGCGCCGACAGATCAACCAATTGCATTTACAAATTGGATTCCTTCTCCGGCGCGACTCTTGCCACAATTCCTGCTCCGTCCTATCATTCAGCCGGCATGGCTTGGAATAATGGAAAATTGTGGTTAACGGATGGCCGCACCAAGCTTTTGTACCGGCTGGACCCGGCCAATGGCAACATTGAAATGCAATGGCCGTTACATGGAAGCGATCCTACGGGACTTATTGTAAAAGACAATTATGTGTACGTGGCGGATTACAACGATTCGTTGGTCTATGTATATGAGTTGGACACCGGAAATTTTATTGGTACGCGCATTGCTCCTTTATGCACCCTATGGGGTGCAGCCAATGATGAACACTATTTCTGGTTTGTAAGTCAACATGGGGATGAAGTTTTCATGGTTGATCCGGAAAGGTGGCAAATGGTTGCTTCTATTCCTATTATGCTGGATGGCGCCAGCGGTGCTGCGGTTCAAGGCGACTATATATGGATTGCTTCTATCCACTCGGGGGTATTACGAAAATATCGTCTTCATGGGAACCGTAATTGGGCTTTACGGTATGAAAACAATCTCAATTTTGTGAGAAGCAATGCATGGGTATGCACAAGCGCCGCTGCTATTACTTCGCTTGCGGTACACGAAGTGCTCCCAATTGATATGCCTAATCAGATGGTAAATCTTGCAGAGTCTTTGTTTAGTCCCCAACCCGACCACATTTGGGTTAATCAAACGGGTCAACGCTGCGCCGAATATTACTTTTACAGCATACAACCCGGTTCATATGTTATGCAGAATTTTTGGATCCCGATTCATTACGGTATGTTACGGTATGTTATATATCCGAATACGGTGGGAACTGTTGATAGTATTCCATCTGCATTTCGCGAGGAGTGGACGGGTAACATTGAAGGTGGAGGTTTGGGCCTTGACGAGCCAATCGTTCAACAAGCGGCGAATGAAGCCGTGGGTGACGAAACGAATGTCTTCTGGATGACCATGGCAATACATGATTATGTTATCAATCACATAACGTATGGTTTTCCATCATGGAATTATGTCCCCGCGACGCTTTCCACCGGTGTGGGTGTTTGTCAGGATTATGCGGCAACAATGGTAGCCCTTTGCCGCTCCAATGGTATCCCAGCCCGTGTTGTGTGCGGGCAGGGTCATTGTACGGCAGAAGTTTGGATGCCTGGACCAGATATTTGGTTTCCCGCAGATCCTAGTACCGATGATTCCATAGAACGTTTGTATATGTGGAATACACGTTTGGTCTGGGGTTCTTCTAATATTTTGGTAAACCATATCGCGGCAAACACCGATTTTTTCTTCTGGATGCCCAATTCTTTGCCCGTGGGCACAAGCTTTACGAACGTCAAACGCGAGTATTTTTTCAGTCAAGGAGAAAATCTCGCTCCAATATTTGCTGGACACAGAACGGCTCCAACATTGAGTAACTCACAGCTTACTATTTCGCTTTACCCTGCCTTTGATCCGGAGGCCAATTATCCTGTCTCCTATGAGGGGTATATTGTTGATGGCGAAAATAGTCCCCCGGGCGATCATCCTGATTTTGTGACAACAGAGGATACTACCACCATCAATTTGGTCTCCGCCCCAGCATTCAGCCCATGCTATTTAAAAATTGTGCCAGTCAACAGCCTAGGGCACAAATGTGCTATCTATACCAACGGAGTCGTACCTAATGTGCTTATACAATAAAAACGGCTCACCTGCCACAAACTCCTCTGGAGATCCTACAGGCTGAAAGCGCGCCGTTGCGCATCGCCGCCCCTCTCGACGCCTCCGGCTCCCTCCTTGAACGCACCGACCGCCTCGAATCCGAACTCATCCGCGGCACCCTCGAAAAATTCCACTGGAACCGCTCGAAGGCCGCCGAACACCTCGGATTAAAACGGACCACGCTGCAGTATAAGATCAAAAAATATGGTTTGGAATAAGGCTGAAAATAAGTGCCCCCTATTTCCCCAACAATCTGGAACTCATGAAATCAAGAAACATGGACGCTGACATGGGGTTGGCCTTCCTGAGTTCCTGCGTTCCGGATTGATTTCTGCAGGATTTGGCCAAACACTTCACAGCCTGTGATTCGGAAGCAAATGGGGCTGTCCGCTTTGGGGGATTCTCTCAACGCCCTCGCGCGACATACTGCCATACCTCGTTTACGTCGAGTGGCTGAAAATCGGGTTTGGCGAATTCACCCTTGCAGAGTTCGTAGATGGCCTTGTTATACGGCGCGGGCACGCCTGTTCGCTGGGCCAATTCGACGAAGTAGCCGTTAATGGTTTCGAGCTCCGACTGGGAGTTCTTCCTTTGTATGATATCCTGCGCCATGCTGCTCATCACCATTTTGGCCAAGTTTTTCTTGAAGAGGGGGCGCGTAATGACTTGAGGCAGCGTGGCGCCGGCCCGGAGGAGCAACCAGGAAGGCATGCCGCCAATCTTGCACTCCTTCACCCCGGCCGCCTGGGCGATTTGCACACCCTCGTGGAGAAGGTTGGACAGGATGCGCTGCAACAGAGCGTAGGACGAAATCGGCCGGAGGCCGTGGCCGACAATCGTCGTGACAGAGTTGGTCAGGTTGATGATGAGCTTGGAGTGTACGGCATCCGCCAGATGCTCCGTGACGGGCGCCTCGACACCGAGGTTGAACAGCTTGGCGACGGCGGCCACTTCCGTTTGCAGTTCGTTTCCGGGCGTGCCCAGGATGACGGGACCTCTCTTCTGATATCCGATCAGTCCCGGCTCGTCCATCCAGGTGTTGTAGCCGATGACGCCGTATACGACCCGCGAGAAGTACCTCGGCAATATCTTCTGGTTTTCCACACCGTTCTGCAAACCAACGATAATGGCCCGGTCACCTATTTCGTCCCGAATACGTTGGGCCACGGACTCCAGGCTATAGTTCTTCACCGCCACGATAACGATATCGGCGCCAGGGCATTCGGAGAGGCCGTCAATCACCTTGACGGCCAGGTGCCGCTCCGTCTCCTTCCGCCGCCCGCCCTCATAGAGGGTTAGCCCCCTGGCCTTCATGCCCGCGGCAACGGGACCCTGGTCCAGAAAATAAATGTTGGCGTATTGCCCGGCAATCCATCCCCCCACGGTTCCCCCAACGGGTCCCGCGCCGAATACAACCGTTACCGGGGCGTCAGTCTTCATGGGTTGACTCTTCCTCCAATCAGTCAAAAACGATGGGGGAGTTGAAATCCGGGTTGGGCAGGTCGAAGCAACTGGACATATGCTTGGCGAACCGGAACTGGAACGGACGCTCTTCGAGTTCAAGCGCCTTCAGCATGCGTCCGGAAGACGTATCGCCCAGTTTCAGATAGGGACGGTCTGCTTTGGCGTTCTTTTTGAACAACATCCCCATGTGTTTGATTACGTTGAAGCGTCCTTGGAAATGGGTTTGGCTCTGGAGCAGCCTGCCGCCCAGCCGCGAGTAGAGATACGAGGACACGTCGAAGTCGGCCGGGGAACCCTCCATGGGAACCCGCAGCTCGAAATAGGTTTCGCCGGAGGCTTCCTTGGCCGTCGTTACGCAGTCGCCGCCGTCCTCGCGGATGTCAATCTCCTGGACGACCTTGGGCAACCCCCAGATTTTGTGCCCTCGAATCTGGTTCTCCAGGGAGGTAACCGGCATCGAAAAGACGTAGTATCCGAAACGGGGAAACCGGTTTGCCACGAGGGGGAGAATGGGCACGTTTACGGCCGGGTTCACCATGACGGGAATGGTCATCGCAATTTCGTTGTAGGGCGCCACGCCCAGCACGCGCTTATATTCATAACAGGAGAACACCACCGGCGCCCGCCCGCGCGTGATTTTGACCGGCTTGATCCGGGGGTCCAGCATCATGGCCGCCGCCTTCTCATAAGGACACAAGAAGATGGCGATGGCGCAGGTTACGTCACCGTACAGCGTGGGAAAGAGATAGTCCTTCGAGACCTTCTCGTTGAGCTGTAAGGGCGCGGGCGCGTGGCGAAGCGCGAAACGCTTGAAGAACGCATTATCAAAGCCGGACGCGTTGTCCAACAGGGTTTCATCGATATCAAGAGCCGGTTTCACCGCATGCTTCTCCTGCGTTGACATGTTTTCGGGGCGCTGATGCAAGGGTTAGTTTGCCACAACGTGCTGTAATCCGCAAGGACGCCTTACAGGGCCCATTCGAGGCCGAGTTCCTGGAGTTTTCCCGCAGTGGGGTTTCCGGTCTGGCTGTCCCAGCCCATGATGGCATAGTATTGATCCAGCATGACGGGAAACAGTTCGGGATCGACCTGCCGGCCTTTGGTGGGGCCGTCGGGCAGGGGTTCGTAAAGGCGGGCGGGGAGCAGGTCGTCCTTGCGCGTGAAGCCGCGGCGGGCATTGATTTGGCGCATCATGTTGGTCTTGCGTTCGCCGGTTTTCATGAGTTCATGGAAGGTGCATTGCCATCCGGTGGCGTAGGAAACGAGGTCTTCCAGTTCGCGGTAGGTGTAGATATTGCCGGGTCCCCAGACGAACATGCACAGGGTGAGCGTGTCAAGCAAACTGTAGTAATGCTGGCTGAACGCGGTCATGCGGATTTTGGGCAGGTCCGTCGAGGTGCGTGTGCCTTGGCCGATGATGGCGAGGCCGGAGCATATTTCGCCGCTTACGATCAGCCAGTCGTGTTCGCTGGACTGGTGGTCGCCGCCGATGGGGACGGTGGCGTACATGAGGGCTTGGCTGGGTTTGACCTGGGCCATGTGGGCGGGCAATCCCTGGCCTTTGCAGTGGATGGCATAGGGCGCGGTATGTTCGCCGAAATGCCGGATCGCGGCATAAAAACCTTCCGCCAAGACGTCACCCACGCCTTCGCGCGCGGCGGTGCGCTCGATGGTCCAGAAGAGGTCTTCCGGCACGCCGAAGCGCAACGTTTTGCCTTCCATGGCGCCGGGCTGAATGCACCCGCGTTCCATGCATTCGAACAGATAGGCGGCCATGGCGCCCATGGTGATTGTGTCGACTCCGTATTCGTTGCACAATTCGTTGGCCTTGGCCACGGCCACCGGGTCGGTGATGTCGACGTTTGAGCCGAGTGTGCTGAGTGTCTCGAATTCCGGCCCGCCCAGCTTGTTGGAAACTTTGTAGGGGGCTTCCGCTTTGACGCGTTTCCGGCATGCGATGACGCATCCGAAACATGTGGCCGCGCTCGAACCAATGTTTTTGTGGAATTCCTGGCCCATCAACTGTTTGTAGTTTTCGTGCTGGCCCCGGCTATAGTTGTGGGTGGCCATGTTACCGGATTCGGATTGGAATCCAACGACGCCCGGCGTGCCATGCGCGCGCAAGGTGGAGGGGAAATCGGCTGTCTTGAGCCGTTTGCCGGCGAGCACCGCGAGGTTGTGTATGCCTTCCGGGTCGGCCAATTCCACTTTCGCCTTCCGGGGTGCGCGGATGGCGATGGCGCGCAGGCGCTTGCTGCCCATCACCGCGCCCATGCCCGTCCGGCCCACGGCATCGTTCCGGTCCACCAGCAGGCATGCAAACCGCACGAGCCGCTCGCCCGCCGGCCCGCATTGCATGATGCTCAGCTTGTTGGCCTTGCCGGGCGCCAGCGCGCTGTTGAGTAGGCTGTAAACCTCGCTGACCTTGCGCCCGGTCAACTCCGCGGCATCACGGAGTTCGACGGTCTCTCCCTCGATGAATAAATAGCACGGCGATTTCGCCCGGCCGGTGAGGACGATGGCGTCGTAGCCGGCGCGCTTGATCATCGGGCCGAACTCGCCGCCGACTTGTCCTTCGCCCACGGCATTGGTCACCGGGGAGAGCGCCACGGCGCTGCACCGGCTCGTTCCGGACACGGCGCATCCGGTGGTGATGCTGGGCGCAATCGTAAGGATGTTCTCCGGCGAGAGGGGATCGGTGTCCGGCTGCGTCTCTTTCAGCAGGAAGTACGCCCCCACGGCGCCGCCGCCCATATAGGTGCGGTAGAAGGTTTCTGGAAACGGTATTTTCTCGATGGCGCCCGTGCTCAAATCAACACGAAGAATGACGCCGATAAATCCTTTAGCCATGCTTCATCTCCTGACACTAACTCCACGTGGAAGACGAGAATGTCCATCGGGCAACACAACCTCCCACGGCGTTTATTTGGACTAAAACCGCTGCTCGACTTCGGCCGGCGGGACGCCATTCTCATCCCAGCCACGCGCCGCATAGTAGAGCGATAGCATATGGTCAAATTCTTGTTCGTCCAGAACCTTGCCGGCGTTGGGGCCGGTCAACACGGGTGATTTCCGGACCTTATAGGGCAGCGTGTCGTCTTTGCGCGTGGCGCCCAGGCGGACATTGATCCGGCGGGTCAGGTCGTAGACGTGATTTGAAAGTTCGAGGAGGTCTTCCAGCGAGGCCTGCTTGCCCGTTATGCAGGAATAGAACTTCTCATAGTGCCGCTCATTCAGGCCGAGTTCGATCCAGGGCAGCCGGCACACGCCCAGCATGTCAAACAGCGGGCGCAGCTTCTGGTGATAGATCACCAGATCGACCTTCTGTTGGGGCGTCCAATCTTTCCCTTCTTCGATTTCCTTCGCGATGGTCCAGGCGCGGGTGTGATGCGCCCCGATATCCGAGGTGGCGTAGGCGAGGCCCATCGAGGTGCCGACGCGGCTGTCGTAGGCCGATTGTTCGAGGCCTTTGACTTGCAGCAGCACCTTGTCCATTTCCGGCCACTGTTGGATGATCCGGCGCGAGCCATCGGCCAGAATATCCCCCACGCCTTCGCGGCGGGCAATCCGCCCTATCAGGTCGAGAATCGCATCAGTGTCGTTCCAGGCAATGCCCTTGCCGTCCAGATCGGACAACGAGATGATGCCCCGTTCATAGCCTTCCATCACGGCGCCGAGAATGCCGCCCGTCGAGATCGTATCCATGCCGAATTCGTCGCAGAGTTTGTTCGCTGTGAGAATGGCGGCGAAATCGTCCACGCCCAGATTCGACCCCAGCATCGCGCACGACTCGTATTCCGGGCCTTCCGTCACCGTTCCGCTGTATTTGCCGCTCTTCACCAGGCAGATGTTTCCGCACGACATCGGGCACATGAAACAGGCGGTGTCGCCGATCTTGTATTGTTCCAGCATGGTTTCGCCGTTGATCTTGCCATGGCCGGCGAAGGTGGTGGCCTTGAAGTTGTAGGACGGGAGGATGCCCCGGCTGTTGGCATATTCGATGACGTTCATGAGGCCCTGTTCCTGCCACAGCCGGAAGTACTTGTGTTCCCGCATGTACGTGAGCGCCTTGTCCGTTTCCTGGGCGAGCCCCCCCATGTCGTATACCGGAAGGTCTTTATGGCCGCGGACCGCGATGGCCTTCAAATTTTTCGCGCCCATGATGGCGCCGATGCCGGTGCGTCCGGCGTTGCGGCTCCAGTCGGTGTTCACGCAGGCGAAACGCACGCGGTTTTCACCCGCCACGCCGATGACCGCCACGTGAACGCTGTGAGAGCCAAGGTGTTCTTTGATGAGCCCTTCCGCCTCGAGGCAGCTCTTCCCTTTCAAGTGCGGCATCGGGAGGAGGCTGGTCTCGTCGTCATCAATAAACAGGACCGACAGTTCAGGGGCCGCCCCCGTTATGCTCACACAATCGAGGCCCGCCTGCCGCAATTCCACGCCGAATCCGCCGCCGACCGATGAGTCGCCGTACAGCCCGGTCGCGGGACTGATGGAAACGAAGGAATTCTTGCCTGAAGACGGCAGATAGCAGCCCGTCAGCGGCCCGGGCGCAATCACCAGCAGATTCTCCGGCCCGAGCGGATCCATCTTGAAGTTGTGCCGCTTCAGGTTCTCCCACACGAATTTCGCGCCGAATCCACGCCCGCCAATGTACCGCTCGATGGTGCCGTCATCCATGGGGACGCGTTCACAGGTTCCCGCCGTGAGCTCCACCAGCAGATGCTTGCGGAAATAGCCGCTTTTCACGCTCATAACTCTTCCTTTCCGATTTCCGCATAGTGGATGGTCTTCGTTTCCCCGTCTTTGACGTACTTGATCTCTTTCATCTGCGTATAGCTCAGCACGTTGTTCAAGCGCTTGGTTTCCCCGACGGCATACTCCGGGATCATCTGTAAGGCGCCGTTGGGGCAATGTTTGACGCACTCGGGCGCGCCTCCGCACAGATCGCACTTGATCGGATGCTCGCAATCATCATGCAGGTATATCGTGCCAAACGGGCACGCCTCCACGCACAGGAAACACGAGATGCACTCGTCCTTGTCCATCTGCACCACCCCGTCCACGCGCGTCAGGGCATTCACCGGACACGCCTCGACGCACGGCGCTTTCTTGCATTGGCCACAGATGACGGGCATCCGGGCCACCGGGTGCGGATACGTGATCAACACGCGCACGGCGCTCTTCTTGGGGTTGTTGACGCCGAAATGCTTGATCGAACACACCACTTCGCACATCTTGCATCCCGAACATTGCTCCGGAATCACCGTTAGACTTTTTGACATACGCGGATTCTCTCCTCGCCTGGGGCTCCGGCACCCGTGGGGGCCTATGGCCGATTCACGACAGTCTTTTATTGTACCGTGAAACGCATCACGATTGCGAATCGCGCCCCATTTTCGCCTGGTCCCCAGGTGTTGAACGATTCTTTGAAAGTGCTGCGAAATCCTTGAAAATACGGACCTTACCCGTCCTGAAACGCGCGCTTCAGGTTCTGTTGCGGCGCGAATATAAGCACCGCGCCGCCCCGGACAGCAATGCCCGGGGGCGGGCATGGTATACTGGGTTTGTTTTACGATGGGAAGAGGAGCGTATTTATGCCCTATTTTAAGGAACTGAGCGGAATCATCGAGCAGATCGGGTATTGGGCGGACATGCGCCATGAGCAGCAGGCGGATATTTCGGGGATTTTGCACCGGCTGCATAAGGAATTGCGGCGGGCAAAAGAAGACCTGATGGAACTGCGTCCACGGAAAAAGGTCCGGGATCGGGAACCGAACGATCTGGAGGGGATTCGTGCGTTGCGTCCGGAGGGGCCGAGGAAGATGTGGCCGAAGTTAAAGCAGCAGGGCCTTGCGCAACGGTTGCGGGGGGCATGGCTGGGCCGTGCGGCGGGCTGCACGCTGGGCGTTCCGGTGGAAAACTGGTCCATCGAAGCGATGGAGTCGCTGGCAAAGCGGTACGGCATGGCGTTTCCGCCGGAGGACTATTGGACGGGGCATCCGAACGAACAAACGGAGGACCTGCGGTATGGGACGTCGCGCACACGGGATTTTTTGAAGGGGCGCATCCAAGCGGTGCCGGTGGATGACGATCTGGCGTACACACTGCTGGGATTGTTGATATTCGAGGAATTCGGGCCGGGATTCAGCACGGAGAATGTGGCGGCGGCGTGGCTGAAGTATTTGCCCTGCGCGTGCACCGCCGAGGAGGTTACACTGGAAAATCTGCGGAAGGGCGTTCCGGCGCAAAAAGCGGGGGCGCGGAATAATGCGTTCCAGGAATGGATCGGGGCGGATATACGAAGCGATCCGTGGGCGTATGCGGCCCCGGGCTGGCCCGAGAAGGCGGCGGAGTTCGCGTACCGGGACGCCTATTTGTCGCACCGCTACAACGGGATCTACGGGGCGATGTTTTTTGCGGCGGCCATTTCGGCGGCCTTCGCACTGGATTGCCCGATGGACGCGCTCGAAATCGGACTGACGGAGATTCCGGCGGAGTGCCGTCTGGCGAAGGATGTCCGCTGGGCCCTGGACACGGCGCAGGAGTTGAAGGATTGGCGGCAGGCAAGAGCGGCGGTGGATGCGCGGTTCGACGGCATGCATCCGGTGCACACGAATAATAATGCCTGTTTAACGGTGTTTGGGCTGCATCTGGGCAAACGCGACTTTACCAAGACCATCGGCATGACGGTGGCCATGGGGCTGGATAATGACTGCACGGCGGCCACGGCGGGCTCGCTATTGGGCGCGGCAATCGGCGCGGGCGCCCTGCCGGAGCATTGGTGGAAACCCTTCCGGAACACGGCGCGCAGCTATTTAACCGGAAACGACACCTTCTCGAACAGCGATATTGTGCGGCGGTTCGCGGCGGCGGCCAAACGTACGTGGGCAGTTATATCTTCGGATTAGGGAGAGTGAGTCATGGCGTTGAAGGGTAAACGGAAGATCATTTTCGGTGTGATGGTAGTGGCGGGGTTTTGCGTGCCTGGAATGGCGCAAACACATTCCGCGGACACGAACGGGGATTATGCGATCAGTTTGAGTGAGTTGCTGCGGGTGATCCAGTTTCACAATTCGGATGGATTGCATTGTGAGGCGGGGACCGAGGACGGTTACGCCCAAGGGCCGGCCCCGGACAAGGGGTTGCCACCCCTTGTCCATGACCAGGGCGTATCAAGCCGTACTACGGCAAAAGATGGCTGTTTTCCCCATGACAGCGACTACACTCCGCAGGATTGGCGAATTTCCTTGACGGAAGTATTGCGGCTCATCCAGTTCTTTAGATCGGATGGCTATCACTTGGAGGAAGGCACGGAAGATGGCTTTTCCCCTAACGGCCCTCCCAATGAGGGAACATCAGAGACCTTCCTTCTTCCCGGCGGCGTGCCGCTGACTATGATGTGGGTACCTGCGGGGACATATACGATGGGCAGCCCCGATACGGAGCAGGATCATTTGTCTGATGAGGGGCCGCAGCATCCGGTGACGGTACCGGGGTTCTGGATGGGCAAGTACGAACTAACCAAGGCGCAGTGGACAGCGGTGATGGAGACAACGCCGTGGAGCGGTCGGAGCTGCGTCCTGCACGATCCAAATAGTCCGGCGGTGTATGTATCGTGGAATGATGCGCAATCGTTTATCACGGCGTTGAACACGTATACTGGGTTGACGTTCCGGCTGCCTTCGGAGTCGGAATGGGAGTATGCGTGCCGGGCCGGCACAACAACGCGGTTTTACTGGGGCGATGACCCCAGTTATACGGTGGGCAATGCCTATTGCTGGTGGACATATAATGTTTGGGAGATAGGCGAGCTTTATGCGCATGTGGTGGGTTTGAAGCTTCCGAACCTTTTTGGATTATATGACATGAGCGGGAACGTGTGGGAGTGGTGCGAAGATGACTCGCACGGTGATTATAGAGTCGCTCCATCGGACGGGACTTCCTGGGTGGACTCACCCAGGGGCTCGTACCGCGTGCTACGGGGTGGTAGCTGGGGCAGCAGCGGCTCCTACTGCCGGTCAGCGCCTCGCTACGACTACTACCCGTCGAGCACGTGCAACTACCTCGGGCTCCGCCTCGCCAGGTAATTACCGTTTGACCGCTTTACAGCCTTACCGCTTAATTTTGGGCTTGGATCCCGATGCTGAGCGAAAGCCCAGAAGGGCCAAGAAGGGCGAAGCCCAAGAAGGCCCTTCGGGGCTGTAGCGCGTGTTTTACAGCATTGATTTGGAATGTGAATGGAAATGTGGCACTTTTCGATCTCGACCACCGTATGATCCTCAAAGAAATAATCCCTCGCAGAAGAATGCCGCCCATACTCCGGCACATCCTTGCGTCTTTGCGCCTTGGCGTCTCCGCGTTTATGATCGTAACGGGCGCCAAGGCGCGAAGAGGCGAAGTGTATCAGCCGGGGAGGCAACTGGAACCACAACTTCAACAATTGCCGTTCAGCGAATCGCAACAACAACACCCCGGCGAAACGGAGGGCCGCAATGGTTCCCCGGCAAAGCAAAGCACAACAATGAATTGCCCGATCTCATGCGCGAATGGTATACTTTCCCTAGTGGTTACGCCCCTGCAAACTGGTGTCTAACGTCCGGATTATGTAAGAAACCCCATGCCGAAAAAAGCATACCTTAAAACCTTTGGCTGTCAGATGAACGAGCATGACAGTTTCCGGATGATGGCGGTGCTTCGGGATGAGGGCTATGATCGCACTGAGGACCTGAACGAGGCGGACGTGATCCTGGTAAATACGTGTTCCGTCCGGCAAAATCCGGAGAATAAAGTCTACAGTTTCCTGGGAGCGATTCGCGGGCTGAAGAAGAAGCGTGAGGGGTTAATCATCGGGGTGGCGGGGTGTGTGGCGCAACAGGAGGGACGGCATATTCTGGAGCGGGAAAAGAGCGTGGACATGGTGTTTGGGCCGGACCAGTATTTCCGCTTGCCGGAAATGATCGCCGCCGTGCAGCGGGGGGAGCGGGTATGCGAGACGGGCTGGCTTCCGCGCGAGCGGAAAATCCAGAATTTTATCCCGGAGGAATGGGTGGAACGCGGGCACGTGGAGGGGGTGAAGGCCTACATCGCGATTATGAAGGGGTGCAATAATTGTTGCAGTTTTTGCGTGGTGCCGCATACGCGGGGGCGGGAAGTGTCGCGGGAGCCGGAGAATATCCTGCGGGAGGCGCGGAGCCTGGTCCGGGATGGCGCAAAGGAAATCTGGCTGCTGGGGCAAAATGTAAATTCATATCATGCCTCGGACAAATATCATTTTATCCATTTGTTGGATGATCTCTCGCGGGTCGAGGGTCTCGCCCGCATCCGGTTTACGTCGCCGCATCCCAAGGATTGGAATACGCCGCTTTCAGACTTGATGGCCGCCCGGAAAAACATCTGCAAGTATCTGCATTTGCCGTTTCAGGCGGGCTCCGACCGGATTTTGACGCTGATGCGGCGAAACCATCGGCTCGATGAATATTTGGAGAAGATCGCGTATTTGCGGAGTGTAGTCCCCCAAGTGGAAGTCTCGACAGACTTGATTGTGGGCTATCCCACGGAGACGGAAGAGGATTTCGCGCGCACGCTGTTTGCCATCGAACAAGTCCGGTTCAGCCAGATTTATCCGTTCAAATACTCGCCGAGGCCAGGCACTGCCGCGGCCGGGATGCCGGATGACGTGCCGCGCGGGGTGAAAGAGGACCGTCTGGCGCGGGTCATTGCGCTGCAGGAACGCATCAACGTGGAGGAACAGGAAAAGCTGGTGGGGTCGGTTCAGGAGGTGCTGATTGACGCGGCGCATCCCCGGAAAAAAGGATTCATGAACGGACGCACGGATGGCTGCCGGAGCATTAGCGTGAAGGGGGAACATCTGGAAATCGGGGACCTTGTCCAGGTGCGCGTTTCGGGGTATACTGGACATTGGCTGGAAGGCGGTGTTGTGTAATGGGCGATAGGGGAATCCATGGAGCTGGGATGTATCCATGGCGATGTGCAGCGCGTTGAATCCGTTATGACCTGGAGAAGAGTGGAAGTACAATGACCTTGAGTGAAGACGCATCGCGGGGCCCCTCCGGCGCTGTCCCCCCAAAACCCGGATTACCCGAAACGCTCCCCCTTTTCATCGGCATCATCATTGCCGCGGCCGTGTGTCATTTTATCGGGCGGTTTGGCCACCATCAGGGCTGGTATAGCTTTACGGTGTCCGATACGCTGACCCTGGCGGCGCTGCTGCTTTTTGGCACGGCGATAATCCTTGTCTTTCGCAAAGTGTATGCGTTGTCGATGATTACCTATTCCATGATACTCGGCATCGGGCTGGTGGTGTCGGGGCAGGTGATGAACATCCTGCTTGGCAATCCATTATGGGGCGGGCCGCCGGTGGTCGAGGGCGAACTGTATGTTTCCCTGAAAGAATTGCTGTTTATAACGGGTATTTGCATGATTTTCGGCTCGTTTTTTCTGTCGCTTCTGGATGCGCACCGCACAAAACAGGCATTGCAGCGCTCCTATGAGGAAGTGGAACGGAAGGTGGCCGAACGCACCGAGCGCCTGCGGGAAAGCCACGCGCAACTGGAACATGAGATGGCGGAACGCAGCGCCGCGGAGCAGGCCCTCCGGCAGTCCCATAAAATGGAGGCCATTGGGGTATTGGCGGGCGGGATTGCCCATGATTTCAATAACATTCTGATGATCGTGTCGGGGCGGGCCGACATGGTCATCGAGGGCATTCCGCCGGACCATCCGGTTCAAGAACATGTGCGGGTGATCCGCAAAGCAACCCAGCGGGCCCGCGATTTGGTAAAGCAAATTCTGGTCTTCAGCCGCGCGCAACAGGAAGAACTGAGCACGGTGCCGCTGCACATTCCCGTCAGCGAAGCCCTGATGATGCTTCGATCCCTATTGCCCAGCACCATCACCCTGGTGGAGGACATTGACCACAACACGGGGAGCGTCCTCGTGGACCCCGCCCAGATTCAGCAAATCCTCATGAATCTGTGCGCCAACGCCTTTTACGCCATGCGGGAAGGCCAAGGAACGCTTCGGGTCTCGCTGCAACGGGTCTCCTTAAACGACGGGAAACCACATCCGGAAGCACGGGCCGGCGAATATCACCGCTTATCGGTGACGGACACGGGGTGCGGGATTCCGAAGGAAATTCTGGACCACATTTTTGATCCCTTTTTCACCACCAAGCCCGTGGGCGAGGGTACGGGCCTGGGGCTGGCCATGGTCCACGGAGTTGCCGCCAAATGTGGAGGGTTTGTACTGGTGGACAGTGTGGCGGGCCAGGGCAGCACCTTTAGCGTGTACCTTCCCAAAGTGCAGGACGCCCCTGTTGACACCCAGGCGCCGCCGCCCAGGGCGGTGCGCGGCCAAGGCCGTATCCTGCTCGTGGACGACGAACCGGACTTGGTGGATATGATTCAACTTATTCTCGGGTCCCGGGGGTATTCCGTGAACGGCTACACGAGCAGCCAGGAAGGATTGGAGGCCTTTTTACGGCATCCGGAGGTTTGGGATTTGGCCTTGGTCGACCACACCATGCCCCACATCACCGGACTCGAGTTGTCCCGGAAACTGCTGGAACTCCGGCCAGATTTGCCCATTTTGCTGTGTACGGGCTTCGGTGAGTCCATCACGCCCGAAATCGCCCGGAACACCGGGCTTCGCGAGGTGTTGATAAAACCCGTAAGCACAAATGACCTCCAGGAAGCGGTCGCCAGGCACCTGCCGTCCGAGGGATGACTGCGGCGGGTTGAAGGTTTCGTTTTTATTTTTTACAATCAAGGGGTTCCGTTCTTTCTCCGGATACGGCGGCGGGCGGGAGTGTATTTTGGACAGCGGACAGAAAGGCAGTATGGTCAAGGCGTTCTTATTTGATTTGGATGGCACGTTGCTCGATTCGGAAATCCTGTGGGTGGAAGCGCTGGAAATGTTCATGGCGGAAAACGGCGATCCCATCTCCCATGAAGCAGCGCTGGAAATCGTGTATGGGGTGTCATGGGAAGATATTTTTATCGAAGTGGCGCGGCGGTATCCGGGTGTTGCGGCGCATCTTGAGGATATGTACGGGGGGTTGCAGCGTTGCTTCGTCAAACTTCGGGACAGCCGTGATGTTCGGATTGCGGGATCCATCGAGTGTTTGAAGCGCTTGGCGGCGGAGTATCCCGTGGCGATTGTGTCGGGGTCCTTTGTTCAGGATATCGCGCATGGGGTGGAACTTATGGGGATTGGCGCCTACATTCAATTCTTTCTGGGCGGCGAGCATTACTCTCCGGGAAAACCGGACCCGGCGTGTTATTTGATGGCGGCGCAAAAATTGAACCTGCCGCCGGGGGAATGTCTTGCCTTTGAAGATTCCACACTGGGCATCCAAGCCGCCAAGGACGCCGGAATGCATTGTGTGGCGCTGGCGCGAAAGGGGCGTCCGGCGCAGAAGGTTTCGCGCGCGGATTGGGTGCTGGAGGATTTATCATTGTTTTCACCCGAGGCGTACGTGCGACAGCGCGCACACGCCGTAAAAGGAGCATAATATGGCCACCAAAGAGTTTCCGTTAATTCCGGAAGCAGTCCCAACCGTCCAGACTCGCTACCGGCGCATTCAGACGGAAATCCCGGTGCCTGAATCCGTGCCCTTATTGACGCGGATGCGGGAGATGGAGCCGCGCAGCATGGGCGGGCAACCGCCTGTCTTGTGGCATCATGGGGCGGGGGCGTGCATCAGTGATCCGTATGGCAACACGTGGATTGATTTTTCGAGCGGCGTGCTGGTCACGGCGTCGGGCCATGGGCGCGCGGAGATTGTCGAGGCCATTTGCGGCATGGCGCGGCAGGGCCTGTATCACGCCTATTGCTTCCCCTCGGAAATCCGCGCGAAACTGGTGGAGGAATTGCAGCAATGGCTGCCCGCGCCGTTGCGGCGGGTGTTTCTGCTCACGACAGGTTCCGAGGCCACCGAATGCTGCATCAAACTGGCGCGGACCTATGGCATCAATAAGGCCGGGCCGAAGAAAACCATCCTGGTCACGTTTGAAAATGCCTTTCATGGACGCACCATGGGCGCACAGCGGGCCGGCGGCTCGGCGGGGCTCAAGGGCTGGCTGGGCGAAGCGGACCCGGATTTTGTGCAGGTGCCGTTTCCGGATGGATTCCGGCAAAAAGACACGGATTTTGCGGTGTTTGAAGCCTCCCTCAAGGCTCAGGGCGTGGACCCGCGTTGTGTCTGCGGCGTAATGAGCGAGACGTTCCAAGGATGTAACGCGGCCCTGATGCCGGCGGAGTATGCCCAGCGGCTCCGGGCGTGGTGTGACCGGCATGACGCCGTGTTGATTTTCGACGAAGTGCAGGCGGCCTTCGGACGTTCCGGCAAGGCTTTTGGCTTTCAGCATTTGGGCGTCGTTCCGGACTTGGCCGCGTGTGGCAAGGGCATTTCGGGGGGCATGCCGCTTTCGGCGGTGTTGGGCACGGAAGCGCTGATGAACCTGTACGGTCCCGGCGAAATGACCAGCACGCACTCGGCGAATCCCGTGTGCGCCGCCGCGGCCCTGGCCAATCTGCAGGTGATCCGGAAGGAAGGACTGATCGAAAATGCGGCGCGGCTGGAACCGGTGTTGCGCGAAGGAGTGAACGCCATTGCGGATTCCGCGAAGGGCAAGGCGGGAGCCTGGAACGCGGCGGGCTTGGTGGCGGCGGTTCAGTTTACAAAACCGGGAGGCACGGCGCCGGATCCGGATACGGCCTGGGAACTGGCCCGCCGCGCCTATCAACGCGGAGTGATGTTGTTTGCGCCGGTGGGCGTGGGCGGCTGCGCCATCAAGATTTGCCCGCCCCTGGTGATTGATGAAGCCGCCTTGCGCGAGGGACTGGATGTTCTTCGCGCCATTGCGGCGGAGCTATCCTGAGATAGTGGAGGAAAAATAATGGGATGCCCGGGGCATTCCTTGGTATAATCGCGTGGTGTTGCTCGAGAGGCGGCACGCCGGGGGGCGTGCCTTCTTGACAGTGTGGTGTACAAGGGTGAGTGATGGCCGCTATAGAAGGGTGTCGTTGGACATGAAGGTACGCACAAAGCTCTTAGGACTCCAGTTGGTGGTGACGGCCATGTTCCTGGTCAGCCTGCTGGCGATTCGGCAATGGCAGGTAAATGGAATGGCCATGGTACGGGAGAACCGGGAACAAGAATTGCAGCAATTGTTCAACAATCTCATCCACTTGGAAGGGCGGACCCTGTTCTTATACTGTAATGATTACACCTTCTGGGATGAGATGGTGGATTTCGTGAAATCGGGGGATGCGGTGTGGGCGAAGAACAATCTGGACAACAGCTTGAATACGCATAATGCCGATGCGCTGTGGGTGCTGGACACGGAATTCTCCCCGGTGTATTTTTCCAGCCGCCTGCCCGCCGCCATCCTGGATAAAACACTGCTGCCCGCCGAAGTGGACGCCCGCCTGTTTACTGGCGCGCGGTTTATCCACTTCTTCGTCAAATCCTCCGCGGGCATCGTGGAAATCCGGGGCGCCACTATCCATCCCACCGCGGATCCGGAGCGGAAAACGGCGCCCAAAGGGTACTTTCTCGCCGCGCGGCTCTGGGATCCCAGTTTTCTGCAAACCCTGGGCGATTTGATGAAAGGCACGGTCACGCTCCGGGATTCGGGCGATTTGAACCTGCGCGAAAATTCCATGGCCACGCCCGAGGGCACGTTTATTTTCCACCATCTGTTGTGTGACTGGAATAATGCGCCCCTGGCCCTGTTGACGGCGGAAGTGCCCGCGCCCCTGTTCCGGCAGGCGGTGCAGATTGCCAAACTGGAATTCGGGGTGGGGGTGACCTTTTGCGTGGTGTTTTTCCTATTGCTTCATTTTGGCTTGATTTTATGGGTGTCGCGCCCCCTCCGTGCCATCTCGAACGCGTTAAACTCCGGAAGTCTGGCCCCGCTCCACTCCCTGAACAGCAGCCGGTCGGAATTCGGAATCGTGGCGCGGCTCATATCCGAGTTTGCCCGGCAAAAGGAAAAACTGGTGAACGAAATTGCCGAACGGGAGCGCGCGGAAAAAGCGCAATCCCGCGCGGAAGAAGATTTGCGCACGCTGCTGAACGCCACGTCGGACTGGGTGTTTCTCATTGATACCCGGGGCATGTTTCTGACGGCCAACGGGCGCATGCTTCAAAGCCTGGGCATGGCCGAACCCGATCTGCTGGGAAAAACCATCTTTGACCTGATCCTTCCGGACCGGTTGGAGTTGCGAAAGGCGCAAATGGCGGAGATTGTCCGCACCGGCAAACCCTTGTTTATGGAAACCGATTACGGCGACTTTTTCTTCGAGCTGGCGTGTCATCCGGTGGTGGACAACACGGGCACGGTGGTGCGGCTGGCCATTTTCGCCCGGGACATCACCAGCCGGAAGAAGCAAGAGGAAGCCCTGCGGCGCAGCGAAGAACGTTTCCGGGCATATTTTGAACTCCCCTTGATCGGCGTGGCGATTGTAACCCCGGATTTGCATTGGATTGCGGTCAACAATAAGTTCTGCACGCTCCTGGGGTACCAGCGCGAGGAATTGGAAGCGCTGACCCTGCGCGACCTGTTCCCGGAAGAAGACGCCGCCCGTCAACTGGCCTTGTACGAGAGCATGCGGGCGGGCGGCCCGGAGGGGAACGCCGTGGAAACGCGGTACATTTGCAAGGATGGCGCCATCCTGTACGCGGAAGTGTTCTCCCTGTGCGTCCGCAAGGACGACGGGAGCCCGGACTATTTCGTGGCGATGATTGAAGACATCACGCAGCGCAAACGTGCGGAGGCACAGCGGATACATCTGGAGGACCAGCTTCGCCAGGCACAACGCCTGGAGTCGATCGGGCGTTTGGCGGGAGGCATCGCGCACGATTTCAACAATCTCCTCTCGCCGATCATGGGCTATACCGATCTGGCCCTGTTGCGGCTGGCGAAAGACGATCCGTTGTATTCGGACCTCCAGCAAATCCGGCACGCCTCGGAACGCATGCGGGACTTGATCCGCCGCTTCCTGACCTTCGCGCGCAAACAGGTGCTCGAAATGAGCACCATCAATCTGAACCAGGTGGTCTCGGAATTCGAGAAAATGCTGCGGCGCTTGATTGAAGAGGATATTCAGGTGGTGACCAGCCTGGACCCCGCCCTTGGGAATGTGCTGGCGGATGCCTCGCAGATTCAGCAAATCATCATCAATTTGGCGGTCAATGCGCGGGACGCAATGCCGAAGGGCGGCGTATTGACCATTGAAACCACGAATGTGTATCTGGAGGAGAGTTATGCGCGGCGGCACGGGGGAATCCCCGGCGGCCCCTATGTGATGCTGGCGGTAAGCGACACGGGATGCGGCATGACGGAGGAAGTCCGGCAGCATGTATTCGAGCCGTTTTTCACCACGAAGGAAATCGGCAAGGGAACCGGCCTTGGGCTGGCCACGGTATACGGAATCGTGAAGCAGCATGAAGGCGGGATTTGGTTCACCAGCGAAGAAGGGAACGGCACCACGTTCCGGGTGTACCTGCCGCGCGTGGATGCGGCGGTCAGCCAGGCGGCGCCAACGGCCGGGGCGGACGCCGCGGTCCATGGCAATGAAACCGTGCTGGTGGTGGAGGACGATCAGCAGGCGCGGGATATTGTTTGTGATGTGTTGCGCACCTACGGGTACACCGTCATGGCGGCGAGTCATGGCGCGGAAGCCTTGGAAACCGCGGTGCAGCATGAAGGGGCCATTCATTTGCTGCTTACGGACGTGGTGATGCCCGGCATGAACGGAAAGGAATTGTATCAGCAAATGCAATCGCTGCACGGGGAGACCAAGGTGCTGTTCATGTCCGGCTACACGGGGGATGTGACCATGCATCACGGCATTCAGGAGGAGGAAACGGAATTTCTGCAAAAACCCTTCGCCATGCACGAGCTTACGGCAAAAGTGCGGGCCGCGCTGGGTTCCCGGGCCGGTTAAAGGTTGAGCAGAGCGCCGGCCTTTTCAACGGAATCACAGGCCGCGAGACGATCAAAGAAATCGGCGTTCTTCAGGCTGAGCATTACCTGCGCCAGGGTCTTCAGATACTCCTTGTCCCCGCCTTTGGGGTTGGCGAACAGCACGATGACGTGCACCGGCTTCTGGTCTTCCGCGCCAAAGTCGATCCCCTTGGGCGCAATGGCGACCCCAAGGGTGGATTCGGTCACTTCCTCGAGCCGCACATGCGGGATGGCGATGCCCCCGCCGATACCCGTGCTCAGCCGGGCTTCGCGATCATGGACGGCCGCCCGGAAGACCTCGGCATTGGTGATGGCCGGATTGGACGCCATCGCCGTGATCAACGCATTGAGCGCGTCTTTCTTCGCCGTGCCATCCGGGATGATGCAAATCTGCGATTCGGGAATCGGAACGCCAAAAGCACTCATGACCCACCTCGATATTTCGGCTTTGCCAGCCGGTTCGGAAAACCATGGTTTTATCAGGAAAATGCCAGCCGGGGCAAGCCGCGCATGCGGGCCAGTGCCTCGTCCAGCCGTTTTTCCTCCACCGTGAGCGAAAACCGCACAAAACCCTCGCCATGTTGGCCATAGGCGGAGCCGGGCGCGATCACCACGGCGCACTTCTCAAAGAGAAATTCACAGAACTCGGGGGACGTAAACCCCCTGGGCACGGGAACCCACAGGTAGAAGGTTCCTTTGGGCGGCTCATAGGTCCAGCCCAATTCGCGCAGGGTGCGAATCACCTTCTCGCGCCGCCCCGCATAGATGGTCAGCATCGTATCAATGAAGGCGTCGCATTCATCCAGCGCGGTGATGCCCGCGTATTGAATCGCGTTGAACACACCGGAATCCGTGTTGGCTTTGGATGTTGCAATGGCTTTCACAATCTCCGGATTGCCGCAGGCCATGCCAATGCGCCAGCCGGTCATGTTGTACGGTTTCGACAACGAGTTCAGTTCAACACCCACCTCTTTGGCGCCGGGAATGCTCAGGAAACTCAGCCGTTCCACTCCAAACACCACTTCGCTGTACGGATTGTCATAACAGACCGCGATATCATTGCTTTTCGCGAACGCCACCAGTTCCTGTAAAAACGGGCGCGTCGCCACCGCCCCCGTGGGATTGTTCGGATAATTCAAATAGAACGCCGTGGCCTGCTTCGCGATATCCGAAGGGATGTCCTCGAATTTGGGCAAGAAGGCATTTTCCTGCCTCATCGGCACCGGATACGGCGTGGCCCCCACGAACCAAATGCTCGGCTTGTATCCCGGATATCCCGGATCCGTCACCAACACCAGATCGCCGGGATTGATAACCCCCAGCGCAAAGTGATGGCACCCTTCCTTCGAGCCAATTAGCGTTACAATTTCTTTCTTGGGATCCAGATCGGCATCATACCGCCGCTTATACCAGCGCGCCACCGCCTCGCGAAACGCCAGCATACCCCATTCCTCGTCGGTGGGATACCGGTGGTTTTCGGGGTCTTGCGCCGTGCGGCATAACGAATCAATCACCGCCTGGGGCGTTGGGTCCACCGGATCCCCGATGGCCAGGCTGATGACATCCACCCCCTGGGCCTTGGCGGCATTGATCTTATTACGCAAGGTCATGAACAAATAGGGGGGAATTTTGGTCAGACGTTCCGCGGTCTGCATAATGACAACTTCCTTCAACCTCTCCCGGCGCCATGAAAACGATATAAAACAATAATGAATGCCTAATCTTACACGCCCGCCCAGGAAGTTTCAAGAAAACGAATAGAGGGACCTAACAGACAAATGAGCCACACGGACATACACCGGCAAATTCAGCGCGGCGGGGCCGCAGCCAAAAAGAGAGCGGTATCCGGAATCCGGGGTCAGATATCTGATAGCGATAGCGATTACGCTCCTGCTGAATGACTTGTGGAAGTGATGGGATGAATTTCTTCAAAAAAAAGGGAAGATGACGGATGGCAGTACGGACAGCGGCCCGTATCTCATTCAATCTCAATTCCCTGCAAGATCGCGTCATGGCTTCCGGTGGCATGAACCTCAATGGTGATCATACCGTTGCTGCCGGGGGTAATGTCTTCCGTGCGTATATCGGCGGCCATATTCACCATGCCGGCGGCCGTTGCCGGATCCCAGTTTTGACGGATGCGGCGTCCGTTCACGTCAACGTTCATGGGGCGTTGTCCGGGTTCGTTCAGCCACAGTTCGGCGAATTTGAGATGAACGACGTACAGTCCGGGCCGCACGGGGATACGGTAGAACAGTGATTTTCCGCTTCGCGCGGTTTGATACAAGGCCTGATCATAGAGGGTGGGCGAGGCGTGGCTCACCGGCGTGTCCGAGCGGAGCAGAAGGCCTCCGTCGAAATAAGCATCCGTACCCCACACGTTGCTGTTCCAATCGATGAATTTTGTTTCGGAACCGGCATCAATGCGCACGGTGGACTTCGCTTCGGGAAGCACTTCAATGGCCTGCACCATTGCCTCATCGGTTTTCTGTTTCGGTTCAAAGCCGCCGGTGAAATGGATCACCAACATGCCCTCGGCATTGGGCACGAGATGCCGGAACACCCGCTCATACGCCTGTTTCGGGCCGCGTGCGGCGTGGCATACATCGAAGTTTTGAAGCATGAGCCGATCATTGATGGTCACATTCATGGGGCGTTCGAACGCCCATTCATGCGTTGTTTCCGCCCATTTCAGCCGCACAGAATACACGCCGGGGTTCACGGGGATTTCATACGTGAAATCGGCGCCCGCGCGCGCGGATTGATACAGCGCCTGATCCTCCGCCGTGGGCAATGTGTTGCGTATGGGAACGGACGTGGCAACAGACGCGCCCCCTTTATAAGAATGGTCAGAATCCCAGGTGTTGCCCGTATGATCGGTATAGGGCTCTTCCGCGCCGCACCGGATACGCACCACACTGCCTTCCTCGTCCGCTTGCGGCATCACATACTCCATTCTTGGCATCCAGGCCAGGAGATCATTCTCTGGCGAAGCGCCCCGGTCGAGCACAAAGCGAAGGATATCTCCCTCGGCGACATTGAGGGAAAGATCATGCATGATCCCGATTAAATTGTTGAGCGGCACTTCCGCCCAATCGGTATCCGGCCACACTTTTGTGGTCCCCTGAAGAATCCGAACACGCAAGGCCTCGCCCATGCCTTGATGGTAACACTCTTTCATGGCCCGCCCCCGGATGCGCACGGTTCCGGCGGCGGGTGCGGTCCATGCCCGGACGCACATGGCTTCCCTGGCGGCTTGTTGCCAACCCCGGCCCACACGCGCGCCGCCCGGTCCTTCCCAATATCCTTCCACGCCTCCCGGTTGATTCGGGGTGCCGCCAAAATCGCCTGCGGGATTCTTCGCGGGCGGCACCCAGCCCATGCCGGTATAAAGTTCGCTGTCCGTGGTGGTTTCCGCGCGCCAGCCATCGCGGCCTGCCTCCGAAAAATGCCCGCCCAGCGCCGCATAGGCATTTTGGGTTTCGGGCAACGGCTGCGCGGAAGTCCAATCGCTGACATTCCCGTCCCCATCCACGCTGCGCACGGCATACCGCGCCTGTGTGTTCCATCCGGGACTGTGATCGAAATAGTACGTGCCCACACTGGTCTTGCCGATACTCTGATCATCGCGCTGGATTTCGTAATAACTAATCCATTGATTGTCCCGCGCCGGCGCCCAATACATCCCGATGCCGCTGTGCCCGAGATTGGTTTCACGCTTGGAAAACACGTGGCCCGGAGCCGCCGGCGGTTCGGCATCATTTCCGGAACCGGGTATGTTGGGCAGTCCGAGGTAGATCAACTCCGAAGAAAGTTGGTTGGTGATCGGGATGCCGTTTTCCATTAAATCCGCACCGCTGCGCTCCGGGGATTCCGTATGCGAAGCAAAAGAAACCGTATAGGAATGTTCCAGCAACAATCCTTGCGGGAATACCACCGTGCCCTCCGGGCTTGGATGTTTCCCAATGATGCAGGACTTCTCCCGGCGGTAATCCATGCGTTGGGCATAAAAATGTTCCGTATCCCCTTTCACAACGGGATGCAGCATGTAGGACCAGCGCCCCGCCACCCCTTCCTGCCGCCAATAGCGGTAGACTTCCATCAACCGCCGGAAGGGTTCCTGATCGGCCTCCGATATGTGGGCATACCATCCCGGCGCCATGGTCAGCATTCCCGGCGTGGTGGCGGGATTGTACGCGCTGCCGGGTTGCATGATGGCGTCCAGGATGTCGAGCCATTTGTCAGGAACTTCCAGATACGAGAAATAATAATTGGTTTCCGGGCCGCGCCCCATGTCCGAGAGATAATTCACATCGGCAAATCGTTGTATCTCGAATTGGTGCGCGTAGCGGCTGCCGCCATCGCAGGTGTGAAACGAGCAGCGCGGATTCGTGGTGAGGAAGTGTTCAAGCTGCACGCGGATCGCGGCGTCATCCTTCCGGCTGAATTTCCCGAAGCCGTCCGTGCGCCATTGAAAATTACCCCACGAGCCCACCTTGGTGTCCAGCACGCCGCCGGCCGTGCGGCCCGCCATCCACACCAGCCAGTTCATCCCCATCTTGTCGAGATAGCGGAGCGTTTCAGCATAATCCGGCCCTTCATTCGACGGCGAAAAAACAACGCTATAACTGTCGGGAATCGGCCAGCCCGGATACTTCGACCACCCGGCGTCGTCCCACAGCGTTTCCATGCCCATCGTGCGCATCAGGTCCGCTTCCATGTCCAACTTGGCCAGCCGCGCGGTGAATTGTTCCTGTAAATTGCGTGAACAGAAAAACCACGGCGTCACCCATTTGGTCCGGGCGAAGAAATCCTCATTGGTGTAGTCCCAGAGGTACTCGTACTGCCAGTCGTAGAGGCGGCGGCCCATATCGTCCAGATTCTTTTGAAACATGCCGAATGTGACTATCGGCAACCCGAGGGTTTCCCCCGCCGCAAGTGAATACTTCGTAAGCGACGGAACCGTGGCTGAAACCATGGTGCTATCCCCTCCGCAATCCACCCCCAGGGTCCACGTGCCCAGATAATCCAATGCGGTAAACAGGCCATCCCTGGACGCATCCTTACGGTGCAGCGCCAGCCACGGCACATAGTTGTCGCTTTTCTCCCCCAACAGCGCGTGATGATAGCTTTCCCGCAATTCCGCGCTATCCAGTACGCCCTGATTGGGGCGGCTGGTCCCCCCATACATCCAGTAATGCGTCAAGGAAGCGGGTTCCTCTTCTTTCATGCATAAGGTGAATACCACGGGCGTGGGCAGTGTGTATGGGGCCGTGCCAGTATTTTCCAATTCGATCCATTGCCGCAGGATCGAGGTGCCCGGATACGCCTGTACATGGTATGTGGCGCGGACAGACTCCCGTGTCAACGTCAGGTCCAATTGCACCGCGGGACGCCCCCCCACGGCCACGGGCCGTGCCATGCCGGACACAAATGCCCAGTGTTCAGCAACAGAGGAAGGTGTATCGGAGGGGGCCGGCCTCTCCTCAATCCGGTAGACACTGAGATTCACCGGGATGCCGCCCTGAGTGTGTGCGGCCGTGCCGCGAAAGGTCACCACCCCTTCCTTGGGCGCTTTCCAAACCCGGACCAGTTCCTGCGCGTTGGTCAGCCAATACTGCGTCCCGTCGAGGCTGGAACATTCTGCGGGCGCGCGATAGCCCGCGGGCACGCGCTTTTTAGGTTGATCCGGCACGGCCGGCGCGAGAATCTCCGCCAGCAAATCCATATACCCTGTTCCCGCCGCGCGCGTGTAGTAATACCAAACCGGTCCCTGCGCCAATTCCGGATCCTCCGTGGAGTGATACGCGGCCCCATCCTCATATTCGAGTGTGGCGGCCCACTGGACCGCGGCGGAGCCGCTGTCGTTGTATGTGACCGCCCCGAACCCAATCAGCGCGCCCGGTTTTACCGGAATCGTGAGCCCCTCCGCATCCAAAGCCACCGTATCCCCCGGGGAAATGGTTTTTGACCATACCTCATCGAACCCATACGTTCCCGCGCCGGACAACGCGTCCACGGCGAATGGGCCGCCCGAAACGGCATATTCGTGGACGGGCTGCGAGAGGCGATTCTGAAACTGCGTCCATTCCAAGTGCCCGTTTTGCACCTCGAAACACATCTGAACCGCCTGCGTCCCGACACACCACCGAAGGCCATCCTTCTCCGAACGCGCAAACGCATCATCCACTCGCGCATCCGTTTCCGCACCCGCTGCCCACGCCATTGCCCCCATCACAACCCCCATTATCATTTTCATGCTTCTATTCATTTCAGTAATCTCATCCATTGATTGTTTCGCACCAATATGCTTTTTACAAGAGCCACCCCCATACTAATGAAGCGCCCTGAAACACTGCAACCGCAGATTCACCCCTCACGGTCCCCGCACACCTGCCCGTTTTCCCACCCCCAAAGCGGCGTTTCCACTGTAGAAGCGCCCTCGGTCAAGCGATGGACGGATGTATTGAGGAAATACCCGTGTGGGTGGCGAAAACAGTGATTACACAAACATTTAGATTCCGGTGTGTTGTTAAATACATTTAGGCGTACTTTTCACGAGCTTTCACGATATGGACGGCGGCTTTGTTACTAAACAGGCAAATAGTGTGTTTGAAGAGTTGCATTCGTTAAAATGAATTGAGTATAGTCGGTTTGTGGTGGGTATAATCGCAAGAGGCGTCAGTGGGCGAAATTCGCCGCCTGAGAAGGGAGCACAGTATTAAACGCATGGATGCGGTTGTGTTTTTTGTTTTGGTTGTACCGGCGTGGTGAGCGCCAGCGCGGTATGGTTGAGATGAAGTGAAACATTTAACAGGCGGCGTCCAGGTTGAGATAGGCGCCGCGCAAGGAGCGGGGTACTATGAGCAAGGCTGATTGCAAATTCAGCGTCAATGTCGAGAGTCCGATAGCGGTCTTTGTTCAGATCGAGAACCAGGTGCAGTTCGCGATCGCGTCCGGAAAATACAAGCCGGGCGATACGCTTCCCTCGGTGCGGGAAATGTCGGGCATGCTGAATGTGAACCCGAACACCGTGACGAAAGCGTACCGGGATTTGGAAGTGATGAAGCTGGTGCACACGCGCCGCGGGGTGGGGGTCACCGTGGCCGAAAAGGCGCCAAAGCTGTGCCAGGACGCCATGCGGCAAATGGTGGTGGAGCATCTGCGCGATGCGGTGGCGGAATGCGTGGCCACCGGTTTCAGCGCCACGGAAATCCGCAAAGTGGTCAGCGAGGCCATTGACGGCGGCGCGCTTCCGTATCAAACCTGACAAATGTTATTGCGCGGGCCAGCCGCCCTCGCCGATTAACGGCACGAAAATGCACGATATGCTTTCGCGCTCAAGATAATCGGCGCCTTTTCGGATCACCTTCATGAGGCGTTGCACATCGCGCCCGCCCGCCGGACATATCAGCCGCCCGCCTTCCGCAAGCTGTTCTTTCAGCGGCGGGGGGATGGCGGGGCTGCCCGCCGTGACCAGGATGGCGTCATACGGCCCGTGCTCGAAATAGCCCAGAGAACCATCGCCGCACACCACGGTGACATTGGTATAGCCGAGCGTGTTGAGCCGCTGTTGCGCCGCCTCCGCGAGCGCGGCGTGCCGTTCAACGGAGATAACCTCGCCCGCCAACTCCGCCAGAACCGCCGTTTGATACCCGGAGCCCGTGCCAATTTCCAGGACACGGTCCGTGGCGTTGAGTTCCAGCAATTCCGTCATGATCGCCACCATGTAGGGCTGCGAGATGGTTTGGCCGCATCCAATACGGATGGGATGGTCCTCGTAGGCATAGGGTTGTTCCTCCGGCGGAATAAACACGTGGCGCGGCACCGTGCGCAGGGCGGTCAAAACCTTGGGATCGGCCACCCCCCGTGCGGCAATCTGTGTTTCCACCATCTTGTCCCGTTCCGCTTGCCGTGGAAACTGTTCCATGAGGAGAAATCTCAATACTGCAAAAGCACGAGCCGCACGATCCAGACCGCGGCGACCGCCGCGATGGGGCCCCAGTCCATGGGCCCCGCCGGGGGCAATATCCTCCGCATCAGATTGATAAAGGGATCCGTGAGCCGGGGAAGCCACCGCAAATACCGGGAATGCACGTCGAGTTCCAGCCACGGCGCGGTCCACCGCACGAGGATTGCGAGCATGTACAGTGTCAGTGCACTGCCAAGCGTGGCGCGGAGCGCATAGGCCAGAGGGCTGGTCAACATGATACTGGAAACTCCCGTAAACACCGGTAGATCGGCCCGGCGGGCCGAAGTTCACTGGAAAATAATGACACAACCGCCGCGGTGAATTCACCTCCCCAATAGGTTTGGGCGGCCTCCAGTTCGGCGGGGAGGGTTCCCAACGCCCGGTGGTCCCGGAGGCGCGCCAACGTTACGTGGGGATGAAAAGGTTTTTCCTCCGGCGCTAGGCCTATGGACCGCGCGGCCTGTTCCGCATGGGCCTGGAGGACCATCAAATCGCCGGAAAGGATTTCGATCCCCGCCCATACCACGCTGGGTTTGCGGCGGTTGGGAAAGCCGCCCACGCCCGCCACGGCCAAGGTGACCGGGCCGCAATTTCGATACTCCGCTTCCAGCAACGCACAGAGGGCGTTAATCGCATCCTGATCCACCTCTCCGAGAAAGCGCAAGGTGAGATGCATGTTATCCGGATGCACCCACGAGGCCTTTGCGCCGGAACGCCGCAATCGCTCCCGGAGTGACATCAGGGATTCCCGTATGGCGCCGGGCAATTCCATCGCGATAAAAGCCCTCATGCGCCGCCGCCTTTGGTTGCCATGAGGCGGAACCACGCCTCATCATCGGCGCACACCTCGGGAATGCCGATATCCGCCACCACCAATCGTCCGAGGTATTCCTTTGCGGCGGGATTAAGAAAACCCTGTTTGGCGAATTGGAAGGTGACCGTCACATCCGCCTTAATGCAGCACCCGCAGCATTCGCCGGTGTCCGCATGGAGTCCGGAAGGCAAATCCACGGCTATCGTATAGACTTCGGGCCACGCCTCGATGGCGGCGCGCAGAGGTCCCTGGACCATTCCCTTCACCCCCGTCCCCAACAACGCGTCCACCAGGACCGCACACGTTGAAAGGTCCGCCACGGCCTTGGCGGCGGAGACATCCTCCGGGGCAACCACCACCTTCCCCCCCAGCCGCTGATAGGCATGAAGAAAGAGGGCGGCATCGCCGGTGATCCGGTCCGGTTCCGCGATCAACACCACCCGGGGATCATACCCCGCCAGCAGCGCCAGACGCGCCACCACATACCCATCGCCGCCATTATTGCCTTTGCCGCATACGATTCCCACTGGTCCGCGCGTGAGTTCGCGAAACACCGCCGCGCCCGCGTTATTCATCAACACCGCGCCGGGGATGCCGAGTTCTTCGATGCAACGCCGGTCCGCCTCCCGCATGGCGGCGGCCGTCAGTGTTTTCATCCTGTTTTTGCCTCCGTTGAAATCTGGCATTGTTGTCTCGTTGAACTATTATCCCTGATTTTCATCTTCGCATCGAAGAAATTCACCCATTCATCGGTCCGCTAGGTCCCATTAGTCCTTGATGTCCTTTTAGCTGAAGGCTGATAGCTGACCGCTGACCGCTGATAGCTGGCCGCCCTGCCCTATTGGGTTGCGTCCACGCCGTGCCGGAAAATTAGTATTTCACCTGCACCCGGTAGGTCAATTTGGCCTCGCCGTTTTTCGGCACGGGCACATGGAACACCGCGGTGTATGCATCTTTCTTTTCATGTTCGATGGACGACTTCAGAATGTCCCAGTCGCCGTGCATGGGCTCGACAACATCCACGGTAATATCCGTTTCTTTGTGATTGCGGAGCACAATCTCAAATTCCGCCTGATGAACCGTGTCGGCAATTCGCTTGTAATCGGTCTGTTTGCGCTCCCCCACGACATCAAAGGCATTCCCCAGGCGCAGGCGCACCTCCTCGTCCTTGGGCGTGTGTTTCACCTGGTCTTCCCCCGCGAATTGCAGCATGCCCTGGCGGTCTTCCTGATACACCCGAAGGATGCCCGCCGGCAACGGCATGCCCAGGTGATTGTCCTCCTTGTTCCAGAAACTGATGAATACGCCGATTTTTTCATTCTCCACCGGCGGCATGGGGCCGCTGTAATACGATTCATTGCCCCGGTATTCGTATATCTTCTTTACGCCGATGGATTGCGCCGACAACAAGCTCACCTGTTTGGACTGGTTATTCTTGAGGGTGGTGCGGCGCTGCACGGTGTACAAGTGATATTCGGAAAACGTCTCCTCCACCATGTCCGGCGCGGCCCCCGCCATCGCCATGACCATTTCCTTTGCCGCGGGCCGGGGCCGGCGGGGCGGCTGCACGATGTTCACTTCCCCCGCCACCAGTTTCAATTGGGCGTTTTGATACGCGGTTCCCGATTGGTTGTTTAGCGTGACCCAGCCTTCCAGGTTCATGGCGTTCTCTTCTTTATTCATCGAAGCCACATAATCGGCTTTCCATGAAAGGTCCCCGGTTAAGTACGTGGCTTCCACTTCATGTTTGGAACCCGTGTTTTGCAGCAGCCACACCAGCGTGGGCTGCGCCATGAGTTCCTTGGGCATTTCCGGCAGGACCACATTGCCGGGATGCCCAAGATAAATGTCATTGCCGATTTGAAACACCGGGCTTTCGTTCACGCTCAGCAGTTTCGCCGCGACTTCGGTAAAATTCAGTTCATTATCGCGGTTCACCAACCGCACCTCCTTGCCAACATATTTTTCCATCAGCTTCGCGGGACTCATCAGATCAAATTCAAAGTTCTGCTCAAGAATGCTCAGGTTGCCCGGATCGTTCAGTGATTTGATGCTGACGGTCTCCGGCTGGATGGACGACGCCACATCCATGAATTTCAAGGACACCTCCCCGGAAGGCAAGGTGATGTTCCGGCGGTCACGCACCAGGGCGCGGTTGTTGTTGTAGACCGTTACGGCCACATCGCTTTGATCCGCCAGGGTGGTTTCGTTGGCGGATGCGGCGGGCCCCGGGGACGTCTCCGCGGCCAGCGCGGCGAATCCAACCACGAGTGCAATGGTTCCGATGAACAGAATCTTCTTCATGGCATTTCTCCTCCTGTGTTGGGCGTTGCGGCAGGGAAAAAGCCTGGGGCTTCCGCGGCGTGCAACGCCACGCTTCCATTATAGTGCTTTTAGACCCCGCCCGGAAGAGAAAGTTCACGGTTCCCGTTATTGGGGAATAGACCACTCCTGCATGAATTTTTTGATTTTGGCCATCGTCAGCCGGTGCGGATGCGGGTCCGGCGCGGTGGTCTGCGCCAACTGCTCCTTGGCCTTGTCAAGGCGGATCAACATGGGATCCAGCGGTTTGGCATACAAGGGAAACCGCACCTCCCGGCCCAAAATGAGATCGCGCCCCGATTGCGCCGCGCCCTTCAATCGGCACGTGACGGAATCCTTGCGCACATTCACCAGATACAGGTACGAATCGCCCTGATAGTCCCAATAGAGGGATTTAACGCCCTCGATGGGATACCCGCTGTTGTTGACCACGCGCGGAATATTCGGCAGCGCCCCTTTGCTGATGACGCCGTCCATGCCGTGCAAATATTCCGTGGGCAGATTAAGCCCGCGCACGAGCACGGTCCGATCATTATTGCGCAGGACGGTGCGCCGCGAGAGCCCTTGCTCATTGTAGGGGATGGGGGTGCCCACGCGAATGACGGCGCCGCCTTTCTCGACGTATTGCTCGATGGCCGCGAATGCGGCGTCGGTGAGCGCGGGGGTCTCCGGAATGATGATCACTTTCACATCGGCCCATTCGCCCCGGGCAAGCTGCCGTTCCGTGATAAACCGCAGGGCATACCCCGCGAAGGAAGCGCCTTCATAGGCGAACCGCGCGGATTTCAGATACGGAACCCCATCGTCCAGAATTTTCGAGGAATCGCTGTAGAGCACGGCCACGTCGGCGGGCGTTTGCTGGAAGGCCGCCACCACCGGCGCCAGGCGGTTGATTTGCAGACAGGCATTAGCATAGGCCTCCATCGTCTCCGGGCGGCGGGCAACCTGCGAATCCGCGGCGAGCGCCATTCCATTGAGCCCGGACATGACGCCTTCCCACAGGGCCGTGGTCAGATATGCCTCCGGATTCTCAATCCCGTTGAAATCTATCTGATCCTCAAGATTGAACACCGGCTTTTCCGGTTGAAAGGACTTAAGCAAGGCATACACGGCGGATTGCCCCGGATAATCCAGGGCGTACATCTTTTCCGGGGCCTGCATCGAGGCGGCGCATCCGCTGCAATCCATCAGGTGCGCCAAGGCTTCACGGTCCACCCCCTGCCGGGTTTCACCGTTCTGAAAAATGGTGTCGGCAATCGCAGCTTGTTTCCACAAACGGGGCGCCGCGGAATGCGCCGCGTCCGCCAGGGCCGTGAAATACTCTCGAATCAATTCGCGCTGAAAGGACTGCCAGTCAAATTGATAGGCCCGAAGATTCTGGTATTGATAGTCTTTCGCGGTGGCATCCCATATGGTGATTTCATCGTATTTCGCGAAATGGGCGTGCCACAGTTGGTTTAAGTTCTGCCGATCCGGATACTTCTTCTGAATATGCGCCACAAACGCCTTCCGCACCTCTTCGCTGTCATACCGGAATTGAGGCTTCTCCGCCAGGCTCACCATCGAAACCGTCTTCTGCCCGGCGAGGTACGGCAATACCGCGTTGAGATGCCGTTGGTACGCTTCCCGGATTCCCGGGTGCGTAATATCAATAAATCCCTTCGCGCTTGCGTCCGGCCACAGTTGCAGCGCCCACGCGCCAATCTCCTGCGGGGCAAGTTGCACGGCCACAGCGATGTTGTCTTGTGCCGCTTCTTCAAACAACGGATTGAAAACACTCTTGAACTCCATTGCGAGGTCCCGGTCCGCCAGCGTGGCGCGCGGGGGCAGCGAACATACCGCAAAATTCAATCCATACCGTTTCAATGCGCCTATCGCCTCGGGCGCGGAGTCCGGCAGCACGCGCCCAAACAGGAACACGGGTTGGCCGCTGGAATATACCACCCCATTACGGCACTCCAGGGAGGACATGTCAAGATCGGCCACCGGCGTGTCGAATTCTTCCGCCTCATTCCCAAAGACAATCCAGGCGTGGACCGCGCCGGAGGTCTTTTCCAGGTAATTCAAAATCTCATCCATTTCCCGCCACTGTTTGGCGTCCGCATGGTTGCGGGCGCGCTGCACGAAATCTTCCGCCGTGCGCAGCCGCACTTCCATATGGGAGGGCTTTGTGCCGGACGCCTCCCCGGAGGTCAGCTTTCCCCGGAGTTCCTGAAGACGTTGAAGGGTGCCTTCCAGGTCTTCCAGCAATTGCTGTTCAGTGACCTTTTTAACCGCCGCCGTATACCGCGATACCGTCTCAATTTCATCGGGCCGTATGGTTATGTCCGCCCGGTACAACCCCAGGGGCGCCGCCGTGGCATCCCATTCCACCGTGTATTTGCTTTGACCAATGTTCAGCTTCAGCGGCATGGCCGTTTCACTGATCAGGGTTTCTTTCCCATCAAACACGTTCAACTGCAAGACCGCCTCCGAATAGTTCCGGTCCGTGTCAATCATGCACTCAAACGGCAGGAAATCCGCGCCCCGGCTTTCCTGGGGTGTAACCAACAATTGAACATGCTGTCCGGAGACGCATTCTCCGGGGTACGTCCAGATGGCGGCCAGCGAGGGTGCGGGTTGCGCCCATCCCGTTGCCGTCACCCAAAAAAGAAGGACTACCCCTATGCATGTGCGCGTCATGAAGCGTTCCTTTCCATAAAACACTCTTTACTGAATCAGGACCTGTACCGCCCAACTCTCCGCCATTGTAATGGTTTCCGTAATGGCCCGTCAAAACAGGAAACGGCATGTGCATGGGAAGTGTTGACGAAAGGCCTGTTTTATCTTTGCTCAACTCAACAGCCCGCAGCCAAGATATTGTTCTCCCCGAAACAACCCCACAAGCGGTTGTTATAAACCGCCCGGCGCTGTGACGAATCCCGATACTGTGGTAAAATAAACAGTGGTGTATCCTTATTTTTCGCCACAGGACGGAACCCAAGGGAACTTTTTCCGGTCCCAAGGAATGAACGTTACATAGAATGGTGCAAGGCGCCGCTATACATTTGAAAGCTAAGTCTTTAGAAATCAGCAGGTTATGTTGTTCAGGCACCCATTTTCCGGGAGCACTGGACGGGTGGAATGAATTTTTTGTTCCCCCAAAGGGTAATACTTGACATATCCTGCCCGAAATCGTAGAATTGGCAGAAAGAAGGAACGAACCGAGACCCCCATGGGAAGCCTTTCCTCACAGGAAGGACCACCAGGGGGTGTATAGAGGCGAAGAAATCCATGAGAATACGCCATTACATAGCCATGGGGGCAATATGTGCGCTGCTTGCGTCAACCGTGGTGGCTGAGACGTATACCATCCCGGTGGAGAAAGTGGATGCCAAGAAGGTGTACTGGGGCTCCGCCAGCAGTTTCCAGAAACCGGCCAAGGTGAACTACGAGCGCGTGGTGAAGGCAACTCCGGAATATCTGTCCATCAAGAAAAACAAGATTGAGCAAAACACGGCGAAGTACTGGATACTCGTCAGTCAAGCCAGCAACCATGCTGTCCGGCTGATTGCCGAAGCCGCGAAAGACGGGTCCTATGATTTTATCGCCGCCGCCAGTTATTTGGGCACATTGCAGCCCCCCATTCCCGCGGACGATATCACGGATCTTGTGCTGAAGAAGATGGATCAAACCAACTAAGTACTGGAAACGGTGGCATGACCTCAGTCAAATCCAGGCGGATAGTGAGCCGGAGCACGGGCTATCATTTATTTCGCGCGGCGGGCGCATGCTGCCTTGCCTTGATTTGCGCGGGCTGCGCCACGGCCCCCAGCAATTCCACCCGCGCCGTGGGGGCCAATCCCATCCAGGACAATCCCGTGTTGAACACCGGGGCGGCCAATACGGAACTGGCCGTGGCCCAGCGGATGGTGCGGGCGGGCGAATATTCCCTGGCGATCCCGCGCCTCATGCAGGTGCTCTCGAAAAATTCCAGCACCCAGCCGGGCATTGAGGCACGCTATTTTCTGGGATTGACTTATTACAAGATCGGCGGTTACCGCGATGCCCATAATTACTTTTCGGACTATCTGGCAAAAGCCCCGGATGGACAATATGCCGCCATGAGCCGCGACTACGTGGCAAAACTCGAAGACCAGGCGGCGCGCGCGAAAGCGGAAAAAGAAGCCGTGCAGGTTAAAATCGCCGAAGCGCGGCAGCAACCGCCGGACTCCTTTCCCGAACAACTCGAACTGGCCGACTTATATTGGAAGAACGGCCAGTACGCCGAAGCGGGTGAGGTGTATAGACAAATTCTTCAGCAATGGCCACAACTGGTTTCCGACGCCACCATCCGAAACCGGATGGAACGCGAACCGGACGGCTCGTTCACGGTCCTGACGCCCGCGGAAGTGGAACGGCGCTTCGCCGAACAGAATCCCGTGGTGGTGTACAACACCCGGTCGTTCCGCAGCGGACGCTTTGGCTCATGGACCAACAGTTCGCTCAAGGACACCACCTATAACGTCACGGGCGAAGTAGTGAACCGGGGGCAGGAGGCCTTGAGCAACGTCCAGGTGATCATCACCATCTACGGCTTTGGCAACATGATTTATGACACGCAAACGTTCGCGGTGGGCCGGATGCAGCCGGGCGAAAAGCGCCCGTTCAGCGCACGGTTCACCAATTTTGACACCATTGACAACGTGGAACGCTATGAATGCCTCGGCACGTTCCAACGGTAACCGCATGAAACGGCTTTTTTACATAGCGCTGGGAAGTTTTCTGGCGGGCGCCACCTTCACGGCGGCACAGGAACAACAACAGGTGAATGTGTCGGTGAAAGTGGTTGAGTTCCAAATGAACAAGCTGCTGGAAACCGGCTTGAACGCCTATTTCAAACATAAGGACAATCCCCAGCCGTACGGGCGCGTCGCCGATCACAATGGCCACATCGAGAGCGCGGACATCACCTTCCCCGCCCCGGACGCCGCGCTCTCCGTGTTTGTCGACCGCATTTACACCGCCTACGGCCAGATGGAAGTTACCCTGCAGGCGCTGGTGTCGCAAAACCGCGCCTCCATTCTTTCCCAGCCCAAAGTGATGGTCCAAGTGGGCCAAACCGTTCCCACCATCATCGAAACCACCCGAGAAGTCCCCTATGAAGACATCGTGGTGGTGGGGGTGACCGCCACGCGCGTCACCAATTTCAAACCCACCGGCGTCACGCTGAACGTCCTGGCCACCAAGGTGGTGGACGATGACGGCAATCCGGCCACCACGGAAGACACCTATATTCAACTCACCTTGACCGCCACGGTGAATGACCGCGGACAATCCATGAGCGTGGCCCTTGACCCTATTATGGGGGGCAGCACGATCGAAGTTCCGGAATTTATTTCCCGGAGCATCACCACCACGGTCTGGGTGCGCCACGGCCAAGTGCTGGTGTTGGGCGGCCTGTATTTCAAGAAGAATCAGAAAGACCTCTCCACCCTGCCTTGGCTGGCCCAGGGGGAAGATTTCACCAACAGCCTGGTGCAGCGGATCATGCCGTTCACGGTCCCCCAGGTGCCCATGTCGGCCTCGGTGGGAAAACAGGATAACCGCGACATCCGCCGCGAGTTGGTGTTCTTGATCAAAGCCGAATTGTGGAAGCCCGCGTTTACGGTGGCCGATGATTTCGGATTCACCGAAGAAAACGCCGGCGATAAAGAAACGGACAAAAAAGAGTCCAAGAAAAAATCGCCTTCCGATGTCATCACCGGCGTCATTGGCGGCATCACGGATATCCCGCAAAACATTGTGCATGGCATATCCGGAGATCAGAAAAAGGATCCCGTGGCCGCGGAACTGGGTGGAGACAAGAAACAATGAAACGGAGCATGCGTATAGTTCTCTTGGGTGCTGTGCTGCTCCTGGTGGCGGCGCCATGGGGAAATACACAAGCCCCGCCGCCCGCGCCGGCCCCCGCGCCCGCGCCGGAAGCAGCGCCAGCCCCCGCCCCCGCGCCCGCGCCGGAAGCGGCCCCTGCGGCCCCCGAACCTCCACCGCCGCCTGCGGATATCCGGCAGGTTCAGGTTCAAGTCTGGATCAGCGAAACGGACGAAAACGGCGTGCGCAAACTGGGAGCAAACCTTTCCTATACCCGTTTTACCCCGGCGGAATTTGCCACCAACCCGCAGCAATATAATGAACAGAATAACAGTCTCCGGCAGGTAAGCACACAAATGTTCAATGCGGCCAACGATTTCGGAACGGCCACGTTGCCCGCGCCTTCAGCCGCGCCCCCGCTCGCCCCGGGCGTGGGGGGCGTCCCCACAGTTGCTTCCACGCCCTTGCGCACCGGCACGGTCCCCAGCGGATTCGGCATGGAAGCGGGGATTATTGCTTCTGGCTCAGGCACCTTGGAAGGCGCTTTTCGCGCTATTGAAAGCAAGACGGATCTCGATTTGATTTCCAAGCCGGAGATTCTGGTGGTGAATGGCACCGTCGCCACGATTAAAGCGGGGTCGCAGGTGCCCTATCAATCCGTTACGTACCCCAAAGGCGCGCCGGCCCTGGCCATGGCGTGGCGCGATGTCGGCGTGAACATGGCCCTTCAGCCCACCATCCTGCCCAATGATTTCGTGCAACTCCATTTGCAACAATTGGAAGTAAGTGAAAATACCACCGTCAAGGTAAAAGCGCTGGATTTGCCCGTTTTCTCCAAACGCTCGCAAACCGGCTTTGTGGTGGTGCCCAGCGGACAGACCCTGGTCATCGGCGGACTCTCCAGCCGCACCGTCACCAAGGAAGAGCGGCGCGTTCCGCTCCTCGGGAAAATTCCTGTGTTGGGCATGGCCTTCCGAAAACGCAAGGCGGAGGCCGATGTGCGCCATTTGCTCGTGTTTGTGTCCCCCACCGTGGTGGATTTACGCAGCCTGACCGAAGATGCGGGCAGCGCGCTCGAATTCTGGCGGGAAAAGGGCAGTGAATGGAAACATCAGGAGGATCTCAAGAAAGAGATCAAAATGTTGCAGGACGAATTGTAGCGGTCCTGTTTTTGGAGGCAAAAAGTCTTGGCGGCCAGACACTTGATTTAGTGCCTGGCCGTTTCGCATGATTCCCCCGCTATGATACAACGCATTCGAGCATATGGCGGATACATATTGCCGCCCGTTTCGGGAGTGCTCCTGGCCTGGAGCTTTCCCACCTATCACCTTTTTGTATTGGCGTGGGTGGCCTTGGTCCCGCTCCTTCTCACGGCGGTGAAATGCTCCTCCCTCTGGCGCGGGGGCCTATGCTTCTTTGCCGCGGGCTGGGCATTCCACAGCATTCTGCTGCAATGGCTCATGAGCAACATCTATTGGGGCGGCGGCTGGGCCGTCATAGGATATCAACTGCTCTGCATTGCGCTGGCCCTCTTCTGGGCCGGTTTGGGCATGCTCTGGCTGTGGGCGCGTCAACGAACCCCCTTCGCCGGGGCGATAGCCCTCGCCGTCCTGTGGGTTTGGATGGAGTGGTGCCAGGCCAATCTTTTTTCAGGCTTCGGCTGGAGCGCCCTGGGCTATTGCCAGGGCAAAGACCCCGCGCTGGCGCAATTCGCGGCGCTGGGAGGCGTTTCCGCGGTTTCCTTCCTGTTGGTGGCGTTTAACGCGCTGCTCGCACTGGCTATAGCCGGGCGGCGCGGGCGCGTGACCCGCCTTGTTGCCGCCATTATCCTCGTTATCGCCGCGCACCTGGCCGGTTCGATGTTGCTGGGTCCGGCGGATTATGTGTCAAAGCCGTTTACGGCCGGCCTGTTTCAATCCAATTTCCCGCAAGAGATGAAATGGGACCGGGACTATACGCGGGACATGGTGGTCAAGGCCGCGGAACATTCGCAGGCCTTGGCGGAACAACACCCGGTCCAATCTTTCTTCTGGCCGGAAGCCCTCGTGATGTCTGATTACTCCGCGCCGGAACTTATGCAGCCCATGGCGGATTTAGTCAAGCAGACGGGCGCCCACCTGTTCACGGGGTCCACGCGCGATGCGGAGGTGCAAGGATCGGTGCGCAGCTATAATTCCAGCCTGCTGTTGACGCCGGAAGGCGCGGTGGCCGGGTATTATGACAAGGTTCACCTCGCCCCCTTTGGCGAATACATGCCCTTTTCCAGCATTTTCCCCTTCCTGCGCCACATCACCCCCATTGACGTGGATGCCGGCACGGAACAAAAGGTAATGACCTTGGAAAACCGCCGCTTGGGGCCGCTCATTTGTTTCGAGGTGCTCTTTGCGCCCCTCGTCGAGAATCTGCGGCGCATGGGCGCGGATACCCTGGTGGTGGTGACGAATCTGGGCTGGTTCGGACGCAGCAACGCCATCCCGCAGGAATTAGAGTTGGCGCGCTTCCGGGCGATTGAATCCCGGCTGCCGCTGATTCACGTGGCCAATTCCGGCATTTCCGGCGTATTTGATCCTTGGGGCCGCTTTGAAAGCGTGAATGCCATGCTCTATCAAGGCCGGTATCACGAATGGCCGAAAGAACGTATTGAAGATCCCGCCATGTTCATCATGGAACGCTGCATGGGCGCGCTCAAGGTGGCGGCCTCCGCGAACCGGCCGATTCCCGGCGGGCCGGTGATCTTTCCGTGGTTATGCCTGGGCGTGGCGCTCCTGTTTGTGATGGGTGCAGTCTTGAAACTGGGGTTTTCTACGCCGGCCGCGCCGGAACCGCAGGCCGCCTCCAAAGGGAAACCAACAAAGAAACGGTCCTAGATCGGCCCACAAATAATGAAAACCTCCAAAAAAGAAATTTCCCGCTATACGGCCATTTTTGCCGGCGGTACGCTGGTCAGCCGCGTGCTCGGCATGTTTCGCGACATGGTCATCGGCTATGTGGTGCCCGACGCCTCGCGCGACGCCTTCTTCTTCGCCTTTCGGTTCCCCAACATGCTGCGCGACATGCTGGGCGAGGGCGCGGCCAACGCGGCGTTTGTGCCGGTATTCACGGAAAGCCAGGAAAAAGACCCGCCGGAGCAATACCGTGCCTTGGTGTCCGCCGCGATGTCCGGCATGCTGATTTTGTTTTCCGCGCTCACCCTGATCGGGTTGCTCCTGATACCGTTTATCCCCTGGCTGCTGGAACTGCTGCGCCCCCTGACCCATGCCGCCCCCAAGAGCGATGAACACCTGCGATTCACCGTCAAACTGATCGAATGGAATTTCCCTTACATGTTTTTGATCGGCATGGCGGTGTTCGCCATGGGGCCGCTCTTCGCCGCACGGCATTACAGCACCCCGTCCTGGTCGCCCATGCTCCTGAACATCGGGCTGATTGTCTGCTGTTTGGGTTTGTCCCGCTTCTTTCCGGACCCGGCTTGGGCGCTCACTGTGGGCGTGTGGGTGGGCGGCATCGCGCAACTGCTCGTGTTGTGGGCCGCCATGAAAAAACATGTCGGCGTCATCACGCCGAATTTCAAGTTGAAACAGCCCGGTGTCCAAAAAATCGTGTGGCTGCTCATACCGGTGATTTTAGGGCAGGCTACGGGCGAAGTGAACAAGCTGGTGGACAGCTTTTTCGCCTACTCGCTGGAAAGCGGCGTCGTCTCCGCCCTGTTTTACGCCAACCGCCTGGTACAACTGCCCCTGTCCGTGTTCGGCGTCGCCGTCGCGGTCGCCATCCTCCCGGAGATCTCCCGTGCCGCCGCGCGCGGAAAACAGGAGGTGATTCGCGATACGTTGACCCATGGCCTGCGCCTCAGCTTCTTTATGATGCTCCCCGCCACCGCCGGGCTCATCATCATGGGCCGCCCCGTCATTCGTTTTTTGTTTGAACACGGCAATTTCGGCCCCAATATGACGGACATGACCACCACCGGCCTGATCTTTTTCTCCACCGGCCTCCTCCCCTTCGCCTGGGTTAAGGTCTGCGTTCAGGGATTCTACGCGGAACAAAACACCAAAACCCCCGTGATCATCGCCACCGCCAGCATGGCCCTCAACATCCTCCTGATCTGCGCGCTCGTCGGACCGCTCGGATTCCGCGGCCTCGCCCTCGCCACCACCCTCTCCTACACGGTCAACTTCCTGCTCCTCTACGTTCTGCTCTGCAACCGGTTCGGCATGCTCTGGGACAAAGACATGCTCTTCGCCTTTGCACGGATTATCGCGGCCACCGCCATAATGTCCGCGGTCACCTACGGCGTCTATGTGCGCCTGGATCATTTCCTCGGCCATCAAGCGCTCTGGACCCAAGGCATCAACGTGGTGATACCCATCACCGTGGCCGGCCTTAGCTTTGTCGGCGTTTCCCACGCCCTCAAAATCCCCGAATTCCAAGACCTCCTCGGTGGCCTCCGGCGCCGTTAAGTCAGGGTTGAATCAAACAGCAATATGGTATACTCCTTGACAAAGGAGATTTTGCTGTGTTTCCAGTGTTTAATCGAATAACATTTGATTCAGAAATCATGCGAGGCCAAGCCTGCATCAGAGGTATGCGGATTCCTGTTTCTTTGATCATCAATCTGGTTGCGCACGGAAAAAGCACACAACAGATCATAGACGAGTATCCAGATCTTACCCCCGAGGACATTTCGCAATCATTAGAATATGCCGCATGGCTCGCACGGGACGAAATTCAGGTTGGTTAGAGGTTGCATATGCGCTTCTTGGCTGATATGGGGATTTCCAGGCATGTTGTCGAATGGCTGAAAAATGCTGATCACAATGCGATACATCTCCGGGAACAAGGACTTCAGACATTGAGAGATCCTTTTGTTCTGAAAAAGGCTCGCGATGAGGACCGGATACTCCTTACAATGGACTTGGATTTTGGCTATTTATTGGCCCAGAGCGGGTGGCAGGCGCCATCCACAATCATTTTTCGATTGGATGATGAGACAGCGGAGTCGGTAATTCCACGTCTTGAGGAAGCAATGAATACGTGTGGCGAAGCGCTTCAAGCAGGAGCCATTTTGGCCATACGCCAGGATTCCATTCGTGTCCGGAGATTACCCATTGTTGATAAAACCGCAGAGTGAATAATTATGGAATCGCTATAAGTCCTTTGTTTTCGGGGTTGATTTTTCATTTCCGCCCTGTTTTACGCCAACCGCCTAGTGCAACTGCCCCTATCCGTCTTTGGCGTCGCCATCACCGTGGCCGGCCTCAGCTTTATCGGTGTTTCACACGCCCTCAAAATCCCCGAATTTCAAGACCTCCTCGGCGGCCTCCGGCGCCGTTAAATTAACGTTGAATCAGACAGCGATATGGTATACTCCCTGATAGAGGAGATTTTCCGATATGGTACGCACATTTGCCCTTGAGTATTGGAAAGATGAAGGTTGGTACGTGGGCCGCCTCAAGGAAGTGCCGGGTGTTTTCTCACAGGGAGAAACCCTGGAAGAACTGGAACACAACATTCAAGAAGCCTACGAACTGATGATGATGGACGAGGAAGGTCCTTCAGGCGCCGATATCTGTATCAAAGAACTGGTTCTTCACGTGTGAAGCGGACGGAATTTATACAGGAACTCAAGAGGGCGGGGTGTGTACTTCTTCGCAGAGGAGCCAACCATGACATTTACAAAAATCCACGCACACAGCGAAAAGCGCCGGTGCCCCGCCATGGTGAATTGCCGAATAGTCTGTGCATACTAATAAGAAAACAACTTGAGATTGGAAATCCGGATATTAGGATTTCGGAAAAATCACAAACACATAATTAACATTGTGTGGGTCCCCGGAACAAAAAGACCCCTTTTAATAATACACCACGAACCACATGGGAAAAATACTTGCCACCACAGGGGGCGCCAAGCATGCTGAAGCTCAGGGATTTATTTCTGGGCGATTTTAGCGGCGTCGTTCACGGGGCAGATCACCCGGAAACCGACGTTATACACCGGCTGCCAGGGTTCGTAGGCGAGGCGGTAGGCGGAGCGGGCGGTTTGGGGCCGGTCGAACCAGGAACCGCCACGAACCACCTTTTTGCCCGGCGTTTTGGGATCGTCACGGCCATCCGAAGGCACATAGGGATAGGCTCGGAAGGTGGAAAGGGTCCACTCGGCCACGTTGCCGTGCATGTCGAATAATCCCCAGGGGTTGGGCTGGTATTTTCCGGTCTCGGTTACAATCCGTTCGCCATCATTGAAGCGAGGCTCCTTGGGCAGGAAATCATCGAAGGGGCTGGGGTTCTCGATGGGCTGTGGATTAATCCCTGCGACGGCGAGCCGCTGGATCGACTTGTCCGCGAGATTGGCGCAGGCGGAGAAATCGGAATCCAGGTTACCGTACCACAAGGGCGTATCCGTCCCGGCGCGGCAGGCCCATTCCCATTGGGCTTCGGTCGGCAGCGCGCAGGCTTCACCGGTTTTCTGGGACAGCCACTGGCAGAAGGCCATGGCTTCATTCCAGGAAATGCGAATGACGGGATTCTTGGGGGCCTGGGCCGGATAGCCACGCGTTGTGTGATCCTTGTTATGCTGATCAATGACACCGCTTTCATGCTTCGGATCAAACTGTGCGTATTGCGCATTTGTAATTTCAGTTACGGCCATCCAGAACGGCTTATCAATCTTAACGCGGGTGCGCGGTTGTTCGTCGGCGCATCCGTCTTTGCCGCCCATGATAAATTCACCCTGCGGGATCAACACAAACTCAAGCACGACGCCATTGCCGAGATCCACAGTCCGGCGCTGCTGGGAGGCCGCTGCCGTGCGTCCGTCGAATGGCCAGCCTTCGCAGGTCACGTCTTGTTGCGCGGGGACGGCGGGAGGCTCGGGTTTGACGAACACAGCCGGGGGCAGTTTGAGATCGGGGATGGCTTCCGGATCTTCGGGCCGGTTGGCATACTTTGTACGCATCTCCAAGCGCCGTTGATGGAAATCGCCCGGGATGGCGCGGTGCTCGCCCCAGGTTCCATGATCCGGAACGTTAAGGTCGATCCAGGTATACAGACGGTCCCAGGCATCCGAATCGAGCTTCACCCCATGATGTCCTTTCTCCAGCATCTGGATGAGCGGACTGGTGCTTGCATGGAATTCTAAAGGTTTCTGAATGTGATAGTCGCTCTCAGGCCCCGGGCGGCGCACATAGGGATGCAAAGCCAGATAAGACGGCGTAAAATTATTCTGGCCTTGTTTATCCTTGGACGAAAAGTCGGGAATTTTGTTCTCCCCCGCGCCATTGTGACAGCCGACGCAGAACGTATCGAGCGCCGGCTGCACATCGCGTTTGAAGCTGAACCCCCGCGCAGGGCCTTTCCACGGCGTAATGTCCACCGGCGCGCGGCGCGCGGCAAGGGTCGGGATGGAAGGCGGCGTCATGTTCTGTTGCTCGTGGCATCCCACGCACGATACCGATTCGCCGGGCATGCCCACAAACCAACTCCGCATGATTTGGACGGCCCGGCCTTGGTCATCCAACGGCTGCACCGCCACGGGGATATTCGCCGGAATTTTGAAATATGCGGAACCGTCTTCGTACACCGGGACCGTGCCCAGGATGCGGTGCACATCCCACGGGCCTTCGACGCCGATGTTGATGTGCCCGCCCATCTGGGGATAGGTGTAATAAATCTCAAACACGCGCAATGATTTGACGGTGCCGCGCGGAACCCCCTGTAATCCCTGGCCGCGATAGACGTCCGTGAGATAGACCGTGGCGTCCGTCCGGTCGAGCTTCACGGTGTCGGGAATGACGGCCGGACGCTGCGTTTTGCGGAAGGGAACCGGCTCCAGCAGGGCGTATCCGGGAACTTCACACAAGCGAAGACGGTTGTCGAAAACATCCACCAGATAAATGCCCCACAGGGAATCCGGGGTGGGCTTGCACGAAACGAGGAAATACTTGTCGCTCAGCGGATACGGATGCAGGAACTTGGGCCATACGCCGTCCACGAGCGTGTCCATGATAACGGGCTCGACCGCTTTATTGTGCCCGGGAATGCGCTGCACCACACCATCCGCCTCGAAGCGTCCCTTGGCGGGATCCAGGATAATGAGTTCGCCCATGCGTGGAACCCCGTGATGCCCTGAGATAATGGCTACGACCTGTGTGGGGTTTCCGGGAATGGGCCGGGCGTAAAAGATGGAATTCGGCCAGAAGGAATTGCTGCCGTAATACTCGCTCTGGTTTGTGCCGTCGGGATTCATGTTGAACAAGAGGCGGCTGAAATAGTGCGGGGTGTCCGAGTATTCCCAGCGCGAAAACATGACCCGCCCGTTATTGAGCACCGTGGGGCACCAGTTGTGGTCCTGGTCAAAACAAAGCTGGCGGGTGTTCTTTCCATCCGCATCCATGCGGCACAGGTTGGCCACGGTATTCCCGCCGCCCACGCAGGGAATGCCCTGAAAGCATCGGGTGGACGCGAAAATGATGCGGCCATCCGGCAAATAGCAGGGATCGTAATTGTCCACGTCCGGTTCTTCTCCGGGGGTGACCTGGCGCAGCCCGGAGCCATCCGCCTGGATTTCCCAAATCTGCCAGCGGTTGTTCGCGCCGGGCATGGAGAAGAGAATTTTGTCCGCGTCGAAATTCAAATCGAGGTCCCCGGCGAAGGCGCCTTTCTCCGGCTTGAAGAAGGTGGTCAGCATGCCCCCGGCGCTGACGGGGGAGAGCACGGCGATTTCATTGTCATATCCCGCGGAAGCTATGGCACAGTTGCCCTGCCAGTTTTGCGGCAACCCCAGATTGCCTTCCGCGCGCTTAACCAGGAGCAGTTTGTCGAAGTCCAGCAGCGGGTTGGTCCCAAGCGCCTCGTATTGGAGCGCAAGAATTTCTTCGACTTGTTTCAGGCCTTTATCATCGCCTTCTGCAAGGTGCTGCTGAATCTTGGGGATTCTTTTTTCATAGTCGTCGAGGTGTGCGAGCAACTTTTTGGATTTTGTGTAACGGTCCGGGAACGTGGCCGCCAGATCCTGAACCGCAAGCCGCAAGGCCGGGAAATTGACTTGGGCGAGTTCCGCCATGCCCTGGCGAAACGTGCAGGCCTTGACATAGAAGTCCAGCCATTGCTTATCTTGGGCGGGCACCTTTCCGAGCTCAACCAGTTCTTTTCGCAAGGGTTCACCGGCCTCGCCACTGTCACGCAGAACCTGTGTGAGCAAAGCTTCCTGGGCGCTCTTGTTGTCCGGAAGCGAAAACCATTCCACATACCGCTCGTCCGGCGCATCACGCTCCACCCAGCCGGTTTCCATCGGGAAGTCTTGTTTGATCCGGTTCCAGAGCGTCATCACCGGATCATTCTGAATGGAGAAATAGAACGCACAGGACCCCGTCAGGTTGTAGACCTTCAACACCAGCCGGTTCTCGCCTTCATTCAGGGCAAGCCTTGCGGTGGCGGCATCCTGTGAGGCGCCGGGCCGGACATCCGTGGTGGTCACCTTGGCCCCATTGAGCCAGAGCGTCAGGTTATCATCGCCGCCCAGGCCAACGTTGATTGTCAGAGGCTTTGGAGTGGTGAGGGTGCGCGTCAGATACACGGCGGCAAGATTGTCGCCCGGCAGAGAATGCACCGCGCCATCCACAAAGTCATTTCGAATCGTCCAGAGGGGTTTTCCGTCAGGCGTTGTGGCGTTGACATCAATGGTTTGTTCCGGGGGAAAAGCTTCCGAAGAGGCGGCAATCTTGAACGGGCTCGTTACATACCAAGTCCCAAAGGCAATGTCCGCTCCGCCCAATTGTTCCGCCCGCCATGCCTGATACCGTTCCCGCGCAGTCTGCATGGTACTTTGCCAGGACGATTCCCGAACATACAGGGACGAAAGGTCTGCGTTTTCTTCCCCGAGTGCGGACGGGGCCAGCCCCGGAAAAAAACCATTGCACAGCGCCCATAAAACAAGCATTGCACCAAACGGCCATTTATGCATGACATGTCTCCATTAACCGGTAACAGCATCGCTAAGGCGGTGAACATCATCTCCCGCCGCCAGCCACAACGGGCCGGCGGTGAGAGAATGTTTCCACGCGGGTACTACTATTGCTTATAACTTGGCGCCGGGATGCGTGAACCGCAGGCCGTTTCCGTCATGATACGTCGCATATTCCGTGACAATCGCGCCTTCGGGGGCGCGCATCCAATGCCATTGCTCCGCCCCGGCGAGCATGCCGACTTCGCCCGGCATCAGTTTCTTCTCGGTGCGGGCAACGGCGCATTCTTTGTGCGATTCCGGAATGCGGGCTTCAACGCCGGGAGTGGGCGTGCCTTCACCGTAAATGTAAATCCATCCATGACGCGGTTGCCAGGCTTCCATTTTGGGGCCGGCGTCCGCGGTTTTGAGATGTTTATGCTCGGGGATCATTTGCCCGGGCAGCAGGTAGATTTCGTGGCCGAAATAATTGTCCTGTTTGTTATTGACCCAGAAAATCCCGGCCATCCCGACTTCCATGAACTTGCCCAGGCCGAAGTCTATGGCCCAGAACTCCTCGCCGCGCAGCCGGTCAAAAATCGGGTAATTAAACGCTTCCATCATTTCGTAGTAGGCTTTCTTCGCCGCGTCCGCGTTGAACTTGCCGTCCGTGTAGAAGTCTTCATTCCGGTATTTTTTAATGGCGGGGGCCTTTTGTTCGGCGGCGTTGGCCACACCCAAGATCGAGGAACCCGCCACGCCTGCCATCAGGCCGCCCAAAACCGTACGCCTGCTTATGTCCATATCGTATTGCTCCTTGTTCCGTGCCGGGGCACGCATTATTTGTTTTTCAGATCATTATAGAGTTGGAACGCCTTTTCCGGCTTCTCCAGGGTGTGAACCACCGCGCCCACGGCCTGCGCCATGGCCACGGGATCATCCGCGCCGAATATATTGCGGCCCATGTCCACGCCCAGCGCGCCTTGATCCACGGCCTTGTAAGCCATCTTCAGAGCGTCCAATTCGGGCAATTTCTTGCCTCCGGCAATGACGACGGGGACCGGGCATCCGGCGACCACTTCGTCAAAGCCCGGTTCGCAGTAATAGGTCTTTACGAAATGCACGCCCAATTCCGCGATTACGCGGCAGGCTAATCCTAGATACCGCGCATCGCGCACCATTTCCTTGCCGACCGCCGTGACGCCAAGCGTGGGCAACCCGTACCGGCTGCCTTCGTTGAGCAGGTGCGACAGGTTCGCGAGGCTCTCTTTCTCATACTCCGCGCCTATGCAGGCCTGGGCCGTGACCGCCGCCGCGTTCAACGCCAGCGCTTCTTCAATCGAGACGCCGATCACCTCGTTGCTGAGGTCCTTCAACACCGTGGCCCCGGTGCTGCACCGCATAACGACCGGCTTGTGCACCTCCGCCGAAATGCAGGTGCGCAACGCGCCGCGCGTGCACATCAGGCAGTCCACGTGCGGAATGAGCGGGGGCACGACCAGGTCCATCCGTTCGAGACCCGTGGTGGGCCCCATGATATAGCCATGGTCAAAGGCGAGCATCACGGTGCGGCCCGTCTTCGGATTAAATATGTGGGCCAGCCGGTTCTTCATTCCCCAGGAAAGGTGCGCTGAACCTTTCAGGAAAAAGCCCGGCGTTTCCATGGGAATGCCGATTCCGAAGTTCTTCTCTTCACGTCCGGTGGATTTGTCTGCATCAGGCATGCGTTTCGATTCCTTTCCAAAATCCTTTGAAAATGAACGCCATCGAGGTGGCGCCCGGGTCCTGGGTTCCAATACTTTTTTCTTTAATGTTCTTCGCGCGGCCAAACCGCGCCTGAAATTCCTTGGTGGAGCGTGCACCCTGTTCCGCCGCTTCGGCGGCACGCTGAAGCGCTCCTGCAATGTCCGCGCCACCGTCCACGGCCGCGCGCAAGGCCGCCACGGCAGGGACCAAGGCGTCCATCATGGTCTTGTCGCCCACTTGGGCCTTGGTCTGGGCGCGCACGCCCGCCAGCGCCGCATCGAAAGCGGCCGCCAATTCCGCCGGGTTCAGCGCGTCTTTTCCCTCGGCGGCTTCGGACATGGCCATGAAAAAGGTGCCGAGCAACGGGCCGGTGGCCCCGCCGTCCACACCCATAATGGCCCAGCCTGTGTCGTAAAGGAGGGTTTTCAGGTCATGCGTGGTTGACGCCTCGACGGCCTTTTCAAGGTTGGCCATGGCACGCAGCATGGTGGTGCCATGGTCCCCGTCGCCGCCCGCGGAATCCAGCCGCGACAACAGTTCATGGTTGTCCCGAATCTCCGAGACCGCGCCCCGGAACATCTGAACCATTTCCTCCCAACCGATTGTTTCCACCATATCCGCTACATCCCGAATTCGTTATTGCACGGTTAACGCCGGGGCGTTGCACGGGGCGTCCCACAGCGCTTTCAACTCATCATCCAGCCGTGCCACGCACATCTGAAAGCCACCCATTTCCTGGACGGTGAGAAATTCGCCCACCAGGCTCCGGGCCAGCGTAATTCCTTTTTCATCCAGGATTTGCTTGATGCGGCGCAATACGAGGTACAACTCCATCAGGGTGGTCGATCCCACCCCATTGAGCAACACGAGCACCTCTTCGCCCTTCTGGACATCGAGATCGCTCAACAACACGGATAACATGATGTCCGCGGTCGCGTCGGCGGTTTTCAAGGGCTGGGTGCCGCCGCCCGCTTCGCCGTGCTGGCCCATGCCCACCACCATCATACCCTCTGGAATTTCCGCGATTACATCGCCGGTGCTGGGATGCGTGGCGCCGCTCACCGCCACCGCCAAGGTCGCCATGTTCTTCTCCATGCGTTCGGCGATGGCCAGGCATTCCTCCAAAGAGCGTCCCTGTTCCGCGGCGGCGCCGGCCACTTTGATCACCGGCAGGCAACCCACCAGGCCGCGCCGGTCATCGGGATTTTCCCGCGAACCGCCGGAGACGTCTTCATGCGTGAGAATCTGCTTGACGTTCAGGCCCTCCTTCTTCGCCATATCCATGGCGATCTTGGCCGACATCACGTCCCCCGCGTGATTCAACACCACCAACAACACGCCAGCGTCCCGGTTGGCTTTCCGCAGGGCTTCGATCACGCGCGGCGGTCCGGGGGCGGCGAATATCTCTCCCGGCACGCTGACATCCAGCATGCCTTCGCCCACAAATCCGCTGAGCGCGGGCTCGTGGCCGCTCCCGCCCAAGGTAACCAAAGCCACCTTGTCTTTCGGCTTTGAATTCGCCCGGACAACAAGATTGCTTCCTTCCAGTGCGACCTTGTGCGGGTTGGCAAGGGTAAAACCCTCGATCAGTTCCGCCACCAGGGTAGTGGGATCATTAATCAGTTTTTTCATGGCCATTGCGTGTATCTCTCCTTGGACCGGCATGTTTCCGCCGGCAATCTTCATTTCTCTTCCATCACCTCGATGATGGCATCGCCATCCTGGACAAAGGCGCACCGCAGCGTGTCGGTGGCGTCAAAAGGAGGGATGATCACCTGCTGGCCCTCGAGGGCGGCGTCGAGCGAGGGTACCAGGAACGCGGCATGGGGGCGTGTGCGCACCACTTCCGGCAAGGGGCTGCCGGGTTCAAAATTTAAAAACTCCACCCGGAAGGGATGCTGCTCCGGGTCGGTGACAAACACCTTGGCCCCTTCGATATAGGCGGCATTTTCTTTTTTTTCATTGGTGGGAACACCGAAATGATGGAATTGGGCGGACGCCATGGGAAAACTCCTTTCCGTGCAAGCCAGTATTCTGGGAAAAAAGGCATTATAACAAAGGCCTTCCGGAGAGTCTAGGGAACGAATGATGCATGTGCGAGGCATTTGCGAAATCGCCCTTCGCCGCACCGGTTTGTCAATACAACTCCGGCATTGGGCGCTGTAAGCAGTGTTTTCCCACGAAAACGGGTGATTTCGTAATGGCCTGTTCACCTTATGGAGATGCCGGGCGCGGGATGGTATGATGAGGGCGTGCGGTCCAGTTACCACAGGAAGAGGGAACGCGTATGAGTTTGCAGGACCTGTTTGAGAATCCGCCGCCGGAGTTTCGGCAAGCGCCGTTTTGGTTCTGGAATCATCGTCTGGACAAGGCGCTGCTGTCCTGGCAAATCCAGCAGATGCATGAAAAAGGGCTGGGGGGCTTTGTGATGCATGCGCGGCACGGCCTGATCACCCCCTACCTGTCCGATGAATGGATGGACTGCATCCGGCATGGCTGCGCGGTAGCGAAACAACACGGCATGATCGCATGGGCCTATGATGAGCGCGACTGGCCCAGCGGCCCGGCGGGCGGAACGGTGATACAGGACCCGGCGAACCGGATGAGTTACCTGCGGCTGGAAGAAGAATTGGTGGAAGGACCGGAGGACTTGGAATTTGGGGCCGAGGTTGCCGCCGTCTATCGGGCGCATGGTTCAGGCAAGATGGAACGGGTGCGGCAAAATCAGTTGCGGTGCGGAAAGGGACGGCACCGTTTGTTGAAGGCGGTGCGGTTTGAATGCCCGGCCATTCTTTGGTTTGAGTCGTACCTGGATACGCTAAATCCGGAGGCTTGCCGTGCCTTCATCCGCTCCACGTATGATTTCCATGAAGAAAAGCTGGGCGATTTGCGCACGCTGGGCCTCGCCGGGTTTTTCACGGATGAACCCGCCCTCGGCACCTATCCGGATGATTTGCGGCGCATCCCCTGGACTCCGGCGGTGCCCGAGGCCTTCAAAAAAACCAAGGGGTATGATCTGCTGGATCATTTACCGGACCTCTTTTCGCCGGGGGAAGCGGGCGCGCAGGTGCGTTATGATTACTGGGACGTGGTCACGGATTTATTCGAACGGGCGTTCTTTGTGCCGCTCTCGGACTGGTGCGGGAAACGCGGTTTGAAACTCATCGGTCATCCCTTGGGCGAGGAGCCGTTGTTTTACCAGTTTCGTTGCCTGGGCACGATTTTCAAATATCTGAAGCACCTGCACATGCCGGGGATGGACCACCTCACCATCACGATTGGCAAACACCATCCGATGAGCATGACGCCGAAACTGGTGGCGTCGGCGGCGCTGCTGGCGGGCCGCGAGCGGACCATGACGGAGACCTTTGGCGAGAGCGGCTGGGGGCTCACGCTGCGCGAGATGAAATGGATGTGTGACTGGCAGATGGTGAACGGCATCAATTATTTCATTCCGCACGCCTTTTATTATTCCGTGGCGGGCCGCCGGAAGAAGGATTCGCCGCCCTCGGAGTTTTACCAGACGCCGCATTGGGAGCATTACCGGCTCCTGGCGGAGTATACCGCGCGGATCACCGCGATGATGACGGGCGGTGAACATGTGGCGAAGGTGGCGGTGCTGTATCCGATGAGTTCGGTCTGGGCGGATTTCGTGCCGGGCGATACGGTCCCGGATTCGGTGCTGCACATGGAGGCGGCGTTCGCGCCCTTGGGCGAAGCGTTGCTTTCCCTGCACCGCGATTTCGTGATTGTGGATGAAGACTCGCTGGCGCACGCGGAGATGGGCGATGGATTTTTCACGGTCAAAGGACTCCGCTTTGAGGCGCTCGTGCTTCCCGTGATGACTTCGATTCGCTATGACGTGTTCGGGGTGATGAAACGCATCGCGGAACATGCCACCGTGGTTTCCGTGGGCACGGACCGGCTGCGCCTGCTCACCAGCACGGTGTCCGCCACCGTGGATTTGCGGGACGTGCACGGGGTGACGGTGCTGGAAACACTGGAGCCGGACACATTGGCGGACAGCTTGTCATGTGTGACCCCCGATGTCACAATGGCCCGTGCGCCCGAGGTGTATTACCTGCACCGCCGCCATCACGGCCAGGAGTTCTTCTTCTTCGCCAATACGGGCATGGAGGCGGTGGACACGGAAGTTTCCTTCGAGTGCGTGGGCGCGGCGACCGTATGGGATCCCGAAACCGGCATCAGCGGCCCCGCGCCGGATAACAGGGCGGAAGAAGGACGCCTGGTGATGCCGCTGCGGCTTGCCCCGATGGGATCGATGCTTCTCTCGATAGACCCGTCGCGGCCTCCAATAGATTTTCACGTGGTGCCGTTTCATCCCGAACAGCGCATCGAAGTGTGCAAAGACCTTTGGCACTTCACACCGTTCAATGGGAATTTCCTGGCATTGAAGAACTGGCGGATGAATCTGGAAATGCGCCACAAAGTCACCGAGCTTCACTATACCACCGAATTTATTCTCGGCGAACGCATCGCCAACCTTCGGCTGATCCTGGATGGCGTGCCGGAACATCCCTATGGCGTGCCGGAGGCCGCACGGCCCCTGGTGGCGCCGGAAGTTTATAGCGAAGTGCTGCTGGACGGCGAAGCGATGTCTGTGGAGTTGCCGTGGGAGATTGATCCCCACTTCCGCGTGCTGGGCTTGGGAGACCGCGTGGAACCCGGCCTGCACCGCCTGGAAATCATCATCCGTAACCAGGGCTGGTTTCCGCAACCCGGGTTGGAGGAATATGCGTGGCTGGCGGGCGATTTCATGCTCGAACTGGATGGAACCGCTCCCCGGTTAAGCCCGTGCCGCGGCGTACGGCTGGGCGCGTGGGAAAAGCAGGGCTTTCCGTTTTTTTCCGGCACCGCCGCCTACGCCGCCGATGTCACCCTGCCAAATGATCTGGTGGGCAAGCGCGTGTTCATCAATGCCGGGCATGTGGGCCATCTGCTGGAAGTCGAAATCAACGGTAAAACCGCCGCGGTCCGCGCGTGGCCGCCCTATCGCGCCGAGATCACCCACTTCGTATGGCCCGGCCTGTCGAATCTCATTGTGCTCAAAATCACCAATTCCGCCCGTAATTTCTTCGAAGGCCCGGACAAGGACGACCCCTCCGGACTGCTTGAAAACGTCTGGCTGGAAATCGGATAACCCGCGTTACGCCGCCCCTCCGGAAATTCCCGGGCCTGTTCATTTTTCCCAGGCGGAGGATCAATTTCTGCATTCCGGGCGCTTGGCCCGGCCGTCCGCGGCCAGTCCCGGAACACGGAACTCTCACGTATCGCTCAACGGTAGCGAATGTACATATACACCACCACCCCCGTTACCAGCGCCCACCACCACGCCGGGTTTTTCAGGCCCCGCATGCGCGCGCGCATTTCCGGCGGCATCCGCAGGCTCTCCCGGCTCCAGATCAGGTGCCGGATGGACGCTTCGGGTTTGGGGACTGTAATCAGGCTCACCGCGATGCCCGCGGCCATGCACGCCCAAAACACAATCCCGGTGCGGTTCAGGAAGGGATGCAGATACCGCCCCAGGGCTTCCGGCAGCCGGGGCGTAAGCAGTTCCAGGGCCACCGTCAGGGGAATGGTGAGCAAGCCCGCGGTCAGCGCGCCCGCGTGCGTGGTGCGCTTCCAGAGGACCCCCAGCAGGAACATCGTGGCGATCCCCGGGGTGACATATCCATAGGCATTGAGCAGGTAAATGAAAATGGGACGCTCCGAATACGAGAGGAGCACGGTGGCCCAAAGTATGCCCAGCGCCACAATTACCCCGCCCATGATGCGCCCGAACCGTACCGCATGATGATCCTCGGCCTGTTTGTTGATGAACGGCAAATAGAAATCCACCGTCAGGATCGTCGTGCATGAGTTTACCGCCCCCGAGATATGCGACATGATCGCCGCGATGAGCCCCGCCATCACCAGCCCCACCAACCCCTGCGGCAACAGACGCTCGACGAGCGTCGGAAACGCCATGTCCGGCTTTTCCAGGTTGGGATACAGCATCGGCGCCAGCATTCCGGGGACAACAATAATCAATGGCAGGAAAAATTTCAGATAGTCGGCGAATACCACCCCCATCCGTGCGTGCCATTCGTCCTTGGCGGCCAGCGTGCGCTGTACAATGAACTGATTGGCCGCGCAATAAAACACGCTGATGCACAAGAGGCCGCCGAGAAACGAGGTCCATGGGAAATCGGGGTCCGTGGCGGGGAGCAGCAACTCCCATTTTCCCGAGGTGGCCATAACGCCATCCCAGCCCCCCACCGCATGAATGGTGGCGGCGGAAAGAATCAGCCCCCCGGTCAACAATACCACCAGTTGGAACATCTCCGTCCACACCACCGCGCGCAATCCCCCGGCAATCGTATACATCCCCGTGAACAGCGCCAACCCCACAATGCTGACGAACAACGGCAGCCCGAACAACGTTTTCAGGGCGATGGCGCCCAAATACAACACCGCGCTGATTTCCACGAAGATGTACACGATCAAAATCAATGCGGCGAACACCGTCCGCGCGGCCCGGCCAAAACGCTGTTCCAGAAACTCCGGCATCGTATAAAAACCGTTCCGCAGATAGAACGGCAGGAAAATCCACAATAATGCATTGAATCCAATCAATATCGTGGCCCACTCGATGGTCATCGCGGCAAACCCCCGTGCGTACGCCGTGCCAATGACCCCGATGAAATGATGGCTGCTGATGTTCGCCGCCACAATGCTCCCCCCCACCATCCACCACGGCAAGCGGTCCCCCGCCAGGAAATAATCCCGCTTGCTGCTCCCCGCCCTCCGCGACGCCCAAAGGCCCAACACCGCAATGCCCGCCAGATACACGGAAAACACCAAACCGTCCAGCAGCCCAAGATTCACCGAAGCGTTCATGTTCTACTCCAACCGTCCTGGATTCGTTTCCGGGCGCGTATAATACCAGCCATGCGCGCACCAAGCATCCTTTTGCCGGTATTCCCACTCTGCTTTCCCATTCCCCGCTTAAAAACCCGCCGCCTCTTTGCCTTATCGGTTCTACCCCATCTCCCCGCACCCTTCCGTGCCCGGACAAGACACAAATAGCTGACCGCTGATAGCTGACCGCTGACAGCCGCCTTACGGAATATTAAACGTGACGTTGGCGGGCTGGCCGTTGCGCATGATCTGAACGTTGATCTGCTTGGCGCCCTTGTAGCGTTCGATCATCGGGAGCACCTGGCTGAAATCCGTGATGGCTTCGCCGTTTACGCCGGAAATGATGTCACCGTCCTGAAAGCCAAGCATCCCCGCATAGGGAATCTCGTTGATGTTCGGAACGGCAAGGCCAATGGGTTTTCCGTTGGCGTCCTTGGCCACCGTGGGCATGTGTTTCGTCAGCAATGCCATGCCATCCTGCTCGGTCAAGGGCGTATCAAACTTAAGGTCTCCGACATTGATGACTTTGCCTCCGCCGGTATAGACCTCGTTCCCCTTGGCGGCCAGCACTTTGGTTTCTTCCTTTTTCACGGGAGCGGGCGCTTCCGCCTTCGGCTCAAGGCTATAGGCGGCTTTTTGAATCCCCTTCCCTTGTCGATAGTCCCAGGGCGCAAGCGGCGCGGCATCCGTCCAAAGACCCACTTTGCCCACAATCGCCTTGGCATTCAAGGCTTTATACGCGGTGTCCCGGGGCGTGTTTTGATTGTCCCACCACGCCAGCCCCGCCTCCAGGAGCGATTGATTCAGGTTCACATATTCACACACCGCCACCCCGACGGTTTTCCCCGCCGTATCCACTGCTTTCACCTCGACACTCACTTCCTTGTTCAGCGCTTTCTGGGAAATATACTCCTTCGCCTTGTCGGCGAAGGCCTGACCCGGTTCCGGACAGTCCACCCCGTACAGCCGGATTTCCTTGGGTGCGCCGTTGCATTGAATCGTCAGCATATCGCCCGCCTGGACCGCGATCACGTTCCCGAGCAGGGTTTCCGCCCCGGCGCAAAACGAAATCATGCATGCGGCAATCAGCAAAAGCCGCCCACCGGCGGAAGGCGCTAGATGCATACCAGTTCTCCCAAAAACAGGTTGGTTCCCATACATTGCCATTACTGTACTTAATAGTATCTTCTATTTCCCACTGGGATCAAGGCGATCAGCGTTCCACCGCGTTTCAGCGCATTCGTCCTGGTGCAAGCGGCTTCCAGTGCGAAAACGGCCTGTCAAGAGTTTTATGACGGTAAAATAGAGAAAAATTTGGGCTTTTTCACTTTCGCCCTGCGGAAACAGAGAAAAAGATTGACTTGAAGTGTGATAAGTGGTACAATCCGGCCCGTTGGAGAACGGGGTAGCTGCTATAGCGGAGAAATTCGCGAAGAGAGAGACTACACCGGGGAGCTTGGGAATGCGGTGTAAGGCATTCCAAGCGGCGACGGAATTATGGAAACAAGTGTAAACTAAGGAGGAATGGAGATGGGACAATTATTTGACACCTTGATTTGGACGACGATTTCGTTCTTCTTTCAGAAGCTGTGGGAACTGGTGAAAGACCTGTTTGGCTTCCTGGGCAGTCCGGATTATCCGCCCTACGATCACATTGGCTAAGCTGTGCCTCTGCGGCAGGGCTGACCAAACAGTTTTCTAAGCGAGTAAAAAGCGCGTCCAACGCACCGAAGTATGTGTGCGAAGGGCGTGTTTTTGTTTTGGGTCCGGTTAATCGTTGTCCTGGAGGGGCGCACAGGGGTAGGAACCGAGAATCTTGAAGTTCGCGGCGCGTTCCGCCACTTCATCGAGTATTTTTTTGACAGCGGCATCTTCCACATGCCCCTTCAGATCAATAAAGAATACATATTCCCAGGGTTTTTGCTGCGAGGGCCGCGACTCGATGCGGGTGAGGTTGATGCCGGACTCCGCAAAGGGAATCAGGAGGTGATAGAGGGCTCCGGGCCGGTCTTTCACCGAGATCAGCACGGACGTCTTGTCGTCGCCGGTCGGCTTGACCATCTGGCGCCCCACCACGAAAAACCGCGTGTAGTTGTGGGCCATGTCCTCGATGCGCTCACACAGCAGGTTGAGGCTGTAGGTTTGGGCCGCGAGCTTGCTCGCAATGGCCGCCGCGCCCGGTTCCGTGGATGCCCGCCGCGCCGCTTCGGCCGTGCTGGACACTTCCATCAACTCCGCGTTCGGCAGGTTGGCACGAAGCCAGTTCCGGCATTGCAGGAGCGCATTGTCTTTCGAGTATACGCGCTTAATGTCGTTCAGCGGGCAATTGGCAAGGAGGTTTTGCGTGACGTGCAGCATCACCTCGTTGATAATTTTCAGGTGCGAGATGATGAAACGGTCGAGCGTTTCGCTGACGGAGCCGCCAATCGAACTCTCCACCGGCACCACGCCGTAGTCTATCCGTCCCCGCTCCACTTCCGTGAAGATATCCGCGAAAGACGGCAGGGGCCGGTAATCCGCCGCCGCGCCGAACACCCGCAAGGCCGCCATGTGGCTGAAGGTATCCTTGGGTCCGAGAAAGGCCACGCTGATGTCTTTTTCCAGGGCGCGGATCGCGCTCATGATTTCCCGGTAGATGGCGCGGATGGCGGTCTCGCTCAACGGCCCCGCATTCAACTCCATCAGCTTTTCCAGCACGGTTTTTTCGCGCTCCGGCACGTAAAACGGCGCATCGGCCGAGCGCTTGAGTTGCGCAATTTCCTGTGCATACCGCGCGCGCTCATTCAGGCATTCCAGCACCGTCTTGTCCAGCGCGTCTATCCGCGCTCTCAATTCATCCATGTTCACCGGTGTTTTCCCTCCAATATCTCCAGGGGTGCAAGCTTCACCAACAGCATGGCCGTTCTTCCGGTGTCAAACCGGATCCGCGCCTTCAATTTATCGCCCGCTCCGTTCGTGTACTGCACCGTGCCCGGGCCGAATGTGGCGTGCCGCACCCGCATGCCCGTGCGGAATTTCGCGGGCTCCGCCGCGGGCATTTCCGCGGGCGGCGCAACGTGTTGGCGGGTCTGCCGGGGAACCACCGGCGACAACCGGTCCAGGCCAATCTCTTTAATGAACCGCGACACCTGCCGGTCATTGCGCTGCTTCCCATACAACACCCGCGACCGCGCCGCGCACAACGTCAGCCCTTTCCGGGCGCGCGTCATCGCCACGTAACAAAGGCGCCGCTCCTCCTCCAGGTCCGTATCGCTGAAGAACTCGGCCCCATAGGGGAGCAAGCCTTCTTCCAACCCTATCAGGTACACCTGGTCAAACTCAAGGCCTTTGGCCGCATGGCAGGTCATCAGCGTCACGGCGGGCATATCCGAATCCCACTGGTCCACGTCACTCACCAGCGCAAGGTCCTGCAAGAACTCCATCAGCCCGCCCGCGCCGCGCGCATCATGCTGCTTGCACGTCGCGAGAAATTCATCCACGATTTCCATGCGCGACCGTGAATCCTTCTCATCACTCGCCAGCACATGCTCCCGGTAACCAATCGCCTCGAGCAATTCCTCCATCAACGCCACCAGCTTCGTGTCCCGCGCCTTCAGGGTCAAATCGTCGATCAAATGTACAAACTTCAACGCCGACTCCCGCGCGCGCGAGGGAAGCGTGGTGTCGGTTTCCACGTCGCGCATCACCTGCAACAACGGCGTCTTGCGGACCGTGGCGTACTCTTCCATGCGCTCCAGCGAAGTCCCGCCGATGCCGCGCGGCGGCACATTGATCACCCGCCGCAGCGATTCATCGTCGTTGGGGTTCACCAGCAGCCGCAGATAGGCCAGCAGGTCCTTGATTTCCTTCCGGCTGTAGAATTTGATGCCCCCCACCACCACGTAATGAACCCCTTTCCGCCGCAACGCTTCTTCCATCAACCGCGACTGCGCATTCGTCCGGAACAACACCGCCACCTGTTTGGGCGAAAGGTTCTTTTCCGTCAGGTCCTCCACCACAAAGTGCGCCTCCGCCTCCCCGTCATTCGCCAAAAAGAACCGTACGGGCTCCCCGCTCTTCTCCGCCGTAAACAGGTTCTTTCCCAGCCGGTTGATATTGTTGGCCACCAGTGCGTTCGCCGCATCGAGAATCGGTTTCGTGCTGCGGTAATTCTGTTCGAGCCGGACCACTTTCGCCTCGAGAAAATCCTTCGCGAAGTCCAGAATGTTATTGATGTCCGCGCCCCGCCATGAATAAATGCTCTGATCCTCGTCCCCCACCGCGAAAAGATTGCCGTGCGACTCGCTCAAATGATGCGCAATGAGGTATTGCGCGTGATTCGTGTCCTGATATTCGTCAATCATCACATACTGATGCCGGCGTTGATACCGCTCGCGGATATCCGCATGATCCCGCAACAGCTTGACCACCAGCGACAGGAGATCATCAAAATCCACCGCCGCCGCGCGCAGAAGCGCCTCATGATACCGAATCCACAACTCCCGGCAGGTTTCTTCGAGCGAATCGAACGGGTCCTGAGCCCAGGCGGGTTCTTCCGCCCGCTGCTTGATGCGGCTGATCCAGGTCAGCGCTTCCCGCGGCGACACCGCCTCGAACCGCCCCGGCAAATCCTTCACCAGCTTTTTCATGAGCGACAGTTGATCCGAATCATCGAACACCGTGAAGGTTTTCGGGCGCCCCAGCCGGTCCATGTCCCGCCGCAAGGCAAGCAACCCAAACGAGTGAAACGTGCCCAGCCACGCCCCCACCCGGTCCGCCCCCACCCGTGCCGCGAACCGGTCCCGCATTTCCGACGCGGCCTTGTTCGTGAACGTCATCGCCAGCAGATGACGCGGGTCCACGCCGCGTTCCTGCACCAGCCATGCCAGCCGTTCCACAATCACGCGCGTCTTGCCGCTGCCCGCCCCGGCCAGCACCAATACCGGCCCGCCCTCCGCCGTCACCGCCGCCCGCTGCTGTTCATTCAACGAAATCATAGCCATCCTTAAAAAGTGAACCTGCCGCCTGCACAAAAAGTGGCGGTATTTTACCGTTTGAACCCGCAGTACTGCACCTTTCCACCGTTCATATAAAGACAAGGGTCCTCGATGCCCATCTTTTGAAGTTGACATTCCATCGGACGGTCAGGATTAACTATATGCCGGCATGAAAGGATAAAAACCATGAAGAATATCTTGTTCCTGATGATGGGTCTTGGCTTGGCGGCTGGATGCGTTGGAAATGCGTTCGCCGGGGAAGACGACGGGAAAATAGTTCTTCCCCCGCTGCCGAAGGCCGGCCTGCACCTTTACGTGGCTCCAGACGGTTCGGACCGTAATCCGGGAATCAAATCCAAGCCATTTGCGACGCTGGAACGCGCCCGCGACGAAATACGCACCCTCCGGCGAAAAGAAAAACTCCCGAACGGGGCGGTTTATGTAACGGTGAACGGCGGGCAGTATCCCGTCAGCCAGACTTTCACGCTGACACAGCAAGACTCCGGAACTCCCGACGCCCCCATCGTGTTCCAGGCTGCACGGAATCAAGCGCCGGTGTTCAGTGGCGGTGTCCGCCTTTCCAATTTCTTACCCGTTACAGACGAAGCAGTACTGGCGCGCTTGCCCGAAAATGCGCGTGACCAGGTACTCCAGGCCGATCTGAAACCTCTCGGTATCAAGGAATTGGAACCGCTGGTTTTAGGGGGATGCGCCAGCGGCAACGGATTCAAAACCCACCCGATCCCCGAACTGTTTTTCAATGGGGAGGCGCTGCCCATGGCGCGGTATCCGAACGAGGGTTTTCTGAAGGTGGCGGATATCTGTGTGCCCGATGGGCACAGCATCCACGGCATGACCGGAAGCAAAGTGGGGAAAATCCGGTACGACGATGAACGCCCCGTGCGCTGGAAAGAAGAAAAAGACGCATTCTTATACGGCTATTGGTTCTTCGATTGGGCCGATTCGTACGAACGGATTGCCGCTATCGATGCCGAAAAACGCGAAATCGAGTTCGCCCAACCCTATCATGGCTATGGCTATCGCAAGGGCGCGCGGTATTACGCCGTCAATCTCCTGTCCGAAATTGACCAGCCGGGCGAATGGTATCTGGACCGTCAAAAGGCGATACTGTATGTCTATCCGCCGTCCGATCCCGAAAAGGCCACCGTCGAACTCTCCGTCTTCACGCTCCCCTTCGTGCATCTGGACAACGCGTCCCATGTGCGGTTCGAGGGATTTACCTGGGAACTCGGCGAAGGCGATGCCATTCATGTGAAGGGAGGCGAGAACTGCCTTTTTGCGGGATGCACCGTCCGGTGTTTTGGCGGCAATGGCATCGAGATCACCGGTGGAACCCGGCACGGCATTCTCTCCTGCGATATCTATTCCATGGGGCGCGGCGGAACGCTCATCACGGGCGGCGACCGGAAAACCCTCACCCCCGGCGGGCATTTCCTCGCCAATTGCGACATTCACCACTTGTCCCGCATTGATCACACCTATACGCCCGCCGTGGTGATGAACGGCGTGGGCAACCGCATCACCCACAACCGGATGCATCACATCAATAGCAGCGCCGTCCGGCTCAACGGAAACGACCACATCGTTGAATATAATGAAGTGCATGATGTGCTGCTGGAATCGGACGATCAGGGCGGCGCGGACATGTGGGGTGATCCAACCTTCCGGGGCAATGTCTACCGCTACAATTATTGGCATCATATCGGTAATTGGCGGCATACCGGCGAAGACTTGGCCTGCGGACAGGCCGGCATCCGCCTCGACGACGCCATTTCCGGCACGCTGATCCAAGGCAACGTTTTCTATAAATGTTCCGCCGGAAAACTGGGTTTCGGCGGTGTACAGATTCATGGCGGAAAAGATAACACCGTTGAAAACAATATTTTCGCCGAATGCACCGCCGCCATCAGTTTCTCGCCCTGGGATGCCGCGCGGTGGGAGAATTTTACCGCGCCCGCGCTCGCCGCTCCGGCCATTGATCCCGCGCTCTACCAAACCCGCTATCCCGCGCTCGCCTCCCTCAAAGAAAACCCCAACCGCAACACCATCCAGCGCAATCTGGTTTGGAAATGCGAGAAATTTCTCCTGCGCGACAAAGACCAGAACATAATCCAGGACAATGTCACTTCCGAGGGCAAGGGCTATTTCAAAAATGCCGAGGCCGGCAACTTCCGGCTCAAATCCTCCGCCAAGGAAATGCCGCCTGGTTTCGCATCAATTCCCTTCAAGAAAATAGGCTTGTATAAAGACCCCTTCCGCCACACTCTACCCAAGCAGGAAATCAAAAGCGCCCGCGCCGGAAACGGGATATAGGCCGAAAACCCCCACCATGAAAATCCGCCATTGACTGGGGGATTTTCATGGTGCGTCAATTGCCCCCGTGGTTTGAGAATCTTGGCAACCGCCAAGTCAAGGCTCCAAATACCTACGTGTGCTGGAACGGCTTATTGCATGCCTTTCTCGGCATCGATGGGCGGGGCCGATTTTCAAACGGGGAGGTCAAGCGTTTCATTTCGCTGCTGGGTGTGTTTCGCGAGCCAGTTTCAGTTCTTCCATGGCTTCGATGTGGCGCTGCCGCCAGTACGCCAATTGCTCTTCCTTGCTCTTGCCTTTCAATGTTTCGTGTATGCGCAACGCGCCCTTGTGCATCATTTCGACGCAATCGAAATCTTTAGTCTTCATCATCATAGAAAATCACCTCTTCTGGCGTATGTATCGCTATCGCGGGGAATCCATGCGTCATGTTTACCCCATTATACATCGGAATCCTCCGAAAGTTAACAATATGCTTAAAATTCCAGCTTACAATAACCCTGCAACCGGAAACCGTGGCCACGGCCACATGCAGTGCGTCGACATCCCACCGTGGACCCACAACATGCGCGTTGAGATAAGCCTCTTGGAGGTTAACCGCGGAAGGATCAATCTCCGCAACCTCGATATACGCCGCCAACTCCCGGAAAAGCCCGCGAACCTTTTCTGGAGCATCCCGCAATTCGTCCGAAACTGTGGAAGAAATCACCAGAGTGAACTTGCCCGACCGGACCATTTCAAAGAAGCGACAACTCGCCTCCTGAAACTTACTATCAAAGGCCCCACCAAACACCGAAGTGTCCACATATACCCGTATCGAGCCTTTCATCATTATTTTATCCTTTCCACTCAATTATTCAATTCTGCCTTCATTCTACCATCTTCATCCCCTTGTCGGGTGGAACCCGGTGCAAATCCAGCCCTTCGTAAGGTCCATCAGATATGGCTGCTCAAGAGAATAGTCAGTCGAAATTACCTGGCGAGGCGGAACCCCATGGAATTGAACGTGTGCGACGGGCGGCCGATGGGGCCGTTCCCTGGGGCGGACAACCGGCCATCGCCAAGGCAATACTGAACGCAGAAATCATGGTGGCACTGCGGGCGTATCTGATCGGATACAAAAACTTCCCCTTTATTGGTTTTGACCGGCCCACATTAAGCATTGAAATACTTAGAACATCCATGAAAAAGCATATACAGGATTGAGAAGGGAAGTCAAGTACCTCCCCGTGATTTTCTTCGAATTCCAATGACTGCGGGAATTTCATGGTGTATAATCTGGATGTGCTTTGCAGGCCAGTTTCAGTTCTGCCATGGCTTCGATGTGGCGCTGCCGCCAGTACGCCAATTGCCTTTTATGCGGGCGGCGGTTGCGCATAAAATCAGTACCTCAAGCGGCGGGCGAGCACAAGCAATACGAAAGCGGCTGCCAACGCGCAACCCACAATAAGCAAGAGCCCCGCCGTATAGGAACCCGTAAGGGATACCGAGCCCCCGACGGCAAAGGAACTGCCGCAGCCGCCGATCAGGACGGCGATGCCGTTGTAGATGCCGGCGCCCCGGCTAATGGTGTTGCGCGGGAGGATGCGCTGGAGCAGCGCGAACTCCTGGGCGCCATAGGCCGTCTGAAAGAACACCCCGGCCGTGAAACATGCGATGGCGAAGACGAGCGATGGCGTCATCGCGGCCAGGTAGACGACAACCGCCGTCAGCACAAAACCGGTGCCTGCAATCAGCGCGCGGCGATTGGTCGCGTCGCCAAGGCCCGCCATGACGGCAATGCCCGCGACGCCGACCACGTACGGCAATGACGCCGCATACCAGAGGTCGGCAAAAGGCAGGCTGCGGCCCTCGGTAAAATAGACCGGAAGCCAGAACATGATTCCGAACACGCAGAAGTTGTTGAGGATGCCTCCGGCGAGGGCCAGCCAAAAATCCGGCAGATGCAGGAATGTCCAGTCCTCGTCTTCCAGTGCCGGTTCGAGGTGCGACTCGATATAGGCGGCCTCCGCGGCTTGCAGCCATCGCGATTGGCGGGGCGTGTCGTACACGAACGCCCACAACAGCGGCGCGGACAACGCCATGCCGCACAGCCCTACGGCCAGAAACATCATCCGCCATCCACCGGCGCCGATGATGGGCACAAGGATGATCGGAGCGAGCAGGGGCGCGAGGAGCATGCCGCTGATCCAGAGGCCATTGGCCCGCGAGCGTTCTCCGGGTGGAAACCAATGCTTGGTCACGGTGTTCATCATCGGGACGTGCGGGCCTTGCGCGATCCCGAGGAGTCCTCGTGTACACCCAAACGCCAGGATGCTGCCCCCCAGGGGAACCCCGAGCAGGCCTGCGGCGGAAAATCCCATGACGATGGCGAGCAAACTCTTTCGCGGACCCAGCCGCGCCGCCAAAGGGGTCAAAATCATGTTGGACATGCCATAGCAGACAAAGAACAGGCCCAACAATACGCCGCCATACCGGCCGACCTGCGCGGGCGACCACGCGAACTCTTTGGCCATGGCTGGCAGCGCGAAGGAAATGTCAATGCGGTTGACGTAGCTGATCAGCAGCGATACAAACAAGGCCGCGGGAACCCACCACCGGCGTCGTCCCGGATGTTCCGCGCGTATCGCACTGGACTGCTCAGGCATGGCGTGCATTCACACCTACACAAAGACCTGGTTCATGTACTCGGACAGCATGTTCTCGGCGAGTTCATTGGGCAACGCATCGAAGACCGAGTTAATCAACGCCATCTGCGCCGGCAGACCGCCCTCGCTGATGCCTGCCATGGCGCGCAAGGCATCGCCCGCCTTCTCACCCAGGTCCGCGAGCATCTTGTGCACGGTGCCGCGCACCAGTTCGAGGCTGATCGGATTTGGGTTCGCTTTGACCTCCGCGACGGCTTCGCGCAGCATCGCGAGCGCGGCATCGACCGAATCGGCGGTCCCGTAGCTCAGCGAGACATGCAGGTTGGCCGGGGTGGCGCCATGGGTGAACTGCGGCTGCATGTAGAAACCCTTCTCCCGGACCTTGTCGGCCAGTTCGAAGATATTGAAGCCTTCCGAGGTAAAGGAAAACATGCACATGTCCGGTTTTCCCAAAACGCGGAGGCCGTCAATGGCGTTGATGCCGGCGGCGAAACGTTCGGTGGCGTCTTGGACCTTCTTGACGATCGTGCGGTAGCCGGATTCGCCGAGGTAGTGCAGAATAGCCCACGCGCCGGCGTAGGGACCGCCTGATTTTGTGCTCAATATGGCCGGATTCACGAGGGCATAGCAGGTGTTTCGGCGATTCGAGAAGTATTGGAAGAAGCGCAACTCCTTGCGGCGATACAACACGCTTGATATGTTTTTCGGGGCGTATCCGTACTTGTGCATGTCCAACGAGATTGAGGTCACGCCCGGCACGGTGAAATCGAAATCAGGAAGATCGTATCCCATGCGGCGCATGAAGGACAGGTGGATTCCGCCCACGCACGCGTCGACGTGAAACAGCAGGTTCTTCTCCAGCGCCACTTCTCCGATTTCCCGAATAGGGTCGATGACGCCCTGCGCGTAACCCGGCGCCGAGGCGACAATCAGGATCGTGTTCCCGGTCACGGCGTCACGAATTGAATCGACATCCGCACGGAAGGTCTCGGGGTCGTAGCCCGTGAGAACGGGTTTGACGTTGAAGTAGGAACAGGCCTTGTGAAACGCCCCGTGCGCCGTCTCGGGCAATATGATCTCGGGCTCAACAATATCCGGCTTGTGCGCGCGGCAATAGTCGCGGGCCGCTTTGACGGCGCACAGAATGCTCTCCGTGCCGCCCGAGGTGCAACTGCCGGCCACGTCCTCGTCTCCGCGCAACAATTCCCGCAGAATGTGGATGATGTCGGTTTCCATCTTGTGCATGCTCGGGAATACGCTCCAATCCAAGCCGTTTTCCGTCAGGTAGTGCATATACGCCTCTTGGGCCACGCGCATTGCCGCTTCGCCCGGAACATACGTGTATCCCAGCATTCGCCCGGACCGCCAGGGCACATCGGCTTTCTTGAAGGAGGCCAAGGCGTCGAAGATCGCTTCCTCCGCCATGCCTTCAAACGGCAGCGTGGCGAGTCCGGACGGCTGTGTGGCGGTTGTGTTCATGAATCGTATCTCCTGTCGTCATCTGATGCGTATGTCCGCCTTCCCGCGCTCACCTGAGCTTCCGAAACACCATCCGGAACAATGGAGAAGCGGACGTGATTGAACGCCCATAGCGTTATGAAACCGAACGCACCCACGATGTGCCAGATAGCATGAATTGAAAGGAACGGGTAGACGATCTGGCCGTTACCCGCCGTGGCGAGGAGCATGCCCCCGAAGAATATCAGCGCAACGAGGACCAGCAGCGGCCGCGCTTCTCTTGGAACCCGCTTCCTCTTCACAAAAAAGAGAAATAGAACCAGCCATGAAAACGCGATCAAAAAAGACTCGCCGGGATAGAAGCCGCCCCACTCGCCCAAGGGAATAAGGCAGACACGGGCGGTGCCTGGAAGCAGGTCGTAGTAGTGCCACGCCACGCCCGCCATCATCCCCAGGGTTGCCAGGGGTATTGCCCAATTCCGCGTCTTTCGCGCATAGTAATCGCCCAGAACGGCCAACGCGATGGACCACGTCACAACGATGTTGCTGCCCGTGTCGAGAACGCCCCATAACCAGCGTTCACCCCAGACCGGATTCGTTTCCCCAAAGCCGTGGAGCGTAATCGTGAAAACGCCGGTAACGAGGATCATCCAATAGACGAATATCCAACGTGGCGGCTGTTTGAGCATGAAGCGGCAGTACAGCAGGGGAAAGAGTCCGGCTCCTAACGTGGCGAAAGCCGTTGCCGTGTTGGCCAAACCAAAGTTGGGCAAGGTTTCCATCGAAAACACTCCTGTTTGTTTCGTGACAGGCACTTACGGGCGGGCCTCCTGAGGCTCACTTGACAGTGCGCGGTGCCGGGCGTATAATAGATCGAACGTTCGATTCATTCTAGCGTATCGCAAAAGGAGTTGTCAACACCATGGAGTCTGCCGTCGAGAGCGAGAGGAGCGGACGGGAGCGTATTTTTGCCGAAGCCTCAAGGCTGTTTGCAGAACATGGGTACGATGGGGTTTCGACCCGCCGGATCGCCTCGGAAACGGGGCTGAGCGTATCGGTGGTCCACTATCATGCCGGTTCGAAACGGGAGCTTTACCTGCGGATCATAGAGGCTCTCTATGAAAAAGAAGAGCAGTTGGTGGATGAAATCCTGGATGGCATCGACGACGGGGTGATCCAAGATCGCGAGCGTTTTGAGAAGGCCCTTCACGACCTGATCGAACGGTTGCTGGGCTTCGCCCATGGGAATCCGGAGCGCCAGCGCCTCTACGTGATGCGGTGGTTGGAACCGCCGGATGAGCTCCGTGACCGTGAAGCCGAGTTGACCCTGCGGCTTTACAACCGGCTCGCCGCGATTCTGAAGCGCGGCCAGGAACTGGGAATGGTCCGGAGCGGCCTCAATCTCGGCTATTTCATCCGTTCCTTTGATTGGCTCATATTCAGTTACTTTGTTTCGGGAGCCTTCAGTTGGCAACAACTTCGCACCGACCCTTTGCGCAGGGAGAACTTCGAAGAATTCAAGGAGTACCTTTTTGACTACACCAAGCATATGTTGGGGATATGAGCCTAGACTCCAACGTTAGGAGAACACACTGATGACTAATGCCACAGCATCCACATTGCACAGCCTGGGGCTTCCCCGCGTCTATCAGCTAGGCATCATCGTACGCGACATGAACCAGGCGCTCGCCTACTACGCCAATGTCATGGGTATCCGGCCCTGGTATCGGGGCAATGTGGGCGAACAGGAGACGTTCTATCGGGGCAGGAAAGTGAATATGGACGCCGATATGGTGTTCGCCTATTCCGGCACGTTGATGATCGAATTGATTGAGGTGAAAGGTGGCGATGACAACATCTATTCCGAACACCTGGCCGCGCACGGCGAAGGCCTGCATCATTTGGGGATCGAGGTCTCGGATTTTGACGCGAAAATGAAAAAGGCCGAGGCCCTGGGTATCCCCGTTATTCAACACGGCACGGTCAAAAGCAAGGGGGGGGCGGTCTCGAAGATGGCCTACCTGGACACAACTTCGTCGCTCGGATATCCCATCGAACTCATGGAAACGCGCCTGTTCGGCCTGGCCTTGGGCAAGGGCAAGCTTCTCATGAATATCGGCTGCCTGCTGGGCGACGCGTCCAAGATTCGCCTGTAAGACGCTGGGCAGGCGCCATGGATTACGCTTGTTGTACCCGTCGTGCCATCCGATAGCGAGGGCCGGCACCGCGAACATGGACGATCAGAGACGATTGCCCCCCGAGCCGCCGATGCTCGTGCATTTGCCGCAAGGTTCTGATTGACGGGTACTTGCTTCGCCCGGAAAAGTGGCATATGTGGCCCCGAATCCAAAATCCGTGGTATAACAAACGCGTGGACAGGACTAACCCCCTTCCAAAGTCTTTTCACAACCTTGGAATACGTCAGCACGTTCACACCCATCAACGCAAACGTACGTAAAAAACCGGAAGAGCCTGATATGTTGCATGAGTGGCTGGTAGTTCATCACCGGACGGAAACAACGTACTGGTGGTTTGTCAATAAGCGCCGGTGGGCGCGGGTGCTGCTGGAGCGGTATGCGCCGGCATCGGGCCTCCTCCTGGAGGCGGGATGCGGCGGAGGGTTGTTTTCGACGGAGTTGCAGGCGGAGGGACGGAATATTGCCTGCGGGGATTTGTCGGCGGCGGCGGCGCGGTTCGCGCATGATCAGGGGGTGCGCAAGACGTTGGCGTTTGATGCGGGATGCGGCTGGCCGTTTCGGGAGGCGTCGGTGGACGCAGTGGTGATGCTGGACGTGTTGGAACACATCAAGAACGATGGGGCGTGTCTTGAAGAGGTGTGCCGGGTGCTGCGTCCGGGAGGGGTCGCGGTGGTGACGGTTCCGGCGTATCCGTGGCTCTTTTCGGCCTGGGACGCGTATAACGAACATTTTCGGCGGTACACGGCGAAGACCTTGTCAGAAGCGGCCCAAGCGGCGGGATTTTACATCGAGCGCTGTTCGTATTGGAACGCGGTGAGTGTGCCGCCGGCGGTGGCGGTGCGCTGGAAGGACCGGCTCCTGGGCGCGAAATTGAAGGACGTGGAGTTTCCGCATGTGCCCAAGTGGGTGAATGCGGCGCTGATTGCGTATGGACGGCTGGAAACCATGTGGTTGAAACGTCTGCCGCTGCCCCTGGGGCTTTCCGTGTGGGCGGTGCTAAAAAAGCGGTAGAATGGCGGCGGACAACCCCGCAGGGGGAAAGGAATTGAAGCACGATGTCCCATCATAGTGGCGGTGACGAACGGGTTTCCGTGATTGCGCCCGTATATAACGAACAGGAAAACCTCTCTGCATTTGTGAAGGAGGTGCTTGCGGCGCTTGAATCCTTACGCCTTCCCCAAGGCTATGAGTTCATCCTGGTCAACGATGGCAGCACGGACGGCAGCGGGGAACTATTGGACCGTTGCGTCCGTGAGCATCCCGGCATGGTGACGGCGATTCATCTCGCGCGGAATTTCGGGATGGAATCGGCCCTCCTGGCGGGGCTCGAAGAGGCGCGCGGGGACGCCGTCATTATTCTGGATTCCGACGGACAGGATGATCCCGCGGCGTTTCACGCGTTTTTGGAAAAATGGCGCGAAGGGTATGACGTGGTGTATGCCGTGCGCGCGTCACGGAAGGAAGGGGCGGTGCGGCGCTTTCTGTTCTGGGGGTTCTACCGGGTGATCGGCTGGATGGCGAACATCAATCTGCCCGCCGATGCCAGCAATTTTGCGTTGATGGACCGAAGCGTGGCGGAGGCGTTGCGCGCGCTGCCGGAACGCAACCGCTTTCTGCGGGGTCTGCGGGCCTGGGTGGGGTTTACGCAATGCGGGGTGCCCGTGGCGCGGCGCGCGCGGCAGAAGGGAAAAACCCGGCTGGGGTTGCGCGGCCAATGGAAATTGGCCATGAACGCCATCTTCGCGTTTTCGTATGTGCCGCTGTTTGTGTTCCGCATCGCGGGCCTGCTGACACTGTTGTTTTCCGCCGGACTAATCCTGTGGGCGCTGTACTTTAAGTTGATTGCCGGCCTGGAGCTTCGGGCCTGGGCCTCGCAACTGATCGCCACCTCCTTTCTGGGCGGCATCAATCTGCTGGGCATCGGGGTGGTGGGGGAATATGTGGCGCGGATACATGACGAAGTCAAGGCACGCCCCAATTTCATCGTGCGGCGGATTACGCGGGAGTAGTATTTTGGTCAAAGGCGGGCCGCTTATCTATAGTGCAGGGCCCAGCGTTCCATGCGGGTATCTTCGTGTTTGATCCGCCAACGGATCAGGTGCTGGCAGTATTGGGCCACAATGGGGGCGTATTCGGGGGTTTGGGCAAGGTTGTCGAATTCGCCGGGATCATGCCGCAGATCAAATAACAGGGGGGGGATGGACTCTTCGCCAAATTGCACGTATTTGAACTGTTCATCGCGCACGGTCCAGGAACGGCAGGCATCCGGATCCGCGGCGGCGCGTTCATTGGGTTTCAATAGGGAATAATAGAAGAACTCATGAAACACCCGCCGCCGCACCGGGGCGCCGGGGCGCCGCCGGGTATGGCTCAGAACACTTTGCCCCTGGAACCGTTCAAGGGGGGGCACGCCGAGGAATTCGCAGATGGCGGGCGCGCTGTCGATGGATTCAATGAACACATCCTGTTGGGTGCCGCGCGTGGCGTCCGCTTCCGGCGCGGGATCACGCACGATATAGGGCACGTGGAAGGCGGAGTCATAGAAATGCGATTTCCCCTGCATATAATGATCCCCCATATAGCTCCCGTGGTCGGAGGTAAAGATGATGAGCGTATTGTTCCATTGTCCGCTGTCTTTCAGCGCTTGGAAGAGCTGCCCGAGACAGGCGTCCACTTCCGTAATCATGCCGTAATAACAGGCGCGCAATTCCCGCCACTCGTGTTCCTTCATCAATTGGTCCTGGGCGTAGGCGCCCATGCGCGCGAAATAGGGCAGGGGTTGCCGGATTTCTTCCGGGCGGCGGAGGGGCGCCGGCACGCACAGGGGATCGTACATCGTGTTATACGGGGCGGGGCAGATGTAGGGGCCGTGGGGCTTGATGTAGTTGAGGCTCAAAAACCATCCCGCGCCTTTCCGGCGGCGGGTATATTCGATGGCGGCCGAGGTGAGGAACCGCGCTTCACTGTCCTCTTCGCGGTAGAGCGCGGGATGAATGCAGGCAAGGTGCTCGCCCGGCCCTTCCTGCGGGGTGTCGGGATAATACATGGCATGGCGGTTGCACACCTCTTCCGGATAGCCCTTTTTTAACAAATCCGCATACCATTCCGGCGAATCGTATTCGTGGTGGAGAAGCACGTCGAATCCGGGCAGGAAATTGTCATAATTCAGCGAGGTTTTGTTCGGATGGCCCTCGGGCAAAATGCGCGGATCAAAGGCATAATCATTGTATCCCATGAACCCCGGCGCATGGCCATGCCGGCGCAAATGCATGGGGAGGGTGTCTTCCGCTTCCGTTAGCGGTGTCATATTGTCCAGGGAGTTATGCGAACACAGGTAACGTCCGGTGTAGACGCACATGCGGCTGGGACCGCAGGGGGCGGCCTGCGCGAAGCAGCGGCGAAACAACACGCCGTCGCGGGCGAGGGCGTCGAGGTTGGGGGTTTTCACCATGGGATGCCCCGCGGCGCCCAGACAGTCCGCGCGGAATTCATCCGCGATAATCAACAATACATTGGGGTTCACTGCATGGCTTCCTTTGACCTGAAATGGAGGCGGTATTGTAGCCGGTTTTTGAGGAGGAATGCATGTTCCCCGAAAAGGCTTGATCGGATTCCAAAAACGGCGCATAATCGGTGGCACTTGGCCCAAAGAGGGATTTTCAGAAGGAAATCCATGGAAAATCCTGAATTTATTGAGACCGGGCGGGCAATATGAAGTCCCGCCCCTGACTCTCCGCTTGCGGGAAAAAACTACCGTGGAAATGTGTTACAAAGAGAGGAACTGAGCGTATGGCGATTTCGGCATGGGTGACAATTGTTTCGCTGGGGCTGATGTTTGTGGCGTCGGCGATGAAGCAGGAATTTCTGGGCGGTGTGTTCAAAATGGCGGCATCCACGGGGTTCATGGCGCTGGCCTTGACCGCTGGCGCGCTGAACACCTGGTATGGCATTGCCGTCCTGATTGCGTTGTTTTTCTCGTGGTGGGGCGACCTGCTGCTGATTTTCCGCCATCAGACCCTTTTCCTGTTGGGGTTAATCGCCTTTTTCCTGGGGCATGTGGGCTTTGGCGCGGCCTTTCTGGTGCATGGAGTTCACCTTATTTGCCTGCTGGGCACGCTGGCGGTGTTGGTGGTCCCGGCGGTTATTGTGCTTCGCTGGCTGAACCCCAGCCTGGGGGACATGCGTATTCCGGTCTATGCGTATATCGCAGTCATTTCGCTCATGGTGGCGTGTTCGGCGGGAGCGGTGGGCGGAGGCGGCGTGTGGATTATAACATTGGGCGCGGTGATGTTTTATTGCTCCGACCTTTTTGTGGCGCGGGACCGTTTTATCAAGGCCGATGCCTGGAACCGTTATCTCGGCCTTCCCTTATATTACGGCGCGCAGCTCCTGATGGCCTACACCGTTTGGTTCGCCCGCCCGCACGTTTAATGAAGAGGTCCGGATTTGCTATACTATGGGCCTGTGATGTCTGACGCGCCTGTCCAGGCGCGTCGTTCTGTGTAGGCGGTTACCCTGGAATTCGTGCCATGAAAAAACTCTATGTCTCCCAGGAAGGCCTGGATAAGATGAAGGCGGACCTGGAAGCGCTCAACAAGCGGCGGCTCGTGGTGGCGGCGGCCATCGAACATGCCCGGTCGCTGGGCGATTTGAGCGAGAACGCGGAATACCATTCGGCCAAGGAAGAACAGGCCATGGTGCACGCGCGCATCAAGGACCTGGAAGATAAAGTAACCCGTGCCGCCATTTTGGACGGCCAGGATATTGATGCCAGCAAAGTATACCTGGGCGCGCAAGTCCGCGTGCTGAACAAAAAGACCAACAAGGAACTGCTGTACACCCTGGTCAGCCCGGTGGAAGCGGATTTACCCAGCGGCAAGATTTCGGTACAATCCCCCGTGGGCAAAGCGTTGTTGGGGAAATCGGTGGGCGAATTGGTGGTTGCCAAAACGCCGGCGGGAGACCTTGCGTTCGAAGTGCTGGAAATCAGCCGGTGATTGGCCCGCCGGTGTAAGGACACATATGCCTAAGCGGACGGATATAAAAAAAATTCTGCTGATTGGTTCAGGCCCGATAGTCATCGGGCAGGCATGTGAGTTTGACTATTCCGGCACCCAGGCGTGCAAAGCCTTGCGTGAAGAAGGCTATGAAGTCGTCCTGGTCAACAGCAATCCCGCCACCATCATGACCGACCCGGACACGGCCGACCGCGTGTATATCGAACCGCTTACCGTGGCATTTTTGGAACGGGTGCTGGACCGCGAGCGGCCTAATGCCTTGTTGCCGACCGTCGGAGGCCAAACGGGCCTGAATCTGGCCGTGGCGCTGGCGGAACAGGGCATATTGGAAAGGTATGGATGCGAACTCATTGGCGCGAAACTGCCGGCCATTAAGATGGCGGAAGACCGCGGCCTGTTCAAAGAGGCAATGTTGCGGTGCGGATTGGATGTGCCGCGCAGCCAGGTGATTCATTCGCTCGAGGAGGCGCATGATTTCGGCGCGGAAATCAACTATGCCGCGGTGATACGTCCGGCGTTTACCCTGGGCGGCTCCGGCGCGGGCGTTTCATTCAACAAAGAAGAATATGGCAAAGCGGTCCAATTCGGTTTGGAGTGCAGCCCGGTCCATGAAGTGCTGGTCGAGGAATCGGTCATTGGGTGGAAAGAATACGAGTTGGAGGTGATGCGCGACCTGAAAGACAACGTGGTCATCATCTGCTCGATTGAAAACATGGACCCGATGGGCATTCATACCGGCGACAGCATCACGGTGGCCCCGGCGCAAACCTTGAGCGACAAGGAATACCAGCTTATGCGCGACGCCTCCATCGCGATCATGCGCGAGATCGGCGTGGACACGGGCGGCTCGAACGTGCAGTTTGGCACGCATCCTGAAACTGGGCGCATGGTGGCCATCGAGATGAACCCGCGCGTCTCCCGCAGTTCCGCGCTGGCGTCGAAAGCCACCGGATTCCCCATCGCGAAGATTGCCGCAAAACTCGCCGTAGGCTATACCCTCGACGAAATTCCCAATGACATCACCAAAGTAACCCCCGCTTCTTTCGAGCCGGCGATAGACTATGTGGTCACGAAAATCCCGCGCTGGGCGTTTGAGAAATTCCCGGGCTCGGAACCGATGCTGACGGTGCAGATGAAGAGCGTGGGCGAAACCATGAGCATTGGCCGGACCTTCAAGGAATCCCTGCAAAAAGCCATTCGCGGCCTGGAAATCGGGCGGTACGGGTTTGGCGGCGACGGCAAACACAAAGCCCTCACGGGGAACCCGTGGTCCAAGGAGGAAAAAGAAGCGCTGCTCAAGGCGATCCGAACGCCCAACCCCAATCGTGTGTTGCAAATGGCCCATGCCTTGCGGTTGGGCGCGGGCGTCGAGGAACTTTGGGAAATCACCAAGATAGACCGCTGGTTTCTCCGGCAGATGCGGGATATCGTGCTCGAAGAAAAGGCGTTGCAATCGGAAAATCCCGAAGATGCGGGCACGATGCGGCGTGCCAAGCAATTGGGCTTCTCAGATCATCAATTGGGCCTTCTATGGAATAAGCCCCCGCTGGAAATCCGCGCCTTGCGCAAGAAACTGGGCGTCGTACCCTGTTACCGGCTGGTGGACACCTGTGCATCCGAATTTGAGGCCTACACGCCCTATTATTACTCCTCGTACGAAGATGAGGATGAGGTGAAACCGGCGGCCAAGCCGCGCATTGTGATCCTGGGCGGCGGCCCCAACCGCATCGGCCAGGGCATCGAGTTCGATTACTGCTGCGTGCATGCGGCTTTCGCCCTGAAGGACGACGGGTTCGAGACCATTATGGTCAATTGCAACCCGGAAACGGTCTCTACGGATTATGACACCTCGGACCGGCTGTTCTTCGAGCCGGTAACCTTCGAAGATGTGATGAATATCGTGGACGAGGTGAAGCCGGTGGGCGTGATCGTGCAGTTCGGCGGCCAGACGCCTCTGAACCTCGCGAAACAACTCGAAGCGGCGGGCGCGCCCATTATCGGCACCTCGCCGGACAGCATTGACCGCGCGGAAGACCGGAAACGTTTCCGGGATGTCGTGGAAAGGCTGGATTTGCTCCAGCCCGCCAATGACACGGCCAGTTCTTTCGAGGAAGCCGCCTTGATCGCGGAGCGCATCGGGTATCCCGTGGTGGTGCGGCCCTCGTTCGTGCTGGGCGGGCGCGCCATGGAAATCGTGTACGAACGCGAAGCCCTGGAACGTTACATGCGGTTCGCGGTGGAAGCCTCGCCGGAACGTCCGATCCTGATCGATAAATTCCTGGAAAATGCCATAGAAATCGATGTGGACGCCATCGCGGACGGGGAAACCGTCGTGGTGGCCGGCATCATGCAGCATATCGAGGAAGCAGGGGTACACTCGGGGGACAGCGCCTGCATTCTGCCCCCGTACGATCTGCCGCAGGACGTTATCGAACGGATCAAGCAGCAGACCCGCGCCCTCGCGCGTGAACTGAACGTGATCGGCCTGATGAACATTCAGTACGCCGTCCGCGACCATGACATTTACCTGCTCGAAGTGAATCCGCGCGCCTCCAGAACCATTCCGTTTGTCAGCAAGGCCATCGGGGTCCCCCTGGCGAAGTTGGCGGCGCGGATCATGGCGGGGAAAAAACTCACCGAACTCGGTCTTACGGAAGACCCGCTACCGAACTACACCTCCGCCAAGGAAGTGGTGCTTCCGTTCATAAAGTTTCCCGGCGTGGATATCTTGCTCGGCCCCGAAATGCGCAGCACGGGCGAGGTCATGGGCATCAACCACAGCATGGGGCTGGCCTTCGCCAAGAGCCAGATCGCCGCAGGCAACAGCGTGCCGCTCAAGGGGACGGTGTTTTTAAGCCTGAACAACCGCGATAAGCAAAACATTGGAACGCTGGGCAAGGAACTCGCTGAACTGGGTTTCAAAATCATGGCGACCCAAGGCACGGCCGCCCTGTTGCGGACCCAGGGCATCGAAGTGCAGGAAGTCTACAAGGTGGGCGAGGGCCGCCCGCATATTGTGGACCGTATGATCAACGGCGAGGTGAACTGGATTATCAATACCCCCCTCGGCGGGATTTCCAAGGCCGACGAACGCGCCATCCGCCGTACCGCCATCGAGCGCGGCCTGCCCATCATGACGACCCTGGCCGCGGCACGCGCCGGCATACAGGCCATCCGCGCCTTGGGCCGGGGCGGCATGGAAATCCGCACGCTCCAGGAACTCCACGCGGGCCTGCGCAAATAACGGCTTCATGCTCCGGGAAGCATCCCGAATGGATATAAGGAGTCCCCATGACACATCCCTTTGAACGGCTCTCTCCTGAACAGTCGCGGCGCTGGTTCTGGTTCTTTCTGACGGCAACGTTGCTGTTAATGGCGGTGCTTACCTTCATTGGCCTCCCCCTCGGGAAGGCGCATACCGCCAGTGGAGGAGGGTGTGACATCGTATCGTTCGAGGTGGCGGGGACGGTCGAGCGGTCGGGGGCGATTGTGGCGGCATGGGAAGCCCAGGGGGTGCTATCGCGCGCAAAATGGAACACGTGGCTGGATTATCTGTTCCTGATTTGTTACCCCAATGCGGTGGCACTGGGTCTGGTATTAGTGTTGGGGCGTCCAATACCCAATTTCTGGCGGAGCGCCGCACGCGGGCTGGCCTGGGCCCAATGGGTGGTGCTGGCCAGTGACGCCGTGGAAAATGCCGCCTTGCTCCGTATCCTTTACGGAACCCTTGCCTCGCCCTGGCCCCAACTAGCCCTGACTTGCGCCATAATCAAGTTCACGCTCCTGGCGGCGGGGCTGGCGGGCCTAATGGCAATACTTGCCATACACAAACGATAGCGCCACAATATATTGTGTGTTTTTTATTGACTTCCAGGAATATTCGTGGTAGATTGAAATAGGAAAGTTGTAGGTCTTGATATTTTCTTGTTTTCGATGTAAAATAATGATTTCTTTTTGACGCCGAGTGTAGCGAGGTATGGGTTTCGAATTGTAACACGTGGCGGGGAGATGCGCTATGAGCGATGTGTTTAGCATTGAATTGCCGTTTTTTGAGGTGAAGCAACAGGATTTTGATTCCATGATGGGCGCGTCGGACCCGGCCGCTCTCATGGAACAGCATGGAACCATCCTGCCGGAGGCTCCTTTTCAAACGGAACCGTGTGAGTTAAGGGCCATAAGGGATATTGATGCACTCCTTGCCGGCTTTTGTGAATAGCCTCATCCATCCTTAATCAGGGCGTTGTATAGGACCTAACGAGGGGATACGCATGTCATCATTGGAGCGATACAGAACTGTCAGGAACAGATTACTTTGTCTTTACACCTTTTATGGAGATCCTGTCGAGTGCAAGCTGGCCATTATCCGGGGGGAGCGCGCGTATAGCGCATTTCGTGCAAAAGTGTTGCCCTTTGTTTTTAATCTGCTGCCAGCGGAAGACAGTGAACCAGGCATACTGGATCAAATTGTCAGACAGTTCTTCGAGTATATTGTCCAAATTCAGGTTGAATATCACCATGCCCTGCTGAAGTTGGGCGTGTCAAGAGAGGCCACATTCCCTGAATTTGACAACAATGGAGTTTCGCCGGGAGTCATTATTGAACGGCATCACAGGCTATGCGAAATGGATGGAACTGAACCACAGGATGCGATGCTGAGGCAACTCATGATAAGAGCCGGGCAGGATTCGCTTTGGAACGTGGAATCGGCAACCACTGAGCACTTACGACGGGCCATTGAAGAGTCGAGGTTGGCCTTCAAACAGCTTGACACCTTCTATGAAATATGCGGGGGAAGAATTAAAATCTTTCATTCACCGATTCAGACGATGGCGGAATTTATGCAGTTTCTAACACATTTTTCCCGTGGCTACCGGTTTCATTTACTCGGCAAATCCGATGAATCCCAAAAAGACCTTGACGCAAGCACAAATCATTTGAAGCGTGTAACCTTGGATATGCGTAAATCAATTGCAACGACCATTATTAAAAATGCGCACAAAAAGATGCCGGTACCTCTAATACAAGGCATTCTCCGAAGCCGGTGCGAAGAGACAAATGCCTGCGTCGAGAATGCAGTTAAATTTGAATTGTATAAAAAAGAGGTGGCCGCCCTTTTGAAGCTTGATTTGATCTGAGTGAGGGTTGCTGGGGAAACACCTGTGCTCAAGGCGGTGACAACGATATTAATGGAAAAGTTGCCCCGGATGCCGGTTATTTGGTAAGATGCCCAACTCAATCAAGCCTTTCCATAACGGAAAGCAATATCCCTTGTAAAGGAGGTGACAGTCAGTTGAGAACTTACGAAGCGCTGTACATCGTGTCGCCCGAAGTGGACGACGATGGCATCCAGACGATAGTCACGGACGTTGAAACGCTGGTAACCAAGAATGGCGGGACTATTGTGCGCTCGGAAAACTGGGGCCGGCGAAAGATGGCCTATATCGTGAAGAAGCATACGGAAGGCAACTACGTGCTGCTTCGCTTCACGGCCAATCCGGAATTTGTCGCGCGGTTGGAGGGCTATTTCAAGCTTTCTGAAGCGATAATCCGTTATCTCGTGGTCTACTTTGATGAGCACACCCTGCAATTGGAAGCGGAGCAGCAACGCCGCCGTGAGGAAGAAATCCGCGCGGGAGCGATGTCTCGCCGCCGCAGCGAAGATGATGATGACGAGGATGACCCCATTCCGATTGCCGTGGGACGCCGTTCCCGCCGCGATTTGGATGAGGACGATGACGAAGACGACTATAACGAGTAACGGAACAGGGGAAAACGTATGAGCGACCTCCGCGTACCTGATTTGAACCGAGTGTTTATCGCGGGCCGGTTGACGCGCGACCCGGAGTTGAAGTACACGAGTTCGGGCCGGGCGTATTGCCGGTTCAGCATCGCGAACACCCGCTATTACAAATCCAAGGAAGGCGAACGCCGGGAAGACACCACGTTCGTGAGCGTTTCCGTTTGGGACAAGCAGGCGGAATGGATGGGCGAGCGCTTGAAAAAGGGCCGCCCGGTGTTGCTCGAGGCACGGCTGCGCAGCTATGACTTCGAGGACAAGAACACCGGTCAGAAGGTGAGCCGCCTGGAATTGGACGCCCAGCGGGTAACCCCGCTGGACTGGGAGGATGATGGGCGCGGTGCGCGTTCCGCGCCTCCCGCCGAGGGACGGCCCGCGCCGGAACCCCGGATCATTGATGAGCCCCCGCCGGAGGACGACATCCCGTTTTAACCCGTTTGAAACGTACTAGAGGCCGCGCGCTTCTTTTATAGAGGAACAAGCAATCCATGGCGAAAATCTCGGCGAAAGCCAAAGCAAAGGTCCGCTTAAAGCGGTCCAAGCGCAGAAAGAAGAAAAAGCCGCTGCGCACCAAGGTCTGCCGGTTGACGGTGGACCGGGTGGTGTACATTGACTATAAAGACGTGGCCATGCTCAAGCATTATGTAACGGAGCGTGGCAAGATTATCCCCCGGCGAATCACGGGAGCGAGTGCCCGGCATCAGCGGATGCTGACGCGCGCCATCAAACTGGCGCGGCAGATTGCGCTGCTGCCGTATGTGTCGGACTGACCGGGAAACCGGGCCCGGGTATCGGCCATGTGGGTGTACTGCATAGTATTCACGGGACTGTTTGCCGTGGCCAGCGGCTGTGCCGCAAGCGGGTTGCATCCGCTGGCCATGGTGGTGTTTCCCGTGCCGGTGGCGCTTTACGAAGCGCTGGGCCTGCATCGGCGGAGCCGCGGGCTGGTGGCCTGCGCCGCGCTGGCGGCGGCCTGGACGACGCTGTCCGCGCCCGTGGTGGCGGTGTATGGTCTCACGGCGGCGGTGGGGCTGGTGATTGGCGTGGCCTCGCGGCGGCGGTGGTCCTTCGGGCAATGCGTGGCGGTGGTAACGGCGCTGGCGTTTCCCCTGATGGCGGCAGGCATGCTGAGCCATTGGGAAGAAGCGCGGCACGAAGCCACCATCTGGCTGAATGCCCGGATCGCGGAACTTCCGGCGGCCGCCGGGGCCGGTGAAAACGTCACGCAGGCCGCGGCGGTGGAGATGCTGAAGTGGCTGGACGTGAACTGGCCCTACCTGAGTCTGGGCATGGTGTTCGGCACCATGTTTCTGGGCGCGGTAACGGCGGTGGCGCTGGTGACGGGCCGGCTGCACCGGCTGGGCGCGGAAACGCTGCGCGGGTTTTTCCGGGAAATGCGCACGCCGGAGTGGCTGGTATGGCTGGCCATTTTCCTGGCGGCCCTGTGGTTTTTGGATCGGCGTTGGCCGAACGACACGCTGCGCATGGTGACATGGAACAGCGCGGTCGGGTTGGCCTTTGTATATTGGGTGAACGGGTTTTCGATTTTGCTTTTCGCGATGAATGCGTTCAAACTGAACCCGTTCCTGTTTTACACGATTATTCTCGGGTTGTTTTATTTGAATTTGCAGCCGATGCTGTGCGCCATCGGGTTTTTCGACACCTGGTGGGATTTCCGCCTGCGGTTCGCCCGCGCGGCGCAGGCCCGGCTCAACCGGCCGCCCGGGGATAATGAAACTTGAGCAACAAGGAGCAGGAGTGCCATGAAGGTTATCTTGTGTGAGGACGTCGAGAATCTGGGCGCGATGGGCGCCACGGTGAAAGTAGCCGACGGCTATGCGCGCAATTATCTGATCCCGCGCAAGCTGGCGGTGGGCGCGGATTCCGCCACGGCCAAGCAGATCGAGCATGAACTGGCGATCATCAAGCGCAAGGAAGACAAGCGCCGCGCGGAACTGACCAAGTTTGCCAAGCAGATTGACGGCGTAACGACGGAATTCCAGATGCGGGCCGGCGAAGAGGACAAACTCTTCGGTTCGGTCACCAACGTGATGATTGCCGAAAAGCTTCAGGAGATGGGGCATGCGGTGGACCGCAAATCAATCCACCTCGACGAACCCATCAAATCGCTGGGCATTTTTACCGTCCCGGTGAAACTGGGCAGCGGCATTGAAGCCCAGGTCAAGGTCTGGGTCAGCAAACTCGCCGAGGAAACAGAAGCAGCGCCCGAAGGAACCGAATAAGGTGTCGGACCGGCATGAGCCCCGCGCATCGGCCGGGGGCGCGGCGGTCTTCGACCGCACCCCCCCGCAAAGCATAGAGGCGGAGCGTTCCGTCCTCGGGGCCATGCTGTTGAGTCCGGACGCCGTCGGCGCCGCCGTGGAAATTCTGCGGGACCAGCCGGCGGACACCTTTTATGTCGAAGCGCACCAGCACATCTACGAGGCCGCGCTGGTGTTGTTTCAGCGCAACATTCCGGTCGACACCACCACGGTCATCGAGCAACTGAACCGGAATGCCACGCTGGAAGCGGCGGGGGGCGGCGCCTATATCGCCGACCTGACGGGCGCCGTGCCCACCTCGGCCAATGTCGAGTATTACGCGCGGCTGGTGATGGAGGCGGCGCTGCTCCGGAAGCTCATCGCCACGTGCACGCGCATTGCCGGGGACGCCTACAAGCCGCAGGTGGAGGTGGACACGCTGCTGGACCGCGCCGAGAGCGATATTTTCAATATTGCGGAAAAGCGCCAGCTCAATCCCATCCATAAAATCGGCGATCTGCTCGAGGAAGGCATCGAGCGCATCGAAGCGCAGATGAAATCGTCGGGCATCACGGGGATCGCCAGCGGTTTCTCGAAACTCGACGAAATGCTCTCCGGGTTTCAAAAATCCGACATGATTGTCCTCGCGGCCCGGCCCTCGGTGGGAAAAACGGCGTTCGCGCTGAATGTCGCAGCCCATGTGTGCAACCACCTGAACAAAGGCGCGCTGCTGTTCAGCCTGGAAATGGCGAAAGAACAACTGGTGCAGCGCATGCTGTGCCTGGTGGGGCACGTGGATTCCGCGCGGCTGCGCTCCGGGTATCTCGCGCACAATGAATTTCCCAAACTGCAACAGGCGGCGGCGCTGTTGAGCCGGGCGAATTTCTACATTGATGAAACCCCCGGCATCAGCGTGCTCGAGCTGCGCTCCAAGGCCCGGCGGCACGCGGCGCAGCGCGAGGTGGACCTCATCATCGTGGATTACCTCCAGCTTATGACCGGGGCCACCCGTTCGGAAAACCGGCAGGTGGAAATCGCCGAGATTTCGCGGTCCATCAAAGGACTGGCCCGCGAACTGCGCGTACCGGTGATTGCCCTTTCCCAACTCAGCCGCGAAGCGGAAAAAGACGAGTCGGGCACGCCCAAACTGGCGCATTTGCGGGAATCCGGAGCGATTGAACAAGACGCCGACGTGGTGTTGATGCTGACGCGCCCCCGGGAAAAGGACGCGGCCAGCGAAAACCATGTCCGTCTGCATATCGCCAAACAACGCAACGGCCCCACGGGGTTTGTGGACTTGGTGTTTGAAAAGAACATCCAGCGGTTCGGGATGCTGGCGGAAGGCGTGGGCGGCAAGGAGACCTCGGGCACCCGCGACTATGATGTGGATTATGTTCCGGAAGAATTTGAAGATGATACGCCCTTCTGAGGAAGGCGGTGCGCATGGGATCCGGGTAGGATAAATCTTGTTTTCCGCGTCCTTGGTCCCTACAATGCACGATTCAGCAACGGGCAAAGCCCCAAACGGAGTCAACCCCCAGGCCGGAGCGCCTGGCTCAACCAGGAGAAGAATGCTATGTTTCGCGGTTCCATCGTCGCGCTGGTGACGCCCTTCAAACCCAATTTCGAGATCGATTTCGACGCCTATGGGCGCCTGATCGATTTCCAGATCGAGAACGGCACCAACGGCATCGTGCCCTGCGGGTGCACGGGCGAAGCCGCCACCCTTTCCCACGAGGAACAGAAAAAATGCATCCGCTTCGCCGTCGAACGCATTGCCGGACGCGTGGCCGTCATTGCCGGCGCCGGCTCGAACAATACGCGCGAGGCGGTGGACCTCACCAAGTACGCCAAAGAGGTCAACGCCGATGCCGCGCTCCTGATCATGCCGTATTACAACAAACCCACCGCCGCGGGCCAAATCGCGCATTACACCACCATCGCCAACGCGGTGGACATCCCCATCATGCTCTACAACGTGCCCAGCCGCACCGGCATGAACATGGACCCGAAAACCGTCGCCGAACTGAACAAACTGCCCAACATCGTCTCCATCAAGGAAGCCGCGGGAAGCGTGGACCAAGTGTCGCAGATCAAGAGCCTGTGCGACATTATCGTGATGTCCGGCGACGACAGCCTTACCCTCCCGATGATGGCCGTCGGCGGGACCGGTGTCGTATCGGTCGCGGCGAATGTTGTGCCGGGGGAAGTCGCGGCCCTGTGCGCCAAGGCCAATGCGGGCGATTTTGCCGCCGCGCGCGAAATCCATTACCAACTCATGCCGCTCTTCAAAGGCCTGTTCTTCGAGACCAACCCCATGCCGGTGAAGGCCGCCCTGGCGAAAATGGGGCTGATTGAAAATGTGCTGCGCCTCCCGCTGGTCCCCATGTCGCAAAGCTCCGCCGAACGCCTCGATCCCATTCTCAAAGGCCTGAAGCTGATTTAACCAAATCGCCGGAAAAACCGGGTATCAGTGGATAAGATACACATGAATGGTGGTGAAATTCCCCCGCACACGCTCGGTCCGCGCAATGGAAAAACCACTGGATTCAATGGCCGATAAAAACGGCTCGAGGGCGCCGGAGGCGCCGCTGACTTTAATAAACCAACCGCCCTTCTGGTGCAACCGCGCCGCATGGGTGCGGAGATAGGCTTGGAAGCCCGGCATGTCCACGCCAATGGGCGGCAGGGCAAGGGGGGTTTCAGGGTTTGCCGTTCATGGGGGGGGAAACCAACACGGGCCTGCCATCATTGACCGTGCGTATGATTTTATTCCAATCAAGGCGAAACGGCCTGTCAACGGCCGTAAACTGCGCCAGAAAAAGAACCATGAGAAGCCCGTTGAGCAGTGCGCTGGCGCGGCGTCCGAGAACGCCACAGCCCATCACCGCGGCCAGGATGGCGCAGGGTTGCGTGTATATGATGTACCGGTCAATCGCACGGATAAACCAGTTTGGAAAGGGCATACAACACCAGGACGGGTGCGATGGCCAATGCGCCAATCACTATTTCCACCCGGTTAACACGCCCGGTAACACGCTTTTTGTGAAGGATTCTCTTTCAATTCGTTGGACACCATACGCAATTATGCTGTTTCCTTGGGCCTATGGGACCACGTTTGTTTCGGACCCATATCTTTATCCACACCGTGCTCCAAACGCGCTATTCGTGCCATGCATGCATTCTACCAAAGCCCTATTGTTCATGTATATTTTCAAACTTCCCAATCGCGTTTCGTCAACCATCGTCCGGTGCATCCGGGGCGAAACCACCCACTTCAGCGCCTTCGGCATCATCGTAAAACAACCCGCGCCGCTCCTCACCCGCCTCTTCTCCTCGCTCTCCTCTGAAAATCCAACTCCAAGCAACCCCTTTTCGGCGGGCGGGCGTGTTGTGATACCGGCGAAGAGTTGCTACAATTTGCCCATAGTTTTTCATGGTGTGAATTGAATACTTGAGAGAAAAGGGAGGAATGTATGAACGCGGTTCCGATTGTGATAGGGGTATTGCTGCTCACGGTATTGGCCTATCGTTATTACAGCGCTTTTATTGCCGCGAAAATCCTGGCCTTGGATGATCGCCGCAAGGTGCCCAGCGAAACCTTGTGCGATGGCACCAACTACCATCCCACGAATAAATATGTGTTATTCGGGCACCACTTCGCCGCCATCTCGGGCGCGGGGCCGTTGATTGGACCCGTGCTGGCCGCGCAGTTTGGCTATGCCCCTGGGTTGCTCTGGCTGATGCTGGGCGCGGTCATTGCGGGCGGCGTGCATGATTTCATGATTCTGGTGGCCTCCGTGCGCCGGGACGGCAAATCGCTGGCCGAAATTGCGCGCCATGAAGTCAGCCCCATGGCCGGAGCGATTGCCTCCGTGGCCGTCATCATCATCATTATCGTGGCGCTGGCGGGATTGGGCCTTGCCGTGGTCAACGCCCTCGCGGAAAGCTCCTGGGGCACGTTCACCATCGCAATGACGATCCCGATGGCGCTGCTTACCGGCCTGTGGATGTACCGCATCCGCCCCGGGAAAATCGCGGAAGCCAGCGCGGTCGGCGTCACGGGCGTGCTTTTGGCCGTAATCATCGGCGGAATGGTTCCCGGTTCGTTTCTGGCGCCCTATTTCACGCTGTCCCGGAACGGCATTGTGATCGCCATTGCCCTCTATGGGTTCATTGCCTCCGTGTTGCCGGTGTGGATGCTGCTGTGCCCGCGCGATTATTTGAGTTCCTATTTGAAAATCGGGACCATCGCTCTTCTGATCGGCGGGGTGTTCATGGTGCATCCCACCCTGAAGATGCCCGCGCTGAACACGCAATTCATGCACGGCGGCGGCCCCATCATTCCCGGCCAGTTGTTTCCCTTCCTTTTCATTACCATCGCCTGCGGCGCCATTTCCGGATTCCACGCCCTCATCGGCTCCGGCACCACCCCGAAAATGATTACCAAGGAATCGGATACCCGCATTATCGGCTTTGGCGCCATGATGACGGAATGCGTCGTGAGCGTCATCGCCCTGATCGCCGCCTGCTCGCTGTTCCCGGCGGATTATTTCGCGATCAATGTTGCCCCCGAGAAATTCGCCACCCTGAACATGACCCCGGTGAACCTGGAAGAGCTTTCCAAGGAAGTTGGCGAAAATGTCGCGGGCCGTCCCGGCGGCGCGGTATCGCTGGCGGTCGGATTCGCCCAAATTTTCTCCGGCCTCCCCGGCATGAAGGCCCTCATGTCCTATTGGTACCATTTCGCCATCATGTTCGAAGCGCTCTTCATCCTCACCACCATCGACACCGGTACCCGCGTCGGGCGGTTCATGGTCCAGGAATACCTCGGCCGCCTCTATAAACCCTTCCAGAAAACCGACTGGATGCCCGGCACCCTGATGACCAGCGCCTTTGTCGTGGGCGCGTGGGCCTACTTCATCTGGAGCGGCACCATCTCCACCATCTGGCCCATGTTCGGCACCGCCAACCAACTGCTGGCCACCACGGCCCTGGCCATCGCCACCACCGCCATCATCAACGCCGGGAAAGCCCGCTATGCCTGGACCACCTTCATTCCTCAAGTCTTTCTGACCATCACCACCCTGTATGCGGGATACCTGAACGTGGTGCACAATTATCTTCCCCTGACCAAGCAACCCGGAAAATTCATGGTGGGAACCATAGATTGCGTACTGACCATTATCATCATGCTGTGCGTTGTGGTGGTCATCATCGAGTCGTTCCGGCGCATCTACAAGGTCCTGGTGCTGAAACAATACACCCGCTTTGGCCAACCCATCCGGATGGATGAGCCGGGGGCGGCCTTCCCGGACTATGGCGAGGCCTGATAACTTTCCCCCTTTCTTATTTGATCGCTTTCTGCCAGAATGGACATACTATCCTGACAAAGGACAATGGACCCCATGGAACCGGCGGTACAGGTTTCCGACATTGCGTTAATGCTCCAGGTGCGCGAGGGCAGCGAACGTGCATTTACCACCTTGCACGAGCGCTACCAGCACCGGGTATTGAATTTCTTCTATGGGATGAGCGGCGATGCGCACACCGCCAACGATTTATGTCAGGAAACCTTCTTGCGCATTTGGCGGGTCCGAAAACGCTACAATGCCACCGGCTCCTTTCCCGGTTATTTATTCAGCATTGCACGGATGATTTGGCTGGAACGGTGCCGCGCCCAGCGCAAAATCTGGCGTCTTGGCCAATGCCAGGACATATGCGAGCCTTGGCAAATGCCCGCTGATCCCGCGGACGGCCCGGACATCCGCGCGGTGCGCAACGAAGTACAGGAACGTATTCTGACCGCCCTGGAAGAATTGCCCGAAGAGCAGCGCATGGTGTTTGTGATGCGCAACATCCATGGGTTATCCCTTGACGATATCGCGAAGGCGCTGGATTGCCCGGTAAACACCGTGCGGTCCCGGAAGATTCTCGCGGTGAAAAAAGTCCGGCATGTGTTATCGGCGGTGTTTTCGAGCAAGGTGGACCGGACGGTGTAGGAGAACGGCCTTATGGAATGCAGAATGATACAAAGCAGGTTGACCGGTTACCTGGACGGCGATTTGCGCCCGTCTGAACGCCGGTGGGTGGACGAGCATCTGAAGGAATGCCCGGCGTGCCGCGATGAGCTTGCCGAAGCGAAACGGTTTCTCCAGGATTGCCATGAATTTCTCGTGTGCCCCGGCCCCGCCTATTCGTTTGAGGTGTTGCGCGCCCGCATGGCGTCCATTGAGCCCGTGCAAGAAATAATCGCCTTCCTGCCCAAACTGAGGATCAACGCTTTTATTCCACGGTTCGCCGTCGCCATGCTGGCTCTTTTACTGGTGGGCGGAACCCCCTTCACCCTGCGCAATTCCCGTCATGTATATAACAACGTGCGCTTATCCTTCGAGGACCGCGCCGCCCAATGGGACGACACCTATCAGGACCGGTTGGATGAAGAATACCGGAACCGGATGAACCCGCGGAACGCATAATCGCCGGCCCGCCGGATGCCGCCATCCGCCTTGCGTTCTACCAAGAATGAGCCCAAGGTGATAGGTTCACATGGTGCGGAGCCCCCGGAATCACGATGTGCGTAAATCGTGGCATACGGGGAAACTGCCACAAAAGGCCGGGATACACTAAGCGATGATAATAGGGTTGCAGGTTTTTTTCCCCAGGGTGTAACATTGGCCCGGTTGAGGAGCACCTTCAAGGGTGAGCCGTGGACGGTTTCCATGGCGGAAAGGATTTTCGGATGAAGTGGCTGAACCGTAAAAAGATAAAGTATGCCTTGGCGGGGATTGGGGTTGTTTACCTTGTTCTGGGGGCGGGATTCCTGGTTTATTATTTCACCCATCGGACCGTTGCGCAGGGTCCCTCGGAGTTGGAGGCGCATCCGGAGCGTCAGAACGAAATTCAGGCGCAACGGCGGGTCGAGGAAATGAAGAAGGACCTCGACCTCACGGATGATCAAACCCGTCAACTCACGGAATTGTTCGCTTCTCAACGCCCGCCGGAAGGGGATGGCGGGCCGGGTCCGGGCGGGTTTCGCGGTCGGGGCATGCGGGAGGAAATCAATAAAATCCTTACCCCGGAACAGCAGCAACGCATGGAGGAGAACCGGGGGCAATTCGGTGGCCGGGGCGGCCCGGGACGCTGGATGACACCGGAACGCATGGATGCGCTGAAAGCCAAGATGACCCCGGAGGAAAAAGAACGGTTTGAAAAACGCATTCAGGAATGGCAGCGCCGCCTGGATCGGCCACGGCGGTCCCCCGGCGAGGATGGACCGCGAAGGCCGCCCCGGCAATAGACAATCATCCATCGTCCCGAACAGGAGCCCGGCATGAAACGACACGGATTTACCCTCATAGAGTTGCTGGTGGTCATTGCGATTATCGGTATATTGGCCTCGTTGTTGTTGCCGGCGCTGGCCCGTGCGCGGGAGGCGGCCCGGCGTTCTTCTTGCGCAAATAATCTTAAGGAATGGGGCCTGGTCTACGCGATGTATTCCGGCGAGGCCGGGAACAACTTCTATCCGCCGCTGGAAGTGGAGCCGGGGTGCGGCCACCGCGCCTGTTTTGCCTGGGGGCCGTTGTTCAACGCGGTATATCCGGAATACCTGGCCGATCCGGCGATTCTGTTTTGCCCGTCCGACGCCACCGATACCCTGGCGAACCACACCACGGCGGATGGGAAACTTACGCTGGGAAACAAGGTGGATGGCAACCGTCAGGAAGGGGTCGAGGCGATAGACGCCAGCTATACCTATATTCCCTACGTGCTGGATCGGGTGTCGGACACCGACCCCTGGGATTTCTCGATGCGGCTGTTTGGTGTGGCGGACATGCTGGGGCTTTCCGAAGAGGACAGCATTGAATTTGCGAAAGGTCCCGCACAGCTTTTGGACGCTTCCCACAGCCTCTTCTCCGTAATGCGCTCCCATTTCTTCGCTTCGGAATCCGCCGGAATGCGCTCGGTTATGGACCAGGATTGCCCGGTATCGCCCGGCAATGGGAATGGGGGCGGCGACACGGTGTACCGCACACGCAAGGGCATCGAACGCTACCTAATCACGGACATTAACAATCCCGCGGCAACGGCCAAGGCCGAAAGCAGCATTTTTGTGATGTATGACAATGTGGCCCCGCAGGTGAAGCATTTCAATCATGTGCCGGGCGGCGGCAATGTGCTGTATATGGACGGCCATGTCGAGTATATCCGGTATCCGGGAGCGCCGCCCATCAGCAAGCGCATGTCCGCCATCATGCGGATGTTCGACATCCGGCATTGAGGTCCGCGGCGGGGAATAAATGTTCCCGCAGTCAAGGTATTGGCTGAAGCAGGATATACGTGGGCAAACCCAGTAATTTGTAGTGTTCCCAAACCTCCTTTACCGGGGACGCATTGGGGTCTTCGGCCTGATATTTGATCTTCACGTATCCCCCAAGCTGCTCCCGCACCGCAGGGTCTTTCAAGGTTGTTTTGTTCATGACCAGGCAATTCTTGCACCAAGTGGCCCAGAAATCGAGCACTACGGGTTTCTTTTCCGCCTGGGCTTGTTTCAGGCCCGCCGCCAAGTCATTGATCCAGCCTTCGTCTTCTGCGGCGCTCATTGCCACCGCGTTCCGGTCCGCGCCATGCTGATCGCTAAACAATGTGTACGCCAAGTGACCGTAATACAGTGCAAAGGCCAGGATGAATATGCCGAAGGCCTGTTTCACGCGGGTCATCCATGCGCCGGGTTTGGGCAGGAAGGAAAGCCCCGCGCCGGCGAACGGCCACGGCAGCGCCATGCCCACGCCCAGCAGAAACGGCAGGAGCAAGGCGGCCCAGGAACCCTGGGTGTATAGGTCCTGCGCATATACGATGGTGTAAATCACCACAGGCGCCACACAGGCGCCCGCCAGCAGCGCGGAAATCGCGCCCATCATAAAGGCAATCGCAAAACTGCCTTTTTCATTGCGGCGCAGCCCCACCTTTGCCTGATACTTCGAGAAGTCGATATTGATCACCTCGAACATCCCCAGGGCAAGGATAATGAACAGCACGGCAATCCCGCCATTAAACCACGGTGTTGAATTGATTGCCCCGAACGCACTGGACACCCCCAGCACCACCACCAGCCCCAGCAGGCCGTAAACGGCCGCTATTCCCGCGCCGTACACACCGCCGAGCGCAAATCCGCGCCCCCGCGAACCCGCCCGCGCGCCCGCCCCGATGATGGCGATATTGATGGGGATCAACGGCAATACGCAGGGCGTCAGATTGAGCGCCAGGCCGCCTCCCAGCACCAGGAGCAATACCAGCCACACGCTTTTATCCGCGAAGGCATCCGAAGATTTTTTGCCTTGTTCGGCGTTTTTCAGGAACGCCAGAAATTCCCCGGTTGAAGCATACCCCGCCAACCGCCCCGTTTCCCGAAATGACCCCGCCAGCGCGCGCCAATCGTCCCCCACGGCCCCGGCCTCCGTTACGGCGTCAGTTTTTTTTTCCGTTTCCGGTTTCTTCGGGTCTTCCGTGGTCCAGGGCAGGGTCTTGAACACCTCCGCGGCCTGCGGCGTTAATGCCTGTTCCTTGGGGACCACCTTCACCGCGAATTCCATATCCAGCGTTTTCGGCGGCGCACACGCCTTGTCGTTGCAGGCCTGATACTGCAACTGCGCTTTCAGCGTATGCGTCTTCGGTTCAGTGCCATCCGCGATGGCAATCACCACGCCGATGCTGAATTCCGCTTCGTAGACCGCCAGGGAATCGGGTGAAAAACTTAACTTGACCACCTTGTGCTTCGGATAGACCACCTTTGCCGCCGTGAATCCGGGCGTGTCCGAGAGGGCAAACTCGGTGGGGATCGAAAACTCGTCCAGCGGCTTGTTGGAATTGACATGCCATCCCTTGTCCAGGGTAAACACAAAGACCGCGCGCACCTCGGCGCCCGGGTGCGCGGCGTCCGTTTCGAGCACGGCCTTATACGCCACCTTCGGTTCGGCCAGGCCGGGCTGTGCGAATGCCGGCCGTATCCAGAACACGCCGCATGCCAAGGCCATCATCAGCCGCCAAAACCATCTTCTCATGACAACCTCCTGCTTTTATTGAGCACAACGAAACATATCCCGCCGCCGAACTGATTCCATAAACACCTATTGTGCGCGATTACTTCCTGAGCGTTCAAAAAAACCGGAAGACGCCTGATTCACGGCACTGTGAGGGCTGAAATTGCCGATAGGTCTGTTTTTAGTATTTGACTTGCCGCCTGGCGCGTTTGTACGCTGGTGATGATAAAGAAGTAGTGGATTTCAACTTGGGCGAACGGAAGAAGGGTTGGCGCCGCGGTTTTGGCCGGCCAAAGGAGGAACGATGCTTCGGTTCTTTTTTCTGTTTCTTTCACTGGCGCTTTTCACCGGCCTGGCGTGTGCCGCCTCCGGCAATGCTCCGTTGCAGGACCAGTTTTTCGCGGGCCTGATGCACTTGAGCGAGGGCCAATCCGCGCGGATTTCGAGTTTCGACGCGGCGGGGGGGAATGTTGATTTCAAGAACATCAAGAGCGGCCATACGCTGACGCTGGCCAATATCAAGGGCGCGGGATGCATCCGGCACATCTACTTCACCATCGCCGGGCCGCCGCATTATCTCCGCGACCTGGTGTTGCGGATGTATTGGGATAACGAAACCACGCCAAGCGTGGAAGCGCCCTTTGGCGATTTCTTTGGGCTGGGGCACGAGCGCAATCATTTCTTCCGTTCCCTCATGGTCACGGTGAACGAGGGCGGGGGCGGCATCGCGGGCACCCTCGGTTTCAACACGTATTTCCCGATGCCGTTCCGCAAGGGCGCGCGCATGACGCTCACCAATCAAGGGCCGCACACGGTGGGCGCGGTGTGGTATCACATCGATTATGAAAAGCTGAAGAAAGTGAAGCGGGACGTTGGGTATTTTCATGCGCAATGGCGGCGTGAAAACCCGACGGTGGCCATTGGTGACCAACCCAACGAGACCATCCACGATGGCAAGAACACGGATGGCAAGGAGAACTATGTGATTCTGGACGCCCGGGGCCGTGGCAATTTCGCGGGGTATTTCCTGAACGTGGACAATTTGGCGGGCGGATGGTACGGCGAGGGGGACGATATGATTTTCATTGACGGGGAAGGCTGGCCGCCCTCGTTCCATGGTACGGGCACGGAGGAGATTTTCGGCGGCGGCGCCTGCCCGAACAGTGAATACTCCGGGCCCTATACCGGTTTCCATGTCATCGGCAATCCGGAGTATCAAGGCAAGGTGTCGATGTACCGTTGGCATGTGGCCGATCCCATCCGCTTTACGAAATCCATCCGGGTAACACTTGAACACGGCCACGCCAACAATTTCGCCAATGATTATTCAAGCACGGCCTTTTGGTATCAGGCGGAGCCGCATGCGCCGTTTCCCGCGCTGCCGCCGTGCAAAGACCGCCGCCCGCATGAAGGCAACGACCCCTATGACAAGGCCTACATAACCTTCTTCAAAGCACAGGATGCATTGAACCGCCTGCAGGCGTGTCTCCAAAAGAACAGCCTCACGCTTGCACCGGCGTTTGGGCAGGAGGTGCATGGCCGTCTCGCGCCCGCCGCGGCGAAAGCGTTCGCGGCAAAAGACTATGCCGCCGCGCTCGAAAACTGGGATACAATGATTGGCATGATCGAAGCCTATATGGCGGAAAACGCCCCGAAAGACACTCCCAAATAAGAAACAACCGGTTCACAAAAATGGGGCTGGTATTCCGCCCGTGCTTTCGGGTATGCTCTTGCACCATGTGCTGTTGAGAGAGCGAGAGAGGGAGCGGTTTGTCCATGTCGTTGAGTTTTGATCCGCGGACGGCGTTGCGTTATGCCGAAGCCATAGCCCGGCCCCGGTTGGTGGGAACCGCCGGGGAAGCGGCGGTGCGCGAAGAACTCGCGAATCAACTGGAATCGTTGGGGTGCCGTGTGGAACGCGAGCTTTTTCACTTCTGGAACGCGGCCAACTATGCGCTCGCGCTGCAAGTGCTGGGGGCCATTGTTCTGGCGGGGCTTTCGCTGTTTCGTTTGATTTCCTATCCCGCCGCCGCGCTCGGTTTGCTTGCCATGCTGGTGGCGGTGCCGTTCATCACGAAAGGGTCGGAATGGCTGTCGCTGATTCCGGACACGCATCCGGAGGCGTGGTGCACGCGGCTCCTGCGGCGGGCGGGCCTGGTGCACGCGGCGCAGAATCTGGTGGCAACCCCCAAGGATGCGCCCGATTCCCTTGGTTGTAAACATCTTTACCTCATTGCGCACTACGACAGCAAGAGCCAGCCTTTGCCCATTACCGTGCGGGCCGTGCTGTTCATGACCCTTTTCGGGTCCATCTTTGGATTCATCCTGCTTACCTGCCTGGCGGCCTTTTTCAGTTTCCTGACGCCGGGCGTGTTTTTGATGGGGCTTATTGTGATAGGGTCCGGCCTGCCGCATCTATGCAATGTTGTCGGAAACAAATCACCGGGCGCGATTGACAACGCCTCCGCGGTCGGCGTGGTCCTGCATCTGGCGGAGGTGCTCGCGAGAACTCCGGAATTGCGCTCCGGGCTGCGGATTACATATTTGCTGACGAGCGCCGAAGAGGTGTGCCTCCTGGGGGCATCGGCGCACGTGATGCGGCGCAGGGAGGAATTCAAGGCGGCCACGGCGGAGCGGAAATTGCTCTTTTTGAATTTCGATGGCGTGGGCATTAAAGGGCGGCTGGCCTATGACGGGCGCGGCGGGAAAACACCCCGGGGCGAACTGGTCCGCCTGACGGAAGAAGCCGCCCAAGCCACGGGGATTCATGTAACGCCGTTCAGGCTTATAGGCGCGCTCTTTGATCATATTCCGTTTGCGCGGCGGAATCTGGACGCCATGACGCTGCTCTCCCTCGGCAAGGCCAGCCGGACCGTGCATACGCCTCGGGACGACATCCGCCAGCTTCACCCCTGCGGGTTTGAAAAGGCCGGAAAACTTGCGCTGGAAATTATCCGGCACTGGACGTGAACGCGCCGTACTCCGGGGCGAGCCGCAAACGGTTGCACGTCCCAAAGAAATGAACCGTGGCCGCGGGTGCGTTTTTTTCAAAGTACCGTGCAGTAAAAACTTGCCCCTCTCGCTTGTACCAGTCCCTGGCTTTTCGCTTCGTTTCCCATTCATGGTCAACTACTGCCCTGACCCGCCTTTTGACGATTCTTTTCCTCGCGGAACGCGTGATGGAGTTCCTTGACGGATGAAAACACAAAATCGGGGCGGCGGGGGGCGTCCTCGAGGTCGCCCGGCTGGGTTTCGCCGCTGAGCACCAGAATGGAGGTGATTTCGGCGTTAAAGGCCATTTCCATGTCGGTGTACAGGCGGTCGCCGACCAGGGCGGTTTCTTCGGGCACCGCGCAGAGCTTGCTCATCCCCATGCGGACCATCCACGGATTAGGCTTGCCCAGGTACAAGGGCGTCCGTCCGGTGGCGGCTTCCAAGAGGGCCGCCATTGAACCGCAGTCCGGAATATAGCCGTGTATTTCCGGGCATACTTTGTCGGGGTTTGTGGCCAGATAAGGCACGCCGTTGCGCAGCAGCAGGCAGGCGGTTTCAAGTTTGGCATACGTGAGGGTCTTGTCAAAAGCCAGCACCACCGCTTCCGGCTCCGCGTCCGTGACTTCGATACCGGCCTGACGGAGTTCTTCCTCGAAGGAAGGCGTGGCCAAGGCAAACACGCGCCGGAACGCGGTGTGCAGCTTAATATAAGCAATGGTGGCCTCACCGGCCGTGAAGATGTTTTCGGGCGCGGCGTGGATGCCCATGCGGCAGAGTTTGTCGCTGTTCTGTTCGGCATTCCCCGTGGGATTGTTGGTGAAAAAAAGGTAGCGGCGTTTCGTGGCCCGCAGAAATTGGACAAATTCCGCGGCCCCGGGGATGGATTGCCGCCCAACGCACATGGTGCCGTCCATATCGAGCAGAAATGCGTCCAGATCCTTCAACAGGGGCATGTTCAATGCTCTCCGGATATTTCCGCCGCATAGCGAATCTGGCTGGCGTCGAGGGATTGATGGCGCGCCGCGCGTTTCGCCGCCGCGCGTTCAAGATGTTTCTGCTCCCCCTCCGGATCGCGGATCAAATCATCCAGGGCCGCGATATCCTCGAAGGCCCCATATACGACCAGGGTGTCTTCTCCGCGAATGTGGCTGTGGCCGGTGGGCGCGCCCAGATATCCGCCATGTTCGCGCTTGATGCCCAGCACGGTAACGCCGGCATCGCCCAGCCGCACCTCGCTGAGCTGCTTGTTGACCAACCAGCTTTTTTGCCGCACGATAATTTCGGTAACCCCGTAGCCCTCGCCGCGCGCATCCGCTTCCTTTTTCCATTGGGAGCGTTTCTCTTCCACCATGGCCCAGTGCCGCGCCCCTTCGCCCGGATCGCCCTTGCGGCGGTCCAGGTCGAGGATTTGGTCCCGGGCGCCATACACGATAAGCTGATCGTCCCGGCGGATATATGTGCTCCCCACCGGCGTGCCCACGAATTCCCCGTTGCTCCGATGAATCCCCAGCACGTTGATCCCGATATCCGAAAGCCGCAGTTCATCCAGCCGGCGGCCCACCAGCCAGTCCCCGGGCTCGATGGCCAGTTCGGTCACGTTGTATCCCGCGCCCAATTGAAGGAGATTGACGAAGTCGTGCACCTCGAGTTGGGTGAAGCGGCGCAGCGCCCAACTGATCGCGCGGAACATGAGATCGTCCACCCACTTGCTCGTGCCCACAAACCACAACAGGATAAACAGGGCTATCAAAAACCCGAACCGCACGCTGGAAGGCGTTTCGCTTTGCGCGGAAAAAGCCCCCAAGGTGGCCGCCACCATGCCGATAAAGCCCACACTCCCGAAAAACATCAGCAGGCTGACGATTTGCCGCCGCACGGGATGGTTCACCATGTTCTCCGCTTCATTCGTAGTGTAGCCGCAGAGGCTGAACGCCGAACGGGCCTGAAACTTCGCCATCTCGCGGGACATGCCGGTAAACGTGAGCGCGGCGGCGGCGATGCGGTTGACCAGAATATTTAACAGGATAATCACCACCAAGGCGATCAACGCGGTTGTGAAGCCCAAGTTCCTACCCTCCTTTACCGTGTCAAAACAAGATGAAGCATAAGTATACCGATCATTCTGCCAAGCGGCCACCGGCGAATCAAGCGCATGGCGGAAATCGAGTGACAAAAAATGTCGCTGGATGACCTAAACCGGAGACAAAAAGAGGCGTAACAGAGGAGTTTTAGGGTCTGAAAACTCGATTTCCTATGGTTTTGGCGGGGTATAGAGCAGTTTTGGGATTGGTACGGAAGTTGCTTTTTTATTGGGCGTAAGTTGAAGCAAAGAAGGCGGCGCCCAGCGGCGAACGCCTTAAACCACAACCCAATTCGAGGAGGAAGAGCCTATGAGTAAGAAAACCGGTTTTACCCTGATTGAACTGATGATCGTAGTAGCGATTATCGCGATTATCGCGGCGATTGCCATTCCGAACCTGCTGCGTTCGCGGATGCAGTCCAACGAATCGGCGGCCATCGGCAACCTGCGCACGATTTGCGGCGCGGAAGTGGCCTATCATTCGGCGAATTATCAGTACGCCGTCACCTTTGATGCGTTGACCACTCCGCCGGCCGCCGGCGCCCCGGCGTATCTGGAAGGCGCGTGGGGTGCGCCGAAGAGCGGCTACACCTACACGATGGGCGGCACCGCCGCGAACTTCAGCGCCAATGCGGACCCGGAAACGATGAACCAGACGGGCAGCAAGGGGTTCTTCGTGGACGCGAGCGGCGTGATTCGGTATGCCGTGGGTGCGGCGGCCGATGCGGCCTCGACACCGATTGGCCAGACGAGCTGAGCCTAACCACTAAGACCGCGTGAAACGCCGGCGGCGAGGGAAACCCCGCCGCCGGTTTCCTTCTTGTCCGGGTGGCACGATCAAAGCCGTCCCCGGGTTTGGCCGTGGGGTCTGTTGAATGGATAATGGGCAGTGTGTATCGTGATGGTGAGAAGTAAGCGCAACTTTAATTAAGGACACGGGCAATGGCGTCAGCAATCCTGGTATTTATTCTTTGCTCAACGGCGGTGGAGGCCGCCGCCGAAGCCACTATGGGCGTGGCCCCGCTGGAATGGCCCAACATCACCTGCGAGCAACGCCCCGGCGGATATTGGTGGTGGATGGGAAGCGCCGTGGATGAACACAACATTACCCGCCAACTCGAAGGCTACAAGGCCGCTGGAATGGGCGGCGTCCACATCATTCCCATTTACGGGGCCAAAGGCTATGAAGACCGCTATGTGGACTACCTCAGCCCGCGCTGGCTCGAGTTGTTGAATCATGCCGTATCCGAAGGAAAACGTCTCGGAGTGTGGGTGGATATGACCACCGGCACGGGCTGGTGTTTCGGCGGCCCGAATATCACCCCGGACTTGGCCTGTGCGGCGGTGCAATCGCAGACCCGGGAGGCGCGTGGCGGCGATGTGTTACCCCTGGAACCCGTTCAGGGGGTACTGCAAGCCGTTATGGCCTTTCCCAACGACGGGAAGGGGGTGGATTTGACCGGCAAAGTTGTGCCGGGGGAAAAACTGGATTGGACCGCTCCCCCAGGGGCATGGACCCTCTATACCGTTTCCCAGAAACCGGCGGAGCGCATGGTGAAACGCGCCGCGCCGGGCGGGGCGGGGCACATGCTGAATCCTTTTTACGGAGAGGCGGTTCAGCAGTATCTGAAACGGTTTGATGCGGCGTTCGCCGGGTATCACGGCGCGATGCCGCGCGCAATGTATCATGATTCCTACGAATACCAGTCGGATTGGACGCCCGATCTGTTGCCGGCCTTTGAAAAACGCCGCGGCTACCGGCTGCAGGACTATTTTCCGGTCTTTTTTGACGGGGGCGATCCTGAACTGACGGCCCGGATTAAAGGCGACTACCGGGAAACCCTCTCGGACCTGATGGTGGAAAACTTCATAGGCCCGTGGACGGCCTGGGCAAACCAAAAAGGCTGTATTACCCGCAATCAAGCGCATGGCTCGCCGGGAAACCTGCTCGATCTTTATGCGGCGGCGGATATCCCGGAAACGGAGATGTTCAACAAAGATCGGGAGCCGCTGGTGAGCAAATTCGCATCGTCCGCCGCGCATGTGAAGGGAAAGGTGAAGGTGGCCTCGGAAACGGGAACGTGGTTGAAGGAACATTTCAACGAAACCCTCGCCGATGTGAAGGATTTGGTGGATGAATTGTTCGTGAGCGGGGTGAATCATGTGGTGTATCACGGGACCTGCTATTCGCCGGAGGATGCGCCGTGGCCCGGTTGGCTGTTCTATGCTTCGACGCAGATGAATCCCCGAAATTCGTTCTGGCGGGACGTGCCCGCGCTGAACGAGTATATCGCGCGCTGCCAGGCCGTGCTGCAAACCGGACGTTCCGATAATGACCTCCTTGTGTATTGGCCCCTCCATGATCTCTGGCACAATCCCGAAGGCCGTGTCATGCAGATGACCGTGCATAAAACGGAATGGCTGACCCAACAGCCCATTGGAACCGTGGCGCGGGAACTATGGGAACGCGGATATGCCTTCGATTACGTGTCGGACCGGATGTTGGAACAGGCCCAGGCGGAAAATGGCTTGATAAAAATGCCCGGCGGCGGCTATCGCATTCTTCTGGTCCCGCCCTGTCAACATATCCCGGTGCGGACCATGGAAATCATGCTTCATTTGGCGGAGCAGGGCGCCACCGTGCTGTTCGTGGGCCGAATGCCGGAAGATGTGCCGGGGCTTGCGAACCTGGAGGAGCGCCGCGCGGCCCTGACTAAATTGTCCGCCGCGTTGCCGTGGAATGAAAACCATACCGAAGCCCGTTACGGCCAAGGCAACGTGGTGCTCGCGGAAACCGCGGCGAAAGGACTGGAGCAAGCCGGAATTGCCCGTGAGGCCATGGTGGACATCCCCAGCATCCAGTTTATCCGCCGCTCCGATGACCTTGGCCGCTATTACTTCATCGCGAGCCGGGGTGCGGGCGCAGGCACAACATCCTTTGAGGGCTGGCTCCCGTTGGCCGTTGCGGCGAAAAGCGCCGTGTTTATGGACCCCATGACCGGCGCAATCGGCCGCGCGCCGCTACGGAACACTCCGGCGCAAAATACGGAGACGTTTATTTCTCTCGTGTCCGGGCAATCCATCATCGTACGCACGTTCACGGAACAAGAAGTTCAATCGCCGAAATGGACGTATTGGGAACAGGCCGGTGAACCTGCCGTGCTTTCAGGGCAATGGACCCTTGAATTTCTCGAAGGCGGCCCCAATCTTCCTCCGGTCCTCAAGACCGGCCGGTTGGCCTCCTGGACGGAGTTGGGGGATACGGAAGCCCAGCGATTCGCCGGGACCGCGCGCTATACGTTGAATTTCGATGGTCCGGTGGATGTTCCCCAAGACTGGCGGCTCGATTTGGGGAACGTGGCGGAGAGCGCGCGCGTGCGCCTGAATGCCCAAAACCTGGGGGTCCTGATTTGCCCGCCCTTTTCCGTGCATGTGCCGTCCGGCCTCGTGAAACCGCGGGGGAATTGCCTGGAGGTGGAGGTGACCAATCTCTGCGCCAACCGCATCCGCGATCTGGACCGGCGCGGCGTGGAATGGCGCATGTTTCACGACATCAATCTGGTGAATATGGAGTATAAGCCCTTTGATGCCTCGAAGTGGCCGTTGCGCCCGTCGGGCCTGCTGGGCCCGGTGACTCTCGCGCCACTCCGCGGGAAGGTGGTTGACGCGGGGAATGGAATGTTATGATGGCGCGGGAGGTTGCATGAACACGAATGCAACACGGGCTGCTCCGAATACGGTGGAAAGACCCGGCATGACGATAAGCCATGACCGGGAGGAACGGCGTTTGACCGGATTGGGCATCAGCGAGGGGGTGGCGTTGGGGCGTGTGCGCCTGGTCGAATCCCATAAACACAAAGCTATACCCTTCTACACCCTCTCCCCCGAATCCGTTCCACAGGAAACGTCGCGGCTTACCGCCGCCATCGAGGGGGCGGCCGGGCAATTGGACGAACTGATCGGGATCGTGACCCAAAAAATCGGGCCGGCCCAGGCCAATATATTTGTCGCGCAAAAAATGATGGTGCAGGATGAAGTCCTGCACCAGCAGATGACCCAGGTAATCGAGCAACAGCGCCTGAACGCGGAATCCGCCGTGGAAAAAACCCTCGAAGCCTACGAAGCGCTGTTGTCCGAGGTAGACAACAGCTACCTCAAGGAGCGTGCTTCGGACATTGGCGAAATCCGCCGCCGCCTTCAGGATTTCCTGCGCGCCAGCGCGCCGGACGACACGCAGACCCGCCAGGAGCAAACCGGCGTGGAAGGCATGTGCATTGTGGTGGCGGAGGAGTTGACCCCGAGCGAAACCGTCGGCCTGGACACCACGCATACGGTGGGCTTCGTAACGGAGCGGGGCGGGCCGTCGTCGCATGCGGCGATTCTGGCGCGCGCGCTGGGCATTCCGGCGGTAAGCGGCATAAAGAACCTGATGAGCCTTTTCGCGCACGGCGAAGAGGCGCTGATCAACGGCAGCACCGGCGAGGTGATTCTGGCGCCGCTTCCCCACACGCTGCGGCTCTACCCGGCCGCAAAACGCCCGATGGTGCGGCGGCTGACGCCGGTGCCGCCGGTGCCGGGCGTGGAGGTGATGGCGAATATCAGCCTGGCCTCGGAGCTTGAATTGGCGAATACGGTGCAGGCGGAAGGCATCGGGCTGTACCGGACCGAGTTTGAATTGCTGGCGGCGGGAAAACTGTTGAGCGAGGAGGAGCAATACGAACGCTACGCCGCGGTGGTGAAGAACATGGAAGGGCGGCCGGTGTATATCCGCCTGTTTGATCTCGGAAGCGACAAGCCGGCCACGTTTCTTGAAATCCCCCTCGAGGAAAACCCGTGCCTCGGATACCGGGGCGCGCGGCTACTGCTCGGCCAGCCGGAATTGTTCGCGTCACAGGCCCGCGCGATTGCCCGCGCTTCCGTGCATGGGCCGGTTCATGTGGTATATCCCATGATCAGCGATATCGATCAATTTTTGAAGCTGCGCGCCCTCTTTCTTCAACATGCCAGCGATTTGAAACAGGGCGCCACGCGGCATGGCGTCATGCTGGAAGTGCCCTCCGCCTGCCTGGCGGCGCGGGAGATTCTCGAGGCGGCGGACTTCGCCAGCATCGGCTCGAATGATCTGTATCAATACCTTTTCGCGCTGGACCGCAACAATGAGCGCGTGGCCCCGGAGTACCGCCCGGACCGCCCCGTGTTTTGGGAACTCCTAAATCAAATTGTGGCCGCCGCGAAGGACGCGGGGAAAAAAGTGTCGCTCTGCGGTGAAATCGGCGGTCAACCGCAGTATCTGCCCCGCTTGCTGGACCTGGGGTTATGCACCGTGAGTGTCAACCCCCGTTTCGTCGGGTTGGCGCGGATGGCCGCGCGGCGCTGGCACAAAACCCAGGCTGTTCGGGAAACCGGGCCATAAAGCGGTTTCCCCAGGCATAATAAAAAAAGATACGATGGCCAAACGGACGCGGCATGTTTCATGCCACGCCCGCGCGGCAAAAAAAGGCATGGACGTATGAGCCGGATAAAAGTGGTTGTTTTGGGGAGTTTGGTGATCACGGGCGGAATTTTATTGATGCTCGGCGGCTGGCTGGGCATGCGCGGCCCAGCGGCCCCGGCGGAGCATTCCGTCACGAAAGGGACCGGCCCCAGGCCCAATGTCGTGCTGATCGTGGTGGACGCGCTCCGGGCGGACCGCGTGGGCGCGTCACGCAACGGCCAGCCACTCACGCCCTTCCTCGATGAATTCTCGCGCGCCGCCGCGGTCTTTGAACACGCCGTCACCGCCTGCACCTGGACCCGCCCCTCCATCGCCTCCCTGTTCACTTCGCTGCATGTGGATACCCATCAGGTGTACTTTGATAATAATCCCGACACCCCGGAGCATCCAACGGCGGATGCGCTTTCGAAGGACCTCGAAACGGCGGCGGAATTCTTGCGTGAGCAGGGGTATCGGACGGCGGGGGTGCAAACCAATGGCAACCTGAAACCCCTGTTTGGCTTCGATCAGGGTTTTGACACCTATGAATATCTCGCGGATGCGCCGGGCGCCGCCATCACCAACATGGCGCTCAACACCCTGGAAACGCTGAGTGGCCCTTTTTTTATGTATGTCCATTATATTGACCCGCATTTGCCCTATATCCCTCCGGACACCTATCGAAAACTCCTCGGATGGCCCCCCGCGATCTCTCCGGAGGAAATGGCCATCGTCACGGATGGCTTCATAGAATATCTCTGGGATTACATGAATGCGGCAACGGGGCGAAAATCCACATCATATACCCCCCTTTCCGATGAAGCGAAGGAAGCGGTCCGCCTCCTCTACGACGCGGAGGTCCGGTATGCGGACGATGAAATGCGGCGGTTTGTTTCCGAACTCCAGAGCCGCTTTCCCGATACGTATATCATCATCACCGCGGACCACGGGGAAGAACTCTGGGACCACAATTACCTCGGCCATGGACTCGCCATGTACGAAGAAACCCTCCGCGTACCGTTGATCATTGCCGGACCCGGTATTGCGCCCGGACGGTTTCCGCAAACGGTCAGCCTCGTGGACCTCCTGCCCACCATGGCCACCTGGCTCCAGTTGCCCCCGCGGCCATTCTGGCAGGGCCGGGATGTGTTCGCGCCCCCGCCCGAGACCCCCCGTCCCTTTTTCTCCTACACGGAAGGCCCCTGGCCCGGATGGAACACGAAAAAAGAAATGGTTCTAGTGGGAAATGAAAAACTGATTGCGAACCGCATAAACGACACCGTGGAACTGTTTGATGTTATCCAGGACCCGCCGGAACAGCACAACTTTTCAAAGGACCGCCCGGAACAGGTGAAGGCGTTTCTTAAATTGCTCGATGAACACCGGGACCGCAATATCCGCGCGCGGCAATCCGTCCGGACCCGAACCGTGGTGGATGCTGAAACACTGGAACAACAGCGAATACTCGGATATGGCCATAAATGAGGAGATTCCGCCGCCTGATCCGCCAACGCCCGGATGGGAAGGCATGGTGCGCGTGGGACCCGCCGGCTGGTCCTATAAAGACTGGGAAGGCATCGTGTATCCGCCGGGGATGCCCCGCAGTGTACATCCCTTGACCCTTCTCACACCCCTTTTCGACACCATCGAGATCAACAGTTCATTCTATCGCCCCGTGAATCCGGCGCATGCCGCCGGATGGGTTAAAAACGTGGAAAAGAACCCGCGGTTCAGTTTCACCGTCAAGCTCTGGGACCGTTTCACCCACCAACAGGAGGCTTGGCCCGCCGCGGCGGAAATCCAGGTGTTCCGCAATGGAATCGAACCCCTGCGCGGCGCGGGAAAGCTGGGCGCCCTGCTCATCCAGTTTCCCTGGAGTTTCAAGCGCACCCCGGAAAACCGTCAATGGCTCGCGCGGGTTCTTGATGCATTTACGGAGTATCCCCTCGTCCTGGAACTCCGCCACGCCTCCTGGGACCGGCCCGAACTCTATGCCGGCCTCACCCAGCGCAAGGTTGCCTTCTGCAATATTGATCAACCGGTTATCGGTGATTCCATCGGCCCCGCGGCCCATGTGACCGCGCCCATCGGTTATATCCGGCTTCATGGACGAAACGCCGCCGACTGGTTCCGCAAGGATGCGGGACGCGACAACCGTTACAATTATCTTTACAGTCCCGATGAACTGAAACCCTGGATCGAAAAAATCAACCAGATGAAAAAGCGCGTCAACGACCTCTTTATCACCACCAATAATCACTTCCGGGGTCAGGCCATCGTCAATGCCCTGGAAATCCAAGCCGCCTTGGGCCGCGTGCATACCTCCCTGCCCAAACACCTCATTGAACACTATCCGAGGCTGAAGCTGTTGATAAAAGAGTAGCGATCAGCAGTCAGCTTTTCATGGCAAGTCGGGTGTAGAACCAGCCCGGCGTTCTCGCCACTCTTCATTTACGCCTGTCATTGCGAGTTACCCACCCGCCGGAGCGCCGGGGTGGATCGGAAAGAAACACCAGAAAAGTTTTGCCGGACGCCATCTTGGATCACCAAATCCCCATGTGTTTTTCCACGAAGTGGATGAATAACTCAGCCCAGCGGTTGCGCTTCGCTACCCTGGGTACACTCGCCTTCCTAAAATACCTTCTCTGAAAGAGATAAATAACCTTTCCATCATTTGCATTGTTTCTAAGGAGCGAAGCGAAGCAATCTCGCCGGCGTGTAATTAGGTGTATCTTGTGAAAAGTCCAAGCGAGTTGGACTGGCCGGCCATCAAACAAGAAGGTCCATTTTCGTTACGGCAGGGGTACGGGAAGCTATCCTGAAAAATGGGTTGCTGTACCGGGTTTTTACTTTTTCTCCGCTTCAAAAACGGTATCGGTAATTTGCAGCCGTTCCTTCGCCATGGTCTGCAATTTGTATTTTTGAATCTTTCCGTTCGTGGTGGCGGGGAATTCGTTCACAAAGAAAACATAGCGGGGCACTTTGAACCGCGCGATGCGGGTCTGGCAGAAATCCAGCACATCCTCTTCCTTAACATCCGCCCCGTCATGCAGAATAATGAACGCGCCGACGGTTTCGCCGAAGCGCGGATCGGGCACGCCGACCACCTGCACGTCTTTAATGCCGGGCATGGTGTACAGGAGTTCTTCGATCTCGCGCGGATAGATATTCTCGCCGCCCCGGATGATCATGTCCTTGATGCGGCCCGTGATGCGGTAATAGCCGTGCTCGTCGCGCGTGGCGAGGTCGCCGCTGTGCAGCCAGCCCTCCGGATCGATGGCGAGGGCGGTGGCTTCGGGCATATTGTAATACCCTTTCATGACGTTGTAGCCCCGGCAGCACAACTCGCCGGGCTGGTTGTCGCCCAGGACCTCCCCCGTTTCCGGATCAATGATCTTCACTTCCATATCGGGAAGAACGGTGCCGACGGTCCCCACGCGCCGCTCGATGGTTTCATCGGTGCTGGTTTGCGTAATGACCGGCGAGGCCTCGGTCAGCCCATAGGCAATGGTGATTTCCGGACAGTGCATTTCATTGATGACGCGGCGCATGGTCTCGATGGGGCACGGCGAACCGGCCATGATGCCCGTCCGCAGGGACGTCAGATCAAACAGCTTGAACATCGGGTGGGCGAGTTCGGCGATAAACATGGTGGGCACGCCGTACAACGCCGTGCATTTTTCTTTTTGCACCGCCGCCAGCGCCAGCAGCGGATCAAATTGTTCTAGCATGACCAGCGTCCCGCCATGGGTCAGCACGGCCATCACCCCCAGCACTATCCCGAAGCAATGAAACAAGGGCACGGGCAGGCACACGCGGTCCAACTCCGTGAACCGCTGCCGCTCGCCTATGTAAAAACCATTGTTCAAAATGTTCCGGTGCGTCAGCATGACCCCCTTCGGGAAACCGGTTGTGCCCGAGGTATATTGCATGTTGACGACATCATCGCTTTGAATCGTGGCGTTCGCGGCAATCAACTCCGCATCGGAACAATGTCCGCCCAGATTCATCAGTTCGGTGCTGCTGAACATGCCCCGGTGTTTCCGCTGGCCGATATAGATCACATGTTTCAGTTTGGGATATTCATTCGAACGCAGGCGCCCGCGTTCATGATGCTTGAGTTCCGGCACCAGTTCATACAGCGTGTTGATGTAATCCACATCCCGGAATTCGTCAATGATCGCCAAGGCCTTGAGGTCCGCCTGTTTCATGATATAGGACAGTTCATGCCGCTTGTTCGCGGGATTGATCGTGACTACCACCGCGCCGATGCGCGCCGTGGCGAAAAAGACCGTGAGCCAGTCCGGCACATTCCGCGACCAAATCCCCACATGGTCGCCCGGTCCGATCCCGATGGCCAGCATGCCCTTGGCCAATCGATTTACCCGTTCGTTGAACGCGCCGTACGTAAAGCGCAACTCCCGGTCGGGATACACCTCAAATTCATGATCCGGCTGACGCCGCGCCTGCGCTTCCAGCACGCCGTCCACGGTTTCCGTGAAAAATTGCATTCCTTTTCTTCCTTATAATAACAGCGCCCGATCCACGGACCGGGCGCTGTAACCATACCACAACCTTTACTCCGATACGGAGGCTTTCACTTCCGGCAGAGGATTGCCATCGGGCAGGCGGAGCCGCGCGCAGGCGCCCCAATCACCGCCCTGCTGATACACCGCCAGGAGGAGCGTGTTCGCGCCTTCCTTGAGTTGCACCGCGATCTTGTCCTCGCCCGGCGTGATAATGCGGCCCTTGTTCAGGCTGTGCAGCAATTCGCCGTTCAGCCACACCTTCACGCCATCGTTCGACCCCAGTTCGAGCGTGGCGGCTTGCGCTTTCGGGGAGGTAATCGTGGACCGCAGATACGCCACGCATTCGCGACCCGGCGCAAACGCGCCCAGATTGGCCACAAACGCCGGCGTATGCTCGATATCCACGCCCATCGGCATGATCCGCCACACCCCTTCGCCCTTCTCCGGAGGATACGCCGTCTCGAACAGTTTGGTGGCCGTGACGCCTTCCTCGGAATACGGCCCGGACACTTCCCACGCCGTCACATAATCGTCAAAGCCGCCCAATGTTTTCATGATGGCTTCCGCGGCCTTGCGCAGCGGCTCCGCGGTTTCCGGAGTCAGCAGCGGCTCCGCCACCGCCTTGGCCTGGTCAGGATATACCCCGCAAATGGACTGCGCGATTTTCAGCGCCGCATTGTTCGCCTCGCCCGCCACGGCGGCATCCGCCTGCTGTTGCCGCGCCATTTCCAATGCCTTCAAGGAGGGCACATCCGCCAAGCCCGCCAGGGCGGCCTTGCGCTCGCCTTCGTTTTTCGCCAGCGAAAACACTTCCGTGTACCGCGCCAGCAAATCGGCCACGGGCCGGTCCTTCACCATGCGCAGGAGGCGGACATAGCCCTTGAGCGCCGCCGCACGTTCTTCTTCGGATTTCGGCGCGGACACCAGGGCCTTGAGATCATCCAGCGGGGCCGGATTGGGCCAGCCGCCCAGCTTGTCCATGGCCACTTGGCGGATGCCCGCATCGGAATCCTGAACCGCCGCGCGCAACGCGTCCAGCGATTTCGCCGTGGGGATGCCGCCCAGAATGCGGAGGTAAGACGCTTTCAACTCCGCGTTGGGCGCTGCTTTCAGTTTGTCCAACACCGCTTCGGACCGTGCATCTTCCTTTACCACGCGCAGGCAGACCGCACTGATGGCGCCTTCAATGGGGTCACGGCCAGCCTGATCTTTTGCTTTTTCCAGCAGGGCAAACAGGGCGGGCAAATCTTTCTCATCGCCCATCGCCTGCATCGCTTTATATACATCGCCTTGCACGTCAGGATCATTCGCCATGCCCAGCAAGTCGCGCTTCATGCCCACCGCGCGGCGGTCGGTCAGGGCGCGGATGGCTTCATTCCGGGCATCTCCCTTGCCTTTCTTCGCCAGACGCACCAGTTCGGCGTCCACGCCATTGCCCGGCAGCGTGCTCAGGCTGGTCCGGGCCGTGCGGCGGATATCCGACTCGACGCTCATGGCCTTTTTCAACAATGGTTCCGTGCATTCGACGTTGCCCACGCGCCCCAGCGCTTTCAGGGCCGCCAGACTCACCCCGGGGTCTTTATCTTCACTCAGTTTCATAATGGCGGAACCGGCCGCGGAATCCCCGCGCCCCGCCAGCGCGTCAATCAACAGGACCTTGCGCGCGGCATCGGCATTGTTCAACAACTCCGCCACGGCACGGGTGGCGGCAACACCGGACAGAACCTTCTGATCCCGGACAAAACCCGCCGCCACGTGAACCAGCTCCGCATCCGGATCGCTCAATGCGGCCACCACGCGATTCAACGCGCCCGCCGGCTCGGCTTTAATCAAACCGGCCAAGGCCGCCGCGCGGACGTGACCGGGCTGCCCCGCCGCCATCAATTCCTCATACAGGGCAAGACTCTTTTCACCCTGGGCGGCGGACGCGCAATTCAGGCAACCATCCAATAGCGCCGCTTTCAATTCCGGCGCCGCATTCGGCAGCGCGGCATGCAACGTTTCACACGCCGCATCCCCGCCAATCCGCCCCAAGGCATACGCGGACGCCTGGGCCACCGCGCTATCGGCGGACTTCAACAGTTCCGCCAGCACCGGAACGGCTTCCGGATTGCCCCGGCGGCCCAACTCCGTAATCACACCCAGTTTCATTGGGTCCGGAAGCGTTTTCGCCGCGTCCTGCAGCGCCGCTTGCGCTTCCGCGCCCGGAATCCCTTCCAGCGCGCGCAGGGCGAAATCCGCCGTGTTCGCGTCCGCAAGCAATCCCGCCAATGTGGGCACCGAGGCCGCCGTGCCCATTACCGCCAGTTCCCGGCCAATAAAACGTTTGGCATCCAGCGAGGCGCCGCTTTTCAAAATTTCCGAAAATCTGGCTTCCAGTTTCTGTTTTAGCGCGGCATCCGCGTTCGCGGACCGCACGGCCTTCACCACCACTTCCAACGGAGCGCGGCTCTGGCCAAATTCATATTTCGACAGATAATCCAGCGCCTGATCCAGGTTCATGGGGGCCTGCGCCCACGCCACGCCCACGCTCAGCGCCAGCAAAAGTACAAGCATCCGTTTCATAGCGGTCATCCTTTCTCTCAGACATGCCACGGGCTGCGCATGGCGGGAACCATCATGCGGTTGGCTTCGTCGTCATTGATAAACATTTCCTTGGCCGGATCCCAGTTCAGTTTCCGGCCCAGCCGCATCGCGATATTCGCCATGTGGCACATCGCCGCCGTATGGAACCCCACTTCCACCGGTGCCTTGCATTCCCCGCGCGACTTTACATTCTCGATAAAATCGAGATGATGCCCGCGGCTCCGTCCCAAATGGAGTTCTTTGGGGCCGATCACTTCCTTCAGCAGCGCGGCGGGTTCGGCCTCGAGGTCCCCGCCGTGTACATGAATGAAAATCCAGCCGTCCGTGCCCTCGAATTTCACACCCCGTTCGCCCTTGCTCTCGCCAATCAGCGTCACGCCGTTCGCATACCCGAATTGGTACCGGTAGCTCATCGCCGTGTTGAACAGCCCATCTTCCGGGAACCAGCCCTGGCCTTCCACCGACGTCGGGAACGTGTCGTCCGTGCCGTTGCCCAACTGCGCAAGGTCCAGGATGTGCGCGCCCCGGTCCGTCATTTCGCCGCCGCTGTAATCCAGGATGTAACGGAACCAGAAGTGGCAGCGTTTTTCCGTGTACGGCTCGAGCGGGGCGGGACCCAGCCACATGTTGTAATCAAAACCTTCCGGCACCGGCATCACCGGCTGGGGTCCAACCGGATAATGGTTGTCAATCGGCATGTTCACCCGGATGGTGTGCAGTTTGCCGATGCGGCCGTTGCGCACCAGTTCGCAGGCATACCGCGCGTTGTCGCGCGACCGCTCGTGACTCCCCGTCTGAAACACCCGCCGGTACTTCCGCACCGCGTCCACCACCGCGCGGCCTTCGGGAATCGAATTCGACAGCGGCTTCTCGCAGTAAATGTCCTTGCCCGCCTTGCAGGCCGCCACGCTAATCGCGGGATGCCAATGGTCCGGCGTCGCAATCATCACCGCGTCAATGTCGTCCCGCGCCAGGACCTCGCGGAAATCGTTGTATTCCGCGCAGCCCTTGAACGTGGCGTCGTTCTTGCCCGCGTAAAAATCCTCCACCGCTTTTTTCGCGTTCGCACGGCGGCCCGCGTCCACATCGCACACCGCCACCATCTGCACATCCGGCACGCTCATCAAGGCCTTCATGTCATAGGAGCCCTGACCGCCTGTCCCGATGGACGCCATTACAATACGGTTGCTCGGCGCGACCGCGCCGTCCGCGCCCAATGCGCGCGCGGGGATAATGTACGGAAACGTAACGGCGCCCGCCGTGACGGCCGCGCTGCGCCGCAGGAAATCCCGGCGTGAAAATTCCTTCTTCTTAGCCATGGCAACGACTCTCCCAAGATGTTGAGTAAAAAAATCGACAAGCCCGTATACTGCCTTGAAACCCCCACCCACGTCAAACTTCCCCCTGCAAAAAAATCAGGGCCGGCAACCAGTCCGAAATGGTTCTACTTCTGTCCGGTACCGGCAAGATCCGTGAGGAACTTTTGCGTGCGTGCGCCGTCCCAAGCGGCGAATCCGGAGTGTTTGAAGGCAATTCGCCCGTCAGGGGCCACAATTACCTTGGTCGGGAATCCATCGGGCTTGAAATCGGGCGTGAACCCATTATTGGCGGTATAAAACGGCCCCGTATACCCTTTCTCGGACGCCCATGATTTGACCACTTCGGCTTTTTCAGTCGTTACCATTAGGAAAACAATATCTTTGTTGTCCTTCATGGCGTCCACCAGTTTCTGGACATTGGGAAATTCCGCCTTGCAGTAGCCGCACCAGGTGGCAAAGAGGTTTACGAACAGGGTCTTGCCGCGAAACAGGCTTACGGGAACTTCTTTCCCCTCCAAATCGAACACGGACCAGGCAAGGGTGTCATGATGCACCAGAGGCAATACTGGATAATCCATGTCACTATCAGACGGCGGCTGGGGCAGGGGACGCACGGCTGCAGGAGCATGGGCTGGAGGCTCGGGGGCGGTTGGGTTGGGCATGGGCGCAGGGGCTGCGGCGGCATCCACAGGCGCAGGCGCGGGAGCCGGCGCTGGGGCGGCCATCGCTTGTGGGACGGAAGGCGCGGGAGCAGGAGCAGGAAGCGGAGCGGGGACTATTTCCGGAGTTCCCTTAACCATGGCCCCGATGGCGGAGGGCCAATTTGTGTTGAGCATGGACCGCCACGGCGTATCCAAAGCAAACAACACCGCCACGCTCAAAAGGGCCACTAAACTCCAGGTATTGCTGATTCCACGCAGGCTTTTCCAGAACATGAAATGTTGCCGGGCCTGAAGCACAAGTTGCAACACGCGCAATGCGCTGAAGAGCACCGCCGGCCCGAGGATAAGGCTATACTGCACCAACATATAGAAGGTAATGCGAATGGGTCCCAATTGCACCAACCGGCTTGGACTGGGAAACGGCCCCACGCCAAAATACACCATGAGAATCCAATTCACGGCAAGCGCCACCCCCAATCCCAGCACAATCAAGCTATGCCAAAGTAATGCAATGTCTCTCATTCTGCCAACACCCTTTTTATGGATATGCATGTTTCATTATATGAAAACAAGGCCATCTCCTGCCTAACAGGCCGACACTGCCCTATCGACCTTGTAAGATGGCCCTGTTTTCGCACTTAAACTGCTTTGTATGCTAACTCCACTTTCTCGAACAGTCCATCACCCATGTTCGTTTCAAAATAAGATCACTGGCATTTGCCAGCTGTGCATACACCACTTTGGCAATCCGCACCCACCGCGCAATTCTTGCCACTCGTACACTGAGGGCAGGTGCCGCCGCCACAGTCCACGTCGGTCTCAGTGCCATTCTTAACGAAGTCATTGCACATCGGGGTTCGGCAGATATTACCTGAGCAAACACCACTTTGGCAATCCGCAGATACTGCACATACTTTACCATCAGAACACTTGGGACATGTCCCGCCACCGCAGTCCACATCCGTCTCATCTCCGTTCTTCAGATAATCCGTGCATGTAGGCTGAATACATTGGCCCCCGGAACAATACGCGCCCCCTGAGCACTGGGCGCCATCGTCTATTATTCCATCGCAATCATTATCCTTGCCATCGCACACTTCAATAGCCCCAGGGTAAATTTGATTATCCCGGTCATTACAATCGCCATTGTTTGGAGAGAATCCATCCCAATCTTCGTCAATATCCACGCAACGTCCATGGTCGCATGTTTGCCCAGGCGGGCACACGGCATTTTCGTCCAGCATGCCATCGCAATTATTGTCTAAAGCATCACATTTTTCCGGCGCTCCGGGATAGGTATCACTATCGTTATCATCGCAATCGCCATCATCCGGCGAGAACCCGTCCATATCCATGTCTGTTTGCACACATGTCCCGCCAATACATGATTGTCCCGCCGGACATGCCGCGCCATCGTCGATCTGCGTATCGCAGTTATTATCCACACCATCGCAAAGTTCCGTGGCCCCTGGTTTGATGCCCGAAATGGCATCATTGCAATCCCCGGGCTGTGTGGCGGAATATTCGCCCGCCGGTTGTGATCCCCATATGAAATCAGTGGTCACGCCGTAGCCATCGCTGTCATGGTCGCGATACAACAGCATACAGCCTTCGTCTACCAAGCCGTCGCAATCGTTGTCTTTGCGGTCGCAGAGTTCCGGGGCGCCGGGATACACGGTGGAGTCCATGTCGTTGCAGTCATCCCCGCCCAGGGTGAGTTTCGTGTGGCCGTCGCCATCCCCGTCCGGCATGGTTTGCCACAGCGTGAAGAATTGCGAGACGTTCGCCGTGGTCAGGCCGTCAACGTTGGCGGACCGCACGGAATAGGCCAATGCTGTAATGCGTTTACGGGGCAACATATCCTCGCCATTGATCCGCACGTTCAGCCATACCGAGTCGCCGGCGAACACTGCCGTTGGTATGGGCAGGCCCGGATCATCCCCGATAAGTGTGGCATACAGCCCTTCCGGCGTGGTCATGACCGTATCCGTGTCGGAGAACCCCGCCAGTGCGCTTCCTCCGGTTTCGGAGGCAAAGAACGTAAAAATGACCTCCGCCGAGCCGGCGATGGGTTTTCCCGTGGCATCCGCCAGCCGTCCCTGATAGTCCATAAACAAGGGCACGGCCCCGGCGGCGCCCATAACGAGCACCATGCTCACGATACTTACGCTGATGACTTTCTGAATCTTCATGATTCCCTCCTCAATTTTCATAATTCCCATACATCCCAATGCATCCGCATAAAAATTAATTTCACACATCTATTTAAACCAGGGAATGTGCAATCCCTGTACGAAATTCGGCACGTTTGTCGAAGCGGAATTCGGCAGGCCCATCGGATTCCCCGCCAGATCTTCCACATCCATGTCCACCGTCACCGTAATGAGTTCCCCATTCTCGAGCAGGGTGCCGGACCATTGAACAATGAAAACATTCGGCGCGCCCGTTGCCTTGACGCTGCTGGCCGGGATTTCCGGCCCTTTTTCATCATTCGCCCGGGCCAATGTGTAATTATCCGCGTCCAACACCCCATCGCCCATCGGCTCCGAGAAGGTCACTTCAACACGTTGCCCCGCGAACGCCACAATCTTCATCACGAACGGCGGGATAATATCTCCCTCCCCCGTAATGAAAGGATACAGGCTGCCACTGCTTTCGCTATACTCCGTCCCGCCAAGGCCCGGAGTGTACAACAGCCCCGTCCCCACCAGGCTGTCCAAGTGCTGATACGAAGAAGAACTATCCGCGCCGCCACCCGCCGCAAAGGTATCCATCGACATGCCATAGTGGGTACCCCCGCGGCCTACGGCCAGAATGCTCGCATGCGGTGGTAAAAACAGCAACCCCGCTGCCATTATCATGAATAAAAAAAGACGGATACACCACACCCATGAACACAGCTTCCCCAGCTTCCGCATGACGTTTTCCTCCCGGCAATCCCAATTACACATTCACCCTGACTTTGAGTACCATGCTTTCAGAGCGTCTCTCACTACGCTCTTATCATATTAACCTTAATTTAAGGTATTTCATCAGAAAAGTCAAGTTGTACTCTGCTGCGTGAGACTTTCTCTGTTATCGCAGAATTCTATGGACATGCAGATACAGCATCAGATTTTCTGTGATGATGTATACGGCGGGCAATACTAAAAGTGTGAACAATGTAGACGTAATCAGCCCGCCCATCATGACGATGGCGAGGGGTTTTTCAATTTCCGCGCCGACGCCTTGGCTGAGCAGAATGGGGAGCAGCCCGAGGGCGGCGCACGAGGCCGTCATGAGTTTGGGCCGGAGCCGTTGCACACTGGCCCGCCGGACCGCCTCCATTTTCGTATGGCCTTCCGTAATGAAATCCCTGGTTTGCGTGAGGAGCACGAGGCTGTTTTGCACCGCGATGCCGAACAACGCGATGAAGCCCACCGCCGAGGAAACGTTCAGGGTCTCCCCCATCAGCAGCAGTGACACCACGCCGCCAATGAACGCGCTGGGCACCGTGGCCAGAATAATCACGGCCTGCGCCAGGGAACGCAGGGCGAGATAGAGCAAAATGAACACGATAATCAACGCCACGCCTGACGCGAGCACCAGCGAATGCAAGGCCCGTTGCTGGCTCTCATACTGGCCGCCGAATACAATAAAGTAATCGGGAGGCAATTCAAGTTGCGCCAGCTTGGCCTTGATTTCCGACACCACGCTTCCGAGGTCGCGGCCTTGAAGGCTTGCGTCAATGCTCAACCGGCGGTTCATGGCCTCGCGCCAGATGACATTCGGCCCCTCGGTCAACGTGAGTTCGGCCACTTGCGACAGGGGAATGCGGGTGCCGGAGGGCGTGTCCACCCGGATATTCCCAATGGCCTCCGGGTTGTTCCGGATATCTTCGGGAAAGCGTGCAAAAACGCCATAGCTGCGCTGGTTTTTCCACACCTGGGTCAGTTCTTCGCCGCCGACCGCCAGCCGCACAATTTCGGAAATGGCGCCGACGGAAATGCCGTAGCGCGCGGCGGCCTGCCGATCAATCCGGATTTGCAGTTGCGGGATGCCCACGGCCTGGTCCATTTTGGCATCCTCGATGCCGGGCGTCTCGCGGACCGTGTCGAAGATGATTTTTCCCTTTTCCGACAACACCCCAATGTCCGGGCCGAATAATTTCACCTGCAACGGCGCCGGGGTGCCTTCGAGGCTCTCGTCAATCTTCAGTTGGAACGGCTGCGTGAACGCCACCGCCACCCCGGGAATTTTCTCGACGGCCTCCCGGATATCCGCCAGAATTTCCGAAGCGGGCCGGGATAATTCGTCCTTGGGTTTCAGGTTTACAAGAATCTCGCCGGAATTCACCGGCAACACGCATCCGATGGCGCGCTCGGAACGGCCATTGCGCCGCACCACATCCGTGACATTGGGATCGTTCATGAGCAGTTGCTCGACTTGCCGGGTAATGCGGTCGTTTTGTTCGAGCGAAGTTTCCGGCGGCGTGACCGTGGAAATCACCCAGGCCCCTTCGTCCAGTTTGGGCATGAAGTCGCGTCCCACGCGCAGCAGGCCGAGTCCGGCGGGAATCAGGAGCAACAGCGTGAGGGCAATCACCACCCAGCGATGCCGCAGCGCGGCATCGAGCACGGGCATGTAGAGGTGTTTCAATCCCCGGACAAACCACACCTCTTCCGCCTTTGTTTGCATGCGTTTCGAGGTCAGCAGCCACAGACAGAGCACGGGCGTCAACGTCAGCGACAACAGGAGCGAAATCATCATGGCGGAGCCGACCGTCACCGCGAGCGGACGGAAGAGCAGCCCCTCGATGCCGCCCATGAGGAACAGGGGAAGAAACACCGCGACAATGATGAAGGTGGCGAATGCGATGGGGCGTCCCACTTCGCGCGCGGCGCGGAACGCCACGTTTTCCTTCGCGGTTTTGCCGCCGAGTTCCCCGCGATGCTTGTGAAAATGATGAAAGATATTCTCCACCATGATGATCGAAGCGTCCACCATGATGCCTACCGCAATGGCCAGGCCCCCCAGCGACATGGTGTTTAACCCCACATTGAATTGCCGCATCAGCACCCCCGCCATCACCACGGACAACGGCAGGGACAGGGCCACAATCAACGTGCTCCGGAAGTGGCCCAAATACACGAACAGCACAAGCACCACCAATGCCGCGCCCGCCAGGATGGCGTTCATCACGCTGGATAACGCGCTGTTGATTAAATGGGTTTGATCGTAATACGGAACGATGCGGACGCCCTTGGGAAGGGTGGCGCGCAGGTCTTCGAGCGCTTTCTCGATGCCTTCAACCACCTGAACGGTATCCGCCGAGGGTTGCTTGATTACAAGCGACACCACCGTTTCCTTGCCGTTCTTGCTGGCGATGCCGCGCCGGATGGCCGTGCCGTCTTCGATAACGGCGACATCGCGCAAAAAGAGCGGTACGCCGTTGTTCGCGCCGATAACCGTGTCGCCGATGTCCTGCACCGAATCATACCGGCCAATGCCGCGCACCGTATATTCCGCCGGACCCGTGCTGATGAACCCGCCCGAGGCGTTTTCGTTGCCGCCGCGAATGGCGGTTTCAACCTCCGCGAGTTTCACGCCGTGCGCATGAATCTTGACCGGGTCCAGGGTGATGCGGTATTGACGGAGATAACCGCCCATGTTGAGGACTTCCGCCACGCCGGGAACCGTCAAGAGATTGTAGCGGATTTGCCATTCCGCCAATTCGCGCAATTCCATGGCGGGCAAATCGCCCTCCACGGCGAATTCATAGACCTCGGCGAGGCGCGTGGTGGCGCTGGCCAATGTGGGCGGCTCGGTGCCGGGCGGCAATTGCGCGGCCACCTGCGCGATGCGCTCCGAGACAAACTGCCGCGCCCGCCAGAATTCCGTCTCGATGTCGAAATCCACGATCACGGAGGCCAGGCCCTGGGTGGTCTGCGAGCGCACCCGCCGCACCCCGGGCAGGCCGTTCATGGCGGCCTCCATGGGACGCGTGATCATCAGTTCAATTTCTTCCGGGGCCATCGCCTCGTTTTCCGTGACGATGGTGAATACCGGGATGGTGATATCGGGGTAGACGTTTTTCGGCATGCGCTGATAGGCGGTCATGCCAAAGGCAAACGCAAGCGCCACCCCCAGCAGCACCACCGGTTTATGCCGGAACGACGCCCGGAGGATGCGCTCCATAAGCGCGTGTTGCGATGAATCCATGTGTTGTTCCCAATCGTTGGTTAATGTTCGTGGCCCAATGCGCCTTTTTCAAGAGTCGCCTTGAGCAGAAAGGCGCCCTCCGAAACATAGGGCTGCCCGGGCGTCAATCCCTCCACAATTTCCACATGGGTTGACGTATCGCGGCCCGTCGTGACCGGAACCGGCTTGAACCCTTCATCCGTCCGCAGAAACACCGACGGTTTTCCCTCGAAGGTCTGTACCGCCGTTTTCGGAATCATCACGGCCACGGGGATTTTCTCCGTGGCGGCATAGCCCGTAACGAACTGTCCCGGCCTCCATCGGCCCCCGGTATTTTCCAACACCACACGCGCGGTGGCGGTGCGGGTTTCTTCGCCCATCACCGGCCCAAGATAGGAAATCACGCCCTTCGTTCCGGCATCCGAAGCGGTCCCGTCTTTCACCAGAATTTCCTGCCCTGGCCGAATCACGCTCAAATCCTTTTGATACACATTGAAATCCACCCACACGCGGTTCAAGTCGGCCACGATGAAAGCCGTGGCGTCCTCTTTCAGCGCCTCGCCCAACGTGATGTGTTTTTCGATAATGACGCCATCAAACGGCGCCAGGATTTCATACCGCGTCAAAGAGATATGCGCCTGGCCGGGCAATTGCTCCACATACGCTTCCGGGAATCCGATGGCGTGCAACTGCTGCTCGGCGGTCCGCGAAACAATTCGCGCCTCCGCCAGCGCGTTTTTCGCGGAGAGGTAGTCCTGTTCCGCGGAGATTTTCTTGGCCCAAAGCCCCGCTTCCCGTTCATACAGGACGGACGCAAGGGCCTCCCGTTCTTTCGCGGCCAGATATCCCGCCTTCAGCGCCGCCAGTTCACGGCTGTCGAGCACGGCCATGACCTCGCCGCTCTTCACGGCGTCGCCAAGATTTTTGAACACTTCCCGCACCACGCCCGGTATGCGCGGCACCACATGCGCCACACGGTCGGCATTCAGTTTGACCTCGCCCGGCAGAGTCAACAGATTGGTGAGTTCACCAGGACCCGCCCCGATCACCTTGATCTGGTTGTTCTCGATCTGTTCCGGTGACATCCGGACCACATCGGTGTGCTCCTCATGCGCGTGCGTTTCCGATTCGGACGATTCCATGGCATGAGACGCCTTGCCATGCTCCGGCTCCTTCGATTCGGCGCGGGCGGGGACGTATCCGATATAGACTGCAACCAGGCAAGGCGCCAAAATTGCCGCCAGGGATAACCAAATGATTTTATGCCTCTTTTTCATACTGGATTACTCCGATGGTTGTGCATCGTCCGGCCAGAGCGTTTCGCCGAGGAGACGCTCCACCATGGCCACGTTCTGGTGATAGGCGGAGAGCGCCGACAGGTGACGTTCCCGCGCATCGAACAGGGTTCGTTGGGCATCCAGCACATCGAGAAAGCCAAACTTGCCCTGCGTATAGGCTTCATTGAGGGCGTTGAAGGTTTCCAGCGCCGAAGGCAGTACACTGGACTTCAGGGTCTGAATGGCCGCCTGTGCGTTCGACAAATCCTGATAGGTTTGCGCCAGTGCCGCGATGGTGCGCGCATGCACCGCGTGGCGTTCCGCAGTGGCTTTGGCGGCAAGATGTTCCGCCTCCTTGATTCCCCCCTGATTCCGGTTGAAAATCGGCAATGGAATCGCGACGCCAAGCACCAGCAGAGAATCCCAGCGGTCTTCCGATTCCAATGAATACCGGGAACGGCGGATTCCCTCGGAACCCAGCGCCCATTCGCTTCCCTTCGCACCGGCATTATGCCGTGCCCGGTACCCGGCGGACACCGACACGTCAGGGATGGCCTTGGCGCGTTCGAGCGCCACCACAGCATTCCGTTTTTCCGACTCCGCGCCCCACCGGGCAAGGTCCGGGTTCTTTTTCATGCGTTCTTGCAGGGATTCCAGGGGGGGGATGTCCTTCACCGGTTCGAGCCATCCTTCCAGACGATCAAAGCGCGCGGCGGGTTCGCCCCAAAGCGCGGCGAGGGCGGTTCGCGCGGCCACCAAGTCCCGCGCGGAATTTCCGGCTTGAAGCCTGGCCGAGGCCAGGGCGGTTTCAGCCTTTTTCACTTCCAGCGGCGAAACCCGTCCGGCTTCCACCCGGGCCGACACCGTTCTCAGCACCTGTTCCGCCAGCGTGACCAGTTCCTGGTCCAGGGTGACCCGTTCTTGGGCCGCCACGCATTCGATAAACGTTTTGGCCGTGGTTTCAAGTACATTGGCGCGCGCGATTTCATAGTCCCACGAGGCCGAATCCCGCTCGCGGGCGGCGGCGGCCATCCGTTTGGCGCGTTTCCCCCCCAGTTCTATCACTTGCGAAAGGGATACCGTCACTTCCGCTTCCGAAAAAAGGCCGCCGGAGGATGTTTCGGAATCCTTCGACCATTCGGTAATGAAGCTGGACCCGATAGCGCCGCGCCCAAGGCCGGTGACTGTGGATACCCGGTGTTGCGATGCGGCACCCGAAAGCCGGATATCTTCGATCTCCAGGGAAAGTTCCGGGTTGGGCCGTTGCCGCGCCTGGAGTTGCCGGGCCTCGGCGGCCCGAATATCGAAGGGATACGTCGCCAACTCCGGATTGTGTTCGAGCACAAGCGCGATAACGTCCGGAAGCCTCAGCACGCCCTGGTCCGGCATGCCGGGGGGAACGTCCGCCGCCCCCGGCATGCATATGCTCAGGAGGAGAATACAGGTTGTAGTCATGCCATGGAGTGATCTCATTTCATTCGGTCCTCTCGATATTCAATCATGCGTTTCCCGCTCGTTCAGCAACGGTTAAAACGCGGCGAGTCCAGGTATACAGGGGGTAAGGGAAATGCGGGTATCTTAAGGGGTGTCGAAAAACGGGGATACCGTTTTCCCTGATTGCAGAGAGGAAAGAAAACGATCAATTCCGAAGCACAAGAGTCCGGGAGGGGGAAGTGCCAGGGGGGGACGGCGGCCGGAACGAAGAAGGGTTCTTCAGGCCAAAAACAAGGTGCGAAACAACCGCCGGGTGTGCCAAACCGGCCTTTATTACAGGGGAATTGGCCTGTGTTTGTTTGGAAGACGCCCCAGGCGCCACAATGGCCGGCGCCGCACCAAGGGGGATATCCCTGCACGGACCGCAGTGGCTGGCGGAATGGGAATCCACCGCACCGGACAACGGGTCAGCGGTTGTTTTCGCCGATATGGACGGACCGGAAACGCACTGGCCGTTCAGCGCCATTTCAATGGCCATGTGACCATCCTCAGCGAGGCACAGGACGGTTTCGATGCCTTGCAGCGCGGTAACCGGGATGATCACCACGGCCATCAGGCCCGCCAACGCTTTCTTCAGTCCTGTCATGCAGTGCTTGCATCCTTTGTTTGCGCACGGAACGCTATCTCGTTAACAGATTCCGCAACCTGTTTAGTCCCAATTATACTGGAAATAAAGCATTTACACAAAATACGGCCTTCGGCTCGTATCCGTGACGGCGGTTATGCCGCGCTGGAATGTTCCATGGCACTGCGTTGAAACAGGCCGCTTAGAATTAGGCCCGGACGCTCGATTCAGGCGGGGCCGGGGCAGAAGCCGTCTTCCGTGCCGGCGCCGGGACAGTAATGGTATCCGCCGGAATTGAAGAATTGAATAAGACGGAGGATTTCGTAAAGGTTGATGCGCCAATCCTGGGGCTCGTAGTCGCTGTTATGGGGTGTGCAGGAGGTGTCGCCTTCGGGACCGGGGGCGTAGCCATCTTCGCTGCCGGCTTGGCAATGGAATCCGCGGGTATTAAAAAATTGGATCAGCCGAAGCAGTTCCGAAAGGCTGATGAGATGATCCGTATTCTGGTCGGCGGTATGGCGCCCGTCTTCTTCGTATCCCTCGTGGTCTCCCTCACCCTCTTGAGCGCCTTCGCCTTCGATGCCGCCTTCGCCTTCGATGCCGCCTTCCCCCTCAATGCCGCCTTCCCCTTCGATGCCGCCTTCGCCTTCAACACCACCTTCCCCTTCGATGCCGCCTTCGCCCTCGACATCGTGTGTCGTGGCGAAGGCATTGGGGCCAAAAGCCGTTTCCGTGCCCATTTCATTCTTCGCCCGGGCCGCGAACCCATAGAGGTCATTTTCCTCGAGGCCCGTAACGGTAAGGGTGCCCCAGTCGGCGGCCGTTTGGTAACAGGGCAGGGCGCCCAACGTACCATCGCTTTGGACCCAATTGTTATCGCCAAAAAGGGTTGAAATGCGGAGAGTGTACAATGTGTAGGGCGGATTGCCGTCCCCCTCCGCAATACTGACATCCAGGGAGTGCAGGGTGGGGTGGCCCAGCAACGGGGCGGACGGTACGGCGGCCAAGGTCCATGCGGAGTAGATGTCCGTTTTTGCACTATCGCCATTGGCGTTGGTGGCGGCGGTTTGGAAGGCATATTGCGTATTGGGACGCAGTCCGGAATGAATCCAGGCTTCACTATTGGGGGCGGTCGTGGTCCGAAGGGTGATGGGGGTGTCCGTCCCCATGTCCACCCACACTTTATAGCCCAGTTCAATGGAGGTGTTGTCGTGCCAGGTCCAGGTGATGGACGCTTTGCTTATGGCCTTTGCGCCGGGGTTGGTGGGTGCGGCCGGTTCCAGATGTTGGGTAATCGTCATCAGAAACGCATCCGCGCCGCCGCTGTAGTGGGGGTTCCATCCGCCGCTTATCCAATCCGGAGAATAGGTGGTCCCGGTGATGCGGCAATTCTTGTTTTCATCCACCGCGATACCCTGCCCCCAATCATTATTCACCCCCCCCAGGCAGGTAGACCAGAAGTGGGCGCCCGCGCGGCTGAGTTTTACCACAAATCCGTCATGCCATCCGCTGGGGGTGGTGTTAAAGCCGCCGAGCATCCATTCCGCGGAGTCTGTTTGGCCCGTAATGTACGTATTCCCATTTTCATCGGCGGTGATATCGTTGATGCGGTCTTCCGTTATTCCTCCCAGGTAGGTGGACCATTCATGCATGCCTTGGAGATTGAGCTTGACCACAAAGCCGTCCAAGGTTCCATTGGGGACCGTGTTCCATCCCCCGCTGACCCATCCCCCCGAATTCGTCTGGCCCGCGGCATAGCAATTCCCTGTGGCGTCCACGGCGATGCCCTGCCCCAAGTCAAAGCCATCGCCGCCCAAATAGGTGGACCACAGATGCTGGCCGGCCGCATTGAATTTGACCACGTAGCCGTCAGGATAACTGTTGGCGCCATGGGTGGTATCCCATCCGCCGGCGGTCCAGCCCACAGATTCGGTGGTTCCGGTAACATAGCAATATCCGCTGGCATCCACGGCGACTCTATTCCCCCGGTCTTCGCTCGCACCGCCGAGGTACGTAGACCACTGGACCTCCCCGGCAGTATTCAGCTTCACCAGAAATCCGTCATACGTGCCCCCGCCATAGACCGTCTTCCATCCCCCCTGCATCCAATTGGGGGAATTGGTGGTTCCGGACACATAACAGTTCCCTTCCGCATCCAAGGCGATGCCCAAGAGGGTATCGGAATTCACACTCCCCACATAGGTGGACCACTGATGCGCCCCGGCCGGGTTCAGTTTCACCACGAATCCATCATAGGAGCCTCCGCCATAGGTGGTTTGCCCGCCGCCAGTCACCCACTCCAACGAATTGGTGATTCCCGTGATATAACAATTGCCGTGGGCATCCACCGCGATGCCCGCCCCTTGATCATCGCCGGTTCCACCCAGATAGGTGGACCATACAGGCGCGCCGGCGGCGTCGAGTTTTATGACATACCCGTCTGAAGTTCCCCCCAGGTCCGTGTCCCAACCGCCATTCACCCACCCCGGGGAGGAGGTGTATCCCGTGACGTAGCAGTTCCCGCCGGTGTCCAGCGTTATATCGGTTCCAAAATCATCGCCGGTTCCGCCCGAATACGTGGCCCACCCCAGGGAGGGTTCGCTGGGCGGCTCGGCTTGGGAGGAGAGGGTTGTAACCATGGTTGCGGCCCCTGGAACGGTTTCAATGTCGGCGCCATTTCGGGCCATGGCGGATAGGGTGTAGGTGGTATTCTCTTCAAGACCGGATATCGTGGCAAAGCCCCATGATGAACGGGTTTGGAAAAATGGCGCTGCGCCTAAAACATTATCCCCTTGAAGCCAAAGGCTGTCGGATGAAGGAGAGGAAAAGCCGATGGCATACTGCGTATACGCCGGGTTGCCATCGTTGGGCCCGATGCTTATATCCAAGCTATGCTGGCCTCTATTTCCCAGAACCGGCGCGGCGGGCACGGCCGCCAGTGTCCAGACCGTCAAATTACTGCTGCGCGCACTGTCTCCCTGGGTATTGGTGGCCGCCACTTGGAATGAATACTGCCTGTTGGGAAGCAGTCCGTTTTGCACCCATGCCTCTTCATCGGCGGCGGTGGTTACGCGCAACGTGGTGGGAAAACCGGTCCCCTCATCAACGAATAGCTTAAAGCCGAGTTCATCCAGGGAGGTATCCTCCCAGGTCCAGGTAATGGTATCCGGGCCTATGGCTGATGCACCGGGATTGATCGGCGCCGTGGGTTCCGGCAGCGGGATGATCTTCATCGCATGAGCATCGGTTGTTCCGCCCAGAGTTGTATCCCAGCCTCCGCTAACCCAATCCGGGGAGGATGTCGTCCCCACAATGAAACAGTTCCCCGTTCCGTCCACTGCGGCACCGTATCCGTAATCTCCATTAGCGCCCCCAAAGTAGGAGGACCATAGATGGGTTCCGGTGGTGCTCAGTTTGACCATAAAGCCATCTCGATCACCACCCAATACCGTATCCCATCCCCCGTTCACCCAACCGGAGGACATGCTATCACCTGTAATGTAGCAGTTTCCGTTGGGATCCACCGCAACACCGTTACATTCATCACCACTGTCGCCACCCACATACGAAGACCACAGATGCGCCCCGGCGGCACTCAGCTTCACCACGAATCCATCCAGGCTATTCGATGGCGTCGAATTCCATCCCCCGCTCACCCAGTTTTGGGACTCCGTGTTCCCCACAACATAGCAACTCCCCACGGCATCCGTTACAACATGGTGCCCCTCGTCATCTTTGGTCCCCCCCAAATAGGTGGACCACACATGGTTCCCCGCGCCGCCCAGTTTCACCACATAGCCATCGCTGCCCACATCTCCCCCACTATGTATCGGGTTATAACCGCCGCTTACCCAACCGGCGGATAATGTAAACCCCGTCACATAACAGTTTTCATTCGCATCCACCGCAATCCCCAAACCTTCATCATAATTCCACCCGCCAAGATAGGTGGACCACTGGTGCGCACCCGCTGAATTCAGTTTCACCACATAGCTGTCCGTGGCTTCCTTATAGGTGTTCTGGAAGCCGCCGCTTACCCAACCTGAAGACAGTGTGGACCCTGTGATGTAAATGTTTCCCTTGTTGTCGGCCGCTATGCCATAACCAGAATCAGATTCCGTGCCGCCCAGGTAGGTGGACCACTGGTGCGCACCCATTGCATTCAACTTCACGACATAACCATCCGTATTGCCGCCATAGGTGGTATCCCAGCCTCCGCTTACCCAGCCTGCCGAGGCCGTGCGCCCCGTGACATAACAGTTCCCGTCTGAGTCCACCGCGATGCCGGTGCCTTCATCCAATCCCGATCCGCCCAAATATGTGGACCACTGGTGTTCCCCCGCCGCATTCAATTTCACCACGAAGCCGTCATACCCACCCTCGCCAAAGACCGTATCCCAGCCGCCACTCACCCAGCCCGGGGAATCCGTACGCCCTGTGATGTACACATTTCCATTCGTGTCTGCCGCTATACCATACCCATCTTCTTCGCTTGCCCCCCCCAAGTACGTTGACCATGCCACAGTAGCGTTGCTTTCCTTTTCATTTTTTTCGTTGTTGCTCCCGTTGGCGCCCGTGTCACAGGACTCTTTCGCCCCGGCGGAGACTGCGGCGGGGCCGAAGTTGGTTTTGATCGCGCCGGTATCCGCGTGCGCGATTGGGGCGAGGAACAGGGCCAGGATGATGCTTGTGCAAGAAACGATATAGACTTGGCTGGACATGGCTCTGGGTTCTCCATGGTCAACATTCGTAAACTTTATCCCACAACTTGAGTATGGGATACCCGCCGCGGACCAACTACTTTTCCGCCAACAGGCAACGCACACGATCTACTTGCCCTACTATACGGCGCAGGACCCCGGCGTTCAAGGGAATTCCGCCGGCAATACCCACCGCGGGGGGGGTCAGGCGCACGCGTTGCGCAAGATGCGGATATAGATTTGGAGGGCGCGGAGGTAGTTTTCGATGGAGAGGCGCTCGTCGGTGTTGTGGATTAGGGCGAGTTCCCGGTCGTTGACGAGGATGGGTTCGACGCGGTAACAGCCTTCGGCCACTTCGGCGTAATGGCGGGCGTCGGTGCCGCCGAGGGAAAGGCCGGGGGCAACGATGGCGTCCGGAAGCATTTCGCGGAGGCTGGTGGCCAGCAGGGTGTAGGCGGGGCTGTTGGTGGAGGCGATGGGGGAGGCCTCGTGGGCTTCGTTATTGGAAAGCGGCGCTATCTTTACACGGGGATCGTTGACAGTGGCCCGGGCATGGGCCAAAACGTCTTCGATGGTGTCGCCGGGCAGCAGCCGGAAATTGACCACGGCACGCGCACGGAGGGGCAGGACGTTTTCTTTGACGCCGGCTTCGAGGATGGTGGGGGCGGTGGTGGTGCGGAGGGCGGCATTGCCGGCGGGCAGGGCGGAAAGTTGCCATTTGAGAACCGGGGTGAGCGCCCAAAGGTTGGCCATGACGAGGCGCAGCGGAAAGGCCATTTTGGGGCCGGTGCATTCGAGCATGTCGCGGAAGGGGCCTTCGAGGCGGAGGGGCATCTGATGAGTTTCGAGACGCGAGACGGCGCGGGCCAGAATGCCGATATTGGTTTCACGGGGCGGCTGCGAGGAGTGGCCGCCGTCCCCTTCGACGAGGAGTTCGAGGCTGGCGTAGCCCTTTTCGCCCAGGCTGATGAGGGCAACGGGTTCCTTCAGGCCGGGGAGAACGCCTTGGACAATGGCGCTGCCTTCGTCGAGGGCGAAAAAGGCCTTCACGCCGCGCTGTTTGAGGGTGGCGGCGATTTGGGCCGCGCCCTGGAGTCCGCCGATTTCTTCATCGTGCCCGAAGGCAAGGTGGACGGTGCGATGGGGTTGAAAACCGGACGTGAGCATGGTTTCACACGCTTCGAGCCAGCCGATCACCCCCACTTTGAAGTCCATGGTTCCACGGCCCCAAATGTAGCCATCGGCAATGGCGCCGGAGAACGGAGGGTGGGTCCATTTGTCTTCACTGCCGGGGTCCACGGGCACAACGTCATAATGGGCCATGAAAATAACGGGGGGCAGCGATGGATCGCTGCCTTGCCAGGTGTACAAGAGGGCATGGTCATGGATAAGTTCGCGTTTCATGGTTTTGTGGACGTTGGGGAAGGCTTCCACCAGATAGGCGCGGAATTTATCGAATTCTTCGGCGGGGAAGCGGGCGGGGTCCTGATTGGAGATGGTCTTGAATTGGATGGCTTTCGAGAAACGGTTCAGGGCGCCGTCGTTGTCAAGGGCGGCGGGCGCGGCGGGCTTGACTTCGATTTGGGGGGAGGAGAACGTGGCGGTTCGGAAGAGAAGCACGGCAATAAAAATGGAAAGCAACAAAACGAGGGTGAGCAGTATTCGGCGCATAATGATCTTCCTTGTTGTAAATGGAAATACGTGGAATCAAATGTACTGAAATGGGGACGGAAGGTGCAAAAAGCCATCAGCACGGGCAAGAAAGAACCTAAACGACTTAACGGGCACAAACGACACCAAGGACGGCCAATGTTTTTCAGAAGAAAAGGACGGGGGCGCCGCGGCGGGGCGGTTCGCAGACCTCGAGGGTTTCGAGGTAGTGGCAAAGCAGGGCGCAACGGTCGGCGTCGATGATGTGGTCGTTTCCTTTCTCATAAACGATTTGCCCGAAGGCATTCACGGAGTAGGTATGGGAGGCGTATTGTTGTTCTCGGTCGGGGCATGGAAAGAAGCGGAGGGTGTGCTCGGTGAGGCGGCGTTGGATAAGTTCGGTCATGAATTCTTTGACGCGGCGGCGGGGTACGGAGCCGTCGGGAAGGGGCTCAAGGTCCATGGCGGCGCCGAACTCGAAGGCGCGGACTTTCTCGCACCAGCGGGGGCCGAGGGCCATGAGTTGATGGGCGACGGCGCGGCCGTTGTTTCCGCAGTCAATGCCAATGCCGCGGAAGTTGCAGGCGTCGTCGAGTTGTTGAATGACCTCGAGTTGGCGGGCGTAGTTGACGCCCTCGAGGCGGAGGCGGAGGATATTGATAAGATGGGGCGGTTCGCTTTGGTACAGGACGAATTCGGAGGGGTCGCGGGCATAACCGAGATCACAGCCAAGGTAGTATTCGGCGGGGCGCGCCTCGAAAGGAACCTGGAACGTGTCGTCTTCTCGGAGCGTGTAATCGGCGGGCGCGAGGGCGGGGTCTATGCATTCGAGATAGTCGTCGAGGGAGAAGACGGCATGCATGGGGACGCCGTGTTGCCCGAGGACGCGGTGAAGATAGCCGGGCGCGGACCGTCCTCCGTAGAGCAGGGCGAGTTCGGCGTCTTTTTCCGGGGAGTAGTCCGGATTGAGGGAACTGGGCCAATTGTAGTGTTCGGCATCCTGCATTTGCGTCATGCGGTAGAAGGTGTTGCGCAGTCCGTTGGGAACGCCATAAACCCAGCGCCGCCCGCCCCCGTTGAGGGCCTGGTAGAGTTCGCCCCAGGCGGATTCCGTCATTTCCTGGGCTTCGTCAATGATCTGCCAGTGGACGTGCATGCCCTGAAAGTTGACGCCGCGCAACCCGGCAATGCGGCCCCATAACGTGAATCCATTGGAAAAGCGGAAGTACCAGGAAGGGGAGCGGCGCACTTCCACGAGCGAGGAGATAAAATCGGGGGTGGTTTCAAAGCAGCGGGCAAGGCGGTTCATCAGCGGGAAAAGATGGTTTTCGGTTTGGGCCGCAATGAGCATTTCACTGTCCGGGCAGGCCACCATGGCCCACGCGGCGATGATTTCGATTTCGGACGTTTTCCCAACGTCCCGTCCATCGCAGTGGACTTTCCGAAGCGCGCGGGATTCGAGGGAGGGCCGCTGGTAATCGCGGACACTCCAGGGGTTTCCGCCCGGATCGCGCAGATACCGGGCGGCGAACCATTCACGGACTTGGAGACGGCGCCATTGTTCGGCCTCGCGCTTTTTGAGGGTCTTGACACAGGGTCGGCGCGTAGTGTGTTTGGCGGACTTTTTCATGGTTGGGCCTCTGGGTTCCAGCATGTTCCGGGAAAAGGTCTAAACGGGCATAAACAGTCTACAGACGGGTTGGGGCCGTTGGACGCCATGGGGGAAAAAGAACGGACCCGAATAAACCGATGGTGCTTCAGCGGCGGGGGGATTTTGGGAGCCAGATGGTGACGCGAAGGGTTTTCCGTCCCCATTGGATGGCTTCCTGATGGGTTTTGAAAAAGAGGTCGATGTGGCCGCCCTTGATCGCCCCGCCGCGGTCTTCGACACGGCCATACCCGTAACCGGGAATGTACATAACGGTGCCGAAAGGATAGTAGTTGGTGTCGGCGGCGATGGTGCCGTGTTTGGCCTGGACGCCTGTTGCGGTCTGACCGACTTTCTTGGGCTTGCCTTTGTTGGGGCCATTGGCAATGACCGCTTTCCCGCGCCAGTTCCGTTTCCAGTTGCAGCATTTGCCGCAGGCGCAGTACCCGGTGCACAGAAGGGTCTTGGTGATGCGTTTCCCCTGCGGCTCCTTGGCGCGGTGGGCGCATCCGGAACCCGCAAGGGCGAATAGCATCATGACCAGTGCAACAGCGGTAGCGCGTCTCATGCGGAGAGCATACCGTATTTGCCAAATTCTCCACCACTTTTCCCGCGCACATTTACTTTTTCGCCCGCGAAGAAGGGGGCGCGGAGAGGGAGGTGGCCCGGACTTGAGACCGCTGGAACGATTCCTGATAGACGCGCTCCGCATTTTTAATGATGGGTTTGAAGGAGTCCGCGAGACTCACGGGAAGGGAATTGCCCGAACGGTCGAAATGCTCTTCGAGTTCGGCAAGCACTTTGCGGATGCGCTCCATGGTCTTTCCCATGGCCTCAATGACGGGGAGCATGATTTTGAGGCGCTTTTCCGCCTCGGGCGTCACAGGGCGTTTCTTTGCCACGGGTTTCCGGGAAGGTTTCTCTTCTTCGGACGTCCCGGCGGCACTCTCCCCGCCCGGCTTCTGTACGGCAGGCTCGATTTCCGCGGCATCAAGTTCCCGGATGAGCCGGTGGAGGAGGAGTGTCTCATATTTCAGATCGCGCACACGAAGCGCGAGAAAGGGCGTGTCACGGAGCCCCCATTTCCGTTGGAGACCCTGAAAAGCGCTCACCACCTGCCGCCCAATTTCGTTCTCGGATTCGTTCATCCAGGATTCGTCCTGGGCCAACTCATTCAAGTTCATGGATTGATTCTCCCGTGTTTTCAGGTTTCACCGCCTTCACTCAATAGCACGGGGAATTACGGGAAGACGGGTACCGGGTATCGGCAAAAAGGCATAAATAAAGGCATTTTCGGGGTCATACGGTTTTTTGCCTTTTGGGGCGGAAAGCCGCATTGTCAGACACGGCATCTGGTTGGTTCCAGAATTTGGAATATGACGCCGCGAAACCGATGTCATGGAGACGCAGGGTTTGTACGAATGATGGACAAAGCCTATACTGTGCTCAACCGCATACGGTGGCCGTGTCACCTCGGCCTCCGGAAAATCAGGAGACAGGATATGAGATGGGCGTTTCGATGCAAGGTGGTGTGGAGCATTCTTCTGACGGGCGTATTTCTGGGGTCTGCAACCGTGGTTTTTGGGGAAGAGCCGGACAAACAAATCTCCGATATTACCGTTTCCACCTTGAGTGAGGCGGTGGACGGAAACACCACCTTGGTGCTGACGTTGCTGGCGTTTCCCGGAGCGGATGGGGTGATATCGCTGCGCGAGGCCATGACGGCGGCCAACAACACGCCGGGCCGGGAAAACATCTCCTTTGCGAACGGGCTTGCCGGAACCATTTATTTGACGGGGCAGTTGCCCGCGCTCACGGATATGACGGGGGGGGTAGCCATTGACGGCGATGGAGTGATCACGCTGGACGGTTCGGCGCTGGGGCCAGGGTCGCCCTGCATCAATATCGTTTCTCAACTCAACGAAATTCGCGGCTTCACCATCGTGAACGGTCCGGACGCGGCCATTTTTCTTTCGGGGCCGCTGGCGGCGTACAACACGGTGGAACGGTGTTTTCTCGGGACTAACGCGGCGAATGAGGCCGGTCTGGGCAACCGGACCGGGGTGACGATTTGTTGCGGAGCGTATACGAATCTGATTGGGGGCGCGACGTCCGGGGCGCGCAATGTGGTCTCGGGCAACACCTATGCGGGCATACTGATTGAAGGGGATGAACTCATCTATAAGCAAAGTAATACGCACGGCAACACGATTATCGGGAATTTCATAGGAACCAATCCCGCGGGGAATGCGGCGGGCCCCTGCAATAACCCCACCCCCGGCGCGGCCCACGGCATAGTCATTTGCTGTGGGGCAAACCAGAATTTCGTGGGGAGCGGGGACGATGACAGCCGGAACGTTATCTCGGGCAATTGCGGCAACGGCGTGCTCATTCGCGATGTTGGCACAGACGGCAATCTTGTATTGCACAATTCCATCGGCGTAAACGCGGCGGGCACGGCGGCGCTTCCCAACCAATCGGACGGGATTTCCCTCCGGGCGGGGGCCAAGCAGAATTTCATCGGCGGCAGCGCGGCGGGACTGGGCAACGCCATTTCCGGAAACAATGGTTCCGGCATTTCAATCATGGATTCCGGGACCTCCACAAACCAGGTGCAGGGCAATCTTATCGGATATGATCCCTCGGGCGCGTTTGGCATTCCGAATGCGCGCAAAGGCGTGTTGATCATGGGCGGCGCTTCCGGCAATTGGATTGGCGGCCCGGTGGTGGAAACATTTGGGAACGTTATCGCGCACAGCGGCGAAGACGGCGTGTGGGTGTCCGGCGCGGCCACGATCAATAACCGGATTCAACGCAACGAAATCAAGTTGAACAACTGGAAGGGGATTGTGCTGGACAGCGGGGCGAACGGGGGCATCACGCCCCCGGTGATCACGGGGCTGTATCCCGTTCGGGGAACCACTGTGCCCAATTCCTCCTTGGAATTTTTTGCCGACATCGGAGACGAGGGCACGGCATTGATTGGCACCACCACCGCAGGCTCCACCGGCGCGTTTTCAGTGGACATTAACCTGAGTTTCCATCTCGGGGAAAACCTGACGGCCCTGGTGACCAGTCCCACGGGCAATACCTCGGAATTCAGCGCGCCCATACTGATTGTGGCTGAAGGAGAAGGCCAAACAGAAGGTGAAACATGCGGCGCCTGGGATGGATGTGTCACGGCCTGTCTGGGCGCACCCGCCACCGACAATGACCGCGACGGACTTACGGCCTGTGTCGAAGCCTGCCTGTGCACCAGCGATGAATTGATGGACAGCGATGGCGACGGTATGCCGGATAGTTATGAAGTACGTCATGGACTGAATCCCATAACGAATGACGCGGGCGGGGACCTCGATCAAGACGGGTTGACGAATTTCGAGGAATACGTACGGGGAACCCTGCCGGAAGATTCCCGCAGTCCCGCTTCGGGCGGCCTGTTTTATGTCGGGCCGGACGGCGTGGATGCCGCCGGACACGGTACGCAGGCCCAGCCTTGGGCGACCATCGGCCATGCGCTGCGTCAAACGTCGGCCACCAGTACGGCGAAAGTCCGCATCATGGTATACGCGGGCGCCTATACGGAGCCTGTGACGCTCAAGCCCTGGGTAACGCTGGCCGGGGCCAAGGATGGCGTGACGGAAATCACCGGCGCCATGACGGGCGCCAATAACTGCCGTCTCGAAGACATAACCCTGCGGGCCGGGAACGGCAGCGCCGTAGTGTTGGATATGAACAATGCGGCGATGCATGTGGCGCGCGTGACATTCATGGGCGCGGGAGGACGTACGGAAACGGGGATTCTCGTGTCGGGAAACAATTCCGGCCATTCCGTAATTGAAAAATGCATCTTCCATTCTCTTGGAACGGGAATGGACATCGCGGACGCCATTCCGCTTGTCCGCCGGAATGTGTTTCAGGACATAGCGGGCTCCGCAATCCTTCTGCGCGCCACCGGGAAAGCGGCCTCCGGCGCGCTGGGCGACGAATCTGATCCCACCATTGGCTGCAACACATTCGCTTTGTCCATCGAAGGGCCGGCGGTGGTGAATGAGCGCACGGAAACGGTAAAGATGGAGCAGAACGATTGGGGCACCAACGATCCCGAAGAAATCGCCGGGCGGTTGGACGGCCCCTCGGATTATGAGCCGTTTTTGGCCACGGGCGGCGGGGTATTGGCGGCCTCGTTGTTTTGCACGGTATGGGATGCGCAGACGCGGGCGGCGATTTTGAATGCGGCGGTGCAGGCGGGAACGTACGGGCCAGTCACTGAAAATGTGAATGGGGTGTATTCCTTTCCGGCGATTCCGGCGGGCAGTTATGCGCTGCTGACCTCCGCGCCGGACCATGCGGAAAATAATCAAATCGTCTTGGCGCAGGCGGGGCAAATGCTGTCCGTGGTGGCGCCATTGGAACCGGAAGGAGGCGAGGAGGGGGAAGAAGGAGAAGAAGGAGAAGGTGAAGGCGAGAAGCCCTGTGGATGCCCGGGAAATGCCGGCAAAACCAACGGCCGTGCAGGATTGTCTTTCGGAGACCTCCTGCTGACCGCCTCCGCGGCGGCGGCGCTCGTATTTGCCGCGAGCAGGAAAAAGCACTGCCCAAAAGGGATCAAAGAATCATAAGATTTCCCGTATTGAATCTTTTCCCGCGTCAGGATATGCTTGCACCTGTGCGCATTAGCATGAGAAGCTGTGGATTGTACAGGCGATAACCGAGGGAGAAAAGAATATGGGTGACAAAGGAAAAAGAGACAAAGGCCAGCGGGAAGCGCAGAAGAAGCCGAAGCTTACACTCATGGAAAAGCGGAAGAAGAAACAAGAGAAAAAGTCGGGGAAATAGCGCCCGCGCTTAGGATTTGCCCGGGGTTGCGCCGGTGGAGGGGGGCGTTGTCCCGCCCTCCTGCGGCCGGATTTCGAGGCGAATGGTGGAAATAAAACTGGGGCCGCCCTCGAGCACGGTGATTTTGAATCGTTCGTGCTCGATGACGTCGCCTTTTTGCGGGATGCGGCGGGCGACATGCATTACCCAGCCTCCGACGGTTTCGACGGCCTCGTCGCTGATTTCAACGTCCGCGAATTCCGCGGCGTCTTTGAGCGGCATGCGGGTTTCAATCACATAGGTGCCCGGGCCGGTTTTCCGGATGGAGGGTGCTTCGTCGTCGTATTCATCGTGAATTTCGCCGAAAATTTCTTCGAGAATGTCTTCCAGGGTAACGAGGCCGTCGGTGCCCCCGTACTCATCCATGACAATCGCCATGGACTGTTTCTCGTCCCGCATCGCCTGAAGCAGATCATCCAGGCGCATGGTGTCCGTCACATGCATGACGGGCCGCACGAACCGTTGAATATTGGTGTCGTCAGAATGCTCATCCTTGAGAATGTCAAAGGCATTGACGACCCCGATGATTTCGTCAACGGTGTCGCGGTAAATAGGGATGCGGGTGTAGCCGCAGTCCATGAGGAAGGCGCGGAGTTCATTGGTGGTGGCGTCCTCGGGAAAGGCCTGTATGTCGATCCGGGGCACCATCACCTCTTTCGCGTAACGCTGCTGCAAATCCATCACGGAATGGATCATTTCCTTTTCCTCTTGCTCGATGGAGCCGCGGTCGGCGCTTTCATCGACGAGGACGCGCATGTCTTCGGGGGACCGCATCAACACCCGGACCCCCTGCCGGTCGCTCTTCGCGAAGGCCAGAAACTGTTGGGAAACCCAGGCAATGGGCACCACGACGGGTGCGAAGAGGCGGTCGAAGAAATGAATCACCGGCGTGAAGGCAAGGGAGAGCCGGGTGGGATGGGAGCGGAACATGCTCTTGGGCACAATCTCCCCAAATATCAATACCGTCGGGGTGACAATAATCGAGGCCCACAGGGGCCCCCAGTCACGCGTCAAGCGGGTCACCGCGATGGTCGCCGCAATCATGGCGAGGTTCGTGCCCAGCAACACAAGAATAATCATGCGGTCCGGGCGATTGAGGTGGCCCAGCAGCCGTTTGGCGCGGGCGTTGTTTTTTTTCAGCGCGAGATGCCGGACCCGGATGGGATTACAGGAAACAAAACCCGTTTCATATCCCGCAAAAAAGGCGTTGAACACGAGCGCCACCAGGAAGACGAGGATGAGAATGCCCGCGGAACTCATGAATCGCTTCCTTTCACCATTTCCTTGGGTGCCTGCATCCGGACACGGGCGATGCGTTTCCCCCAGACTTCTTCAATGACATATAACACCCCGTCATGTTTTATTTTGTCGCCGGGCGCGGGCACTTTGTCCGCCTGCTTCATTAAGAAGCCCGCCACCGTGGTATGCTCATCATCCTCCACCGGCTTTCCGGTCAATTGTTCGAGTTCATCCAGGGGCAGGCGTCCGTCGAGACGGTAGACGCCGGGCTGGATTTCAGCATAGAGTTTCTCCGTTTCGCGGGCGTCCTCGCCCACATCGCCGACGACCTCGCGAAGGGCGTCCTGGAGGGTGACAAGCCCCTCGGTTCCACCGAATTCATCCACGACAATGGCGATATGGGCGCGCAGGCGCTGGGCGGTTTTGAGGAAGTCGGAGCAACTCATCATGTGCGGCACGAAGTGGGCTTTGCGGAGCAATGGGCGGATGGGATCGTCAAAATGTTCGCAAATCACCTTGGGGAGCAAGTCCTTTGCAAACAGAATCCCGCAAATGTGGTCCAAATCCCCCTCGTAGACCGGGACGCGGGCATACTCATGCGTCCGGAGCTGTTCAAGGGCTTCGCGGACCGTCGCCCCGGCGGACAGGGTGACCATGTCCGGCCGCGGCGTGAGCACTTCACGCACGGTAACGTCGCTGAATTTCATGATGCCCTGGATCATGAAGCGTTCGTCTTCTTCGATTACGCCGGTGGCCTCGCCTTCGGAGAGCAGCGAGAGAAATTCCTCGTCGGTCATGAAGGGGGCGGGGCGCATCTGGCTGAACAAGGTAATTTTGAAGAGAAAGGCCACAAATTGGATGATGGCGGCGCGCAGGGGGGAAAGCAGCCGGTCAATGATGAAGATGGGAACGGCCGCGGCGCGGGCATATTGTTCGCTGAAATACACCACAGCGATTTTCGGGGTGATCTCGCCGAAGAATAACAAGGCGGCGGTGCAGGAACACACCGCCAAGGCATAGGAAGCCGCCGCAGGCAGGGGAAGATGGGCCTGAAAGGCCTGCTCGACCCGGCCGCCAAACACGACGCCCAGGCCGACGTTAACGACACAATTTCCCATCAGGATGGTGGTGAGCAGATTGCCGGGGTGTTCCATGAGCCGGGCCACGAGGCGGTCCAGCATCCGCGGACTCTCGCGGAGGCTGCGAAGCCGCAATTGGTGGATGGAGAAAAAGGCGAGTTCCGCGGAAGAGAAAAAGGCGGAACAGACCAGCAGGGCGGCGGTGGCACACCAGACCGCCGGACTGAGAATGACGCCCCAGCCGGCGGACGCGGGCGCGGATTCCGCCGATTCCGCCGCGAATGCGCAGGCCGCCGCCAAACACAACCATGAAGGCGCGAATTGGGCGGCGCACCGGGTTCGGGGCCGCTCTGTTATGTAAAGCTTGTTCATTGTGATGCTTCACCCGGCATGCGGCGGGCCTGTTATTCCAGGGGAATGGCCGCGGGGCCGGCCCGCCCGCCCTTTCAGCAATGCCATGAAGACTCCACGTCCCGGAACAGATAGAAGGCTTGTTTTTCCTGCATGCGGCGCAGCCCGTCCGCGGAATCATGCGTGTATCCCAGCAGATGCAACAGGCCGTGGCAAAACAAGAGGCACACTTCATCATGCATGGCCCGGCGATTACCTTCACAGTACCGTTCCACGGTCTCCAGCGAAATGACAATGTCCCCCAGCACCGGCCTTCCCTTTGCCGTGGCGGAGGCTTGTGAGAACGCCAACACGTCCGTGGGTTTGTTCATGCCCCGATACACCCGGTTCAATTCTTGAATGCAGGGATCATCGCACAGCAACACGCTTAATTCCGCATCTTCCGTTCTTTTTTCCCCGCGGCAGATGCGTTCGGCCAAAAAGGTCAGATGGTCCCGGCGGCAGATTCCCGGTCCTTTGCGTGTGGAGTCGTTTCGCAGGTCCAGATGAATCATTCGACACCTCCCGTCATGGCTATTACGTTTGCGGCCTTGCCTGCTGCGGCTTCAGGATACGCCAAACGCGTGTGCAGATTCGACATAATTCGGCGCGAGACCACCTCGGCGATGGTATCCAACTGCTTGAGGGTCAGGTTACAGTCGTCAAACTGGCGGTCCGCCGCGCGGGCCGCGATAATCTTGTCCACGAATTCCCGCACCCGTTCCTGGTTGGCGTTTTTGATCGAGCGCACGCCCGACTCCACGGCGTCGCAGATCATCAGGATGGCGGTTTCGGGGCGTTGCGGTTTGGGGCCGGGATACCGGAAATCCTCTTCGCGGACATCGCCATGTTTTTGTTGTTCGAGCGCCTGTTGGTAGAAAAATCCGATGCGGCAGGTTCCGTGATGCTCATAGATGCCGTCCACGATGGGAACGGGGAGCCGGAATTCCCGCGCCATTTCCGCGCCCTGGATGACATGGGCCGCAATGGCCCGCGCGCTCATCCGGGGCGAAAGTTCATCATGGATGTTGTAGCCGTTTTGATTCTCGGAATAGTATTCCGAGCGGCGCATTTTCCCGATGTCGTGATAATAGGCGCATACCCGCGCGAGCAATCCGTTCGCCCCGATGGCATCGGCCGCGGCTTCCGCCAATTGCCCGAGCATCAGGCTGTGGGCGTAGGTGGCGGGGGCTTTCATGGCCAGTTGGCTCATGACCTCATTGTTCAAGTCGGAATACTCGAGCAATTGGATATCGGTGGTGATTTTGAAAAGACGTTCGAGCGGCGAAAGCAATCCCGGGACAATCAGCAGGCAGAGAAAGCCATTCAGGCCAATCAGGGAGAGGCGGCGGAGCATGACTTCGCTCAGCAGCGAATCGGTGGCCAGGGATATCGCGGCGATGGTCAGCAGGCCCACCGCCATGGCTTTGAGGGAGGCGCCCGCCATGTCGCTGCGGCGGCGGACCTTGAATATGCTGAGAACGCCCGCCAGCGACATGGCGCTGCCCGCCACCATCAACCGCCAATCATAGCCGTATTGGACCGAAACCAGGGCCGCGGTCAGGAAACTCATCATGGCGGCAAGACGGATGTTGACCAAAATGGCAAAGAGGATGCCGGCCGCCGCAACGGGCAGAATGAATCCGGTTGGCTCGAAATAGGACACGATGCGCCCCGCGATCAACATCGCGGTCATCAACAGCAGGGCCAGATTGATCTGGGTATCGAGTTCCTCCGGTTCCATGCCGGGCGTCAGGGCGGCGGAACGATACAGGCAGAACAGGGTCAATACCACAAGAATAAAATGCGATATGGCGGTGCTGAGAATGCGCTGACTGGGTTTTTTCTCGTTCTGGAGCAGGCTCAGATAGGTTTTCACGTCATTGCGGGATTGTTCCGTCCAGCGGCGTCCGCGATCCTGGATGATTTCCCCCGCTTCGATTTTGCGCATCACGGGCTGCACGGTTTCCCGGGCGCGTTCCCGCGCGCCGGCCGTATATACCGCGTCATACCGCAAGGTGGGCGCCACGGCGGGTTTCGCCAGAGCAAGGGCCGCTTCATGCAACTTGGCCCAGCCTTTGGGGTCTTCGGTGTCCCGTGCGGCCTGTTTCGCGGTATCCAACAAATGCGCGCTCAGTTCTTCGGCGGCCGTGGCCGGGTCCGGAACATCCCCCCATTCTATCTCGCGGCTTACCTGCTGATCCGCCTCCGCGGCATCCCGAAGAATGATAATGCGGCGGGACAATTCCACCTGTTCGTCAAGACTGCGCACGCCGCGGGTCAAAATGTACTCGAGGCCCTCCATGGCCAAGTCGCTCAGGCGGTCGGCGCAGGTAAACACCAGGCGCACCGGCCCTTCTGGTGAAAGGGAAACCACCGGCTGTTCCGTTTCTTCGGGGGCCGGCTTTCCCCGTTTCGCGGGCGCGGTGGCGAATTGGCGTTGTGGCAGCGAACGCAGGTCCGGGGTCAGCCATAAGGCAAGCACGGACGATTCCGGCATGTCCAGTGCTTCCGGAGCATTTTTTAGCTGCGCCACGAAACCGGCCACCGTGTCCGTCACCAGTGCCTCCACCGTCTGTCCGGAGGTGGAGACGCGCAAAGCGTCCACGATGGCCTTCGATACGGCTTCCCGTTGTGCATTCAGCCATTCAATTTGTTTGCGCAGTGCGCGAAGTTGATTCTGCACCCGCTCGCGGTCCACCCCATAATAGGCGGGCACCTTGGCCATGGCCGCATCCCGCGCTTCCTTCGTGGCCATCATGTCCACACTCTCAAAATAGAAGTCCGCGCGGATTTCCGTTTCGGAAATCTTGGAGGTGTCAATGTCCTCGGCGATGATTTCATCGCGTTGCGGCTCGCGAACCAGCATCAGGGTCATGAGGATCGCCGCAGCCACGGCGATGCCCAACCGGGTGCGTTTTTTCCCGCCGGGGGTCATGGGGGGGGCGGATTCCGAACCCAGCCACTGGGCGAATGAACCGGCATGAAGCCGTTTTGAGGCGGGATGCCCGATCATGCGCCCACCGCGCTCCCGCCGCTTTGGCGGTTGTCCGCATCCGCGCCTTCCCGCACGTCCGATTCATACGCATCCACAATGCGCTGCACCAAGGGATGCCGCACCACGTCATGCTTGGAAAGGTGCACTATGCCGATGCCGGGGACCCCGCGCAGGATGCGGCGCGCCTCGACCAGCCCCGATTTTGTGCCTTTGGGCAAATCGATTTGGGTGATATCGCCGGTAATCACCGCGCGGGAGCCTTCGCCGAGCCGGGTCAGAAACATCAACATTTGTTCCGAGGTGGTATTCTGCGCTTCATCCAGAATCACGAAGGCCTGTTCGAGGGTGCGTCCGCGCATAAAGGCCAACGGCGCCACCTCGACGCGTTCCTCATCCATGAACCGGCGGACGCGCCCCATATCCACCATCGAGTAGAGGGCGTCGTACAAGGGGCGTAAATAGGGATTGACCTTCTCCTCCAATCCGCCGGGAAGAAACCCCAGGCTTTCCCCGGCTTCCACGGCGGGCCGTGTCAGCACCAGGCGCTTTACCTGTTTGTTCATCAACGACGACACCGCCGCCGCCATGGCGAGATACGTTTTTCCTGTTCCCGCGGGGCCAATCACCAGCGTCATGGGCGCGGAGAGCACGGTTTCGAGATAATGTTTCTGGCCGTGCGTGCGCGGGCGGATATGAATGTCTTCGCGAATCCCGGCGCCTTTTTCGGCCATCACCTCACTGCCGCCGCCGTGGTGCGAACGGTTGCGCGCGGACGCCAGCGCATAATTCAAATCGGACAGCGTGGGCACATGACCGCTGCGCACGGCGGCCAGCATATCGCGCAGCACCCCCCTTACCATATGCGCGTCTTGTTCCTCACCGACAATGACTACTTTCGCGCCACGGTCCACAATGCGAACCTGGGCCTCATCCTGAATACGCCGGCGCAACTCGCCGTTCCGGCCCAGCAGCTTGATGGCTTCATCCTGGTTGTTAAGAAGAATTTCGTGACTCAGGGCTGTTTTTCACTCCTCTGTTCGCCCTCTGTGCGCACACTCAACTCCCGGGGAATCCCCGTCTCGCCTTCGTTGCCCGAAGGCGCCGTTTTCCCGTTGACGGCCGGGGAAGGTTCGATCCGGAACACCGTTTCGCCCGGGCGCACCAGTTTCTTAATGCGGCGAATGGCCTTTTCCACTTCCACAGGATCCGTACCGAGTTTCTCGACCTGCCCCTTGGCCACGGCGATGGCGGTATGGAGATCGTTTACTTGTTGTTGCACCGCGCGGACAGTATCCTCGCTTTGACGAAAGCGCTCATAACGGCCGGAAAGATCGCGGTAAATCCAATAGCCGCCCGCCAGCGCTGCCGCCAACGCCAAGGATAACCAATATAGTTTTCGTCTTCGTGTCATACTGCTGGTTAAAGGGGGAAGGCATTGGGCCTCCCCCCTTCTTTAGTATACTCTTTTTTCTTATTTTACGCCATGGAAGGCATCCATGCCAAGAAATTCCGCCTGGCCGCCCAGTTCCTCTTCGATCCGCATCAATTGATTGTATTTCGCAATACGGTCGCTGCGGGAAGCGGAACCGGTCTTGATCTGGCCGGCGTTGATGGCCACGGCAATATCCGCGATGGTGGAATCTTCCGTCTCGCCGCTGCGGTGGGAAATGACGGTGGTATAGCCGGCCCGGTGGGCCATCTGACAGGTTTCGAGGGTCTCCGTCAGCGTGCCAATCTGGTTGACTTTCACCAGAATCGAGTTGGCCACCCCTTCATGGATGCCGCGGCCCAGGTATTCCACATTGGTCACGAACAGGTCATCGCCCACCAATTGGATTTTCTTTCCAAGCTTCTTGGTCAGTTTTCCCCAGCCTTCCCAGTCGTTCTCATCGAGGCCGTCCTCGAGAGAAATCAACGGGTACTTGGCCACCCAGTCACTCCAGAATTCGATCAGGCTGTTCGAGGTTTTTTCGGGTTCCGCTTCCGCTTCCAGCACATACCGGCCATTTTTGCAGAAGGAACTGGCCGCCGCATCCAGGGCCAGCCAGACGTCTTTTCCGGCTTCATAGCCCGCCGCCTTGATGGCTTTCAGGATGACTTCGATGGCTTCCACGTTCGACCGGAGATTCGGCGCAAACCCGCCTTCATCGCCCACGGAAGTATTAAGGCCCTGGCTCTTGAGGACTTTCTTCAACGCATGGAACACTTCGGCGCCCATGCGCAAGGCTTCTTTGAAGGTTTCCGCGCCCGCCGGGACGATCATGAATTCCTGGATGTCCACGTTGTTGTCGGCATGCTGTCCGCCATTGAGGATGTTCATCATGGGCACCGGAAGCGTATGGGCGTTTACGCCGCCAATATAGCGGTACAGGGGGATTTCCAAAGTCTGGGCGGCGGCTTTGGCCACGGCGAGCGACACGCCCAAAATGGCGTTCGCGCCCAGTTTGCTCTTGTTCTTCGTGCCATCGAGGGTGCGCAGGGTGGCATCCACTTCGCGCTGGTCCAGGGCGTCCATGCCCAGCAATTCTTGCCCAATCACCTCGTTGACATTCGTCACGGCCTGGGTCACGCCTTTGCCCAAATACCGCTTGGCGTCCCCGTCGCGCAATTCAACGGCTTCATTTTCGCCCGTGGAGGCGCCGGAGGGCACCGCGGCCCGGCCAATTACGCCGGAGGCCAAAAATACGTCCACCTCGACCGTGGGATTGCCTCGCGAATCGAGGATTTCCCGTGCTTGAATACCAGTGATTCTCGTCATTGTCTTCGCTTTCCTTATCCTTACTCGTTGGTTCCAGTGTAGCGCACCCGCATGCGGGGAGCAAGACCTATTTATTTATCCTTTCCAGGGAAACAGGAAATCCCGGAATCCCCGGTTAAGGTAGTCGTCATTCGCATCATTATAGTCCATAACCCATTCTTTTGTATCCTCTCCGGCGGCGCGGCGTGCGTCCAGGGCGGCATATTTCCTCGACAACATTTCGTATCCGCTGGAAACCAGCGTCATCAACGGCGCCACGGACAAGAACATGAACACGGGCGGCACCAGGCTGAACACGGCCCATAGGACCGTATTCAGGGCCAACCCCAACATGAAAAAGGGGTTATCGAGCACCAGCAAGGCGCTCAATTTAACGGTGCTTCCGGCGCCGCCGTTCTTTTGCACCAGCGCGGGAAAAATCAACAGGGCCGTCAGCCCGGTGAAGATCAAACACCACAGCGCCACGGCGCTCAATGTGTATCCCAGCCACGGCAGGGTGTCCCCCAGCCGGCTGGGATAAAACCACACGCTGACACCCAGACAAGCCCCGGCGGCCAGATACAACAGGCCGATGCCGGAAGCGCGCCAAAAGTACCTTTTCAGGCCGGTGAAAAAGGCGCCCACCGAGCCGTCCCGGGTGTCTATCAACTCTTTGATCATGTACGCCAAAGCCGCGCATTCCACGGGCGCCATTACGCCCGCCATCACCGCCACCAGCGGCGCGGCCACCATCAACATTACGCCCGGGTCGCCGGTCAGCGCCGCCGCATAGGCGAATACGCCGGGAACCATCAGCGCCAGGGTGCACAGCACATTCACCAACAGGAGCTTTCCCAAGTGGTCGTACACCACCCAGAACGCCATTTTAATCGTCCGGCTCAGCATGACGCGCGGGAAGTGCGTTCACAACATGATGCGAACACGGCTGCGTTTTTTAATCTCGTCCATCCAGGATTTGAAGCGTTCATCCGCGTATTTCTCGCGCAGTTTCGGTTCAATCTCGGTGCGGGCTTCTTCATAGGACAACTGCCCCGCCTCTTCCTTTTTGTCCGCCTTCAGAATCTGATACCCGTATTCCGTCTTGATCACCGGGCTGACCCCGCCCTCCTCAAGATCAAACGCCGCCGTTTCCAGCTCGGCCACCAAATCGCCCCGGGAAATCCAGCCCACCATGCCGCCTTCCGCGGCGTCCGGGCCTTGCGAATACTGGCGCGCGAGGGCGGCAAAATCCGAACCCTGGAGCACTTCCTCGCGCAACGCCGCGATGCGCGCCTTGGTCCGGGCCTGTTCTTCCGGGGTATTTCCGGCATTCAGGAAAATACGCCGCACCTTCACCCGCTCCGCGCGGGAAAACGCGTCCTTGTGCGCCTGATAATACGCTTGCATCTCGGCCTCGGAAATCACGGCCTCTTTTTCAAAATCCTTGCGTTTCCGAAGGCCCATGGAAATGGCCAGCACCTGCTTGCGCAACCGCTCGCGGAAATCGCGCATGGTTTCGCCCGCGTCCGCGATCATTTTCAAAAATTCTTCATGCGTGCCATACTGCTTCTCTATTTTTTGAAGCCGCTCGTCAATGGCCTTGTCGTCAATTTTCAAGCCCGCCAGTTCCGCCTGCCGGTATAAAATCTTGTACTCGATGGCCTGGTCCAGCGCTTCGCGAAGGGCTTTGTCCGCTTCGCGCTGAAAGGCCTCTTCCGACGCGGCTTTGCCGCGCAGGCTGGCCAGGAGCGGCGCGATTTCATCCACGATCTCGCTGTGGAGAATCACTTCCGGGCCCACTGCCGCCACCACGCCGTCCACCAGATCCGCCCACGCGAACCCGCCCGGCAAGGCCGTCAGGACCATCACGACCGCAATACAATAATGTTTCATGGCTATACGCCCTTCCGAAATGGGTTGGGGAAAAGCGGGAAATATTTGCCGGTAGCATAACACATCCCGGCCATGCCCCACAAAAACACGCTTTCGCGCACCGTTGGACTGTGAGAGTCATTCAACAAGCACAAAGAACCATTCGCGTGAAACGGGGAGCCGGGCGAGAAGCATCGAAGCTGCGCCGGGTGCGCGTCCGAGCGCCCAGGATGTACCAAAGCACCGCAAAACAGACCTGATGGAGCCCGGCTTCGCCGTGGCAGACTTCGTTCTCCGCATGCGCTCCGAACGAAGACTGGTGGGCGAGGCGGGAATCGAACCCGCATGCCCTTCCGGGCAACGGATTTTAAGGTATCTAGTATTCTATAACGCCCAACATGTAACAACACTTAACAAAAGAATCCCCAAGGGGTTACACGGTAGCATGCTTTTGTGAGATATAGCCCTTTTTCGCCCCTTTTTATGCGTGAATGCCCCAAGAGTGCCCCACGGCTTATGCTTTACATTGATATTACATACATACAGTAATCCCAAGGGCCTATTAAGAAAAACAGCACAGAAAACACAAAACCAATACCTAGGAAAGCCTACACAAAACACACAAAACACATTGGCAGGTTGCTGGTTATTTTGGAAAACAGTTCTTGATGATTTTTTACCCTTGGCATATAATAAAACATGACGCGAATGATTATTCAAAAATCAAACAAGGCTCGTCCGAATTTTCTTCGGGATAGGGGCTTGGTCCTTGAAAGTCTAAGCGGGAAAACACACCGACAAATCGCCGTCTCTCTGGGGTGCAGTCGGCAAGCGGTCACAAAAAGACTTAAACGGCTCGAACCCTTAGCCAATGAAATTACAGCCGGTTTGATGCAGCAAGTCGCGCAAGCTCATATGAGGCAGCTCGGCATATACACAGATGAAGTGGGAGAAGCATTTGAGCAGTGACACCGGCGGGGGGGCGCTTGGGGGGGATGACGGCCATCATTTGCAAACGATGGTACTCTCTGCCAAGAAATTTTTCAGTACTATACGACATTTGAGACAAAAACCATTACTTACCCCTATAGCCCCCTAATGTTTTCATGGGAGTTTGATTTGTGGGAAGTTCTTAGTTAGCAGCCTTTGTCCTGCATGGCGAGGTTGTAGGTGATGGCGTCTGGGGCTTTAGCGGAGACTGTTGGTGCTACGAGAGAGCACCAGAAGGAGGCTTTTTGCGGGGTGGTGGTGTTGGAGATGTGGTGGATGTGTTTCATGGTGTGGTGACTCCCTTTTGTTGTAGATGTTTCGGTTTACACCTTTGGTTCCCTATACGTCCAGTAGTATATGTGGCACTATTGATGAAGTCAAGGAGGGGCAATAGCATTCAATGAGGGCTTGACTAAGGGGTAATGACTACATAAAGTCTGGGGGGGTGTATGATTCATGCCCCCACACATGTAGGCTCACCTATGGGGACAAGTATGATTACTTTGCGGTAATGTATACAAACACATGAAGGACAGTTTTTCGCGGATGTGCCCCAAAGTTGCCAACGGGTTGCTTAAATCGCTGGATTCACTTCAAAAACTTCGGAAGGGCGGCCACTTCTGGGAACGGGCGGCCCCACACGGCGAATATAGGCGCGTTCGCATAACACAGCAAGCGGCCCCTTCAAATCTTCGGCCCGTTGAAATTGCGAACGGTGCGCGGCGTGGGCTTCGCGGCGGGTGAAACTTGCTCGTCCTTCCCGTTGAATCCAAGCAAGGATTGCCCGCGCCCTTTCCATGCTTTCATCAGCGCCCATCATTCCAAATGCAATCAAAGCGTGTGCGGATAGCGCACGGCCCAAGCGGATCGCGGCGGCCATATCATCCATGCTGATTTCGTGTTGCCAAGGGTTTTGGTACACATAGCGTGTAGTGTGGAACACGGCGGCAATGCGAGCCACGGCCCCCGGCAGTTTTCCAGCCCAATCGGTTACGTTTTCAAAGGTTCCCCCGGCGGCCATTGCGCCCTCGATTTCCAGGGCATAAGCATGCCACGCGGTGTATGCGTCTGGTGACAGTTTCAAAACATAGGCGCGGCGGCCTTCGGATGTTTCGTTCCATCCGTGTGCAAGTAACGCGGCAACTAATGAATTGTAACGTTGCGCCACTTCGGGCGGCATCGGCGGCCCGTCAAGCGTTCGGCGGCCAAGGTTCACGGCGGGCATCGCATACAGAAAACGCCCAAGCAAACCACGGCCACGAAAGCCTGGTTGATCGGCCAGCTTCGATATGACATCCGGTTGTGGGCAAAGCCCCAAAGCAAGACACGGATTTTCAATAAATAGCGGCGGGCGGCTCCCCCTATCCACGCGGATCGCGGTGCGCCCGTCGTGCCCCTGTAAATATACGTCAAGATTCGCGATACCGTTTGAATAACGCCCCGCCAAGGTATCGAACACGCCCCCTTCATCGGAGAATTGCGCCATTACGCCGTCGTTTTCGGCCATAAGCACGGCCAATCTTTCGGGCGTAACATCCCCCGTCCAGAGTTGCCGCGCGCGCGGGATTACGGGCATGTTTGTTTCAAGGTGTTCGATTTCTTCCCTGATTGCGGGCATATCATCGGCGGCGGCCTTGGCGGCTTTTTTCCGCAAGGCTTCGATACGGGCGCGTGTTGTCTCGGCTTCGGATGACGTGCGTTGAATATCAGGCGCAAGCGCGGCCCGTTGTTCCCGTTCAAATTGAATCAAGGGCGAAGTAACGGCTTGCAATACGGCGCTTTTTCGGCTTCCTGGCGGCAAGGCAACGCAAGCCCACACGTTGCACGGCTCAAAGTAATCGCTTTTGATTCTCACACGATACTTGCCAGCAACGCATGACGCAAGGGCGGCCAAGGTAAGCATGGCGGGAAGTTCGGGCGGCGTTTCCGTTGACACGGCCAGGGCATCCACGAAACATTGAACATCGGGAGGGAACACAGCGGGCGGCCAGGGCGGCACAGTTGCGGCATCAAGCGGCACGGGCGCTTCCCATGTTTCAGTGGCTTCCACTTCGGACAGCTTATCCACCACCCACCCCGGCAACTGTGTCAAGGGGCGGGGTGTGCCGTCATCGTACCATGGGGGAATAATAAAACTGTATGTGTTTCCCGTGTCGGGATGAATGCTTCCGGGGAATACCCCCTGCCCGCCATCGGCGCGCGTGTCAATGTGAGGCGCAATCTTTGACGTGGTATTCCCCAATGGCTTGTTATAAGCATAATAGAGATGACGCCCCCGGCCCGTGGACACCATGACGGTTTCGGGCAGGCGCTCGATTGTTTCCGAATCCGCCCCGGCGTCCAAGTCCAAAATTATGACGCCCCCGGAAACGCCCCCGGTACGTAGGCCAATATTCCCCCCCCCGGCCCGGTGTTTCATCAGCATATCAAGCGGTAGGCGGTTTTCTTTTTGCCAGTCGGGGCGAAGCGGTTTTTTTCCTTTTAGCGGGGTGAAAGTCCACCCCAAGTTTTCATAACACCAAACAAGCGGATCGGCTTCGGGCGCTTGGCCCTTCGGCGGGGGCGCGGCTTCGGGTTCATCAAAATCGGGCGGGGGTTCGTCATTGTCCCAAAAGATTTCATCGGCGCGGCCTTCGGGGATCGTTGCCTGTCGTATCATTTCAGATAACCTCCCATTCATCGGCCAGGGCGGCCAGGGCATCGCGGAAGGAAATGGCGTGGCGGCGTTGTGTGAAGTTAATCACATCTGGCCCCTTGGCCCCGCAAGCGAAACAACAAAATGCGCCAGTTTCCAGATTTACTCTGAAGTTTCCCTCGTGGTGATCGTCGTGGAAGCAACACAACCCGGCGTTAGCCCAGCCCGCATGGCGTTTCGGAGTGGGCATTCCCGGCAATTCGTGGCGGTAGAATGCTGCGGGATCAATGGCGGCCTTGATATGGACAGCATCCAGGCGCTTGCGGTGAAACGTTGCGGGCATCATTGCGCGGCCTTCCCATTTTGGGCATCAACCCAAGCGAAGAAAGCGGTTTCATCAATCAACACTCGGCCCCCGACACGCTTCACAACGCGATCAAAACCGTTCTTTTTTTCATGGAAGATCAGGTGGCGCAATCCCCCTTGCGGCGGCCATTCGTGGTGTTGATTCCACTTCGTAACCGGAATCAGGCGGGGGGTGTTTGGAGCATTCTCTGTGTTTTCCATCGTTGTACATCCTCTTTTATGGCGCTTCCGTTAGTGGTTTGCGCCTTACCGTAGGGGACTGTACAACACAAAGGACAGGGACAGTGCAGAGCAGTGTCCCTACTATTTTTGCGAGATACGGCGCTTGATTGTCTTAGGGCAGACTCCAAACTGCTTGGCTAATTTTTGATAACACCATTCGTTTGAATATGGTGGGTTCGGATATTCGCTACGGAGAATCTCGAACTCTTCTTGATACTTCTTCCAACGGGCTTCCTTTTCCAACAGATTACCATGCACTGTTTCATGTCCATGCTGAGTGGCATGCATAATTTTGCGGCCTCGAATGGCATCCGAATCAACATTCAATATCATCATGTTCATTGCCGTGATTTTTGGCAAATTTTTCTTCAAGAAGTCTGTCAGTTCCATTATGGTTGCCTCAGCACATAATTCCCCTACTCGATTTAAAAATGTATCTGTGACTATTCGAGATGCAAGGGCTTTTCGGAAATCCTTATCATCATCCAGTAACAGTATCAAAAGACATTTTTCTATGACAAGACTTACATGCTCTTTAAATGAGACTATGCTATGTTCCATCCACATTTTAGTGAATTTTTCCGTCCATGCTTTATTACATTCGCTATGTGCCTCTATATTAACCATAGCATTCTTAAATTTCGTTCTTGCGTATTTTTCTTCAAGTCTTTTTCGGACTTCCGCGCCCCACTTCATGTCTGAAATCAACATGTTCGATAGTTCTTCAGACATTTCCATGATTTTCTGCGTTTTCTTTTTCATCGGTTCCCTTCTTTCGCTTCAAGCGTGAATACTTTTGCGGCCATGTTTGCGAGTACCTTAGAAGTATGCTCTTGGCTTAGGTGTGAATATCGCTTTGTCATGGCCCATGTTTTATGGCCCAAAACACCCGCAATTTCGGCCACGCTTGCCCCGTTCATCGCAAGGTATGAGGCGCAAGAATGGCGCAAGTCATGGAATTTAAAATCGGTGATTTCAGCCCGTGAAAGCGCGGCTTTCCAAGCGGATTCAAAATCAAGGGGTTTTGCATTCGCCCCTGCCCGTTTCGGCGCGGGGAACACAAGCAGCGTATCCACACGGCGGCGGATTCGGGCGTGTTCTTTCATAAGGGACAGGGCGGGTTCCACCACGGGCACGCCCCGGCGCTCTCCGTTTTTGCTATCCTCGATTGTGATAACGGCCCGATTAAGATCAACGTTGTTCCATGTTAAATCCATGATTTCGCCCCGGCGCATGCCAGAGCATATCCCAAGGGTGACAATGGTAAGCAACACGGGATCGCGTGATTCGCGGCATTCTTTTAAAAGGCGTTCGCGTTCATCATCCGATAGGTATCGAACCCGGCCCTTGGGTTCCTTGGGCTTGGAAATTCGCTTGACGGGGTTTTCATCGGCCCATTGCCATTCATTAACGGCTACGGTGTAGCAATGCGATAGCGCCGCAAGATAACGGGTGACGGTGGAAGGCGTACGTTGCCGTTTTGTTGACGTTGCTATGCCATTCATAAGATCGTCTTTCGCCTCTGCGATCATGTTCGGGGTAACATCGGCGATTACGTAATGCCCAAAACGTTCACGCCAATATGCGAAGTGTTTTTTTTGTGCCTTTTGACTTCGTTCGCGTTTGTTCGGTAAAACGTTTTTCGTGTACCGATCAATCATTTCCGCAAACGTGCGCTTTCGTGATTCGGGGTTCTTAAAACTTCGCCCACTTCGTATATCGGCTTCGGTTTGCACGGCCCATATTTTCGCATCAGTCAGGCGTTCAAAAGTTTTGCTCACAGGCGCATGCCCGCGTAATCGTACCTTCACCCTGTAGGAAACATCGCCCTTGCTATCGGTTCGCGTTTCAATGTTCGCCATGATCGTTTATCCTTTTTGTCATACCCAGATGGGCGGGGTTTTGTGTATTTTGTGTAAGGTTTCTAGGAAAGTAATCATTCAAATCTCGGCTATGAGTTTACCAAAACGGGCAAAAAAATACAACAAGATAATTTAACATCCGATAGGTGGCAATATCTAAAGCCTTGATATGCAATGGCCTAAATAGTGCCCCACGGGGCTATGGGGCACTTATGGGGCAATACTTCAAGGTTTTGTGTGTTTTGTGGGGCATTTCCAGGGGATAGGATTTCACACACAAGGGGTGGGCGCGGGGCATTTTGTTGTGAGTTTTTGTTTTCAAGTGCCCCAAGAGTGCCCCATACATGGATTTTAAGGCAAAAAAAAGGTATGGTAGGGGCTTACAAGATGTTTTGTAAGTCCTTTGTTTACAAGATGGTGGGCGAGGCGGGAATCGAACCCGCATGCCCTTACGGGCAACGGATTTTAAGTCCGTCGTGTCTGCCTATTCCACCACTCGCCCAGAACCCAACTATTGGGAATATCCCCTGGGAGGGGATATCTTCGAGCAAAAAAAAGAGTTGGAGGCGGCACCCGGATTCGAACCGGGGAATAAAGGCTTTGCAGGCCTCCGCCTTACCACTTGGCTATGCCGCCGAGCCGCCTTCAACTTGTACGCCATTGTAGCGAAGGGGCGCGGGACTTGTCAATTGAACGAACGGGAAAGCGAAACACAGGCAATTGCGAAATACCCCTTTTCCTTGTGAACACTTCGCGTTCCGGGCAAATAACCGGTATCGTACGCCGAAACCGGCTTCTTTTTACCTCAACCGAAAAGGAAAAGGGCTATTTCGCAAATGCCTCAAACGGAAAACAAAAATCTGTGCCAATCTGAGTAATCTGTGATCCTCTTTCTTAATCCAAAGAAACCAAGTGCCATTGGACGCTGGAGGCTATCAGAAAAGTCTCTATACTTTGTGGGGGAAAGGGGGTAGAATAGGGTCTGGGAGTTGAACTGTACCGCGGACGCCTTTGGGGCATATCGGGGAGGACCCATCATGGACTACGATGAGCAGTTGCAAAAAATCATGGCATTGCCGTTGTTTCAATCCGTGCCGGAACCGGTCCAGCGGCAGTTTGGGGAGTTATTTCTGGCCACCGGCGATACCACGGACCTGACGGATGGGGAAGCCCTTCTGCATCAGGGCGGGCTGGGCGGCGATACGGGGTATGTGTTATTGAAGGGAAATGTGGTGGTGGAGCGCGAGGGGCTGGACCCCCTCCTCGTGCCCGCGCCCGCGTTGCTCGGGGAGATGTCGCAAATCAACCCGCATGCCCAGCGTTCCGCGACGGTCAGCGGCAAGGGGCGGGTCGAGGTGCTCGCTTTTTCGTGGCGGCAGCTCTATGCCAAAGCGAAAGCGATGCTCACCCAGAGTGAACTGTTCCTGTTAATGGAATGCATCGAGCGCTCGATTCTCAAGCGGTTCCAGCGTGAAGCCCTGATGGACCTCCCGCAGTTCCGCGGGTTGCCCGATGAATTGCGCATGCGGATTTGCCTCTATCTCCAATGGGAAATCCATCCCGTGACCGTGGGGCCGGACGGCAAACTCTTCGATGCGAAGAGTCTGTGCGGCGATACGGGCTACCTGCTCTCGCGGGGCCAGGCTCATATCGTGCCGGCGGCGGGGCGGCCCCTGGTCGTCAACGCGCCGGACATTATCGGCGTGCACCCCCGCTTTGAACCGGAATTGCGCTGGACCTGTTCCGCTTTCCTGAAAGGAAGCGTGGAAGTGCATCGCTTCTCCTGGCTGGTCTTTTGCAACCTCCTCCAACAGCGGTTGTCGCCCGCCGAATTACAACTGTTTCACGGCGCCCTCAACGCGTACGCAAAGGAACACTTCACCCATTAAGCCGTTCTCCGCCATATCCTGCCTTCACCTGTTCGCCGCGTGTTGTCTCGCCGGCGCGATGGCATGTGTTTCCGGGTGCGCCCATAAACGCAGCGAACCGGCCGTGCGGTTTCCGGAACGTTCCATTCCCAATCGCTGGCCGGTGGCTTCCCCCCAGGCCAAAGTAACGTCCGAATTCAATGAAGCGCGCGCCTTGGGAACGCGAAAACATAAAGGCATTGATATTTCCGTGCCCGAAGGAACCCCGGTGCGCGCCACCGCGCAAGGATGGGTTGTCTTTTCGGGATTCCAACAACGCTATGGGGAACTCGTCATCCTCCGCCATGACCATCACCTTGAAACGGTATATGCCCACCTCAAACAACGGTTGGTGCAGGTGGATCAAGCGGTAAGCGCCGGACAAACTATTGGCAAATCCGGACGCTCCGGAAATGCCACCGGTGCACACCTGCATTATGAAATCCGGCGGGACGGCCAGCCCGTAAATCCCGCGCCCTATCTTCCGGGCCGAACTCCGCCCTGGAAATGAGACAAGGCAGACAAGAATGCATTCAAGAGTGTGCATTCATATAAATGTTAATTGTATCCATTATGTTTTATGTGTTTTGTATTTTGAAATGACAATTGAAACCTGCTATATATTTTCAAAGTCAAATCAATGCTTTGAATTACAATTATGAGGGCTGTATCATGCAGTTTAGCAGAGGGTTATGGGTCGTTTGTTCAATTTTTATGGCATGCACCGTCGAAGCGGCGGGTTTACTGGAGCCGGTGCCAAGCGGTCCCCCGGCAACAGGCGTGGAAAAAGCTGTGGCGGGTTCCTGGAATGTGATGGACTTTGGGGCGGTGCCGGATGGGACCACGGACAACACGGAAGCGTTCAACAAGGCGTTGAAGGCGGCGGAATCAGGGCGCGGGGGCGTGGTGCATGTGCCCACAGGCCGCTTCAGCTTTTCCGGGTCGTTGGAAATCCCGAAGGATGTCACACTGAAAGGCGTGTTTGCGTGGGCGCCCTCGCATACGGGGGTGCGGGATAAAGGCGCGCCGTTGCCGGAATACGGAACGGTATTGTTGCCGCAGGGTGGCGCGGGGTCAGAGGAGGGGCCGGCGTTTATTCAACTGACCACCAATTCGGTGCTTCAGGGTGTGTGTGTATATTACCCCGATCAGGACCTCAACCCGCCGCCGAAGCCGTATCCCTATGCCATTTCCATGAGCGGGGACAATCCCGCCGTGCTGGATGTGGAATTGCTCAACCCGTACAACGGCATTCAAATCGGCAGGGGCGGACGGGAATTGGTGCGCAATGTGTATGGGCAGCCGCTGCATATAGGCCTCTTTCTGGATGAGGCGTATGACTGCTGCCGGTTGGAGAATGTGCACTGGAATCCGTGGTGGACCTTTGATTCGCCGATGGCGCGCTGGCAGTTGGACAATGGCGTGGGGTTCATTTTCGGGCGCAGCGACGGGCAGTACGCGCTCAATACCTTCTGTTTCAATTATCACATCGGGTATCAGTTCATCCGCACGAAGGCGGGGGTCGCCTACGGCAATTTCAGCGGCGCCAACGCCGAGTTGTGCCACACCTGCATTCAGGTGGAGGATTGCTGCACCTGGGGAATCCTGTTCAGCAACGGCGGCTATGCCCTGCTCGATCCGCCCGTCTCGATGATGGTGCGGGTGGCGGAGAGCAATCGCGGCACCGTCCGCTTCAGCAATTGCGCGTTCTGGGGGCCGACGGACCGCTGCGCCGTGCTCGAGGGCCAGGAAGGCGGTTTCGTGAGCTTTGCGAACTGTACGTTCGCGGAGTGGGCCGAAAACCGCAAAATGCCGGCGAACGAACGAAAGCGCCGCGATCCCTGCATCGCGGCGTTAAGCGGCTCGATCATGGTGCGGGGCTGTGAATTCCGCGACAATAAGCCGCAGCTTTACCTGGGCCCAAAACTGGGCGGAGCCGTGGTGACCGACAACATCACCCATTTCCCCCTGGACATCCGTTCGGAGATGAAAAAGAAGCTGATCCTGGACAACAACCTGCCGCTTCGGGGCAAAGTGCCGCCGCCAAGGAAGGAAAAAGAGTAAACCCTCCCTGGGCGCCCTTGAGGGGAACCGCACGGAAACTACCGGCGGATTCCGGTGAAACGCGCGGTCTGTTCCTTGATGGCGCGTTCCGTGGGCAGGCGCTCCATGGAACTTGCCCCGTAAAAACCGTCAATGCCCGCACAGCGCTTCATGATGTAGTCCGCATCCCCGGGTTCGGCGATGGGGCCGCCATGGCAGAGCAGGAGAATGTCCGGGTTCACGCGCTTTGCCGCGTCCACGATGGCATTGATAAGCGTCACGCACTCGTCCAGCGTCTTTGCGGTTTGTGCGCCGATGGACCCGGACGTGGTCAGTCCCATGTGCGCCACGAGGATATCCGCGCCGGCCTCGGCCATTTCCCGAGCGTCTTTGGCATCAAAGACGTACGGCGTGGTGAGCAAATCCAGTTCACGGGCCCGCCGTATCATCTCGACTTCCTTGTAATACCCCATGTTGGTTTCTTCAAGATTGGCGCGGAAAACACCGTCAATCAAACCGACCGTGGGGAAGTTTTGCACGCCCGCGAATCCCGTTGCTTTTACTTGGGCAAGGAACTGCGGCATCAGACGCATCGGGTCCGTGCCGCACACCCCCGCCAGCACGGGGGTTTTGCGGACCACGGGCAACACTTCCGCCGCCATGTCCATGACAATAGCGTTCGCGTCGCCATAGGGCATGAGGCCGGCAAGAGAGCCGTGCCCCGCCATGCGGAAACGTCCGGAATTGTAGATCACGATAAGATCAATGCCGCCGGCCTCCTCGCATTTTGCGCTGATGCCGGTGCCCGCGCCGCCGCCGATGATGGGTTTGCCTTCGGCGATTTTTGCGCGGAAACGTTTCAGGATATCCGTTCTGCTTTCAGCCATGGTTCTCTCTCCTGCCGGGCATGCCGCCCGCCGGTTGACGGCCCATATTTTTCAGCAAGTGGCGCGCGCACGCGCCGGAAAACTCCGGATCATTCACGTTGCAGTCCAATTCGATCACCGGAATATCCGGGCGCAGATTCTTTTTTAACGCGGAGAACAACGCCTGGTCCGCCTCCGGATCCCAGAAAGGCCCGCCGGGCGCGTCAATCATGCTCAGTCCTTTCAACGGCAGCAATACCGTTACCGGTCCCGTGCTTTGATTCACTTTTTCCGCAAGAATTTCGCCCAGCCGCGCACTTTCTTCCGCGTCCGTGCGCATCAAGGTCACGTTCGGATTATGCGGGTAGAAGGTACGGCCCCGGAACTTGGCCGGAATGGTCTCGGGAGCCCAAAAATTGACCATGTCGAGGCAGGCGGGCGTCACAATCGCGGGCACGTCCCGGTTTGCGGCGGCCTCGAGACGAGAGGGGCCCGCACTCAGCACGCCGCCCACCAATTCATCCGCCCACTCCGTCGTGGTGAGGTCTAACACGCCCGCGATCCGGCCCTGCTCGATCAGGCTCTCCATGGTGCGCCCGCCCGTGCCGGTGCAATGAAACACGAGCACCTCATATCCCTCCGCCTCCAAAATCTGCTTTGCATGCTCCACCGCCGGCGTGGTGTTTCCGAACATGGAGGCCGCGACAAGCGGTTTGTCCTCTCCGGGCGGAACCACGGTCTCGGCCATGCCGCACACCGCCCCCGCCGCCCGCGCAAAGAGTTCGCGGCTGATGCTATTGATCCCGGAAACGTCCACAATACTCGGTATCATGACGATGTCCCTGACGCCCACATACCCCGATACATCCGTGCCCGCCGCCGTGGAGACCATGACCTTGGGGACGCCCAGCGGGAGCGCGCGCATCGCCGCGCACGCCATCGCCGTGCTTCCCGTGCCCCCGAGCGCCATAACCCCATCAAAGCGGCCCTCCGCATATAGTTTGGGCAACAGCACGGCCGCCCCGCGCGTCATCACCGCCACCGCCTCGCCCCGGTCCCTCCGCGCGGACAATGCCGCCATGTCCGCGCCTGCGGCCCGCGCGACCATTTCCCGGGGGATATCCGGCGCGATGCGCGGCGGCTCCAGTGTTCCCACATCGATCAGCAGGGTGGCATGCCCCCGCGCTTCGATGCACTGCCGCACATAGGCATATTCCACGCCCTTCGTGTCCAGCGCCCCGAGTAACGCGATTGTTTTGCCCATAGTCCATCCTCCTTCACAGCCGCCGAGGAGGTAATACTACGAAATCATGGTTGGATTCCACAATTCCACCATTCGACCGGCTGAAAGGGATTTTTCGAGCGCGTTCAGAATTCCTCGTCTCCAGGCCGGCAGTCCCGCAAAAAGCCGGGGGGGCTATTTCTGGATGTCGAAACGGTAGACACTGCGCCCGTTGCCTTGGGTGCAGATGAGACGGAGGGCGTCGGCCCCGGGGACCTGTTGGAAGATGGGGCGGAGATCAAGTTCACCATCGATGGAGAGTCCGGGGGCTACGCGAATGGGTTCCAGGGGGTTGGCGGGAAGGCTGTTATAGAGCCATGCATCGCCACTGGGCACGAGGCGGTATTCGTTCTGCCCCGGGGAGCGGGCCAAGACTTCCACGCCGTAGTCCGCGCGGAACCGTTGCTGTTCGGCGGATTGGCCCCATGGGGCATGAAAGAATATTTCAGAGGAGGTATTGTTTTGGCAGCGGAGGTGGATTTTCCCGTTGGGAAAATGGGGGGCCGCGGCCCCGAAACGCACTTCGCCGTGTGCCCGGCTCCAGTAGGCGACCGCCAGAACGGCGAGCAGCGCGAGCACCAGAAAAGCCGCGGCTTGGCGTTTGTCACGGCGGTTGAGTTTTGTGAACGCGGGCTTCTTGGACCGGGTAAGTTCTCGGGAATATTGATCCATCGGAAGATTGATAAACCCGCCGAGGTCTTCGGGGGATTTGGCGGACAACAGGCGGTTGTAGAGAGTGATTTGGGCGCGGTGATGGTTAATCTCTTCGGTGAGACGTTGCAGGCGCTGCTGGGCCTTTCGCTCGCTGATGCCGCCCGCTTCGGCCTCTTTGAGGCAGTCCGCCTGTTTCCGGAGGGCGGCTTTCAGGGCGGACGCCAAAAACTGGAGGCGTTGCTGTCCCTGACGGCGGAACTGTTCAAGCAGGGCGCCGGGTTCCTCCGGAGCGCCCTGGTTTCGCAGGGCCTGTTCGCGCCACGAGAGCAGCAGACGCACATGCTGCTTGAGTTCCGCGCCGGATTGCAGGGTTTCTGGGCCCGCGTTAGCCACGTTGTTTCCTGTACTTGAGGGCGGCGCGGACGAATTCCCGGAAGAGCGGTTGCGGGCGCAGGGGCGTGCTCTTGAACTCGGGGTGGAATTGACCGGCGCAGAACCAGGGGTGGTCCTTCAGTTCGATGATTTCCACCAGATCATGGTCCCCTTTGTGGTGGAGGCCGCTGACCACCATGCCGGCCTTTTGGGTCATGGCGTCAAAGTAGGCGTTATTGAATTCGTAGCGGTGGCGGTGGCGCTCGTAAATGACCTCCTGGCCGTAGGCTTCATGGGCTTTGGTGCCGGGGGTGAGATCGCAGCGGTAGGCCCCGAGGCGCATGGTGCCGCCCATATCCTTGATGCCGCGTTGTTCCGTAAGCAGGCAGATGACCGGGTCGGGGGTTTGCGGATCAATTTCCGTCGAATGCGCCTTTTCGAGGCCCAGGCAATTCCGGGCCAGTTCAATAACGGCCATTTGCATGCCCAGGCAGATGCCGAAATAGGGAACCTTGTTTTCGCGGGCATAGCGCACGGCTTTGATCTTGCCTTCGATGCCGCGCGTGCCAAAACCCGGGCCCACGAGGACGCCGTCGAATTCCTTGAGCATTTCCGCGGGATCAACGCCCTTTTCAAATTGTTCGGAATCCACCCATTGCAGGCGCACTTTACAATCGTTGGCGATGCCGGCGTGGACGAAAGCCTCGTTGATGCTCTTATAGGCGTCATCATGGTGGACATATTTACCGACGGCCGCGATGCGGATTTCCTGGGTGGCGCCTTTAAGGCGCTCGACCATGGCGGTCCACGCGCGGAGGTCGTTTTCGGGGGCCTGAATGCCCAGGAGGCGGAGGACCGTGTCGTCGAGGCGCTGCTTTTTGAAATTCAGGGGGATGGCATAGAGGGGCGAAATGTCTTCCGCGTTGATGATGGCATCGTCGGTGACGTCGCAGAACATGGCGACTTTTTTCCGTTGTTCGTCTCCCATCACATGCGTTCCCGTGCGGCACACGATGACATTGGGCTGGATGCCGATGTCGCGCAAGGCGCGGACACTGTGCTGGGTGGGCTTGGTTTTGAGTTCATGCGAGGCCTCGATGAAAGGCACAAGGGTTACGTGGATAAAACAGCAGTTGGGGGGGCCGGCATCGAGGCGGAACTGGCGCAGGGCTTCGAGGAAGGGCAGGCTTTCGATGTCGCCGACGGTGCCGCCGATTTCGATGATGGCCACGTCTATGGGTTCTTCGGATTCGGCGGTGAGCATGCGGATGCGCGACTTGATTTCATCGGTGATGTGGGGAATGACCTGGACGGTCTTCCCTAGATATTCCCCGCGGCGCTCTTTCTGGATGACCGCGTTGTAGATGCCGCCGGTGGTGGCGTTGCTTTTGCGCGAGAGAACAGCGTTGGTGAACCGCTGGTAATGTCCGAGGTCGAGGTCGGTTTCCGCACCGTCGTCGGTGACGAAGACCTCGCCGTGTTCGAAGGGGTTCATGGTGCCGGGGTCGACGTTGATGTAGGGGTCGAGCTTCATGATGGCGATTTTCAGGCCGCGGGCCTCCAGCAGCATGCCCAGGCACGCGCAGACCACGCCCTTGCCCACCGAAGACACCACCCCGCCGGTTGTGAAAACATACTTTGTCATATCACCCTTCTTTCTGTTTGGCGTTCAAGGCTGCTTCCACGCGAACCAAATCTTCCCGGGTATCCACGCCCAAGGCTTCGTATTCCGTGTTGATTACCGCGATTTTGTAGCCGTTTTCGAGCACGCGCAACTGTTCCAGTTTCTCCAGTTTTTCGAGGGGGGTCTGCGGCATCTTGGCGTAGCGCAGGAGAAAATCGCGGCGGTAGACATAAAGACCGATATGTTGGAAAAAGGGATAGGGCCGGAGATCACGGTCTTTTTGATCACGGATATACGGAATGGGCCACCGGGAAAAATACAGGGCGTCGCCCCGCGCGTCGCACACCAGTTTCACGCAATTGGGGTTTTCGATGTCCTCGGGGTCCGTGATGCGGCGCTGGGCGGTGGTCATGACCACTTCGGGGCGCTCCAAAAGGGGGCGGATGGCTTCGTCAATGGTTTTGGGATCAATGAGGGGTTCATCGCCCTGCACGTTTACAATGATGTCGGCGGGGTGGTTTTCCGCCACCTCCGCGATGCGGTCGGTGCCGCTGGCATGGTCCGCCCGCGTGAGGATGACGGGAACGCCATAGGGTTTGACCGCTTCCACCACGATCGGATCGTCCGTGGCAATCAGCGCCTCGGTGACGAGGCTGGCCTGGCAGGCGCGCTCGTACGTATGGACCACCACCGGCTTGCCGAGCAGGGGCGCAATGATTTTTCCGGGAAAACGGGTGGAGGCATACCGGGCGGGCACTACCGCCAAAATGTTTGGTGCAGCCGATGTGTTCATGCAACTATACCCCAAGGTTGTTAAATGCGCCTGATTGTGCCGATAGCGGCAAGAACGGAGGGAGTTTCCCGTACGTTCACGGGACCTAAGCGTAGCACAAGGGCTTTGACGGTTGCAAGACAATAAAAAAAGACCGCGGAAACGACACCCTTAATAATTCCGGCGGCGCGTGGCCCCGGCGGACCGGAAGCGGAGGATGTCGCCGGCGCGTTTGAGCAGGATGCCGGTGAGCGGGGGCATTTTGGGATCGGGGAGTTGATTGGTGCGTTCGAGGGCGCCGATCCAATTGAGGAGTTCGCTGGTGGCGGGAGGCTTTTCAAAGCCGCGTTCACGGAGTTCATAGAAAATGGCGATGGCCGTTTCGAGAAGCTTGGGGCTGGTGTTGGGATAGTGGAGGTTGACGATTTTGTGCATGTCCTCCGGGGAGGGAAACGCGATGTGGTGACAGTAGCACCGGCGCAGGAAGGGATCGGAAAGTTCGCGTTTGGCATTCGAGGTGATGAAGATGGCGGGCCGGATGATGGCCTGGATGGTCTGATTCACTTCGCGCATGGTGAACTGGCATTCTTCAAGAATATCCAGCAAATTGTCCTGCACGTCCGATTCGGTCTTGTCGATTTCATCGAGCAAGAGAACGACCTTGTGGTCCGCGCGGAAAGCGCGCCCGATGGGCCCCCAGATGACATAGTCAAAGAAATTCTCCACCTTGCGCCCGGTGGGGCCGGGGCCAAACCGGGCATCGTTCAGGCGCAGGACGGTGTCCTGGGTGTAGCAGGCTTCCTCGCCTTTGATGGTGGATTTGCAGCGCAGGATTTCGGTGGGCATTTCCAGGGCGCGGGCCACTTCGAGGGCCAGTTGCGTTTTACCGGTGCCCGCTTCTCCGGTCAGGAGCAGGGGCTTTTCCATGGCCAGGGCGATGTTGACGATGGACTTGAGTTCCGGGTCCAGATAGTATTTATCGGTGCCTTCAAACTGCATGGATACCTCACGCAAGGGTTCGGATTTCGGTAAGCAACGCCATGGTGCGGTCCGCCAGTTTTGCACATTCCTTGAAAATATCAGCGCCTTTGCCTTCGCGCAATTGGAGCCGCAGATTGGTCATTTCACGGGCAAGGGGGAGCACCTTGAGCCCGAGATCATGGGCGCGGTCCGCCTTGCCCATGCCGAGCATGCGGCACAGGGTGCCGTCGCAGCCGCAAATGCCCGCGCTGATTTGAATGATCTTGCTGCGGGCCTCGAACAGGTCCGGCGTGGCGTAAATCAGGTTGATCAAGTGATCACGGGCATCCATCATCCGGGCCAGTTCATCCGTCGGGGAACCGCGTCCGATTCTGTTCATGCAGCGCTCAATCTCCTTGATGGGCATATCATACGGGCGGGCCAATTCAAGGTCGATGGCCAATTGTCGGCGGTCGCCCTCGAGCAAACGCGCGGCAATGGCATCGCGCCAGCGCTCGCACACCTCGACCGGGGCCACCATGATAATCTCGCCTTGCCCCGGAAACATTTCCAGGTGGCGGCGCTGATCCATCTGGGTCCAGACACGGTTGCGCGTGAAATCGGTAATATTGATGATCCCCAGGCCTTTTCCGGCGAGATCGGGGAAGGTGATGTTGACGGGGGTGACTTCGGCAATGTCATTGCTGACGACATAGAGCAGGGAGTAATCCGGCCCGTGGAGCCAGAACCAATCAATGGATTCCACGCCGGGGGCATGCCGGGCCTTGGGGTGTTCGCGCCAGGCCACGCGCACATCCACTTCCGGCGAAGGGCCCGGCGAGGCATTCATCAGGAGGGGCGTGATGGCGCTGAAACGCTCCATGCGCAGCCCGAGTTCGGACCACAAATCACTGAAGGTCAGGAAAGGGCCGGTGAGGGAGCGCTGGCACGAGCCGCCATTCCAGATGGGATCGTTATGATACGAGAAGGTGAACCATCCGCGCGCGCCGCTGGCGTATGCCTGATTGATCAGCAGGCGCATTTCGGGGCAGGTATTCCACTCGGGGGTATCGGTGGCATAGACGAAGGCGGGGGCGAGCACCCAGAACTGCTGGCCGCGGTTCAGGGGGCGGTGGCACCGGATCATGGCGCCCATGGAACTGGGTACATGGGATTTATAATGCGAGATGCCGGAGGCGGCAAAAAAAGGCGCGTAGAGCGGATAGGAATTGGGTTCGCGCATGAATACGGCCATGGGGTGGTTGGGATCCGCCTGTTCGATTTGTTTCCGGGCGGCAAGATGGGCGGGAAAACTGTGTTCCGGGGGCTCATTCTGAAGCATCCAGGCAAGAATGGCGGGGGAATCGGCGAAGGGGCGGATATGCGTCTCAATCCATTCCGCCCCGTTGGTTTCAAAATCGTCCATGGGCCAGTCAAACAATGGAACAAACCGGAGGCTGAAGTCATGGGCTAGGCCGAGAAGATCCTTCCATTCCGCGGGTGAGAGGTCGGCCATTTCCTCGATAATGACGCAGTTGTGGTGGTGGCGGGCAATATCTTCCAGCGCAAGCCGCCAGTAGTCATGGAAGGAGATATCCATGATTTCGGCGAGCCGCCGCGCGGAGCGGGCTTTCATGGAAACGCCGATGGGCATGAATTCGGTGAGGAGCCGGTAGCGGGGAGGCGCCGGTTCTTGTTCGAGCGCGGCATCGGCCCGTTGGCAGGCGGCCTCCTCTTCGGGACTCATGGCCCGGAACCGGACCGATTGAATTTCCATGGATTCGAGGCTGCGCGCGACGGAGAAAAGACGAAAGGTCAATGAATCGATTTTTTCGGGAAAACCCCGGTGGGGAATCCGGCGGGCGATGGTGCGCCAATCGCGCGTGGGCTGTAATCCGTCAAAATGCTCGCCGCCGGCATAGCGCCACAACCACGCGGGCCGCGCCATGGGGGTTCGGCAGCGGTAGGTGACTTCCACAATGGGAAACCGCTTGACATCCATTGGGAACCGGGCATCGGCGGCGCCTGGTGAACTCAGCGGAACCCAAAAGCTGGGGTCGTTGCGTTCGATATTGTCTATGCGGCGGACATCCTCGAACTGCCCCTCGAGCAATAGGCCCTCCTCCGTGCGCTCGGTGCGTGCGGGGATATGCTGCCACTCCCGGTCGGCATCGTCGTCAACGGTCTGCCATTGGGCCAAATCATCCGCCGTGAAGAGGATGGCGTCGAGCGATTCCAGGGAACGCGGTTCGGGCGCTTGCAGCAGGGGTTTCAGATAACCTGAATATTCATAGCGCATGCGAAACGCCTCTCCTGGTTCGTGCATGGGTCTCCGGCGCGCCCGGTGAATCCTTCTCCGGGAAACACGCCGATTTTACGACTTCTCGGCCGGATATTTCGAATCCCGCGCGGGCCGGGGATGCTCATGCACATACTTTTCTTTTTCACCGTCCCAGAAAATCACCTTGTCCTGGCGGTAGGCCTCGACGCCCATCTTGATCCCCGCCATCGCGCGGTAGGCGGTTTCCGCGTCCAGGTTGGGCTGGTTGCGCGTCTTGATGCATTCCAGCCAGTTGGTCACATGGTCCGGCCGCGGATCGGCCGGGATCACGATTTCCTCCGCCCCGTGCTCCTTTTTGAACCATTCCTTGAATTGGGGCTCGGCCACCGCGCGCAGCCCCTTGTTCTCGTGGGGATAAATGGTGCCGAAATGGCCGCGAATAACCAGGGGCAGACCCTGCTGGTTCGCCATCGAGGAGGTCATGACGATGGTGAAGTCATCGGGATAATCGAGATTTATCATAAAGGTGTCGGGCACTTCACGATCATCTTTTTGGACATAGATGCCGCCGCTGCCGGTAGCGCGCTCGGGGGCGTGCGCATCCAGGGCGATGGTCAGGGGGGCGAGGAGATGATAAAGCAAATCCGTGGCAATGCCGCCGCTGTAATCCCAGTATTTCCGGAACTGGAAGAAGCGGGGTTTGCTGAATGCACGCTTGGGCGCGGGGCCAAGCCATTGTTTCCAATCAATATACGCCTCGCCGGCAGTGGGATCGTCCGAGGCATCGTCATCAATGTGCCAGTTCCATTCGCCGCCGCGGTCCCCGGGGCCGCCACTGCTGTTGCGGCTGTAATCGCCCTGCGCCCAGAGCACTTTGCCGATCCCGCCCTTTTTAATGAAGTCGCGCGCCTTCCAGAAAAAGTCTTCCGAAGACCGCTGCGCGCCGCATTGGAACACCCGCCCGGTTTCAAACACGGTGTCACGGACCTCGACAGCCTCCTCTACGGTAAGGGTCACGGGTTTCTGGCAATACACGTCTTTTCCCGCCTGCAGGGCATGGATGCTGTTCAGGGCGTGCCAGTGGTCCGGGGTGGCAATCACCACCGCGTGAATATCCTCGCGCTCCAACAGTTTCTTATAATCGGTGTAGGCTTCAATGGCGCGGCCCGCCGCATCCTGGACACGGCTTACCGCCGTCTTTTTCCGCCGTTCATACACATCGCTGATGGCCCGGACCTGCACCTTCACCCCCTTCTTCTCCATCTCGAGCAACTCACCCAAATGGCCGCCGCCCATTCCCCCCACGCCAATAATGCCAATACCGATAACGTCCTCGTCTTTGAGCAGTGCGCCCGTTTTAGGCGCATGCGGATCCGCCTTTTCGACCGCGCGCTTCGCGCGCGCTTCCCGCGCGACGGCGGCCCCAAGCCCCGCCAAGGCCGCACTTTTACCCACAGTGGATAAAAAACCGCGGCGGTTGATTCCAGTATGCTCGGCCATTATCGAATTCTCCTGTCCTGTGTTCCTGGTTGTTTTCATTACCCGGCGGCGCGGGAATGCCGCCCCATCATACTGCATACCACCCCGCGAAAAACAGCGGCGGGGCATGTGCGGATTTCGCCATGGCCCGTGCACAAGACTGAAACTTTCCCTTGCACTTGGGGTTTGGGGTTTGGGGTTTGGGGTTTGGGGTTCGGGGTCCGGGGTCCGGGGTCCGGGGTCCGGGGTTTGGGGTCCGGGGTCCGGGGCGCAATCCCCAATCCCCAATCCCCAATCCCCAATCCCCAATCCCCAATCCCCAAT
>CAYYRW010000003.1:19006-310286 GCA_964474205.1 uncultured Nitrospirales bacterium | reverse complement strand
TTGGACATCTCCCGGAGCCGGAGGTGACCCATAAATTCTAACGAAGAGGCAAAAATAAGAGTGTGCCGCTCTGGGAATCTCCGCGTGCGCCGCATCCGCCGCGTTGAATACTTTTTATCGGCATCTCCGCTTCCCCATCATTCATACGCCGCAGCTATGCCGTATTACACGTAACATCGGATTTCAAAGACCCGCGCCAGCGACTCGCCGTGGATTTGTTGAATTCGCAAACGTAATGCCTTGGTCTCAACCGGATCAAAACGATGACGTACCACCCTAAGATAGTTGGCATCGTTTTTCGCGATTGTTTTCCAGCTTCCCTTAATCATCGCTTCCAGGGTATAGGCCGCCACAATTTCCGGTTGGATGCCGCGGGTTTGCGAGAAATAGACACTGTCTTCTCCACTGAGGAACAGCCGCCGGTGCAGTCCGGAATCGAAGGTGATCTGTACGGTTTGCAAGCGCTGGGGGGCGTTCCATTCAAGCTGCAGCCAGGGTTCACCCCGTCTCATTTCCGCCTGCCATTGATGGGTGCGGCCATCCCCGATATCCCGGTTGTACCCGTCAATGACTTGCTGTGCCGCGCCATCCGGCGTCTCATGCGAACAGGTAATTAGGGCCGTCCTCGCGAAGTCCTGTTCATCTTCGTTTTGAACACCTAGAAGGGCCTGGTCATCCCGAAGCAATACCTGGTGCAGCGCCCGCATTTTCCTGGCATCGGCCACGATGGCTTTGGGCAAGCATTGTTGTTGTATGCAATAGGCGGCCGCCGTGCCCGCCGCCTGCCCCATGGTGGCACAGGTGGCCATCACGCGAGTGGACGAAAAGGCCACGTGCGACGCGCTGATGTTGCGCCCGGCCATCAGCAGGTTGGGGCGGTTGATGCTGTACAAGGAGCGCAAGGGGATGGAATAGGGCTGTTCAAAATGGATTTGCGTGGCGGGTTTCAGGTCCTTGCTGTCCATGCCGCCGGGCGGGTGATCATCCATGGGCCAGCCGCCATAAGCCACGCGATCCGGATAGGACTCCGCGCGTTCCAGTTCCGGTTGAATCATGACATGCTCGCCCAAAATGCGGCGGCTTTCCCGTTTGCCGGGGATCATACCGACGAAATCCAGGGCCCAATTGGCGGAATCAGGGTGTTGACCGCTGTTTTTGATATAGTCCCACACGCCGAGCAGAATGCGCAGGAGTTCATGGCGGATCTGATGATTGTCGCTGATGGTGTCCAGTTCCCCGCCCCACTCGATCCACCAATAGCCGTATTCCCACGAATGAATCGCACGGTGCTTGAAATCGTCCGGGGTGAATTTTCGCGCCCAGGCCGGGGGTGTGAAGGGCATGGGCTGATCATGACGCTTCGCGAAGAACATCAGGCTGTTGCCCATGGTTTTCGCGTCGCTTTGCTCCGGAGCCAGGGATTCCCCATAGACGCCACGTCCTTCACGGCCCCGCATATGCTTTGCCCCGGCCGCCGCCGCAAGTTTCCCGTCGCCTGTGCAGTCAATAAAGAATTTCGCCTCGATTTCGCAGCGCGTTTCCACCAAAGGACAGATGGCGGTGACTTTTGTAACGAATTCCCCTCTTACTTCGGCGTCCACAACAGCAGTGTCCAGCAGGAGGGTAATATTGGGTTCCGAGACTACTTTGTCGTAGAGAATCAAATCCCAAATGTGAAACGAGCGTTGCGGATTGGTGGCGGCTTCGGTGAGTTTCAATTCCTCGATCAGGCCGGTCTCGCGCCAGCGCGCCAAAGCCTTGGAATGATTTGCGCCACACACATGCATGCGGATTTCACTGCTGGAATTGCCGCCCAGCCGGGAACGGTCCTGTACAAACACTACCGAGGCGCCGTTTCGCGCGGCGGCAATGGCGGCGCATACGCCGGCCAATCCGCCGCCCGCGACCAGGACATCCGCCTGGATCGCTTTGGTGCTATACAGGGCCTGTTCTTCATGATTTGGCAGCGGCACATCCGCCCCCAAGATAGAAGCGCTCAAGACCATACCGCCGGAGCCCAATACAAAATCACGCCGTGAACATTTCATGGCACATACCCTCGATGTGTAACCGCCTCGCAATTGTTCGTTCAATTGAGTGTATTGAATCAAAAATAGCATATCCCGCGGCCACGTTCCATAAGATGAGTATCGTCCGTTATTTTTGGGTGACCCCTAAAATGGGTCAAAGATATAAGGAGAGAGGCAACGTTTCCGGAGGTCTCGGGGACACGACCTCCGGCTAACCACATTTCACTCTTGCTGGGTGAAGAACACAGGAGCCAGCGTATTCGGCACATTCCACCACAATTCGCGGGGAAGATTCTCAACCTCCCTGGATATTGCATATTACCGACAAAGGTTTCTGCTATACTCGCACAATCAACCTCATGGCAACCTTGAAAGAAAAGGATGCACGGATGAATACACCGAACCGCAGAACGTTTCTCAAGGCCGCTCTGTCCACCGCCGCCGTGATTCCATGGGAAGTACATGCCGCGGAAGCGCCCACACCCACCGCGCGCCGGCCCAACATCGTGCTCATCCTTACGGATGATCAAGGCTATGGGGATATGGGGTGTCATGGCAATCCGGACATTCAGACTCCCAACCTGGATCGGCTTCATGCACAGAGCATCCGTTTTACCCGATTTCATGCAAGCCCGGTGTGTTCGCCGACCCGTTCCAGCCTGATGACGGGACGGTATAATTACCGCACGGGGGTAGTGGACACCTATCAGGGCCGTTCGATGATGTGCCCGGAGGAAGTGACGCTGGCGGAGGCGATCGCCGCGCAGGGATATCGAACGGGTATCTTCGGTAAATGGCATCTGGGCGATAACTATCCCATGCGTGCGATGGATCAGGGTTTTCAGGAGTCCCTGGTGCACAAAGGCGGCGGCATCTGTCAGCCCTCCGAACCGCGCAACAACAGCTATTTCGATCCCCTCCTTAAACATAACGGGGAAGATTTTCATGGCAAAGGCTATTGTACGGACATCTTCACCCATGCCGCCCTGGAGTATATTGAGAAGAACGCCGCCAACCCGTTTTTCGTCTATCTGGCCTTCAATGCGCCGCATGAACCCCTCATTGTCGAGGATCGCTACAGCGCCCCCTTTCTGGCGAAAGGCTTGCCGGAAAAGACGGCCAAGTTTTACGGCATGATTGCCAACATCGATGAAAATGTGGGGTACGTGCTGGATACACTGGAACGCCTGAAACTATCGGAAAACACCATCGTGATTTTCATGACGGATAACGGTTCCGCCATCCCGCAAGGTTCAACCCGCTTCAATGCCGGGATGCGCGGCAAGAAAGGCATGGTGTATGAAGGCGGAATCCGCGTACCGTGTTTTATACGCTGGCCGGAGCGCTTTGCCAAGCCCTGCGACATTGATCGCATCGCCGCGCATATTGACCTCTTTCCCACGCTGCTTGCCGCGTGCGGCGCGCCCGTCCCCGATGGGGTCTCATTGGATGGAAAGAACCTGTTGCCGCTCATGGAGAATCCCGTTTGCGATTGGCCGGAGCGCACGTTGTTTTTCCAATGGCATCGCGGGGATGAACCCAAACCTTACACTAACTGTGCGGTGTTGACACAACAACACAAACTCGTGGATGGAAAAGAACTCTATGACCTGGTGAATGATCCGGGGGAGGAAAAGGACATCGCCGTCGAGCATCCTGAAGTCGTTGCTATGCTGAGGGAGCGCTATGATGCATGGTTCAACGATGTTAGCGCCACACGCGGATTCGCTCCACCCCGCATTCACCTTGGCACCTCTCATGAAAACCCGGTGGTGCTCACCCGGCAGGATTGGCGCGGTGCGGAAAGTTGGCATGACGGGAATACCGGTTATTGGGAGGTGATGGTGGCCACTGCCGGGGCGTATGAAATGGAAGCAGAATTTCCGGCCAGTGAAAAGAACCGGGAGAGCTGTTTCCGGTTGAACGGCATTGAAATAAAGGGAAGCCTTCCCGGCAACAGCGGCGTATGGAAATTCAGCATCGAGAATCTCCCCGTAGGCAATGGGCGCTTGGAAATTACGGCGGACGGCACGGGTCCACAATGGGTCACCGTCCGGAAAACAAACTGACTGAGAACACATTATGACATGTATACAATACTTGGCAATGGCGTTGATCGCCGCACTTTCCCTCCAGAATGCCGCATCAGAAGAACCCACATCGGTATTGCGTGTCGAGACCTTGTTGGACTGTGCGGCAATACCTGTTCTGAGCTGGGACACCGAAGGCGGAACCCGCGCGGCGATGAACCTCCTGAGATCGCCCGTCACACTTCATGTTGAAAAAAAAGGAGAATGGAAATCACCAAAATTTTCGAAACATGACACCTTCTCCGAAAAAACATGCCGCTACACCTTCGCAAAACAGGAAATCACCTGGGACATTGAACAAGGCGATGGACGCATGACCATGCGGTTTTCCGGCAAGGACGCAATCTCAGTTCGGCTGCGTTTCCCTTTTGATGCACGAGCCGCCGCCACCACCGTCTTTCCCAAAAAATGGAATGACGACGGCAGTTTTACCCTGCCCATCCTCCTATGCGCACCTGATTTCGGCCAGATTCTCGTAAAATCGCCGGACACTCCAGGGCTTATGGGCAAGCTTGAAGGGAGCCGCAAGGAACATACGGTTGACGTTCTCTTTAATCTTTCGCTCGATGGCGCGAATAAACCCTGCACACTGCAATTCGATCCCGCATACTTGCCCATCCCCGCCGGTTTCAGCGATGAAACCCGATGGCGCGACGTGCGCCGGGGCTGGCTCAACATCTTGCAACCCAGCGCACGCTGGGGCGATCAGAACCGTTCTTTCAGCGCACCTCCCGGAATACTCTCGAATAATGTCATCAGCGATCCGGTGAGCTGTCTTATTCATATGTATGCGGATCAGGCTTTCTTCACGCCCAACGCCACAGGGGATATTTCGCTGGCGGCCCAGGTGCGCCGGACGGTGGAGTATTGGATACTCCACAAAACACGGCCTACGGGGGAAGTGGTGGCGTATTGGGAGTACGGCGACATGCTGGATGCGAATGCGAGCCCAATCATCGCCGCCTGGGATTATGTGGAATGCACCAACGACCTCGATTGGCTCCGGCGTCATATCGAGCGGCTGGAATTTGTGGCAGACTATCTCGCCCAACGCGATACCGATAAGGATGGGCTGGTGGAATGCACGCATAGCGGGAATTACGGTTCACTAGTGGATCCGGCGCGAAGCGCTTCCGCCTATGACACCATCAACGCGGGATTTAAGGATGCCTACAGTAATGAATTAACGTACCGTGCGTGGCGCTGTCTTGCGGACTTGGAGGCAAAGGTCGAACGTAAGGAACAACAGGGCCGCTATACTCAATTGGCGGATCGGCTGAAGGCGGTGTTTTCCTCCACGTTCTTTGACGCATCGACCGGATGGATCGTTTGGTGGAAGAGTGAAGATGGTGAACTTCATAATCTTGCTTCCCCCATGATCAACGCCCTGGCGATCGAATACGGGCTGGTGGACACACAATCCGCGCGCGAAATCCTGTTGCGATTATGGAAAAAGATCGAAGAGATTGGCTTCTCCAACTTTGAAATCGGTGTGCCCCTGACGCTGGTCCCAGTCCGCAAAGGGGATTACCTGCAACCAAAACCCGGAAAACCGGCGGCCAGCATTTGCGGCGCGCCGGAACGCGAGGACGGAACAGACACCTTCGGAAAATATCTCAACGGCGGTTGTTGTGTGAGCGACGCCGTGCATTTCATGACCGCCCTCTACATGGTGGATGAGAACGAAAAGGCGGATCGCATATTGAACGCCATGCTGTCTCGACAAAAGCGCGGCGTATTTCCCAACGGCGGCGCATTCCAGAACGGCGTCATTGACGCCTACCCCAACGGCGCTGAATTTTTCGACTGGCAAGGCAACACCTGCGGCTATGAAGGCCATCTCACCTACAGCTTTTCATTTTTACAGGCCGCCGTGCTGCGGGAACCGGCATTACGGGCTCGGCTGTTTCGCCCTGTGATGCGTCAATAAGTGATCGCACCCGCCACTGAAACCCGATGGCTCACTTTTCCGCCGGAATGGTCACCTCATTCGGATTCTCGCTCTTTTTCCCGTCATTCCCCGCCGCATCTTCGGCCGGCGCGGGCGTGCCCGCCTTGCTCTCCGCCTCATTCACTTTGGCGCCAATCGGCGGCACATGCGTGGCCGCGTCCTTGATATCCGCCGCCGCCACCACGGTCACCAGCATATTGTCCCGCTGCGACCCGCCGGATTGTTTTCCTTTGACTACCCGCATGGCCCCAAAACCCACCACTTTTCCGTCCAGCGTGAACACCGGCGACGACAATACATCCTCCATCCGGTGTTGCCCAAGCACGTAATACGTGCGCGGTTTCTCGACCACCGTCTCGACGCGTTCCAGGAACACCGAATGCGCCCGCCGCGCCACTTGGCTAAGCTGCGTGATCACGACCACCATGTCGAGGACCTGCGGTTTGCCCGCCGCGCCCAAGTCGATGAAAGGCAGCGACTCCTTGGGTTTTTCCACCGGACGCACAAAGGCCAGCCCGAAATCCTTGTCGCGCAACACCACTTCCGCGTCGATTTCCGTGCCGTTCCCGCCGATGATTTTCAGGGACACCACTTTGCTCGTGACCTCCCCCGGCAATTCCCCCATGCTGTCCGCCATGGACACCGGGTCCAGCAGCGCCAGTGACACCACCGTCAAGCCCATGGGATCAATCACGGCGCCATTCGCAAACGCCGGTTGTTCGCCCTCTTCGCCGCCAAACGACATGCTAATCACCGCTTCCACGGTGACCACCGCCGCTTTGTTTTTATCAAACACCGTGCGGCCCTTTTCCGCCAATTCATCCGCGCCCGCCACCAGCGGAAACAGTAAAAGCCCGAGCAGAAGAACAAAAACAGCCGATGGCAAACGCGATTTCATGGGTAACTTTCCTCTTGAAGGTTGCAATTCATCCAAACGCACCGCACTATACTGAATAGGCGGGCCCTTTGTCCAGAAATATACGGAAAACGTGCCGGAGGCCTGTCCCAAAACATCCCGCTTTCCGCGTTCATAGCAGTGGGTTATTGAGTAAAATTGCAGCTCCGGGTATACTATGCACAAATGATGATGAACAAATGCATGCGAATAGACTGGGTGATGTTGGGCGGCGTCATGGCCCTGTGTTTTTTGACAGCTTCCTCTTGGGCGGGAAGTTCCGAATCCTCCAAAAAAGACTCCACCAAAGACCTCCCCAAAACGGACTCCGCGGCAAAAACGGCGGATTCAGTGGCGAATCCGGAAGCAAAAAACACGGCTCCGTCATCAAAGAAACCCCAAAAAAGCGAAGCTGCGGTTGAAAAGCGGAAAAAGACCCACCTTCATCAATTCATGGAACGCGATGGCAGCATCACGTTCACCAATACGCCGGAAAAATACCGTGTGAATCCCAGCTTTGTGGAAGTGGACATTCATTACCAGCCCATCGCCGTGCCGCTGCAATACCGCGGCTACGCCTCCGCCAGCCAGTATCCCGCCTCGGGCATTCAGGAACTCATTCACACGTACGCCACCACGTACCGTCTCGATGAAGACCTGGTGTATGCGGTGATTAAAGCCGAGAGCAATTTCAATCCCAACGCCGTATCCAGCAAAGGCGCGCGCGGGCTGATGCAGTTAATGCCCGGCACCGCCGCCGAGATGGGTGTCACCAACATTTTTGATCCCGCACAGAATATCGCGGGCGGCACGCAATACCTCGCCAAGATGATGGACCTCTTTCACGACCGCACTCTGGCCGTGGCCGCCTATAACGCGGGACCCGAGGCTGTGAAACAATACAACGGCATTCCGCCCTACGACGAAACCAAGAACTATGTTAAAAAAGTGTTGAACTTTCAGCGCTGGTTCAAAAGCAGCGGGGCCAAAGTGCGTTCCGAACAGGTGGCACGCGTGCCGGGCGCCACCGCGCCGCCGCCCGTCCTGATCGCGGACACGGACCGCTACGTCGTTCATTTTACCAGCGGCCTGACCCAGCCCGCCGACCGTGTGGTGGAAAAGGATGCGTATTACTATATCCAGTATGGCCGGCGCATCTATCCGGTGAAAAAAGAATTGGTGAAGCATATTCAAGAACCGGCCTGATTCCCCTCGTGTCATTGCGAGGAGTCCCCGACGAATCTCTCGCATACAAAACTACTCTTCTATCAATTCTTCCCACTCCTCATACAATCCCTGCAAATCCGCCTTCAGTCCCTCATATTCTTCCGTCAACTGCTGTGTGGCCTGATAATCCGCCGGATCCACGGAAGCGAATTTCTCGTGGTAACTCTCAATAAGCTCTTCCATGCTCTCGATATCGTGTTCGAGTTGTTCCAGTTGCCGCTGCTGCTTCCGGTTCTGCCGTTCGCGCGCCTTTTTCTCCTGACGCTCCTCCTGCACCCGCCGTATTTTGAGAACATCCTCCGTTTTTTTCTGTTCTTCCGCTTCAAGCGCCTGCTGATGCTTCCACCGGTAATGCGAGTAATTCCCCAGATGCACCTCCGCCTTTCCGTCCTGAAGGATGACCAGCTTGTCCACCATCTTGTCGATGAGCGCCCGGTCATGACTCGCCATGACGATGGCCCCGGGATATTCGAGAAGTGCGGTTTCCAAGGCTTCCCTCGACGCAATATCCAGATGATTGGTCGGTTCATCCAACAGCAGCAGATTCGGCTCGCTTAGAATGAGCTTCGCCATGGCCGTGCGGCTGAGTTCACCCCCGCTCAACGTTGAAATAGGTTTGAAGACATCCTCCCCCGTAAACAAAAATTTCCCCATATACGAGCGCACCTGTTGCGGCACCCATTCCTGTTTCACGGCCCAAATCTCATTCAAGATATCACTCGCCCGGTTCATGCTTTCGTGATGTTGATCATAAAATCCCATGGTGACTTTGTGTCCCAGCTTTACCTCGCCCCCGCGCCCCTGCAATGCTCCCGCCATTTGCCGAAGCATCGTCGTCTTCCCGGAACCGTTCGGGCCGATAATCCCCACACGCTCGCCCCGCTGCACCTGAAACGAAACATCGTGATACAGGTCCGCACGATCATAGCCCATGGAGATGTTCTGCACGTCCAGCACCACCGCCCCGCTCCGCACCACCTCCCCCATCGCAAACGTGACATCGCTCGCTTCCGGGGGCGGCGCTTCCACCATTTCCATTTTCTCCAGGCGGCGGATGCGGCTCTGCACCTGGCGGGCCTTGGTGTTTTTGTAACGGAACCGGTCAATCCAAGCCTCTTCCTTACGAATAAAATCCTGTTGACGTTCAAACGCTTTCTGCTGCTGTTCACGCAAAAGCGCTTTGGCTTTCAGGTATCCGTCATAATTGCCGGTATAGTTGAAAAGTTGGCCCCGCTCCACCTCCACAATCCGTGTCACCACTTCATTGAGCATTTTACGGTCGTGGGAAATAATCACAATCGCCGCCTTCGACGCCTTCAGATACTCCTCCAGCCATTCACGGGCTTCGAGGTCGAGATGGTTTTCCGGTTCGTCGAGCAGGAGGAGGTCGGCGTCCTGCAACAGGACCAGCGCCAACATCAGCCGCGTGCGCTGCCCGCCGCTCAGCGCATGATACGGCAGGTCAAACTCATTTGGATGAAACCCCAGCCCCTGCAACACCCGCTTGATGTTCGTGCGGAATTCATACCCCCCCCGCAACGTGAACACTTCCTGAAGCACGCTGTATTCGTGCAGAGCGTCTTCATCCCCCCGCGCCATCCGTTCCTCCAACCGCGACAATTCATGCTCCTGACTCAGCAATTCCTGGAACGAGTGCAACACGACATCAAAAATCGTCGCCTTCCCATCCACCTGCGGCAACTGCGCCAAGCACGCAATTTTGGCCTTCCGCATTCGTTCGATAACACCGCTCTCCGGCGTGATTTCACCGGTAATCAGACGGAAAATCGTGGATTTTCCCGTGCCATTGCGGCCAATCAAGCCGATGTGCTCGCCCTCCTCGACCCGGAAATCAATATTTTCCAGGATGGGCTCGCTCGCAAACGCCTTCGATATATTTTCAAAACGTACCAGACTCATAACCGTACCCATGGATACGTGGGGTGTTCATTCCGAAGAGTCCGTAGTATAGCGTTCTTACCAAGGTCTTTTCACCCTGTGGTTGAATTTCATTTACTGCTGCTTGTGAAATAAGGACGGCGAAACCGTGCACATAGGTTCACCAGGGAGAAACGGACCATATCAGAGATGTCGTAGCCTTTATATTCTGCGAGAGGCGGCCTTTTTCGCCATGGTGAGGAGAGCTGCTGCCTTCTTGTCGGTGTTGGCCTTGAGAATGTGCTTACAGCAAAAGACAATGAACCCCCACAATGCCACAAGCCGGGTCAAACACCGTCTCGGTCTTCTTAGGATCGATCACGTCAACGATGATGTGGCGCGGGGTATCGATGCGGCATTTGGGGTTGGTGTCGAGCAGGGCTATTCCTTGATCTGCTTAATTGCCGGGGCCGCAGTGAGCACCTGCATCTGCCGGATGGCTATCTCGTTGAGATGTTTGAGCCGATCCCCTTGCGTCCGCCCCATGTGGATAAGTTCCGCGTTCATGCTCTCCATATTGGCCAGGACCAGCAATTGCTCGATCGTGGCATAATCACGCATGTTGCCCTCCAGGGCGGGGTTTTGATCACGCCATTGCCTTGCGGTCTGCCCAAAGAGGGCCACATTGAGGATGTCCGCTTCATTGGCATAGGTAATGGCAGCCTGTTCGGGAGTCACTTCGGGGGGGATAAGGCGGGCTTTAATGGCATCGGTGTGAATGTGGTAGTTGAGTTTGGACAGGGTGCGATTTAGATTCCAGGCGAGCGAGAGGCGGCGGTTTTCGTCTTCCTTGAGCCGCTGAAATTCCTTGATAAGGTAGAGTTTGAACTCGACCGATATCCAGGAAGCAAATTCAAAGGCGATGTCCTTGTGCGCATAGGTGCCACCATACCGTCCTGGCTTTGAGACCAGTCCAATGGCGGAAGTCCTTTCAATCCATTGCTTTGGGGTAAGGATGAAGCTGTTAATGCCGGCCTGGTTTCTAAACCCATCGAATTCGATGGAATTAAACACGGGGTTGTTGAGGCCCTCCCATATCCCCAAAAACTCGATGGTATTACGATTCCGCAACCAGTTCTGAATGATATAGTCGGTCCGTTGGGCGTCCCGGTAACGAGCAATATCGGACAGGGAAATGTAGTCGTCAACGCCTCGGTTGAGAATGGTGATGGTTTTCCCCTGGACTTGGATGGTTGTCTTGTCGATTTTTCGCATACATGCTCCTATGCGGCGAAGCGTGCTGCGGCTGCCTTCTTGGACATTCAGACGGATTCCTCAGCAATCTTGGTCAAACAATACAACCAAGTACTTCGCCCCGCAACTTCGCCGCACGGCGAATTCTCCAGTTCCCTGGGCCGTGGCACAACGCAAACTATGTGTCTTGTTTATGTGAGATAATCTTATGAAAGTCGTTACCCTGAAATCAACCCTTCGAACCACGAAGTGGACAAAAAAACGCCTACTTCCCCTCCCGGAGGGATTCTTGGTGGAGGCGTTCGAGGTTCCAGAGTTTGGCGTATTTGGTGAAGACGGAGCAGGCGGCGAGTCCGCAGAGGACGGCCCCGTGGTATCCATCGCGGAAGCCCTGGCGGATGAGGTACATTTTGATGAAACGCAGGAGGGGGCGGAGAGTGATGTCCACCCAGCGGGCGCGTTTTCCTTTGTCATAGGCGTCTTGGGCGCCCCAGGTGGTGAATCGCTGGAAGGTGGCGAAGTATTCTTCAAAGGTGCGGTAGGCGTCGTGGTACATTTCTTCGTGGATTTGGCCTGTGGAACCGTCCACGACCACTTTGGAGTGCACGCGTTGTTCGAGGTAGCGGCCCTTTTTCGTGCGGAAGAGGCGCATGTTGTAGTCGTGGTGCCAGCCGCAATGCCGGATTAATTTGCCGAAAAAATAGGACATGCGTTTGATGGAGTACCCGTCGAGGCTGTTTGGGTCCTGGATGATTTCTTTGATCTTGGCAATCAGGGCATCGGAAAGCCATTCGTCGGCGTCGAGGACGAGGGTCCATTCGGTGGTAATCTGCGGGATGGCCCAATTGCGCTGGTTGGCGGCGTTGATGTACTCGTGGGTGACAACATGCTGGGTGAAGGAACGGGCGACGTCCTCGGAGCCGTCGTTGGTCCGGGGATCGACAACGCAGAAGATGTCATCGGCCCAGCGGACGCTTTCGAGGCATCGCGGGAGCCGGTCCCCGGCATTGGGGATGAGGGTCAGCACGGTCACGGTACTCATGAATCGGTTTCCTGTTGGGTTGCGGCCCCTTTATCCTGCATCAGCGTCTCATAGACGCGCAAGGTGCCTTCGACCATGCGTTCAGTGATGAATTGGCGCTCCACGAGTTCGCGTCCGGCGCGGGCCATGGCACGGGCCTGTTCCCGGTTGCTCAGGCTCGCAATGATGGCTTCGGCGAGCGCTTCCGGATCCCGGTTCGGCACGAGATAGCCGGTCTTGCCGGGCAGAACCATTTCGGGCACACCCCCGGCGACCGTGGCCACAACAGGGGTTTCACAGGCAAGGGCTTCGAGCACGGAGGTGCCCAGGCCTTCGGACCAGCTTGAGGAGACGTAGAGGTCGGCGGCGCGGGTAAGCCGAGGAACGTCTTTTCGATGACCGAGCAGGGTCACGGCATGGGCGAGCCGCAGTACCTTGATTTTCGCCTCAATTTGCAGGCGCAGCACGCCTTCGCCCGCGATAAGCACGCGCACGCCGGGAAAGCGTTCAAGCACCTTGGGCAACGCCTCCAGTAAGGTGTCATGATCTTTGTGCCCCACCAGTGCGCCGGCGGAAACGAGCAATGGGCAGTCTTCGGGAACCCCCAATTCCTTCCGGGACAGCGGCTCAACGTTGAGCCGGTTCAAATCGACGGAACTATACACCACCACGACCTTGTGGTCAGGCAGGCCATAGGCGCGGAGCACGTTGCCCACTTCGCCCGATACCGCAATGAATATATCCGGCTGGTTGTATTTCCATCGGTTGAACCGGTTGGGCTTGGGCGCGAAACTGACCCGGCGGGACACCACCACTTTTCCGCGTCCGGCCAATGCCCGCGCGTAAATGGCGGTGGCATGAGCATGGCTGCTGTGCGCGTGCAGGACGTCCACCCTTTCGTTCCGTACCACCCGCGCAAGTTTTACAATGGTCCATGGATCAAGTTCCGTTAGGAACGGCAACGCGATTCGCGCGGCGTTGATGCCTCCATGGTCCGCGCGGAGGAATTCTCCTTTGGGGCGCGCGGCGATGAGAATGCGGTGGCCCTGTTTGGCCAGCCCCTGCATGAGCCAACTGGCCTGCTGCTCTCCCCCGCGCCATCCGAGTTGTTCATCAATGTGCAGAATGTTCATGATGCAATTCCAAGGCCCTTCGATAGGCGTCAAGGGTACGTTGAGCAAAAACCTGCACGGAAAAATCCTGAAGTACGCGCCGCCGGCCCGCGCGGCCCATCTTCTGACGCAGTTCGGTGTCCTGCATCAACCGGCGCAGGGCCTGTGCCAGGGGTTCCACCGCGCCCGCCGGAACGACAAATCCTTCCACGCCATCGCTGACAATTTCGGGAAGCCCGCCATGATCCGAGGCGACCACGGGTATTTCCGCGGCCATTTCCTCTTTCAAGCTAAAGGAAGAGGTGTCGCAATCAATGGACGGAAGAACCCCGATGTCAAAGGCCTGGGTGCAGCGCGGCATGTCGTTTCTGAAGCCTGCGAACCGCACAATGCCGGCAATACCAAGGTCTTTCGCCAAACGGCGCAACTCGGGTTCGAGGTCTCCCTGGCCGAGCACCAGCAGCCGCAGATTCGGGAATTCGTTTATCAGTTGGGCCAAAGCCCTGAAGAGAAATTCATGCCCCTTGGCGGGCACCAGCCGCGCGGCAATCCCGCACACAATATGGTCGTCGTCATAGGCAAATTCCGTGCGGGCGCTGGCGCGCGCCTCGGGAACCGGCTGGTATTGTTGCGGGTCCACACCATTGTGAATGGCACACATCCGCCCGGAATCAAAGGTTTTCTGTGCGGCGAGCGTCTGCCGCACCGTATCGCACACGACAATGCTGTAATCGGTCCAGCGCTGGTTTAAGACGCGATTGGGCCAATTATCTTTTACGGGATAAGTGTTGTGCCGCGTGCGCACCAGGCACACCGGCCGCCCCAACGACCGGTTTCCCAAGGCGCAGATCCAATGGTCCTGCGATCCGCTCACATGGAGGATGTCCGGTTTGCGTTCCCGGATATAACGGCGGATTTGCTGGAGATCGTGGACCCAGGCATGGGGCCGCACCCCGCCTTTGAAAATGAACCGGTTATAGGCCTCTGCGCCCGCCTTCACGGCCAGTTCCGCCAGCACACTGTCTGGTTTGCAGCCGATCACGACTCGATGCCCCAATCGGACGAGTTCCCCTGCTAACCGGACCACATAGCTGACCTGTCCGCCCCCACGCAGGTGCGGATCGGTCATCAGTATGTGCAAAGGACGCTCATTCATCGGAGAGCCGGGGTATACGACCGGGGTCGTGGGGGTCTCACACCGAAGACTCGTCCGCCGGCGTCACATCCAGTTCCGGCAGTTCCGACGATTCTGCGGGGGCGGAGTCAATCGCCACAGGCGGTTTCTCCGTTTCCAGAAGTTTTAGGATGCGGTCATTCGCCTCCTCCAGGCCATTGAGCGCTTCCGTGAGATCATCCTCAATGGATTCAAAGTCTTTTGAACGGACAAAAGCGATTTTTTCCTTGCCGGCCATACCTTACCTCAGTTGCCTTTACTCGTCTTGATTCCTCGAAATTATGGCGAAGAGACGCCGTTCTGCGCAACCGCATCACATCTGAAGATTGGGAACCTCTTTCAGATTCTGAATCTGCTCGTGAAGAAATGCGCGGCGTTGTTCGCGCGGGATAGGATTTTTTACTTTTTCGAGCAACTCCCATGCCTCCGCGTCATGGAGGCAGGCGAGCGGTTCTTCGCTGTCAAAATTGTCATTTACAGCCATTTTCGAAATCCGGAGCACGGCGGCCAGCGGGGGATTCGATGCCTTTGTGAGGGGGGTATCCGGGCGGGGATATTGGAGCCAGAGGGCATCGGCAAGGCCCTGCGGCAGATTCCAGCGTGTGGCAAGGGCCATGGCGAGGTCGGCGTGATCACAGCCCAATTCCTGCAATTCGGCGTTGCACAGGGCGCGCCAGTTATTCCCACATTCCCGCAGAATGGGCGGGTAGACTTTGCCAAGATTATGCAGCAACACCACCTTGCCGATATTGCACAAGAGCCCTGAAATGAACTCCTCGCCTTGCAGCCCCAAGCCCATGGATTCGCCCAGTTTCTTGGCAATGGAGGCCACTTTCAGCGAAACGTCCCAGATATCCTGGACTAGGGTGGCATCTGTTTTGTCGCTTTTAATCGCCTCGAATACCGAGATGCCGAGGACAATATTCCGTATTTCTCGGACGCCCAGAATCACGGCGGCGAGTTTGAGCGTTCCGACGTATTGTTTCATCCCGTAATAGGAGGAATTGCTGACCCGGAGGATTTTAGCAGTCATGGCGGGGTCTTCCTGAATGGCGTCACTGATCCGGGCAATATCACTCTTGGGATCATCCGTGGCCTTCAAGACTTCGGCTACAATCGCCGGCATGGCGGGCAAATCGCCCACACATGACACAATCTGTTCCACTAAATCCTTATCGGGCATGTTTTCTCTCCATTTTCCTTCATCTACATTTCAGCCTGGTTATCGTGTCAAAAGCACCGGGCATGGTGCATGATTCATCGTATACGCGGTGGTACTTCCAAGAACCAGTTCGCGCACCTTGGAGTGGCCATACGCGCCCATGACAATGCAATCCGCCGCACATTCCCGTGCGTAGTGCACAATTTGTTCCGCGGGATCGCCCGTGCGCGCGTTATACTCCACAGTGACTGGATAGGCCTGGAAATAGGCCCGTGCTTCCTCCAACAGGATTAAGGCGTTGGATTCCCCAACCACCAGCAGGTGGATGGCCATTTCCCATCGTTCCGCCATGGCGGCGGCGGTTTTCAGGGCGCGCCGCGCATACTGTGAGCCGTCGTACGCCACGACAAAACGTTCAAAGCCGGGTTGCTCGACGCCTGTAACCAGCACCGGCTGGGCGGCGCGCCGCGCCACAGCTTCCGTAGTGGAACCGATAAGGCCTTCCAGCCACTGGCTATGCTCTCCACACCGTCCGAGAATCACCAAATCCGACAATCCCGCAGCTTCCACAATGGTCCGCGGCACAATTCCCGTGGTCAAGGTGGTTTCACAGGATACCCGGACTTTTTCACAGGCTTCCTGGAACGCCGCAAGGGCGGCACGGCCGCGCTCCTCGAGTATCATGGAAATGTTGTTCTGATAGTTCACATAGGGTGCGGTGCCCAGGGAAGCGGACAGATCGCGCAGGAAGGGACCTTCCAGCAGCTTCACATCCACCACATGGAGTCCATGCAGGACCACGGGGTGCCGCACGGCCAAGGCAATGGCATAGCGCACTCCTATCGCGGCCGCTTCACTGCCATCCGTGGGAACCAGTATTCGTCGAAACATTTCCCCTATCCTTTTCGTAAGTTACCAAAGGCCCGCAAAATGGCCAACCCATCCGTTTGGCTCTTCTCCGGATGAAACTGCACGGCAAATACATTGCCCCGGCCCACGAGCGCGGGAAACGTCACGCCATACTCGCACGCCGCCAATACAATGGTATCATCTTTTGGCTCCGCATAGTAACTATGAACAAAATAGGCAAACGGGGACGGCCCGGCCTCCGCCAACAGCGGACACGTCCGGCCCTGGACCGGTTGAAGGCGGTTCCAGCCCATATGCGGAACTTTCAAGCCCGTTTCCGAAGCTTTTGGAAAACGCACCACGCGGCCTTTGAAGATGCCCAGACCTTCCTCGCATGGCCCTTCTTCGCTGGATTCGAAAAGCAACTGCAAACCGACGCAAATACCCAAAAACGGACGCCCGCTGGCGGCGGCATCGTGAACGACAGGGATTAAACCACGGTCCCGAAGGCCTTCATAACAGTCTTTATAGGCACCGACTCCTGGGAGGACGACGGCATCGGCCCGTCGAATGACCTCGGGATCATCGGTAACGATTGCTTCATGGCCTACACACTCGAAGCCCTTTTGGGCACTTCGGAGGTTTCCCATGCCATAATCAATAATGGCAATCACGTTTCGAGCATTCCTTTCGTAGAGGGCACGCCGTTGACGCGCGGGTCGTTCCGTAGCGCCTCGCCCAACGCGCGGGCGAAGGCCTTAAAAATGGCTTCAATGCAGTGGTGTGCGTTTTTACCGTACCGCAAGACGATATGCACGGTCATGCGCGCGTTCACGGACAGGGCCCGCAGAAACTCTTCGGTCAATTCGACGTCAAACTCACCCACTCGTCCGCGGGGCAGATCGGCGTTGAACGACAGAAAGGGGCGTCCGCTGATATCGACGGCGGCTTCGGCCAAGGCTTCGTCCATGGGCACCACGGCATGCCCAAACCGGGTCATGCCTTTGGCGTCGCCAATGGCTTCCAACAATGCCTTGCCCAGGCAAATGCCCACATCCTCGACCGTATGGTGCGGATCGATGTGCAGATCACCCTTGGCGGCCACGGCAATATCCATCATTCCGTGACGGGCAAGATGGTTCAGCATGTGGTCAAAAAAGCCCACGCCCGTATTGACCTCGGCCTGACCCTTTCCATCCACCACAAGGGAAACCGCAATTTGCGTTTCTTTTGTTTTTCGGTTGATCTTGGATTTTCGCAAAATAATCTTCCTCTACCGTCCCAGCGCCAGCCGCTCCGCAAGGAACGGGGGCAGCCCGGCTTCGATAACTCGCCGCGCCGCCTTATCCACCGGATAAGCAACGCGGATTTGCTCGTAGTGGTCCGCTTCGGTGTCGAGGATGCCAAAGGCGGAGTGCGGATTGGCGTCGCGTGGCTGGCCCACCGACCCCGGATTGATAAAGAAGCATTTTTCCTCGCCGAGCGGGAACCGGCTGTCATCGTCCACGCTGTAGACGCCGTCCGCCGAGAATATCCCCGGATTATGCGTATGCCCCATCATGCAGATGCTGCAATTCTGTTCCTCCAGAAAATAGAGATGGGGCAGAATGTCTTCCCAGGAAAAGAGATAGGTATTATGGTTCTTCGGGGCGCCATGCACCACCACAAATCCGCCGAAATTAAGCGCATCGGGAAGATTGCGCAGCCATTCCATATTGGCATCGCTGAGCTGTTCGCGGGTCCACATGGCGGCGGCCAAGGCGACGGGATTGAACCCCCAAGGCTCCTCCAACCCGCAGGCCACGGCATCGTGATTTCCTAAAATGGTGGGGACGTTTCGTTCGCGCAGAATGTCGGCGCATTCGTTCGGCATGGCGTTATAGCCGACAACATCGCCCAAACAGATGATTTGATCCACCTGCATGGATTCAATCTTGTCCAGGACCGGTTCCAGCGCATCTATGTTGGCGTGGACATCGGAAATTATGGCATATCGCAACGAACTAACCTCCCACATGGCCCGAAAGTACGGCTAAGTATAACAGAAACGGCTGCTTAGCCTCCATATCCCATCGGCGCTATATGGCCTCATTGCCAATCACGTATCAACAACGCGGACGTATTGTGCACCGGATGGCGGCATACTTTCAAGAAAAAAACCCTTAGAGGAGGGATCAGAATGGGAAGGCAATCCATGTTTGGAGACAAGGGGTCCATCGCCCAGGAACGATCAGGTCTGGTTGACAAGCGGGGCGTGCTGTTCTAGGATATCGTCGAACGATTGCCGGGAAGGAGGTTTATCATGGGTTTTTTCAAAGTGCTTTTGGGGGTGTATTGGAACGGCATCCTGGGGCGCATTCTGATATGGGTTGAGCGGGCGTTTAATCTCGAGGAGCAAACCGGGTGGAAGGAAGCGGCCTGGAAAATCGGTTTTACGCTGGTGCTGCTCCTGATTATTTACGAGATTTATTTGCGGATACGGTCGGTGTACCGCAGCCGAAAATTCCGGGAGGAAGCGGAGCCGGTCATTGACAAGGAAGAGGCGTATGCCACAAAAGATTCGCGCTTTGTGGAAAAGTTGGAAGCCGCGCAGCATCCGGAGATCACCATCCGGGAACTGAAAAAAGGGAAAAAATGGGATCATCTGGCGGAAGTATTTTCTTCCTTGAACCGGCACAAGGAATCGGCCTATGCCTGGCGTAAAGCGGGGGATATGAAACGCGGGGCCATTGAACTGGCGCGCGCGGGAAAGACCCTCAAGGCGGCGCAATGGCTGGAAAAAACGGGGGATTATGCGACGGCGGGCCGTTTTTATGCGGAGAAAGGGAAATTTGTCCGAGCCGCGAAAGCCTATGCGCGGGCCAATGATATCCCCAATATGGCCGACGCCTACCGGCAGGCCGGAAAATGGGCCGAGGCCGCCGAGGCTTTTTTCAGCTATTTTTCCACCACCAATGACAGCGCGGAACAGCAAATCAAGGCGGCTGACCTGTGTTATGCCTCGCTGCAAGAAGACAAAGTCCGGGCCGCGATCCCAAAGGAAAATCTGAACGCCGTATTGTCGGAAGTGGCGAAGCGCTTTGATGCGGCGCAGCGCAGTGATCTGGCGGCGAAACTCTACCGGGAAGGGGGCAATCCCGGCATGGCGGGTGAAATTTACGTGCGGCTGGGCCGCCTGGAGGACGCCGCGCGCTGCATGAAAGAAGCGGGACGCACGAAGGAAGCCTCCGAAATTGGCGCGCGGTTCTATGAATCACGGGGACTGTGGAAAGAAGCGGCGTTGGCCTATGAAGGCGCGGGAGACTACCTGAAGACGGGGGACTGCTACGCCAAACTGAAGGAATCGGTGCTTGCCGCGCGCTATTATGAAAAAGGAGGGGAATTCTTTGGCGCGGGGTATGCCCTGGTGCATGCGGGGAAATGGGACAAAGCGATTCCGCTGTTTCAAAAGGTGAAGGAAACTCATCCCCGGTTTAATGAGTCGCGCGGTTTTCTGGGGCGTTGTTTCTATGAACTCGGCGATTACGCCCATTGTGCCGCCGCCCTCGAAAACCACCTTACCGGTGCGCGCATCACCAATGCCAACCTGGAATACTTCTGGATGCTGGCGCTGGCGTATGAGCAACTGGGCGATCTGGAAAAATCGAAGGGGCTGCTCCAAAAAATACGGACGGTGGACATGCAGTTCCGGGATGTATCGCAACGGCTGTCGCTGATCGAATCGCGAATTTCCATGCGGGTGCAGATGGGGCCGGCCCCGTCTGGAGCCAGTTCCAGCCCGTCCCAGCCGACGGGGGTGATGGACATGGTGTCCAATACCCTGGGAAAACGGTACCGGCTGGACCGGGAACTCGGACGGGGCGGCATGGGCACGGTATATCTCGCGCATGACACGCAACTGGACCGGCCCGTGGCGCTGAAATTCCTGGGTTCGCTCATTGACGATTCCGAAGAGTTCCGCCAGCGGTTTGTGCGGGAAGCGAAGGCCGCGGCCCGCGTGTCCCACCCGAATATCGTCAGCATTTACGACATCGGAACTCAGGAAGGGGCGGCGTACATCGCCATGGAATATGTCGAAGGACAGAATCTGCATGCCTACCGGATGAGCAAGGGGGCTCTGGACCCGCGGGAAACGGTGAACCTGATGACGCAAACCTGCGCGGCGCTCGAGGTGGTGCATCAGGCGGGCATCATCCACCGCGACATCAAGCCGGACAATATCATTGTCGCGCGGGGCGGGCTGGTGAAACTAATGGATTTTGGACTGGCCAAAGTAAAAGGCATGCGCCTCACCGCCACCAATGTGGTGATGGGCACCCCCAGTTACATGGCCCCCGAGCAAATCAACGGGAAGGAAGCGGATCCCCGCTCGGATATTTATGCCCTGGGATTGGTCATGTATGAACTGCTGACCGGACAAGTGGTGTTCACCGGGGATAACGTGTTGCAGCGCCAACTGTCGGAGACGCCTCCCTCGCCGGGCGAAGTGAAACCAGGCATTCCTCCGCAATTGAATGAGATCGTGATGAAGTGCATTGACAAAGACCCGCAGCGGAGGTATCAAACGGTGGGCGAACTCATTAAGGCGTTGCGGCAAATGGGGAAATAGAGAGCACAAAACTTTGGACATTATGGACAACATGGACATTGTGGACATAGTGGACAGGTATGCCAGGATAGGGTGAGAGAGTTTGGGTTGATCCCTTTTATTCCGTTAGTGCGGTCTGAAGGTGTTCTCTCCACTTTTCCGGTAACACGCCATCATCCTGGATAGTAATGCGGCGGGTATCCCCTCCCCCATGCTCGAACTGGATGTGCACACAGTGTTTCGGCAACAGGGATCCGGCGCGCTCGGCCCATTCAATCACACAAAGGCCGTCCGAGTCGAAGAAATCTTCATAGTCCAAATCGAGCATTTCTTCAGGCCCGGACAAGCGGTAGAGGTCAAGATGATACAGTTTATTCCTATGTCCATATTCATTGACCAGGGTGAAGGTGGGGCTGTGCACGGGGTGTCCTTCGGCCATGGATGCGGCCATGCCCCGCACAAAACAGGTCTTGCCCGTGGCAAGATCGCCGAACAGGGCAACCACGCTCCCCGGTGGCAACAGTGTGATCAGGGCAAGTCCGAGGCGTTCGGTTTCCGCCGGCGAATGCGTTTCCAGGGTTAATGGGTTCATTTAGGCAATCACCGTAAAACAGTCCGCTTCATTGTACGAAGCAACGGGCAACCCCCTGAAACGGCTGCGCAGAAACGACGCCATAACGGGCACAATGCCCTTTTCCGTGCCTGCATGCCCCGCGTCAATTACCGCAAGCCCCCGAAGCAAGGCGGCCTGCGCCTCGTGATATTTCACGTCGCCCGTCACATACACATCCACATCGTTGGGAATACTGCGGACCTCCGCACCGCCCGCGCCCCCGAGTACGGCCACGGTGTGGACTTGTTTTTTGGGCGGCCCCACCATCCGCACATGATTCAAACGGAGGGCGGATTTTACACTGCGGGCAAAGGCCGCCAGCCGCACCGGCTCTTTCAGTGTGCCTTTGATTCCCAAACTGATTGTGGAATCGCGGTTCTCCAACGGCACAATGTCATACGCCACTTCCTCGTACGGATGGGCGGACAATAAGGCACGAAGCACGGAAGCCAAACGCACTTTGGGCACAAGGGTTTCGAACCGCCGTTCAGGTTCCTCATTAACCGCGCCTTTCTCTCCGGAAAAGGGATTGGCTTTGGCGCCCGGCCTGAAGGTTCCGGTGCCCGGCGCACTGAACGAGCAATGGGTGTAGTCGCCAATGACGCCCGCGCCCGCTTCCGACACGGCATCGCGGACACGTTCGAGATGGCTTTCCGGCACGAAGGTGACCAGTTTGAACAAAGAGGCATGATTCACCGAGAACAAGGGCATTGGATTCAGCAGGCCAAGTGCATTCGCCAGCACGCCGCTTACCCCGCCCGAAATGACATCGAGATTGGTGTGCGCGGCATAACATGCAATGTCCGACTTCGCAAAATCGAGACAGAGGCGGGTATGCGGATCATCACTGCGCAGATGCTTGAGCGGATCAAAAATGAATGGGTGATGCGACACCACCAAATTCGCCTGGGCCTTCTTCGCGGTCTGAAACACTTCCCGCGTCACGGTAAGACAGACCAGCACCTTCTTGACCACAGCCGAGGGATGGCCGATGCTAAGCCCCGGCTTGTCCCACTCATAAGCCAGTCCTCTCGGCGCCCACGATTCGATGGCATCACAAATATCTTTAATCTGTACCGGCATTGATTACCCTCCTGGGTTATACGCCCATATCCTACCACATGTAATACGTTGCAAATCTTCCAGAGGGGAAGGTATGCTCCGCAGCAGATAGTTTTAGCAAAAGGACGGACGCATGACGACGATTTTATCCTGGAATGTGAATGGTATTCGGGCGGTGCAGAAAAACGGTTTTCTGCACTGGCTGGAAAAAACGCAGCCGGATATTCTGTGTCTCCAGGAGACACGGGCCCTGGAACAGGACCTGGAGGAATCATTGTTGCGTCCAAATGGGTATGTGAGCCTGTGGAATCCGGCGGAAAAGAAGGGATACAGCGGCACGGCGGTGTATACAAAACAGCGGCCTGCCTCGGTGGGGACGCTGGGTGTTCCGGAATTTGATGCGGAGGGCCGGGTTCAGGTGCTGGAGTATACGGAGTTCACGATTTTGAACGGGTATTGGCCCAACAGCCAGCCGGAACGCGCCCGGCTGGCCTATAAATTGGACTTTTGTGATGCGATCACGGCCTTTGCCAACAAACAGGTCAAAAACGGGAAAAATGTGATCCTCTGTGGCGATTTTAACATCGCACACGCGGAAATTGACCTGAAAAATCCTAAGCAGAATGAAAATAATGCCGGATTTTACATTGAGGAGCGTCAAGCGATGACCAAATTTCTGGGAAATGGGTATGTGGACACGTTCCGGCATTTCCATCCCGATAAAATCCAATATTCGTGGTGGTCGTACCGTATGCGGGCGCGGGAAAAGAACATTGGCTGGAGAATCGATTATTTTTGCGTCAATCAAGGGTTTATCCAGCGCGTAAAACGGGCCTGGATCGCGGACGAGGTTATGGGTTCGGACCATTGCCCCGTGGGCATTGAACTTCAGTAGAAAAAGGTATTTACGACGTGCCATCCCATATTACAACAAAAACCGGCGATGCGGGCACCACACGAACGCTCGGCGGCGATATCGAATCCAAAGCCCATCCGATTCTGGAGTGCACCGGATGGCTTGACACCCTGCGCGCGCAATTGGCACTGGTGCGCAGGCGGGTATTGAACGAAAAGCCGGAAAGCTGGCAGGAAATCGGTGATGTGCTCTTCTGGCTGCTCCATTGCTGCTTCATCATCGGCGCCCAGGTCAATGACCCAACGAAAAAGCATCCGGAATACCGCTGGGGTGAAATTTCGGACAAATTCATCGAGAAACTGGAGCACGAACAACAATGGCTGGAAGGCCTGATCGAACTCCCCCGCGCCTTCATTGTGTCCGCCGCCTCCGAACTCGCCGCACAGGTGGACCTCACCACAACGTTCGCACGAACCTTCGAACGGAGTCTCGTGCGATTGAAAGAGGTGGAACCTGAATTCGATGCAGAGAAGTTGCTGGTTTTCTCAAATCGGTTGAGCGATTACTTATTTGTGTTGGCACGTTATTTGGACCATGGGGATTATGAGGTGCTGGATTACACCCGGCTAAATGGGCATTGAGAAAAAAGGGCTTGAAAATCCATAAGACCTATAGGACCTATAAGACGTATACGCAAGCAATGATCAGGATTTTGGGAGGATAGGCGCGAGGAAGTCTTCCCAGCCTTGGCGGTAGAGGATTTCAGAGGTGACGAAGCCGTTGTTGTGGACGCCGGAGATTTCCAGAAAGGTCTTGGGGGCGTTGGCGTTCTTGAAGAGGGTTTCTCCGTGGCGGAAGGGGATGACATCGTCCTGGCGGCTGTGCACGATGAGCACGGGCGCGGAAATCTTCTTGACGTTTTCGGCATTCGGGAAATAATGATGCACAATCCATCGCGCCGGGAACCAGGGAAAGGCGGCCTGGGCGGCTTCGGGCAGCGAGATAAAGGTGCTTTCGAGAACCACGGCGGCCGCTTTGACGTGGGCGGCAAGGTGGGCCGTGGCGCCGCCGCCCAGGGAGCGGCTAAAAAGCACAATCTTCTCCGGAGGAATCGCGCGCGCTTCGGTGAGGTAACGCCACATGGCTTCAATGTCGGCATAACAACGCTGTTCGGACGGTTTTCCGGTGCTCTTGCCATATCCGCCATAATCGTAGGCGAGCACCGAAAACCCTAGAGAACGGAGCAGGCCGATGGATTCGAGGCGGTCCGCGATATTACCCGCGTTCCCATGGGAGAAAAGCACGGCGCCCCGGGGATTTGTCAGGGGAAGGAACCAACCATGGGTTACGTGGCCGCCTACAGACAAAAGGACTTCCTCGAAGGGCCATTGATAATAAGAAGGATTTCGGTAGAGTTCGCGGGTGGTTTGGAAGATGAGGCGTTCCTGAAAGAAATAGCCGAGAGTGATGAGGGCGGTATACATACCAAGAGCGCAGATGAAAATATTTAACAACATGATAGAGCTAAATTCCTGGTCTATTTTCGTTGTTGCAATACAGGTCCGAGGTGACGTGCAGGCCAGATTGCTTCGTCGGGGACTCCTCGCAATGACAGATGAGAAGACTCCCCGCAGTGACGGGTGAATCTACCTTTATAAAACATGACGTTCTTCATTTGGTTATTTCTTTTGGCCGTAGTAGGCGCTTTTCCCGTGCTTGCGGAGGAAGTGTTTATCCAGCAGGCAGTTCTCCAGGGGCGGCGTTTCAGGATTAATGGCGAGGGTATGCGCGGCCATTCGGGCCAGCTCTTCCATGACAATGGCGTTTTCAAGAGATTCCGCCGGGGTACGCCCCCAGGCAAAGGGACCATGCCCCGCCGCGAGCACACCCGGACAGGCCAAGGGATCAAGGTTGGCATAGCGGCGCAGAATAACCTGGCCAATATTGGCTTCGTAGTTTTCGGCGACTTCGGATTCGGTGAGAGCATCCGTGAGCGGAATCTCGCCATGGCAATAGTCGGCGTGGGTAGTGCCGAAGCATGGGATGGAGCGGCGGGCCTGCGCCCAGCAGGTGGCATAATGGGAATGGGTATGGACAATTCCGCCAATCACCAGAAAGGCCTTATACAGCGCGAGATGCGTGGGGGTGTCCACCGATGGCATTAAATCGCCTTCCACGACGTTTCCCGCCAAGTCCACGACAACCATGTGCTTGGGGCACATTTTGTCATAGGAAACGCCGCTGGGCTTGATCACCACCAAGTCTCGTTTGCGATCTATGCCGCTGGCGTTGCCCCAGGTCTGAAAAACCAGTCCTCTTTTCACCAACTCAAGATTAACGTCACAAATTTCTTTTCTCAGGTGTTCAAGCATCGATATTCATCCTGGTTATTCATCCACTAAGTTTCCGGCATGGTATTCTTCCAGAAACCGGTTGAGGCGTTCCACAATGGGTTCGACCTGTTCATATTGCATCAAATCGCGGCGCAAATGGGCAATGTGGGGCGCGGATTTAAGGTACCCGGCGTAATGCTTGCGGAACGAGACCACCCCACGCGGGACGCCGCGGTATTCCGCCTGACTGTGGAGGTGGCGAAGGCACATGTCCACACGCTCCTCCAGCGATGGTTCCGGGAGCAATTCGCCGACAGTGAGATAGTGGCGGATGTGGCGGAAAATCCATGGGCTATGCACGGCCCCGCGCCCAATCATAATGCCGTCCGCGCCCAGGTTAAAACAGGTTTCCGCATCCTGGGGGGTTTTGATATCGCCGTTGGCAATCAGCGGCAAAGAACAGACCTCTTTGATACGCGGAATCCACGACCAATCGGCCTGGCCGCTATAGCCCTGCTGGCGGGTCCGGAAATGAACGGTGAGCGCATGAATCCCCAGGTCCTGAAGCATGCGCGCCACGTCGAGAATGACAATGCTGTTGCCGTCCCATCCGAGCCGGGTCTTGACTGTGACCGGCAGGGTGGTTCCCTTCATCACGGCTTTGACCACCGCTTCGAATTTCTTCAGGTCGCGCAACAATCCCGCGCCATCGCCGCGATTGGCGATTTTCTTCACCCAACACCCGCAATTGATGTCTATGAAATCCGGCTGGGCGGCCTGGGCCATGGCGGCGGCGCGTTCCATGGATTCCTCGGCGCTGCCGTAGATTTGAACGGCAATGGGCCGTTCCTCTTCCCGGATGGCAATCTTGCGGAGCATTTTGGTGACATTGCGCACCAGCGCTTCACAGTTGGCGAATTCCGTATACGCCACATCCGCGCCCTGTTCTTTGCACAGGCGGCGAAAGGGCGGGTCCGAAATGTCGTCCATGGGCGCGAGGCACAAGGGCCGGTCTATTTCATGAGTGCCGAAACGCATGACAGGGTCACTCGGGCTGGTAGAGTTCCGCGCCGCGCCGCCGGAATTCATCCGATTTTTCCCGCATGCCACGCTCCACCGCTTCCGCCTCCTGACTTTGGGCCGCTTCGCGCACCTGTTGGGTTATTTCCATGGCGCAGAATTTCGGGCCGCACATCGAGCAGAAGTGAGCAAGGCGCGCACCTGTGGCGGGAAGGGTTTCATCGTGAAATTCCGGCGCACGCAACGGGTCAATGGCGAGGTTGAATTGGTCCTGCCACCGGAATTCGAAGCGGGCCTTGCTCATGGCGTTGTCGTGGATTTGCGCCCCGGGGTGTCCTTTCGCCAAGTCGGCGGCGTGTGCGGCGATTTTGTAGGCGATTACGCCTTCGCGGACGTCATTTTTGTTCGGCAGGCCGAGATGTTCCTTCGGGGTCACATAGCAGAGCATGGCGGCGCCATACCAGCCAATCATGGCGGCCCCGATGGCGGAAGAGAGGTGGTCATAGCCGGGCGAAATATCGCAAACCACGGGCCCCAGCGTGTAAAACGGCGCTTCATGGCACCATTCCAACTGCTTTTCCATATTTTCCTTAATCATATGCATGGGGACGTGGCCGGGGCCTTCGTTAATCACCTGGACGCCGAAATCCCAGGCGCGTTTCGTTAAATCACCCTGGACTTTCAGTTCACCCAATTGCGCCTCGTCATTGGCGTCGTAGAGCGAGCCGGGCCGCAAACCGTCGCCGATGGACACCGCAATATCGTACGCGGCGAGAATCTCGCACATTTCTTCCCAGTGCGTATACAGGAAATTCTCCTGGTGATGGGCGAGGCACCATTTGGCCATAATAGAACCGCCGCGGCTGACAATGCCGGTCATGCGGTGCGCGGTAAGCGGGATGAATCGCAAGAGCACGCCCGCATGGATCGTGTAATAATCCACGCCCTGCTCGGCCTGCTCGATCAGCGTGTCGCGGAAGACTTCCCAGGTAAGATTTTCGGGACGCCCCTCCACTTTCTCCAGGGCCTGATAGATGGGTACAGTGCCGATGGGTACCGGGGAATTGCGGATGATCCATTCGCGGGTTTCATGGATATTCGCGCCGGTGCTCAGGTCCATGACGGTGTCCGCACCCCAACGGATGGCCCACACCATCTTCTCCACTTCTTCCTCGATGGAACTGCCGAGGGCGGAGTTGCCGATGTTCGCGTTTATTTTCACAAGGAAGTTGCGCCCGATAATCATGGGCTCCACTTCGGGGTGATTGATATTGGCGGGGATAATGGCACGGCCCCGGGCGACTTCCTCCCGGACGAATTCGGGGGTAATGACCGGGGGGATTTGCGCGCCCCAAGCCTGGCCGGGATGCTGCTTTTTTAGGTATTCGGCGGCTTGTTCGCACCGCATGTTCTCCCGGATGGCTATGTATTCCATTTCCGGGGTAATAATACCGCGCCGGGCATAGTCCATTTGGGTAATGCGGCAGCCGGTCTTGGCGCGCAGGGGCTTCCGGGCAGGTCTGAACCGTACTCGTTCCAATTCGGGGGCAATGGCGCGGCGGCGTGCGAATTCAGACGTAACGCTTTCCAACTCTTCCACGCCACCCCGGTTCCGTATCCACTCCAAGCGCAAGGGGGCCAAACCTTTACGCACGTCCAGGATGACCTCGGGGTCCGTATACGGCCCGGAGGTGTCGTACAGGGTTATCGCGGGATTGCGTTCCTCGCGGGGATTGGTCGTACCGATATGTGTGGAAGTCTGCGCCACCTCGCGCATAGCCACCCGGATGGAGGGGTCCGACCCCTGGACATATATCTTCCGGGAACATGGAAACGGATCACAGGTGATCCCGCAGGCGTGGTCCGCGCCAAATACTTCACTTTCTTGAGGGGAAATAGCCATTCATGTGTCTCCAAAAAGAGATAGTATACCGCATTTGGACGGGCAGAGGCATTTCCGGCCTATTCGGCAACTTTGCAGGTTTACCACCCGTACGTTTATACTTACATTTCGTTAACCTTGGAAAGGACATGGATTCGTCGTGTTAAAAGGACTGGGTGATATCAGTAAGTTGGGCGGCATGCTGAAGCAGGCCATGGAAATGAAGCAGCGCATCGAGGAACTCAAGGAAGCCTTGGGAGATGAGCGCGTGGAAGGTTCCGCCGGGGGAGGCATGGTCACCGTGGTCATGACCGGGAAAATGGAAGTGCTTTCCGTGACGATAGACCCGGAGATTATTGATAAGAATGAGCCCCAGATGTTGGAAACGATGGTGCGCGCCGCGGTCAATGCCGCCACGGATAAAGCCCGTGAACTCATGGAAACACGGATGAAAGAAATCGCGGGTGGTTTGAATATTCCGGGATTAGTCTAGTGCGAGTCGTCTTTTTTGGCACCCCCGCCCTGGCGGTTCCAAGCGCGGAAGCGGTGGCCGCCCGGCATGAGGTTGCCGCGGTGGTCTGCCAGCCGGACCGTCCGCAAGGCCGCAGCAATCGTCCTGTTCCGCCGCCGGTGAAATGCTGGGCGCTGGAACGGGGCGTTCCGGTATATCAGCCGGAGAAAATCCATGACGGGACGTTTGAAGCCTGGCTTCGGGCACAGGCGCCGGAATTGTGCGCGATTACCGCGTATGGGCGCTTGCTGAAGCAACCGATTATTGATATTCCCACAAAGGGCTGGCTAAACATGCATCCCAGCCTGTTGCCGCGTCACCGGGGCCCCTCCCCCATTCAAACAGCTCTCTTGGAAGGCGACGAAGTGACAGGGGTGACAATTATACGTCTGACACTTGAAATGGATTCGGGGGATATCCTGCTTCAAAAATCCACACCAATAGGCGCGGATGAGAATGCCGAAGATTTGACTGAGCGCCTTGCCCGGATGGGGGCGGAGCTTTTGGCGGAGGGGGTGGACCGGGTGGAGGCGGGCACGGCGGAATTTGTTCCGCAGGACCCGGAAAAAGCAACCTATTGCACCATGTTTGAAAAAGAACACGGACGCATCCGCTGGGGACATTCGGCGCAACAAATTCATAATCAGGTGCGGGCATGTCTTCCATGGCCGGTGGCCCATTGCCTTTATCAGGGCGAAGTCTGCCGGATACACAAGTCCATGGTGGTTGATCAGTTTTCGGATGCCGCGCCGGGTACCGTGCTTTCCGTGGAAAAAGACCGTGTGCTTGTAGGCACGGGGGACGGTCAATTGGCGATTATGCAGTTTCAGCCGCCCGGGAAAAGGGTAATGACCATGGCGGATTTCCTGCGGGGGCATCCCATGCAGGCTGGAGAACGCTTTGAGGAAATACGTTAATGCCCATTGATCCCGTGCGTGACGCCGCCATCGATGTACTTCTTCGCGTATTCACCCGGAACATGCATCTGGACCTGTCACTGGATAAAACCATCCGGCGCAAACCCTTATCGGACCGGGGGCGGCGTTTTATGACGCAATTGGCGTATGGGACCGTGCGGCATGCCATTCTGTGTGATTATGTATTGGCCCCCATTTGCCGCCAGCCGCTGGAGCAGTTTCCGGTTCCGATTTTGCTGATTTTGCGCATGGCGGTGTTCCAGGCATTCTTCTGTAACCAGGTGACGCGCCCGGCGATGGTCCACACTTCGGTTGATCTTGCGAAAAAACGGGGGCATGCGGGGTTGGCGCGGTTGGTGAATGCTGTATTGCGGCGGATTCCGGCTTCTCTGGAAGACGTAAAGCTTCCTTCCCGTGAGACGGATTTGAAGGAGTTTCTGAGGGTTCGTTATTCGATTCCGGGCTGGCTGCTGGAATGCTGGGTGTCGGAATTTGGTCCGGAGCGGGCGGAACGCTTGTGTGCCGCATGCGAGATTCAAGCCCCCACCAGTTTGCGGGCGAATACACTGAAAACCACCGTGGAGGAATTGGCGGCACATTTGACCGGCTCCGGAATTGAGCATAGGAAAAGCACACCCATCCCGGAGGAACTGACGTTGACCACTCCCGGCCTGCCGGTTCATACGCAATGGTTCCGGGAAGGCCATTTCATATTTCAAGACCCCGCATCGTTATTACCGGCCCATCTTCTGGAACCGCAACCGGGTGATTGGGTATTGGATATGTGTGCGGCCCCAGGCGGAAAATCCACCCACCTGGCCCAGCTTTCACAAGGAGAAGCCCGAATCGTTGCCCTGGATAAGGATTGGCGCCGTCTTCATGCGGTGCGGGAAAATGCGGAACGGCTGGGGATTGGGACGATTCACCTGCTCAGCGCGGATGGCGCACACCCCCCGCTTCCAGGGTCCGGGTTTGACCGGGTGCTGGTGGATGCGCCCTGTTCGGGGCTTGGAACCCTGCGCCGCCACCCGGATATCAAAGGACATATGAACCTGGAGACCATACAACGGTTGGGCGAACAACAACGCGCACTGTTGCGATCCGGGGTGCATCTCTGTAAAAATGGCGGGGTTATAGTGTATTCCGTCTGCACTTTTTCCCGGCAGGAAACCGACGCGGTGGTGCAGTCCGTTCTGAATGATGGCATGGTGGAACTCGAAGACGGCCCGGAGTGTCTTAGCCCGTGGAAAGAATCCCAAGGAACGTATCGAACATACCCGTCCGAAGGAGTATTGGACGGCTTTTTCTTAACGCGATTGCGGAAGGCATCCTAGGCGTATTTTTCTTTATTTTGCGTTTTATCGCCTGGTCCATTCAGTGGTCGGTGGCCACGGTGTTTTTCCTTCTGGTAATGGCGGGGGCGGGGTATTATGTGTTTATGCAGGCACTGGGGGGCGGGCAGCATGTCACGGTGCCCAATATCGTGAATTTGCCCATGACGGAGGCCTCGTTGCTATTGACGGAACAAGGGCTGGAACTGGGCCGGCAGGAACAAGTCCCCCACCCCACCGTGCCGAAGTATTACATCATTGCACAACGTCCCGAAGCGGGCCGGGTGGTGCGAACGGGCCGGCGGGTGTATGTGACGGTCAGCATGGGCACCCAATTTTTGAATGCGCCGAATTATTTGAACAAGCCATTGAATGATGCGCGCCAGGAAATGAATGAGGCGCGGTTCCGCTTGGGGACGGTGGCGCGGATACCGCATAAGGCGCCACGCGACACCATTATCGCGCAGGACCCGCCTCCCGGGGACAACCTCCCGAACCAGGGAGCGATCAATGTGTTGGTGAGCGCGGGGACGGATCGGCGCAGCGCATTCATGCCGGATATCCGGGGAAAGAGCGTCCAGGAAGTGGTCAATATCCTTGCCCCGTATGGCGTGATCTTAATCCCGAATGAGGTGGACATCCCCGGCGCGCTGGAAGACGTGGCGTTGAACCAGGACCCGCTTCCGGATACCGTGATTTACGAAGGGCAGATGGTCACGTACGATGTTAAGCCTTCAGGCTCGGTCACGTTACCGGATGCACGGCGGCAGGCGGAAGTGCGGTATGTGCTGGATTTCGACTGGTATGACCGGGACGTCCGGGTGGAAGTGATTGATCGCAGCGGAAACCGGAAGGTGGTTTGGACGAAGCCGCCGGTCTATGACGACGAATCGCGGCGCACCTATGTGGCGGGAACGGCCATCCGGCTGCCGGTGATGTACGTGGGCGAGATTACCGTGGAAATCTACGTGAACAATATGCTGGTGGAATCCTACTATCTGAAGGATGGGGCGCCGCCCGTGAAAAGCAGTGAGCGCCCGCCGGCGACCGGCTAAGAGAAGGAGACGAACGTGCCAAAGATAAAGATTGCCCCGTCGATTTTATCCAGCGATTTTAGCCGGTTGGGCGAGGAAATCCACGCGTTGGTGTCCGGGGGCGCGGACTATATTCACATTGATGTCATGGACGGTCATTTTGTGCCGAATATCACGATTGGCCCGCCGGTGGTGGCGTCGTTGCGGCAACATAGCGAGGTTCCGCTGGATGTGCACTTGATGATCACCGAGCCCGAGGCGTATGTGGAGGATTTTGCCAATGCGGGGGCGGACATCATAACGTTCCAAATTGAAGCGGCGCGGCATCCGCACCGGCTCCTTGCGAAGATCAAGGATTTGGGTTGTCAGGCGGGCGTGGTGCTGAATCCGGGGACGCCCGAAGACGACATCGAGTTTCTTCTTGACGCCGTGGACCTGGTCTTAGTGATGACGGTGAATCCCGGATTTGGCGGACAAAAATTTATCCCGGACATGCTGCGGAAAATCAGGAACATCCGGTCCATGATCGGCGAACGGGATTTGGAAGTGGATGGGGGCATTGACGGCACTACAGTCCATGACATTGTGGCGGCCGGGGGCAATGTACTGGTCGCGGGGAATTATATCTTCAAGCATCCCGGGTCGTATCTTGAAGCAATCGAAAGCCTCCGCATAGACGGCTAAATTGTGAAAAAAAGTTTTTGGGCGGATACGCTTCTGTTCGTGGGACAACGCCCGCTGCCGGTCGGTTAACCGTAGCAACTTCACCCCCTACTCGGTCGATTTTTACATTTACAACTTCGGGTTTCGATTGTTGTGGGCTCCATAATCCTCTGCTTTGTAACACTATTGCCCAGCGCGCTGTATCTCTTTACCCTTCTCCCCCCACGCGCCGAACCCACTGTGGTTCAAAAATAAAGCGGATTGGATGCCTTCCAACTTGTTCCGAAATTGTAGCTGGGAACGTACTTCCTTCCCGTTCCTGGGAACGAGGTAGAAATTACCTGCGATCCGCATCGGCCACAGGGGTTCTTACTGCCAGACGTTCAGGATGCTCACGTTCCGTTTTTCGCAAATACTCACATAGCGCATGCAAATCATAGCCGGCCGCGCGCGCCATTTCATCGCCTGCTTCGCGGACCTCACGTACAATCGGATCATCAAACGTCTGGGGGTAATATGGCGTCTTCACTTAACAACTCCTCCGGTGTACATATGATGGGGGTTAAAACACCATCCCGGGTATTGATCTCTTGCAACTGGCGGCGAATATGCGCATTGTAATAACTTATAACAGAAGACTCAATATAAGCGCTTTGCTTTTCCATATATGGCACGAAATATACACTATCCAGCGCAAAAAGTCAGGCGAACAAGCGCTTAAAAACAACCATGCCCCAAAAAAATCAGGACATGGGGGACATTTGTTTTAGATTGCTAAGCTGCAGGGGCGTTTGTTGAGGCCGGCGCGCTTCCGAAAAGGCGTTCCCACAAGGTTTTAGGCTTAAGTTCGACCGGGGATAGCAGCGGGCCTTTGCCGAGGATGGTTCCGTTGAGTTGAACGCGGAATTCGCCGAGAACGGTTCCTGCGGCAACGGGGGGCATCAATTTGGGCGGGCGGTCGAACACCACTTCAATTTTGGATTCGTCTTCTTTCTTAACAATGACCCACACATCATTTCCGGCCGTAAGTTTTATTTCCGGGGTCATGCATTTTTCCACGGGAATGGAGTCTCCCAACATATCGCCTTGGGAGACAATTTTCTTTCGGGTTAACGCGGCGAAGCCTTCATCCATCATCTGCTCGGCAAACTTGTTGCGTCCGCGTTTGTCGTCGCCCATAACGACGGCAATCAGCCGGATATCGTTGCGTTTGGCGGTGGCAGTGATGCAAAAGCCCGCCAGCCGGATATAGCCTGTTTTGAAACCATCACAATCCGGCATGGTCCAGAGCATTTTATTGGTGCTGGCATGCGGTGCTTCTTCCGGGCGCAGCTTGAATTCCTTCATGCCGGTCCATCGGAAAATTTCGGAGTGCTTGGCGCACTCCCGGCCCAACGTGGCCATATCCCTGGCCGTGGTCACATCGGGTTCTTCTCCTTTGGCTGGGGGCAACCCATGAACGCTCCGATAGACCGTTGCGCTCATGCCCAGTTCTTTGGCCCGTGCATTCATGGCTTCCAGGCATTTCTCCTTGCTTCCCCACAACCCTTCGGCGACAGCCATGGCGGCATCATTCGCCGAGGCCACGGCCATGGCCTGCATCAGGGTGTCGAGCGGCCAGGTATCGTTCATTTTCAGGTAGACTTGAGAGCCTCCCATGCCTTCTGCGTTTTTTGAAACCGTAATCGACTGATCGAGTTTCCATGCGCCTGAAGCGACGCCTTCGGTCACCAGGAGTATCTGCATCAGTTTGACCATGCTGGCGGGCGGCCGGGGCAGGTCGGCGTTTTCTTCGAACAAAATCATCCCCGTTTCCGCTTCCACACATATGGCGCTCACGGGCACCTCGGGTTCCGGGGCCGGTTTTTGTTCGGTCCTTGGAGGCGATTTTTTCTCCGTTTTGGGCTTGGGCTTCCTGGATTTTTTCGCCGGGGCGGCTTTTTGCGTGGAAGACGCCTTGGGCTTGGCGCCGCTTTTTGTCTTTGCCTCCGCCTTATCGCACAGGGTTGCCGCCAGCACAAACATCATTCCAAATGCAATCACTCCACGAAGCATGAGTACCGCTTTTTCCTTTCCAAATTCCGTCCTGGTTAATGCCGTTTCACGCACTGGAGGGCTCCCGTGTCCCGGTGGCACGCTCCAGCTTTTTCCCAGCCGCGCGGATGTTGGCCTGCACAATGCGCATCACGTCATCCATGGCGAAGGGCTTGTGCAGGATTCCCGCACTGCCCTCCAGGCCTTCCTCCGCGCCCGGCATACCGGTCATAACATATATCGGGGTTTGATGCAAGGCGGGCATGTCCCGGAAAACCTGAATCCGGTCCTCCGGCGCATCGCCGGGAATGTCAATATCCAGAAAGATGATATCCGGTTTCTGGCGCGCGGCAAAGGCGGCAGCCTCGGGCACGGTGCGCGCGCATCCGCACGGAATCTGGCCGCGCCGCAGAACCGTTTCCAGCCAATCGAGCAGTCCGGTATCCGTATCCACGGCCAGCACAAACGGGCGGTGCTCGGCATTCTCCGGGGGGGGGGCCGCGGTATGCGGAAGCTGGGCGGCGACTTCGCCCAATTGCGCCAACCGCATGTTTTCCAGCAAGGCAAAGAGGGTGAATCGCCGTTTGAGGTAAAGGATATCCCCCCACAACTCTTTGGCTTCCTTGATGCGTTCAACGCTCTCGCTGGTAATGACGATCACCGGGATGTCCGATGTAACGGGATTTTGCCGCAACAGCCCGATGGTGCCCAATCCCGCCACATCGGCGGAAGAATCATTGATGATGATGATGTCGGGCAACAGTTCACCGGCGGAACGCACGCCCTCGAATCCATTGGGGGCCACATGGAGGGCGACATTACTTTGGCCGAGCCATGGCTTCAGGGTTTCATACACCCCCTGCTGCTGATCGACCACCAGGACACGCCGTCCGGACAAGGATTCGAAATCATCAGGGTGGTGGGCGGCGTTAAACACGGCATTGGGCAACACCACGGTAAAGGTGCTTCCCTTCCCGGTGGCGCTTTGCACTTCAATGGTCCCTTGATGTTTTTCCACAATGGCCTTGGCAATGGAAAGGCCGATGCCGGTGCCTTCGTAGCGCCGGGTCTTCGAACTGTCCACCTGGTAGAATTTTTCGAAAATCCGTTGCTGAAATTTTGGGTCGATGCCAATCCCCGTATCGGATACCGCGATGCGCAGGGTGTTTTCTTCCGTCACCGTGACCTGCACCTGAATCATGCCGCCGGGCTCGGTGAATTTCGCGGCGTTATTCAATAGAATACCGAGCACTTGGCCCAGTTTTTCTTTATCCCCCCAAGCATTGGGGACATGATCATCCACGAAAAGATTCAGGGTGATGTTTTTCGCCAGGGCCTGGGGATGGACAAAGGCCAGCGCTTCGCGGGCCAAACGTCCCGGGGCGAACAAGTCCACGGCGATTTGGAGGCCGCGGATTTCCATGCGGCTGAATTCGATCATTTCATTTATCAGGCCCAGCAGGCGCTCGACATTGCGCCCCATTACTTTGGTGGCGCTGGCCTGCGGTCCGGTGATGGCGCCGAGATTTCCGGACTCCAGCATCTCGACATAGCCCTGGATGGTGCTCAAGGGGGTGCGCAGTTCATGGCTGACATTCGAGAGAAACATGTCCTTGGAACGATCATGCAGGCGCAGTTCCTCATTGGCGCGCTCCAATTCACGCGCACGCGTTTCAAGCTGGCGTTGCATTTCTTTTTGTTCGACAAGACTGGTGATCACGACGGAATAAACGGGCTCTTCGCCGGCGGCCCCCCGAAGGTAGGCGACGGCCACCATGGCGGGGACCTGTTCATTGCGCGCGTCGGCAAAAACGACCTCCTGCCGGAGCTCGGAGTGGTCAACGGAGGCCGCCTGCATGAGGAGGCTCATGAGGCGTCCCCGGCTCAAAGGATCGACAAAATCAAAGATATCACGTCCCATGATGGACTCATTTTCGAGGGCCAGAATTTTGGTGATGCGGTCATTGGCGAACCGGATTTTATTCGCCACATCGATGGTGATGAAGCCTTCGTTCATGGAGAGCAGAAGCTGGCGGAAACGTTCTTCCGAAGCTTGCAGTTTCTGGGTTTGTTCCTCGACAAGTTTTTGGAGGCCATGGGCATAACGTTCTACCCGCTGGGAAAGGCGGTGCAACTCGGTGGTATCGCGGACAGTGGCCAAGGTGGCGGTATAACGGCCTTGGCGGTCAAAAATGGGCTTCCCATTGAACCAAAAGCGGCGCTCTTCCCCGCGCACGCGCCACGCCACTTCATATTCAGAGGCAATCCCCTTGGTCCGGCTCAAAATGTGTTCGTTAATCTCAGAGACATTGTGGCGTTCGGTCAACTCCATGGCATTTTGCCCAACGACTTCTTCGCGGGACAATCCGAACATGTTCAAAAACTGATCATTGGCCAGCACAATCGCGCCATCGGGCCCGGTGAGAATAAAGCCCTCGGAAATAAGGCCGGCGAGATTTTGGAAGCGTTCCCCCACCTCACTAATGTCTTCACCGGCACGGACAACGGTGTAGAGCACCACGAACAGCCCAAGCAACAAACTGCAGGCGCCCAGAATCTGCAATGCAATCGTGGCAAGATCCGACATCCCTTCGTTGGATTCCAGAGTGCCCGGCAACCCTGAAACGCTCAGGACCGCCCCCACAATCAGCATAACCACGCCGCCGAGCAATACCATGCGTTCAAGGCGGCTGGAGCGGTAACGGACCCAAAGGCTGCCCCCGGCAAACAAGGGGATGGCGACGGAGATGAGGAGAACAAGGGTTCGTATGGCGAGATTATCCCATTGTTGGGAAAAGATAACGCCGCCCAATCCGATAAAGATGGGGGTAAGCAGGTAAAGCGCCAACCGGCGTTTAGAATAATTTCCAGGACTCATGATTTCGCCAATACCACGGCTCGTTGTGGTTCACGCGCGGAACCTTTTTCCTGTTTTCTGTTTTATCGAACATATCCATGTAAAAAATGCGGCTCGCTTCATGACCGGCCTTGCAGCCGCTGTCGTTGAATCGCATCTTGCGCCAGCAGATCACAGCGTTCGTTATAGTGATCGCCGGCATGGCCGCGCACCCACTCCCAGGTTATGGCGTGCTTTGCGGCCAATGCATCCAAACGGCGCCAAAGGTCTTCATTCTTGAGCGCGCCTTCCTTCCGGGTCCAATTCCTCCGTTTCCAATTGGGCAGCCATTCCGTGACGCCCAGCTTAAGATATTTGGAGTCGGTATATAAGCATACCGCACAGGGGCGTTTCAGGGCTTCTAATGCGCGTATCGCGGCCATCAGTTCCATGCGGTTGTTCGTGGAATTTGTCTCGCCGCCGAAAAGCTCTTTAACATGCCCTTGGTAGAGCAGAATCGCGGCCCACCCGCCTATGCCCGGATTGGGTTCGCACCCGCCATCCGTATAAATCCGAACCATATCCTTTTTTTCCGGCATCTACACAATTCCCGCTTCCAACAAGTCCTGCACGTCCAACAACCCGACAACCCGTTGCGTCTCATCCACCACGGGGACTTCGTCAATCTTTTTCTCTTCGAGAATGCGCATGGCTTGGGTGGCCAGCATATCGGCCCGAACCGTTATGGGGTTTGCGGTCATCACGTCACCGATGGGCCGCGCCAGCAGTTCAGGGTCCTTTTCCAGGTGGCGGCGCAAATCACCATCGGTGAAAATACCCATCAGGACATTGTCTTTCCCCACAATGGTGCAGGAACCCGCCCGCGCGCGCGTTATGCACAGCAGGGCCTCGGACACCGTGGTTTCCGGGCTTACAAGGGGATTGCGCTCTCCCCGGCGCATGCAATCCTCAACCCGGAACAAAAGTTTCCGGCCCAGGCTGCCCTTGGGGTGGAATTTTGCAAAGTCATGCGCCTCAAATCCTTTGAGTCTTTGCAGGGCCACGGCAATGGCGTCGCACAGGGCCAGCATGGCCGTGGTGGAGGTGGTGGGCGCCAAATCGAGGCAGACCTCTTTGGGGACGCTGACGTCCAGGACGTAGTCCGCGTACTTGGCTAGATAGGAAGCAGGGCGCCCGGTAATGGCGACGAGGGTGGAGCCGATGATCTTCAGGATGGGCACCACGGTGCGGAGTTCATCGGTTTCGCCGCTGTAGGAGAGAATGACGACCACATCGCGGTCCTCGACCCGGCCCAAATCGCCATGCACGGCCTCGGCTAAATGGAGCCAAACGGAGGGCGTGCCCAAGGAGGAAAACGTCGCGGACGATTTTTGGGCGATAATCCCGGCTTTGCCCATGCCGGACATCACGACTTTTCCCTCGCACGCCGCCAACAGATTGACCACCCGCGCAAAATTTTCATCCAAGCGGGGAATCAAATCACTCACCGCATCCGCTTCGATGCGCAGGGCTTCGGCGGCCCACTGAATAATATCTTGTTCCCGTTCCACGGTCATTCCTGTTCGCTTGCCTTTCGTATCGCCATCACGGTTTCCAGCAACTTTTCCACACTGTTCAAGTACAGGCTGTTGGGGCCATCACACAGGGCGTTTTCGGGGTCCGGATGAACCTCGCAAAACAGGCCGTCCACGCCATAGGCGGCGGCGGCGCGCGCCAAAGGCAACGCGAATTCCCGATGTCCCGATGACTTTCCCCCTTGGGAGGGTATCTGAACCGAATGCGTGGCATCAAATATTACGGGATAGCCCAATGATTTCATGATGCTGAAACTGCGAAAGTCCACCACAAGATTATTGTATCCGAATGACGCGCCGCGTTCGGTGAGCAGTAAAGAATGATTTCCGGTGGATTCCACCTTGTCGACGGCGTAGCGCATATCCCATGGGGCGACAAATTGTCCTTTTTTTATGTTGATGGTCTTTTGGGTGCGCCCGGCCTCGACCAACAAGTCGGTTTGACGGCACAGAAACGCGGGAATTTGGAGAATGTCCAATACTTCGGCGGCGGGTTCCACATGCGCGGTTTCATGGACATCGCTAAGCACCGGCACCTGCACGGCCTCCCTGACTGTTTTAAGGATTTTCAGGCCCTCCTTGAGACCGGGGCCGCGATAGGCGTCCACGGAGGTGCGGTTGGCTTTGTCATAACTGGCCTTGAAAACAAACCGGACCTCGAATTTTGAGGTGATGGATTTCAGGGTCCGGGCTATTTCGAGGGTGAGGGACTCGTTTTCGATGACACACGGTCCGGCAATGAAATAAAAGGCGGATTTGGGGTTCATTGAATCCTCCCTGGCGCGGTGCTTTCAAACAACCGCGCCACTTCCGGGTGGCGATTGTCTTTGGCCAAGTCAATGGGCGTCTTTCCCCGGGTATTGGACATGGACGCATCCCCGCCCGCCTCTATCAACAACTGGACCATTCCTCCTTGCCCAAACACCGCCGCAGTGTGCAACGGAGTGTCGCCGAAGGAGTCTTTGCCCTCCCGCAACGCCCCATGATTCAACAACCGGCGAGCCTGTTCGGCGCGGCCCAGCATGGCGGCCACATGCAGCGGAGTCATCCCGGTGGCGTCCTGAGCATTGATATTCGCCCCGCGTTCGAGCAGCAGGTCCATGCAGGGTTGTTGGGCGTAACTGACGGCGTAATGCAGGGGTGTTTTTCCGCGATTGGTTTTCGTATTCACCCAATCGGGATGTTTGTCCAACAAGGTTTTGACAAGGTTTATATCGCCCCGAGCCACGGCATCGTGCACACTGACTCCGCATCCGGGCATTACAAACAGGGCCATCCCCCACAAAGCGCCCATGGACATGAGTTTGCATAGAAACGCGGCGGTCCGTTTTGCCGCGTGGACAGCAGAGGTTCCGGGAAAGCAAGCATGTACATGCTTTTCAGCGGGACATATATTCAATGGACCATTCCTCCTGGAAGGCAAGGGGGGCTTCCGCCCGTATTTCGCCCAGCGGGCTTTGGAGTGTCACCCGGTATTCCCGTGTTTCGTCATTGATCCGGCAAATGAGATTGGAATCGTCCAGATACGTGCGGGCGCCATCGAATGTCTCGCGGGGAAAGCGCGTCCAGATATTGGCGGAATTGTGCAACGAGACTTGGGTCACGTGCGCGCCCAGAACAAGGTCTTTATAAAGTCCCGTGGTGGGAACAGTTAACAGCCAATAGCCAAAGGACTTGGAAACGACCGGGAAAATGGTTTTTGAACCCGATAACGGACGAAACATCCCGTCGCCCGTATTGATGCGGATGGTGGTGTTCTGGGGAAGGCGCACCGTATTGCGCAAGGCAAACAGGCCCGGAACCGTGTCTGTGGCCACAGCCGTCAACGAATACGTGACCTTCCCCCCTGTTTCCGCCAATTGTATATCTGTTTTCAGGCGAACCGGGAACTTGGCGGACACGGGCCCCAGAAACACGGCCTGAAGCGGCGTTTTGGAAACAATTTCCACCGGTCCGGGCTGAAACCCCATATCTTGCCCATTTTGCGCCACAAGTTCACTGACAAATCCCGCAAGCGCCGGTTTCTGCCCGTCCGGGGGCGTTCCCATTGGCGCTTCCGGCAGTCCTATCCAGTTCATCTTTCCGGGTATGCCGGCATACACAACCGTGGCGAGGGCGGGGTCCACTTCCAGCCGGACACGCCCATTTTCCAGTACCATGGGGTCTGCCGCCAAGCAGCCAAGAAGAAACATCATAGTCGTCATGGTTTTGCATCCTTGTAATCAACCGTATAGGATGACGTTCATAAATCAAGGCCACAGTGTATCATACTTTGGACGGTTGGGAATATGCGAGCACCCTTTCCCTGTTGTCCTGGAAAAGGTGATTTATATGCGGATTTACAACGACAACAGCTTTAGCATCGGGCAAACGCCTCTGGTCCGGCTTTCCTCCCTGACCAAGGGGCTGAAAACCAATAATGTCTTTGCCAAAATAGAAGGCCGGAATCCCGCGTACTCCGTGAAATGCCGGATCGGGGCCAACATGGTCTGGGATGCGGAACAGCGCGGCGTGTTGAAGCCGGGCGGAACCATCATTGAACCGACCTCCGGGAACACAGGGATTGCGCTGGCCTTTGTCGCCGCCGCGCGCGGTTACCGGTTGATCCTGACTATGCCGGAAACGATGAGCGCCGAGCGGCGGGCGATGTTGAAAGCCTTCGGGGCGGATTTAATCTTGACCCCGGGTTCGAAAGGCATGCCAGGGGCGATTGCGGAGGCCGAACTCATTGCCGGGGAAAATCCCGATTACTTCATCCCGCAGCAGTTCAAGAATCCGGCGAATCCGGACATCCATTTCAAGACGACGGGGCCGGAGATTTGGAATGACACGGATGGGACCATTGATGTTTTGGTGGCAGGCGTCGGCACGGGAGGAACCATCACCGGCATCACCCGCTATATTAAACAGGCCCAAGGAAAGGCTATTCAAAGCATCGCCGTGGAACCGGCCAACTCCCCCGTTCTGTCCGGCGGAGCGGCGGGTCCCCATAAAATCCAAGGAATTGGCGCGGGATTCATTCCGGATGTGTATGATCCAAACTTGATTGATAAGGTGGAAATGGTCAATGACGATGAAGCCTTTGAAACCGCACGGCGGCTTGCCCGCGAGGAGGGCATCATCTGCGGAATCAGCTCCGGAGCGGCTGCGGCCGTGGCCTTGCGCCTTGCCGGCTGGGAAGAGTATCGAAACAAGACGATTGTGGTGATCCTGCCGGATTCCGGCGAGCGATATCTCTCTACACCGCTTTTTAACGGAGCGTAAACCGATAAATACCGATACATGCATAGGCATAAGGCGGTAATGTGTCTTTGTGTGTATGCATAGGTATATTTATAGAAAAAAGGGTGTTTGTATGTCCGAATCAGGTTCTGTGGGTCTTGTGACGCCCCAGTATTTCACATTCGGGGAACCGCCCCATGAAATGCTGCTGGAAAGCGGCGCGAAACTGGGACCGATTACCCTCGCGTATGAAACCTATGGCCAGCTTAATGCGGACCGGTCGAATGCGATTTTGATTTGCCATGCGTTGTCTGGGGATGCCCATGTGGCGGGAAAGCATCACCCGGAGGACCGGAAAAGTGGTTGGTGGGATAGCATGGTGGGTCCCGGAAAAGCGTTTGACACAACCAAATACTTTGTCCTCTGCTCGAATGTACTCGGCGGTTGCATGGGCTCCACCGGGCCCAGTTCCATAAATCCGGCGACGGGCAAGCCCTATGGGATGGAGTTTCCGTTTGTGACCATCGGCGACATGGTTCGCGCACAGGCGGAACTGGTCCGGCATCTGGGGATTAAGCAATTGCTTGCGGTGGCGGGTGGGTCCATGGGCGGAATGCAGGTGCTGGATTGGGCCACGCGCTTTCCGGAACGGCTTCGCGCGGCGATTGTAATCGCCACTTCGTATTACAATGGCGCGCAACAGATCGCGTTCCATGCCGTGGGCCGGCACGCCATCCAGTCGGATGACGAATTCAAGAGCGGCCAGTATTATGACGAAGGGAACCCCGCGTCCGGGCTGGGCATCGCACGGATGCTGGCGCATATCACCTATCTTTCCGATGAATCCATGAGCGCGAAGTTTGGCCGGCGCCTCCGGGACAATGGCTCCCTGCGCTTTGACCTGGGCAAGGAATTTTCGGTGGAGAGTTACCTGGATTACCAGGGCGAGCAGTTTGTGAACCGCTTCGATGCGAACACGTATCTGTACATCAGCAAGGCGATCGATTATTTTGATTTGACCCGCGAATACGGTTCGCTGGATGCGGCCATGGAACGCATCCAGGCCAAGACCCTGGTGTTGTCGTTTTCCTCGGACTGGCTCTATCCCCCGCGCCAATCGGAAGAGATTGTGTATGCCCTGACACGCCAGAGGAAGGATGTTACCTACTGCAATGTGCAGTCCAACTATGGACATGATGCATTTTTGCTGGAGTTTGACGTACTGACAACGGTGTTGGAAGGATTTCTAAAGCACACGATGCATCCGGAGCGTCCGTGCACGCGGTGTGCGGAAAACGCGGAGAAAAAACAGTTTGATCCGCCCGCCTCCGCGCAAAACAGCATCTACAGCGGACGCCGCGTGGATTATGATCTTATTGAGGATTTAGTGGAGGAGAACAGCCGGGTGCTGGACATTGGGTCTGGAAGCGGTGAATTGCTCTGCCGCCTGGACCGCCGGAAAAAAGTGCGCACCCTGGGGTTGGAACTCTCGCAAGATCACGTGGTAAGCGCCATAAGCTGCGGAATTGCCGTCATTCAGGCCGACATTGAAAAAGGTCTTGAATCATTGCCGGATCAAAGTTTCGATTATGTCATCTTGAGCATGACGTTGCAGGTGCTGAACCGCCCTGAACTTGTGTTGCAGGAAATGTTGCGGGTCGGCAAAAAATGCATTGTGAGTTTCCCGAACTTTGGGTTGTGGCGCGTGCGGATGAAAGCGCTTGCGCTCGGGCGCGCCCCCGTGACGCGCAACCTGCCGTATTCCTGGTATCAAAGCCCGAACCGGCATGTATTATCCATAAAAGACTTCCGGGAATTCTGCAGGCACTTGCACATTCGCATCGAGAAAGAGATTCCTCTTACGACAAAGGGCGTGGCGCCGTTCTGGCCCAATCTCTTCGCGGAGGAAGCCTTGTACGTCATCGCACGGGGGTAATCCACACGGTGAAGAATTTCTTGTGCGTTAAGATTCACTTTCGGAATTCGCCATGCGCCACACCATTGCCTCAATTCATGGAAATGATCACGAGGTCATAGTATTCATCGAACGGGCATCCTGAATGGCGGCACATAGCTTTTCAGGATTCGGAGTCCCCAGAAAAACACCGGTTCCATCGCCGAGCATAATCATCACCCCGGAAGTCTCACTCATGTCACGCCGAACCCGTAACGGCACATCCCCACCTATGGAGACTATCTGTCCATTTATCTTACGGACCGATGCATTCTTGGGGATGGAGTCCATTTGCAACATAACCATTTCAAACTCCATGACCGTGGCCTCGGCAATCATCAATGTTGGCACATGCCAGGCAAGTTTTGGAAAAACTTTCCCTAACAAAGACATGCTGATAATTTCGTCTTTCGTCACACGGGTGATCTTTATCGAAGACATGCCCAACAGTAAACAAACGATAAACGAGAGAGGCGCCCCGGCACATGAAAGAACAAGGGCTGCTGTTGGATCTTGTTGGTAGACGGTTTGCCCGGCAATAGCTTTTTTAGTCACCGTTCCAATACCGTAGCTCTTAGCGATTTTCGCACCCTCTGGCATGGGAACAAAAAATGGCACAATAATAAAAATAAGGGCCGAAGCCACACCCGTCACAAAACATATCAGGCTCACCCGTCCTTTTCTTGTCTCCGAATACAGAACCATTGTTTCGTATCTCCCTTCTATTGTTACTCACCACTGCCACCTATCGAATTCTATTCGTCCAAAATGCCTTCACGAAGACTGTTCGGCATGGGCGCGGGGCGTTCACACGTGCTTTTCAATGTGACGTGCGTTTTTTTGTCCGAGGCTTCGTGAAAGGCCTGCATGATATCCAGGACGTGAAACGCCAGCGCGCCGTTCGCCCGGTGGGCGCGCCCGCACCGTATGGCATAGGCCATATCCGCCACGCCCAGTCCCCGGGAGTTTTCGGCATAACCACACGCTTGCGGAACCTCTTGAAACTCTTGTGCGCCCATGCGGCGGATTTTTACGGGGTTGCCGAAGGAGTTCGGATCCCCCACAAGCATTGAGCCGGTGCGTCCATGGATTTCGATACAGGAGAGCGCGTGCGCCCACACGTCGAAACTGGTGATGATCGAACCGATGGCGCCATTGGCGAATTCCATGAGGCCCGTGACATGGGTGGGCACCTCCACGGGCACCACTTTCCCTTTTTTCGGCTGGCTCGTGATCACCCGTTCGGGGAAGGTAATGCGGGTCATGCCGGCCACACGGTTGACCGGCCCCATGAGGGTGATGAGCGCGGTGAGGTAATAGGGTCCCATGTCGAACATCGGCCCTCCGCCCGCTTCATAGTAAAATTCGGGGTCCGGGTGCCAGCTTTCATGGCCATGACACTGCATGAAGGCCGTGGCGGATACCGGTTCGCCAATCCAGCCGTCATCAATCATTTTCCGAGCGGTTTGCACATTCGCGCCCAGCACGGTGTCCGGCGCACATCCCACCAACAACCCTTTCTTGCGCGCCATTTCGAGCACTTCCTCGCCCGAGGCGCGCGTGAGGGCCAACGGTTTTTCACTGTAGACGTGTTTCCCGGCCTTCAGCACGGCCAGGTCCACTTCCGCGTGCGCCTTGGGCACGGTCAGATTCACCACCAACTCAATGGACTTGTCCGCCAGGAGTTCTTTTACGGTACAGGCTTTCGGAAGTCCATGCGCCTTGGCCTTTGCCTGCGCTTTCGCTTTGACCCTATCCGCGCACGCCACCACCTCCAGCGCCTCAAAACGCTTCATCATCTTGAAGTAAATATCCGAAATGTTCCCGCAGCCAATTACGCCTGCCTTAACCGGTTTCATCGTGTCTCTCCGTGGTTCGATAAATGTTCAACGTTAATTTTTTGAGTTCCTGTCCGGCCATTCCAGAATATCCATGACATAAAATGGCACTACCATGCAAATGACCACTAATACAATGAAAATCCCCGCATGGATACACCCGCTTTGCAGTCCAGGTTCCGGAAATACTTCAAAGAACATGAAAACATAGATGCCAGCCGCCAGCACAACCCCAATAACAAGGCGATAGACGACAAAAAGAACCCACTCCTTTGGGGATTCCGGCAACATTTCCCGCGGCATCGGCATAGATATCACCTCACACTCACAGTCGTTATCCATTCATAGATACTACCACGGCCCATTGCTTTTATTCGATAGGACGAACGGGGGAGCAAATCAGCGCGCACAGCAAGCCCCCTTACGGGCTTTGTTTGCTGACTGCTGATTGCTGACCGCGGAACGCTACCTGCTGGCCCAGAGCATCCCGCGCTGCATGATGGCGGTGCATTCGGGCACGTCAAAATCTTCGGGCTGGTGCCCGAAGGAGGCATAGAATACCCGGCCCGCGCCGTACCGGCGTTTCCAGACCACCGGCATGACACAGCCTTCAATCCAGGGGACCTGTTCGCCGGTAAAGGTGGTGGTGGCAAGCACGTCATTCGAGGGGTCCACATGCATGTAATAACATTCGGAATCCAGGCTGAAATCATTCAGCCCCGCCATAATGGGATCGTCTTTCTTAATAATGTTCACCGTGTAGTGGATGCCGCCGCCGGGATGGCTCACAAACTGCCCGCCCACCATGAACTGGTACTCGGGGTGGTTCCGGAAGGCGTCGCCCATGCCCCCGTGCCAACCGGCAATCCCCACGCCGCCGCGCACCGCATTTAACAGCGATTTCTCCTGTTCGCTTTTAAGCGCATCCATGGTCCAGCAGGGGACAATCAGGCTCAGGCTGGCCAATTTTCGCTCGTCTTCCAAGGCAGCTAAGGTATCGGATACTTCAACGTCATACCCCTGTTGCCGGAGAAAGGGGATAAAGCGGTCCACGCATTCCTTGGGTTTGTGTCCGTCCCATCCGCCCCAGATGACCAATGCTGATTTCATGGGTTAAGCTCCTTGGTTAGTACGCGAAAAAGGAGGGACAGACACGTCTCGCCCGCCCATGCGTACGATGCGTTGCCAGACACAGGTTTTGCGCATGGGCGGTCTCGCTTGCGTCAGTCCCTGTTTTTCGCTTGGTTTCATATGCGTTGTTACGTACGTACGCTTGGTGACTGCGATTGGACCTGCGCTTACTTTTCGGATATCCATACCAGGCACGGGGGAATATTCAGCCAGACCGGACCGCGCACGGTCAATTTTGGAAAGCGTTTGGGCAGCTTGCCTTTGAAGAAGCGTCCGCCGGAAGGCACCCACGGGCTGAATGCATAGGAAAAGGTCACAAAACGCCCGCCGGGCCGCAGTACATTGTACGTTGCCTCCAGGATTTCATCTTGCAAAGATTCCGGGAACCGGGTCCAGGGCAGCCCGGAAATAATTACGTCGCAATGATCATGGCCCGCTTCTTTAAGGTATTTGATGGTGTTCTGCGCGGAATCCTCGTAACAATGAACTCCGGGACACCGCTCGCGGGTGGCTTTGACGAATTCCGGGTTGACTTCCATCGCGATAAAATACGCATCCGGATCTTTCTTTTTAAGTATCACTTCCGTAAAGACTCCGGTACCCGGGCCATATTCCACCACGACCTTCGCTCCGCGCAAATTGGCCATGTCCGTTATGGCCTCGGCCAGTTTCGGGCCGCTCGGCGCAAAGGCGCCGGTGGTCCGGTTGGCCTTGAATACTTCCTTCATGAATCTCCAGCCCGACATGCACTGTCTCCTCTCACTTCAGCCATAGACACCCCTCCCAATCACACACTGCGTATTGTGACTTAGTGTATAAAATGAAGACAAACAAAAGCAATAGGAATAATACAGTATCTGCCGTGAAGCGTTTCGGCACGGGTTTGCCTCGCGTCCCTTGTTTTCATTACCATAGGGGGCCTCCACAGGCTGATGTTCCAAACAGGCTCAGAATGAACATGAAAGGATTCGAACAATGAAGCGGTCTATTGGATTGTTTTGTCTATTCGCGGTGCTCGTGGCGGCGGTACTCGCCCTGGGCGGTTGCGCGACCTGCGATAAATGCGGCGAACCGTGTGCGAAAGCCAAGCGTTGCGTGGTGGTGTGGTCGGAAGGCACGGCGCCCAAACGCATCTACCCCAATGACATCAACGGCGCCGTGGCGGAAGGTCTGAAGTCTCTCAAAGACTGGGAAGTGGTAACGGCGAATATCACACAACCCGAACAGGGCCTGCCGGATGAATTGCTCAATCGTGCGGACGTATTGATTTGGTGGGGGCACAAAAAGCACGACATGGTGAACGATGCGCTGGTGGCGAAGATTGAGAAACGCGTAAAAGAAGACGGAATGGGGTTCATTTCCCTGCATTCGTCGCATTTCGCGAAACCGAACAAGGTCCTCATGGGCACCCCCTGTTCCTGGGGCGCGTATGTGAAAGACTCGACCACGCTCGATGTGAATGTTAAAGACCCCAATCACCCCATCGCCAAGGGGATCAAGAATTTCACCATTAAGCATAGTGAGCGTTACAGCGAACCGTATGCGGTAAACGAACCCCAATCAGTGGTCTTTGATGGCGCGCACAAACTGAAAAACGGAACGGATGATCCCTCGCGTATCGGCATGTGCTGGCAGGTGGGCAAAGGAAAGTTCTTCTACTTCCAGGCCGGGCATGAGACCGATCCGGTGTTCTTTGACGAAAATGTGCGGCAAATCATGCGCAATGCCGTCGAATGGGCCGCCCCTGAAAAGCCGTAAAGATTCACACAACACAGAATAGGACCTATAGGACCAATACGGCCTATAGGTCCTATTTCGTTTCTCAGATATTTCGCCGGTATTGTCCCCCGACCTCGAACAGCGCATGGGTGATCTGGCCGAGGGAACAATGGCGCACGGTTTCCATCAGTTCGCCAAAGATGTTTTGCCCGCTGAGCGCGGCCTGTTTCAGGCGGTGCAGGGCCTCCGGGGCATCGCCGGCATGGCGTGCCTGGAATTCTGCCAAGCGCCGGAGTTGGGACTGCTTTTCGTCTTCGCTGGCGCGGGCGAGATTCAACTGGCTGGTTACGGCCTCCATGTCTTCGTGCGGATTGATAAAGGTGTTTACGCCGATAATAGGCAGGGAGCCGTCCACTTTCCGGGTTTCGTAATAGAGGGATTCCTCCTGGATTTTCGCGCGCTGATAGCCCATTTCCATCGCACCCAGCACCCCGTTCCTATCCGATATGCGGCGGAATTCGTCCAATACGGCCTGCTCCACCAGGTCCGTCAATTCCTCCATGATAAAAGAACCCTGAAGCGGATTTTCATTCATGGACATGCCGAATTCGCGGTTGATGATGAGCTGGATGGCCAGGGCGCGGCGGACGGATTCTTCGCTCGGGGTGGTGATGCCTTCGTCATAGGAATTGGTATGCAGGGAGTTGCAGTTGTCGTAGATGGCCGTGAGGGCCTGAAGGGTTGTGCGGATGTCGTTGAACTGAATTTCGTGGCTATGAAGCGAGCGCCCGCTGGTCTGGATGTGCGCTTTGAGCTTTTGGGAACGTTCGTTCGCGCCGTATTTATCCCGCATGGCAACCGCCCAAATCCGGCGGGCCACGCGGTTCAACACGGAATACTCGGGGTCCATGCCGTTCGAGAAGAAGAAGGAGAGGTTGGGCGCGAAATCATCAATGCGCTGCCCGCGCGCGAGGAAATATTCGACATAGGTGAATCCGTTCGCCAGGGTGAACGCAAGCTGGGTGATGGGATTGGCCCCGGCTTCGGCGATGTGATAGCCCGAAATCGAGACGGAGTAAAAGTTCCGGACGCCCCGCTGGACGAAATATTCCTGCACGTCCCCCATCATCTTCAGGGCGAAATCGATGGCGAAGATGCAGGTGTTCTGGCCTTGGTCTTCTTTAAGGACATCCGCCTGCACCGTGCCGCGCACCGTTTGCATGACCCACGTCTTCACCCGGGTAATTTCTTCGGTCGAGAGCGGGCGGCCATATTCCGCTTCAACCTTGGCCAGTTGCTGGTCCATGGCAGTATTGAAAAACATGGCGAGAATAATCGGAGCGGGCCCGTTGATGGTCATCGACACGCTGGTATTGGGCGCGCAGAGATCGAATCCGTCATACAGCGTTTTCATATCGTCCAACGTACAGATGGAAACACCGGACGTGCCTATTTTTCCGTAGATGTCAGGACGGGTTTCCGGGTCTTGCCCATATAAGGTTACGGAATCAAAGGCGGTGGAAAGGCGGCTGGCCTCATGCCCGTGCGAGAGGTATTTGAAGCGGCGGTTGGTCCGGGGCGGGTCTCCCTCGCCCGCGAACATGCGCGTGGGGTCTTCATCGGTGCGCTTGAACGGAAACACGCCCGCAGTGAACGGAAAGAGACCGGGCAGATTCTCCCGCGAAATCCAACGAAGCTGGTCGCCGGGATTGGTGTATTTAGGCAGTGCAACCCGTGGGATTTTCGTGCCCGCGAGGCTTCGGCAATACACCGGGGTGTGTATTTCCTTGCCGCGCACGGTATAGACCATTTCGTCGCGTTGGTATCGTTCCCGGACACCCGGGATGCTATCGAGCAGCTTCTGTGTGTCAGGCGACAGCGCGCGCGCCAGTTCCTCCCGGTGATAGCGCAGTTTATTCCGAAGTTCATCCGTCCCCTCCCCCATCTCGGCCAGTGTTCCATCGAGTTGCCAAAGGCGCTCCGCCACCCGCGCCTGTTGTTCACAGGTCTTATGATACCGGTCGACGGTGTCTGCAATTTCGCCCAAATAGCGAACACGGTCCGGCGGGATGATAACGGTCTTCTGGGAAGGCATTTTAGCGCCGGACGGAGGGTCCTCCATCCCCCATTCGCATCCGGTGCGTTGCCGCAGGAGATGCGTCATGGCATGATAGAGCGAAGTAACGCCATCATCATTAAAGCGTGCGGCGATGGTGCCATAGACCGGCATGTCCGCCGGGTCCTCCTCGAATCGCCGGTGATTGCGCTGGTATTGCTTGCGCACATCCCGCAGGGCGTCTTCCGCGCCGCGATGGTCAAATTTGTTTATGGCGACGATGTCGGCAAAATCGAGCATGTCGATTTTTTCCAATTGCGAGGCCGAGCCGTATTCCGCCGTCATGATATAGACCGTTGCATCCACATGCGGGACAATCGCCGCGTCGCCCTGGCCAATGCCCGCCGTTTCCACGATGATCCAGTCGAAGCCGGCCGCACGCAGCACGATGAGGCATTCGGTCAGTGCCTCGGAAATTTCGTTTTGGTTGCCACGGGTGGATAAAGAACGCATGTAGACACGGTCATTCCGAAGGGAATTCATGCGAAATCGGTCGCCCAGCAGCGCCCCGCCCGATTTCCGCCGGGATGGATCAATGGAGAGCACGGCCACCGTTTTGTCCGGAACCTCGTTCAAGAACCGGACGATGAGTTCATCAATAAGGGAGGACTTTCCCGCGCCGCCCGTGCCGGTTACGCCGAGCACCGGCACCCGGCGGGTGCCGCGGGAACTCAGCGGCGTCATCAGCGAGGCCAATTTCCCATTGGCATGTGCCTTGGCGTCTTCCACGGCAGTGATATAGCGCGCCACCAGCCCCTTGTGCGCGGGCGCCAACTCCGCCGCCCGTGCGATGACATGGTCGTAGGGAATCGGGCGGTCGATGCTTTCGAGGATATAGTTGACCATCCCTTGAAGGCCCACGGTGCGCCCGTCTTCCGGCGAAAAGATTTTGGTGACGCCGGCGGCTTCGATTTCGCGGATTTCCGAGGGCACAATCACACCGCCGCCCCCGCCAAACACCTTTACATGGTCCGCGCCGCGTTCCCGCAACAGTTGCATGATGTAACAAAAAAACTCGACATGCCCGCCCTGGTAGCAACTTGCGCAGATGCCTTGGGCGTCTTCTTGGATGGCCGCGTCCACCACTTCCGCCGCCGAGCGGTTGTGCCCCAGATGGATCACTTCCGCGCCGGAATCCTGCAATATGCGGCGGATAATGTTGATGGCCACGTCATGACCATCAAAGAGCGAGGTGGCGGTGACCACGCGGAGAGGATGGTGAGGCGAATAGGGTTTAACCCCTTCCATATCGGGACACTGCTCCTGATGTTATTTGGTCCGCATGGATACCGGCGGACTCAATATTTCGTGCATGATGATGCCCACGCGGACATTGTCGAGATTGCAGAAAAGGCGTTGCAGGGGGTCCCTTCCCGCGCCAGGGCCCATACCCGCCCTTTGTGACCCGGCAGGACGCCGTCCAGAATCCGGTTCTTGCGGGGATGCCGGCCCGGATACAACCTGCAGAACCGCGGCTTGTTGAACTGGACGTTGTACCGGGCGCGCAGGCCCCGGGCGCTGGGCCTGGCCCCGTCGCTGACGGCGCGCGTCATCCAGTGCCTGACGCATGGAGTCCACCACCTTCCGGCGTTCTTCGGCCGGGGTAGGCATGCGTTGTGCCTGCGCCGGAGCGCGTTGGGGCTGCACGGGGATACGGCGGGGAGGCGCGGGACGGCGCGCAGGGGCCACGGGCCGTGCGGGGGCCTGCTCTTGGTCCGTCTCCCAAGGCAATTTTTCCCGTTCCCAGGGGGATAGGTCCTCTTCCAACGAACGCGCCATGGGAGCAGCCGCTTCCTCCCCCCCGCGCGCCCGATCCTCCAACGAGGGCAGGTCGTCACGGGCCGCGCGTTCATCCCACGAAGGGGCTTCCTCCGCAACCGGGGCGCCCGGCCAACGTTTTACCGGGGCCGCACGACGCGGCGTCTCTTTGGGCTTCGCCATGGGTATGCCGTCCAACAAATCGCCGAATATTTGCCGCCGGGTGCTTTCGGGCAGGTCTTCCATGCGTGTCTTGGGTTCCTGGTCCTGCATTTCCTGTCGTTTTTGTTCGACGCGCCGCTGCAGGGCATTCGCCACGCCCACAATGATGATAAATATCACCAGGCCGATTAGTTGATCCATAAACGGTCCCTTTCGGGAGTGTATGCAGTAAAGGTTACGTCTTTTCTATAGTGATTACGGTTGCTGACTTGTATTCTCCGGGCGGCCCATCTTGGAAATATTGTCGCGCATTTCCGTGTCCGCCATGACATTCTTCATCCGGTAATAGTCCATAATGCCCAAATTGCCGTTGCGGAAGGCTTCCGCCATGGCCCGCGGAACTTCCGCTTCCGCCTCGACCACCCGCGCGCGCATTTCCACCACCTGCGCCTGCATTTCCGTTTCGCGGGCGCGCGCCATGGCCCGGCGTTCCTCGGCGCGGGCCTGGGCAATCTGCTTGTCGGCTTCTGCCTGCTTGATTTGCAGATAGGCGCCGATGTTTTCACCGACATCCACATCCGCAATGTCAATGGAAAGAATTTCGAAGGCGGTTCCGGCATCAAGGCCGCGCGACAACACCACCTTGGAAATGGAGTCGGGGTTTTCGAGCACTTTTTTATGCGACTGCGACGAACCTATGGTGGTTACAATGCCTTCGCCCACGCGGGCAATGATGGTTTCCTCGGTCGCGCCGCCCACTAGCCGCTGAATATTCGTGCGGACAGTCACGCGCGCCTTCGCTTTAAGTTGAATGCCGTCCATCGCGACCGCGGCCACTGTGGCCGGCCCTTTCGCGGGATCGGGGCAGTCAATCACCTTGGGGCGCACGGAGGTCTGCACGGCGTCCAATACGTCACGGCCCGCGAGGTCAATCGCGGTGGCCCGCTGGTAATCCAACGGGATATTGGCCTTGCTCGCGGCGATCAGGGCCTGTACCACTTTGACAACATTGCCGCCCGCGAGGTAGTGGGCTTCGAGGGCATCCGTGCTGATGGGAATGCCCGCTTTCACCGCCATGATCCGGCTGTCGACCACGACCACGGGATTCACGCGGCGCAGCCGCATGCCAATGAGGCTGGACAGTCCGACATAGGCCCCGGAAAGCCATGCCCGCAACCACAACGAGAAAAAGTTCGCCATCACCACGACCACAATCAGCCCGGCCACAATACAGGCCACCAACACAATACCCATGAACATATTCATAGCGTTCACCCTTTCTTTTGTTAACGCTTATTCCACCGTTTCAACCACCACGCGGCTCCCGTGAACCTCTTTCACGCGCACCCGCGCGCCTTTATCTATAAACGTGCCATCCGACACCGCGTCCACCCGCTTCCCATTGACCTCAATGGTGCCGGCGGGCCGCAATTGCGTCATAACCACGCCCACAGCGCCAATCAGCGAGGTGTCCGTCACCACGCTCACCCAACCCTCTTCCGGTTTTTGAGCGGCGTCAAGCAGCAGGCGTTTTCCCGCACGGGTCTTCGCCAGGATTAAAAAGCCCGCCACGACACAGGCCAGGGCGCCCATGATTTCCGCGCCAATGATGAGCGCCACATAATCGGGGTAATTTGAAATGCCGACAGCGGCGCTGGCCACCAGGGAAAGCACGCCCAAAACACCGCAGACCGCTCCGGGCAGAAAAAATTCGGCCATGATAAAGGCCAAGCCAACCAGGAAAAATACCACCATCCACATCATGCCGCGCCTTCCTCCCGAATAGACTCCAATAAGGTGATCAACTGGCTGATTTCCACCCGAATCCCCAGCAGCACCTTGCTCTTGTCCGACGGGTCCTTGGGGTCCGTCTCCACAATTGGGTCAAAGGTGCTCATGATTCTCTGAGCAGAAGGATAGAGTTCCTTCGCATGCATCATCAACTTGTTATACCGCTGGGCAAACGGCACGCAGGTGTAATAGCCCGCGCCCTGGGAACTCACGATTTCCATCTCTTTCAACAATTGCCGCAGCATATTCACCAACATCGTACGTTCGTCCATGCCTATTTCCTATCTTCGCTGTTCGGAGAGCTTTCGGAGCAAACCCATACGCATGATGACTCTCCCATAACCGGCGCAATAAATCAACTTATGCAAAGATTATCCAATCGCCTTAACCACGTAGCGGTTGCCATCCGCCTCGATAATCTCGACGGGTGTTCCAGGTTCAATAAACTCCCCACGGGTAACAATGTCAAAGGTTGTATCGCCGAAACGGCCACGCCCAGCGGGACGCAACATGGTGGCGGCGACGCCCTTCAGCCCCACCGCGCTGGTCTGTTGTTCCGCCGTTTGCACGATATAGCCTTGATCCGGTTGTTGTGTGGTAGTGAGCACAACCCAATGGTAAAAGGGCGTTTTGGGAAACAGTTTCCAGGTGGCAAGCACAAACACAGCGAATAACGACACCCCCACGGCCATGGTTTGGCCCGCGTCGGCAAGGCGATCATAATCCCAGGCGTATTGGGGAATCGGCACGCGGGTCAGGGACAAATAAAGCCCTAAAATCAGACACACGCCTCCCGCCACACCCGCCGCGCCAAAGGATGGAATGAAAAAGATTTCCACCACCAGCAAAATCAATCCCGCCAGCACCAGGAGCAGGTCAATCCAGTCCGCAAGGCCAATCATCAAATACGAACCCAGCAAGAGCGCCAAGCACGTAATGCCGATGATGCCCGGCGCGCCGAATCCGGGCGTTTTGAATTCAATATAAATCCCCGCCACGCCAATCATGAGGAGCAGACCGGAAATCAGCGGACTGGTCAGCCAACTAAAGAGTTTTTCCGACCATGTGCGTTCGATGTTTTCGCGCGGGGCCTTCTCATACCCGAAATGCGCCAATGCTTCATCCAGGGTGGTTGCCTTCAGGGGGATTAACCCATATCTCAGTGCTTCGTTGGTCGTCAGGGTGAGTAATTCCCCGGCCGCGCACACCATCTCCGAACCATCCGGTAATAACCGTGGCTCCGAGGTGTCGTCGTCCGCCAAGGGGAGATTCTTCGGCAGGGGTTTTGCGCCAATGAGTTCCTTGGCCACTTTTTCCGCCGCGTTCTTAATCGCTTCCTCCATCGGGTCAAGACTTATGGGGAGGCCGGGCGTTTGGTCTGGCGTGGCGGAGGGTTGCGGCGCTTCCACCTTGTTTATCTTGATAAAGGAATAGCGGCCCGCCTCATCCTTCCGGCCATGAATCTCGATGCGATCATCCACCATCGCCTCGCCCAGCAAGGGATCATGCCCATTTTCCTCGCCCAGCGCACGGTAACGGGAGCGCAAAAACGATTTGGTCTTCTCATCCACGTCCTGAGGGACTTGTTCCATGCCCATCATGATGGGGGCCGAAGCTCCGATATTTGTTCCCGGGGCCATGACAATGTTTTTGCAGGAATAGCTAATCAATGCGCCCGCCGAGATGGCGCCCATGCCCTTCACGTGGGCGATGGTGGGACAGGAGGCGCCCATGATGGTGTTGGTGATGTCAATGGCGGAATCCACCCGGCCCCCGGGGGTGTCAATCTCGAAAACCAGTGCCGCCGCGCCCTTTGCTTCGCGTACCGCACGCTTCACCACCACCACCATGGCATCGTCCACCATCCAATCCAGCGGACACACCACCACCTTGCCCGTCCCCGGCGCACCCTGCATGTTTACCGGAGTGGCCAACACCGCGAGCAGCAGAACCACGGCTGTCTTTAGCATCCTTTGCATCGTGTCCATTCGCCTCCTGGAGTATATACAGCCCATCGCAGGTTTTTATTCTATGCGGATTGCAAGCCGCCGTCAATTTCATTGCCTTGCCACAAGCCCCGCGGAGGTCTGGGAAGTCTGGGATGAATGGGCTCTGTGGAAAATGGGGACAAATCCGAAGCACACTTACGTAACAACGAATCTGAAACCAAGCGAAAAATGGGGACTGACGCAAGCGAGCCTGCCCATGCGAAACCCCATATTTTACACACCTTTCCCTAAATGGGCGGGCGAGACGTGTCTGTCCCTAATTTTTCGCGTACACCGGTGCCACACGCTTACCACGCTTAACTATGTACCATTCGGGACACGCCCCCGATCTTTTGATATGCAAACCGTTCCTGGCAGTTTATTTCGCGGTGCGTTTGGCGGCCTGCACGGTGTTTTTCATGAGCATGGCAATGGTCATGGGGCCCACGCCGCCTGGAACCGGCGTGATGGCCTTGGCCTTTTTGCTGACTCCCGGAAAATCCACATCGCCACAGAGCCGGGAACCCGATTTCTTGGTGGCATCCGGTATCCGGTTCATGCCCACGTCAATCACCACCGCGCCCTTCTTCACCATGCGCGCCTTGATGAACGCGGGCACGCCAATGGCCGCAATCAAAATATCCGCGCTTTGCGTAATGGCGGAGAGATTCTTTGTGCGGCTGTGGCATACGGTCACGGTGGCATTGGCCCCCTTGGCCTTTTGCATCAGCAACGCGGCCACCGGCTTTCCCACAATATTCGACCGCCCCACCACGACCACATGCTTCCCGGAGGGATCATAGCCGTAGCGTAACAGCAATTCCTGGCATCCGGCCGGGGTGCAAGCGACAAAGCACTCTTCCCCATTAAGCAGCTTGCCCTTATTCACAGGATGAAAACCGTCCACGTCCTTTTTGGGATCAATTGCGTTCAGCACTTTCTGCTCGTCAATGTGCTTGGGGACGGGACTTTGCACCAGAATGCCGTGCACCTTCGGATCCACGTTTAATTTGGCGATCAGGTCCAGCAGTTCTTTTTCCGGGGTTTCCTTGGGAAGATCATAGGCGAACGAGGCCACGCCGATCTCCGCACAGGTCCGGCGCTTGTTCCGCACATAAATCTGGCTGCCGGGGTCCTCGCCCACCAGCACAACCGCCAATCCGGGTACAATCCCGCGAGCGGTCAACAAGGCAATCTCCTGTTTCAACTCGCTTAAAATTGTATCGGATACTTTTTTGCCATCTATTAGCTTAACGCGATGTTTCTTTGTCATGGACAGCCCTTTCATCTAGTGCATGCCGGGATGATAATGAATCGCGGCGGGACTCCGCAAACCCGGACGGGAAAAATCCTTGCCAGAATCCCTGAAAGAAGGTAATATCTTCTCATCAGCATATGTTAAGGCATGCCAGGTATGGAGGGCTTTACATGGGCAGTTCGCATTATGCGCCGGAAACCTGCGCGGATGATCAATGCCAGCGGTATGCGTTAACCGGTTCGGATTACTGCTGGGCGCATGTGGAAGACAAAAGCGCCTTTGTTGAAAAGTTGGTGCGCGGTATTATGGCGGATGGCTGGCTGGCGGGGATTGATCTGGCGGGGCGAAACCTAGAACATGCCGACCTGCGGCGCATCCGGTTTTCCGGGGCCAACCTCGCGGGGGTGAATTTCCGGTATGCGGATTTGCGGCATGCCTTTTTGGATGAGGCCGATTTGCGCGGGGCGGATTTCACCGGCGCCAATCTTGAGTTTGCGGTGCTTGGGGGCGCCAACCTGTCCCAGGCACGCTTCCACTCCGCCCATGTGCAACGGGCCAATCTGGTGGGCGCCAAAGGGCATCAGGCAGACTTCACGGGGGCCAACCTCTATTATTCCCGGCCCGGCAATGCGGATTTTCAGGGCGCCGTTTTTCACAAAGCCAACATTCAGCGGGCCATCTTCCGGCGGGCCAATCTGTGCAGGGCGGATTTCAGCGGCGCGATGGGCGAGGCCAATTTCGAAAATGCCCGCCTGGAAGGAATCAAGCGATGATATTCGGGCATTTTCTTTCCGACGTCAATGAAGCAAACATGTATGTTGTGGCGTGCCCGGAAACCCGTCATGCGCTGTTGGTGGATGCCGCTTCTTGGGAACCGCGGATCGAGCGTTTTTTGAAGGCCCACCGGCTGAAACTGACCGGGGTGTTCATTACACATGATCACTATGATCACACCGGCGGCCTGGATACCCTCATGGGCATGTTCAATCTTCGCATCTACAGCGGCAGCGGACACGCCGGCGGATTGGCCGTCCATCATGTCCGGCATGACGACGCCGTTCATTTTGGCGATATCGAAGGCCGTGTCATCGCGACTCCGGGGCATACCCCCGAAGGCATCAGCCTCATTCTCCCCGGCATGGTCTTCACGGGGGATGCCCTCTTCTCTGGTTCCGTGGGCGGCACTTCGTCCTACCAGGATGCGCAAACCCAACTCCATGCCATCCGAAACTATATTTTAACCCTGCCTGATCACTTCGAAATCCATCCCGGGCATGGCCCCGCGAGCACGGTCGGAATCGAAAGGCGCTTCAATCCCTTCTTCACGTGACTGATATTCCCCGTTCCCAAAAGACGCTCCCAACCAATCCCAAACCAAGCGAAAACCCAGGGACTGACGCAAGCGAGCCTGCCCATGCGCACACCCCGTGTTGTATACCCCGATCCTGAAATGGGCAGGCGAGACGTGTCCGTCCCTGGCTTTTCGCGTACTATGCTTAACCACGAACATAAAACCAAGCGAAAACCCAGGGACTGACGCAAGCGAGCCTGCCCATGCGCACACCCCGTGTTGTATACCCCGATCCTGAAATGGGCAGGCGAGACGTGTCCGTCCCTGGCTTTTCGCGTACTTCTGTGCCTCGCCCTTCCAGCCTTATTCCCTGTGCTTTAATGAAACTGATTTGCGCCATCTCAAGTCCATACGTCGAGTAGGGTTATAACCGAGGCGGTTAGTGTAGGAACGGGTGTACACGATGATGAAGCAGTGCAGGTCTTCTTTTGTTCGTATCTTCTTTATTTTTAACCTGTTAGCCTTTCTGTCGCAGGGTAATCTCCACGCGGTGAAACCCGCATTCTATGTGGATTTGCCGATGACGGACGGAACGAAAATCGCGACGGACGTCTATCTCCCGAAGGGTGGGCCCGGCCCATGGCCCACGATTCTTGTGCGCAGCACCTATGGGCGTTATGTTGGGAAGGAAGACGGGTATGTGGAAGACGGGTATGCCGTAGTTGTCCAGGATGTGCGGGGCATGGGGATGAGCGAGGGGGAAAAACATGTTTTTTATGCGGACACCTGGCGGCCCGGCCTGATGGATGGCAAAGATACCGTGGACTGGATTAAGGCCCAGCCGTGGTGCAACGGGAAAATCGGCACGACGGGGGGGTCCGCTCTCGCCATGACGACCATGCTCCTCGCCCCCACTACCCAGGACCTTGCCGCGCAGACCTTTTCCGTGACGCCCTCGAATTTCTATACCGACACGTGCTATCACGGCGGTGTGCTGCGGAAGAACCTGATGGAAGGCTGGCTCACCGCCATCGGGCAGCCGCATATCATCGATTTTTACAAGAACCACCCCTATTTCGATGACTTTTGGAAACATTATGATGTGGTGTCGCGCGCACAAGACATCACGGCTCCGGCGGTTTTCAATGCGCAATGGTTCGACATCTTCCTCCAAGGGACCATCAACGGTTTCCTGTCGCGCGAACAAAACGGAGGCCCGGGCGCACAAGGGAAGAACTATCTCGTGATTCGCGCGGGCACCCATAACGGGAACGAGCGGTGCCCGGATTTCCGCTTCAAGAAAAACCGGGGTGATGTTCCCTCCGGCGGATTTAACCGTGCCTTTTTTGAATGTCATTTGAAGGGCGATCCTGAACCGCTGAAAAAATACGCGAAGGTATATTATTATGTTTTTGGGGATGATCGGGATCGCAATGCCCCCGGCAACGAATGGCGCACGGCGGATACCTGGCCGCCGTTTCCCACTGTGGAGACCTCTTATTACTTGGATAAAAGCAACGGCCTATCCATAACACCGCCCAAGGCCAAACGGGCTTCTCACGCGTTTACATTCGATCCCAAAGAGCCCTACCCGACTCACGGCGGCGGCAATCTTTTCTACAACATCCCCCATGGGCCGTATGATCAGCGCAAATACAGCACCGTCCGGAAAGATTTGCTGAAGTATGCCAGCGCATCCCTTACCGAGCCCATGGAAGTGACGGGACGACTCACGGTGAAACTGTGGGTTTCGACCGATGCCCCCGATACGGATTTTACGGCCAAACTCCTCGATATCTTCCCCGAAGGCGATGGCCGCGAAATTATGATTCAGGACAATATCCAGCGGGTGAAACTGCGGGAAACGCTTGAAAAACCATGTCCCCTCCTCACCGGCCCGGACCAGATTGTACCGATTGAAATAGACTTGCAGAGCACCAGTTGGATTTTCAATACCGGCCACCGGATCGGACTTCATATTTCGAGCAGTAATTACCCGCGTTACGAAGTGAATGCGAACACCGGCGCCGATCATCCGGATGGCCAGGAACTCCGCGTGGCGCATAACCGCGTTCACATGGACAAGGATCACCCCAGCGCGATTATCCTGCCGGTACGTCCCGCCGGCCAATAAATTGCACCCTGCCGTCTACACACCCCATAATTCCCGCCACCAACTAACCGCAAAGAAAGTGTTTGTAAAGGAATGCCCATGTCTAAGCGCCATACGCTGGTCTTTTCCCTGCTTCTGCTCAGCCTCTGCTGGATAAGCTACGCGGGCAAGGAATACGTGCTTGCCGATGAGCAGGGTGAAACTGGCCCTTCTCCTAAAACTCAGCATAATTCCAGCTTCTTCGACCTGCCTGCGGACGGCAAGAAGATCGGTGTGTCCGCTCAAATTACCCTGGACTCGGGAAAAGGTACTCTGCGCCTTCTTGGACCGGAAGAACAGGTATTTATTGAAACAACGTTGACCCAGGGCAAGAACAATCATGTCGCGCAGTACGGTCCCTTTGACAAACCGGGCCGCGCCAAACTGGAAATCGCTCTGCAGGAAGCCGTTGGTGAATGGCAGGCGGTGGTGGTTGAAATGCCGCCAAGGTCCGCCTTTTATCCCATGCTCGCCACCGGCCCGTTAATGTTCCTCATTAGTCTTGTTTTTTTTATTGGCTGGTGGCGTTGGTCGAAGACGCCATTGCGTTGGTTTTGGGCGGGCGCGGGGATATGGACCGTGGGCGTTGCACTGAAATTTGCCTTTGCCATCGCCTTCAATGAGCGCATATTGGATTTCATAAAACTATCCACAGACCCCAAGAATTATCTTGCCGCCGGGAGTCTTTATACCGGATTGCTCACAGGCGTCTTTGAAATCGGCATTACCCTGATTGCCGCCGTATTCTGGAAACGCATGTGCCAAGAACCCCGCCGCGCCATTGCCGTGGGCGTGGGCGCGGGGGTATTCGAGGCCGCGCTACTGGGTGTGGTGGGACTGCTCAGCGCCGTGGCGCTCCTGTCCAGCGGTTCGATCAGCGAGCAAGCCTCCATCCCCACCGCCTATCTCATGGCCTCAACCCCGGCTCTATGGCTCTGCGGCCCAGTGGAACGCATCATCGCCATTCTCTGCCACATTTCCTCCCGTGCCTTGGTCCTTCTCAGTGTGGTTACCCGGCGCCGCTCCTATTTCCTTTATGGGTTCATGATCATGACCGCCATCGACACTGTTGCCGGGGCCGTGCACCTCGGGAAATACATGGGACACATCTCCATGTGGTGGGTCGAACTGTCCATAGCCCCCTTCGCGCTCGCCAGCCTGGTGGTGTTGCGCTGGTGCTGGACCGCATGGCCTTCTCCACCACAAAAAGAACCATCCCCGGAAACCGATCCGATCCCCGGGGAATGAATAGTTCTCTTATGCAATTTCAGGTTTATTTGACCCAATCGGTCTGGGGCGGTGTTTTGTAATCCGCGTAACGGTCCGCCACGGCGGCTTTGGCCACATCGCCAGAATGGATATAGACCCGGTATTTGAAGGCCAGTTTTTCACCGGCCTTGAAGGAATAATCGCCGTTATTACTGGGCAGCAAGGGTTTGTTGTAGTCCATTTTGGTGAACTCGGACCAGCCGAAGCAGTTCGCGCCCATCAATCCATAATCCCGCACGTGCCAGGAGGTTGGGTAGCGCAGGTTGGCGGGATTGTCGAAAAAGGAGATGCCGCGCCAGCCCACATCCTTGATTTCACCGGAATAATCGATCCAGGGCGAGGGCTTGCCCCAGCATTTGCCCATGCCGGTCTCGCCGAAGGCATTGGTGATCACCCCCGGATTCGCCTTATACGTTTCACACATGTCCGGGCGCATCCGCACAGACACAATCCCGCCTTCCTTGGTGTCTTTGAAGGTCATATCGCCATAATCCGCGCTGAAGGTCACCTGCACGTCAATCATCCGGCCCGTTTCCGGCATGGTGTAAAACCGGTATTCCCGGGATTCGGTAATCACCGGCTTATGGTCTTTGTCCTGCCATACATTCGTGACCGCGATCCAGCCATAGGCGTCGCCGGAACCGAACGTGGGTTCGCCGCTCACTTGGAAACCGCTCCCTTCCGCCTCTCCCCAACAGTCCACCCCGTTCACCGCGCCATATGCGGTCCACATCGATTTATGATGCGGATGATCCTTCGGCGAACTGAGGGGACCGTCCTGCTTCATTGGATAATCGCGGGTCAGTGTTACATCTCCCTCGGAATTCAGCGGCCACAGGAACGGCTTTTTCCATTCGGTCCCGAAATAATAAGAAGTGAACAGTTTGTCATCGACCAATACATCCAGGATGGCTTTGCCTTCCTGTTTCTTGATCAGCACATGCGGCGCATATTCCGGCGTCTTTTTCTCCACCTTGACCGTGTATTCGTGTTCGGTGTTGGGCATCGCGCCTTCCGGGACGAATACAAACTCGCCGTTGCGCACCGTGGCCGGAAACAGTTTGCCGGTCTTTGCCTCCAACACCTTGATGACGTCGTCCGTGGCCGGAACATCGCACTTAAGGGAAATGGGGACATTCAGGCTCTTTATGTCTCCTGATTTCAAGTGAATCTTTTTCCCATCCAAGGATTGCGCACCAGCGCTCATCATTAGCGCCAACACCAGAATCACTACCAGACATGAAATGTTTCGCATGGACTATCTCTCCTAACCGTTTAACTGATTATCCGCTAACTTTATCAAACTGCATGGAATCCCGCAAATTATCAAAACCCTTACCGATTCCAAATTGAGGAAGCGCCTGACGGAAATTAACTGAACTGTGGCACAATTTAGCCAACGGGCGGTCACCGAATTCTCATCAGGATATATCCAACGCGGCAGCCAGATGATCCAACTTTTCAATAATTTCCTGATGGATTTCATCCACATTCATCTGCTGGGCAATTTGAAAATAATCTTTCTTAAATATACTCAAGCCCAACTTCTTGAAAAGAGCCGGTAAAAGTGACTTGCTGGCGGGTGTGGATTCCAAGTAATCGTGATCGCCTAATGGATCTTTCAGTGCCGCCGGTGGAAGCTCATCGCGCAGAAACTGTTCCGCGGAAGCCGCATCCGACATACTGAGGAGATCCGGCTGGCCTCCCGCCACAAAACGCCGCAACGCCTCCGGATGCAACAGATAATTCTCAATTTCATAACGGCGCCATCGTAAAATGGTCAGATTATCCGCGGACACTTCATGCTCGGGCAAAAAACGGTTGTCACCATCCAAAAGCAACACTCCCTTTATCTTTGGTTGTATCGCCTTCAACGCAAAAAAATGTCCCTTGGCCTCGCCTGCTTTGTTCCCACGAATCGGATGAAAGAACGGATTCTTAAAAAAGGACCTGGAAGGGTGATGAAGCACTTCCGAAAACGCCTGCAGAATTTTGTAGTCCGTTTCGTCTTCCACATACAAAATATTCTGCCCGCTTTCAGCGGATAAGATATCCAGAGACGACAAGCGGCGCAGGGCTTCCCGCACTTGATCACGATGGGCGTCGATGGACAGCCGGTGAGGAGAACCGTAAAACGACAAAATCTGATCCGCGCCCGTATCCTCAAGCAATACTTCCGAATGGGTGGAAATAAGAAGCTGGCATCCCCATTGCCTCGCCACATTTTTCAATCGATCATATATCTCGCGTTGCAGGATCACGTGCAAATGCGCATCCGGTTCATCCAGAAGAAGAATGGAAGCCGGCCGTGCGTAGAAAAAACCCAGTAGTGTCAGCACTTGATGAAAACCACTCCCTGCCGAGGCAATATCGAATTTTTTCCGGGAACCGGTTTTTTTATCCTGGTATTCTATCCGTATAAAGGGATCCGTGGCTTCCGCATACATTGGATCCGACAATTCATACGAAAATAACTCTTCAACCTGCTGTTTTAACAAGTCCCAGCTATTTTTCCCGTTCTTTTCACTGTTTTTAAATACTTCCAAAAGTAAATTGCGGAGAATATCCCCTGGCTTGCCCTGTCCCACCAAAAGATTCTGATACCCCGCCTGAAGCCCCGTTTCCTCGGCGCCTATGCCAGAAAACGGAGGCACATGTACAATTCTGAGGCTCTTGGCGGATTCTGGGACTTCGGTGATCGGATTCAGGCTTTCATCGGTAAGTTTTGCATGCACCAATTCTTTGTTGGAATAGCGCAGTGTAACGGTCAAATTCCATTCCGGCCCTTGCCCGTCTCTGCCGCATAGCGTAATAGCCACTAATTTCGGTTCCCCCCCCTTGAGTCCGGCCCTTTCACTTTTTCCATAAGCGGTATCGCGTCCGAACCATAAAAGATTCATTTCACGAAGCGGGACCGCGGTAAAATCTTTGCGGGAGATGGGAACTCCAGTGCGTTGTTGGGCTTTGGAAGATTCTGTATGTTCCGCCAGCCATTTCTGTACAACCAGATTCCAGACGGATATGGCTTGAAGCAAGGTTGTTTTGCCACTATTGTTCGGGCCGGCAAGAACAACCGTATTGCCCAAAAAAAACACTTCTTCTTCAAATCGCTTGAAGTATTTTAGTTTAACTTGTGTGAGCATTCTTAACCGTCCGAATACACTATTATTCAATCTGTTGTCTTTCAACCAACAGAATGGTATCAACATACCCTGGTTAAGGCAAATTGTGCAATCTTGCATTCTCTTTTACCGCCGGGTAAGGTAATCCCATAACGAAAAGGAACAAACTATGAAACGTGGCGCTTGGTTGTTGAGCTTTGCGGGGATTCTTCGCGTGTTGACAGGATGCGCCACCACCGGTGACGCTAAAATGGCTGATCTGAAGCCGGTGTGCAACGAAGGCATTACCACTGGGTTTATCAATAAAACCCTGGCCAACGCAAAGACGACGTGGCGGTATGTGGTCTATGTGCCCCATGAGTACACGCCCGAGAAAGAGTGGCCGCTTATTGTGTTTCTGCATGGCGCGGGCGAGCGCGGCGATGACGGGCTCAAGCAAACCCAAGTGGGCATCGGCGCGGCCATCCGCCTCAATCCAGAACGATTCCCGGCGATTGTGATTTTTCCGCAATGTCCCGATGGGGGGTTTTGGGATCTCATTCTTGACCCAATGGAAACCGCCATCCAACAGGCGCGGGCAGACTACAGAATTGATGAAAAGCGTATTTATCTCACTGGACTCTCGATGGGTGGATATGGCACGTGGATATGGGGGGCCGTCAAGGCGGATACCTTCGCCGCGCTCTTGCCCATATGCGGCGGCGGCGATGTGCCACAGATAGAAAAATTACTGGACCGGAAACTCACCCATGACTTCGGCGGCATGGAGGAACGGGTCAAGAAACTTGCCACATTGCCGATCTGGGCGTTCCACGGCGCCAAAGACCCTGTTGTACCCCCTGCTTCCTCCCAGCAAATGGTTGAGTTGGTGAAGAAGGCGGGCGGCAATGTCAAGTACACGGAATTTCCCCATGCCGAACACAATTCCTGGGATGACGCCTATCAGGATGAAGACGCCATCAAATGGCTTTTGAAGCAACATAAATGAACGAGTGCTATGGGGCATCAGGCACACAGTAGAAGGCACGACACATTCCATAGCAAAGCTTTGGAGACAAGTACGTTCCCAAGTAAAACTTGGGAACGAGCGGAAGAGACCGGGTAATGCCAGTGCGATTTTCACGATTACAGCACGTTGTTCTTCCCGCGGGGGTGTTCCTGTTTGTTTTCCTGCTCAGTATCCTGGCGGTGTTTAATCAGGTCAAGGCGAAGGGTCTGGCATGGCAGGAAGAACATTATCTCCCCGTACTGGACTCCATTACCCAGCATTCCGCCCCTTGGCCCATGCAATCCAGAATGCTTTCCGCGCATCTCACGATGATGGTGTGCGATGCTTTTGAAGGCCTGGGCGTCCCCCGCCCCATCGGCTCCGCTTTTGTTGCGATCCGTATTCTTCAAAACGTCGTGCTTTTTCTCCTGGCCTTGCAGTTTTATAGGCGTCTTGGAATTCCGGCGTACGCCGGGCTCCTTGGCATTTCAGCGGCCGCCTGGGGCATGACCTTATGCGCGCATGAATACTTTCTGTCCATGGATGTCTATACGGAATTAATTCTGTTGCTATGCGCCGCGTGGGCCTTATGTGTCAACCGGCCTGGATGGATCCTGCCACTGAGCGTGCTTGCCTTCTTCAACCGGGAGACGGGCCTCTTTCTTCCTCTTCTCTGGATGGCTGCTTATAGATACGATTTGACCGGTCCCCTCCGGCTGCGCCCCATAATCCGCGCCGTCTTGCCTTTTATTGTGTATTTGGCGGGCTTCAGGCTGTTGATGTCTTGCATGGAGGATCGGGCCTGGGTGCAGGAAATCATTTCAGCGCCATGGCCCAATGCCGTCGGCGTGCTCAGTATCCTCCCGCTGATGGCATTGGTTTCCTTTCTGCGTTGGCCGCCGGTCCTTCGTACGCTTGCCCTGGGCATCCTTCCGCTCTGGATATTCATCCATTCCTCTACGGGGGATATCTTCAGCACCAGCGCCTTGCTCGCGCCGCAATTGCTGATCTTCATCCCGGGCGCACTGTTGTGCCTAGTGCAATGGGCCGGGGAAGAAGTCACTTCAACAAGGTTGAAAATAGCGAATGACACCAACTTGACAAAGAAAATAAAACCAAGCGAAAAACCAGGGGCTGACGCAAGCGAGCTCGCCCATGCACAATCCCCGTATCTTATGGGCCGATCTCAACATGGGCGAGCGAGACGGGTCTGTCCCTGCTTTTTCGCGCACGGCGGGCTTACATCTGCGTCATTTGAGTCAGTCGGTGTTTTTCAATTGAATTGTATCGGGGCCGTAGTGGGATGCGCGGTGATTCTCAGCTTCTTCACGGTGTATTACCAGATGCAGTTCATGGGGTTGGAGTGGTATGAAACCGTGCAATGGGGCCGCACCCAGCAGGTGATCCTGGGAGCAAGTGGCACCCCCTGGCAATACCGGCTTTTCACGGAAGGCATCGTTTATGGGGCTGTGCATCTTTTAGAATCGTTGGGCGTGCCGCGCCCGGTGGGAACCGCCTTTATACTGGTGCGCTTCCTGCAAAACACACTCGCCTTCAGTCTCGCCGTCTGGTTTTACCGGAAGCTGGGGTTGAGCCTGGCACAAGGATTGTGGGGAGTGGCGTTGTTGGCGTATGGCATGTGCCACGGGTTATACGATGGTGATCTCACCTTCAATACATACACCGACATCAGCCTTTTCCTCACCGCCGGGCTTCTCATCCTGTATAATAAGCCTCTTGGACTCATCCCCCTGATGCTTATCGCACCGTTCAATCGCGAAACCAGCGGCTGCATCCCGTTCATGCTCCTGTTCGCCTATTGGCCCGGCATAAAATCCTCTCTGAGTAACGGGGGGGTATCTTGGCGAAACATATGCGTCATTGCGGCGCTTTGCCTTGGATTCTGGGTCATGATTGTGGGGGGATTGCGCTTGGTGTATGGAGTCCGTCCCTATATCGTGCCCACCGCCGGAAAAAGTCCCATTATCCCCCTATTGATGTTCAACCTCACCTGGTGGCGCACTTGGGTTTTCCTGTTCGCCACGTTGGGCCTCATGCCGTTATTGGCCATCGCCTCATGGCGCGGCTGGCCCATCCCCCTGCAACGATTTTTCTGGGCGGTGGTTCCGGTCTGGTTCCCCATTCACTTCTCACTGGCCCACGCCCCCGAAACGCGGCTTTTCCTCGTTCCACAAACCTTGATCTTTATCCCCGGCGCCTTGTGCGGGCTTATGTTTTGGACTGCCAAGTCATCGGAAGTTCGAGCACCGGGCCAAAGTCCGCCGTAGGCTTCGGCCAGAGCGACTCGTCATAGGGCTTTGAATCTTCCGGATGGTTCTTCTTGTAGATACGGAAGCGGGTGTCAATATTGCGGTCCAGCCAGCGGATTTTCCGGGCATTTTCGGGAGTCACAGCATATATCCCTATGGGGTGATATCCCGATTTCAGCCATGAGGTGTCTTTGAACCAATAGAGGACCTCTAAATCCCGGAGAAAGAGATATTCCGGCTGCAAGTCTTTCAGCATGTTTTCCAGGCACCGTTCTTTTTGCGGGTGCGCTTCGCTCCATTTCACCACGGTGCGGCTGGCCAGCCCCGGCCAATCGTAGACATTCCCGTGGGAGTAATAGGCCATATATCCCAGCGGCTCACACCCGACCGCCTCGTCCGGTTTCATATGTTCCCGCAGATACAGGCCTGCCGTCTTCCGCACCGGATTCTCCACATACTGTTGAATCTGGCGTTCGGTCAGAAAGGTCCACGGCAATACGCTGATGAACACGCCCAAATACGCCATGCAAAAGAAACTCAACAGCGCGGTTCTGCCCCTATGCGGCACCCAGCCTGTGACCGCCTGTAAGCCCACCACACTCAACAGCAGCAGCGTAAGCAGATACGGCACCTTGTACCAGCCAAAAATGACGGGGACAAGGTAAACGTAGTACACACTGTAGACCACCGCGCAGGCCGCCAGGGGCCAGAGCGCCCACTGCCGCCGGAAGGCTATGGCCAGCGTTCCGATAACGGAGAAAAAGAACATGAAATTACCAATGGGGCTCTCCGGGCCGGGGGTGAAAAAGACATGCATGCCCGCGCCGTGCCCGCAAAAGGTGGGCCCCAGCATGATATGCAATTGTTCCGACAGCGTCATCCAGGTATGCCGCTTGATGGCCTGGAAGTTGATCACGTCCACCTTGTCCCACCACTTCGGATACCCCAATCCTTTCGCGATGATGGTATTGGGCATGGGCGAACCATAATGAAGGAGCGTGAAGATTATCCAAGGCGCGTAGACGGCCAGGGCAATCGGCACGATTTTCAGGAGTTGTTTCGGCTCCTTAAACAGCCCATACACCCCCACGACAAGCGTCCAGAATGCGTAATCCGGGCGCACCAGCATGCACAATCCCAGGCTGATGCCTAGGGGGACGGGTTTCCAGGCCAGGGTGTAGTAAATGGACATAGTGAGGATAAGCACGGAGAGTTGGGTCTCCATGCCCGACATCCCCCACAGGATTTGATGATGTTCGACGGCGGCATACCCCATGACAAGCACTATCAAGGGGCCTGGAAGCCGCACCTTGGAATGGATGCCGATTCCCAGTAAAAACAGGACGGCCAGTGCGGCGGCGGGAATGGACACCAGCTTCAGAAAATCCACACCGAACCCAACATGCACCATATCGCCAATAAGCGGCACGGTCACGCTCAGGGGGCTTGTAAAACCATGCAATGGCGGCTCCCCCGGGCGCACATGCGTCATTCCAAAGCCGCTCGCGTAGTTCTCGGAATGCAGGCAGGTAATAAGGGAATCTTCCCAATAGCGCTGGGTATACACCCAGAAAAAGATGCGGATGAACATGGCAATCAGGGCAATAGCGAACCCCCAGGAGACTATTGAACGATTCTCCGCATCGTTCAGGCCTTCAATTCGAAGACACCGCTCTGCCCAACCTGCCAATCGCCGCATGTAAAAATCCTTGCCTGCTCCGCGCATGCACAATTCATCCAGCGGCCATGATACCGGAATTATCCCCTCAAGAAAAGCGAAAGGGGCATCGCCTCCGTGCGATGCCCCTTTCAAAGGAGTGTGAAGTGCTAAGCCAGCACGTCGAGGTCGCGTCCTGTCGTTCCAGGAAGCAGCATGGCGCTCCGAATTAATTCAAGAGCCGCGGACCTCACATCCCCGGATGGCCGCGCCTGATCCTTCAGTTGGGCCGTCCGGGCGTGATCCTGAAAACGAACCTGGCTCACACCGGCCCCGACGTTGCTGCTGACAGCTGTGGTTCCAGCCATAACAGCCTCCTTTCTGCGTCGGGTGTCTCCCTTGTTCAACTGTGCTCCCATATTTCGGCAGAATGGGGAAAAAACTTTAGTGAGAATCCAATAACTTGAGCAAAGTGCGAAATATGCGGACCGGACCCATTTTCGTCCGTTTGCATGGTCAAAGCCACGCTTTAGCATGGATTGGGCCGTGCAGAACCGATACGCCTGCCTCTCGTTCCCAAGAATTGGGAACGCGCGTGTCTTCAAAGTTTTACTTTGTCATATGAGGTACGATTCAGTTGCACAATCGCTGCCCCACCCCGCAGGGGTGGCATTTGAATAACCGTGGGTCGAGTCCCCGAGACCCACGGAAACGCGGCCCCCTCCCCTAGATCATCGACCCCGAACGGGGTCGAATTTGAATGGGGCCGTCAATAGTCCAATGCGCATCACTTCTCCGCCACCGCATCCGGTTTGGGGCTGGACTCAATCAACGCCAACGCGTTCTCCATGTAGATTTCCGCCGTATTTTCCCCTAGCCCGGTCTGGGAAATGTAATCGTAGCGTTTGAAACTCTTCCAATCGACCTTCGCCAACATATACCCGAAGGCATCATTCGTCAGACCAAATAAAAACGGCTTCTTGGTGGGCATGTGGCGTTTCACATAATACCCTACATTGGGCAGGGCTTCACCCGGAATCGTTAGAATCTGCGCGGTGCCGATGTCCAGCAGGTTCACCTTCGTCGTGACGGTATTGTCTTGGGTAATCGGATACCCCAATGGTGACTTGGAAATGATGTACCGCATCATCTTTGAATCCACGGGGAACGTTACATTTTTCGCAATGCATACAAGGCTGGGGTCTTCTTCGACCGGAGCGTTTTCGACAATCCGCAACGCTTCATCCGCCAAGAGTTCCCCGATGCGGATGCATTCTTCCCAGGTTTGGATGTCTTTTTCCGGACCCCGGCAATCCGCAGTCACCATGCCGCCCTGGGCGCCATTCATAAAAATCGCCATACCCCCGTTTTTGCTCTGGATGCGATCATACAGCGGACCGCATAAATCGGGACATAAAATCTTCTGATCATTCCCAATCACTTCCGGATGAATGGCGTAATTAACCAGCGTGGCGATGGCCTTGCCTTTGTTTTTGCCTTTCTTTGCAATCGCCTGGATTACCCCACACCGCGGATCGTACAGTTCCGGTGCGTAATAATTGTAGGCGATCTTCCCCTTGGCCTCGCCCACGGCAATTTTCAGGAAGGCGGGCTGCATTTTCTCCACAGCCTCATTCACCGCCTCCGCGATCTTGCCACAGACCCAGTCCAGGTATTTCAGGTCCGCTCCGCATTTCCCTTCCTGATCCGTAAACGCATAGGTATCCGGGGCGCTATGGGTGTGTGTGGAACCAATAAGGATATTTTCCGGCGGGATGCCCTTGATTTGTGCGCGTGCCTTATCGCAAAGCACGGAAGGAAAGCCCAAAACATCCACACTGACGATGGCCACACGCACATCGCCTTTCTCCAAAACGAGGGCGCGAGTGGTCAATTCGCCAATCTTCTTTTCAACCGGTTCAGGCTCCCCCACTCCGCCGGATACCGGCAATAGCGGGTCAGGTGTGATTATCCGAAATGCCGCACCCGCCTTAAGGATGCTGGCAGAGCCGGAAACAGCGACAAGAAGAACGGAAAAAAAACAAACACATACAAAAAGACTTTTTTTCATGGCACTGGACCTTTATGTTAATGTTTTGCTTTAGACTGACCAAGTCCAGCGCAAGTTTCTTTTTCCTCGTTCCCAAGTTGCACTTGGGAACGCGCTTGTCTTAAAAGCTGTGCTTTGTCATCATTTTTGCGTTTTCCTCGTTCCCAAGGCGCACTTGGGAACGCGCTTGTCTTAAAAGCTGTGCTTTGTCATCATATTTGCCTTCACCACGGCATCAAATCAATCTCCATCACCTCATGGTCTTCCAAGGTATAATTCCGTGCCGAAGAATACCGCCAGTGCTCCGGCGCATCCACATACCCCCGGCGAACAGGATTCTCATGGATATACGTTATCTTCTGTTGCAACATCTCATTCCCCTGAATAAGCTGCGGATGATTCCCTTCCTGCCACACTTGATGTGAACTCGTATACTTATATTTCTTCTTGAAGTAAGCGAATTGATTCAAGAGCCATATCCTATTCTTCGTCTCCGCCCACTGGAGTAATGCTTGCGAAGTATGCCGTTTGAACGATTGGATCGTACGCGTAATATCAGGAGCCCCGGCAAGCAAATGAAGATGGTTCTCCAGGATAACGTACGCGTAAAGGCGGAGTCCCTTATGTTTCCGGCAGAACGTCAGAGAATCGGTAATTATGGCAAAAGCGTCCGGAGCGGTAAACACAGGCAACCATTCAACTACGGTCGCCGTGAGGAAATAGATGCCGTCGGATTCTATAAAAGTGTATCGCGAGCGCATGACAGGCACTCTAGCAAAGTACAACTTTGAAGACAAGTGCGTTCCCAAGTACAACTTGGGAACGAGATGAAAATAGGTAAACTTCCCCAGTTTCACCTAGTTTCCCGGTTTCTGCAAATACCTCAGCTTGATTACCTAATGAAGATTTGTTTATTATCTATACGCTAATCGACCCAAACTAAGGAGAGGAGAAGAAACCATGAAAGAAAAAGAATACAAAATAAAATCGGGTAAGGACCAAGGCGGTGGAATAACTAATCTTCCTGGTGGAGGGAGGATATATCGCCATCCAGTTCAAATAAAAGAAACCCCTAAAGGTCTAGTTATACATGAGAAAATTCATGTCAAAGACCCAAAGTCACCAAAGAAGTAGAATAATGCCCTGCCGGTGGCTTTGAAATCCGAGTTCGGAAATAGGGTTACCTATTTTTGGCAAGTTTCATGTTTTTAGGCGTGTTTACGGCGGTTTTTTCGAACTACCAGCTAATAAGCGTACGAAAATAGGTGACCCCTAGTTTTCGATTCCGGATAAGTTTCTGTTACTTCATCTCCTGGCCGCCGGTGACATTGATGGCCTGGCCGGTCATGTAGCTGGATTCGTCGCTGGCCATGAAGACCACCACATTCGCGATATCTTCGTATTGGCAGGAGCGTTTCATGGGGACTTGGTCGATGTATTTCTGGCGGACTTCCGCCTCGGTGATGCCTTGATTGGCGGCATATTGCTTGAACAGGCTGTTTACCCACAGCGGGGAATCCAGCAGATTGCCGGGGCATATCGCATTTACGCGGATGCCTTGTTCGGCGAATTCGAGTGCGAGGCTTTGGGTCACGCCGATGCCGCCAAATTTGGCCGCGGCATAGGCGCTGTTTCGGAAACTGCCTTTCTTGCCCGATTTGGAATTGATCTGGATGATGGAGCCGCTCTTTTTCGGAAGCATGACCCGTGCGGCTTCGCGCGCGCACAGAAAGAATCCGGTCAGGTCCACATCAATGACTTTGCGCCATTTGGCGATATCAAACTCGACCGAATCGCCAGAAATCAGGATACCGGCATTACAGACCATGATATCCAATCCGCCAAGGGTTTTTACGGCGTCATCCACGGCCGCGCGCACCGCTGTCGCATCGCTTACATCCACGGCCGCCGCCCCGATGTACCGTCCGGTGAGTTCTTTCACGTGCTGTGCGGTGGCTTCCATGGCCCCAAGGTTGACATCCCAGCCAATCAGGTCGCAGCCTTCTTTCGCGAGGCGTTCGGTGAGGGCCGCGCCCAACCCTTGTGCCGCGCCCGTAATAATCGCTTTCTTTCCGAGTAATCGTTCCATTAGAGGTACTTCTCCAGTAGCGCCGCTTCGGCTTCTTTCGTCCAAGCCCCTTCGGGGCTCAGTTTGTCTTTCAATTCCGGAATGCGCTCCGGGACTTCTTCCAGCGGCATCAGGGGAAGGTCCGGGATTTGGGTGTAGATAATGGTCTTGCCGGGGTACTTGGCGTCTTTGACCGCTTTCAGGCCGGCATGGGCGGCATTCAAACCGCCAATGGCCGCCACACTGCGGTTCGAGTCCAATTCCCCCGCCTCGACCAGTTCCAGAACCCGGCGCAGATCGCTGATGCGGCTCCCGCTGCATCCGATAATTTTCACGCCCCGGCAAAGGGCATCAAGCGGAATGGAGGCCGTGGTACCGATGCCCAGCCCCGCGAATACATTAACGAATCCGAAATCCGCCGCAAAGCCCACCGCCTGCGTGACCAGCGCGGGCACCGGCGCCAGCACCACCACGTCGTCGTATCCTGCGGGGGCCAGTTCGCGAATACGGGCGTTCATGGCGTCCGGCGAGGCGAATTCGGACGGGGCTAGCGTAATATATTCCACCCCTTTCGCTTTGGCCATAGTGCCAAACCGCGCCACGAGGTGATCCAGCCTTCCGCGGTCCAAATCCGTCACCACGACTTTTGCCGGGCCGTTCGCTTTTTCAATCGCGCGCTGCACGTGCATCTGCCCCATGGGGCCGCCCGCGCCGATAAACAACGCGCAGCCCCCCGGTTTCAAATCATTGCGCCGGTTCGCCTCGGCAATCGCTTCCAGCGAGTCGCCGCCTCCGAGGAATCGCTTGTCCTGATAGTGTATGGCGCCCACATCCAAGGTTACGGGACCGGATTCCACCGGATTCCCCACCAGGAACATCACGCCCTTTTTCTCCAGCTTGGGCGCAAGCGCATTAACAATCTCCGGCGTTGGATTGGGGATAATGATGTCATCATAGGGGCCGTCTCCCACTCCACGCAGATTGCGCTTCACACAGACGGCGTTCGGGAAACGCTCTTTCCACAGGGGCTCCTCGGAGACCAGCAGTTGCCGGACTCCCGTGGGATGCAGGCGGTCTTCCAGGCAATACGACATTTCGACGCACGCCCAAGGTTCCGCCAGCGCCGATTGGCTATAGCCCGTATCCGGACGCACCGGCAACAGGTAGCACCCTTCATCCCCCGCCAAGGCGCGTTCATCCAGATAAGCGTATTCCGCCAATCCGCCCGGAATCATATAGCCGAAGGCAAATCCCACGCCTTTGTAGTAAATATCCGCCTGTACAATAAACCGATGGCCCGGTTTGAACTGGTTTTGCCAACGCTTGCCCACTTTCACCACGGTACAGGCGCATTCATGGCCCAGTACCGTCGGGTCATTCGCCAGATCGCGGCCGCGCAACCGGGGATGATTCCCGCCCTGCGCAATAATCTTCATGTCCGAAAGACACAGCCCCAGCACATCCACCCGCACCAGGATTTCGTCGTCGGTCGGTTCACGCAAATCGACGGCCACGGGCTTGCCATCACGCCCGACATTTTCCAATCCCGCGCCAAACACCTGCCACGCGCGATACTGCTTGGGCAGCGGCGCATCCGCTTTCCGATACTGTTCCAACGTTGACAAAGTTCGCTCCTTTTATCCGTGTAAATCCATGTAATCCGTGTTTTCCGCGTTCTATTTCATTCGCGCGCGCGGTTACTTGATTACTTTTTGCCTATACAACTCATCCGGACGGGTGTCGATCCGGCGAACGGCCTCCGGACTCATAAACTTCGGACCACCCACGCTGTATGATCCGATAATAATGTTCGACACCTTCTCCGCCATGTCCGTAATGTTGGTGACTTTCTTCGCATCCGCCCCCAAAGCGAACAAGCCGTGATTTTCCAGCATAATCGCCTTGGGCAACACCCCTTCCTCTTGAATGAACCGTTTGACCCGCTCACGCACCTCCCGCGCGAGAATCAGGCCGGGATCCACATAGGGCACAAACACGGACTGATGCCCCATCACCACAATGTGATCCGGACATACCCGGCCTGTCGCGGCTTCCTGAGCATTCACGGAACACAAGAGCGCGTTCGTGGCCACCGGATGCGTATGGCCGATGAAGTTATACTCCTTGGAAAGCTGATAGAGCAGACCGTGCAACATAGTCTCCACCGAGGGCCGGCGTGTCTCGTTTGCATCGAGGAGCGCCTCCTTCAGGACCCGATCCACATCCGCATCCCCCGCCTTGGGATCATCGAGGATTGCGGTAACTTTTGAGATCGATACGGCCAGAAAATCCGTGGGCTTCATGGTGGCCAGGGTGGTTCCCGAGGCCTTCACATAGAAACTATCCGCGTCTATCCGGGCCGAGGTGTTGCCTTCGCCCAAAATCGCATAGGTCCGTCCGGGTTCCCCCAGGTAATGCGACATCTCGACCAGTGCTTGTAATACGTCCGGCATGCGTTTTCCTTACTATAGTTGATTGAAATTCCAGGAAGGTTAAGTATATCAAAAGATAACCCGAAGAATGAAGCAGGCGGCTGAATTTTGGCAAGTTCTTTCATGCAGGACTATCCCTGTTCTCCGGGTACTCCGTCCTCCGTGTGAAATATTCCGGGATATGACCGGGGTTATTATACGGTATACTGATGTTCAATGGACCCGAAAGACCAAATGGACCTGAATGGAATGGGCAAACTCGCCGCCACATTGCGCCAGTGTGTAGTCACTGCCGCATGGTGGGCGTTGTCCGTGCCCATTTTCATTAAAATAGCCGGTATAGGCCTGCTGGTCACGGTTCTTTTCGGGACCGTGGTCTTTTACCAGATCAAAGTGGGCCTGTTCCGCACGCACTATCAGGTTCATGGCGAGACGGCGCTTTCCCTGGCCATGGCGCTCGCCGTCCGCTTGGACCCGCTGGTCCGCGCCAACAACGAAGATGAAATGCACCTTCAAGTCAATCAGGTCATGGGTGAATTTCCGGATGTGCGGTATATCGTGGTGCAGGATCCATCCGGCAAAATCCTGTCCCATGGATTCACGTTTCCGTCGGAAGCCCCCTCCGACCTGCTTCAAAACAAGGGGGATTTGTGCGCTTCCTGCCATGCCGCGCTTCCGCCCCAGGAAATCTCCTCCGACATGCTGGAAGTGCCTGCGGAAATGCGCTTGTCGCTCGGGCACCTCCGCGCCTATACCCGCCATAAAGGAATGATCCTCGAAGTTACCGCGCCTATCGGCGACGGTTCGCTTGGAAGCGTGCGTCTGGGCATCGGAGACCGGGTGATCCTGCGTGAAATCAGGGCCATCACCCATTCCCTCCTGGGAAGCGTTTTTCTCTGTTCCGTGATTGGACTCTCGTTTGCGTTGTTCCTGGCCCTGGCCCTGGTGAAGCCCATCCATAACCTCCTCCAGGCCACGAACCGCTTGCGCCAAGGGGACTTTGCCGCCCGTGCGAACGTCTATTCCAAGGATGAAATCGGCCACCTCGCTTCTGTATTTAATCAAATGGCGGAAGGACTGGAAACCTACCGGGATGCCGTGCAGGAAAAAGAGGCGGCACGGCAGTCGCTTATTGGAAAAATTGTGCAGGCGCAGGAAGAGGAACGAAAAAGCGTGGCGCGGGAGCTCCACGACCAAATCGGCCAATCCCTTTCGAGCACCCTGCTTACGATGGAATCCTCCTGCAAGAATTGCATGGCCCGGCATCCCGAATGCGATGAGATAAAAGACGATATCCGGGGCATGATTGACGAGGTGCGCCGCCTGGCCTGGAACGTGCGGCCCTCCATCCTGGACGACTACGGATTGGGTCAGGCCCTGGCGCGCTATATCAATGAAATTGCCAAGCGGGCGAGTTTCTCCATTGACTACCAATGCGTCCTGCCTCCGGAACATCCCCGGCTTCCCAGTCAAATCGAAGTTACCCTCTACCGGGTGGCGCAGGAAGCCATGACCAATATCCTCCGGCACGCTCAAGCCACTCAGGTCAGCGTCATTCTAATGCGGCATGAAAATGAAATCACGCTGATTCTGGAAGATAACGGAAAGGGATTTGACATGGATGCCCTGGAAGAGCGTTCCACCCCGCCCTTGGGCATCATCGGCATGAAAGAGCGGGTGGCCTTGGTGGGGGGAGACTTAACGGTCGTATCACATTCTGGACACGGTACGACCATCCGTGTCAGAATACCCGTGGATAAGGAAACATTACCGACGGAATTGACAATGGGGAGAGCCAATGGCCATACGGGTCTTTTTAGCGGATGATCATGCGGTATTCAGAAATGGGCTCCGCATATTGCTCGAAAAAGAAAAGGATATCGAGGTGGTTGGGGAAACCGGTTCCGGGCCCGATACCCTTCAAGCCTTGGATGCCTGCAAAGCCGATGTTCTCCTGCTCGACATCAACATGCCCGGACTCTCCGGCAACCGGGTGGCGGAGGAACTCCTGAAAAAACGGCCCGCCCCAGCCATTGTGGTGCTCACCATGCACGAAGATGAATACTATTTGCAGGAATTATTGCGTATCGGCGCACGGGGCTATGTGTTGAAAAAATCCACCGGCACCGAGGTGATTCATGCCATTCGCGCGGCCTACCGGGGGGACACCTATATCGATCCCGCGCTCGCCAATTTGGTGGTTTCCCCCTATGTGGGTCATGCCACGGGAAAGAAAAGCAGCCGCCTGGACGTGTTGACGCAACGGGAAAAAGAGGTCTGCACCCTGCTGGCCTATGGGCACACGAATAACGAAGTGGCCGAAAAGCTCTGCATTTCCGACCGCACGGTGGAAACGCACCGTAACAACATCATGGGGAAACTGGGCTTGACCAGCCGCGCCGAACTGGTCCGGTTCGCCATTGACAATGGCCTGCTCAAGGTGGAGTAAAACGGAACGACCCCGCCTGCTTCCTGTTCTACGTAGTTTTTACGTATGCCGCCCACCTGAAATCAACACTTTTCCCTGATGTCTCCCGCCCGAAACCAAGGTACAGTGTATACAGCAGGTTGGATTGTATCCAAACCCCAGAAGGTTATGCGCAATGGATCGACGGCAATTTCTGCAAATCCTTGGCGCCGCTGGCATTAGCGGAGCGGCGGGCTCAGCGTCCGCCGCGGAATCGTCCGCACCATCCGAGGATGGTTTCGGGATGCTGGTTGACACCACCGAATGCATCGGCTGCCGGAAATGCGAATGGGCGTGTTCGGAGGCCAATCAACTCACGAATCAACCGCTGGAAGCCTATGAGGACACCGGTGTTTTTGAGCATCCCCGGCGCATGACCAACGATGCGTTCACGGTGGTAAACCGGTACGCCAATCCTGACAATCCCAAAGCGCCCACCTATGTCAAGGCGCAGTGCATGCATTGCCTGAAGCCCGCGTGCGCGTCCGCGTGCCTGGTCGGGGCATTGTCTAAAAAGCCCAACGGGACGGTTGCGTATGATGCCTGGAAGTGCATCGGGTGCCGCTACTGCATGGTCGCCTGCCCCTTTCAAGTGCCCGCGTATGAATACGATGACGCGTTCACCCCGCGGGTTCGCAAGTGTACCTTTTGTTTCGAGCGGGTCGAGAAAGAGGGAAAGATGCCCGCCTGCGCGGAAATGTGCCCGCCCATGTGTCTGACCTTTGCCAAACGCAGCGAACTCATTAAGCTGGCGCATGAGAAAATTCAATCCAACCCCGGACGTTATGTGGATCATGTTTATGGCGAACATGAACTGGGCGGAACGGCTTGGATGTACCTTACGCCGCGGCCCGCCCCGGAACTGGGTTTTCTTGAATTCGGCGAAAAACCCATCCCGGAGTATACCGAACCGCTGCAACATTCGCTTTTTAAGTTCGGAGTGCCTCCCGTCTTGCTTTTTGGGGTGTTAACGGCCGCGATGAAGACCTTCGGGGAAAAACAGGAACCATGAGTCATCCCGCGCAACCCATCTCCGTAAGCCGCGGTCTGCTCACGCCCGGCACGGCTATTCTATGCGCCGTTTCGCTGGCGGGACTCGCCGCGGCCCTCTATCGCTTCGTATTCGGGCTGGGCCCCGCCACCAACCTCGACAACCAATACCCCTGGGGCATTTGGATCGCCATTGATGTCGCCTCCGGGGTGGCCCTGGCCGCCGGAGGATTCACTTCCGCCGCCGTGGCCCATATTTTCCACCGGCGCCGCTATGAGGCCCTTATACGCCCCGCCCTGCTCACCGCCATGCTGGGCTATACCTTCGCCGTGCTCGGCCTGCTGGCGGATGTCGGACGTTATTACAACATTTGGCACCCCGCCTGGCCCACCATGTGGCAAGGCAACTCGGTGCTCTTTGAAGTCGCCATGTGCGTCATGATTTACCTGAATGTCCTTTACATCGAGTTCATCCCGGTTGTCTGCGAACGTTTCATTGGAAAAGTGCGGCTTCCCGGCATTTTTCACGCCTTCAACCGGCCCATCGAGGCGTTCCTGCGTGTCGCGCAAGGCATCATGGGCAAAGTCATGTTTCTATTCATCGTGGCGGGCGTGGTGCTGTCCTGCATGCACCAATCTTCTCTCGGTTCGCTCCTGCTCATCGCGCCCTACAAGGTTAATCCCCTTTGGTATACCCCCATCCTTCCGCTCCTCTTCCTGCTGTCCGCCGTTACCGTGGGGTTCGCCATGGTGGTGTTTGAATCGCTGCTGGCCTCCTGGAGTTTTCGCAGAACGCCGGAGATGCACATACTGGGACCGTATAGCCGCTTTATTTTGATTGCGCTCGGCGCGTATATGATTGCGAAAGGGATGGACTTCCTTATCCGGGACGCCTATACCGCCTTCACCCTCAACCGCACCGCCTCGATTCTATTCCTCGTGGAAACCGGCGGCGGTATTCTCTTGCCGTTCCTGCTGTTGCTTAACAAAGGAGTGCGCAAATCCCCGGTTTGGCTGTTCACCGCCGCCGCCCTGATTGTATTGGGGGTTGTACTCAACCGGATTAATGTATTTCTTACCGCCTTCCAGCCGCCGTACGCACAATCCGCCTATTTTCCCAGCGTTATTGAAATCATGGTCACCGCAGGGCTGATTTCCACCTTGATGCTCACCTACCGTGTATGTGTCACCCTATTTCCCATTCTCCCGTGCACAGAACCCGCAGCGGCGGAAGAATCCCTTCCCCTGCGTGAAACCTTGCCCATACGGACGGAACCCGATGCGGTATAACGCCCAAAGATTCTTCTTCATTCTAGTCCTGGCCGGGGTCTCCTGGTGCGCCGCGGAGGAACCCATGAACCAGGAGACGGCCGGCGACTGCTCCGCCTGTCATTCCAGCAACACCCCCAGCAATAACGATTTGATTCCGGTGCACCGGTGCATGCGCACGCGCATCGCGGACCCTGGTGATACTGCCAAAGCCACCCCGCCCGACGTGGTCACGATCGGGCAAATCTCCGAATTGTATGTGCCGGTGGTGTTTCCCCATGGCCTCCATGCGAAAATGGAAGCCATGTCCGATGGGTGTGGCGTTTGCCATCACCATAATGAGGGCGGCAAAGTCACGGCGTGCCGCACCTGTCATGACGTCGTTCCCAAACAGGAGAACCTCAGAAAACCCGGCCTCAAGGGCGCCTATCACCGCCAATGCATGTCTTGTCACCGCGAATGGAGCCATACCACCGACTGCGTGATTTGTCATGCCAAACGGGTACCCGGCCAGCCCGTGGTGATGCCCGATCCCACGGATATCACGGGGCGGCTTCATCCCAATGTGGCGGTTCCCGATAAACGCATATTTCCCACGCCCAACCTCCAGGAAGGGACCATGGTCACCTTCCATCACAAAGACCATGTGGAACAATTTGGCGGACGGTGCGCGGATTGCCACCGGAAAGAAAATTGCGGGCGTTGCCACGATCAGGAGTCGGCCCAGAAACATGTACGGCAAGATCCCCACGAAGATTGCGCCCAATGCCACGACACCTCCGACAAATGCGACAAGTGCCACCTCGACCACGAAGCCCCTCCGTTCGACCATGGGAAACGAACCTCGTTCATGTTGAATACCGCCCACGACGGCGTAAGCTGCGCCAAGTGCCACACCAAAGGCAAGGATTTTTCAGGACTCAAACAGGAATGCATCACGTGCCACCCGTCCGATTGGTTCCCGGAAAAATTCGACCATTCAAAAACCGGCCTTGTCTTGAGTGAATCCCACAAGGACACCGGCTGCGCCGGCTGCCATCCGAAAGGGCTTGGAAAAGACCCGGATTGCACCGTCTGCCATGAGGACAAGAAATTTCCGGACACACTTCCGGGAACCCGGGTCCCCGAGCCAACAAAAGCCCCGGATGTTGCTGCAACCCCGTGAGCCGTTGCCAGAATGGATTTTCCCGGCCGTACCGGATATCATAAGCGCTGGAACAACGATAACCTTATGGAAAGTGTTAGAGACAACAGGAGGGTCGGACCATGAAAAAAACCATTGTATGTTTGCTTGGCGTGTTTGCGTTTGCCATGATCCTGGCGGGCGGCGCGTTCGCCGAGGACGCCACCTATGTTGGCAACGGCCAATGTAAAATCTGTCACAACAAAAAAGACGAAGGGGAAGCTTGGACCAAATGGAAGAACTCCCCCCATGCCAAGGCCATTGAAACATTAAGCTCGGAAGAAGCCAAAGCGGCGGCGCAGAAACTCAATCTCGCCAAAGCGCCTGCGGAAGCCCCTGAATGCCTGAAATGCCATGTGACGGGATATGATGCCGCTGCCGGGAAAGCGCCAGAAAAAATCCAGGTTGCGGACGGCGTACAGTGCGAAAGCTGCCATGGCCCCGCCTCCGCCCATACCGCGGAAGCAAAGAAATTCAAATCGGGCGATAAAACGGCCAAGCCGGATGACAAAATCGGCCATCCCGATGAAGCCGTCTGCAAAAAATGCCACAATGAGCAGAGCCCCACGTGGAAAGCGGACCGGTATACGCTTGCGGACGGCAGCAAGGCCGGCTTTGACTTCAAACAGGCCTTTGCAAAAATCGAGCACAATAACCCGCTGAAGAAAAAATAGCCTTGGACGTATTACCTGTTCAACACTTTCAAAAAATCGGCTTATATCAAAGCAAACCCATCCGTCGTTATACGGCGGATGGGTTTGCTGCCATAAAACCTATCATACCAGCGCGGGCACGGTAAAATCAGGGGGGTACTCGCGTTTCAGCAGTGCATTGGCATCGTCTGCGTTCTTAAAGGATTCCGTCTGCGGGTCAAACTCCAACGAACGGCCCACACGATACGCCACATTCGCCAAATGGCAGTGCGCCGAGGATATGTGCCCCTCCAGCGCATTGCCGTGGATATCCTCCTGTTTTCGGCTTTTCACCACCTTCAGGAAATGCTGGAAGTGATCCACGTCCTCGGGCTTGGGATATTTTCCGTCATCCAGCGCAATCAGCTTTCCATTGGTGTCAAAGAATCCCTTTCCCTCGACATAATAGCCATTTTGCCCGTAAAACAGATTTCCGACCCCAACCCCCTCTTCCTTGTTGGTCCAGCGTCCGCGCACTTCAAATTGCAGCAGGGTTCCATCCGCATAGGTAAACGTGGCCACCTGGGTATTGGGCGTTTCACAGGCATCGGCGTAGGTGTACCGGCCTCCCCCGCTGAACATGCGCACGGGCAATCCCTTGTTCAACCCCCACACCGCGACATCCATCTGATGCACGCCCTGATTCCCGATATCCCCGTTCCCGTAATGCCAGAACCAATGCCAATTATAATGGACATACATCGGGTTGTACGGCTTTTCCGAAGCCGGTCCCTGCCATAACCGCCAATGGAGGTTCGCGGGCGGTTCTTGATCCGTGTCGCGGGGGATGGCGTCGCGTCGTTTGTAGCACAGCGCGCGGGCCATGTAGAGCGGCCCGATGATCTCCCCGGATTGCAGCAGCGCAATGTCACGCCGCCACGTGTTTTCCGAACGGCGTTGCGTGCCATGCTGCACGATGCGGCCGGTCTTCTTCACCGCTTCCGCCAGTTGGCGGCCTTCCCACACCTCATGGGACAACGGCTTTTCCACATAGACGTCTTTTCCCGCTTGAACCGCCCAGATGGCGGCGAGGGAGTGCCAATGGTTGGGGGTGGCGATACTGACCACCTGCACCGCCGGGTCATTCAAGGCTTCCCGGATATCCACATAGGTCTTGGGCCGTTTCCCGGTGGCTTTTTCCACCCGGTATGCGGCGTCTTCAAGAACTTTCTCGTCCACATCGCACAGGGCCACCACCTCCGAATCGTGGGATTTGCTGAAGGCCTCATAATGGGCGCCGCCCCGTCCGTTCAGGCCCATAACGCATACGCCGATTCTTTCATTCGCGCCAAAGACTTTCCCTCTGGCCAAAACGCCGGCAGTTAGCACCGCGGCCGCGGAAGTGCCCATAAATGCACGCCGTGTCATGCTCATGATATATCTCCTGGACTGTTGTTGGTTCCCTCGGTAAAGAATCTATTGTTGCCGATTTGGGGAGGAAAAGCAATCTGATGAATGATGAAATGAGTCGGGCATTTCATAACGTGTGCGGCTTTGAAGCATGCAAAATAACAAAAGTGCGCGAAACCCGTCATTTTTCCCGGAAGTCAAAGAGGTGAAATATGGCGGAGACGGGATGTCATTTTTCGTTCTGACGCGCATCTGCCCGGTATTGGGCAAACATGGGAGACCCACCATGCGGCGGCCTGGAAATGGATTTACCCTCATCGAATTATTGGTTGTGATTGCCATCATCGGGGTTTTGGCGGCGATTTTACTGCCCGCGCTGGCCCGGGCGCGTGAAGCGGCGCGCCGCTCCAGTTGTCAGAACAACTTGAAGCAATTTGGATTAATTTACAAGATGTACGCGGGGGAGTCTCCAGGCAACAAGTTTCCCCCCATGGAATTCGAGGCCTACTCGGAACGAAACGCGGATATTGCCATCGGCCCGATGGTGCGCACCCTATATCCTGAATACATGACCGATCCCTCCATCGTGTTGTGCCCGTCGGACACGAACAGTTCCATGGATGATATTCGGGATCCCGGCACGGGCAAGGTGCGGCTGCTGGATGATCCCGAGCGGGTGGACATGAGCTATGCCTACCTGGGATGGCTCCTGGACAAATGTGACCAGGATGATCCGGTAATCAGCCTTCAGGGCATATTCGATATCATGCCCGGACTGCCCAACAATTTTATATTGGATGATCCGGACGGCAGCGGCCCGTATCAATTCATCAGCTTATTTATAACCACCGTGGGCGAGGTCATTGAAGCACGCCAAGGCCTCACCACCGATAACACCGCCTTGGTCGCCAGTTTCCGCGTGGCGGATGCGGATAAACAGGTGTTGCCCTATGAGGACAAGCCGATGGGCAACGGGAACAGCGACACCATTTACCGGCTGCGCGAAGGCATTGAGCGTTTTCTGATTACAGATGTAAATAATCCCGCGAGCAGCGCGCGGGCGCAAAGCGGGATATGGGTGATGTTCGACACCATCTCAACCAACATCAAATATTTCAATCATGTGCCGGGCGGCTCCAATGTGCTTTACATGGATGGCCACGTGGAGTATATCCGGTATCCGGGCGAGGCACCGGTGAACAAGGGATTGGCGTTGTTTTTGGGGACACTGCTGGATCGCACACGTGATTGAGAATGGGAGAACGGTTCATGGTGGAACGGCGTAAAGTCATTACGGCAACGATTTCCTTGCTGGCGATAGGCGCCAGTTCATTGGTGTTTATTGCCATGTTCGCTCCGGAAGGTTGCGGCCCAACGGACGATGAACGGCAACTGCTTGCCACGTTGAACAGTCTGGAGCAAGTCGTGGAACACGGAGGTCATGTCAAGTCCATTTCCCGCGTGCAAGATGACGATGACCGTGAAAACGTCTATCGTTTTGAAGCCGAAATCCTGGATAAGAACAATGTGGCCATCGGGCGTGTCCGGGGTGGGCGGGTCGAGGGTTTCGGGACCATGCGGCCCCGTTTTTTATGGTATAAGACCCCCGGGGTGCCGGAAGACTGGCCCCCCCGCCAAGGACGCCGGCACCGCCATTAACCCGTTGGCGGCGAAAGCTGTTTTCGCTTCAGAATGTCCAGGTAAAGCGCCTCGTATTTCGAGACGATGTGTTCCTGATCAAAGCATTCCAGCACGTGCCTGCGTCCGTTTTGGCCAAGCCGCCGGGCCAAATCATCATTCATCAAAACTTCCGTGGCGCAGTAGGCCATGGATTCAATATCGCCCACTTCGCACAGGTAACCGGTGACGCCCTGTTCAATCACTTCGGTGATGCCGCCGCTGGAGGTGGCTACCACGGGTACCTCACAGGCCATGGCTTCGAGGGGAACCAGGCCAAAACTCTCGTGCTCGCTGGGATGCAGGATAAGATCGGCACACGTCAGGATGTCTTCCATATTGGGAACATTGCCCAGCCACGTAATGCGGTCCGCAATGCCCAGTTGCCGGGCCACCCCGGCGGCGGAAAGCCGCTCCGGCCCCTCCCCCACCATCACCAGGCGCGCGGGAACCCGGTCCAAGATGCGCTTGAATACGCGGACCACGTCGGTGACGCGTTTCACAGGGCGAAAGTTGGAGACGTGCATGACGGTCTTCTCGCCCTCTTGTGCAAAGCGGCAGTGTTTTCCCGCACCGGGCGTGAAACGGTTGGTGTCCACAAAATTATGGATGGTGTGCACCGGGCAGCCCAGTTGAAATTCCCGCAGCGTTTCCTGGCGGAGCCACTCGGAGACCGTGGTGACGGCGCAACTTTTTTCCATGGCATACTTGGTGACGCGGAAAAACGAGGGATCGCTCCCAACCAGCGTGATATCCGTGCCGTGCAGGGTGGTGACCAGGCAGAAGCGCTTTTCGGGGGGGAGCATTTCGCGCGCGAAAATGGCGGCGGCGGCGTTGGGAATGGCGTAGTGCGCATGCCAGAGTTCAATGTCATGTTCCTCGGCCACTTCGCAGATTTTTGTGGACAACGCCAGAGAATACGGGGGCGTATTGAAGAGAGGATAGGAAACGGAACTGATGTAATGGTAGAAGATATTGCTCTGGTATTCGTTCAAACGGAAGGGGGCGCTTTCCGTGACAAAGTGCACGATATGCCCGCGCCCGGCAAGGGCGATGCCAAGTTCCGTGGCCAGAACGCCGCTGCCTCCCGCGGACGCATGACAGGTGATGCCGATTTTCATGTTCGCTCCTTTACAGGGCCATTATAAACCGGGCAGGCTATCCAGGCGAATCGGACCGTCCGCATAGAGCGCTTCGCCATGCGCCGCACCGATGCGGCTGCCCCAATACGCGGCGCGTGTTTGGATGCTGTCCCAAAAGGCTTTCGAGGAAATGAAGGTCTCCGTGCCCGGACGGGAAGGATTGTGAAATTGGGAGGCATACGCGCGCAGGGCATCCATTTTTACCGGGAAATGGTCCGAAATATCCACAATCCAAGCGGGCATGACGTGTTCAACGTAGGGATGATAGAAATAGAGTTGCGGCGTTCGGTAACGTTCCTGCCCGGTGTCGAGTCGTTCGAGGCCCGCCAAAAAATTGGCATCGCGCGCCAACGCATGGGCCGCCTGATGATCCGGATGGCGGTCAGGGCTCATGGGCGCGAGCAGGATGGAAGGCCGATAGGTTCGGATGAAAGGGATGACTTTTTGCTGTTGTTCCGCGTTGTTGGCGATGCCGCCATCGGGCAAACCGGCATTATCGCGATGCGTTATGCCCAATATCTTCGCGGCGGCCGCCGCTTCCCGGGCGCGCACTTCGGACGTGCCGCGCGTACCCATTTCTCCCCGGGTAAGATCAAGAATGGCAACGGTCCGCCCCATTTTAACAAGCTTGTGCAACAATCCGCCAATGCCCAATTCCACATCGTCGGGATGCGCGCCAATGGCCAGTACGTCCACGCTCACAGTTCCACCTCCTGAAGGTCGAAGGAATCTATCCGTAAGGAATCCAAAAGACGGGGAATCAATTCCCATCCATGCGCAAAGAGAAACGAAAAGACCGTATAATGGCGCTCCTGGGGTGTGTGCTCCGGCGCCAATGTATGGAGAATACGGCGCACGTGTTTCCGGAGGGTCTCGTTCTGGGTTTCATCCGACCGCAAGACGGCCCGCTCAAGACGTTCCAAGGCGGCATGGATTTGCGCCGCGGCGGACTCCGCCATTTCGGAGGTGTGATCCTTCAAATGCAATGCGGAAAGATCAGACAGCAGACCTTGAAGTTCGTTTTGGACGGCCTCGCGGCGCTGGGCAATGCAGGTCAACGCGGGATGCTTCTTTTGAGTTCTGAGGGCGCGCTCAACCAGTACTTCTTCCGGGGCATACAGTTCCTCGATACCCAACCCGAGTTTTGCACGAAGTTTATTCACTTTCGCGGTGGATAAAACACACCGGATGCGCGGATACACCACGGGCATGGGATAGCCCGCCGCCTCGAAGAGGGCTTTGGTCTGTCCCCAGTAGCCGGTCTCGCCCGGTCCCGCGACATAGGCCACGGCGGGCAGCACGGCGCGCCGCACCGGACAGCGCAGTAGCACATTCGGACTGAATCGTTCCGGCGCGGCCCGCAGCATCGTCAGCATTTCATCCACCGTGCAGGATATGTGTTCATCGGGAATATGATACCGGCCTTGTTCATAAAGCACTTTTCGGCGCCATCCGCCCATCTCCAGAAAGAAACCGCATTCCGTTTCGTTCTTGATGACTTGCGGGGCATATCCGAGTTTGCGCAGGCGCGCGCCGGCTTCATTCGCAAGGCGCGTGCTTAACAAGGGTTCGCGGATTTCCTTTTCCAGCACGGGCCGCGCGGCGCGGCGCGCGGCGGGCAGATACGGGGAAAACAGGACCAGGGGCGTGCCTTGGAACATCCGGGCCATGATTCGGCCAAACCAATCCGCCAAGGAATCGGACGCATCCAGGGATTCGTGAAGAAACGCCGCGACCGCCCCGCCAAATTCCGAGCCGGACGCCTGACGGGCGGCTTCGTCAATCAATTCATGCAAGGAAGGGGATACGGGAATGTTGTACAGGAGCATTCCCTGCACGGGCTCATCGGGTTCATAGCGTAAGGCGAGGGATTCGTGATGCCGGGTGAGAAGGTGGGCCGTGCGCACTTCCTCAAAATCGTGATCATCCGCGCCAATCCAAAACACGGGAAGACATTTCACACCGGAATTTTCCGAAAGACGCCGGGCCAGCAGAATGGCCGAAATGGCCTTGTGGATGGTGTAGAGAGGCCCCGTCAGGAGTCCGGGTTGCTGTCCGGTCACAATCACAGGTTCCGTTCCCTCAAGAGTGGCCGGTGAACCCAGGTGTTTTTGAAACCGCCGGACCTCCTCCGCCACCCCTTCTGGCCATGGCGCGGGGGAAAGCGGAATGGAAAAAACGTCCTGCGGCGCCTGCGCATAGAACGCCCGCAAAGACTCTTTTCCAGTAATATAGTCGGAAAAAATATCCGGCATCCTAGGCCGTCCTATGCCCCACGAGAATCATGCGGGGCTGTGTTGAATCAAATGCCTGTCCCTCATAATCCCCGAATACGCGGTCGATTTCAAGCCCGGCGCGGTGAAATAGGCCGCACAACGCATCCAGGGAGTACATCGCCACGGATTCGCCGAGGCGCGCAACGTGTTTGTCCCCGTGGAATACGGTGGTGATCTTATTCACCCGCTGTGCCCCCGGATCGATCCATCGTTCTTCTTGGATACAGTAGCCTTGCTGAACACGTTCAGAATACGGACAAAGGTGCGTTTCCACATAGGCCGCATTAAAGTAATCCATGAAAAATTTCCCGCCGGGCTTCAGCACCCGTATCATGGATTGCGCCGCCGCGCTGTTTTCTTCTTCGGACTGAAAATAACCGAAACTGGTGAAAAAACTGAACGCGGCGTCAAAAGCATCGTGGAAAGGCAAGGCGCGGAGATCGGCCCGGACCAGCCGGACGTGCGCGCCCACCGTGTTCCGGGCGATATTCAAAAGTTCAGGGGAAAAATCCACGCCAACGGCCCGTGTGGCTTGTTTCGCAAGATGCACCAGATGGCGCCCATTCCCGCAGCAGATATCCAAAAGGAATGTTTCCGGGCGAATATTGAGTTGCTGCAGCGCAAAGGCGCATTCCGGGGCGGCGGCTTCGAGGGTGCGGTGGGCATAGAGGATAGGATAGAGCGCGCCGAAGGAGGTGGCAAACCAGTCCCTTGCGATATCACGATTATGGCAATTACAGGTTTTCATGGCATCCACCGTATTATGCGGTCTGGATCATGCAGGAAGCAATGAAGCGTGGGAATCCGGATTACGGTTATTGCTCGCCGACTTTATGGACTTTCAGAAAATTGGTGCGCCCGGTGATGCCTTCCGGAGTCCCCCCGGTGATGACCACCCTGTCACTATGCCGGGCAACGCCGGACTCCAGCAAAAGATCATCCATTTGCGAATGGATAACGGTAAAATCAATGATGTGCTGTGTGTTGATGGCGGACACGCCCCAGTACAGGGCGCAATGACGGCGTGTTTCCTCCGAATGCGTAAAGGCAATAATGGGGACCGGGGGCCGGTAACGCGCAATGGCGGCAGCGGTGAATCCGCTATTCGTGAAACACACGATGCACTTTGCCCGCAACGATTCCGCCATTTGCGCGGCGGCCAATCCGATGGCATCGGATTCCATGAATGCGGGCATTTTACAGGCGGCAACACTCTTCCGTACACTTTCGGACTGGAGCCATTCCCACCGTTTGAGCGAAGACATGCTGGCCGGTTCTTCCCCCGCTTTGGCCGCGATGCGCGCCATGACTTCACAGGCTTCCACGGGGTATTCTCCGGAAGCGGTCTCCCCGGACAACATGACGGCGTCGGTGCCGTCCAGGATGGCGTTGGCGACATCCGTAACTTCCGCGCGCGTGGGCCGCGCGTGATCCGTCATGGATTCGAGCATCTGGGTGGCGGTAATCACCGGGATGCCATGCTCGTTGCATTTCCGGATGAGGCGTTTTTGGACAAAGGGGATGTCCTCGAAATTCATTTCAACCCCCAAATCCCCGCGCGCAACCATAATGGCATCGCTTAATGCGAGAATGGCGTCAAAACATTCGAGGGCCTCCGGGCGTTCAATTTTGGCCACCACGCGGGTTCGTTTTCCAGAGGCGTGCAAGATGCTTCGGATATGCCGGAGGTCTTCCGGGGCGCGCACGAAGGAGAGCGCCACATAATCCACACCGAGTTCCAGGCCGAAGGCGAGGTCCTGCCGGTCTTTTTCCGTCATGGAAGGTTCCGCAATGCGCACCCCCGGCAGGTTAATGCCTTTGTGCTGCCCCAGCATGCCGCCGCGCACGACTTCGCACACCACGTCCGGCGGGGCCGTCTTTCGCACACGTAATTCGATAAGGCCATCGGCAATAAGAATCCTATCCCCGGATTTCACATCCTGCGGCAGATGGGCATAGGTAGTGGAAACACATTCCTCCGTGCCAAGGACATCACGGGTGGTGATGGTAATCATCGCGCCCCGGCGAAGCTCCACCTGCCGCCCCTCCTTCATTTTACCGGTGCGAATTTTGGGACCCTGTAAATCCATGAGGATGGCCACATTCGTGCCGAGGGCTTCCGCGGTTTGACGAATAAGGGTATAGTGCGCGCGGTGGCTTTCATAGTCGCCATGCGAAAAATTCAGCCGCGCCACGTCCATGCCCGATTCAATGAGCCGCCGGATTATTTCCGGACGGTTGCTTGCCGGGCCGATGGTGCAGACGATTTTGGCGCGGCGTGTCATCCTCACGCCCAGCTTTCAAAGGCGTAGTAAATGGCGCGAACCGCGCGGGCGAGATCCTGTTCCTCGACGCCGATGATGATGTTCATCTCACTGGCGCCCTGGTCGAGCACACGGATGTTGATGCCGGCGCCGGCGAGCGCGCCGCAAAGCCGCGCCGCAACGCCCACATGGTGGTTCATGCCCTTTCCCACCGTGGCAATCATGGCAAGCCCCGGGGTCAGGGAGATATCATCCGGTTCGCATCGTTTGGACAGTTCACTCAATACCTTGTCGCCCATCTCTCCGAGTTCTTCATCCCGGATAATCAGGGAGAGGTCGTCAATGCCGGTGGGCATGTGCTCCCAGGCGATGCCAAATCCCTCCAGCACGTCCAAGACGCGGAAGCCAAAGCCGCGCTCCTTGTTCATAAGGGTTTTCTCTATGTTAATCATGGAGAAGCCCGCGCGGCCCGCAATGCCGCACACGGGATGCTTGCTTTCACGGTCCGCGACAATGAGCGTGCCGGGACTGTCCGGTTCCTTGGTATTCAGGATATGGATGGGAATTTTAAGTTCGCGGACCGGATAGATGGCCTCATCGTGGAGCACGGTGGCGCCCATGTAGGAGAGTTCCCGCAATTCCTGATAGGTGATTTCCTCAATGCGTTTGGCCTCGGGGACCACCCTCGGGTCGGCCATCCGGAACCCGGAGACATCGGTCCAGTTTTCATACAATATGGAATTTGCCGCTCGTGCCACGATGGAGCCGGAAATGTCGCTGCCGCCCCGTGAAAAGGTTTTGATTTCGCCGGAGGGCAGGGAGCCATAAAATCCCGGCACCACGAAAAGCCCGGGGCCTTCCAGTTTTTTGCCTAATAATGCATAGGTGACCGGATCAAGGTCGCCGGATTTGGAGAACTTGATGCAATCGGCGGGGTCTACAAAGGTGGCCTGCAACACTTCCGCCATGAGCCGCCCATTAAGATACTCACCGCGCGAGGCCATGTAATCGGGCGTGGCGTGCTTGGCGACTTGGGCGGCGATTTCCGCCAGCAGTTTTTCGATATCAAAACGAACCCCCAGCGCACGGGCAAGTTCCGAGAAACGCTCCGCAATGATGGTGGCAGGTTCGGAAGCATCCAGGCCTTGTTTCGCCATGTTATGCCAGGCATACAGGAGGTCCGTGATCTTCTTGTCGTTCGAGGTGCGTTTCCCGGGCGCGGACGGCACAATAAAACGCCGTCTCGGATTCGCCCGGATGATGTTCTCCACTTGCCGGAAGCAGTAAGCGTCCGCCAGGGAAGAACCGCCGAATTTACAGGTAATGTCGCCCACGATAAAGTCCTCCCAAATCGCCGGTGTATTTCTTGCTCCCGTCTTTGGCCCGATACAACCTGCACGCCCAAGAGACCGCCCAAAGCCCGGGAAATGATGCAAAATGTACGGTTTTTTTATTACGGAGTCAAATCATGAATCCACCGGCCCAGGTCGTTCCAGGTGACAAACAGCATCAAGGCGATAATCAGGAACAACCCGGCCTGCTGGAAACGTTCCAGAAATTTCTCGCTCAGCGGTTTCCGGCGTATGGCCTCACAGCCGTGAATGAGAATCAGGCCGCCGTCCAGCACCGGCAATGGCAGCAGGTTGAATACGCACAGATTCACGCTGATAAAAGCGGTGAATTTCATCAGCCAGAACCATCCGTTGTCCGCGGCCTGGGTGACAATGCGGGCAATCATGACCGGGCCGCCAAGTTCCTTCGGGCTGACATCCCGCTTCACCAGGGCGGCAAGGGTCTGCCAGGTGGTGCGCAACGCGCCATAGCTCTGGCGGAATCCTTCGGGAATCCATTGGGCGGGCGGGCTCCGGTGGAACACTGTTTTCGCCACAAGGCGGACACCCACGGCGCGCACGGACTCGATGGGCAGTTTCGCGGCAAGCGTGGTTTTTTTCTGAATCAATCCGTACATCACCGCCGGACGTTCAATATCCACGGCAAGTTCCGCGCCGGGCTGCTCCCGTTCAAGTTGCTCCATTAACGCCACCGTGGCCGGCTGCCCGTTAATCCTGGCCAGGATGTCTTTCCGCTTGATGCCGGTGGCCTTGGAAAAGTCTTCTGTGACAAATTGTATGACCGGCGCGGCCGCCCTGTCTTCCTGGCCATTGGCATGAGCCGCGCCATAGCTCATTCCTTTGAGGCGTCCGATGGTTTGCGGGATGATGGAAAGCGTCAGGGACTGATTTTCCCGAAGCACTTCAATCTCCACGGAGGCGCCTTCGGGCATCTCTTCGGTCTTTTTACGGAAGGAGGCCAAATCCACCAGCGCGCCATCCGCGCGCACAATGACATCGTCTTTCTGGAGGCCGGCCGCTTTCGCGGGCGTGCCGTCCATCACTTCTCCAATCATCGCGGTTTCAAACGGGGTTACTCCGAAACGCGGAATCTCCGCATTGCCAATAATCTTGGGGACAATGGGGGAAACATAGCGGGTCCGGGAATTATCGGGGTTGATGCGTTCCATCAAAACATAGCGGGTATTGCTGGAGCCTCCCAGAGCGGCCGCAAAGGCGAGATCGGAAAAGGCATGCGTGTCTTTGCCATCAATAGCCAGCGCAAAATCACCAGTCCGCCATCCCGTGGCGTCCGGCGGCCCCGTGTATTCGGTAAAGGCTTTTCCGGGCTGCTCTTTATATAAGGGGGCCGTGGCGGCCGGGGATTCCGGTTCCACCATGCCAATGCGGCAAATAACTTCCGACTCGGGCACGTCGCTGCCGATAGCCACCATCGCCGCATAGATGATGATGGCCAGCACGAAATTCATTGCAGGCCCGGCAAAGGCCACGATAAAACGCTGCCAAACCGGTTTCTTGTTGAACCAGCGGTCCGGCGGAACATGCCCATACTGCTGTTCGCGTTCTTCTTCCGATAGCGGGGCGTCTTCCTGCCCGGCCATTTTCACGTATCCGCCGATGGGCAGGGCGCTGATACAATAATCGGTTTCGCCCAAACGGATGCCGAACAGGCGCGGCGGCATGCCGATGCTGAAACGGTCAACGTAGATGTTGCAGGCTTTGGCCGCGAGAAAATGGCCGAGTTCATGCACAAAAATCAGCACGCTAAGTACCGCGAGAAAAATCAAGATGTCAATAATCAGCATAATGTCCTATACGTTTTCTTTAGTGACGGTTTATAAGGGTTTCCGCCAGGGCGCGTGCTTCCGCGTCCGCGGCCAGAATCGCTTCAAGGCTGTATTCTTGCACCGCCGGACACCGTTCACACACCTCGCGCACGATTTCGCTGATGCCCAGAAACGGCAGCCGGCGGTTACAGAACGCGGCGACGGCCGCTTCGTTCGCCGCGTTGAGTATCGCGGGGGCCGTACCACCTTCGGCGGCGGCGTGCCGCGCATAGCCCAAGCATGGAAACGCCTGAAAATCCGGAGCCGCAAACGTCAGCTCGCGCAACGTGGTCAAATCCAGCCGCTGCATGGGGTATTCTACCCGTTCCGGCCATGTCAACGCGAATAAAATGGGGAACTTCATATCGGTAACGCCCAGATGGGCCAAAATGCTTCCATCATTGAACTCGACAAGGCTGTGAACGATGCTTTGGGGATGAATTACGACCTCGATGAGATTTTCGGGCAGTCCGAAAAGCCACATGGCTTCAATAATCTCGAGTCCTTTGTTCATGAGGGTGGCGGAATCCACACTGATTTTAGCGCCCATGTCCCAGGTGGGGTGGCGCATGGCCTCATCAGGCGTGATATTCAGCAGCGTATCCCGTGTCCGCTTGTAAAAAGGGCCTCCGGAGGCCGTCAGATGAATGCACCGCACATCCCGCTTGTCATGGCCATGCAAACACTGGAAGATGGCATTGTGTTCGCTGTCCACCGGGAGCACATGCACCCCTTTCGGTTGGGCGCGTTCCATGATGAGCCGCCCCGCCATGACAAACGGCTCCTTGTTCGCCACCGCGACGTGGTTGCCCGCTTCGATGGCCGCAAGGAGGGGCTGTAATCCCACGGCGCCGACCACCGCGCACAGGACGGTGTCCACAGGGATGGATGCAGCCCGAGAGAGGCTTTCCGGCCCGCTCCACAGTTGGATTCCCAACGATTTGGCATCGAGGCCCGCTGCGGCGGTTTTGTCGGATACGGCCACGTACAGGGGATGGAATTCTTCGATTTGTTCTCTGAGCAGGCCGATGTTGGAATGCGCCGCCAAGGCCACGACTTCAAACCGCCCGGGATAGCGGCGGACCACTTCGAGGGCATTCCGTCCGATGGACCCCGTTGAACCGAGGATGGAAATCCGTTTGGGCGGCCTGTTGTTAATCACGGGACCGTGTTCCGTCCGGCGCATTAGGGCCTGCCTTGGCCAAGTAAGCTTCCACAGCGCCTTTCCGCTCGAAACGTTCGCGTAACAAGGCCTTCACTTCCACGGAGGTGGAAAGACGCAAGATGCGTTTGGCCAAGGCCTGGGCCTCCTGGAGATTGGTCTGCGATGCCTCGGCCCGCACCAGCGGCAGGGCAATCGCGGACATGCTCAGCGCGGTAACCCCAAGCCCGAGGAGCAGCTCCGTGAACAAGGGGTCCCCCCCCATCTCCCCGCAAATGCTGCACGGAATGCCTTCCGCCGCCGCCGCATTGGCGGTCCAGCGAATCATGCGGAGTACGGCGGGATGGGCCGGTTCGTAAAGATGGGCGATTTTCTCGTTCACGCGGTCCACCGCGAGCGAGTATTGAATCAGGTCATTCGTGCCAATGCTGAAGAAGTCGCATTCCTTCGCCAGCAAATCCGTCAGGGTCACCGCGGAAGGCACTTCAATCATGGAGCCGACTTTAATGTCGCGGCTGACGGGGATTCGGTGGCGCTTCAAATCGTCCCGCACTTCCCAAAGAATGGCCTTGACTTGGCGCAATTCCTCCAGGCCGCTGATCATGGGAAACATGATGTGTACGTTTCCATGTACGGAGGCCCGGAGCATGGCGCGGAGCTGTGTTTTGAAAATATCCGGGCGTTGCAGGCAGAAACGCACGGCGCGCCAGCCCAATTGCGGGTTTTCCTCCTTCGACATGTGGATATGCTGGACCAATTTGTCGCCCCCGACGTCAATTGTGCGCAACGTCACCGGCAACGGATTCATGGCGCGGGCGGCCTCGGCGTAAGCCTCGTATTGTTCCTCTTCGCCGGGGAGCGTGTCACGGTTCAAGAACAAGTATTCCGTGCGGTACAGCCCGATGCCCTGGGCATTGACATTGCGTCCGTGGGATATCTCGATGGGAAGCTCGATATTGGCATACAAGGGCACCTCGACACCATCTAGCGTATGACAAGGACCCGCCTCGACCACCCGTTGAAGGGCTTGCCGCTTGCGTTCAAGCCGCGCGCATTCCTCACGGTACCGCTTAATGGTTTCCCGGGACGGATTGAGGATCACAAGGCCTTCGGAACCGTCCACAACCACGGTTTGCCCGGTTTGGATGGCGGCGCTAAGGTCTTTCATGGCCACCACGGCGGGCACTTCCAAGGCCCGGGCGAGGATGGCTGTATGGGAGGTCACGCTTCCGATGTCCGTGGCGAGACCCAGGGTATTGTCCATATTCATGGTGGCCGCGTCGGAAGGGGAAAGATCATGGGCGATGATTACGCCGGGTTTGGCCAACTCCTGCAGGTTGGGGCGGTCGGCGTCCATGAGGTAATGCAAAACACGGCCCGTGACATCCAGTAAATCGGCGGTGCGTTCGCGGAAGCGGGGATCCTTCGCGGATTCCATCACCCGCTTGTACCGCTGCGTCAAATCCTGGAGAATATACTCCGCGTTCATGCGTTCGGCGGTGATGCGCTTCGTCAGTTCGTCGCGGACCGCCACGTCGTCCAACAGCATCAGATGTGCGCTGAAAATATTGGCATGGGTCTTTCCCAAGTGTTTCGCGGTTTGGGAATACAAGACCGTGAGGTCTTTTCGCGTGGATTCCAACGCGCGGTCCACGCGCGCCAACTCGGCTTTCGTGTCTTCGACGGCAAATTTCGGGACATCGTACCGGTGGGTGTCAAACAGGAGGGCCGGCCCGATGGCAATGCCGGGCGAAACCCCTATGCCGCGAAAGATGCGCTCCATTATTCTTCCCCGAATTTGGACGCAAAGAGGTCTTCCACCGCTTTCATGGCCGCTTCGGCGTCCGAACCATTGCAGGTTATCTTCAACCGGCTGCCCCGCGTGGCCGCAAGAGTCAGCAGGCCCATGATGCTCTTCGCATTGACCCGGTTCCCGTTGAACGAAATGTAGACATCGCATTCAAAGCGCAGCACGCATTGAACGATGGCCGCCGCGGGGCGCGCATGCACCCCCAGGCTGTTCACCACCAAAATATCCTTCGAAATGTCCGGCATACTCCACCATACTTCATGCAGGGCCGGTTACCGGCCCGCGCTATTGACAATTTCAACCCGAATCACCGCGGAAAAGCGCCGTCCCGCGAGCGCCCAGCAGGGAATCACCATGCTGCCCTGATAGACGCGTTCCTGACCCGCTTCGGATTGGCTCACGGTTTCTATGGCGAAGCGGAACACCCGCGCGGGGGCGGAAAACCGCAGGCCATATTCAAACCGCTGCCAATCATCCCGCAAAGCGATATGGGACAAGGCTTCATCGCAACCGGGTTCTCCCAGCTTGGCGCATTTCAAATCGAGGTCGTCGGACCGGTAGTACCGGTCAAAGGCCGTGCCGGTCAACAGGTTCACGGCAAATTCGGTTCCAAATACAAGGCCGCTGGGGAACTCGTGTTCCGACTCAATATCATACCGAATTTCAAATTGGGATGCATCCGGGAGAAGCGTAATGGCCTTCCGAAGATGCACCACGCCATCCCCCACCCGGCTCTGATGGCTCAGCGTCAATACATCACGATTCAATTCCATGGCATACGCGGCGGTGGGGAAATCGCCCAGATCGCCGCATTCGCCCCGCCACAAGGCCTCCTGGGTCACCGCCCCGGGCATGATATGATCCCGGAGCGACACCCGCCGCCAGGGATCATAGGCCAGGTAGTTCTCCAACCCTGTTTCCTTGGCCCGCACCAATTCATGAATGCTGCCCCCTCCATTTTCCAGATCACCCACCTGCACATTGCCGGCGCGCAGGGCGTCGTGATAGGGCTCTTCCCGCCGTGTCAGCGTATTGCAGAAATTGAACGGCTTGGGTTTGTAGTCCAATTCAAACAGGGTGCCGCCGTCGGACGGGCTGAAAAAGAGCGACAGGGTGTTATTCTCCAGCACTGCTTCGGGATTGCCGTCTCCGTCAAAATCCGGCTGGCTGGAGTTCATCCAGTAGGTTGATGCATGCTCGACGGTATCCAGGAGCGCGTCGGCGGCGATCAGGTGTTCATACACCGCGGTGCGCAGATGATTGAGGTACAGCCCGCCGAAAACGCCATGCCAATACGCGCAATTGCATTGTCCCTGATGCAGCAGTTTTTCCGCGGACTCCAGCACGGGATGCGCGCCCTTTTCCGCGCGCAGCCGATGCAGGCGGTTGCTCACCCGCATCATGCGCTTCTGAAGATTGTTGGATTCGGCGTATTTCGCCAGGAATCCCCGCCAGAAACCGCCGCGCACGAATACGCCGTACCGCGCCCGTTTTTCCGCGTCATGTTTCAATTCTTCCTGAATCGCATACAGCCGGCGCTGCATCGGGGTGGGCAAGACCCACGCCATCATTTCCTGATAGGAGGCGCAAGTGAGGTAGGTCCGCCCGAGGGCCTTCGCCTGGGCAAGATAATCGGAATAGGTGAGGGAATGCAGCCATTCCTGGTTGTCCGTAACCGCTTGGAAGAATTCCTCCAGCCATCCCTCTTCGTACACGCTGTGATAGGTGCCGGGCCAAATGCCGAATTTCTCCCCGTCATCATGAATGACGGCGCAGGCCCTGCCGTCCTCCGTGGCATGTTCGCGCAAATACGCCAGGCTTTCCTTAACCTGATGAAATGGAATCAGGTACCGGAGCCGTTCGAGAATGGGAAACACCTTGATGCCGAGCCCCTCATCCTCGGTCATGTAATAGCCGAACAAGTCCTGGGCGGAAAGGCCCGAACACAAGAAATGCGTGTCGTCCAGCGCGGTGTATTCCACCCCGGCCTTCGCCAGAATCCGGGCCATTTGCGGCTCCCACACCCGTTCCGTGAGCCACATGCCCTTCGGGCACACGCCGAAATGCTGTTCGCAGAAGTGCTGCATCCGCTTGATTTGCGCGATGGCGTCCCGTTCGGGAATGGCGCACAGGAGCGGCTCATAATACCCGCCCCCCATGATCTCGATCTGCCCGGACCGCACCAGCCGGGCCAGACGCTCGATATAGGCATAACGCCGCGAGGCGAACCAGTCCCAGAGCGGGCCGGTGAAATGCAGCGTGACCCGGACGGCGGGGAAGCGTTCGAGCACGTCAATGAAGGGGACATACGCCTTGTCGTAGGCCTTTTCGAACACAAAATCGAAATTGCCCACCGGCTGATGCGAATGACACCCGAAAATCAGATTAATATGCTTCATGCGTCCTGCTTCCTCTTGCCATCGGCGGAATCCCGCCCTCCTTGACCCATTAGCTTTGCCGCCCCTCCCGCATCACATTCATGATTCGATCATTGAGCAATTTGGCCGTGTTGAGCCCCAGTTCCTTCAAGCGGTGATTCAAGGCCGCCACCTCGACAATGATGGCGATATTGCGCCCGGGACGCACCGGAATGCGCAGGTAAGGCACCTTCACCCCGAGGATTTCCACAAACTCATCCATCAGCCCGGTGCGGTCATAATGGGCGTCCTGCCGCCATTCCTCCAATTCCACCACCAGCCCGATGCGCTTGGTGTTGCGCACGCGGCCAACGCCATACACGGATTTGATATCCACAAACCCGACCCCGCGGATTTCCATGTGATGCTCGATGATCGAATTGTATTCCGCATACAACCGGTCCCCCCGGACCCGCTTGATGGAAACCACATCGTCCGCCACCAGCCGGTGGCCGCGTTCAACCAATTCCAGGGCCGTTTCGCTTTTCCCAATGCCGGGGGACCCAATAATCAGGCACCCCACCCCGTAACAATCCACAGCGGTGCTGTGAATCACCGTTTCGGGGGAAAATTCCTCGTTAAGGAACAAAATGACGCGTGTGATGACCTCGTCGGTGCTGGAGGAAGAACGCAATACGGGAACGCCGCTCCGGTTGCACATGTCGAGAAAAATATTTTGGGGGGTAAGGCGGCGCGAAAGGACAAAGGCCGGTATCTCGAAGGAGAACATGCGGGCAAGGCGTTTCATGAGCTGGGCGGTGGTCAGCCGCTCCATAAAGTGGATTTCGGTGTTCCCCAGCACTTGAATGCGGTCATTGGCGAAATATTCCAGATAGCCGCTAAGGGCCAGCCCGGGCCGGTTGATGTCGGGGGTGTACACCGGCCGCCCGATCCCTTGAAAGCCTCCCAGCACTTCAAGGTCGAGCTCACTGGTCATTTGGTCCAGCAGCCGCGCCACCGCAATGGATTTTTTACGGTTTACCGGCAGCTCATGTGTATCCATGCACGCCCTTGGTTGGTTGGGGCGCCGGACGCTTCAAGGGAAGCGGACGGACGCCCGGATTTTTAAAATTCCGGCTCCAGCAAGCCATACGTGCTGTCCGTCCGGGCGTACAACACATTGACTTGCGAGGTATCGGCGTTTAAAAACACCAGGAACGGATCTTCCACAAGCTCCAATTGCATCACGGCCTCGTCCACGCTCATGGGCTTCATGGGAAGCTTTTCACGCTGCACCACCCGGTGCGTCTGGAGAGTCACGGGCGAATCGTTCCGCCCGGCATCACTCTCGGCTTCCATCGAAATGATCGCGTGGTCATACGTTTTGGAATCCCGGGAACGCCGCGGCTGATGGCGGTTAATCCGATCCTTGAACTTGCGGATTTGCTTCTCCAGCTTTTCCATCACGGCGTCAACGGAAGCGTACATATCCATCGAGGCTTCCCGGCTGTGAATCCGGATCCCGTTCGCATGCACGTTCACTTCGGCGATATGCCGGTGCTTTTCAACCGTCAAGACCACATCGGCGTCAATGACCTTGTCAAAATGCGTTTCGATTTTGTTCAAGCCGTTTTCAATGTAGGCGCGCAAGGCGTCCGTCAACTCCATATGGCGGCCCGTTATCGCGGTGTTCATACAATCCAACTCCTTCATCGCAACGTGGTAACGTTACTCATCATAGCACTGATTCCAAGAATGAGTCAAAAGCGTCATTTTTCCAACGAATTGCACTCCTTTCTGCCCTGCCACCGCCAACACCACACGGACGCACACGGACGCACCCGGACTCTTTTTGTTTATTCGCCCCTTCCCTCCCTTTGCCACCCTGCACACACATCTCCCCTTTTCCGGCAGGCGTGGCATCCGCCCGGCACTCACAATATATTCGCTTGCACCTTCTTTGGCAAACTCCTATAATGCTGTCAATGCTCAATACCATTATACCATATGGCAGGGGTTGTCGCCCATGGTGAAGCAGTTGCGCATAAAACAAGAGCGGGTGATCGAATCCGTGCGGCACGGGTTGGAGGGTGATGCCGCATTGGAGTTTATTCATGCCAGCGGGTATGCCATGACCGAGGCCGCGCTGGCCCGCCACATCCATGCCTTGGGGGGCAAGAAACGCATCCAGGAATTGATAGCCTTGGGCAAGACCAATGTGGAAGTGATGGCGTCATGTTTCCCCGCCGAAGATTTGCACTATCTGGAATCGGCCAAATCAAGCCAGGGGGAATTGTTCATTCACGAGGAACCGCTGGTCAATCCCTATGTGGCGGACGTGCAGCATCCGTTGTTTGAGAGCACCAAACTCACTGTTTCCATGCCCACCGATTTGTATCAGGCCATCAGCCTGGCCGCCAAAGCGGAAGGAAAACGGCGCAACGACCTGATTGTGGAGATTCTGACCTCCGCCCTTTCCCGCATGCCGGAAATCCAGGCGGCCCACGGCGAATAGCGGTCCGGATTTTTCGCTCGTTTTGCATTCCCGGGGAGTGTGGCCAAAAGTTAGTGCGATTCGTGGCCACCGTAGTACTATAAGCAAGGCGCAAAAACAAAAAAGCCTATAGAAGGAGCAACCGCGTGACAGAAGTGAAACCTGTGAGGAGACTCTCGTTTCAAACCATACAGACTGCTTCCGTCTTTCTGTTGCTTGTAGGGCTATGCGTCTTTTCCTCCCTGCAAACCGACACCTTCTTTACCTGGCGCAATCTGGTGGACAACCTGCTCACCAACGCCGCGTCCACCGGCGTGATTGCCTGCGGTATGACCCTGGTCATGATTGCCGGCGGCTTCGATCTGTCCGTTGCCTCCATTACCGCCGTGTGCAGCGTAATCACTGTGTTGGTGCTCATCGGATGCGCCCCGCTTGGCCCATGGGTGGCCATCCCGGTTGCAGTCGTGGCCGCACTAATAACCGGCACCCTTCTCGGAGCCGTCAATGGGCTCTGGATTGCCTATGGCGGCGTCAACCCTTTTGTCGTCACCCTCAGCACCCTGCTTATCTTCCGGGGCATTGCCCTCGTCATCACCCATGGTGGTCAGACCATCATTACTCCGCTCGAACTCGGTAAGAGCTTCCGGCTCTTGTATTGGGGAAGGATCGGTCTAGGTGCATCCGATTATCGGTTAAGCATCCCGATTCTTATTTTTATATTTGTTTTTGTCTGTTTTTGGATAGCCCTCCGATATACCCAATTGGGGCACTACCTCTACGCGGTGGGAGGCAATGAAACCGCCTCCTGGCTGGCCGGAATCCGCACCCCGCGCGTAAAAGCGGCCGCCTATATCCTATGCGGCACAACCTGTGGCGTGGCGGCCTTAATTTCGACCGGCATGTCGAACACGGCCCAGGCGGCCAGCTTCCAGGGACTCGAAATGATTGTCATCGCCAGCGTGATTGTGGGCGGCACCCCGTTGGGTGGCGGCAACGGAAGCCTCTGGTATACCCTCAACGGGCTGTTGCTGCTGTCGGTCATCGAGAACCTGCTCAGTCAATACGGCATCACGGAAGAGTACCGAAATATCGTCCGGGGTGTTATTATCTTGATTGTGGTAACCGTGGACGCGATCATGCGCCGCAGCAACCGGAAAAGTTTCGCATAAGGATACAACAGCATGAAATGGCGTATCATACTCGAACAAGATATTGAATCAGGGGATTGGGCGGCATGGTGTCCTGAATTGCCCGGATGCACCTCGGCGGGTGAAACGGAAGAGAAAGCATTGATAAACGCTAAAGAAGCGATCCTCCTCCATCTTCAACTTGATCCGATTGATTTACCCCCGGCGGCATTGGCCCGTGAAATTTTTGTATAATAGGTGGACATGGCATGAAGTGTAAATCCCAGAGAAAGCAATGGAAAGATTAAAATGACCGCAAAACACACGTTCTTAATGGCTTTGGTCGTATTTTTATGCCTGGCATCTGGCATTATGGGCTGCTCGAAAAAGAAAGAGAGTGGCACAGTGCAAATCGGTTTCTGCATGACCCTGGACGATCCTTATTGGCAGAATATGCGCCTGGGCGCGATGGATGAAGGGAAGAAACTCGGCGCCGAAGTGACCATCGCCAATGCCAAAGAAGACCCGGTGACCCAGATTCAGCAAATCCAGGAAATGATCGGCAAAGGCGTGGATGCCGTATGCCTTGTGCCCATGAAGAGTGAACCGCTGGTGGCGGGGGTGCAGGCGCTGAACCGGGCGGGCATACCGGTCATTTTGGTGAACCGTCAAGCCGCGGCGGGATGTGACTATGTCTGCTACACCGGCACCGACACATACCAGGGCGGGGTTATTTCCGCGCAAATCCTGATGGATGCCATTAAAGGCCAGGGCAACATTGTGGAACTCCACCAGCATCTGGGAACCGCCCCGGAAATTGCCCGGTCCAAAGCCCTGCAAGACGTGCTCGGCGCCTATCCCGGCGTCAAACTCCTGGCGCGGGTCCCGCATGGCGGGGATCGCGCAAAAGCCGTAACGGAAATGCAGACCCTCCTTGCCCGTTTCCCCACTCTCCACGGGGTGTATGTACACGGGGATCCTCAGGCGATTGCGGCGGCGGAAGCGTGCCGCGATGCCGGCCGCGCGAACATCCGCGTGGTGGGCATGGGCGGCAGCCAGGAGGCCATTGATGCCATTAAGAGCGGTCTGCTCGCCGGCACCAGTTTTCAGCAACCCGAGGAGGAAGGGCGCAGCGGCGTGCGGCTGGCAGTGCAGCATTTGAAAGGCGAAAAACTGGAGAAGGAGTACCTCATTCCCTGCTCCAGCATCACGAAGGCCAATGTCGATCTCTTTAAGGGCCAATTCTGACCGGCACGGGAGAAGCTCACCATGATCAGACCCCCTCTACTCTTCAGCGGCGCGCTGGTGATGCTCGCGCTGATGGCCGCGTCTTGTTGCACCATGGGAAAATGCGCTGACCCGAAGGTGCGGCGGTATGGGATGGTAATCGGCTTGAAAGCGGAAAAGCTGGATGAATACAAAAAACTGCATGCGTCCGTGTGGCCGGACGTGCTCAAAATGATTGACGCATGCAATATTCGGAATTACTCCATCTATCTCTTCAAGGCAAACGAAAACACCTACTATTTGTTCAGCTATTTTGAATACACGGGCAGGGATTTCAACGCGGATATGGATAAAATGGCGGCGGACCCCGCCACCCAGCGTTGGTGGGCGGTGTGCAAGCCCTGTCAGGAGCCCGTCTATTTCCGGGCGGAAGGCGAGTGGTGGGCCAACCTGGAAGAGGTATTTCACGTCCAATGAACCCTCGATGCACGCGGCGTGGTTTTGTAAAGAAGAGTTTGGCGGCGGCAGCCGCTGTCACGGGCTTCCCCTATATTGTGCCCGGCTCCGCCCTTGGCCTGGGTGGGCGCACCGCGCCCAGCAACCGGATCACCACCGCCACCATCGGCTTGGGAGGCCAAGGGGTGGGTGTGATGCGCGTGTTTCTGGGGCAGACCGAAGCCCAAGTCATTGCGGTATGTGATGTCAATGCCCCGCGCCGTGAGGAGGCAAAAAATCTTGTAAACACGCACTACGGGGACTCTGGTTGCGCGGCCTATGGCGATTTCCGGGAACTCATCGCGCGGGACGATTTGGACGCGGTGCAAATCGCCGCGCCGGACCACTGGCATGTGCCCATGGCGATTGCCGCCGCCCGCGCGGGCAAGGATATGTATGTGGAGAAGCCGCTCGGATTAAGTGTGGCCGCCAATCTTGCCCTCCGGGAAATCATTCAAACCCATGGCAACGTCTTTCAATTCGGCACACAGCACCGTTCCGAGCGCAATTTCCGCTTCGGTTGCGAACTGGTCCGCAACGGACGGATCGGCCGCCTCCACACCATTCGTGTGGGCTCCCTGCCCAGCATCCCATCCGAAAACCTGGAACCAGAACCCGTCCCGGACTGGCTTGACTACGAACTGTGGCTCGGCCCCGCCCCGTGGGCGCCGTTTAACCACAAACGGATTGTCAACCAATACTGGTGGCACAATTACGACTATTCCCTTGGATTTGTGGCGGGCTATGGCGTGCATTACGTGGACATCGCCCAATGGGGAAATGACACTGAATTGAGCGGCCCCGTAGAAATCGAGGGCGCCGGCGTGTTTCCCAAGGACGGCATGTGCGACTGCGCCACGGCCTGGGATGTCCTCATGACCTACGCCAACGGCGTAAAGCTGGTCTACACCGACACCGCGAAAACCCCTGAAGGCATTCATTTTGAAGGAGACGAAGGCTCGGTGCATGTGGCCCTCGGCCAAACCACCTCCAATCCTCCAGCCCTGACAGAGACGTCCTGGACTCCGAGCAGCCTGCGCCTTTATGAAAGCAACAACCACGTTCAAAATTTCCTGGAGTGCGTCCGCAGCCGCGCACAGACCATTTGCCCCATCGAGGCGGCGGTCCGTTCCGACACGCTGTGTCATTTAAGCGACATCGCCCTGCGCACCCAGCGCAAACTGCACTGGAACCCGCAGGCCGAACGTTTTGTCAATGATGACAACGCCAACCATTATCTTTCAGCGCGCTCCATGCGCGAACCCTGGCGGCTGTAATCCGGCGGTTTGCTTCCGTTTCCCCGCATCTTCCGAATGCTTCCTCATCCTTCCCCCCGCGTATCTGGGACAGGCCACCGCCAAGAACATGCACGGCCAATCCTCCCTCTCCGGATTGACCGTGCCGCACAACACTGTATGCATGCCCGATGCGCCTTCTTCGCCAGGGGGATGCGCCTGTGCAAAATCCGGGTTAGGGTTCGCGGATGGCACAAAAGAGCCCCCGGAATGGAGCAGCATTCCGGGGGAAAGAAGTACGCTGTGAACTGAAATCAGTTGTTTGCGCTGGTAAGTGCACCCACGAGTGCGCCGAACGACGGCAGCAAGGGATTGTTCGCGCCCTGGTCGTCGCATGGGCCGGAACTGGCAACGTATTTGACGAATGACACATGGCCATCCAGCCACAGCACGTTGCAGCCGCCGGGGACGTGGTTGAAGTATTGAATCGCGCCCGTATTGGCAAACGCGTCCAACATGACAAACAGCTCGCTCTGGGCTTGCGCCGTGGCCGCCGGATTGTTGATATCGGTAATCAGGAAGCGTTCAATCCCTTCACGAAGACGATAGATCACATTGCCGCCGCCATTGCCATAGCCGGAATAGTCCAACCCCGCATCTTCATTAACCAGTTCGATGTCTTTATCGACTGTCTTGCGGGCTTCCGCAGCCACTGCTGAGGAGACATCGCCGGCCGCCAATTGGCCCAGCAGCGAAGTGATGGAACTAAACAAAGCTTCAATGCCCGCGCCAAATTGTGCGGGAGCGCAGACTTCGCCCGTGGGCAACGCACCGCCAATCAAGTCAATCGTGTCGCTCACCACAGTGAAGTTGGAGATGGGTTCCGGAGGTCCCAGCTTGGTCAGACGATCAAACGCCCAGCCAAAATAGGCGTAACTGGCATCAATCTTTTCCGGTTCCGCCAAACTCGCCCCATCATCGCCAAACCAGCATACGCCAGTGCCTTCACGATATAAATCCGACTTCGTATCCTCGGCATCCGACGGGCAAATGGCAATACTCGGGTCCGACAGATATTCAGGATAGAATGTGTCCACTTGCGGACCCACCGCTACGGCGTCACCCCATACCGTGCCATCGCCCTCTTTCTTCAACACTTGCATGTACGGCCAACGCTCGCCTTTCGCTTCATTGGCGTACATCTTGTACACCAAACCCCACTCCTTCAGGTTATTCTGACAACTCGAACGGCGCGCCGCTTCACGGGCACGCGCCAAGGCAGGCAACAGGATTGCCGCCAAAATACCGATGATGGCGATCACCACCAACAATTCAATCAATGTAAAACCACGTTTTTTCATACCAAGTCTCCTCTTTTGATACTCGTATAATTACGGTAATCGGTTACTGTGTTAACAAGGATAGCATATTTTTAGGGCCGTGTCAATATTTCGCTGGAAGCAAAACTTTCTACACAAGGAAATTCAACTTCGATTTACTCTATTGACAAATGACACCAATCCGCCTATACTAGGGTTTGAAATAGGTAATCGATTACCACACGGCCCCGGCACATACATGCCATGCGCCCCGAGGCCCTAAGTCTATATGGGCGTATGGGTTGTTTGCAGGTGCATTCAGCCGGACCGGCCAGGGTAACGAACGCCATTGGGTAATCCAAGGAATATTAGGGATGAAAAAGGCTTCCGTGACCAACCGCCTGCCGCAACAATGGACTATATACGACATAGCCCGGGAAGCCGGTGTGACCGCGAAAACCGTCAGCCGTGTTATAAACAATAAGCCCGGGGTAAGCCAGAGCACCCGAGCACGCATCCTCGAAATAATCAACCGGGCGAACTATCACCCGCATATCGCCGCGCGAACCCTTCGCGGCAAACAACACGCTTGCATCGGCGTCACCTTTTCCGCCCCGATGAATACCATACCCGTAAGCCAGCATTTTTTCGTCTGGTTGTTCGAACAAGTCTATAAGACCTTCGGCGTGGCTGGAGAGTATGTGTGCTTTGACATCAATCCGTACGCCGCCGACCCCCTTTCGGGGTATGCACGGGGAACCCTGGAGCATTTGTTCAAAGCCTGCATTATCGCCGGCCCCCTCGCCAACGACGACACCACGATCATGCGCATTCATGAATCCGGCATCCCCTATCTGGCCTTTGGCCGGCTGGATTCGCTTCCTGCATGCAGTTGCGCCACCGTGAACTACGATGAGGGCGCCTATATCAGCACCCGCTTTTTGCTGGAACGCGGCCACCGGCGTATTGCCATGCTCAAAGGCATGGAAGGGTATTACCCCGCCGTCGAACGGTATCGCGGATACACGCGGGCGCTTGCGGAGGCGGGGGTACATGTGGACGAAGCGTTGATTCGCTCCGTGGATTTTGCCTCCCGGAACATCGCCAACATGGTGCACCGCCTTCTCGCGGATTCCACCGTCACGGCGCTTATTGATTGCAGCGCCACGGAAGACAGTTACGGTTTGCGCGAAGGCATGCGCCGCGCCGGGCGCACCTCTGGCAAGGACGTGGAAATCATCGCCTGGACCTATGCGGAGAACGCCGCCGTCTTGAGCGATGCGGCGGCCCATGTCTGGCTGCCCGTTCTCGAAGCGGCCTCCGAAGGAATTGAACAACTCGCGGCCTGGACCAATGGAATGCGCAACGGCCCAATTAACGTGGTGTACCGGCCTGTTTTGTTCACCTCGTGGGCCAACGGCGAGATTCCGCGTCCGAAACGGCTTTTTGGAACTTTTGAATAGAAAAGGACGTATTCCATGAAATTGATGGTAACCGGTGCGGATGGTTTTGTCGCGGGAAGCGTGGTTGGGCAGTCTTCTCCGGAATGGGAGGCGTGTGCCCTTGCCCTTGCCCCTGTTCCTTATGAAAGGCCCGGATTGAGCTGGGAGGTCTTTGATTTGCGCGACACCGAACGCTTGACGGCGGTGTTTTCCGCGTTTAAGCCTGATGCGGTCATCCATACCGCCGCCATGGCGGACATTGATTTTTGCGAAGCGAACAAAGAGACGGCGGAAGCCGTGAATGTGGGGGTAACCCAACAGGTGGCGCGGTTGTGCCAGGAACATGGCGCCAAGATGGTCTTCCTGTCCACCGACACGGTCTTTGACGGAGAAAAGGGCATGTACACTGAAAACGACATCCCCGCGCCTCTTAACTTTTACGGTGAAACCAAAGTGCGTGGTGAACAGATTGTTGCCGGAACCGTCGAACGGCACGTGGTCACCCGCTTGTCGCTGGTTATGGGGTTGCCCGTCATCGGCGCGGGAAATTCTTTTCTTGCCAAAACAATCGAGGCCCTGAAAGCAGGGAAGGAAGTGGGATTCCCCGATGAGGAAACACGAACTCCCGTTGACGTAATCACCTTGGGCCGCGCCTTTTTGGAATTGGCCGCTTCCGAATACACCGGTTTCCTGCATCTGTCCGGCATGGACCGCTTGAATCGCTTCGCCATGGCCCAGCGCATCGCGGAACGGCTCGGCTATTCCAAGGAACGGGTGATTGTGAAGAATCCCAGCGCCATTCCCGGACGCGCCCCGCGTCCGCGCGATGTGAGCCTGGACAATCGCCGGGCGCATGATTTTTTGAAAACCCCCATGCGGAATTTGGATGATGCATTGAATCTGGTATTGGCGGGACGCTGATCCCTAAACGAAGAAGGCGAAACGGCGATGGCACAAATCAAGTTCGAGTTGGAAAGCAAGTTCGGTTCAATATACGGCCCCGAAGAGCAGGAAGCGATGCTGGCGGTGTTGAAAAAAAACGCCCCGACCTCCGGAGACGCCTGCCTCCAGTTTGAAGCCGATTACGCCGCCTATTGCGGCACAACCTGCGCCCGTGCCGTATCCAACGGCACCGCCGCGCTTTTCCTGTCATTGCTGGGTATCGGCATCAAACCCGGCGACAGAGTCCTCACCACCCCCATCACCTGGATTGCCACCGCCGCCGCCGCCGCCACCCTCGGCGCGGAAGTGGATTTCGTCGATGTGGATCCCGTGACGTATAACCTCGACCCCGGCAAGTTGGAGAAAAAACTCACCCCAAACACAAAAGCCGTGCTGCCCGTCCACTTATATGGACAATGTTGCGACATGGACGCCCTTCTAGCATTGTCCAAGAAACATGGCTTTGCCATCGTGGAAGACGCCTGTCACGCCACCGGCGCGGAATACCAGGGGAAAAAAGCCGGAAGCATGGGCGCCGCCGGATGCTTCAGCTTCCACGAACAGAAGAACATGTCCACGCTCGGCGAGGGCGGCATGATTGTGACCAACGACGGTGATGTATTTGAGCGCATCGCGCTCTACCGTTCCCATTGTACCCGCGTCTATGGGAAGAGCACCAAATACTGTTCGCTCGACGAGACCAAACTGCCCATGGGAAAACGCTTCTGGTGGCAGGATTTTGACGATTGCGGCTATAACTTCCGCATGACCGACATGCAGGCCGCCGTGGGCATCGTGCAACTCAAGAAACTCGACGCCCTCAACCGTAAACGCCAGGAAATCGCGGATAAAATATCCAGTGCACTGAAAGACGTTCCCGGCCTAACCCTTCCCACGGTCCAACCCGGACGCAACCATGTGTTCCACCTCTATCCTCTGCAAATCGAGGTAACAGAATTCGGCATGACGAAGGAAGATTTCGTGTGGACCATGCGCGAAGACCACGGCGTGCGCATCGGCACCCACTATATCCCGCTTCACTGGACCACCGCTTTTCAGAAACGCGGGTTCAAAAAGGGTCAATTCCCCGTGGCCGACGCGCTCGCCGAACGCCTGGTCACCCTGCCCATCCATCCGCGCCTGACCGATGACGCCATTCAATACTTGGTGGATAGCATCAAGGCGTGCCGTAAATAAATAAGGCTACAAGACAAAATCATCAATCGCGTGATTTTCCAATTGAAGCAACTCGACTTTCCAATGCATTCCGGCGGAAAACCCGGTGAGTTTGCCATTCGCTCCTAAAATTCGATGGCAGGGCACCAGAATCGGAATGGGGTTAGCCCCCAGCGCTTGTCCCGCCGCGCGCATGGCCGCCGGTTTTCCGATGCGCTGCGCCAATTCGCCATAGGTGCAGGTTTTCCCCCAGCGAATCGCGCGGGCCGCTTTCCAGATGGATTGCTGAAACGCCGTGCCCGCGCTCAAATCCAGCGGTATGCGCTTGAACTCCTCCGGTTGCCCGCTGAAATAGCGGTCCAGCGCTTGATACAGTTCCCGGCCCAGGGTGATGTTCGGGGCGGAATGCAGAAAATGAATTTTCGGAGTCTCCTCCCGCGGCAACAGCAACTCGCGCAATCCCTTGTCACCGATTAGTCCGAACACCGTCCCTTTGGGATGATGAAATTTGAAATTCGCGGCATCCATGGCCTTTCCTTAAAACAGCGCCCGCACCTTGATGGTTTCCGGCAACACTTTCAGTGATTGCATGATCTTGTGGGTGGCGGTTTTCGATATGTCCATGATGAGGTACCCGACGTCTTCATAGGTGCGCAAATGCTGGGCGGCCACGTTGATGTGCGCATCGCCAAACAAGGCGTTCACCTTTTGCAGCACCCCCGGCACATTTTGATGCACGTGCAGAATGCGGTGGTGCTCCACCAGTTCCGGCAGCACCACATTCGGGAAATTCACCGCGCCTTCCGTGGAACCGTTGTTCGTATACCGAATCAATTTTCCCGCCACCTCCAAACCGATATTCCGCTGCGCCTCTTCCGTCGAACCCCCAATATGCGGCGTCAACACCACATTCGGCAAACGCTGCAAGGGAGTGGAAAACCGCTCCGCTTTCGATTTGGGTTCCTCCGGAAACACATCCACCGCCGCCCCGGCGATCTTTTTGGAAAGAATCGCGTCCCGGAGCGCATTCAAATCCACCACCGAACCCCGGCTCGTGTTGATTAAGAACGCGCCCTTTTTCATCCAGCCTATTTTTTCCGCGCTGATCATACCCTTGGTATCGGGCGTGGCCGGGACATGCAGCGTCATGACATCCGCCTGCTCGCATACATCCCGGAGTTCCACCGCGCGGATGGCATTCCCCATGGCCAGACGGTCCGCGATGTCGTAAAAAATCACCCGCATGCCCAGGGCTTCCGCCAGCACCGAAACCTGCCGCCCGATATGGCCGTACCCTACGATGCCCAGCGTTTTTCCCCGGACTTCGATACTGCCCGACGCGCTTTTATTCCATTCCCCCGCATGCGCGTCACGCACCTTGTCGAAGAGTCCCCGGAACAGCATGATGATATCCGCAATGACCAATTCCGCCACGGAACGGGTATTGGAATACGGCGCATTGAATACGGGGATGCCACAGGATTTTGCCGCATCCACATCAATCTGATTGGTTCCTATGCAGAACGCGCCGACGGCCAAAAGCCGCTTACCCCTCCTGAGCACCCGCGCGGGAATCTCCGTCTTGGACCGGATACCGAGCAGATGCACACCGCCAATCACCTCCATTAACTCCACCTCGCTCATGGCGCCTTTATGCGTCTCGACGCTGAATTTTTCGTCTTGTATACGGCTGATGGCGATGGGGTGCAAGCCTTCCAACAGCAGCACCTTGATTTTCTCTTTCGGAAATGAAGTTGCTTTGCTTGTCACGATAAATTACTCCTGAAACATATATCTTGCACACCTGAAGTATTTTATGCTTTATGCACGCATGTCTACCGTTTTCTGCGATTTGCCGTTATGGCCGTCGTCCGCCCGCAACAACAAGCCGGGATGTCATGACTTTCCGGCTTTTGCCTCATCCATCATCTTCGTAAATTTGGCAAACAGGTACCGGCTGTCATGCGGGCCGGGCGATGCCTCCGGATGATACTGCACGCTGAAAATCGGCAGTTCGGAATGTTCCAAGCCCGACACGGTCCGGTCGTTCAGATGACTGTGGCTGATGCGCACTTTATCGGTGTCCAGCGAATCGGGGTCAACGGCAAAACCGTGATTTTGCGCCGTAATCTCCACGCGCCCCGGCGTATTTTGCATGACCGGCTGATTTCCGCCGCGGTGACCGAATTTCAGTTTGTAGGTCGTTCCGCCCAAGGCATGTCCGACCAATTGATGCCCCAGGCATATCCCAAAAATCGGGACGCGCTTCTCGATCAGCGCGCGAATCACGGGGTAGATATACGGCAACGCGGCCGGGTCGCCCGGACCGTTCGACAAAAACACACCGTCGGGTTTATGTTTCAACACATCTTCCGGGGTTGCGGTCGCGGGCAATACCGCCACCGAACACCCCGCCTCGCGCAATAACCGCAAAATGTTCAGCTTGATGCCGTAATCCATCGCCACCACCCGGTATTTCTTTTCCATCGGAGGCTCATACTCATATTCCTCCCGCACCGACACCTCTTTCACCCAATCGCTCCCCGCCATGTCCGGCGATTCCTTTGCCTTCCGCACCAGCGACGCAGGATCGAAATCCACCGTGCTGATAACCGATTTCATCGCGCCTTTGGTCCGCAGCAATGTCGTGATCTTCCGCGTGTCCACGCCGTCAATCGCCACCACGTTATGTTTTTTCAGATACTCCGGCAGGCTCATCGTGGCGCGAAAATTGCTCGGCTCAAAACAGCACTCACGCATCACAAAGCCCGACACAAAAGGCTGTCGCGACTCCACGTCCTCCTCATTGCAGCCATAATTGCCAATTTGTGTATAGGTCATTGTGACAATCTGGCCCGCATACGAGGGGTCCGTCAGAATCTCCTGATACCCCGTCATGCTGGTGTTGAACACCAGTTCGCCGGTGGATTCGCCTTCCGCGCCCACAGAGCGGCCCTCGAATACATGTCCGTCTTCTATCGCCAAAACAGCTTTTTTCATGCATTGCTACCTAGTTATAAAACCGGGGGAACATGCGTAGTATACCAAATTTCCGCTGACGCTTTCTTCCCAAGCCGATGGGGATATCTATTTCGGCGATTATTCAGGCCCTACCTCCATCGCTTGCACAAACGCTTCCCCCGTAATTCCATGGTCCTTATCCCCGCCGATAAACCGGAATTCTATTACACCATTTTTCGGTTTCAGCGAATTGAATGCAAGGTCCAGCGCTCGATTCGGCCCACCCGCTTTTTTCGCCACATCCATCTTCTCAACCACCGGCTGGCCATTAATCAGCACCGTCACCAGGTTCTTCGCCGTATCGATACCGCGCGTGGCCGCAAACTTCAATTTCGCGTTATGCACACCCGGCCCGACGGTCACATTCACCACAAACTCCGGAGCATGCACCCCATACCGATACACTTCCTGGGTATCCGTCCCTTCTACCGTCTCTTTCACCGGTTCCTTCCACCACGTGGCCACTACCACATCCGCATTCGCCCCCAACCGTACCACCCATTCCAAAGCAGGCCTCCACGCATTCCCCGCCGCATCTATCACATCTTCTCTGCCTGGATACCCAAACACCATGCGTTGAACATCCCTTGGACCGCTCCCCGCGCCAAAACCACTATCCCCCGTCTCGGAGGAATACTGTATCCCGTGTATTCGGACGTTCGTTCCCGACGCGACAAGATTCTTCTCTCCCCGCACCTCCACCTTTATGCTATGTTCCGCATTCTTCAACCCGCTTTTCGAAAAAACCACCTGGCGGGTGCGGGCACGTGGATTCCACCCGTCAATCCCCGCCCGTTGCTTCACGCCATCAACGAATACGTCGGCCAATCCCCCATCTGGCATCACATCCCCCAGAACCCGCACCTGATTACCCGTAAACACGCACTCCAGAGCGGAGCCTTTCGTTTCACTCCTGCATACCCCCCCGTCAGCAGCCTTTTCCCACGTTCCGGAAAACGTAAGTTGCCCCAGATTCAGCACCTTCACCGGATCATCACCTTCAATGACCACACTCGTGGCATCATCGTGACGCACCGTAACGATACAGTCGCCATTCGATAGAGGCATCACCGTGTATCCCGGCAATGATACATCGTCTCTCTTGTTCAACGGCTGGTTGTTGCCCAAAACGGTTTTCGGGGTAAATGCCAGGCGCAGCATCACCATCGTGTTCTCCGGTGCGTCAAAGGTCGTATACGCAATTCGTCCGTTATCATAGAATACCTGTGCAATCTCGGCCGTGCTGCGTATGATGTGATTTTCGCGGTTCGGCCCAAACAGGTCCGGAAGCCACCCCATCGTCTGAAGCACATAACGAATCGCGAGCGGATGAATTATGTTCAGCCACGTCCCCGCCACAATCGGCGTTCCATTTAATCCGTCGATTACCATACCATTCTCAACGACATCATACGTGCTCATGATCGCCATGCGCCGGGCCACTTCACGCGCCCAGGCATTGCCCGTCGACGCCGCATACTGCGCCATCGCCGCCCCGGCCAATTGCGTCCCATACGAAAGCGACAGGCCACAGCAACTGGGTGATTCCGGCACCGCCCACGCACCGCTATACACCTCCCCCAACGATGCCGGGTCCACGCCTGTCCGGTGCAGCATGAGCGAAATTACGTTGCGCGCATCATTCCTCCAATTGGGGAACGCATCCGGGCATTCCATCAGGTATTGCCCCGCCCAAAGCCCCGCGATACAATACACCGGGCATTCCCAATCCCAGTAATACCGCCCCCAGGTATCGTGCACGGTCCAGCGTTCCAATAAAACCTTGTTTACGAAATTCCTGCCGGCATTACGCGCCAATACAATTCGATCATTATCCCCCTTGTATCCCAGCCGAATTACTTGGTCCAGGAAATGCAGAATCAGTGTCACGCTGCCTGTCAGTTCATTGCTCCATGAAACCGCTTCGGGATTCGCATACCGCGGCCATGGCGCCTTTCCCGCGTCAAAATTACAATGTGCCGCAAAAATATCCGCCCAGTGCTTCGCCGCGTCCGCATACCGTTCATCCCCCGTGATGCGGTATGCCCGTAAAATCGCCGTTCCGATGTCCGCCGACAGATCAAGCTGAATAAATCCGTTCGGATCACATTTTCCATACGGCTTCCCCTTGGTGGGCACGCTAATCGGAAAATTCGGCCACGGATGGTCCGGCCCCGTCTGGGCAAAAGCCAAAATATAGTCCGCCTGCATGGTGATGATAGCCACTGCTGCAGGATCGCCGGAATACCGGTAATACTCCGCCATGCCGTTGATCAGGCTCACCGTGCGCTGCCCCAAATCGCCACACATCCAGTCATTCAATTCCGGCACGCCGATATTCCCCTCCGCATCAATGCTCCACATGGACGTATAGACAAAATGCGGCGCGGCCATCACCGCCTTGTCCGTATCCACCCACGGATACCGCTTCAGGGTCTCCACGGAGATCCGTATGCGCTCATCCAATTGCCCGTTTTGCCCCGTGTACCACGGCGCAATCACCCCTTCCGAATCCTCTGCCGCCGGATGCGCGTAATACGCCGATTGCACGGTGGCAGCCTGCACGCCCCCTGCCAACAATAAGGCTCCCATCACTATCGCGATGAATTTACGTGTACGCATGCCTTTCACCCGCTTGCCGCTATTCGCGGTCCCATTTCAATTTCCACGGATCCTTTGTGCGCGCCTGAAACGCCCGAAGTTTCTCCTTCAACTCCTCCAATACCGCCCTATGTTCCGGAACTTCCGCAAGATTGTTCAATTCATCCGGGTCATTGATCAGATCGTACAACTCAAATTCCGGGCGCTTCACATACGCTGAGACGTTGCGCCTGCCATACACTTCATCCCCTCGCTTCAACACCGCCTGCCAGGTTTTCGATTCCCATAAGTCAGAGGCGAAGGGATAGTCCAGTCCATAGGCGATATTCCAGATAAGCTTGTACTGCCGCGTGCGCACGGTTCGCATGGGGTAATACATCGTCACTTCATGAAAGGTGTGCGAACCATAGTTCTCATCCCATCCCTCCGGATTTTCCTCGTCAAGGGCTGAAAGGAATGAACGCCCGTGCATCGCTCCGCTTTTTTCATTCATTCCCGCATAATCAAGAATGGTGGGCGCGATATCCGCCCAGGTAATCATGGCATTGCACACACTTCCCTGCTTTTCGCGCATCGGGTTCCGCACCACGCACGGTAGCCGGGTTCCCGGTTCGTATTGCGTGGTTTTCGCTCCTGGAAAAGGAATCCCATTATCCGACACATAGAGGATCAGGGTATCGTCCCACCGTCCGGTTTCCTTGAGCAATTCAATCAAGCGAAGCAGCCCCGCATCGCACCGCTGCACCGACCCATAATACGCCGCCAATTCTTCGCGGCACTCGGGAATATCCGGCAAGTAGGACGGCACAATCACGTCCTTCGGGTCCACCGGGTCCGATCCTTCCCGTTTGAAGGGACGATGGGGTTCCGTCGGGCAAAAACACAGGAAGAACGGTTTGTCACCTTCAAAAATATCCCGGCATTTCTCCGCCATGGCCCGTGGCGCTTCGGGTTTGATATACCATTCAAAATGGTAAAGGGGTTCAGGTTCCACATGATACTTTCCTGCGTTCACCGTCAAATACCCCGCCTCGGAAAGTATATTCGGAAGACTTGTTACCTTGGGCAGAGAAACAAAATGATGATACCCATGGGCGAGACCATACTGTCCCGTCGCATGATTGTGCATCCCGGTCAGCATCACGCTGCGGCTCGGACTGCAACTCGCGGTCGTGCAATAGGCCTTGGAAAAGCGCACCCCTTCTTTCGCCAGCGCATCCAGACCCGGCGTCCGGATCACCGGATTCCCATAACATCCCGCATCATCCATCCCCTGATCATCTGAAATGTATAGAAGTATATTCCGGTGTTTTCCAGCGTTTTCCACACTATCTCCCCTCGTGTTCAGTGCCAGTGTTACCGAACCCGCCCCGGCCACTTTAAGAAAATCCCTCCGATTCATGGCGTTCCTTTCAGTTCTCTCTTTCTATAGGGTGATTTATTTCGCTGATTTCACCAAATGGCGCTCCACTTCCGCCTGAATCCGTTCGGCAAGATAGATTTTAAGTAACGATTGATACGGAACATCACGCTGGTTTGCCAATAGTTTTAACTGTTCAATCATGATTTCCGGAAGACGAATGGATATCGTTTTCAACGATGGCCTGAGATTGGGGAAAATAGCCCGTTGGGCTCTTGACCAATCCACATAGTCGGTGGAATCCTCTCGCGACCAGAATTCCTGAATGTCTTTTTCGTCCTTTAATATCGGGAGTTGCTTTTTCATAAGGCGCGGTAAATCCTTCGTTCCTTTACACTCATATCTCGGGAGGAAACTACTCTTATTCGATTTTCACGAATGGTAAACACAATGAACAATTCTCTTCCTGCATCTGTCTTGCCTAAAACAAAATATCTCTGTTCATCTATGGAATGCTTTTTATCTTCTTGGATCAAAATGGGCGAATTAAAAAAAACTTGTTCCGATTCCCAGGGATGTACTTGATGGCAAAGCCAATTCTTCTTGGCATTCCCACCCGTCCAATCAAACCCTTCAAACTCAGGCATGGAGATCGTTGTATTCATACCGTTATTGTATATTATGTATATATACAAAACAAGCTGCCCAGAGTTTTTAAACAAGAATAACAAGAATAACTTGTATGCGCCTAAATAGACCTTACTTTATTTGCTTCCGATGATTACTTCAATACCTGTCACTAACACAAGCATTACAAACGAAGCAATGGCATCCAACCGGTTAACATTCCCCTCGGCGTTACCCAGTCCAAAACATGGCCCAAGTTTGTGCCAAAGGAAGAATCCAAGAGCGTATGCGCAAATTCCGAACGCGATGAGTTGCCAGCGCGCGGAACCGTAATAAAGCATATCACTGGCATCGGCAACTCCTTGAATACTGCCCATGCCAATGTACGCTCCGTTGATGACAAAACAAGAACCGGCAAAAAACCGGAACAAATACGCTATACGCAGTTTAACGGCTGCAACCCCCAGATAACAGAGCAACGGGAATATCGAGCCAAACAGCGGGCCTGCCCAAACCACAAATAGTGGATGTGGATTGTATCGGACATCTGTACGGGAAATCACAAGGGGGTGCAAGACTACCTTGGATACATGTCCGCCCGAAACCCAGGCGGCAAGTACATGTCCGCACTCATGGATAATCTGCATTCCCAACCAGCAAAGACATCCAAATGAAAGGATTAAAACAACTTGCATGGCGGTGATATTTTTTAACGCCATCGTTATTCGCTCGTGTGAAGTCATCTTCGAATCCTCCACCTCGATGAAACAATCTAACTCTTTTTTTCCGGCTCCACTTTCTTCCCCCGAAACAGTTCCAGGGCCATCAATGTCAATAGCCCCCCGACAATCGCCAGATCCGCCACATTGAAGATGCCCGAACGGATGCCCCAAGCGTTCCAGCCGATGCCGACATTCATGAAATCCACCACCTTGCCGTCCCGGAACATGCGGTCAATCAGATTGCCAATGCCGCCCGCCAGCACCATCGCCAGCGCCGTCACCACCACCGGATGGAGCGTCCGCTTGGCGAACAGGAAAATAGCCACGGCGGCTAAAATGATGGAATTAAACCCGATCAAAATCCACGCGCGCATGTTTTCGGGCAGGTTGCTGAACAGGCTCAGGAACGCCCCGGTATTCGTGGCGAACTGGAAGCGGAACAAATCGTTCGGCGCCCAACTTTTTGGGAACGGAATCATCGGCTGCCCCATGAGCAGTTTAATCGCGATGATTTTAGTAACTTGATCCAATGCCACAAGGCTTGCCACAATCGCCAATATCATGCCCATTTTTTTCGTTTGCGTCATACGTGCATTCCACCTGTCCAGATCGTTTAGTCGTGCGTCACATAACCCAAATGCCGGCCCAGCCAATACCCCAACAGGTAATCGTGACCGTTAAACTCCATATACCTGAACTTTTTGTCGTTTTCCCGGTTATGATAGGGGTCCATCACCCAAGCCGACCACGAACGGTCGCGCCGGTCCACCGGAATCGGATTCCCCTCCCGCGCTTCCGGGCTCTTGGGTGTGCCATCAAAGCGAAAGCCTATTTCTGTCTCATACTTCGTTACCATTTCGGGGCGCATTTTCATATCCAAGGGGAACCACCGCAAGGTATCCAACGCTCCCACCACGGACGAATCATCCCCCAGATGGTTCGCGGCCAGAAACGCATACAGGGGATTCGCCTCCGGCTTGACGCCTGGATATCCGCCATCCCCTTCCCACATCCTCTTAAATCCCGCCACATAATATCCGCGAAGCGATTCATCCTGTTCCAGCGGCAGCAGCCGTGAATACGCCAGGAATAATAACACATCATCGGAATGATTCACCCCATGCCTCTTTGTGGGGTCGCCCATCGGGCGTGAACGCACCGAGATATCCGCGTATCCCTCGTCCACCGCGTACTTCCGGTAAGCGTCCCCATATTTTGCGTCTCCCGTTACCTGGCAGGCCACTTTGAGCGCCTGGAGCCAATACAAGGCGTTCATGGGTTCGATCAGACTGACGTATAATTTCGTGTAATTGCCAAACCGGGTGGGCTGTCCATTGACATCCACAATGCGCAGGCCATTGTCCAAAATATGGTCCACCAGCGCCGCCACATCCCCGGCGATCAGTTTCTTTTCCGCTTCCTCCGCCGCCAATTCATAGGCCAGCGAAAATCCGAACATCACCCCCGCCACCTGATCGGAACTCACGTCGCCGCGCCACTGGTATTTCCCATCCGGCGAATTGTACCATTTCCCGTCATCATTCCAGGGTTTATCTTTTGGCCAGACCGCCCGTGCCAGCAATCCGGGCTTTCCGCTAATCGTGCACAGCCAATGCAGCGCCCGAAGCGAGTTCCGCACCTCCTCCTTCGCCTCCGGGTCCTTTGTCACCACATACCGCATTGCTTGCGTGCCCGCATAAATGCCCGTCATATAGGCATTGTCCGGCATGTTGTACGTGGTCTCATGATGCAGGCCATGCGGGGCCTTGAGCTTGCACAGCGCCTGACCGTCCAGTAAAAAGCGGGCTTCCATGTCCCGCTGAAACACCTCCGCCTTCTTCGACAAGGTCAGTTCCTGTGCCATTGCGCCCAAAGACACAAGACCAAGGCAAAGCATCAGCGTCTTATGCATGAAAGGCCCTTTCCCGGATTTCCAACGAATGCCGGCGCCTGACAACCGGCTCAATCCAGCGGTTCCAACGGCGGCTCGAAATGGTCCCGTTTGATTCCGCCCTTCACCCGCGCGGGGGCCGCCCACAGCACTCCGTTATAAATCACCCTCAACACATTTTCGTCGTGGTAAATCGGAATGGTTTCATGGCCCGGGCTGAAATAGAACACTTTGCCCAGCCCGCGGTGCCAGCAACATCCGCTCCGAAACACCTCGCCGCCCTGAAACCAACTGATAAACACCAACTGATCCGGCGGCGGCACGTCAAAGTGCTCGCCGTACATTTCCGATTTCTCCAACTCGAACCGCTCCGGCAGGCCGTCCACGATGGGGTGTCCCGGATTCACCACCCATACGCGCTCCCGTTCACCCTCGCGCTTCCATTCCCGCCATTTCAGCATGCACGTAGTGCCCATCAACCGCCGGAACGGCTTCGACATGTGCCCCGAATGCAGCACCACCAACCCCATGCCGCCCTCCACCACGCGCTTTTGCACCCGTTCCGCGTTCTCCTCCGTCACCTTGTCATGCGCCACATGCCCCCACCACGTCATCACGTCCGTCTTGTCCAAAATCTTGTCTGAAAGCCCCTGATCGGGGTCTTCCAGTTCCGAGACATGCACCGACTTGATCCCCTCCTGCTTCTTCAAATACTGCGCGATCTGGCGCCCCATCCCCTTCGGATACACCGCCTGCACCTTTTCATTCGTCTTCTCATGCACCCCTTCATTCCATACCGTCACACGAAGTTCCTTGGCCATATGCTTCTTCCTTTCCTCCAAAACGTTCCTCATACTACCACGAAAATCATCCTCGCCTCGAATGCCCCTGATGCATCCTTACGTATCCATCAATGGCATGCTGTTTTTCAGGGCGATACGGGCATTACGCCGCAAGCCCGCATGTTTCGCACGCAGGATGGGGCTCCGTGCAAACCGTTCCTTAAATTCGGATTCTTCCATTTTCAGCACATCCTCCAGGCTCGGATGAGGAGACCACGAATGAGGGAAAAAGGCCCGTTCCGATGTTATCCGGGCAAAACGGTTCCATGGGCAGACTTCCTGGCATGCATCACAGCCAAACACCCAGGCGCCCATGGACGCCTGCACGGATTCCAGAATTTCTCCCCGGTTTTCGATTGTGTGATAAGCAATGCACCGCCGGGCATCCACCATGCGGGGTTCCACAATGGCCTGGACGGGGCAGGCATCCATGCAGGCCCGGCATTCCCCGCAATAATCGCGCACGGGTGTATCGGGAACCAGTTCCAGAGTAGTGATGAGCACCCCCAGAAAAAACCACGACCCGCCCTTCCGGCACACCAGAAGACCGTTCTTCCCGATCCAGCCCAATCCCGCCCGGGCCGCCCACGCGCGTTCAAGCACCGGCCCGGTGTCCACTTCGGCATAATGAATCCCGCCCGGCTGAAGTGTTTTCAAGAAGTCCGCCAATTGATTCAGGCGGGGGAGCAGCACTGAATGATAATCCTCCCCCCAAGCGTACCTCGCCACTTTTCCACAGTCCGCCGGGCATTCCATGTCCCCCGTATAATAATTGCGGGTCACCACGAGCACCGACTTGGCCCCGGGAACCTTCCGGGAAACATCGCGGCGTATCCCCTCCGTCCGGGCCATCCACTCCATTTCAGCATGATATCCCCGCCGCAGCCATTCGCCAAGATGGTTGTCCGGGTCCGGGGTAGATGCGCAAGCTACCCCGCAGGCGTCAAATCCCAGCCGAAAAGCTTCCGCTTTTACTAATCCGGTGTGTTTATCCACTGAAGGGGAATCCATGGAGCGCCTGTTAACGAAAAGAGGGCCGGACATGTGGTCCGGCCCTCTCAGTGTTTGTTTATGATTAGTGTTTGCGGCGGCGCAAGGCCACAGCGCCGAAGAGGGCTGAAACCGCCGTCATCATGGCAAGACCCAGCCCGCCGGCGGCCGGCGTGCAGTATTCAATCACGCATTTAATCTTGTTGGATTCATAGGGGCCATCGCCGCCACTGTCATGCACCGCCACATAATAGTAGCCGGCGTTATCCGCCACCGAGACGGAATCAAGATGGAAGTTGGTCTTATTGATGCCCGAGCCGATCGAAATCGGTTCCACCTTGCCAAACGGCTGATAGAACCATTCGAAGGTGACGGGCGGAATCCCCTGGCTGTCGATGACTACGTTCAAATCCAGAGAGTCCGAGCATTCCTTCAGGACGATTTCCGAAGGTCCCAGTATCGTGGGGGTTGGGTCCAAGTGCGAAACCACGTTCACGGTGATTGTCTGCGAGGTCTCTATCCCCGGGCGGGAATCATCCACCTTGCACACATAATCGCCCTTGTTGGCCGTGGTTATATTGTATATCGGAAGATACACCGTGACATCCGAACCGGTCGGCACCGTCACGGGGGCGGGATTCACCGCCACGCCGTTACGGAACCACTGATAGGTGCGCGGTTCTTTCCCGCCATGCACATCCACCGAGAGCGTAACCAGGGGATAATTCACATAGTAGGTGCCGCCGCCCCGTTCGTTGTTCAGATGGATTTTCGGTCCCACGAACAAGAACGCGGATTTGGAGGTCACCGAGCCAACCGCATTGGTGACACGGACCGAATACGCCGCTTCGTCCGTATTCTTGGCGGTCAGGAATTGCAGTTGGTCCATGTAGATGCCGAGAATCCGGAATTCGTCCGCCGGGTTAAACCAGGCACCCACTTCTTCGCCGTTCTTCAACCATTCGAAGGACAACGGACTGTCGCTTTCCGCCACTTCCACCCAGAACCGGGCATCCGCCCCCGGAGCCACTTCAACGTCCACCGGGTCCACCAGGATTTCCGGCGCGTTGCGAATGATGACCTTGGCCGTATTCGACATCTTCCAGTCACCATTTCCATTAAAGACTTTGACCCGGTACATGCCCTCATCGGCTTCCTCGCAATCCGCGATTTGGATCATGGAAAGCAAATTCGGGTTCCCGGGATCAAACACATACCCGGTGCCTCGGGGATTATTCGGATCAATATCATAGAAGTTTTCCGTATTGATCGGGGCGCGCTGCCACTGGTAGGACAACGGCGGATACTCGGTGAGCGCCACTACCTTCAATTGCAGGACCTGATGCGGATTCTTGGTCTGCGATTGCGGATGTTCCACAATCCCGGGGTCCTCGATGCGCAACTGTGCAGGATTCGAGTACTCGCCCTGACTGTTGCAATAGGCGTAGCACAAGTACCAACCCTTGTCATCCGATTGGACATTGTCTATCTCGAGCATCGAACTATGCGCCGTGGGATTAGCGCCCGGACCCGTAAAGGGCACCGGAACCCAATGGAGATTTGCGCCAAGGCCGTCCGGGTCCGACGGGTCCCAGGGGGCGCCGCCGTCTTCTTCAGTGGAGAAATACCAGAAATAATTCACCACGGAACCCGTGGGCCCTTCAGCAACACAAACAAAACTGGCGTCAAAGCCCACCGGCACGCCAACGTCTTCCGGCTGACGTGTAATATGCGCGCCATTGGCCACGTCTAGATATCCCTCGGTGGACCATTCAAACCCGGCCGGATTCTCGACATAACACTTATAACGGCCTTGCTTGGTTTCATCCGTCGGAGAAATTTGCAGGGTGCGGCTGCTGAAATTGCGCGGATAGGGCGCGGCCAAGCCCTGAACAATCGAGAAACTGCCGGAAGGAACGCCATTGTCATCCACGCCTTGGAAATACCACGTGTAGCTTTCGCCAATGGTATAGTCCCACTGCGGGCTGAATTTGGCGGGATGATTTTCAGGCAACGGGTATCCGCCATGATAGACGTCCACCACAAAAACGGCCGGCTGCGGCGGAAACACCATTTTGTTCGCCACGGGATGCACCATGATATAGGGCTTTTCATAAATATTCATGAACGCCTGATCAGACGTCACGGAACCCGCTTCGTTCCGGATGACCACAAAATAATAGCCCTGTTCCGATTCTTGGACAGTCGGCTTATACGTCACCGTGATGTCATTCCCCGCCGGGCTATCTCCTGACGCGCCGGAAATCAGGGTGGGTTCAAAGCCTTGCCGCGCCTGCCACCATTGATAATGGATGTCGGTGGAACTCTTGCACACGCATGAGAAGGTGATTTCCGTACCCTGATTCGGGAAGGCCCCGGCATTCTGCGGATGCGAGGTAATGATCGGCAACTGCAGCAGGTGCACATGGGCGCCCTGGGGAATGGTGGTCGTCCAATATTGCCCCGGGAGCATTTGCCCGGTGTTGTTTCCTTCAGCTTCCACCCATTCGCCGATTCGATAGGGTTTCCCCATCGGTCCGTTCGACGAATCGTATACCCCGAGATAGATGTTGGAGAAGGTTTCATTGGTGGGAGAATCGTTCACCACGAATACCTGGGTTAAATTATACGGGCTTTTTTGCCCGGAAAGACCCGCCTCGAACACCTTCAACTTCAAACAGGACTCGGGATTTCCCGCAGGGAGCGTTTCCGTAAAGGTGGTGCCATCCACGGTCACCTTGTTGAAGAAGGTGGGCATGGGATCGCTGGGACCTTGATTGATGTGTAGCAACCCGTGCGTCGCGGGACCGCGGTCCAGGTTGGGGATAAGCGGATAGTAAGGACCGCCAAACCACGTATAGAAAAACGGAGACGTACCGCGAATGCGCGCATAGGACGTCACTTGCTGACGAACCAAATTGGGGGTAAAGGGAGTGGTGGTGGGCTTATGCGCGTTATATACTTCATCCGCCATATTCGAAATTATAACGTTTTTCCCGCTATGCAAGGCATCGGAACTGGCCCCATTCTGCGCATTGATCCTCATATTTTCCGCATAAACCACCGACCCATGCAGATTCACCATGCCAGGGGTGCCACGGCCGCCCGTGCCGCCCTTGTTCCCGGCGCCACCCTTGTTTCCCGCACCGCCAACACCGCCCACATGGCCCATTCCACCATTACCTCCGTCCCCGCCATCCCCAAGACTGCCATCGGCACCTTGCGAACCTGTTTGAGGGCCAGCCGTCCCCGAAGTGGGAACCGATGGAGGCGCAGGGTTCCATTCAGGAACATCGCCAGCCGCCGTGCCATCCAAACCTGGATCAGGAACGGTGGCGGAAATATCCACAGGAATCTGCTCAGTAACTTGCAGTAAACCGCGCGCAGACAAAATCAACGCCCCGCCGCCGTTCGCGCCGCGCCCACCCGCGCCGCCAACACCCCCCGCACCGCCCGGGCCGCCCGCGCCACCCAAACCGCCTGAACCGCCACGTCCGCCAGTGCCGCCCTGTTCGCCGTACCAGCACTTGCCGCCGCCACCACCACCGCCACCACCGGCACCGCCGCCGCCACCGCCGCCTTGACCGCCACCTTGGCCACCGCCGCCTTGACCACCGCCGCCACCGCCGTTGCCCGCGATCAACTCAAGACTCCCATAGTTGGGATTTGCGAAGCGGGCATCAAGACCCGGACCACCCAAACTGCCCGTATTCCCTTGCGAGGCTCCGACGCCGTTGCCGGCCAATCCTGTCGCGGGATTGCCATTTGCTCCATTCGAGCCATCCGGACGCGGCGGCCAATCAAGAAGAGTACCCCCTTGTCCAGGGCTGCCGCCGGTACCGCCGCCGCCGCCCGCCGTGCCACCGAGCCCGCCGACACCGCCTCCCGAACCGCCTTGACCACCGCTGCCACCCGCGCCCGGGGTATAGTATTGGTCCGCATTATGCACACCTTGGGACCCAGAATTTCCGGGAGCACCATCCTTGCCGGAAGCCCCGTTACCCCCTTGAATGCCGGAACGCCCGTCAAGATTAATGGGCGCTGAATTTCCCGTAAAACCCTGTTGACCGTCTGACGCGCCCCACAAAATACCCCCGCCGCCATATCCGCCATTCCCGCCAAGGCCTCCCGCGCCTCCCGCGCCAAAACCCGAACCACCATCCCCGCCACCGCCGCGTCCGGTTCCGCCCGTTCCGCCAATACCCCCACCCGCTCTTCCTGGTGTTGATCCACTGACATCAAGCCCGGTGGCGATATACATGTCACGGTCCGCGGAAATAGCCAAGGGACGATTGCCGGTGACCGTGAGCGTTACCAACCCAATTTTTACATTCCTGAAATAAAACACCGCCACCCCGTTCACATCTCGCACGAAATTTATATTTGCTTCGTCCGGATATGTGCCATACGGTTGCACCCCGGCCCCCGACGTCGTCAGGGTCAAAGCATCCGTATTAAATTGGAGCACGGAGTTGTTTGGCGCGATCAAATCTTGACCCGGCCGGTTGACAATGGTCGGCTCCAAGGAGTAATAGTCCTCCGCCGTCGTCGTTTGCCCATACGCGCCGCCTCCAATGAAAAGGAGCGCCAAAACCATCGTGACGGCAACAATCCTCGTCTGGTGCAAGCCTGAATGTACGTTTGGCATTCTCTTCATCCTCCCAACATAAGCCGTGTTTTGCGTGGTCATCCTCGACACCTCACAGTTAAGTTGTGTCATCATATTATTATACCTTTCCCCCGCCGCCATGATAGGCACTGGAAGCGGAAGACAATTCTACTGCTCTGGTACCCCTCGCTGTTATTCAACCTGCTGCCGGGGAACATATTCGTAATCGCCAATAGTCCTTCGTCCCACGTAATATTATCATCTAAACCGGGACAGATGTCAAGTAAAACTACACCTATTCCCGCATTTTATGCGTCATCCGAAAACAGTCCGATGGAAACGGCCTTCAAATACCCGGATTATAGCCGTCTTCCGACTCGTTATCACAATGATACCGCGAATTCGGCATATTGTAAAACTGAATCAAGCGCAGCAATTCGGAAACACTAATGTTCCAATAGGGTTCGGTATAGTCTGAATTATGCCGCGCACACGCCTCGCTGCCTGCGCCCGGGCCAAAATCATCTTCCGTTCCCGGCTCGCAATGATAGCTCCCATAATTGTAAAACTGGATTACCCGGAGGAGTTCCGGGATGGAAATGGCGAAATCTTGATTTGTATCCGCGCTGTGCGCCACGCACCCGCCGCCTTCGCCTTCCACGCCGCCTTCGCCTTCCACCCCGCCTTCGCCTTCCACGCCGCCTTCGCCTTCCACGCCACCTTCGCCTTCCACGCCACCTTCGCCTTCCACGCCGCCTTCGCCTTCCACCCCGCCTTCTATTTCACCTTCGGGCCCCCCGCTGCAATCTTGGGGATGCACATCCGCATTCCATACGTTGGCGGCAAAGGCCTCGGCGGCCAATTCCGCATACGCGCCATATTCCTCCCGGTTCGTGCAGCCATCGAGGTCGGCGTCCTGGTCCGGGGCAAACCATTCAGGGAGGGTTTGGAAAATGGAGGGGTCGGGGGGCGTAATGCCAATTTCTTCCAGCAACCCCATCAACTGGGTAATCGCGCCCATGGTGTTCTCATCGCCGATAAGGGTATATCCCGCCAGGGTGTAGGACAACGCCGGCACCAAGTGGGGCACCAGGGCCATGACAAGCCCGTAATACCCCTGGGAAGTCAATGCACCCACGATAAGGTCATTGACGGCCGTGAAATTGTTTTGGAAAGCGTCCATTACCATCTGATGGGTCAGGCCGTTCTGACTGAAGCTCACATCATTCAGCACCGCCGCGATAATCGCGAGTTCATAGGCATCCAACATGCCATTCCCCGACACCGGGATTTCGGCCTCCGTATCCACAGGGCCGTTGATATCCGCCAAATCGCAGCGGACTAAATTGGAGAAATCCCCGATTTCCGACACCAATCCACTCAGCGGCGCCAAGGAGCAGTAGACGGTGTCGAGCGCGCCACAGAAGTTGAAGTTGCCCGGTGCGGGCGGCAATGGCGTACGGGGCATGGGCGTGCAAACATAGGGTTCCCCCTCGCCTTCCGCATCCCCTTCACCGCCACCTTCGCCTTCCTCGATTCCTTCCCCTTCTGGCAGAATATCCTGGACATCCAGCGTCACCCCCGTGGAAGTGGGAACCACCGTGGTCCAGGATTCCCCCGCCGCCAGATCGCCATAGCCCCCGATGGGCATCGCGGAATTGCCGCCTAACTGGATATATACATTACTCAAAGGAACAGTATTGGTGTTGGTGACGACTATCTGGCTGAAGTTGTTATATAAGGAATCGTAATTGGCCAAAACCCGCACCTCAACTCCTGTCTGGGAGAGAAGCGGAGGAATGCTTTCGACCGTGGCTTGATTCAAATAAACGTTGGGCAAATAGCCATGGGGCGCGGGGCCGCCTTTTAATTGGGGAATGAGGGGGGATGAGACCCCGCCATTAAAAGGATTGGGGGCTTTTAGAATCGTATCGTTGCGCACAATTCCCACCAAGGTGGTCATGTGGGTGTAATCCAGGCTGCGCCAGCTCAAGGCATAACTTGACATATTGGAAATCAAGGCCACCTTTCCGTTGGCGCCAATGCTGGAACCGTCCACATTGTTCGTGAGCACGGCGGGCCGGGGTGCGTTCATGTCGAGGTCGATGACAGAGCCTTGGAGTTTAAGCATGCCTGGCGCGCCATATCCGCCATTCCCGCCGGCGCCGCCGGTGCCGCCAGCTCCTGCCTGACCTTGCCCTGGCGCGGAGGCCGAAATATCCAAATCAATTCCTGCACCGAGATACAGCAAACCGCGCGCGGCAAGCACGAGGCACCCGCCCCCCTTGCCTCCTTGGCCGCCTCTTCCCCCAGAGCCGCCGTCCGCCTTTTCATTTCCGGCGGTTACAAACGCGGCTTTTGTCACTTGTCCCGCGCCCGCGCCGCCTGCGGCCCCTGATCCGCCCGTACCGCCATTCCCCCCGGGGCCACCGCTGCCGCCAATGCTTCCCGTCATACCGCCTCCCGCGCCGCCACTGCCTCCCTTCGGTGCGGATTTTCCTTCAGGATACACATATCCGCCGCCCCCACCGCCACCTGATCCACCCCCACCCCCGCCGCCGCCATAATTGTCGCCGCCCGCCCCGCCGCCGCCGCCGCCGCCGCCGCCGCCAGGCCCGCCGGCTAATAACAACGAACTATAGGGAGCGGTGAACTGCGTTGTTAGTCCTTTTTCCCCTGGACTACCCACACCGCCGACATTCGGCATCCCGCCACCTCCGGCGCTTCCCGTGGCCCCAGCGGTCCCAGGCTGACCTTCACAACCGCTGCACTGGCCCGCCCCCCCCGTACCGGGCGCTCCGCCCTGCCCGGGCGTTTCATTCTCCAATCCGCCTTGGCCGCCAAATCCGCCTGTGCCCCCCTGGCCTCCGCCCAGCGTGCCGGGCGTCACATTCAAATCCGTATACAGGAGGAAATCCGTATCCGATACAATCGCCAAGGGGCGCGCCCCCACCAATTGTACCGTAATATTCGGCCCCAAGTTGACGTAGGTGAAGCGAAACACACAAACCCCGTTCACGTCCTCGCCCTGGCGCGTGGGAGTAATCGAACCGTAGAGAAGCATCGTGTCGGTGTTAATGGTGATGGTTCCGGTCCTATTCGATAAATTCAACGCCCGGCCCAGGGTCCCGGCGCCCGCATTGGCGTCGTAGACGTCCGTGATGGCCGCTTCCGCGTTCATGGGAAGAAAGGACATCCCCGTCATGACCAAAAAGAAACCCGCCCACATTCCATTCCGCATGCGCTTAATAGACTTCATGCATCCCTACCTTCTTGTACGTTAACGTTTCGGCTTCGTGCGCTCCGGCCACTCCGCTTCACGCATTTCGACAAACCACACCCATTGCCTCTTCCTTCATGGCCGTTTTCTTCGCCATGCAAGACGACGCTCAAGGAAAAAGATTTCCACATTCTATTTTAATTATACATGATCCTCATTTCAAAACCTAATAGAAAATTTCACCAGCGATTGCAAAATCCCCCTTTCCCCAGGAACACCTCGAGTTCCAGGCAAATGACCGGTGGCATGCGCGGAAACCGGCCCCTTTTCACCTCAACCGGCTTGAGGGAAAAGGGTAATTCGCAAATGCCTCGCTTTGATAAGAACTTGACGCTCGAACGGCTTTCAGGTATTGTTATGGATGGAGAATGGTTGAAATACGTCATACCGGCATGCGCTGGACGGTTTAGCGCGGCATGGCGGTAAATGCCGTTCTGTACGAACGTTGGTTGCCTATGTGAAAAACGCCGGGCAAAACCGAGAGGAAGCGTCATAATGAAGAGACTACATTGGTTCATGGGGGCGTGGCTGCTCATCGCACTGGTTTTTCCAGCAACGAGCCATGCAAAACGAATTGACGTGGATTACGATTTCATCCTGCGCGCGATTGACAACATTTTGGATGAAATGGCGCCCGGGCGATTCGGACACCTGTTCAATGTCGACCGCGACGGCAACGGTCTGACCGAAGACGATCACCTGGCCCTGCTGTCCGCCGTGCTGCTCAATAACTCACCCGGCATTAACGAGACCGAAACTATCATGATCCAGTCGGCGTTCGAGGTCAACATGATGCAGGTGCAACAGGATTTGATATTGAACATCTCCGTCGCCGGGTTCAGTACAACGGTGGATGTAATCGACATGCTGAACAAGGAAGACCCCTTGTTTGGGTATGCGGTCAAATACTTTCTGTCCGGCTATATGACCTGCGGCGACAATTCCACCTTCACCTTTCTCAACAACCTGCTCAAGGACATGGTCCGCTATTTCGTGGAGCGCGAAGGCTATGGCTCGGCACTCGATTTGATTGATCTAAACGATTACATTCACTTTTATTCCGACACCTACATCACCTACGGCAACACCAGCGCGGACCGCAACTATCTTGGGGCGAACGGGGATGTGGATCAAAACGGATCAACCAATCTGGCGGATTATAACTCGACCGGAGGCACCTATCATCGCGAGGATTGGCTGGCCCTCTGCCATGTCACCGCGCCCGTCCGCATTATCAGCGGCCCCACCGGGGGCAGTGTTCAAACCGGTGATCCCTTCACGTTTTCCGTTGCCGTGGCGGGCGGTTCCGGCCCCTTGCACTATCAGTGGCTGCGGACCGACTCGAATGGCCGCGAATTCCCAAACTCGTACGATTTGGTTTTGAATGACGCCAATCCGGCCGTCTTGGCGTATGCGGGCATTTTGGATAAAGCCCGGTTTTCCGTTGCGGTCTCGGATGATGTTTCCGTGTACAACCCGAGCGCAAGGTTGGGTGGACGGCAGTCTTGGGGATGCAACCTGGGCGTCACCCAGGTGGGCTTCCAAATCCTGGAGCAACCCATTGGCGCCACCCTGACCGTCGGGGCCTCCCACACCTTTACCTTCCGCGTCAAAGGCGGCGCTTACGCCCCCTCGTATCAATGGCGCAAAGACGGTGCCGCCGTGGGCCCCAATAGCGGCGTTTTCACCATCAATCCCGTCACGGGTTCCGTGGGCGGAACCTATCAATGCACCGCCATTTCCGGAAGCGACATCTTATATTCCAATTCCGTCACACTCACCGTCATTGGCGCGGGCAATATCGTAACCTTCCCCGATCCGAATCTGGACGCCGCCATCCGCGCCGCCCTGTCCTTTGACAACACCAAGGCCATTTATGAAGGCGACCTGGTCACCCTGACTTCGTTCAGCGCCGACTCCCGGGGTATTGTGGATTTGACCAATATCGACAAACTCCCCAATTTGCAGCACCTGAGCCTGTGGAATAACAGCATCACCAGCATTACCCCCTTGACCAGCCTGATCAACCTGGTCTCCCTCAACTTGGGCTGGAACCAGATTTCCGATCTGGCCGCGCTCCAAAATATGACCCGGCTTCAGTCCGTTTTCCTCTGGAACAACCAAGTTTCGGATATTTCCGCCTTGCTCGATAACACCGGCATTGGCGCGGGGGATGAAATCGGGCTTGAAGGCAATCCTTTGACCGATGATATTCTCTGCCAAGCGATTCCCGAACTCATCGGACGCGGCGTGCTGGTGGGGTACGATGGCGTGTGCCCGCTTGTGGAAGGCGAAGGCGAAGAAATCGAGGGCGAAGGAACGTACGAAGGGTCGAGCGAAGGCACGACAGAAGGCACGATCGAAGGTACCCCGGAAGGTACGCCCGAGGGCACGTCCGAAGGCGATCTGGAAGGCGATCTGGAAGGCGAATGCCGGCAGGAAGGTGAATACGGGCTCTGCGCCATTCAACTCAACAGTTGTGACACGCCGGTGGCTTTCGCGAATGGAAGAGCTTCTTCCTCCATTGCGGTGCTCAGCGATCAGACCATCGAGAACCTCACCGTTTCCATCAATATCAGCCATCCGCACATCGAAAACCTGATTGCCAACCTGATTGGCCCCAATGGCATGCAATTGTTCCTCTTCACCTATCCCGAAGCGGGCGGCACAAGCATGGTCAACACCGTCTTCAGCGATGCGGCCACGGTAAGCATCAACGCTGCGGAAGCCCCCTACACCGGGGAATTCAGGCCGCATTCGCCGTTGTTTGTGTTCGACGGACAGAGCACCAAGGGAACCTGGACGCTCTTCCTTGCCGATGCGGGACTCGTGAACGTCGGAACCATTGATGGATGGAGCATCCATTTTGATCATCCCTGCATCGAAGTGGAAGGCGAGGGCGGCGTCGAAGGCGAAGGCGGCGTCGAAGGCGAAGGCGGCGTCGAAGGCGAGGGTGGTGCCGAAGGCGAAGGCAGCATCGAAGGAGAACCCATCCGCTTCAGCTCCGCGGACTCCGATGGCGACTGGAGCATCTCACTCTCCGAATTGCTCCGCCTCATCCAATTGTTTAATTCCGGACCGTTCCATTGCGATGCCACCACGGAAGATGGATACGCCCCCGGCGCGGGCGATCAGTCCTGCCCGCCCTATACCGCGGATTACAACCCGCAGAACTGGAACCTTGAAGTGGGAGAATTACTGCGCATTATCCAGTTCTACAATTCGGCGGGCGGCATGTACCATATTGATCCGCTGACGGAAGACGGATTCGCCCCCGGCCCGGCCCCGGAGTAATCGCACAGCACCGTGTAAAGTCAATGCAGGACGCGCCACCGCGTCCTGCATTTCTTTTCAGAAATATCCGCCCATTCGAACGCCATCCAGTTATGCGGACGTGTGTAGAAAGTTATGCACGGCACGGGCAAGCCCCGGGGCATCAAGCCCATACGCCGCCAGTTGTTCATCCCGCGTGGCGTGTTCACAGAAAATATCGGGAATGCCCAGCCGTAAAATCCGCCGCCCGCCAAGGTCCTGCCGGTCCGCGAAGTATTCCAGAACCGCCGAACCGAATCCCCCCCCCAGCGTGTTTTCTTCCACCGTGACAATAGGCCGGTCCGAAACCTGTTCCAGCAATCCATGGTCCAGTGGCTTCACCCGGCGCGCATCCACCACCCCCACGTCCATCCCCTCCCTCGCCAGCAGTTCCGCGGCCCGCATGCACGCCCCCAAAACAGGCCCCACCGCAAAAAACACCGCATCCTTCCCCTGCAGCAATACCTCACCCCCGGCAACATCCCGTCCATCCTCCGCCCCGATAAGCGGCGCGGAACACCGCGCGTAGCGAATCGCCACCGGTCCATTTTGACGCAACGCCCACTGCAACATACGGCGCACTTCAACCGCATCGCGCGGAGCCAGAATGCATAAGTTGGGTACCGCCCGCAGGAACGACAAGTCAAACGTCCCGTTTTGCGTCGGGCTGTCTTCCCCCACGAGTCCGGCGCGATCAATAGCAAAGACCACGGGCAATTGTTGCAGACAGACATCATGAATAACCTGGTCGTAGCCACGTTGAAGGAACGTGGAATAGACCGCCGCCACCGGACGAAGCCCGCGAATCGCCATGCCCGCCGCCAGCGTCACCGCATGCTGTTCACAAATCCCCACATCAAAAAACCGTTCGGGAAAGGCCTTCTCCAGCAACGACAACCCCGTCCCTGCCGGCATGGCCGCCGTGATGCCCATCACCCGCTCGTCTTCCCGCGCGGCCTCGACCAGCGCGTTCGCAAAGGCATCCGTAAACGTTGGCACGTGAACGGCGGCGCTTTCTTGTTGCGCGGGCAGCGCATCCCCTTCGCAGTCGTTCTTCTTCACCATCATGGGCTTGATGCCATGATATTTCTGCGGGTCCTCCTCCGCTTCCTTCAGGCCTTTGCCCTTTTCCGTGCGGCAATGAAACAACACCGGGCCCTGCATGTCCTTGATGTTGCTCAGGCATTCTATCAACAAGGGCAAATCGTGCCCGTCCACCGGCCCGATATAATTGAATCCCAATTCCTGAAACAAAGCCCCCTTCGTGATGAATCCCTTCACCGAGCGCTCCAGGTCCTGGATCGTCCGCGTCATGCGCCCCCCCACCAAGCCCTTGACAAAACTTCCCACGTCTTCTTTCGCCCGCTTGTAGGGGCCCGCCATGATCAACCGGTTAAAATACCGGGCCAACGCGCCCGTATTCCGGGAGATGGACATTTCATTGTCGTTCAAGATCACCAGAAGGTCCAGCCCCAGATGCCCCGCATGACTCAACGCCTCCATCGCCATCCCCCCCGTCATCGCGCCATCGCCAATCAAGGCGATAACATGGTGCCGGAGTCCAAGACGGTCCCGCGCCACCGCCATGCCCAGCGCCGCCGAAATCGAGGTGGAACTATGCCCGGTCCCGAAACAATCCTGGCCGCTTTCGGTGATTTTCGGATACCCGCTTATCCCGCCCTGCTTGCGGAGCAGTGCAAATTGTCCCCGGCGGCCCGTCAACAATTTGTGCGCGTAACACTGATGCCCGACGTCCCAGATAAGCTGATCCACGCCAACGTCAAAAACGTAATGGAGGGCAACGGTCAAATCCACCACCCCCAACGGAGAAGCCAAATGCCCCCCGTTGCGGTTGACGGTTTCGATAATGACTTCGCGCAGTTCGGCCGCCAGGGATTCAAGCTCCGGCACCGTCAACCCCTTCATATCCTGGGGACTATCTATCGTATCCAATAACGCCATTGTTCATCGCTCTGTTCGCCACCGTTTTAAGGAACGGACGGTTAACTCGCGCCCTTTGGCCGGGCACGCAATAAATCCTTGAGAATTTTCCCCTCGGCATCCCGGGGCAGCGCTTCAAGGAATTCAAACGTACGCGGGCATTTATAGGAAGCCAGCTCCTGACGGCAAAAGGCGGCCATATCCTTGACCGTGGCGTCCATGCCGGGGTTCAACACCAGAAACGCCTTGGGTTCCTCCCCCCGGATGGGATCAGGAACCCCCACCACCGCCGCTTCACAAACGGCGGGGTGTTCCTCAAGCACGGCCTCCACTTCACAGGGGTATATATTCAGTCCGGCCCGGATAATAATATCTTTCTTGAGACCAGTCAAAAAGAGAAAACCCTCTTCATCCAAATACCCAAAATCGCCCGTATGGAACCAGCCTCCCTCCATAACCCGCGCCGTGGCCTCCGGAGCGTTGAGATACCCTTTCATTATGTAATGCCCGCGCAATATCACTTCCCCAATTTCACCCGGACCCGCAAAACTGCCGTCCTCTCGTTGAATTCGGAGCAAACTGCCCCATAGCGGCTTGCCCACGGAACCGAGCCGGTTATGCCCCACCAGGTTAAACGAAACCACCGGGCTCGTCTCCGTCAATCCATACCCCTCCAAGACCGGGACATGAAAACGCGCTTCAAAATCCAAGGCCATTTGTTTGGGCACGGCCGCCCCTCCGGTCGTCACGCAACGAATCGAAGAAAGATCAAACGTGCTGTCATGCTTGAAGGTGTTCATCAAGTGCAACATGGCGGGCACCACGCACAACAGTGTTACCCCTTCCCTTCGGACGAGCGTGAAGACATGCTGCGGTTCAAACCGCGGCAACAACACCACGGTACTGTTGGCCATAAACGGCACATTCATCATGGTGGTTTGGCCAAACGCGTGGAACAGCGGCAATACGGCCAAACAAACATCTTCGGGCTCAAACCGCAAATTATACTCCCGGATCGCCATGGCGTTGCTATACAGATTAAAATGGGTCAATTCCGCCCCGTAGGTCTTCCCCCCCAGCGAGGACGTGAATATAATCACCGCCGTGTCATCGGGGCGGGTCGCGGCCATATCGAATTGGGCCTCCGCGCCAGCCATTAATGCCAGAAACGACTCCCCCCGTTCCGGCATACTGACGTCCAACCCCGGTTCCACCACCGAAAGCAATCGGCATTCCGGCAATCGCGGGAGCGCCTTATACGCCTCGGGGGCGCAATCTTTCCATATAAACAGCCCTTTGGCCCCGGATTCCCCCAATTGATACACCAAATCCCGGGCTTTCAACATGGGATTCATGGGCAAGACTATCGCTCCGGCATACAAAATACCGTAATAAATGATCGGAAAGTGCGGAGTATTGGGAAGCATCAGCCCCACAACATCTCCGCGTCCAATGCCCTTGTCACGCAATATATTGGCTACACGCTGGGCGGCGGAGGCCACCTCCGCGTAGGTCATCCGAAGATTTTCGTGAACCAAGGCTGCTTTTTCGGGCCGTGCTTCCACGGCCTGTTCGAGAAAGCTGGCCAAATTCAGACTCATACTGCCGTATCCTTTGCAAACGTGCTTATTCTTCCGCGTTTAGTCCCACTCCAACTCCGGGAAAAAACACCCAAGCACACCGGGCAAAGTATATCATGAGAGAGTATGGGAATCCCAATACGGGACGGAAAGCAGAGGCTCCCAACCGGTAATAACGATAAGAACCTTCGCCCCCCGCCGTCCTGATGACGGCCCATAAATACAAGCCAGGGAAGGAAACTTGCCTGACTCATGAACGCAATGATACGGTATCCATTGCAGGAAAGGTATCGCGGCATGTCCGAGGCGTATGAACAATCCATTGTGCACAAACTGGTGGCCCTCCGCGCCACGCTTGTCACGGCGGAATCCTGTTCCGGCGGGCTGATAGCGCACCGGATTACCAATGTTCCGGGCAGTTCACAGGGCTATACCGGGGGCGTCGTGGCCTATAGCAATGCCCTGAAAGAACAGCTCTTGGGAGTCAAATCCGCCTCCCTGCAAACGTATGGGGCGGTGAGTGAGGCGGTGGCGCGCGAGATGGCCGAAGGTGCAAGGAACCGCCTCGAGGCGGACTGGGCGGTGGCCGTAACAGGCATTGCGGGACCTTCCGGCGGCACGGTGGAAAAACCTGTCGGCCTGGTATGGATGGCCGTGGCCTGCGCCGCCGGAACCCGCGTGAAACAGCATGTTTTTACGGGTACCCGGGAAGAAATCAAGGCGCAAACGGCGGAAAACGCCTTGGCGATGCTTTGGGAGTGGTTACAGGAATGAGTTTTGTTCATCTGCATGTGCATTCGGAATACAGCGTCCTCGACGGCGTAAGTTCGGTCGGCCATATTTTGGACCGGTGCCAGCACTACGGGATGAATGCCTGCGCCCTGACGGACCATGGCTGCCTTTTTGGCGCGGTTGATTTTTACAAGAGCGCGAAGAGCCGCGGCATCAAGCCTATTATCGGCTCCGAACTTTATGTGGCCACCGGTGCCCGCACGGACCGCACCGCCAATTCCCCCAGCAACGCGTATCATCATCTCCTGTTGTTGTGCGAAAACGAAACCGGCTACCATAACCTGTGCAGATTGAGTTCCGCCGGTTACCTGGAAGGCTTTTATTATAAGCCGCGCGTGGATGATCAGTTGCTTGCCGAATGCCATGAGGGCCTGATTGCTTCAAGCGCCTGCACCGGCGGCGCGCTCCCGCAGGCCATCCTGAAAGGCGCCATGGATGCCGCCCATGGGATACTCCGGAAATATGTGGACATCTTTGGCAAAGACAACTTCCTGATTGAACTGATGGACCATGGGATGCCGGAAGAAGCCAAGACCAATCCCGTCCTCATGGACCTCGCCAAACACTATGGCCTCCAGGTGATTGCCTCCAACGACTCGCACTACGATTCCCGCGAGGATTCCGAAGCCCATGAAGTGCTGTTGTGCATTCAAACAGGCACCAACATGGACGATCCGAACCGGTTCCGGTTTCCGACAAACGAGTTCTATTTCCGGTCTCCCGATGAAATGCACGCCCTGTTTGCCCATTGCCCCGAAGCCCTCCACAACACCCTCAAAATCGCGGAACGCTGCAATGTGGCCATTCCCCTGAATCAAAACCTGATCCCGAACTACGTCCCCCCGGAAGGCTGCAAAAAAGAACTTTATTTGCAGGATTTGGTCATGGAAGGCTTGGAAAAACGCTATGGCTCTCCCGTTCCCGCGGATAAACTCCAGCGCGCCCATTATGAACTCGACGTGATCGGGAAAATGAATTTCGTGGACTACTTCCTGGTGGTCTGGGACCTCATCCACCACGCGCGCCGCTCTGGCATCCCCGTGGGGCCCGGCCGCGGTTCCGGGGCGGGCAGCATCGTCGCCTACGCCCTCCAGATCACCAATATCGACCCCGTCCGCTATAACCTCCTGTTCGAACGTTTCCTCAATCCAGATCGCATTTCCATGCCCGATTTCGACATCGATTTCTGCTTCGAGCGCCGCGACGAAATGATCCAATACGCCCGCGAAAAATACGGCCAGGACAACGTCAGCCAAATTATCACCTTCGGGCGCATGCTCGCCAAGAACGTGATCCGGAACGTGGGGCGCGTGCTTGGCATGCCGTACGGCGAAGTGGACCGCATCGCCAAGCTGGTTCCGGATGAACTCAAAATCACGTTGAAGTCCGCGGCGGAAAAAGAGCCGGAACTCAAGCGCATTATCACCGAAGACCCCCAAGTTTCACGCTTATGGGGCTTGGCGGAACGTCTCGAAGGAACCATCGGCAACTGTGGCACGCACGCGGCCGGGGTGGTGATCTGCGACCAGCCGCTCACCAATTTCACCGCCCTTTTCAAGGCCTCCAATTCGGAAACCGTGGCCACCCAGGTGGAAATGAAGGGCGTGGAAGACATTGGTCTTTTGAAAATGGACTTCCTCGGATTGCGCACGCTCACCGTCGTGCACAATACCGTCCGCCTGATCAAGGAAAACCGCGGCATTGACATCGATATCGATGCCATCGAGCCCAACGATGAAAAAGCCTACCAACTGTTGCGGTCAGGGCTGACCACCGGCGTGTTTCAGCTTGAAAGCACGGGCATGCGCGATCTCGCCAAGCGCATCGGCCTGCAAAGCCTCGAGGAGATGAGCGCGCTCGTGGCCTTGTTCCGGCCCGGGCCCATGCAGTTTATCGACACCTATATTCAGAACAAATTCAACCCGGCCCTCGTGAAATACGACCATCCCTCCCTGGAAACCATCTTAAACGAAACCTACGGCATCGCCGTCTACCAAGAACAGGTCATGCAGATCGTGCAGGCCGTCGCCGGATTCACCCTCGGACAGGCCGACATCCTCCGCCGCGCCATGGGGAAGAAAAAAGCCGACCTCATGGCCGAGCAGCGCGGCAAATTCATCGAGGGCTGCAAGAAAAACAACATTGCCGAGCGGCTCGCCTCGGAACTGTTCGATAAGATCGAAACGTTCGCGGGCTATGGGTTCAACAAGTCCCACAGTGTGGCCTATGCGTTTGTGGCGTATCAGACCGCTTTCCTCAAGGCGAATTATCCCGTGGAGTTCATGTGCGCGCTGCTCACCAGCGAATCCGGCAACCTGGATAAAGCCGCCCTCTACGTGGACGAATGCCGCCGCATGGATATCCTGGTTCTGCCGCCCGATGTAAACAAGAGCTTTTCACGGTTCACCGTCGAGGGGAATGCCATTCGTTTTGGATTGGGCGCCATCAAAAACGTGGGCGAAAATGTCACCCTGGCCATCGCCGCAGAACGCGAAAAAAACGGCCCCTACAAGGATATTTTTGACTTCTGCTCCAGGCACGAAGGACGCGTCCTGAACCGGCGGCTCGTGGAGAGCCTGAACAAGGCTGGCGCTTTCGCCAGCACCGGATGGAACCGGCGTCAAGTCGAGGCCGTGATCGAAAACGCCCTCTCCGAAGCACAGATTGCACAACGGGAACGCGCCAGCGGCCAAACCTCCCTGTTCGACATGCTGGGTGCGGACGCCGCCGAAGAAATCACCATGCATGTGAAACCGGACCTCCCCGAATGGCCTGAATACGAACTGCTCCAGTACGAAAAGGAGATGCTCGGCCTCTACGTCACCAGTCATCCCCTCGACCGGCATAAAGCAGTGCTCCGCCGCTTCTCCACGATCAACATGGCGGACCGGCCGGACCTGGCCGAAGGCCAGGAAGTGATTTTCGGCGGCCTGATTTCGGGCGTGAAAACGCACCTGACCAGCCGGGGGAAAATGGCGTTCCTCACCATCGAAACGCTCGAAGGCTCCTGCGAAGTCACCGTTTTCAGCGACCTTTATGAACAAAAGGCCAGCCTGCTCTTGACGGATTCCATCGCCATGATCACCGCCAAGGTCAATTACCGCAATAACGAGGCAGGCTTCATTGCTGTCAATATTCTCCCCATCGAAGAAGCGGAACGGCAACTCACCAAAGCCGTGCACATCCGCGTGCCCGTAAGCGCATTGAAGGACGGAGAAGTCAATAAACTGGCCGAAATCCTCGGTGAATCACGCGGCGCCTGCGACGTGTTCCTGCATGTGCTCACTCCCGAATATACCGAAGTGATTATTCATGCCACCAGCGCCTGCCGGGTCTCCCCCACCCGCGCGCTGCGCATCAACGTTGAAGAACTCCTCGGTGAAGGCAGTTTCTGGTGTTCCGCGGGCATGGGCATGCCCAGCCACACCCCGCCCAAAATCTCCGCCCCCGAACAACCCCGATGGAAACGCCGCGCCGAACCCGAGGATGAATAATCAACAAAACCACTGCCGCAACACCTTTGCGCGGCCGCCCATTTCAAGCATTCTTTAATTATCCAACACGATAAGTGGATTATGAACGTGCAATCCTTGGAACCGGTTATAATCCCTGTCCGTTGTCCAAAGTTGAGCAACACCATGTTGAAGGCAAAGAGCGGCTACATGGGCATCATGAATCATGGACCCCGTAATGCGTCCCGAGCGGATTATTTTACTAAGATGTGACCAATAATCTTTTGCTTCTGTCAGAAAAAAAAGACTTGGGGATTCCATCCATGCATTGACTTGGGCTATGGCTTGGTTTACAGATGACGGCGGGGAAAACACTTTGGGATGAGTTACCACCGCTATAAACTCATGAATACAAGGCCATGGAATAGTCCAAGCGGTTCGGCCTTCGGCCAACGTCGATATGCATTGAACGGCGCCAGCATGCCATGGGCTATCTTTTCGATGCGCATAAACCAACAGATTGGTGTCCACCGCTATCAAGCGCCGTGTCCCTCATATATCATATCCCGTATGCGTTCCCAGGAAGCGTTGGCCAAATGCGGCTGTAGTCCTTCACCGTCAACGGAAGCATCACGAAGCCGGAAGGGACTGCACTTTTTATGTTCTTCCAAAGTACGGCGAAGCCCTTCTTCAAGCAATGCCTTTATTGTCGTTTGCTCTTCCTGCGCCAAGGTTCGCATTTCTTCGAAAAGACTATCGGGTATATTTACGGTTGTCTTCATATGGCTAAGTATATCATATGATATGGCTATATGTCAACAAAATCCAATTTGAGTCTCGCCTTTATATAAGTCATTATATAGCAATACTTTCTCCATGCCGTGGGATGAGGATATTTTTAACCCCGCGTTCTTCAAGTCCGGATTTCAGGGCGGTGAGCGCCTCGGTTTCGCCGTGGGCCAGGAGCACTTTCTCGGCGCGGTCTTTAAACCGTGCGCCGAATTCGATCAATTCGGAACGGCCCGCATGCGCGCTGAATTCATTCATGATCCTGACCTGGGCGTTGAGTTCACGCGGCACGCCGAAGATTTTTATGGTGCGGTTCCGGTCCACAATGCGCCGGCCCAAGGTATGTTCCGCCTGGAATCCCACAATCAGGATGGTATTGTTCGGATCCTCGCAATTATTCCGCAGATGATGCAGGATGCGGCCATATTCGCACATGCCCGATGCGGAAATAATGATCGCCGGTCCTTTTAGCTGGTTCAGCGTCATGGACTCTTCCTGGCTGCGAATATACCGAATATTGGTCAATTCAAAGGGGTCCCCGGCCTCGCGCATCACCGCCCGGAATTCCTCGTCAAAGCCCTCGGTGTGGAGGCGGAAAATTTCCGTGATATTCACGGTCAGGGGGCTATCCACGTAAACCGGAATCCTGGGAATGGCATTGGCGGCCTGCAAGCGCTTCAGGGCGTAAATCACTTCCTGCGCGCGTTCCAGGGCGAACGACGGGATAATCATCTTGCCGCCCCGTTGATACGTCTCCTTCACAAACCCCGCAAATCGTTCATCCGCCGCCTCAATCGGACGGTGATCCCGGTTCCCGTACGTGCTTTCCATCAGCACCGCGTCCGCGTCATGCGGTTCCCACGGGTCCACCAAAATCGGCATGTTTTTACGTCCGATGTCACCGCTGAAAATGAACCTGCGCCAGTTTCCGCCTTCCTGATATTCCATTTCGACCATGGCCGAACCGAGCACATGCCCCGCGTCATGAAATGTGATAAACACATTGGGGGTAAGCGGCATCCGTGTTTCGTAGGGCACGGAGACGAAATGCCGCATAATTTCCTGCACGTCTTCCGTGGAATATAACGACGGCACAAAGGTCATCTGTTTTTTCGTCAGCCATTCGGCATCGCGTTCCTGAATATGCGCGCTGTCCATGAGCATGATTGCGCACAAATCCCGCGTGGCCGGCGTGCAATACACGGTGCCCCGGTAGCCCTGCTTGGCCAGCATCGGCAGCAGGCCGCTGTGATCAATGTGCGCGTGGCTGAGCACCACGGCATGCAGCATGCGCGGTTCAAAGCCGAAATTCCGGTTCTTCCGGCTCGACTCTTCGCGGCGGCCCTGGAACAGTCCGCAGTCGAGCAAAATGCGCGCGCCATTGATTTCCACCAAATGCTTGCTTCCTGTGACTTCTTCCGCGCCACCATAGGATGTGATCTTCATGCGGCGGACTCCCTTGGCCGAATTTTCGACGGGTTCTCATTAAATGCGGCGACACAACGCTCCACCAGCCGGCGGGGATCCTCATCGAAAATGATGCGTGACCCCGTGGCCTTCTGAATCACCGGGAGGAAATCGTCGATATGGTCGGCAACTCCTCCGGTGCCGGTTAATACGCCAATCAAGCGCCCTTCGTCGTAGGCAATGGCGAACTCACCCAACGTCCCGGAACGTCCGCCCACAATGATCACAATATCGCAACTGCGCACGCCCACCACTTCGCGGCCCATCAGCCCCGACCCGGTGTAAATCATCACATCAATGTTGTCCGTCGGGCTGGCGTACACCTCGACATGCTCCTGCAAACTCAGTGCGGGCGATACGCCGATGGTCAAGCCGCCATGTTCCTTGCAGCCGATAATGGCGTAATGCGGCAATCCCGGACACCCCCCTGTCAGCAAGGCACAACCCGCGTCCGCAATCGCACGGCCCATTTCTTTGCATCGTTCCACCACCTCGGGTTCCATCTGGCCTCCCGCCGAGCCCATCACTCCGATCTTAATTCGGCTAATCTCCATACGGCATACCTTCCTTAACGCTCCGCCAATAATGCGCGCGCATGTTTCAAACTTACCTCCGACACAGAACCATCCAATAACCGGGCCAATTCCGCCACGCGCGCCTCCTTCTCCACGGGGATCACGCGCGTCAGTGTGCGTCCTTTCACGGTTTCCTTGAGCACGTTCATGTGCGCGTCCGCCGCCGCGGCGATTTGGGCAATATGAGTGATACAAATCACCTGATGCGACCGGGCGAGTTCCTCCAATTTATCCGCCACCTTCCGCGCCACCACGCCGCCCACCCCCGCGTCAATTTCATCAAAAATCAGGGAGGGAATTTTGTCGGCCTGGGCAAACACCGACTTGAGCGCGAGCATGATGCGCGAGATTTCCCCGCCGGAGGCCACCTGCCGCAGCGGCTTCGGCTTCTCCCCCACATTCGCCGCCAGGAAGAATTCTACACGGTCCACGCCATGCGCGCAGAGTTCACATTCCTCGAAAACCGTCTGGAATTGCGCCCCTTTCATGCCTAAATCCTGCAACGCCGCCCTCACCTGCTTGTCCAACTTTTGCGCGGCGGATTTTCGTTTTTTCGACACTTCATTGCATAACGCCCGTGCTTCCTTCTCTTGCTCGGCGCGTTGTATCTTCAAGGTGTCCAATCGCGCATCACGCGACTCAAACGCGGCAATTTCCTCCCGTGCCTTATCTCGATAGGCGAGAATTTCATCGATGGTCCCGCCGTATTTCCGCTTCAGCGAACCAATCAACGCCAACCGCCGGTTAATGTCGTCCAGCTCCCGAGGATCAAACTCCAGCCGTTCCGTGTATCCGCGCAATTCCGCCGCCACCGCCTCAATCGCGTTGCGCGATTCCAAGACCTGGCCCGAGAACACCTTAAACCTTGGATCAATGGCCGAAAGATTCTCGAGGCCGCGCAAGGCGGCGTCCAGCGCATCCACCGCCGCGCCTTCCTCGTTGTCATACAGCTCGCCATACGCCTGGTGGGCCAACGTAAAAATAGTTTCCGCATTCGTAATCAGCGTATGCCGGGATTTGAGTTCTTCGTCTTCTCCCGGTTGCAGTCCGGCCGCCTCAATCTCATTTACTTCATACCGCAGAAATTCCACTCGCCGGGCGCGCTCACGATCATCCTTGTCCAGTTCCGCAATATCCCGGTCCAGTGCGCGCAGATTCCCGACCCTGTCCCCAATGCGCACCACAGCCTCCTCAAGACCGCCGAATGCATCCAGCAATTCCAATTGCCGGTCCGTTTTTAACAGGGATTGGTGTTCATGTTGCCCGTGTAAATCCACCAGTTCGTCGCCGATCTCCGCCAACACCGACACCGGCACCATGTTGCCGCCCGCATAGGCACGGCTGCGGCCGTCCGCGCCGATGGTGCGCGAAAGAAACAGACAGCCGTCTTCCAGGGCGATTTCATAGTGTTTAAGGAGCCGCGCCAAGCGCGCCGGGGGCCTGGGAACGCGAAACACCGCTTCAATCGTGGCGCGAGACGCCCCCTCGCGCACTACTTCCCCTGAAGCCCGCCCGCCCAGCACCAGATTCAACGCGCCCGCCACAATGGATTTTCCGGCGCCGGTTTCGCCCGTGAGCACATTGAACCCCTGCCGGAAATCCACTTCAAGGGTTTCTATCAGCGCATACTGTTGGATGCGGAGCGTTTCAAGCATAGCTGTCATTCCCGCTTAAATCCGTGCAGGTACCCGAGGAACTCCCTGTTTCCCGCCGGGCCAAGCAACGGAGAGGGTATCACATCAATTTGGGAAAAACCCAACCCGCGCGCGACCTCCCGCACTTGGTCCACCACCGCGCGATGCGTCTCTTCATCGCGAATCACCCCGCCTTTCCCCACCTGCTCCCGCCCCGCCTCAAACTGTGGCTTGATCAAGACCACGCCCGAAGGTTGCTCCGATAACAATCTGATCAATGGCGGCAGCACCAGACGCAGCGAAATAAACGAACAATCCGCCGTGAAAAATGAAGGATGTTCCGTCAATTGATCAGGGGTAAGATGCCGGATATTGCATCGCTCCATCACCACCACGCGGGGGTCCTGCCGCAGTTCCCAGGCCAATTGACCATATCCTACATCCACCGCATACACCCGCGCCGCACCGTGCTGCAACAAACAATCCGTGAACCCGCCCGTGGACGCCCCCACATCAATCACCACCTGACCGGCAACGTCCAAGGGAAATGTCTCAAACGCCGCCTCCAGCTTATCGCCACCCCGGCTGACATACCGCGGCCTTTGGCGAATGGTAAGTGCCGTATCCTCCTCCATCTGGGCGCCCGGCTTGTCCAGGCACACTCCATCTCCGCGAAACACCTGTCCCGCGCGAATCAGGCCTTGCGCCTTCGCCCGCGATACGTCCGCCTGTTGTTGCACCAGTATGTCCAAACGTACTTTTTTCAACCGTCAGACCTTTTTAACTTCCTTTACCTTGTCCTTGGGAATCGAATGAAGCCGGCCGTTATATTTCAAAAAATAAAAGGCATCCTTTTCCATCACCTCGTCCGCCACCTCGGTCCAGCCATTGATCAGCACCACCTCAAACTGTCCCTTGTGGTCCCCGGGAATAAACCCAGGTTCCACCGGTTGAACCGCCGCCAACCGGATGCCGCTGATTCCCTGGCCCTCGAATTCCCGTTTGTACCGCTGCACCTTCCGCACATAGTCTTGCGTCTCCGCGAATGGCGGAACCGTAAACCCGTATTGCTTCACATTGCCCGGACCCGCGTTATAGGCCGCCAGCGCCAATTCGAGCGAACCATTGCAGAAGCTCAGCATCTTGCTCAAATACTGGCACCCCCCCGCAATGTTCTGGGCGGGATCGAAGATGTCCGTAACCCCCATTTCGAGCGCCGTGCCCGGCATGAGTTGCATCAGCCCGCGCGCCCCCGCCGACGACACCGCATTCATGTCAAAATTGCTTTCCTGTTGGATCACCGCGTATACCAAACTCTCCTCAAGCCCATAGTACTTTGCATAATACGTCACCATTTCCTTGATGTTCGCAAAATCTTCCTCGCTGTATTTCGGGGGACGCGGCAGCCCGGGCGCAACACTCCGGCCCTTTTTGAACCGCGCCGGCACCTCGATGGCCGAAAAGCCCAGGGAACGCTCGATATAATCGTCGCTATCCTCATATTTTTCCGGCATATTGGTGAGGACAATCACCCCGTTCTTTGCCTCAAATACCCGCCGTGAATGAGCCTCCACCATCGCCTCTTTCTTCACATTCGACACCACCAGCTTGCCATCCACAATCACCCCCCGGCCTGTTTGCCGCGGCGGTTGCACGCCGGAGGATTTTGGAAGATTCGACGGTTTCTTTGTTTTCGGCGCCACCGGTTTCTTGGCCGCCGTTTCTTTCTTCAACGCCCCACGCTTATTCTTAAACGCCTTGAGCAGATTCTTGCGTTCCTCCGCATCCGGACTAATCACCACCGCCCCCTCCCCCACACTCAACTTCGTCACCGCCATCGTGCTCCCCGTCTCCGGCACCTTTACATAATACATCGCCTTCCCCTCAACAATGTATACATTCTCATACTTTTTCCCTGACACCGTAATCGTATCCCCCCCCGCCATGCCCCCCAACAAAAAGACAAACCCCAGCAGGCCCATCACCCACCGGGCAACGGCCGCTTCAGTTCTTCGGCAGTACATCCTCAAGTCCACAATCGGAACCGTCCTCATGTTTATTTATTGCGCTAAAGTGTACCATGATGCGGTTCCTGCTTCATCCTACCCTGCATCGGTTCTTAAACCTTGTCCCAGTTTTGTGCGTCATAAGGTGTAGAGACATCATGGTTTAGTCCACTCGGTGTCTCAACAATGCAGCTCCGAAGTCTGTTCGGAGCAGAGAAGAATGTGAATTCAACAAGGGCACGGGGCCGTTGAGGGGGAAGCGAAGAATATGTTGTTTCATTCTCACATTCGACATTCTTCGGGGTCGTTATGGTTGAGGGCGATGCTGAACCGTGAATTTCACCGCAGGGATAATCAAATCAGTCCCCTCCGGGGAACCTTATCCGTTCCAATCCGGCCAATCCGCGCAATCCGTGTTCTATTCTTTAGGTTGTGGCCCCACCGCTCCCACCAACCACCGTATCTGCTTCGCAATATGCTTCCCAATCCCTTTGACGGTAGCCAATTCCTCTGGGGGCGCGGTGAATATACCCTCAACACTGCCAAACCGGGCCAGTAGAGCTTCCGCGCGTTCTGGTCCTACGCCAGGGAGTCCCTGCAATAATGACAACTGGGCTTTGCGCTTTCCACGGGGACGCTTCCCATGCCGGGGCAATGCACGCGATGCCATCGTGTGGGCCTGCCGCGCCGCATACACCATCAACCGCGCGCTTTCTTCCCCGTTCAACGAGCGCAACACCGGAATCCCAAACAATAGCGTAATCGTGATAAGCGCCCCTTGGAGCGACTCCCGCCCCATCCCATGCTTCGCCAAATCCCCGCTGGTGCCTTCCAAAATCAACACCCCCCGCATCCGCGCCGGAATCCGCGCCAGCGCCAGCCCCTGCCGGAACAGCCGCCCGTCTTGAATCGAGACCGCGAAATCCCCCAACGTCTTTCGTTCAAACAAAAACGTGTCGTCAATCTGGTAGTCCCCCACCGGCAAATGCACATACTCCACCAGCGAGTCTTCCATGGTGCTCACTACCGACGCCGTGACCGTCCTGGCCTCCCTATGATCAATCAAAATATGCATTATTCATAGGGTCCCCCGGTTTTCAGCTTCAAATTCTGCGTCATATTCAGCTTCACAGGCCTGACAATACTCGTAGGTACTAAAATGCTGCACCCAGCCGGTGCCGATCAGTTCTTCATAGGCGGAGGAGTCCCGAAATATTTCATCCAATAACAGGCGGTAGCAATCGCGGGGCGTGTAGTGTTCGCACACATCCAGCGCGACGTTGATGATGGACAGCCGGGCCAGCAACCCCTTCAACACCGATTCAACCTCTTCATCGCTCAGATCTTCCGGACGGGGAAGATTCTTAATATCGGACCAAAACGAGGCGAGGGGCCGTCCTTCTCCTTGTTCGATGCAATAATCCATTAATTCGCACTCTTCCAATGATTCATCCGGATCGGCATGTTCACTCTTAATCGCGCGATCAATCGAGGCAGCCTGTGCATCCAGTTCCCGCTGTAAAGTGTCAGGAATCGAATCGTCGTTTTCTTCAGACGCCACGTCTTGGCAGGGGGACGTCCAATGCTCCACATGAACATCATCCTCCTCCGCACGGAAGAGGGTAATGTCCGGTCCGCCTTTGGGATGATGAGCATCAGGTCCGGGCCTTAGCGCGGTATTGAGAATAGCCGTCCATTCGCCTTCATCGCCTTCTCCTTGCGGCGAGCGCACGCATTCCTCCACCATGGGGTCTGCAAGCTCAATCACAACACGGCCATTTTGACTGAACCATTCAAGATAAAGGTGACGTTTCCATTCGGTGGGCGGAGGTTCCCCCAAGTGTACACGGCGCACATACTCATCGACAGGGCACGGCAACGCACGCACCCACCCTTGGGCGGTCATGATGCCGGTGGGGCCAATTTGCTGGAGTTGAAATCCTCTGTGTTCTTCCAAAGAAAAAATGGCCTTTTCGGGTTCATTTTCCGCTGGGGCGAAGCGAAACACCTTGCCATGCAAATCGGGACCGCAGTTTCCAGTTAACTGGAGATGCACGATGGTATCCGTTTCGGGGGAGCTTCCGCGCAAGGCAATAAAGCCATGCGTCGAGTAGCCTTTATTGTTATACATCTCACCGTACACCACGTACGCGCCCAATCGATACGCCATGTTTTACTCCTCCTAAGATGTACCCTGACATGTTCCATAACACCCCTTGTGTTACTTCCTACACCTATAACACACCACAGCCATACACCGCAAGTTAACAGGGTGTTTGCTGACTGCTGATAGCTGAAAGCTGACCGCGGATAGCGGCCCGTTTAATGCATCAATTTGAGGTTGGTGGCCTTGAGGCGTTTGCTGAGGGAATGGATGATGTTCAGCAGGATACGGATCGCGGCGCGCTTGGTCATGAGGTATTCGAAGGTGGATTCGGTAAGGACAAAGAGGTGGCTGTTTTCGAGGGCGATGGCGGTGGCGCTGCGCGGCTCCTTGTTCACAAGGGCCATCTCGCCGAACATGTCGCCGGTGAGCATGGTGGCGATGCATTGCTGGCCTTCGAAGATACCAATCTTCCCGCCGAGCACCACGTAGAGCTGATTGCCAACGGTCCCCTTGTAGAATAGGGCTTCCCCTTTGGCGCATTGCATGGTCAACCCCTTGGAAAATATTTTCACGACTTCCTCGGGCAACAGGCCGTGGAATAACTCCACCCGCTCGATATACTGGTTTACCTTCGCGAGGTCCATGGGGCAAGCCTCCTAATACAATGTTGCAAAAACAGGACCAATCCCGTCAGGAATTTCTACCACATTCTATAAGACGTAAATAAACCGGCTGCAATTGTTACAGGTATGGATGTGTTCGGTGTCCTGCCGGACTTTTTGGGCAAATTGCGACGGCAGCTTCATGAAGCATCCCTGGCAGGTGTCGCCTTCAATGGGAACCAAGGCCGGGGGCCGCGCTTTCATAAGGCGGTCGTAATGCTTCAATAGCCGGGGTTCAATCAGCGCCCTGATATTGTCTATGCGCTGCTTCAACTGTTTCTTGCCGGTCTTGGCGGTGTCGTACATTTCCTGGCACAGTTGCAGGCGGGCCAGGAGAATCAGGTCCGCATGCGCGTCTTTGGTTTTCAACAACTCCGGGGCCGCCTTCACCTGCTTGGCATACGTTTCCTCCGGGGAGGCCAGCGATTCCGACACCTTTTCCAGTACGCCGAACATTTCCTTTTCCGAACCGGCGCGCAGCAGGGCTTTCACGTTTTCTTCGTTGCGCAACAGTTTGGCGACGGTGGCAACAAAATTAAGGTAGGTCGTCTGCTGGGTGGGCGGATAGCAGACCAGAAAAATCAGGTACACCGGCTTTTTGTCCACCGCGATGAAATCAATGCCGTTTTTGTGGCGCCCCACCGCGCACATAAGGTTCTTGAGCCCCGAGACCCGGGCATGCGGCACGGCAATGCCGTTTCCAATGCCGGTGCTGTCCACCGTTTCGCGGGCCATGACCTGATCCAGGGCCGTGCCCACGTCCTGCAACTTCTTTTTATCGAACAATAGATGCGTCAATTCCTTGATGGCATCCGCCTTGCTCGTGGAGGTTAAATCCGAAACAATGCAATTCTCCGCTATATACTTGGTCAGCAACATATTTTCGTTATCCTCGAATGACACTTACCGGCGCCTTCTCTTCCATGTTGGAAACCAGCGCATGGCTGTAAAAACATCTTAGCATGAGAAGAACCCGAAAACCAAACCCTGCCGGCGGAAAATACCAAGCCCTTGCCGCACAGGCAAAGCCATGCCGCTCGTATTGCCGCCAGAAATTACTCTTCTTCACCGCCCTCGTACCAAATCGAGGTCACAATAATGGGCTCCTGGCTGCGCCCATCGTGGTGGCGGTCCGCTCCAAAAGACTGCGAAACATGAATGGGGGTCACCTTCGTGCGGCGGAACCACTCATTGATGTGCTGGTCCATTTGGTGCAGGCCTTCAATGCTCACCTTGCCTATAAATGTCTGAACTTTCACAGCATTCCCCGCTCCCATAGTTAATGCCTACCCCCCCTGATTACCAACCACTTCATAGCTGTACTTCCTTTCCAAGCGCTTCCCGCATAACATCAAGCGGAGCGCGTACTCCCGTCCACAATTCAAATTGCAGGGCGGCCTGATGCACAAGCATCTCCAGGCCCAGCACTACTTTACATCCCGCCTGCTCCGCCGCCGTGATCAACCGCGTCTTTAACGGCCGGTAGACCATGTCAAACACTACCTGTTCCGGCCGCAACAATTCGACCGGCACACTGCTTCGATCCGTTTCATGGCCAAACATGCCCAAGGGGGTTCCTTGGACCACCACCTCGTGCTCCGCCATTGCCTTGTCCATGTCCGTCATCATGTCACCCACCGAAACCGGGGTGGCCGAAGCCTCCCGGAGGTCCCGCGCCAGCGCCTCCACCCGCGAACGCGTCCGGCCCAGCAGGGTAATGACCGCCGGCCGGCTCTGTTCCGCCATTGCGAAAGCCACCGCCCGGACCGCACCGCCCGCGCCCACAAAAAGCACCCGCTTGCCCTCCAACGCAACCCCTGCTTCCTCAAAGGCCCGCAAGGTGCCCGTCCCGTCGGTAATGCTTCCCCGTAAACAGCCCGCAACATTGGTAATCGTATTCACACACCCCACATGCCGGGCCAGGGAATCTATCTCGTCCAAATGAGGCATCACCGCTTCCTTATGCGGAATGGTTACGCTCATCCCGCGGAAGCTTGGCAACGCCCGCATCCCAGCGAGCGCGCCTTCAACATCCTCCACACAAAATGCGACATATACGTAATTCAACTTCAGCGCCGCAAACGCGGCATTGTGCATCGCGGGCGAAAGCGAATGCGCCACCGGATTGCCGATTACGGCACAAAGCTGCGTCGCGGCATCGATCTTCACGGTATTACCACCCGTTTCATTTTTCGCGATTTCAGAGGAAGTATACAAGAGTTCTTTCCAATTCGCAAGAGGGGGGGGCGGTTTTCGCGGTTGTATCACTTAGCCGAGTTCCCGCCCGCCCAAAATGTGCATATGAAGGTGAAAAATGACTTGACCACCGTCTTTATTACAATTGAAGACATAGCGGAAACCGGGTTCGGCGATATTTTCGAGCCGGGCGATTTTATTGGCGGTCAACAGCATCCGTCCCAGAAATCCGGCATCCTCGGGCGCCGCATCGGAGATGCGGGCGATATGCCTGCGGGGAATCAGCAACACATGAACGGGCGCCGCGGGATGGATATCCCGGAACGCATAAAACTCCTCATCCGAATACACTTCCGTCGAGGGAATTTCCTTCCGGGCTATTTTGCAAAACAAGCAATCATCCGCCATGGTGTAAAACCTCCTGGGTTCCGGTTCTATTATCCATCGGTCTCTCAAACTCCGCCTTCGTGACGGATGTCCCATGATACCAAAAAACCGCCTATGAAAACGTGTTCCATCATGGTTTTTACGACGCCCACAAAATTTCGGCGTCCAAGGAACCGCCCGGCAATTCCGCCTTGAACGTTTCTTCCGGCACTTGCCGCAAAAAGTGGTACGTTACGGAAGGAATTGACCGCGTTTTTCGCCCATTTTCAGATTCGATCTGTCTTGTTCATAAGAAATGCCAATTATGGCTCCACACACAAAAACATCAATCGCACCGTGGTTAGACCTCCCGGGGGAACGGAAACCTTTACGGTATGCTTATTCTCCACGGGGACCGGTTGTATGGGGTCTTCGTTGAGGTTGCACAGGGAAGCGCCACGGATTTCCCGCGCGAGGGTGAGGTGTTCGGTAACTTTTGATTTTGTGGGATTCCAAAACCGGATAATGGCATCCTGACTGTCCTGGGCGGGTTTAAGGGCGGTTACCACGGCTTTTCCCGGTTCAATCGTCAGGAACGAATGTGATGCGGGGGCGGCATCCGCGTGATGCGTTTGAATACCGGCCTGGACTTCCGCCACCCTGCACGCGGCCTCCGCCGGGTCGAAAACGCCCAGAAACGGCCACAGGGCATAGTCGAATTCGAGTTCCTGAAGAAGCTGGCCATCGGGCTCGCCCGCCGTACCGACGGTTTGGCGTGTGGCGCGGAAAAGCGTCAGGGCGAGGCTGTGGTCCGGCGTTTGCAGCACTTCATATTCATGCAGGCCCCAAGGGGAAAGCAGCGCCAATCCACCGGTGACATCCTGAGTGCCGAAAAAGGTGGAAAATGCCTTTTCGGGGTTGATGCGCTCCTGCCATGCCGCGCTCTCTTCCGGAATTGCGATATCACGTTCGACAAGGGCAAAGGGCGTTTCCGCAAAGGATTTCTCCACTTCTTCGAGTCCTGTGGGGAACAGGACGCGCAACCGGTGGTCCTGAATCGTGTTTTGAATAACGGTATGCACGCGGAGGCAGGGGGAATGCTTCTCCAGATAAAGGAAATCCGTGATATGCAGTTCGGCGCGGCGTTGTGTTCGCGCATACGCGGGCATATCCATTTCCGCAGGAAGGAGAAGCGTACGTTCGATGCGGAAAACGGTCCGCAGCGGTCCGTCTTCCTCAATGGCCGTGTTCACCTGCGCGCCGGGTCCGCGATACACGATGTCATCTATGAGTTGGCCGCGGGTCCATCCATCGCCCGCGTCACCGCAATTTTCATAAAGAAACAGGCCCGGATAAGAACGCCTGGTTTTTGCATGGGTGATTGTGACCGTTCCATCCGGTTGCAGAGATATGTTGAGGATGCCATTGGAAGCGGAAAGAGGGCCGGTCATGAGCGAACCAAACGTGCGGGTGGCGTCATCGGTCTCCTCGATGTGGAAACTGGTGTAGCCGCAGGGCGGCAGGTCAAGTTCCACGGCGACATGGCACAGATCGGTGTTCATCATGGGCACACGCCCGAGGGCATTCATGCGCCGAGAAGGCTTGCCGCGTTCAATAGCGCGATGTTGATAGGCGAGCCGTGCCCCTTCGGCGTTCACCAAATGGAATTTATTGATGAACTGGCCGGTGGCAAGCCCGTCAACAAATTTTTTCGGATACTCCGCGGGGAATTCCAAGGCAACCTCAAAGACCCCTTTGCGCCGGAAGGGAAGCGGATTATGCACCACGATATTTTTCCAGGCATCGTCCTGAACCGAGGCGTTTCCAATCCGGGCCAGGGAACGGCGGACAAATCCATCGGCAATCATCTCGCATTGATCAAAACGGTACTGCATGTCGCGATGGACCTGATCCAGGCTGCATCCGCAAATCGAGTCATGGGGGTGGTTGCGCAACAGGTATTGCCAGGCTTTATCCAGGTAGCTGAGGATGGGCGCACCGTTGTTCATGAGATCAAAGAGGGCGCAGGGTTCCGCCCATTTTTCAAGCAAAGCCTGACATTGGCCGTTCCGCTTCTTAATGGGATACCGCGAGGAAAGCGTGTGAACAATCAAGTATTGCGCGCCGCAGGTGACATCCAGGGCGGGCTGGCGCAATTCACCGGAACGTTCTGGCAGTTCGTTCGCGTGACGTGCGATTTCCCTGCCGTATTCTTCCAGGCTGGTCCACACGAATTCGATATCCGGATACCGTTTCTGGAGTTCACGCAGGATACGGGGCATTTCCGGATCGGGCCGCTGATGATCAATGGCGTCGAGCATGAGAATATGAGGCAGAGGCGCCCGCGCGGTCTCTTCCTTCCAATAAGGATCAAAATGGGCGGCATAACTCGCATCCGAGAATTTATCCTGCCGTATCTTGCCGCGCACGGCGAAATCAAAGGGGGCATAACTTCCTTTATCGCACAATTTGTGATAGACCATGCGGCTTCCATCCGGACCGATCCAGGCAAACTGCGCGGGATAATCACGGTCTTGTGTGCCACGCCAACAGATGCCCGCACTAAGCCCAAATCCTTTCATGATCATGGGGAGCGCGGCGATATGCCCAAATTGGTCCGGGGTGTAGGCGAAGTCCAGGTGCGGGAAACCCAGTTCCCGGCACAGGCGCATTCCGCGCATGAGATTGCGGATAAAACTCTCGCCGGAGATCAGCCATTCATCGGGCAGGTTATACCAGGGACCCGCCAGAAGCCGCCGTTCTTTGAGCAGGCGCACCAGCAGTTCCTTTCGCTCAGGACGTATTTCCAGATAGTCCTCCAACACGATGGTCTGTCCGTCGAGGTGGAAGGATTTATAGTCGGGATGGAGTTCCATCAACTCCATGAGTTCATCAATGAGTTCCACCAGCCACATGCGGTATTCCTGGAAAGGCTTGTACCATTCGCGATCCCAGTGGGTTCCAACGCAATAATAGGCTTTCATGAAAATGCATCCTCAATCTGTTTCACAAAACACCTTAACCGTCAAAAACACGTATGTGCGCAAAAGTATAACACACCATGCGGGACAGGATATTTACTTTGCTGTCGTTTTCCGGGCGGACTTGGCGAGATATTCCGCGCGCCCTTCCTTCATCCATTTCCACAGCGCATCATTCCACAGGCTGACCCGCTGTTTCTCCAGGTCTGTGCTGGCAAGGGCATGGGCCTTCTCCATCATTGATCCCAGCCGTTGCATCTGTTTTTCCGTCCCCAGATGCGTCCATGCAACATTCTTCCAGTCGATTCCGTTCTTCCGATGGAGGGGCGGCGGATAGTTCTTCGGATCACAGGCAATCTCCTCGATCCGAAGGTAGAATTTTCTCATGGGCTTCGCCGCTGCCCCGAAATAACGGTGGAAAAATTCATTCAGCATCGTGTCCACGTCCTGCGCGGGGTCGTCCCAGAGCTTGGCAATCACATAGGCTTCGAGCATGTCCTGTTCGCCGCAAATAAAAATCCCCCGGACGCCGTCCTGAATGAACATACGCATCGAATTCGCGGAATTATGCACCATGATATTGGGAAAGCATTTCCATTTATCAATAAGCGCGGGCTCCATGGGATGATGATAGTAGTTCCAGAGGAAAACCGGGGCCTTGGCCTTTTGCACCCACTCTTTATAAAGCGTCATGTCGTTTTCGCGCATTTCGTTGTGAATGGCGTATACGCAGGTATGCAGGCAGGGTGCGATGGAGACATTGGGTTCGAGGTCAAAACCGCGGGGCGGGAAGGCATAGTTCCAGTAGGCCAGTGTGGCAATGTATTTATCGGGGTGGGTTTTATGCACTTCACGGGCCACGGCATTGACGAAGGAAAAGAAGTAATTACTGACTGTGCCGCTGCTGAACTGGCGGGTGTTCATGTCCTTGCCTGAATCCAACAACGCCTGGCATTGGCTGCATTGACAAAAATTCGAGTTGTCATCGGGAACCAGGGCGAAGTAATCACCCACGGCTTTCCAACCCTCGGGGGCGTCCTTTTTCCCATCAAAAAAGTCGCGCGCCATTTGGGCCACTTCATCCACCAGCTTGGGATTCGTATAACAGAGTTGCGTGCCGTGCCCGGGCCCCTGTGCCTGGTACTCGGGATTGTTCAACATGGTTTCCACCGTTTTCCGGTGGAAGGTGTGGTTGGCCGCCCATTTTTCGCCGCCCAACCGCAGCCGCCGCCAGAACAGGAACACTTCGGGGCGTGTTACGGCCCCCCATTGCTTTTGCATGAAAGGCCAATTTCCGGACCATAAGGCATCGCGCAACTTGAGAGCGGGAGCGCGGCGGATGTCCGAACCCGTAACGGAAAGCGTCTTCCGAGTGGGAAAGATAATGCTGGTTTCCGAGGGACCGTACCAGCGGACATCGCAGAAATGTTCTATGAAATGATAGGCCGCGTAACAGGTTCCCTGGTCGTCGTAGATGCCCGGAAGTTCCATTTCCTCCGTGCTGCGTTCGGGCATTCCCACCGTTTTCCAGAAATCTATCTTCTGGCGCGTGGCCGACAAGCTGTCGCCACAGCTCATGGGACGCCCGAATTCGCGCCGGTTGGCTCCCGTGTCTTCCCAATCGCGTCCAATGAGGATCACTGTTTGCGGACGAAACGCAATCAGATATTCCTGCGGCGCAAAATCCCGCCCCTTGATGCCCATTTCGCGCGTGGCGGCACTTTCTCCGATGAGCACGCGCGGCCCCATGACCTTCTCACTATCCATTCGGATAGGAAGTTCGGCTCCGGTGATCTTCAAGACATGAAACTGAAGTTCCAACGCCGCGAGCCGTGCCGCAAGGGCTGGATGTTCCGAGATCACAATAGTGCAGGCCGGTACGCCATCCCGTGCGAGGGTGAATTCGGAGTGCGTGGCCCGCCCCATGGATACGCATCCGAGACAGGGCGGCAGGAAAATCAGCATAAGTAAAGCATAAGGCAGTATAGCCCTACCCCCAAAAAACAGGTGCCGGGGCCTGGAATCCGGGGTCCGGGGAACATCAAGAGGACTTGGTTCTTTTGGTTTATGGACCGGATGGACCCAATGGACCGAATGGACCTTAAAGGGCTTGAATGATATTCGATTTGCAGGATAGCCGTGTTTAAACAATCCTATACCCTCCTATCCTCGAAACCCGATACCCGGAACCCGGAACCCAATTGTTCTTTTCTCATCTGCGCGCTCGCGGCCTTGAAAAGCAGCCCTGCCACCAATCCGGCCATTTCAGAACGCAGGGTAAGATCGCCCAAGGAAACCGACACCGCGCCTGCCTGCATCGCCAGGGAAATTTCTTTCTCCGAAAAATCCCCTTCGGGGCCAATGAGGATTATGGCGTCCTCACAGGCAGCCGCCGCCGCGATGGGAATAGCCTGGGCATCTTGGGCAGTCAACAATATCCGGCCCCGCCATCCGGCCAGAGCCTCCGCCAAGTCTTCTTTTACACAAAACTCGGGTAGCCAGAGCCGTCCGCATTGTTTACAGGCTTCAATCGCCATGCGATGCCATTTGTCATTCATGCGCGGCGCGCGGCCCGAACGATCCCCCCGGAAAAAACAAAATCGATCCACCCCGGCTTCGGTGCCATGCTGCACCAGAAATTCAAGGGCTTTGTCCTTCATCAGCCATGCCAGGGCCACCGTGATTTTGGGCATTGGCGGCTCCACATGCCGCTCCGACTCCACCTGCACTATCAGGTCATGCTTCCCACACTGTGACACCCGGCCCTGCCATTCGCCCCCCTGGCCGTCAAACAAGGCCACAGGCTCCCCTTCCTGCAATCGCAACACCCGCAGGCCGTGATGCGCCTCTTCCCGGGAAAGTTCATACGGCTTTCCGGGGTATACCTTGGATTCTGCATAAAACCGATGTATGTGTGGCATGCTCCAAGCATAGCAAGCCCTCGGATGGCCACACAAGGAGTTATTTGCCCTGGAGCCTGCGATATGGCCCCTCCTGCCCAACGATGGCACGCATGGCCTGGCCGATCCACGCAGGGGCATACCGGATGTCACTGAGAAGCGTTTGTTTTTCTTTTGCCGTGAGGCGTTGCGTCAGCACCGAGAGGATGGCATCATCTACATGTTGTCTGCCGAGCCAACGTAGCGCTTGGATCACGGCGCCACTGATGCGGCCCGCTGTCGCCATGTTGCGCGGTGTGGTGCGCTTAAACAGGATTTCGCGATTGCCAATCTTGACATGACGTGGAGGTCCATCCGTCAGAAAGACCACCTTCATCGGGACCTGGTCCGACAGGCCAAGAAGGTTGGCTGCGTAAGCGCCCGACGGTTGCAGCCGAATGGCATCCCTTCCTTTCAGCGCTTCGGCAATCGCCTCCACAGACGGTGCAAGTAAACCGAGTTGTGGATGATGTTTGGGCCGGTCATAGAGACCGCGCGCCAAACGCCGGATATGCCCGCCCCCCAATTGACGTGCGAGCGCCATGTCCACCGCTCGGCGGCTACCCAAGTCAAGAAACACATCCGGCGTGAATATCCAACCCTTGGGTTGGGCCTCAATCCGCTGCTTCACGGCGGAATCTACAGAATTTGGTTGCTTCTTTCCTGCCATCTTGAGGGAAAGTTTATACTATATTTCCCTCAAAATCAAGCCCCTATTTTTCGACCTGCAGCCCATAGCGGTCGCTAAAACCAGAAAAAGCAGCACAGTAAACCGGCATAACCGGATTAAACAATTCGATGATACTCATAAAGTCTTTCAGAACATATCATATTGAATGGGTTTTCCCCACACGCTACAATCTCTTCAACGAGAAAGGGCGCATTATGAGTTTTTCCTGGGTTCCCATTTACAGAGAATTGGCGCAAAAAGTTCTGGAGTATCGTGACCGGCAAACGCAATTACTTGAAATACTGCGTGAGGCAAAACGCAAAGACCTTAAGGTAATGCCAGTGTCCGACGAAGGTCCAAAGGCCCGCCATGTCATAGACCCATTCTCCTTTTTCGCGTCATTTAACCGAGGCCAGACCCCTGAAAACCGCCGGAAAATAATTACCTGCTTTCAAAGCTGTCTTGGACTTGAAACAAAAGTGCCATCTGATTTTGATGGAATACCTGTTCTTATTTGGTATTTCACTTCATCACAGTCCGCAACAATCATAGAAGACAGTATTTGCCTGTGGGATATGGCCTTTGAAGCATTTCATAAGACAGCGGAAGAAGTAGTCCCCGCTTTATTCGATAAATGTCTGCAAATAAAGGGGGTATTGCCAACGAATCTGACTATGGGCTGCTTCTGGATCAACCCGGAAGGGTTTCTGGCATTGCACGGTTACAACCGAGCGTACTTTCGGAAGAAATTTGATGTAGACCTGTCCGCAAACAGCCATGCCGATTATGTTGCCTTGTTGTCCAAAGTGCGTGCAGTCACCCAGGACTCCTACACGGATATATCTTTAGCGGCCTATAAATACAGAGAATCAAGTCACAAACTATCCACTGAAAATGGAAGTTCTATACAACCTTCATTTCGATATTGGACGTACACGCCGGGGAAGCAAGCCACCGAATGGGAGAAATTCTTCCAGGAGGGCATTATGGCCATTGATGAACCTCTAGGGGCTCTAACTGTTTTTCCATCAAAAGTTGAAATACGACGCGCATTACAGAAAGCCGAGGAATCGGATTCGTCCTTGAAGAACCGGGCGCTTTCCTGTTGGGAATTCTCAAAGGTCATGTGTCCCGGCGACATCGTATTTGCCAAGAAAGGGTATTCGCATGTGCTAGGTTATGGTATTGTTCGTGGTGGCTATCGATACGATCCGGCGCGAACAAATTATGCCCACCTCCGGGAGATAGAATGGCACCCCGGAGAAGGAGATATCGAGAACCAAGACAACAGGACCGGAATACCCGTATTTGCCGTAAAAACGCTGACTGACATCACCCCCTATCCTGAGTTCGTCCAAAAACTCTCGATTGCAACAGGGTATGCCTCAAACAGTGCCCCTCCAGCCTTGATAAAAAAATACTACTGGTTGAATGCAAATCCCAGAATATGGTCCTTTGAAAACATTCCTTTGGGTGAAGAGGAAAACTACACTTCTACGAATGAACAAGGGAATAAACGGCAAAGGTACAAATATTTTCAAGAAGTGTGTCCGGGTGACATCCTTATCGGATATATAACCACACCCAAGAGACTTATCACGGGCATCTGTGAAGTCACTAAAGGCCTCCACACGTCAGAACACGAAGAAGATGGGGTTTCGGACTCACTTGAACGAATATCCTTTAAGAAGGTTCGCGATCTTCCCGTCCCAGTTACTTACGAAGAATTGATATCGATTCCTGAGATTGCAAATAGCGAACCATTAACAAGTCCTCAGGGAAGCCTATTCAAACTGACTCAGAATGAATATGAACATATCATGAAACTTATAGATGCAAAAAATCCGATCCAAACAGAGACCATAAAAGAGTCTTTGGCGGAAACTTCAACTCCATACACCATAGACATGGCCATGGACGGTCTGTTTATGGACAGAACGCACTTTGAAGGAATATTGGATGCTCTCAAGGAAAAACACAACATCATATTGCAAGGCGCCCCCGGGGTTGGAAAGACCTTCGTTACCAAAAGGGTGGCCTACACCCTGATAGGCGCAAAAGCCGAGGAACAGGTTGCGATGATCCAATTTCATCAGTCCTATTCTTATGAAGACTTTGTCCAGGGCTACCGGCCTGTTGCCACTGGTGAAAATCTCAAATTTGCCTTGAAAGACGGGGTGTTCCATCGATTCTGCAAACGGGCCGTGCAGCACCCGGACCAAAAATTCGTATTCATCATTGATGAAATCAATCGCGGCAACCTAAGTAAGATATTCGGCGAACTCATGATGCTGATCGAGCATGACAAACGGGGTAAGCAATATGAAGTCCCCCTGGCCTACGCCGAGAATGACAAAGACCGTTTCCATGTTCCCGAAAATCTTTACCTGATAGGCATGATGAATACGGCGGACCGTTCCCTGGCCATGGTGGATTACGCCTTGCGCCGGCGTTTCCGGTTTATCGAACTGGGACCAGGGTTTGCCACAGATGCTTTTCGCGCCTATCTTGTCGAAAACAAAAAAGCACCTGCCACTTTGGTGAATAAAATCGTGGAACGAATGTCCGCCGTGAACGTGGACATTTCGGCGGATGATAAGAACTTAGGCCGGGGATACCGTATTGGCCACAGTTTCTTTTGCCCGCAGGAGGATATAACCCCGGATGATGCCTGGTATGCGCGTGTGATTAATAACGAAATCATTCCCTTGCTCGAAGAATACTGGTTCGATAATCCCGAAAAAGTGGAACGCATTAAAGAAAAACTGCTTTCCTAGAAGGCCGCCGTGATGTCCATTCCCATAGAAAATATTTACTATCTCCTCTGTTATGCATGGGATAAACTCGCAGAGCGCGACCTGGTCTCGGTGGAATCCATCCCTTCCACCAACCTTGTCAACCTTTTCGCACGGGTGTTGATCAATGGTACACGGATGCTCCTGAAGCGTGGATTGGACCGGGGATATGAGCATCAGGAGGAGTGGACAAGCCGATTGCGCGGAAGAATTGGTTTTGCTGAAGTGGCCTGTGGGCGCACGCACCTTTCCGGCAAATTGCCCTGCCGGTTCGATGAAATGACACATAACGTCCTGCACAACAGAATACTAAAAAGCACAATCGCTTTATTAATCAACACCGACAGCATTGACCGTGAAAATGCCGACACCCTGTCCGGCCTTCTCCGGCACTTGCCGGACATTGAACCTATAAAATTGAACGGGCGAATCTTCAGCGAAGTGCGGCTGAATAGGAACAATCGGTTCTATGCGTTTCTGATGTGCATCTGCGAAATTGTCTATCGGAATCTACTCATCTCCGAAAAAACGGGCAAGCATATATTCAGGGAGTTTGTCCGGGACGAAGACCAGATGCCGCATGTATTCGAAGCATTTGTTAGGAATTTTTACCGTATCCATGCCACAGACAAATACAAGAAGATTGGCCGGGAACAGATTTACTGGCAGTTGAAGCCATTAAAAAAGGGTTCTATAAGCTGGCTTCCGAAAATGGAAACGGATGTTACCCTGACTTCGAACAACCGCAAAGTTATTGTAGAGTGCAAGTACACGGCAGACATATTTCAACATCATTTTGACAGTGAATCCTTTCACTCCAAGCACATGTACCAAGTCTTTTCGTATGTCCGCAACCTTCCACAGACAATACTCGACGAGTATAAGGATGTTTCAGTTTTTCTTCTTTACCCCACATTGACCGAGGATCATTCCCATTGGTTTGAAGATCCCAGTGGGTGCCATGTAGGCATTCATACCATTAATCTTGCCCGGCCATGGCCCCAGATTCATGATGATTTACTCGCGTTGGTATAGTCCCCTTTTTTGAACGAAAGACATCCTGGTTGAACCGGATTACACGTGGAGTTGCATTTGGTAATGCGGTCCAATGCCCGGAATATCAAAGGGTTCCCCCTCGATAGTGAAAGCATGGCGCTGGTAAAATCCACAGGCATGCGCGCGGGCATTGCACCAAAGGAGCCGTCCTTCTTGTTGGCGGACATGGGTAATACATTCTTCGACGAGGCGAGAGCCGAGACCCTGGCGTTGGTATTCCTCCAACACGGCCATGCCGCGTAATTGCCATGCGTGTTCAAGGGCGGCCCCGGGCGGGGATGCCTTATACAACGAGGCGGCCCCACACAGGGTATCATTCAAATACACGCCGAAATGCATTGTTGCGGGGGCATCGTCCCCTGGCCAGAGGGTGGTTTCAAAGGGTTTCCCGGGACGCAATACCGGATGTCGAATGGAACGGGCGAGGTCCAGCGAAATGGGAAGAACGGTGATATCCCGGTGGACCTTTGGCGTTTCAGAGGTCATGCGGCTGAAGCTGCCACCTGTTTCAGGAAAGCCAGGGTCTCTTCGGCGACTTGTTCCTGATCGTAATCCCAGAAAATGATGTGGTCGGAGTTTTCGAGCCAGACGGCGCGTTTTTGGGCGCTGGGAATCTCCGCAAAGGCTCTTGCGGCGGAGGACGGTGCGGTAACATTATCCTTAAGCGAATGAATCAGCAGCGTGGGACATTGTATCCGCTGCAAGGTCTCCGGTTTCCGCGCCCGCTCGGCCAGCGTCATGGCGGTGAGAAAGGCTTTTGTGGGAATCCAGGGATAGGAAAGGATTTGCGTGCGCACTTCGCGCCGGTTAACGGGTTGATTTTCCGGCGGGGAATAAATCCAGCGGACCAGGGGACTGAACAGGCGCGCCCATTTTTCGGCGGGAAGCAGGTAATACCATTTGAACGTGACGCTATAGTACGGCGCGGCGAGCATTAGCCCATCGAGAGGCATTTGACTGGCCGCCAGGGTGGCCAGCGCCCCGCCCATCGAATGCCCCATCAACACCAGCTTTTTATGCTGGCCGCGAAGCGTCTGCAATTCCTGCATGACCGCGCTCAGGAGTTCCTCTGCGGTGGTGGTTTCAAACGAGAAGGGGGACGTACCATGTCCCGGCAACAGCATGACCCGCACGCGCCATCCCTCCGCCGCCACCCGGTCCGGCAAATCGTTGTAATTATTGCCTGTCCCAGAAAAGCCATGCACAAACAGGACGGCATTGGGGGCGTCTTTTGGACCGATATCCCGCTCTTCCGCGCCAAGAATTATCCCGGTTTCCGGATTCCGGGGCACGGTGGCGTCGTAGCGCTTGACATCCTTTTCCGAACCGAATGGGCCAATAATCATTCGCCGAGATCCAGGGCAGTCGCCATTTTCTTGACCGATTTTATGTCCATTTTACCGGTACCCAACACCGGGATGGCCTCAATACGATAGAACGAATTGGGACGCGGGCGCCACAAGTTGGGCAGGTCCGCATTGTCCAGTTTCGACAATAATTCTTCCAATTGTTGCTCGGAGAGGGTATGCAACACCACCAGCCGTTCGCCTTTCACCTGGTCCGGAACACTGGCCACCGCGAGCGATTGATCCGTCAGATTCAACAGGCTGTGCAGCACTTCCTCCACTTTGGTGTGCGGGACCATTTCCCCGCCGATCTTGCTGAACCGCGCCAGCCGGTCGGTGATGGTGATAAATCCATCCTCATCCATGGCGGCGATGTCGCCGGTCGAGTACCAGCCATCGCGGATGACTTCGGCGGTTTTTTCCGGCTGCCCCAGATATCCCAGCATGATGTTGGGGCCTTTGACTTCCAGCAATCCCGCTTCTCCGAGGGGCAGGGGTTCGCCGGTGTCGGGATCAACGATGCGCGTCATGATGCCGGCCGCCGGCCTGCCGATGGTTCCATACTTCAAATAGGTTGTGAAAAAACCCGGTGACGAAATATCGTACAAGTTAAACGACACCACGGGCGCGCATTCGGTGGTGCCATAGCCCTCCATGGGTTCCACACCGAATTTTTCCTTGAACGCGATGCGCACGCGCGGGGAAAGTTTTTCCGCGCCGCAGATCACAAACGCCAGTGTTTGCAATTGTTCCGGGGTGCAGCGGCGGATGAAGCCTTGCAGGAAGGTGGAGGTGCCAATCAATATGCTGCATTTGTATTTTTGCACCAGTTCACCCACCAGCTTGGGTTCCAGCGGATTCGGATGAAACACCCCCCCCACTCCGTTCACGATGGGCATCCACAGCGTGCCGGTGAAGCCGAAGGAATGGAAAAAGGGCAGGAATCCCATCAGCCGGGTGTCCGGCGTATGCGGAAACATCTCCGCGGCGACCGTGGTCTGGCTGATGATATTGCGCTGGGTGAGCATTACGCCCTTGGGATCGCCCTCGCTGCCGCTCGAGAATATTACCGTGGCAAGATCATCTTCTGTCAGGCGCGGCGTGCCCAAACTCCATTCGATGACGCGGATCGGGGCAAACAAGGCGAAGATCATCCCGATAATCTGGTCTTTTTTTGTCACGGAGTCTTTTATGTCTTCCAGGAAGACCGGTTTTCCAGGCACTTGGAGCGGGAGCCGTTCCAGGAACTTCTTCGAGGTCAGCACATGCGTGATGTCACATTTCCGCGCACACGCGGCCATGATCTCCGCCGTGGCGGTGTAATTCAGGTTTACCGGCACTTTGCCGAGCATTTGCAGCGCCACATTGCTGAGCACACCGCCCACGGAAGGAGGCACCAGCACCCCCACCATTTTTTGTTTGTCCAAAATCTTCTTCAGCTTGCGCGCAAAAATCAGGCTGCCCACCAGCGTTTTGAAGTAGGTGACATCGCCGGAAATGGCATCCGCGATGGCGAGTTTGTTCAAATGCAACCGCGCCCGGTGAATGAATCCGTGGTGCAGCACCTTGAACTGGTGTTTCCGCCGCATGTACCAATCCGTTCCGAGCGCGAGAATGGCCGTGCGCACCTCCACCGCCGTGGCCTGCGGAGGCATGGGCTCGCCAAAAATCACCGCCACGGGGAAACGCCACCGTTTGGGCCATTTCCAGTTCACCTGATTGTCCTTGAAGGTGTACCAGCTTTCCCAAATACGGGTGAGGTATACGGGGAGAATGGGCGCCTGAAGCCCCTGCACCAGATGTCGGTAATCCTTGAACCAGGGGACCGGCTCCCCGTCCTGCTTCAATCGCGATTCCATGTTGACGCATACGATACAGCCGCGCGCCACCGCATTGCGGATCGCTTCCACCGCTTCCTCCATCGCGCGCGGCCCCCCATCCGAGTTGACAGGCAGGATATCCATGGTCCGGGCAATCCGCCGAATCCAGGGGGTATTGTAGATTTCCCGGCCCACCACGAAATAAATGTCACGGCCCGTGGAAGACAGGATCGCCAGCACGTCAAGAAAGGAAAGATGATTGGCCACCAGGAGCGCGCCGCCGCGTTCGGGTATCCGTTGCCGGCCCTCCGCGTGCAATTTGCACAAGAAGGTGTTAATCAGCCACAGCCCCATGCGCACAACGATGATGGGTTCACTCACACACATGTACAGGGTGACCAGGGCCGCGAATACCGAGGAAGCCAGGAAAAGCGTCTGAGGACTCCATTCCAGTACATTAAATAAGAGCATGAATAATCCCGCCGCGAAGAGCATGGGGCCAAACGTGAACAGGTTGGACGTGGCGATCATGCCGCCCTTGATGTTGGCGGGGCTGCGCTGTTGCAGCGTCGCGGCCAGCGGCACATCGTACACCCCCGCAAAAAAGCCCATGGAGAACAACAGCGCGCCGTTGGCCAAGAAACCATGCCCTGGGATGGCCATAAACAGGCCCATCACCGTCAACCCGCCCAATCCCAGCGGCACCAGCCCCAGTTCAATCGCGCCCCGCGACAAGTATCCCGCCGCCAGGCTCCCGAACCCGATGCCCAGCGCCATCATGGAAAGCAGAAGGCTCTGCATGGTCTCGTTGTCCAGGGTCAGCTTTCCCAATTCGATCACGTTCGCGATGACAAACTGCCCCGCAAACCAAAAATAGGAGTAGCCCACCAGCGTGAAAAACAACCGCCGGTCCTGCCAAAACAATTTAAGGTAGTGCCCCACCCCCGAATAGGGATTTAATGTAATTCTGCGCGTCGGTTCCGCGGGTTTGGCCGGGGAGACGAACCAGGCGGATATCACCCCCACGATGGACAGGGCCAGCATGATGAGCATGGCCATCCAAAGCTGCGTCTTGAAACTCTGGAGCAGAATGCCGCCGGCCGCCGTCCCCAGGATAATGGCCAGAAACGTCCACATGTTCAGTTGGCCGTTCGCCCACGAGAGCCGCGACTCCGGAAGGGTCTCCGGCAGAATGCCATATTTCGCCGGACTGAAAAAAGTACTCTGCGTGGCCAGAATGAACAAGGTGCCCAGCAATATATACGGATTGTGAAGCATTACCGCCACCACCCCCGACAAGACCACCCCCATCTCCCAGATTTTGGTTCCTATGGTTATCCAACGCTTGCTGTACCGGTCCGCCAACGCCCCCGCGATGCCCGGAAACAGAATCCACGGCAGATTAAACACAATCATGCTCACGGCCGTGGCGGGAAAATTGGGGCTGGCGATTAACACCGGCAGGAGCAGGGTGATGATGATTTTATAGGCATTGTCAATGAACGCCCCTTGAAACTGCGTCACGATCAGCGACCAAAATCCCAGCTTCGGGTAGGCATCCAGGGTTTTCCCGGAAGAACGCTCCGATGCACTCATGCTTTGTTCTCCTCACCGCTTCCCTCGGGAATCACGGTGCGTAACTCCGGCAGGCCGGCTCAACTCTGAGCAACCGCCTGTTCCCGGATGTGTTCCAACCGCCGTATCAATTGACGGCATCCCGCATCATCCAAACCAGACAATACCCGGTGAATGTTATGGCGGTAGATGGGTTCCACGTTATCCACCAATTCCAAGCCCTTGCGGGTAATTTCCACATGATAAATCCGACGGTTCCCCGCCACGGGACTCCGCTTCACCAACCCCTTGGCTTCCAGTTTATCCAGCACCGAGGTGACGCTCGCCCGTGTCACCACCAGCCGCTTGCCCAAATCCGATTGCGTCCAGTGGCTCTTCTTATATTTCAATGCAAACAAAACATTGAATTGCGCTTCGGTCAACCCGAACCGCCGGAAAAGCGCCGCCCCGTGCAACGACAGCAGGTTGGCCGTGTGCACCAGATTCAATACCGTCTCGTGCCGCACATCCTCGATGGGCCGGTCCAATTCCAATTCTTTGTTCAACGAGGTCATGGTCTGCTCCATGGCGGTTATGGTTGACCCCCTGATTGTAACCCATTTGATTGTTAGATGTAAAACAGTCAGGGCCGCCGCCTAAACGCGGTATTACGTTGAATTTCACACATTCCTTCTTGCATCCGTTGTGTGTGCATTAAAATCACCCAAATATGGCGGTATCACCCCATTTCCATGTGCAATCGAAGCAAATCTCAATGTCGATTCTGGACAATCCATCGGGATTTCATCACTTTTCGCGTTATGGCAAGCCTTGCAACCCCAATACATAGTATTCGTGCATTTGTACATGTCCTAGGTGAATTTTTCTCTTGACAAACCACCTCTGTGGGTGTATATAGAAAAGCATGCGTTGAAAGCGTGCTAGATGTATGAGGTTTTTTCATGGCACGGAAACGGGGTACTATACAGTGGTTGAGCAGGACACAATCCGGGGTGGCCTGCAAGGGGATATCCCTATCTGCCCCCCCCCCCCGTCATGCCCAGTTGAATTGCTTTTTCCCCCGCCCCCAATCCGATGGAGCTATCACGGGCATTTCCTCATGCGGAACAATGCAGGCCATTCAACTAATTTCTTTTACCTGCAAAACGGCCTCATCGTTCCGTGCTGGGACGGTAAGACCATTGGGTTATTTGCACACACTCCAAACAACAAACAGGAGGCCAGAATATGAACAAGCAGAAGATGGTTCGTGCAGCAGGATTCGTGATTGGGATATTGGTATGCATTTCGGCATTCGCGTCCATAACATGGGGCACGGCCTATAACACCGGCTTAAGATATCAAGGATTCAGAGCCCTAGGGGGAGATGAGAACGATTTTGACAGCACTTACGCGGAATTGCTGCAACACAACCTGCACTTCACGGATGCTACAGACTATATTCGCATGGCTGGCAGTGATGACTTCATCTACATGAGCAGCGGCAACGATCAACTGCACATGGGCCCGGGAAGCGACAATATCGATTTCTACGGCGAAAGCGGTAACACGGAGACGATCATTTTCGCGGAAGGAGAGAATTCCGTCATCAAATGGACCAGCGCTTCGGCACAGGGCGGCAGCGGCAAGAATGATCTGGAAATCAAAACCACCGGCGGCGACGTGATCATCACGTTGGCCAACTAATCTGAAATGGCTTCAGTCGGTTTCTCCCCGCCGGAGTAACAGGGGAGAAACCTGATCAGGAGACACGAACCATGACAGTATATACTCTAATGGTGATGGCCGTTGCCCTCGCAAGCGCGCCACAGAGCTCCGGGGCGCCGGCGGAATCGGCCATATCGTATTTGGGCTGGCAGGAGCAGGAAGGGCCGCTTACCATGACCCTGTCAAATAAGGCCATAGCCGTGTGTTTTACGGAAGGCCTGGAATTGGCGCGAAAGCAGGAAATTATGAAATCGAATGGATTGCTCGCTCCAGACGCCCTCTGGAACGACCTGGGTAAAAAAGGGGTTCATGTGGTGGCGCTGAAGGAATCGCTGTCAAACAATGAAGTCCTGGGCGTGTTGCGTCAATTGGAAACCTTCTCCGAGATTGAGTATGCCGCGCCCGTGATCGAATTCATGCGGTATTTTTCCGCGGTTACAAATCGGTTCTACCTGGATTTCTCGGAACCCGCGCCGGAGAAGGAACTGGCGGAATTAAACAAAAAGCATGCCGTGGAGATAGACCGTGTCCTCCGGTACCCCAAGATTGACTGCGTGGCCTATTATCTCCGGGTGAGCAAGGCCTCCGGCGTCAACGCCGCGGAACTGGCCACCCTATATACCGAGACACTCGCCCCTCGCAATTCAGGACCCTGCACAATCTACCTCGCGGATGACCTCGCCTCCAATCCCAATGATATGTATTATGAAAGAGCGGAAGGGGAGGATATCCCGGATCAATACTACTTGCACACCGCTTCCGCCACGGAATATGGCATTAACATGCCGGACGTGTGGACTTCAATCACGGGAAGTGAGCACATTGTCGTCGCGGTTATTGACAATGGCGTTGATCTCTACTATCAACAATACAACGGGCAAGGCCATACGGATTTGGGAACAGGCAGTAATGGGTACTTGAGCAACCCCAGTAACCAATGGGTAAATTCCGATGAAAGCTTCACCTCCGGTGTGGATGAGGATGACAATGGCTATGTCAATGACCGCTATGGCTGGAATTTCAGCCCCAATGAGGGTGGAGGGTGTTGTACGAATCCCAAAATACCCGAGGGACCAGGCTTTGCGCACGGCACCTTTTCGGCGGGTGTGATCGCGGCGCTCACCAACAACAGCATAGGCATGGCGGGCATTGCAGGCGGTTGGCTCGTCAATCCGGGCAACTATCGGCAAGGATGTAAAATTATGCCACTTCGTGCCGAAAACGATGGTTGCTGCCTTTTCACGGAAGACGTGGCGGACGCCATTAACTATGCGGTGGACAATGGTGCACGGGTTCTTAATATGAACCTGGGCGGGTATACGTTGCCCAACGGGCTGACCCTCGCCCTCAATAACGCGCGGGCCTCCGACGTCCTCCCAATCGCGGGAGCCCACAATCATGATGAGTATAACAATTTCCCCTATCCGCAGGCTCTGGAAACCGTGCTCATCGTGGGTGCATTGAACATATGCGATGTTCAGATGCGTAAGTTTGGCTCAAACACGGGGAATGTTTTAATCGATGACACATGCAATCCATATTGGCAGGGCCCTTGTCTGCCGGGCCTTGGTTGTGACTGTGACGCAAACAACCATGTTCCTTCCTGGGGGACCAATCACGGCTATAAGCTGGATATCTGTTCATCAGGGATCAAGATATGGACCTTAAACACTAACGATGGCTATACAGATGATTTTGACAAGACGTCTTCGACCACGCCACAGGTATCCGGGGTGGCGGCCCTGTTATTCGCGAGTTCGCTCGATGCGAATAACCAACCCCGGTTGAGCGCTAATCAGGTGCAGGCAATACTCGAATTCTCCGCGACCGACCTCGACTATACGCGCACCTATAACGGCGGAACGGAAGTGGAAGACGCCGGCCCCGGCCGTGATGAATACACGGGCTATGGGCGTTTGAATGCCGCCGCCGCCCTCGAATTGGCCAAGGCCCCGCGTTTTGTTATCCGCAACGAGGAAAACAAGCATTGCGCCTCCTTTGACGACCGGGGCAATCTCGTGGTTGAAGGCGGGTTGACACAAGTGGCGGGCGCCCTTAATCTCAATCCAACGGACGATAATGAGTTCATAATCCGCGATAGCAACAATGATGAGATTGTCCGGGTGAATACACCGTTGTTGCACTACGCGGCGGAAATGTTCATCAAGGGCAAGCTCTATGAACGTGTAAGTATCAGCCTGAATACGGGCATGCCGGCCCGTTCATTCCGGATCAAGAACGGCGCGGGCGACACGATGGCGATCATTACGTCGCAATCGTTTACGAATTCCACCCTGGAACCAACAGCCCCCAATACCGTGCCGGCGGGCAGTGTGATCCTCAAGGGCCGATGCTTCATTGGCGGCTGCGCGGACCGGCTCTCCAGCCAAGGCAAATAGACAGGAGGAGTTATTTCTATGAACCGTCCAACCTTATCGACAGGACCTGTGCTGATACGTGGTCTTTGCACAATACTCATCATTTTTGCATTCCCGATAAATGCTTCGGCGGGTTGGGAGCAAGTGCTCGATCACGCCCCATGGGCGCCCAGCACTTCACATGGTGCGGTCGTTTTTGATGGGAAGTTATGGATTCTAAGTGCCACCTATGGCGTCTGGACTTCATCCGATGGGTATACGTGGACACAGATAACTGCCAATCCACCATGGATTGAAGGAAGACCTGCTTGTGCGTATGAGGGGAAGCTGTGGATAATTTGTGGAACAAATTCAAGCGCCATTTGGAATTCCTCCGATGGGATCACGTGGAATTGTGTGGCGGAATCAACGCCGCTTCGGTATCGTGTTTGTCACCTCGTAACGGTGTTCCAGAACAAGATGTGGGTACTCGGTGGTGTTGCCGGAGATGATCCTAGGCATGGCGGCGATCACAACGATGTCTGGAATTCCTCCGATGGCGTTAACTGGACCTGTGTATTAGAGGCGGCGCCATGGATAGACAGACGGGGTGCTGCTTCCGTTGTATTCAATGATCATCTTTGGTTGATGGGCGGTGTATGGTCAAATGGCATTGTAGATGATTGGTTAAATGACATATGGAGCACGGAAGATGGCGTGAATTGGACTCAGGTATGCGAACATGCCGAATGGAGGCCTCGACTATATCCCAACCTTGCGGTATTTGACAATAAAATCTGGATGATTGGGGGAGATTGTTCGAGTAGTCCCTATGGAGGCGCCTGGTACTCCTCAGATGGCGCAACGTGGGCATTCGACAATACGATTACCAGTTGTGTATATCGTTTTAGATCAGCTTCCGTGGCCTATGACAATAAGCTATGGGTACTGGGCGGGACCACCCGGGGCAATTGCTCGAGCCGGACTTGCCAAGTTCCAGATTTATGTTCGGGACCCGATGTCATGACCTATGACGGGGTGGCGAATGAAGGAGAAGGCATGCCCTCCGAAGGCGCGCCGGAGGAGGGAGAAGAAGAGGGTGAAGTTGTATTCGAGTGTCCGGGCAATGCCGTGGCGGATGGAAGTTTCGAGGCGGGATTGCCCAGTGTGGTATGGTTGGAATCAACCATCTCTGGCAACAAAAAATATATATGCAATGTTGATGAATGCGGCATAGGCGGAGGCACCGTCGGCCCGCATTCCGGCGCATGGTGGTGTTGGATGGGCCGTAACCCAGAAGTAAATTATACTCCCATCACACAATTGCTCACCATCCCGGCCCTGGAAACCGCCACACTTTCCTTCTATTTGCGGATCGGCTGGATATCCTACGGCACATTCCAGGTGCATATGGACGACAACACACTCTGCACTATCACCGAGGCGGATAGGCTTCTATATGCCAACTATGCCCCCGTCACCCTGGATGTCTCCGCCTTCGCCGATGGCGCCGAACACGCCCTGCGTTTTCAGTGCCATAACCAAGGCTTGGGCAACATTTCGCTCGACGACATCTGTCTGACCGTCGGCAATGAAGGGGAAGAGGAAGGCCAGATAGAGGGCGCAATCGAAGGTTCTGAAGAAGGCCAAATCGAGGGGGAGGGTGAAATGGAAGGCCAGATAGAAGGCACTGAAGAAGGCACGGAGGAAGGCGCAATAGAAGGCCTGGAAGAAGGGGAAGGCGTGGAAGAAGGCATGGTCGAGGGAACGGAAGAGGGCGAAGGGGAGATTGTTGAAGGACAACCGGAAGGGGCGGTGGAAGGGGAACTGCTTGAAGGGCAGAGCGAAGGGGAAGTAATTGAGGGAGCAGTGGAAGGTGAACCAGTTGAAGGCATGCCCTCCGAAGGTTCACCGGAGGAGGGTCAACCTGAAGGCATACTGGAAGGCGCTGAAGAAGGCGCAACAGAGGGTTTACCCGAAGAAGGCCAACCAGAAGGCACGGTTGAAGGCGAAGACATACCCACGGAAGGTTTAACCGAAGGTGCCGAAGAAGGGATGGAAGAAGGGGTGCCTGAAGGTTCAACAGAAGAGGACGAGGGCGAAGTGCCTGGATGTTTCGGCAACCACCCAGGTTGTGACCCAAAACCCTTCTCCTCAACCGCCAAAGGCGACATGCTACTTACCCTTCTGCTGACCGCGTTCCTGGGTTTCTCCTCCTGGCGCCCCCCGCGTCATTAGAATCAGTATATTTGATGTTGCTCCCCTGTGGACACAAGAACAGCCAACTTCACATATGCGCACATCAAACGTATATTTATCTCATATTGCCCAAGCTCATAGGGATTTCACATAATAGTTGAAGCGTTTCTTCAATCGCACTATGCTTCTCCATGGAGGATATGGAAGCATGCGAATTCTTGTGACAGGCGCGTCGGGATTGGTGGGGACAGCGTTGACCAACAGGTTGCGGGACGAGGGCCATGAAGTGCTTGGGTTGATGCGCCGCAAGGGAACCTTTCCGGGTGTGGAAGTGGCCTGGGACCCTGCGAAAAACACTATTGAAATCGAAGCGTTGGAAGATTTGGACGGTGTGGTGCATCTTGCGGGGGAGAACATCGCCACCGGCCGCTGGACGCCTGAAAAAAAGCGGCGCATTCTGGAAAGCCGTGTTTTGGGAACCCAATTGCTGTGTGATGCGTTGGCGCATCTGAACCATTTGCCGAAGGTGTTGGTGTCGGCATCGGCCATCGGCTACTACGGAGACCGGGGGGCCGAAGAATTAACCGAAGACAGCGTATCCGGCACGGGGTTTCTGGCGGAAGTATGCCAGGCCTGGGAGTCCGCGGCAATGCTGGCGGAGACCGCGGGAGTGCGTGTGGTACGGCTGCGCACAGGTGTCGTATTGAGTTCAAACGGCGGGGCGTTGGCCAGGATGCTGCCTCCGTTTCAATGGGGACTGGGCGGCGTGATTGGGGATGGGAACGCGTACATGAGCTGGATCGTCTTGGAGGATTTGCTTCAGATAATACAATCCGCCCTTTTATTGGACACATTGCACGGCCCGGTGAACGCCGTGGCGCCCAACCCCGTGACCAATCGTGAATTCACCAAGGCGCTGGGCAACACCTTGCACCGCCCCACCCTGTTCCCCCTGCCCGCCTTCGCCGTGCGGATGTTGTTTGGCGAAATGGGCCGGGAAATGCTTCTTGCCAGCGCACGGGTAATGCCGCACCGGTTGATGGAGGCGGGCTTTTCCTTCCGCTATCCGTCCATTGAGGGTGCGCTGGGCCATGTACTGAAAATGCCGCCGGGGAATTGAAACCTTCTTCGTCAAAGAGACGATTTTCTGGCGGTGGCGCCTCCGCAAATGCGCTCAATTCATGCGGGTTTGTTGAAAAAAAGGCCTTTTCCCCGCAATAGGCATGGGAACGGTTTTTGCTCGAACACAAGCGGCATGGGCCGGAAGAAGTTCTGGCCGGGCGCCGGGGCGGGTCCCACTACCCAAGTGCCATCCAGTCTCGCCCAGCGGCATCGTTTCACGCGGTCTGTGGACCTGTCGCGACTGGCTACGCCTTGGCGCTCCGTATGGGTTCCCGGCCCATGCCGGTGTGAAAATAGCAGGGAACGGGGTTAAAATGCCTGAAACAAAAAACTTGTCATGGCGGCACATTCCGCATATACTAGCGGAGGAGAAACTGAAGGAGACTAGTCTATGCCGACCTTTACATACCTGGCGCGAGGACGGGATGGTTCCAAGCAGAAAGGAACCGTGACTGCGGACAGTCAGCAAGCAGCGTTGAAAATGCTCCAGGACCGGGGATTGCAGGTGGATAAAGTGGATGCGAAAAAGGGATTATTCTCTTTTGGAGGCGGCGCCGCCAAGGGCAACAAGCGCGTGCGCACCAAAGAACTGCTGATTTTCACCCGGCAATTGTCCACGATTGTGAGCGCGGGGTTGCCGCTGTTGCAGGGCTTGGATATTCTGGGGGAACAGGCGGAAGACCCTAACTTTCAAAAGGTTATCGACGCGGTGGCCAAGGATGTCGAGGCGGGCGAAACCTTTTCCGACGCCTTGCGCAAACATCCGCGGGCGTTCCCGGACCTGTACGTGAGCATGGTCCGCGCGGGCGAAGCGGGCGGCGACCTGGACGGCGTGCTGCTCCAACTGGCGGATTACCTGGAAGCCAGTGAAGAACTGAAACGGAAAATCAAGTCGTCCATGACCTATCCGGTCGTGGCATTCAGCATGATTATTCTCATTGCGGCCGGCCTGATTATCTTCGTCGTGCCCCAGTTCCAAAAGATTTTCGGACAATTCGGGCGGCAGTTGCCCACGCCGACCATGATCCTTATTCACATCAGCGACATATTGCGCACCTGGTATTCGTGGCCGATCATTATTGGCGTGATCGTCGGAATTGTCATGTTCCTCCGGGTCTATGGCAGCACGAAGAACGGGCGCTACAACCTGGATGCGCTCAAGTTGCGCATGCCGGTGTTTGGCGGCCTGCTGCGCAAGGTGTCCATCAGCCGCGTTACCCGAACGCTGAGCACCCTCACCAAGAGCGGCGTGGCCATCCTTCAGGCACTGGAAATTGTGGAGCGCACGGCCGGTAATGAGGTGTATGCGAAAGCCATTCGCGAAGCCGCGGACAGCGTCCGCAACGGCGAAACCCTGGCGGACCCCTTGGCGCGCGCGGAAGTCTTCCCCCCGATGGTGACGCGCATGATCGCGGTTGGTGAGAAAACGGGCGCGCTGGAAGCGATGCTGATGAAGATTTCGGATTTCTATGATTCCGAAGTCAAGGCGACCGTCGAAGCCCTCACCAGCCTGATTGAACCCCTGTTGATCGGCCTGATGGGCTTGGTCGTGGGCAGTATCGTCGTGGCCCTCTTCATGCCGATCCTCAAGCTGTCCAGCTTGGTGCAAACCTGAGACATATAGTTTTTATACGCGATTTTTGCTTCGTGCAACGCATAGAAAACGGGATTCGTCCCTCAACGATAGAGAATTCAGGGTATACTATTTCTGGAACGTCACCGAAAGTGTAGCCATGTCTTCGGAAAATCGCATCGAAATAAACCCCAAGATTATGATGGGGAAACCTGTAATCCGCGGCACCCGTATTACGGTCGAGTTGATATTGCGCAAGATAGGTGAAGGAGCGGTGGAATCAGATCTGTTGGATGCCTATCCCAATCTGACCCCGGATGACATCCATGCGGCGCTGGTATATGCCGCAGACAGAATCGCCCTGGAAGAAAATGTCGTTCTAATTTCGTAGATACGGTTTGTTTATGGACTTTATCGCGGATGAAAGCTGTGATTTTATCATTGTGCGCGCTTTACGGGCAGCGGGTCATGATGTTCTATCCATTGCCGAGGTGTACAAAGGGGCTGAAGATGAGGTGGTGGCTGAGCTTGCTCAGCAGCTTGAACGCATCTTATTAACTGAAGACAAAGACTTCGGACGGATGGTCTATGCGGGGACACGAATGAATAGTGGGGTGATCTTCATTCGTTATCCATCAACAGCACGCCGTGAACTTGCTGATTCGGTAGTCTCGGTGGTTCGGCGATTCAGCGGTTCACTCAAAGGAAAATTCTTAACACTCCAACCCGGCCGGCTTCGCGTTACTGATTTTCAAACAGACTTGTAGAATAGACTTTTTTGCTTTCATGCATCAGCCCAATTCGGCCGGAGGCGGTTTTGGATTTCCCAGGTGTCAAGCAGGGTGAGGGCAGCCATGGACTCAACCACGGGAATGGCACGGGGAATAATACAGGGGTCATGCCTTCCATGAACCTCTATTTTCTGGCTGTTTTCGTTTATATCCATTGTTTTCTGTTGTTTTGAGATGGACGAGGTCGGTTTAACAACCACCCGGAGGACGATAGGCTGGCCGGTGGAGATGCCACCTAGAATCCCCCCGCAATGATTCGAGAGGAAGGTCCCATTATCCATATTGTCGTTGCTTTCGCTGCCGCGCAGGCGGGCGAGTTGAAAGCCAAGGCCGATTTCAACCCCTTTGACGGCCCCGATGGTCATGAGGGCGGCGGTGAGGCGCGCATCGAGTTTGGCGAACACGGGATCGCCCAAACCGGGAGGAATGCCCAGGATATCGAGTTGAATGATGCCGCCCACGGAGTCGCGGTCTTTTCGGGCGGCCAGGATGGCTTGTTCCATTTTTTGCGCGGCCACGGGGTCGGCGCATCGGACCGGATTGGTTTCAATCACTGCGTAGTCACAGGTTTCCGCGGGGATGCCGGCGATTTCGACGGCATGGGCAACGAGGCGCACCCCGCGTTGGGCCAGAATCTCGCGGGCCACCGCGCCGCAGGCGACCCGGCAGGCGGTCTCCCGCCCGGAGGAACGCCCTCCCCCCCGGTGATCGCGCAGGCCGTACTTTTTGTAGAAGGTGAAGTCGGCATGTCCGGGCCGGAAGAGGTTCTTGATATCCTCATAAGCAGCCGATTTCTGGTCCTCGTTGTAAATGACCATGGCAAGGGGCGCGCCGGTGGTTTTGCCCTCGAATACACCGGAAAGAATGTGTACGGTGTCGCTTTCCTTCCGGCGGGTGACGATGGCGCTTTGGCCGGGACGGCGCCGGTCGAGTTCGCGCTGGATGAGTTCTTCGGAGATTTCTATCCCGGGATGGAGCCCGTCGAACACGGCGCCAATGGCCGGTCCGTGGCTTTCCCCGAAGGTGGTGACCCGGATGATCTCGCCGTAGGTATTGGCGGAGCGGCAGTGGATGGCGAGTTCTTCGCTGATGCGCTGGAGCACGTGTTCCGCCAGGGTTTCCGGGGCTCCCTGCGTGGTGTCGAGCAAGATATCCGCATAGGGCCGGAGCACGTCTTCGCGATAGTGAAGCTGTTCGATGTATTTTTGCTTGCCATTGGGGCCGGTGAGCCAGGGCGGAATGCCATTTTGGGTGGCGCGGTCCCAAAGGATGTCCGGGTGCGCATTGAGATAAACCAGGAGGGCGTCGTTTCTCAGGAGGCGGCGGTTATCCGGGTCGAGCATGATGGCCCCGCCGGTAATGATGAGATGCCAATCGTTCTGCGCGGCCTGTTGTGCGGCCTCGCGTTCGAGTTCACGGAAAAAAGCCTCGCCATGCTCGGCGAAGATTTCACGGCAGGACAGATGATGGCCGTCGCGGGTTTCGTGGAGTTGTTCGACCAAGGCGTCTGTTTCGATGGTTTGAAATCCCGTGGTTTCGGCCAAGTAACGGCCAATCGAGGATTTTCCCGCGCCTTTCGGACCCATAATGACGATGTTCATGATACTCTTTCCCGATAACCCGTTGTTTTAAGCACCTTACAGTAAAAACAGTTGCTGCCGCCCCGTCATTCCTGGAGCCGGGCGTTGGCCCCGATTCCACGGAGGGCTTCCAGGAAGGTGGGGAACGTAACGCTTACGGCTTCGTAGCCGTGAATGGTCAGGCCGCCGGGGATTCGCGTGCCCGCGATGGCCAGCGCCATGACAACGCGGTGGTCGCCGTGGCCTTCGACCGTGCCGGAATGGAGCGTGCTTTCCTCAATAATGAGTCCATCCGGCAGTTCGGTGATGCGCGCGCCCAGTTTTTCCAATTCGAGGCGCATGACGGCGATGCGGTCGGTTTCCTTGAGCCGCGCCTGCGGAACATTGACGAGCCGGGTGGTTCCCTGGGCAAAACAGCCGATAACAGCCATCATGGGCAGTGCGTCGGGCGTTGCGTTAAGGTCGAGTTCACAGCCGGTCAACGCGGCGGCCTTTACGCGGATAGTGGTTTCCGCGATAGTGATGTCCGCGCCCATTTGGCCCAGGTAGTCTACCACGGCCTTGTCGCCCTGCGTGTCGGCAAGGTCCAGACCGTTCGAAACGATGTCGTTATGCCCGAGTGCGCCCGCCGCCAGGAAGAACGTAGCCGATGAGAAGTCACCGGGGATTCTGCGGCGGACAGGGGGATAACTCTGGCCGCCGGGGATATGGAATTCACTGAGGTCCTCCGCATGTTCCACGCGGATGCCCTGGCGTTTCAGCCAATCGAGGGTCATTTCGACATAGGGTTTTTCATTGAGGAGCGGGACGCGCAGATGGGTGTCTCCGTCCGCAAGGGGGGTATTGATGAGGAGCGAACTGACATATTGGCTGGTCACGGCTTCGATGCTGGTGCTGCCGCCCCGCAGGCGTCCTTCCACCACGACGGGCGGAGTGCCGGTGGCGCGCGTCGAACAGGCCTTCGCCCCCAAGTCGTTGAGCGCCTGAAGGAGGGGGCCGCAGGGACGCCGCCGGACTTGGCCGTCGCCCGTGAGAACGGCGAGCCCGCCGCGAAGCAAGGCGGCGCTGCCGAGCGCGATGCGCATGGTGGTGCCGGAGTTGGCGGTGTCTATGACATTGTCCGGGGTCTGTGGAGCGCCGTTGATGCCGGTCACGCGCCAGATGCGGCCTTCATCGGCGATGGTGGCGCCAAAGGCGCGGTAGGCCCGAAAGGCCGCCAAGGCATCTTCGGAAATGAGGGGTTCCTCGATGATGCTATCCCCATTGGCCAAAGCGGCAATGGCCACCGCGCGGATGGTGTGGGACTTGGAACCGGGAATCTCAACGGTTCCTCGTAAGGCGGAGGGTTCGACGATTAAATTCATGTCTATATCCTTGTGTGAAGTGTGATAATACCACAACCCATGCACATTCGCCGATTTGATCGTTCTGCGCGGCACGTCCAGCGTGTCAGACCCATCCGGCCCGTCCGTCTAGGCGCCGAAAATTTTCCGGCGAAAGAGAAAAAACACGGCCGCGAGTATGCAGCAGCCGGCCCAAAGATAATCCAAATTGGGTTTTTCACGGATGTAGAGGATGGAAAAGGGGACAAAAATCGTCAGGGTGATAATCTCCTGGAGGATTTTAAGCTGCCCCACGTTCATGACCTCGTGGCCAATCCGGTTGGCGGGGACCTGGATGAGGTACTCGAACAGGGCGATGCCCCAACTGACCAGGGCGGCAATCACCCAGGAACGATGGTTGAGGTTTTTGAGGTGTCCATACCAGGCAAAGGTCATGAAGACATTGCTGCACGAGAGCAAGAGCGTGGTCACAAAAAACCGGTTCATGGCTATTTTTATACTTCTTTCCGAATCGTACTTGGTTAAAGAGATACAGGCGCTGAACGAAGAGAAACGATAACATGGTTTCAGCGGCTTCGGGCGGACACCCATGTACTATTTATACCTCAATGAGGCACTTGGTTGCAAGAAGGCGGGATTGAAAAAGACGTAATCGATCATAAAGCAGGATCCGTTTTTCGCTCATTTCGTGTTTTTCGTGGTGAAATTTTCCGGATTTTTTTACCACGAAAGGGACGAACCACACGAAAAAGAAATTTATGGGGTAACATGGATTTCTATGGTTTTCGGGGGATGCTCCAGGTGAGGAGGATCATCAAACTCAGGAAGCCGATGAAAAGGTCGCCAAGGAGGTGTTGGAGGTTTTTAAGGGTCAGATCGCTTCCGTCGCACTGGCAACTGAACGGTGGCTGAACTTCGCCTTCAGCAGTGCCTTCCGACTCGCCTTCGATTAAGCCTTCAGAAGGTTGACCTTCCGCCATACCTTCGGATTCGCCCTCCTCCGCGCCTTCGATACTGCCTTCAGCAGTACCTTCCAGTGAGCCTTCAGAGGGGACGCCCTCTGCTCCTCCGGAAACGGTCACGAGACCGTGGGTGTAGGTCACAGGGAGGTGGGCGCCGTTGAGGTCGGCGGCATCGAAATGGAGCGCGCTGCTCTGGCCGCCGGTTCCGGGGAGGGCGCGGAAGCGCAACACCACCACCGTGCCCGCGCCGGTGGGTTCCTGCACGCCGAGGCCGTTCATGCGCAACCGTCCGGGTTGCGCGTTCACAAGCGGTTCGGACCAGGGCGCGGTCAGGGTGCCATTGCTCACGCCGAGGTATTCGAGCACGGTGGCGTCGTAGGTGAGGTCGAAGTAGAAGTCGTGCAGGCCGGTTCCGTCGTCGAGCCAGAGGCCCGCCTCGATTTCTTCGCCGGGATTCACGGTCAGATCGGCGGGCAGGCTGATCTGGCGGGACGTTTGCGACAATTCCGCGTTCGCGGCGGGGCGCTTGGATTCGGGGCCGTAGCCGTCGCCGTTGGTGTCGGCGGGGAATTTGGAGATCAGCCGCACTTTCCAGCGCAGCAGTTCATAGGCGTCGTCGGTGCGGACCGCGCCGTCGCCGCTCACATCGGCCTGCGGGGGAAACAGGGGATACTCGATTTCAGGGGCCACGGGAAAGCTCTCAACCAGCCCGATGACCCAGCGCTGGCTCAGTGAGCCGTCGATGGTCCCGGTGATGCCGTCGCCGCTCACTTCGCCCCATTTGAACGGCGCGTTCTCGGGGCGCAGGGCGAAGTTCACGTCCGCGCCTTCGTTTTCGTTGACCTGCATCATTCTGGTTTGGGACACGTAGCCGGTTTTCTCCGCCTCGAAGGTGTAGAAGCCTGCGTCCAGCATGCCCTGGAAGTACTCGCCGCTGCGGTTGGTCAGGGCGGTTCCCATCACAGTTCCGTTCCGTTTGCAGTTTACGGTCACACCGGCAATGCCGCTGCCGGTGATTTCGTCGGTCACCGTGCCGGTCGCCCAGCCGGGCACGCTCGGGTTGTTGTTGTTGAACACGACGGTGCGCACTTCGTTCACCGTGGGGCTTGCGCCGTATTGGTCCACGGGGAGCACGCGCCAGTAGCGGGTCACGCCGTCGGGGAGGTTCTCCACCTGGGTGAAGGTGCCCGCCACGCCGGATTTGGCGATGAGGTCCTGGGTGAAGTTGATGTCGCTGGCGAATTCCACGCGGTATTTCACCGTGTCGCCTTCGGGGTCGGTGCTTTCGGTCCAGGCGAAGAAGCTGTAGGTGGGCACGGTGGCGCCGTCTTCGGGGTAGGTCAGTTGCACGGCGGAGGGCGGCTGATTGCCGGCCTTGAGCCGGTAGACCGTGGTCAGCAGGTGCGCGCTGGTCTCTTCCTTGCCACCGGGGAGTTCGGTCTTGATGTAGTAATAGACTTGGTAGGTGCCGGGGGTGTCGAAGGTGGTGTCAAATTGCGACCAGCGATAGATCCCTTGTGCGAGGTCGCTGATGCCGGGCTCATAGTCGAACTGCGGCAAATCGAGCACCTGCTGGAATTCCGGGAGCGTGGGGTCGGCCACTGTTGCGCCGTCGTACAGCGGCGTTTTCACTTCCAGCCAGACGGGATGCGTGCCGCCGGTTTCCGTGGCCCGCGCATAGAGTTCCACGGACTCTCCGGGACCCACCACGAGCGTGCGGGTCGCGTCAATCCAGCCCGCGCCCTCGCCCGCGTTTGCGCCGAAGCCGAGGATGATTTCGTGGGCATACGCACCATCGCGGCCGGATACCACCGACAGGTCCGGACGCGCCGTGCTCACGCCGTCGCCGTTGTCGTCCAGTTGCGGGTGTTGCGGCTCGAAGGCCCGGCCGATGCCGTTGGTCTTGGACAGCGTGAATTCCTCGATCTGGAGCGAGGCGAGTTCAAAGCATTCCTTAAGGGGCTTGCCCAATTTCGCGTTGCGGAAGAGTTCCGTCACAAAGGGCTCGCCGTCCCGGACATCATTCACATTCAGCGGATTCTTTACGCCCCGGTGGGAGATTTCCTCGGGGGCCGTGCTGGTGAGGATGATCCGGTGTTCGCCCGAGACCTCGTCCACGAAGCTGCCGGAATGGCACGCGCCGACCACCACCACGAGGTCCTCGTCCACCGCTCCGCCGGTGAGGCCGCTTTGGAGGGTGTCCAGATAGGAATCCAGTTCCGTGGGGGTGATCTGGCGGGTCTCGTTGTAGCTGCCGGAGTATACGTAGAAGGCGTCTTCCGCGCCGTGGTCAATCAGCACCACATACAACGGGCCGGGGGCTGCATTCATTTTCTCCAGCGCCCATTCCTCAATGGCCTGCTGAACATCACCCTGGCTGGGCGTGGTGTCGCTCACGAAGATGTCCACCGCAGGTTGCACCGGACCCTCGCGGAGGTAATAGATATCGTCCGTGGCGAAACCGCGCTCGCGGAGGCTGCGGTACACGAAGTCCGCTGTCTTCATATGCTCTTTCTGGCCTTCGCCAAGGCCGCCGGGCAGCGCGTCGTTCAGCGCGCCCACGCACAGCACGGCATAGCCCGCGCCATCCTTCACGGTGAGGCGCGGCGTTTCCGGCGCGTCATAATTCGACGAGGTGGCCCGAAGGAAATTATTGTTCTCCGCAAACTCCGCCAGGAACTGCCACGTCCCCGGCTGCGTAAATGACACCCCCGCCGCCGTAAAGGCCGAGGGCGCAAACGTGGCCACGCCATTGCTGTTTGTTGTTCCAGATACTGGACCCGCAGGGGTCCCGTCCGGCTGTCGCAGGTAGAGGGCTATGGGCAGGCTTGCCAGCAGGGGTTTCAGGGTATCGGGCAGGAAAGCGCTCAGCGTGCTCGTGGCCGTCACGCTCTCCCCCACGCCTATCGCGGACGCGGACAGGGAAACGGAAAGGGAGGGTTGGGCTTTAAGAACGGTAAAGGTCATTGATGAACTTGTAGCGGCTTGGTACGTAGCATCACCCGGCCACGACGCGGTTAATGTCCATGGCGTTCGGCCTTCCGAGGCTTCCGAGGGATAAAAGGTTTTTGAATACGTACCAGAAGCGAATACCGTGCCTTCCGGAAACAGATCTGAACCAGTGCCTGACGGCGATACACTGTGGAAAGAGATGGTTCCACTTCCCATAGGAGTCGGGAAAATCTGCCCAAGAGCCGTCACACTCTGTCCCAATGTAATGCTCGCAGGACTTACAGCTTCTGAAATGTATGAGGGAATAACTCCACCCTGAACAATGGTGCATTGTCCGGTTGTTACGGGGGCGCCATTTTCTGCTCCATCGTGCGGTATCACCACACAATACCAAACATCATTCACGATTGTATCTGTATTGTTTACTTGGCTTGAAATAGCCGTCTCGGGAACACCATCGCGAAACAGGCTGAAACCCAGAGCGCCCTGATGCTTCACATACCAATCGAATTCGTACAAAATTTGATCCCCATCGGGGTCTATACTCGGATTGCTTATCGTGCATAGCAGGTTGGCATTGTCGCTTTGAAGGGCCGGGATGGAAAGCACAGGAGCACTTGGCGGCAGGTTGTCAAGCGTCGTCACGGTTGTTCCTGGCCCCGGAGGGGTCACAATACCATCGTTATTTTTCGCATGGACTGTAAATGTATAGGCTGTCGCTTTATTTAAACCCATTACACGCTTCATCGCCCACATGCGGCCTGTCAGGTAAGCAGGCGATGAACCCACCGTTCCATTTGCCTGCACCCACATATTTCCATTAACATTTGGGGCAAGTTGAATGGCATATATCGTCGTGGGCGGGTTATCATCACCTCCTGTAATAATCACATCGAGCGCATAAGCGCTGGCAGGGTGCTCTGCGGGGTGAAGTACAATAGGGTCAAGAGGAACTGCAGCAAGCGTATACTTCGCTGCTATAGTGGGAACTGTTTGTACGCCAGCCCCATTACGAGATATCCCACGGAATGTGTACTCCGTATTCGGGTTTAAACCTGTCAATGTACAGGGGGTATTATTCGTCCACCACCCTGAATCAATACCTAATGTCACATTCGAAAAACAGAGTCCTGAAGAGCCTTCGGACAAATTGTTTGGCGTATTCGTCGAATTGACATTTACACTGTATGGTGTGACACCACTGAAGGTCAGATCATTTACCGGTTCAATGGCAGTCCATGCCGAATAATTAGGAGTCTTCCCGCTGTTACTACTTGTGAATGTCGCAGATACCTGAAATGCGTATTGTGTGTTTGATGCAAGCCCTGACTGTTGCCATGAAGTCACATCTGCTGACGTGGTGTATGCTAATGTAACAGGTGGTCCCTCCCCGACATTAACCCACAATTTGAATGCTATCTCATCATCCGAATTATCTTGCCAAAGCCATGTGATTGTATCCAAGCCAATGGCTGTCGAGCCAGGGATGCTAGGCCATGACTGTACTATCTTAACCACAAATCCAGACGTTCCGTACGACCCAAAAGTTGTGTTCCAGCCCCCTGAGACCCAACCTGAAGAATAGGTGTACCCAACAACATATGCGGTGTCTGTACTTTTGTCTACCGCCACGCCAAAACCCTCATCTCTAGCAGTTCCTCCCATGTATGTTGACCAACCGATAATACCTGAAGTAGATAGTGTAGCTAAAAAAGTATCTTCACAACCGTTGTAGCTCACATCACTCCCACCCTCTATCCAATCCATAGAGTCGGTAGAACCGACAACATATACCATGTTATTATTCACAGCAATTGCACGGGCAACATCGTCTTGCGCCCCCCCCAAGTAGCTTGACCACTCATGGCCTCCGGATGGAGTTACTTTAACCACGAATCCATCCCAGTTGCCGCCCCCATAGGTAGTGTCACCTCCCCCTGATATCCAATCTTTAGAACTAGTATATCCGACAATATATGTATTTCCACTAACATCAGTGGCCACAGCATAGGCATCATCTATATCATAACCGCCTATGTATGTAGACCAAATATGTATTCCTTCAGATGTAAATTTTACTAAAAAACTGTCGCGGCCATTGTATATTGTATCCCATCCACCAGATACCCAACCGGAAGAGCAAGTTGTGCCCGTTGTATAAACATTCCCATCGCTATCCACTGCAACGCCCTTACCGTTATCATCGTTGGTTCCTCCAAGATAGGTTGACCATAAGTACTGGCCTGAAGATGTGAGTTTTACTAAAAAGCCATCAAAGGCACCTCCACCATAAATTGTTTTCCAACCATTGGAAATCCAATCTACGGAAGATGTATTACCTGAAATAAATAAATTTCCAGTATTATCTAAAGCCACAGATTTACTTTGGTCTTCATTGTTTCCGCCAAGATATGAAGACCACACATGTTGACCTGTGGGTGTCAACTTCACAATGAATCCATCATAGGTGCCGCCACCGTATATGGTATTCCAACCCCCGGAAACCCAACTTGATGATGAAGAAGTTTCGCCGCAAACATATACATTTCCAGAATTATCTAATGCCAAGCCAGAACTGGATTCATTGTTACTTCCTCCGATGTAGGTGGACCATATATGATCGCCGGCGGAATTGAATTTTACTATATATCCATCAGATCCGCTGTTTGTAATATCCCATCCGCCGTTTGCCCAACTAGAAAGACGTGTTTCTCCCCCTACATAAACGTTTCCGTTAGTATCCAACGCCACAGTGTAGGATGTATCCGTATTAGTACCGATGTAACTTGACCAATTTATACTGGAATTCGGCAATGTGTAGATGCTCGTATCTGTGACGGTTGTTCCAGCCACAATATTGACAGATTGTATACTCGGTTCTGCCCACCCGGCAATATTTTTAAACTCAATTACATATTCTCCAGTGGGGATATCCGTCTCTGTCTCACCGCTATTATGCCATGTGTTTGTATAAAGCCTCCTCCACTGAGCACCTGCTGTCACAGCCTCAACCGGTGTTAATTGTAAGATGAGGTTCCCGGTTCCTGCTGATGTATTATTTATCTTAAGTGCAAATGCGTCTCTTTGGCCATCATGTGACATGTCCCCACCAGATGACATCCAATTGGAGGACTCGGTAAGTCCTGTCACATACAAGTTCTTATCAACATCGAGTGCTATACTATAAACAAGTTCATAGCCTTTTCCGCCGAAATACGTAGACCAAAGATGATTACCTAATTCATTCAATTTAATTAAGAATCCATCATTGTTTCCATGCCCAACTGTTGTATCCCAACCCCCTGATAGCCAATACGATGATGAGGTCCAGCCTGTAATATAGGTATTATTACCTTCGTCCACGATAACACCTCTGCCTTCCTCAGTACCACCGCTTCCCAGATAGGTAGACCATATATGTCCACCTGCTGCTGTCAATTTTACTAAAAAACCATCAACATTGCCCCCATAATTTGATTTCCACCCTCCTGAAACCCAGCCTATCGAATTAGTAGTTCCTGTTATATATACACTCCCACTTCCATCTACAGCCACACTATAAGCCCAATCATTCCAAGATCCTCCAATATAGCTAGACCATATATGGTTGCCAGATTCAGTAAGCTTTACTACGAATCCGTCCCTTTCCGCTCTGATTGTATCCCACCCCCCAGCTACCCAACTTGAGGAATTTGTATATCCAGTAATATACACATTTCCGCTTCCGTCCACGCATATTCCTTGTCCATAGTCATCCGCAGTACCTCCCAAATAGCTGGACCATACATGATCGCCAGAGGCCGTCAATTCCACAACAAAGGCGTCCCCATTTCCACCAAAGCTTGTATCCCATCCCAAAGATACCCAGCCTGCGGATTTGGTATATCCGGTTACACATACATTCTCGCTGCCGTCCACTACCACACCGTAGCCGTAGTCATTACCAGTTGCCCCGCCCAGATAGGTGGACCACAGATGCGCACCCGATGTATCCAGCTTCACCAGAAAAGCATCAAAAGTTCCCCCACCGAAAATCGTATTCCAACCACCAGATACCCAGCCTGCGGTGGACGTCTTTCCTGTCACATACGCATTCCCGCTTCCATCCACAGCAACGGCAAAAGCCTCATCATCACCGCTTCCTCCCAGATAGGAAGACCAAACATGCTGACCAGACGAATTCAATTTGACCAGAAATGCGTCTGTGTTGCCTCCATAAACCGTATTCCAACCACCTGAGGCCCAACCTGTGGGAGAAGTAGTCGTGCCCACTACATATACGTTTCCGCTGGCATCCACGGCAATGCCTAATCCTTCCTCATTTAAACTTCCCCCGATGTAGGTCCCCCAGGCAACTTGCGGGTCGATGACGATTGGCAGGATGGAGTCGTAAGTTCCTGTGAGTTCGAATCCATAGGTATGGACATCCAACAGGACGAAACGACCTGCGATAGTTTTCTTTTGACCGTTGATTTCCTGGTAGATGTAGGGTGCGGTGTCTGTTAGGGAGTCCCAGTTGTCGGCGAGGTGGATTTCGAGTGCGCCGTCTTGGCGGAGAGACAGTCCCTGGATGCCTTCGTATCGGAGCCGGATTTTGCGGGGATCGGCGCCGGGTGCGACATGGAAGTTGTATTTGATGCCGGTGCGTTGGCCGGTGAGTTCGAGGTCGATGCCGGGATAGAGGTCCTCGTACCAGATGGATTCATAGGAGGGGACGTTTTCGCGGTGGGTTGAGACATCGCCCATGAGGTAGTTGAAGGTGCGTTGTGATTTTCCGCGGCCTGTTGGAGAGACTTGTGCAGCCCCATCGAATACCATGCCGAACGAGTGCATTTCGCGGGAACGTGAGGACAGATCCGCCTCTGCCCGGGGACTCGCATCGCTTGGTACAGTCCCCATTTTCTCGCTGGGGGTCGTCCCTGTTTTCTTATCTGCGGCAGGGATGCCGCAGCCACGTTGACGGAAGAGTTGAAAGCGGGGTCCGTGATCGGTGAGGCCGACATTGGCGCCGGAACTGTCCAAGGCAAAGCGGATGGAGGAATCGGCCCATTGGCCATCGTTTTGGATGAATACGGAAGGTCCCGCCATGAATTTTTGAACCGCCGCTTTCGCTTCTGGATTCTCTTTGCCAGGATCGGCGGCGATGGCATTTAGTGCAAGAAGGGAAGTGAACAGAAGAATTATTGTCCTGAGACGGGTCGTGCAAGACCCCATTGGGCGGTATGGAGTGCGGTAGCTTGCTACCGCTTTTCTTCGCGGACAGCTTGCTGTCCGGCTGTTTCGTTTCGCGGAGCAAGCTCCGCGCGGAAAAAGCGCAAGCAAGCTTGCGCAGTCCATACGATAGTGTAGTTGTGAAAAAGTGTGTTTCGCGGGCATATTTCGCTGAGTTGTGCTCATGCGTTGTTCTCCGGATGTTGGATTCTTGAGAACATTAGGTGGCTTTTACGAAAGGATATATAGAGAATGATTAACATTATGATTCCCAGGGTGAGGTAGTGGATGGGCATGGGATTTGGATTGACGACTTCGATGTGGCATTCCGAACCGGTGGCGGCGATGGCGCCATCGTTGAGTTCGGTGGTTTGAAAGGCGAGGGTGGTTTCGGCGCCGAAGGGTGTTTCGGATTGGATGCGGAAGCGAAGGATAAGGAGGGTGGGCGCGCCGGTGAGGGGTTGGATGCCTTGTCCCGCGAGGATAAGACGATTGCTCTGGGGATTCAGCAGGGTAGTCCAGGACGTGGGAAGATGGAAGGTGGCGTCTATGTATTCCAGGAGGGAGTTATCATAGGGCAATTCGAGAAAGAAGCCCTGCACGCCCGTGGCGTCGTCGAGGGAGACGGGAATTTCGAGGGTGTCGCCGGGGTCGGCCTCGATGGTTTCGGGCAAGGTGACGATGACGATACGTTGGACGGTCACCGTGCCATGCTGGGTGCTCACGGGGAGGGCGCCGTCATTCAGTTCGGCCACTTTGAAGCTGATAAATCCCGTATAATCGTTTGGGACGCTTGTATCCATGCGGAACCGTACGTAAAGGAGGGCGCCGGAGCCGTTGACTGGCGTGGCGCCATATCCACCGAGATAGCACCGGCCCATGACGCCACTGCCCTGGGGTTCTGTCCAACTGGAGGTCAATGTGCCCTTGCGCACCCCGAGATAGTCCATGAAGGGGGAATAACGCAACTCGAAATAATAGCCAAGAAGCCCGGATGCGTTGGTGATGGAGATAGGGAGTTCAAAGACTTCCCCGGGGGATACGGTGGTGTTGGAAGGGATGCTAATGACCGCTGTGGCCCCGGCCAGCGGCGTAAGCAGTACTGCCGTTATGAGAACCAAGAAGAAGCGCATAGCCTTCCCCAACATTACCCAGTTACCCAGTGGGTAGAGTATAGCGTAGATTGGCGGAGAAAAGCGAGGGGAAAGGGTGTCGGCGGGAGTCATTCTCCGTGGTCTTGGTGGCTCGGTGTGAGGTTGGTGCTCACACGGAGGCACGGCGAGCACGGAGAACAGAACTATATACAGCCGGTCATTATAAGAATGTTCTTTTCGTTCATTTCGTGTTTTTCGTGGTGGAGGTTTCCGGATTGTATTTACCACGAAAGGGACGAATCACACGAAAAGGGAAAAAGGTCCCGGCGGGAGCCATTCTCTGTGGGCTTGGTGGCTCGGTGTGAGATAAATGCTCACACAGAGGCACGGAGGGCACGGAGAACAGAACTATACGCAGTTGGTCATTATAAGAATGTTCTTTTCGTTCATTTCGTGTTTTTCGTGGTAAAGATTTCCCGATTTTTTTTACCACGAAAGGAACGAATCACACGAAAAGAAAAAAAGGTGCCGGCGGGAGTCATTCTATGTGGTTTTGGTGGCTCGGTGTGAGGTTGGTGCTCACACGGAGGCACGGAGGGCACGGAGTGCAACTTTGATTGCAAGTGCGTTCCAAAGTTCTTGGGAACGAGGGAAATTTATCAACAGATTTCACCGATGAACACCGATATGATGAGTTGGGAACGAGCGCGAAGAGATTTAACCGCATGGAGCGCAAAGAACGCAAATAGTGAACCACTGATGAACACCGATATGATGAGAAGGAGCATGGGCTGAGCGGCATGCTGCGTAGCAACCTTCGCGGCGGTTACTCCGTGGCAGGCTGACGGGAACAACAGAACGGCGCGGGGTGGGGGAAATCATTCCGTATCTTGGAGGTGGCGGGTGGCCCAGATCATGAGGGCGATGTAGGCGGTGATGCAGAGCATGGGGAAAATGAGGCCGGTGATGGCGGGGTCTTCGACGTTCCAGGGGCCGACGCTGTAGTCGACTTCGAGGACGCCGGAGTCGTTGTGGGAGAAGAGCTGGCCGAAGGAACTGCCGAGGAGTCCATGGATGAATCCGAGGGCAACGAGGTTGCGGTTCTTTTCTTCCATGAAGACATAGACGAGAATGATGCCGAGTCCCCAAGTGACGGCGACAAGGCCGTAGGAGTCTATGTGGATAAGCCCGAAGCAGGTGGCGCAGAGGGTGGCGACGAGGAGGCGTTTTTTGTCGAGGCTGTAGAAGTAGCCGTAGGCGAGGCCCATGGGAAAGGTGAAGACGGCGAGCCACGCGAGGATGGTGAAGGAAAGGCTTGACGCGCCGTAGAGATAACTCACGCCGAGGAATACCAATGTGGCGGAAACGGCGGAGAAGGCGAGTCCGAAGGTGAGGGCCATTTTGAGGCGTCCGGCTGGGGGCAAGGTGTTGTTGGGATTCTTGGAGGGGGCGAAAGCTTTGCGGAAGCGTGTGCCGAAGTAGGAACTGAACAGAAGTTGCTGGACGAATCCCCAGAACACGTAGCCGAGCACGCCAAGCGCCCACATGCCCAGGCTGAAGTTCTTGAAGGCCCCCATGCCGCGGTGGAGGAAGGCGGCGAGAAACGTCACGGCGAGCAGGGGCAGGGCGACGAGCATGGCAGTTTTGAAAGCGGAACCGAAGTTGTCATAGCGGATGCCGAAGGTGATGATCAGAAAGGAAAGCAGGCTGCCAAAGGCAAGGACGAAAAAGACGCCGGGAACGCTGGTATTGAACTGTTCGATGTGGGCCTCGGGAAAGCCGAAAAAGGCGGCGAGTTTGTTGAATTTGAAGAATCCCTCGACTTCGCGCCACTGCGAGAAACAGACGTAGTTCAGGGCGACAAAGAGCGTACTGATAATGGTTATCAGTATACCGCGTTGGCGGGGCGATCCGTGACGGAGCATGCTCCAGAGGGTCCACGGACTGCCGAGTCCCCAGGAATTGAGGGTGTCTTTGTGGATGAAAGGGGAAACGAAAAGCAGGTAGAAGGCGCCCATGAAAATGAGTATGTTGGCGAAAGTGTTGACGGAATCGTTTTTCCCAAGGACGCCAAACAGATAGGCCACGGGCCATAGGAGGACCAGGATAAAGGTCATTATTCCGAGGGCTTCGAGGAGGTTGTAGAGGCGTGACTTTGATTCGCGTTCGAGATCACCGGCGGTGGTGGCGATGCAAGGGATGCCGGAGGCGGCGTTGTCGTTCATTCTCAGGGTATTCCTTCGTTGGGTGAGGGCCAAGCGGTTATTGTAGCGAAGTGGACCCGCGAAAGTCATGGCGGGTTTCCGGGGAAGGGATGGGGTATAATGAAGCCTGGACAGAGTGGACGTGGCGGACAAAGTGGCCAATGAATAATGAGACGGGCAAGGTTTGGGTGGCGAAAATGATAAAAATGAGTTAAAATCAGGATAAAGGTGACCAAACTCGATAGTTTCCGCACGAAAAACCAGAAAAATTGAACAGGGTTAAAGATTTGAAGGGGGAGTGCCGATAGAAGAAGAGCGTGATACCTTGCCGGGTCGTCTGGCTGGGCAACGGATAAGGAGATGCGGATATGTCAAGTGGCTGGAGTGCAGGCGGACTTATTTCCGGGATGGATACGTCAACCATCATCCGGCAGCTTGTGAGCCTCAAGCAGGAACCCAAAACCCGTCTTGAATCACGCATCACCAAACTGCAAGGCCAGCAGAGCGCGATCAAGGAGTTGCGGACGCAGTTGTTCACGTTGCGCAACCGCATTCAGGATTTCCGATTAAATAACGTGTTCAATGCCTTCAAATCCTCGACCAGCGAAGACACGGTGCTGACGTCGAGCATTTCGTCCTCGAGCCCGGTGGTGGGTTCGTTTGTGATCAATGTGACGCAGTTAGCGAGCGCGACGGTGGCGAAAAGCAGCAGTATCATGGGGGGCAGCATCACTCCGGGCGCCACGTTGAATTCGAGCGGCCTCAGAACCCCTGTTGAAGCGGGCACATTCACCATCAACGGCGTAACGTTCTCGGTGAACCCCGGGACGGACACGTTGAACAGCGTGCTGGCAAACATCAACGCGAGCGCGGCGGGGGTTACGGCATCGTACGATGCCGGGACGGACAAGGTGGTGTTCACCAACACGGCGCCGGGCAACACAAATGTGATCAATTTCGGGTCGAGCGACGACACGAGCAATTTTCTGAGCGCGATTTCGATGACGGGGGCCACGCAGTACACAGGGCCAACGGGTTCCACGACATCGACGAGCACGGTGCACCTTGGCGCGATTGACGGCTATGGCGTGTTGAACACGGAAAATTTCGCATCGGGGACGGCCGCCTCGGGGGTGTTCACGATTAACGGGATCAAAATCAGCGTAGACGCATCCACGGATACACTGATGGATGTCATTGAACGGATCAACACCTCGGATGCGGGAGTGACGGCGAGTTATGACTCGTCGACCGACAGTGTCGTGATGCTGTCGAAGACCCTGGGCAGCCGGACCATCTCACTGGGGGCCGCGGGCGACACGAGCAATTTCCTGACCATCACCAATATGAGTTCGGCCACGCAGACGGCGGGGACGGACGCGCAGTTCACGGTGAATGGCGGAGTGGTGCAAACCCGGAACACGAACGAGGTGTCGGACGCGATCACGGGGGTTACACTGAACCTGCTGAGCACGGGAACAAGCACGGTGACCGTTTCATCGGATGACGAGGCCATCGTGAAGGGCGTTCAGAGTTTCATCGAGGAGTTCAACAATTCGATCAGCAAAATCCGGGAGTTGACGGGCGATGAAGGCGCGCTGGAAGGGGACAGCGGGGTCAAGGGCATCGAAAGTTTCCTCATGCAGAACGTGTTTACGCAGGTGAAAGGGATTTTTGGCGACTATGACAGCCTGCTGAACATCGGGATCAGCACGGGGGATGATTTTGATCCCGCCGCGGTGCCGAAACTCGAACTTGACGCGGACAAATTGCGGGAGGCCTTGCGGAAGAACCGGGCGAACGTCAGCGCGCTGCTCACGAACAGCGGCCGGACGGGGGTGGCGGATTTAATGTTCGACTACCTGGACGAGGCGACGAAGGCGACGGGCTTTTTGAACGAGCGGGCCAAGTCGGGGGGAACCCTCGCCACCCAGATACAGTCGTTGAACGATCAGATTGACCTTATTGAAGAGCGGGTCAGCCAATATGAATTGCGGTTGCGGAAGCAATTCGCGGCGATGGAAACGATGATGTCTTCGATGAAAAGCCAAAGCAGCGCCCTGTCGGGCCTTTCCAGCAGTTATTCGCTATACTAACCTTCAGCAAAAGGAGAACGTTGTATGTCAGCGTCCGCGGTAAAAGTGAGCGCCTATACCCAAGTGAACGTGGAAACCGCCTCCCAGGGCAAACTCATCGTCATGCTGTTCAACGGGGCGATTAAACGCGCGGAAGAGGCGAAACGCCAAATGGAACGGGGCGCGATGGAAAATGTGCACAACAATTTGATCCGGGCGCAGGACATATTGGCGGAACTCCGCGGCGCGCTCAACATGAACGTGGGGGAAGTGGCGGGGAACCTGGACCGCATTTACGAGTATTTGCAGCATTTGCTGGTGGTGGCGAATATCAAGAAGAGCACCGTGCCCATCAATGAATGCATTGTGCTGATGACGCAGGTGCGGGACATGTGGCAGGAACTGTTTGATTCGCTGGCGCGCGAGGGGCATGCGCGGCCGGAACCCGGCATCAACCCGCATGGCGCCTCACTGGTTAACATCCAGGGCTGAACCGGACAACCCAGGCCGAAGACACCGCCTCCTCCCGATGGGAAGGGGGCGTTTTCGTTCACGGGGCCGCCCTGGGGAGGGCTGCTGGCGCGGTGGCGTGCCGGAACATTTTTCTGATTTGACACATAAGATGGTATAATACCCGATGGGCGTGGCCCGGCGGAGCAGCGGAAGCGGGCCGGCGCCCCTGCGGATGGTAGTTTCCGTAGACAGGGAGGACGTGCCATATGAAGAACGTGCTGACCGTGGTGCTGGCCGGAGGCGCAGGCGAGCGATTGCATCCGTTGACCCGGAACCGCGCGAAACCCGCCGTGCCCTTTGGGGGAATGTACCGGATCATTGATTTCACGTTGTCGAATTGCATTAATTCGCACTGCCGCCGCGTTCAGATGCTGGTGCAGTACAAGTCGAATTCGCTGGCCCGCCACATCCGTTCGGCGTGGAACATCATGCATCACGAGTTGGGGGAGTTTATCGATATCATCCCGCCGCAGTTGCGGGTGAATGACAGTTGGTATTTGGGGACGGCCGACGCGATATACCAGAATTTGTATTCAATTGCCCAGGAAGACCCGGAGCTTGTTCTGATTCTTTCGGGGGATCACATCTACAAGATGGATTACCAGAAGATGGTCCGGTTCCATCGGCACACCGGGGCGGACCTGACGATCGCGGCGATTGAAGCCCCGATTGAAGAAGCGAGCCGGTTCGGGGTGTTGGAGGTGGATACGGAAAACCGGGTCATCGGATTCGAGGAGAAGCCGGCCAACCCCAAACCGCTGCCGAATAATCCCGGCATGGCCCTGGTGTCCATGGGGATTTATGTGTTTAACGTGGAGGTATTGAAGCGGACGGTGGTGGAGGATTCGGAACGGGCGAAGACCTCGCATGATTTTGGGAAAGACATTATTCCCCGGCTGGTGGACTCGCACCGGGTATACGCGCATTTCTTCGAGGATGAGAACCGCAAGCCTACAAAGTATTGGCGCGACGTGGGCACGATTGACAGTTATTGGGAAGCGAACCTGGACCTGGTGTCGGTGGATCCGCAGTTTAACTTGTATGACAATGAATGGCCATTGCGGACGAATCTTCCGATGGCGCCCCCGGCCAAGTTCGTGTTCGCGGACATCGGCAAGCGTTTCGGCGTGGCAACGGATTCCATTGTGAGCCCGGGGTGCATTGTCAGCGGGGGCATGGTGAATCGTTCGGTGCTTTCGCTGGATGTCCGCATTCATAGTTATTCCTACGTGGAAGAGTCGATTATCATGGAAAACGCGAGTGTGGGCCGGCATTCGCGGATACGGCGCGCGATCATCGAGAAACGGGTCCAGCTTCCGGACCATACCATCATCGGGTATGATCTGGAAGAGGACGCGAAGAAGTACCGGGTGACGCCCTCCGGAATCGTTGTGGTCGAATCCGTGAACGAGTCATAAACGCTTAACCAACGGGAAGCAGCCGTATGTGGAAACGCTGGATTGTTTTTGGTGTTGTGCTGGCCGGCGGGGCGTGGGCGGCGGAGTTGCCGCCGGAACTGCAGCATTTGCCGGCGCTGGCCGGCGATGAAAAGGCGTTGACACAGGCGATTCGTGATGTTGACAAGGCGCAAACGGCGTTGGCGCGCCAGGCCATGGAGCAGGCCAGGGATTCTTCCGAGACCACCCCTCCCCCACTCCTGGCCGCCGCGCGCGGGCCATTGATGCTGGTGCGGCAGGCCTATGAATTCGGCTTGAGCCATTTTACGGGCAACCCATCCCTTCACAATTATTACGGAGAGTTTCTCTATGATTGGGCCGGGGAACGGGAAGCGGCGTTGCGGGAGTGGAACACGGCGTTGAGTGTGGACGCGAACTGCAGCAACGCGCACAACAATCTTGGCCTGCATTTGGTGCATAACGGCGATTATCGTCTTGGCCTGAAGCATTTGGATGAGGCGCTTCGTCTGGAGCCAAAGAATCCGGACTATCTCTATAATATCGCGCAGGTGTATCTGGTGCATTGGCCGCAGGTGCAGGAAATACGGGATTGGACGCCAAAAAAGATTTACCGGCATGCGATGAAGTGTTCGCGAAAGGCCGCGGAACTGGCCCCGGAGGATTATGAGTTGGTGGTGGATTACGCGGTGAACTTCTTCGCCGGGGAGCGGTTTAAGGTGAAGGTGCCGTGGAAACGGGCGGCCAAGGCGTGGGCGGCGGCGCGCAAACAGGCGGGGGATGAGATAGCGGTATTCTACACATGGCTGAATGAAGGGCGGGTGTGGATGGAAGCGCGCAACGAGAAGAATGCGGCGCGTTGCCTGCGGGAGGCGTTGAAACTGCGCCCGGACAGTGAACCGGCGAAACAGCTTTTGGAGCGTGTGGAGTCCGGCGAATTGAAACAGAAATCCAAGAAGAACACCGGATGAAGGGTGGCCTCCGCGCGGCATGAGCGACCTCAGCGTACCAACGCCGAAATTTTCCCGCCGGGCGGGTTTGTTGCTATGGCGGTTTCTCACCAGCCACAAGGCGGGCCTGATAACGCTGCTGTTTCTGTTGTATGGGCTGCTCTATCTTCTTGCATGGCGGGAAATGCGCTTCTTCCTGGTGCCGTCCTCGTCCATGGAACCCACATTGCTGCGGGGCGATTATATTGTCACCTTGAATCATGCCGCCTACCGGCGGGGGGACATTGTTGTCATCCTGGACCCGATGTCGGGCGACTATCTGGTGAAGCGGATAGCAGGATTGCCGGGCGACACCCTTCTGGTCAAGGGCGGCGCATTGTTTCTGAATGGGGGGTATGCCTCCGAACCGTATATCCTGGAGCCCATGCGGTATGAAATCGCGGAGCCGGTCACGGTGCCGCCGCAGCGGGTGTTTTTGCTTGGAGACAACCGCAACAACAGCGACGACAGTCATACGCATCGGGAGTGCGATCCCCTGGAGAATATCGTAGGGAAGGTCCGGTTCATTTATTACCCGTATGATCGCTGGGGGCCTGTCAGCGGGTATCCATTGACTGGCCTTGCTGGGAAATGAGCCGCCGTTGCGCGTACGGATTCGCTGTGATACGATTTGATTGGGAACACACATGAGGAGTCTCCGATGGAATGTACCGTGTGCCGGGTGCGGAGTTCCGTGGGATTTTGCCCGGAATGCAAGACCCTGTTGTGCGAGGTGTGCGGCGCATTATGCGCGCGATGCGGCCAGTTGGCGTGCAAGGGGCATTTGCAGCGTACGGACGAAGGCCTTTTGTGCCGCGCCTGTATCGTGAAGCAACTTCGCCCCGTCCCGGTGGTCCCGCACGCGGAACCGGGCGTGGAGGGCCAACCGTCCAAGCCGGAAGTGTTGAGTTTCGCGGCGTTAATGGAGGACGTGGACGAGGATCGCCGTCCCACGGCGGCGTTTGTTCCGGCGGCTTCCGCAGGGACGCCGGCGGCGCGGACGGAAGCGTTGAACCGGCGGGTACTGACGGCGAGCGGACGCAAAGATACGCCGGTCTGGCTGAGCAGTTTGGTGGGCGGGGTGGCGTCCTGGCTGGTGTTTTGGCCGGCGGCGCGGACGGAATTGTTTTTGGAGGTGCGCAATTCCTTGTTGTTGATTGTGCTGGCGGTGTCGTTGGGGACGGTTCTTTGGGCGGCGACGGGGGTGGCGCGGCGTGATGCCTCGATGAAAGAGCGGGGGTTGTGCCTGTTGGGGCTTATTTTGGGAGCGGGGGCCGCGGCGGCCACACTGATTTTGTATAGGACAACCCATTGAGGACGTAAGCATGGAAATTGACATAGGCGCAATTCTTCAATTCCTTTCCGAACACAAACTGTGGTTCGCGGCATTGATACCGTTTGTGCTGGCGGTGGCGGTGCTTAAATTACGGGGGTGAAAAAGGGCTTTTTTGCGGGGATTTTTCCCGTGCTGGCCCCGAGGTTGAAGTGGCCTTGCAGTGAAGTATATACTAGGGGCCGAATGGGCAGTGGGCGAAGTGCATCAGGCTGCCCCTATTTTTTATGCAAGGAGGTGAACTGAATGGCTATAGACACCGATGTAAAAGAAAAGATACGTCAGATCATTGCGGAACGCTTGGACCGCAAAGTGGAAGAAGTAACGGATGACGCGCGGTTTGTGGATGATCTGGGGGCGGATTCCCTGGATCAGACAGAACTGCTGATGGCGCTCGAGGAAGAATTCAACATCGAGATTGACGACGACGCCAACGAGATCAACACCGTGGGCGACGCGATTAAATATATTGAATCCAAACTGAGCAAATAGTCCGCGTCCGCTTGTCATGGACGCTTCGCATACAGTATACTGAAAACCACCTTCCAGCCCGTGGAGCCCCTCCACGGGCTGGATTCTATAGGGACTGCGATGGACACGAAGGTAGTTGTAACGGGAATGGGCGTGGTATCGCCTGTGGGCAATTCGCTGGAGGTTTTTTGGCGGAATTTGTGCGCGGGCCGCTCGGGCATCCGCGCCATAACGCAGTTCAACATTGAGAAGATCGCGTCCAAGATTGGGGGGGTGGCGGAGGATGTGACGCCGTCGGGGATGGGGCCGAAAGACATCCGCCGGCAAAGCCGGTTCACATTGTTCGCGATGGAAGCGGCGGATCAGGCGTGGCGGCATTCGGGACTCGACCTCTCAAAGGAAGACCCGTTTCGCTGCGGGGTGTATTACGGCACGGGGATTGGCGGGATTGACCATATCGAGGAAAATGCGGTAAAGAATCATATCGAAGGTCCCCGCCGTATTTCACCGTTCATGATGCCGCAGGCATTGTCGAATATGGCGGCGGGCCTGACGGCGATCCGGCTGGGTCTGAAAGGCCCGAATCTGGCGATTGTCACGGCATGTTCGTCGGGCGCGCATTGCATCGGCGCGGCGGCGGACGCGATCCGGCTGGGCAAGGCAGAGGTGATGCTGGCGGGGGGCGTGGAGACCCCGGTGATTCCCTTTGGCTTGGCGGCCTTTAGCGCGATGCGGGCGCTTTCGACCCGCAATTCGGAGCCGGAGCGGGCGAGCCGTCCGTTCGACAAGGATCGGGATGGATTCGTGATGGGGGAAGGGGCCGGGGTGCTGGTATTGGAGTCCGAGGCGCATGCGCGTGCGCGGGGCGCGGAAATTTTGGCCGAGATGGCCGGCGCCGGGGAATCCTGTGACGCCTATCATGTGACGGCGCCGGATCCGGAGGGAACGGGTCCTGCGGCGGCAATGCGGTCGGCCTTGGCGCAGGCGCGGATGAATCCGGAGGACATTGGCTATTACAATGCGCACGGAACGAGCACAAAATTGAATGATGCCGGGGAAACGCGGAGTCTGCGATTAGTGTTTGGGGATGCGATGCCGCTGGTCAGTTCCACGAAATCGATGATGGGCCACTTATTGGGGGCGGCGGGGGCGGTGGAGGCGATAGTGAGCGTATTGACGATTCAACGGGGCGTGATTGCGCCCAATATAAACTATGAAACGCCTGATCCCGAATGCCTGGTGAATCTGGTGGCGAATGAAGCGCGCGAGGCGCGTGTTGACGCGGTAATGTCAAATTCGCTGGGGTTTGGGGGGCATAACGTCTCGTTGATATTCCGGCGCCATGGGTGAGACGGGCACACGGGAGGAGGAACTCCGGGGACTGGCCGCCCGGTTGGGGGTCGAGATTCATGATCTTGGACTATTGGACCGCGCCTTGACCCATTCTTCGGCTTCGGCGGAATGGCCGCACCCCCTGCCGGACTACGAGTCGCTGGAATTTCTGGGGGATGCGGTGCTGGGGTTGGCGGTGGGGCATAATTTATTTGAAAAATTCCCGGAGCGCACGCCGGGGGAATATAGCAAGATGCGCGCCGGGCTGGTCAATCGCCGGTCCGTGGCCCGGGTTGCGGGAGAACTGGGCATTGCGCGGGTCATCCGGCTGGGCCGGGGGGAGGAATCGTCCGGAGGCCGTCAACGGACGTCTTTGATCGCGGATTGCCTGGAGGCACTGATAGCGGCGGTATATCTGGACCAAGGGTGGGAGGTGGCGCGCGCGTTTGTGGTGCGGGTGTTCGCGCATGAACTCGAGCGTGCGCATGAACTGGACCGGGTGTGGGATTTCAAATCGCGGTTGCAGGATTACTGTCAGGCCAATCATTTTCCCTTGCCGCATTTCGAAGTGGTGTGTTCGGCGGGGCCGGACCACAAGAAAGAATTTGAGGTGGAGGTGTCTATTCAGGGAAAAGCGCTGGGACGGGGCCGGGGCGGCACGAAAAAAGAAGCGGAACAGAATGCGGCGGGGGCCGCGTTGAATCAAATTGGGGCCTCTATGGGCATGACGAATGGGGTGGGACTTGCCAAGACGGGGGGGGAAATCCAGGCTGGCGCGGAGACGGAGTGCGCCTGATATTCCAGTCTTTTGACCTGCCGGTTTTCCCGGCAAGTTGTTCTTCCGGCGGCACATGGGGTATACTAACATCCGGCAGCCGCGGCATGGAGGCTGAGAACACAGCCTTTTCCTCAATAGAGGCAGCAGTTGGTCCGGATACCGAATCTGTGCAGTTCGGGCGCTCGCCCAAGCTTCAGCAAGGAACTGATTTCATGCAAAATCGCAAGGGATTCACCTTAATCGAATTATTGGTCGTCATTGCCATCATCGGCATTCTTGCGGCCATTTTGTTGCCGGCCCTGGCCCGCGCCCGCGAGGCCGCGCGGCGGTCCAGTTGCCAGAATAACCTGAAGGAGTGGGGCCTGGTCTTCAAGATGTATGCCAATGAAGACCGGCGTCAATGCTTTCCGCAAGCCTGCCTAAAATACATGGAGGCCTTCAATTGCGAGACTTACCCGTTTGAATCGGTCGGGGAACAGCTCGTGGCGGCGGCGGCGCCGTTGGCCACCTCGATATATCCCGAGTATCTCACGGATCCCAATATCATGTTCTGTCCGTCGGATCCGGTTCACAAAACGGGGGATCATATAAATCCCGCCACCAACCAAACCGATTTGAACATCCCCTGTGTGGCGCGCGAACGGGGCATGCAATTGCTGGATGCCAGTTATTATTATCTTGGGTGGGTGTTTGACATCGGAGACGACAGCGATCCGCAATGCGATCTCTCCGTCGTCTTCCCCGGGGCGCAAGATGAGGGACCCGCGCAACTTGTGCAGGGGTTTCTGTCGGTGCTGCGGCCGCTGTTTTTTCAGCAGGATGACAGCTTCGTGGACAAGGACATTGAAATCACAGAGGAGGTGGCGGATCCCACCGGATATGAGCCTTTGGGCAATGGACATGGAAATATTATTTATAGGATTCGCGAAGGAATTGAACGATTTCTCATCACCGACATAAACAATCCAGCGGCCACGGCCAAAGCCCAAAGTGAACTATGGATTATGATGGACAAGCTTTCGGTGGAACCCAGCCGGTACAACCATATCCCCGGCGGGGCCAATGTGTTGCATATGGATGGTCATGTCCAATTTTTCCGGTATCAAGAAGGAGGTTCGGCACCGGTATGCACGGGAGTGGCGCGGACTACCTCCGCCTTGGAAGATATCGTTGAAAAACTGCAGTCTTGACGGGTATGGTCTTTATCAGTATATTGGATAATATAGAAATATTTGGTTATCTGGTTTATGGTGCGTGAAAAAAATCTTCTTGGGGTGCCGTTTGTGGAAGTTTTCGCATGAAATAAGACCTTAACTATTGTATTTTCAATAGGATACGTCTATTTGCGAAAATCTCGAAATCAGCCTTGATTTATTGCTGCAAATGTGTTACAGTAACGATGACATCGAACACTGAACCGCCTCTTGCGAGACAGTGTACGAGTGGGCATTATATCCAGGTTTATAGCGAGCCAGGAGAAAAAGGAGATTTGTACTAATATGAAGAAAAAAGGATTTACGTTAATCGAATTGTTGGTCGTGATTGCGATCATCGGCATCTTGGCGGCGATACTGCTGCCGGCGCTGGCCCGCGCCCGGGAATCGGCGCGCCGTTCGAGTTGCCAGAACAATTTGAAAGAGTGGGGTTTGGTGTACAAGATGTACGCGAACGAAGCGAAAGGGGAGCGTTGGCCGTACATGCAAGTGTTGAAGAAAGAAGGCGACGGTTCGGTATATGGCGATGCCGTGGCGGTGGGCCCGCAGGTGGATACGTTCTATCCGGAATATTTGAGTGATCCGAATATCGCGGCGTGTCCGTCGGACGCCCAGGAAACGAAGGATTATTTTTATCGTGACAATGGCGTTTGCTGGTTCGGCGATGATGGGACCAGCTTGGCCAAGCCGGAGAAGATTGACGCCAGTTATGTTTATCTTGGCTGGGCGCTGGACCGCCTGACCAAAATGGGGCCGCCGGAACCGATCAGTAATTTCACGACGGTCAGCGACACCATTGATTTGATCGGCGGCAGTCTGCCTTCGGGCGAGATTTGCGCGCCCGCGCAATTTGGCGCCACAGTGGATTGCCTGTTCAATTCCATCACCAGCATCCTGGGCCAATTAGCGGCCGGGGATGTCTCGTCGGCGGTGGCCGCGGATGCCCGGAAACTGGTTGACCGGGATATCGAGTTGGTGGATGAAGATGCCGGACTGGATTACACCGGGTATGGCAATGGCGGCGGCAATGTCATCTACCGCCTCCGCGAAGGCATCGAACGCTTCCTGATTACGGACATCAATAATCCGGCGGCGACTGCCCAAGCCCAGAGCGAGTTGTTCGTCATGATGGACCAGTTCGCGAACACGGGCGCGGTGCAGTTCTTCAACCACGTTCCGGGTGGCTGCAACGTGTTGTGGCTGGACGGTCACGTGTCGTTTGTGAAGTATGTGGCGAGCTCGGGGCCGTGCGACGATCAAGGCGCGAATAACCCCATACTGCCTTCGTTGGGCACGCTGGTGGGCGCCCTTACGAGCGCGAACAGCTAATTTACTTCCACGCGTGTTTTTGACCCCGGAGCGCCTCAGCGTTCCGGGGTTGCTCGTTATGGGGGATTTAACGGGAAACTTCTTTGATTGCAAACTCGGCATACACGAGTTTGCCTTCACGGTTCAACTTCAGCTTGACGGGGTCCCCCATGAAGAGGCCCCAGTTGATGAAATCGACGTCGGTGGGGTCGGAGACGGTTTCGCCGTTTACTTCAAGGAGTACGTCGCCGGGGCGCACGCCGGCGCGATAGGCGGGGCTGGTTTCGACGATTTTGGTGATAAGCACGCCGGTTTCCGATTGAATATTGAGTTGGCGCAGGGTGTAGGCATCGATTTTTCCCACCGCCTCGCCTTTGAATCCAAACCAGGGGTTGCGGCGCTGGCCGTAGCGGATGATTTCATCGGCTACCCGTTTGACGCGGTCCACGGGAATGGCGAATCCCATTCCCTGGCTGCCGCCACTGTTGCTGAAAATGATGGTATTGACGCCGACCACTTCGCCTTTTGCATTAACGAGGGGACCTCCGCTGTTTCCGGGGTTGATGGCGGCGTCGGTCTGGATCAGGTCCTGGTAAAGCCGGTCTCCGCCGCCCACTTCGCGGCTGACACGGCGGTGATTGGCGGAAATCACGCCCACGCTAACGCTAGGCTGCGGATCGCGCATGAGGTTGCCAAAGGGATTTCCGATGGCAATGGCCCACTCGCCAATCATAAGATCGTCCGAACGGCCCAAGGGAATATGGGGAAGCCCCTCCCCTTTCGCGCGGAGGACGGCGATATCGGTTCGCTCGTCCGCACCGGTCAATTCGACATCGATGGTGCGGCCGTCCGGTAATACGACGGAAGAAATCTGGTCGGCGTCTTGCAGGACGTGATAGTTGGTGAGGATGTGGCCTTCGGAGTCAAAAATGAATCCGCTGCCTATGGATTCCACGGCGCGCCGGCGCTCATAGGGCACGCCGAACAGGCCCCAGAAATCATCGAAGAACGGCTCGACGGCGCGTTCGCGTTCGATATGAACGACATTGATGGTGACCACGGCGGGGGATACTTTTTCAATGGCGGTGACGATGGCGTTTTTCCGGGAGGTGTCGATGGAGGATTGCGCATGCGCGGCGAGGCATACGGGCAAAATGAGCCCCACAAGCACCCAGGGAAGGGCGGGTTTCAGGTGGTTTCGTTTTATTTTCATGGTGTCTGGATTCCTTTGGGTAAGGATTATAGCACCAGTAGATTGCGGATTGCGGATTGGGAAGTCTGGGATGACTGGGAACCGGAGGAAAAGATGCTAAGGACGCCAAGGACACCAAAGACGGCAAAAGCGGGCAGAAAGCAAGAAAATGAACGGTGGGCTGCTGGCCCGATGGGTTAACGGAGGCGTGCAATGAATTTTGGGGTTAACGCCAGAGAATATCGGAAGGTTCCACGGGATTGATTTGGATGGGGTTGGCGGAGCGCGAGGGAATCGCGAAGGCCATAGAAGGGAGGGTTTCCGAGAATCGCTTGCGGAGTTCGATGCGGGACCAATCATAGGGGGGGATCATGACATGCCATGCGACATGGACTTCCCACTCCTCGGAGAAAAACAGGTAGTGGGTCACAATCAGGATGTGGGGAGTCACAATGGTATTGGTCCACTGGGTTTGTTCGTTGATATTGAGTTCGGGGTAGTTGTCGGCCAGCCAAGGGATAAATTCCGAGAGTACTTCGGCGGCGTGCGCCCCGACGAGGTCTTGTTCTTCGGAGGTGATGTTGATCGTCAGTGTCTTCTCTTCCACAAAGGCGCCCCGGTCCGCGCGCAGGGTGACGGTGGCGGTCCGGCTCTCCTCCGGATTTGGCAGTTGCTTTTCATTACCCACCAAAGGCAGGGGAATGGCGGTGATTTCCGCCATTTGCCCGGGATATATCACGGAAGGTTCGATGATGACTTCGGCGCCCACCGCGGTGGCGGACAGGGTGATCGGAAAGAGTGATTGCTTGGCGGTATCGGCATTGTTAATCCATGCGAGGAATACGCACCGTTGATTGGGAATCGCGTCGGTGATGGTATCCGGAGTGACGGTGAGTGTGAAAGGCCCCGGATCGCATCCGGAAATACAGACCGCCATCAGCACAATCAGAGAAAGCAAATAACCCTGCCGCATACGTATTGACCTCCTATTGGCTCCGGCCCGGATTTTTCAACCGGCACGCACACAACGAAGCACACATACCTGAAAAAGTATAACCATTCTTCCGCGGGTTGTCCAGCCGTCTCAACAGCCTTTTCAACAACTGAAAAACCACACGGTGCATTTTAGGGCAATGAACTCTTTACTTATTTCTTATTGACGGTGATCCCGGGCCAGTCATCGGTCCGGAACGGCGAGGCAGGCAATCCCGCGCCGTTGTACAGATTGCAGACGGGGTTGTTGGCCCACGCATAACGGACGGCCACCGGGGCGCTCACCTGCGGCGAGGACACTACTACTTTGTCCCCCTCAATGACCGCCTCCGCCCAGACAAATTTCTTGTCCGCGCCCGCAATGGCAAATCCTTTGAGTGCTTCTCCATTTTTTGCCACCAGGCCGTCTTCGGCATGGTTGAATTTTACGATGGCCTTGTTTCCTTTTATTTTCATTGATTTATACATCGGACCGGAAAAAACCACGTCCTTGCCATAATCCTTTGCGAGGGCGTTCAGGGCGAGACGCTTGCCCACGTCTTGTTTATTGCGTGGATGAATATCCTTGGCCTCGCCGATGTCAATGATGGTGGCCATGCCGGTTCCCTTGAGGCTCAGGGTCATGGTTTGGGCTTCGCGGAGTTCCGCCCAATCGGATTCGGCGGGATCCGGCAGGACTTCGGTAAAATTGGCCAGTTGCACAAAATAGAACGAAAAGGATTTTTGCCCCCATGCCCTGCGCCAGTCTTCGATCATGGCGGGAAAGAGTTTGCGGTATTGATAGGCGCGGCCGGCATTGGATTCGCCCTGATACCAGATCGCCCCCTTGACCGCATAGGGAACCAGGGGGGCAATCATGGCGTTATACAGGCCGCCCGCCAGCCAAGGGCTGTCCGGTCCCTGGGGGGCGCCGGGTTTCTTGGGTTCCGGTTTGCCCTCAGCCTTGGCCTGATCGGCTGCTTTCTGCCACTCGGCCATCGCCTGGTCATACGCCTGTTTCGCGGACGGATACTCCGCCACAATCTTGTCCCAGCGTTGTACAATGACATTGAGATCGGGGTCCGCCTCCAGCGTGGGCCGGCTGGTCCAGGATTCGGCGGGCGTGCCACCCCAGGAGGTGTGGATCAGGCCCATGGGCATGTTGAGGCTGTTGAACAAGTCGCGTCCGAAGAAATACAGCACGGCGGAAAATTCAGGGAGGGTTTCCGGACTGCACAGCACCCATGAACCGTTGCAGTTGTCTTGGGGCTGGGTGGCCACTTTGCGCTCCACGTAGAACAGGCGGATATTGGGATAGTTGGCGCCGGCTATTTCCTGATCGGCGTTATTGGAGTTCTTGACGGTCCATTGCATGTTGGACTGGCCGGAGCCCATCCAGACCTCGCCCACGAGGATGTCCTGGATGCGCAGGGAATTTTTCGCGCCGGCAATGCCCATTTCATGGGGGCCGCCTGCTTTCATTTTGGGCAAGTCAACACGCCAGAGGCCCTGAGCGTCCGCCACTGTCTTTTTTGAGCAGCCTTCGATGCTGACGGTGACCTGTTCACCGGGAGCGGCCTTGCCCCAGATGGGAATCTTCACGCCCTGTTGAAGAACCATGTGATCGCCGATAATAGTGGGCACGCTGACAGTGGCGGCGGCAAAAAATGATAGCGCCCACAAGCATGTGAATAAAACAAGTGTCCCACGGGTTGTCAAGGCACGCATGTTGATCTTCCTCTCTACGATTTGGGTTACCGGAACACCGCCTCATGGCAAACGACATGCACATGAAGTGCGGATGCATCATCATTGGTCATTTGGCGGGGAAAAGTCAATTGGGTGGAGGGGAAATCGGACGGATCGGACCGATCAGACAGATCGGACCGATCAGACTTTCCAGATATAGTAAAAGAGCCGAGGCAAAGACCTCGGCTCTGGAGAAACAAACGAACAGTTATTGTTGTGGTGCGGGGGCTGGCGCGGGGGCCGCTTCCGCAGGCGCGGGGGCGGGTGCCGGGGCTGGGGCCACTTCCGCAGGTGCAGGGGCAGGTGCCGGAGCAGCTTCCACAGGCGCGGGGGCTGGAGCAGGCGCCGGGGCTGGGGCTGGAGCAGGTGCAGGCATCTCAACGGTGATGGGCGCGGGGGCCGGTGCCGGGGCTGCGCTTCCAGAGGCGGGCGCGGGAACCGGGGTGACCTCCACGGTATTAGCGGCGGGTGCAGGGGCGGGAGCCGATACAGGCACAGCCGGGGCCGCTTCGCCTTCCGCAGGGGCGGGGGCGGGCGCTGGAACGGGTTTCGGTTCTTTCATGGCGTTCATCTTGCCAATCAGACCTTCCACGGCCGATTTCTCGGCCTCAAACACAATCGGCTTGCCGGATGCGGTCATCAAGAACACCCCATCCTGTTCGGCGCTAAAGGCGAGTTTTACCGGTTCGCCCTCCTTCAGGGTCAGTGTGATTTCGGTCTTGGGCTGTACCGAAGCAGGGTCCGCGCCAAACCGAATGTCTTTCGCCTGAAGTTCGGTAATGCCGGACAGGAAGGACGTGCATTTTTCCGCATCGGCTTCCGCAGGGGCTCCACCCGCGGTCACCATCCACTTGTCTTCGCCTTCTTTCGCCATGGAGAAAGACGTATCGCCATCGCGCAGGTTCATACTTGCAACCTTGTCGCCGGATACCTCGGGGAACAGTTTGAGTTCATAGACATCACGCGGTTTCAGGAAGACCTTTTTGACGTCCGCGCCGCTCATGGTGAGGATCATGTCGGTGCCATCGAGCTTGGCATAGTTGCCTTCGATGGATTTGGAATTCCCCGCCAAGGAAATCGTGCGGGCGCCTTCAGGGGTGCTGATAACCACCGAACGGTTGAACTCGCCGGCATCCGTGCCGGCGGGCGCGTAGTCGGAGGCTTTCCAGGCCGCGACCGTGGTGGCCAATGTGGAGAGCGTGGTTTTTTGGACATTAAGGGGCGCGGCGGGTTCGGCAACTTTCCAGTCGCTCCCATCTTTCTCGACCACAACTTTCCCTTCGGGCTGGTTGATCTCAATTTTTGAAATCTGATCCTTGTTGAGCGCAAGTTTGGGCAGATCAAACAAATCGGAGCCCTTCGGGAACAACTGCTCGAAGGTGAATTTGTTCAGTTCGTATACCGTGTCTTTGCCGGAACTGGCAACGCGGACATAGCCATTGCCGGCGGGATCGGGGCGTCCGCCTTCGATCACGGTGTCATCACTGCCTTCCAGGGAGACGACGGCTTTGAAGGCGGGGGTTTCCAGGCCCCACTCCGCCTTCTTCGCGGGATCCATTACATTGTTGGCCGTGAGCGCGGTAAACTTTTGCAACAGACTGTTGATGCCGGATTCCTTGTGTTTTTCGCCAGGACCGCCCGAGGCCAGCACCCATTCGTATTCTTTCTTTTCGGGGGCTTTGGGGGCTTCGCCTTCTTGCGCCCCTTCACTTTCACCTTCGGTGGCGGCAGGGGCCGGCTTCTCGTGTTTCTCGAACACCAACTCCTTGTCGGGCATGGTGAGGGCGATCTTTGTGATCTTTTCCTTGTCGAGTTTCACGATATCCTTGTCGAGCCATTTATCCGCCGTGGGGGCCTTGTCCGCCTCATCGCCATAAAGACCCGCATCCTGTTTCAGGTTGGTGGACTCGATATAAATCCGGTTGCCGCCGGCCTTGCGGACAAATACCTGGCCGGTCTTCGGGGATTTTCCGAGCAACACATCAACCGCGGGATCGTTGACGCCGGACTTGAACGCCTGGATGCGGAAGGCTTTGGCGTCCTGGAGGCTATACGCGTCCAGTTTGTCATCTCCGGTGGCTTCGGTGCGGAATTCACCCTTGAGTTTCAGCACATCGCCGATGAACTGCTCGGCCACGTCTTTCTTGGCCGGGGCGTTGAACTGACTGGCGATCTTCCAGGTTTCGCCGTCGCGTTCTAGGATGACTTTTTCATCCGGTTTCGCGCCCGTGAAGACTTGCACCTTGGCCAAATCTTTCAGGGTGATATCCCCGGGCACAAGGTCTTCCAGCTTTGTCTGTTCTTTCATGGTGGGCTGTTTTTTATTCGCCTTCATCACCATGGCCACCGCCACCAACGCCACCAGCACAAGTACTAACGGTATAAGATTTTTAGGTTTCATGGTCCTGCTCCGTGCTTTCGTTTAGTTGCCGCGTATCATGTAGGACATGGTGTACGCGTTGCGCGCGCGGCGCCGCAAGGCAAACAGCACAATCCCGACACCCGCCACAACCGCATTCGCCAAACCATAATTCGCGGCGCGCCATACGAACTTCTGGCCATCCGAAGGATTCGGAATGGTCCGGTCAATGGGCTTGCGTCCGCGCACATTCACCAAGTTTTCGTTCAATGTAATTGCGTCCACGCAATTGAGGAACATATCCAGATTGCCGGCCTGCATGAAGTTTTTCCGGAACATTTCCGAACAGCCGAGCAGAATCATCTTTCCCGGTTTCGCTTCAACCGGCTTGGCCGGTTCTTCTTTTTCGTCCGTATCGGGCACCGGAGGCTCGCCGGGGCGCTGTTCCGGTTTCGGCCAGGCGGGACGCTCCTTGCCTGCAAAGGCGTCAGGGAACTGGCCTTCGATCATGGCCATCAGCGGAAGTTGCTTGAATTCACTCGATGACGGCTCGGCGAAGGAATTCCGGGTCAACTGGGCTTTCCCGTCCACGGTCCAGGAGCGTTCGCCCGATTTCATGAGGACTTTGGCGGTCAGGCCGTTTTGCTTCAGCTTTTCTTCGTCGAGTTTGAGGCCGGTGCCCCAGAGGTAGAAGATGGAGGAGAGCCGGCTGGTGATGGAGGTGTCCGGATCCATGCTGGTGCTGTTTACCAGGATGTGCATGGGCAAATCAAAGGGCTGACCACCGCGCATATCCGACATCAGATCGCCGGTTTGGACATTCAGCGTCACTTTGTTGCTGTCCATCAGGATGTCTTCACTGACGCCCAAGCCATAACTTTCAAGGAGTTGATTGATTTCCGGCTTTTCGTCGCGGCGGGTAATGGTGTTGCCGCGCGGCGTGGCCTTGTAGTCCCACTCATAGTTTTGAACCGACAAAACGACGGATTTTCCGGCCCGGATGGCGCGGTTGATTTCCCAGCGCTGACGGTCGCTCAGGCTGCGGGGATTCACCACGACCAGGGTGTCGTAGGCGTCGGGCAAGGGACTCTCTTTGGTCAATTCGACGCGTTTTACCTCGTATTTTTCGGCCTGAAGGACTTTTTCCAGGTAGACATAGGGGTCTTCGGACTGCGGGATGGGCTGGCCCATCTGCTGGAGGATTTGTTTCATCTGCGGATCGATGTTAACCGCTTCCTTGGGGGCGACAAGGGCCACCACGGGTTTTTTGTCGCTCACGAGCTTGTAGACCGTGCTGACAATGCGGTATTCCAGTTCCTCGATGGTTTGCGGCATTACGCGGGGAACGATTTCCTCCTGTTTGTCTTTATAGGCGATGCCGATGCTGGAATACACCAGTTTGTTGGTTACCTGGTCTTTCTGCATCTGTTGGACGTTGAAGGGTTCGACACCTTTGTCGAGCATGCGCTTTTCAATGGCTTCGTCTTCCGATTTCTCCTTCTTTTCGTCTTTTTTCTCATCCTGGTCCGCGATGATATTTGCGACGCGCATGTAGACGGTGGTGTAGTCAATCTTGCCATCCGAGGCGACGCGCAATTCCTCGAATTTGTCTATAACGTCTTGTTCGAGGTTTTTCATGGCGGTGGGCATCTCATCCCGGGGGGTGATGTAGAGTTTCAGGTGGACGGGTTCGGTGGCTTCCGACAGGATGGATTTGGAGGCATTGGAGATGGTGTAGATTTTGTCCTGGGTCATGTCCAAGCGCAGGAAGCTCTGGCCGACCATAAGGTAGTTGAAGAGGAGGCCGATGGCCAGGGAGATGCCAACGGCGCTGCCGAAAATCACGCGCGCACCGGGCCGGCTCCGCCCGTCAATGTACATGACATTGAGGACGAGGAAGAGGACGGTCCACACCACGAAGAAAAGCACATCCGCGAAATCGAGAACGCCGCGGGTGAAGGCGGAGAAGTGGGTGAAGACGCCCAAGACATCGGACATGAGGCGGCCCATGCCGGGGAGTTTGTCGTCAATGTAGGAGGCGATGAAGTCAATGCCGAGGAGGAAGAAGAGGAAGCAGGTAAGGAGCGTCACGACGAACGCCACAATCTGATCCTTGAAAAATCCCGAGAAGAAAATGCCGAGGGAGAGGAAAAAGGCCCCGAGGAGCATGGTGCCGATGTAGCCGCCCATGATCGCACCGGAGTCCGGTTTCCCCAGCGAGTAGAGCATAAGGGGCACCGTGCAGGTGGCGGCGAGGGTGAGGGCGAAGAACACCAAGGCCGCGAGGAATTTCCCGAGCACGAGTTCACTGGGTTTCATGGGGAAGGTGAGCAGCATTTCCCACGTATTCTCTTTGCGCTCTTCCGCCCAGACCCGCATGGTCACGGCGGGGATAAAGACGCACAGCAGCAGCGGCAGATTGTCGAAGTAGGGCCGCATGTCGGCCACGCGCATCGAGAAAAAGGAGGTGATATACAGCCCGACACTGATGCTGATGAACACCATGATGAAGATATAGCCGATGGGCGACGTGAAGTAGGCGCCCAAGTCCCGGCGAAGAATGGAAATAATGTTTTTCATTCGTCGAACTCCTTAGTTGCCCGCGCCGGCCGTTTCTTTTTCGGTCAGGGTCAGGAACGTTTCTTCCAACGAGAGCGGCTTGTCGGCCATTTCCCGTATCATCCATTTCTGGGCCTGGGCCAACTGGCTGATTTCGCGCCAGAGTCCCGCGCCAATCTTGCTGTAAAGGACAAACGACGTGCATCCGTCATTTTCGCCGGTGAATTCCACTTTCTTCAGGGCGGTGACGCCGGACAGCAGCCGCTCGATTTCCTTGCGTTCGCCGGCCACGGAAAGCACCATCCGGTCGGAGTCCTTCGCGCGGTCGCGGAGTTCCTCGATGGTGCCGTTCCCGACAATCCGGCCCCGGTTGATAATCACGATACGGTCGGCGGTCGCTTCCACTTCCTGGAGGATGTGGGTGGACAAAATGACCGTTTTGTCCTTGGCAAGGTGATTCACGAGGGAGCGAATTTCGATGATCTGGTGGGGGTCCAAGCCCGAAGTGGGTTCGTCGAGGATGATGACTTCCGGATCATGGATCAGGGCTTGGGCGAGGGCGGTGCGCTGTTTATACCCTTTGGAGAGTTCCCGGATAACTTTCCGGTACATGGGGCGCAATCCGCAGGCATCAAGCACCTGACCGGTGCGTTCCTTGAGGGCGCCGCCGCTGAGTCCCCGGGCACGCGCGACGAAATCGAGGTAGGTGCGGACTTCCATATCCATATACAGGGGAAGTATTTCCGGCAAGTACCCGATCACTTTGCGCACTTTGAGGGGGTCTTTGAGGACATCCAGCCCACCCACTTCCGCCGAGCCTTTGGTGGGATACAAATAGGTGGTCAGAATCTTCATGCAGGTGGACTTGCCCGCCCCGTTGGGGCCCAACAAGCCTACAATCTCGCCACGCTTGACTTCGAACGACACATTGTCGAGGGCGACCACCGGCCCGTAATGCATCGTTAATCCTTTAGCCTTAATCATACACGCTTTCTCCCAATCCGCATGGTTGGTTACTCCCATAGTCTGGGTTTAAGGGAAACCGGCGGGAGTCCGCAAACAGGACTCCACGCCGGGATGAAAGCAAGACTTGTGCCACACTGAAAAACCCTTCGTTACGGGCCTGTTTTCCCCTGATTTTCGTGCCATGCGGTACCCTGTAGCAGACCTTCTCCCAGCATGGAATTCGCAGGACATGCCTCATCTGGGGCGATTTGCCCCTTTTCAGGCATGTAGGAAACTTGCGACTTCCGGCTATTTTGGGCCACAATCGGGTGGACGGCAATACTTTGCTGGAATAAAAGGTTTAGTATAGTTGATACAGTTTAGTCACCCTGGAGGAAATCCGGGGTAGTATTAGGAAGGCCTATGAGCACGGCAAAATATCAGGGGGTGATACTTGCGGCGGGACATGGTTCCCGGATGGGTCCTTTCGGTGAGCAGGTGCCCAAACCCATCGCTCCGATATGCAATAAGCCCTTGCTGGCCTATCAGTTAGAGCAATTGAAATCCCTGGGCGTGGAAGAGGTGATTGTCGTGATTGGCCACCTCGGGGAGCGCATCCAGGAAACGCTTGGCGACGGGAGGGCCTTTGGTCTCAATGTGCGGTATGTGGAGCAGGAAAAACGCCTTGGGCTTGCCCATGCGGTGGGGCAACTCGAACCCCATGTGGACCGTCCCTTCATCCTGTTCCTGGGGGATATTTTCTTTGACGTGCCCAACCTCTCCCTGATGGTGGAGGTGTTTGAAAACCATCCCTCGGCGGCGGTATTGGCCGTAAAGGAAGAAAAAGACCCGGAAGCCGTAAAGAAGAATTTTAACGTCTACCTGCGCGGCGACAACACGGTGCGGCGCGTGATCGAAAAGCCCCGTCATATCGAAAATCTGTTGAAAGGCTGCGGGCTTTACTTGTTCGACCTGCCCATTTTCGATGCCATCCGGCGCACCCCGCGCACGGCCTTGCGCGATGAGTATGAACTCACGGACTCCATCCAAATTCTCATTGACCTGGAATATGCCGTGCGGATCGCGCGGGTGGTTGAATGGGATATGAACATCACATACATCGGGGATCTTATCGAGTGTTGCGTTCATCAACTGCACAAGCTCGGTAAAGCGTCCCTGGTGGGGGACGGCTGCTCGATTCCCCCGGGCACGGAACTCATTCATTCCGTGTTGGGGGATAATGTCACACTGCCGCTCCCCGCGATGCTGGAGCGGTGCGTGGCGCTCCCGGGAACCACCGTTCCCGGCGGGTATCACCGCAACATGGTGTTCACGCCGGAAACGGCGTTGCGGGCGGAATGACCGAGGCCAGACGCTTTATTTCTTTGATGATTTCTCCTGCCAGGAGTTGTCCATCCGTGCGGCTTTTTGGAGTTTTTTTATGGATGCCTGAACCACGCGCCACGCGGTGACGGCATCGAGTTGCATCTCATCGCCCATCTCGGCGAAGGTGAGGTTGTGGAAGAACCGCAGTTCGATGCTGCGCCGTTCTTTGAGGGTCAAACGGCGGCCCATCTGGCGGCGCACCCATCGCAGCAGTGATTGCTTGCGTCTCCCCCACTCCAGCCCCGCCCGGATTTCCTCGGGGGTTTCATACCACATCCTGTTTTCTGCAATGTACCTCTCCAATTTTGCGGGTTCAAGCGTTACTGAATTCCGGTTCTCCCGGCGCATTATTTTCATGGCCTTTGGCTCCCATTTCAGCCACACCTCATTGTCTGGCATACCCTCACGATAGCGTTCAGAGGGGAAAAAGGCTTTTGCCGGGGATTTTTCTTTTCTTTGCAGAGCCTATTTTCTGCGGTATATGGGGGCGAAGGGTTGGCATCGGCGGAGCAAAGGGGGATTGCGGGATACCAGAGAAAGGACCTAAACGACCAAAGGAGCTAAACAACACCCAGAACAGAAAGGACAATGGGAATATTGGGGATAAAAAAGAGGTAATGGCGTTGCGGGATGAGGGGCGCATGCGGTAGAGTGGTGGACGGAGCAAGGAGAACCACTCATGAGTATAAAAAGCGATGTCCAGGAAGCCATTAAACAGGCAATGAAGGATAAAAACACGATTCGTCTCGAATGCCTGCGGCTGGCAAAGGCGGCCCTTCTGCTGAAGGAGAAGGAATCGGCCAAGGAGCAGGAACTGAGCGATGAAGAGGCGGTAAAGGCGTTGCGTTCGGAAGTGCGCAAGCGCCAGCAGAGCATTGAAACGTATCAGGGGCTTGGCAAGCTGGAAGAGGTGGCCAAGATCGTAGCGGAAATCGCCACCTTGGACGAATTTCTTCCCAAACAGCTTTCGGCGGAGCAGGTGGAGGAAAAGGTGCGGGCCTATCTTGCGGAGCACCCGGAGATGAACCACGCGGGAAAACTGACCGGGGCCATGAAAAAAGAACTGGGTGATCTCGTGGACGGAAAGGTGTTAAACGAAATCTGCCGGAAGGTGGTTGGCGCGTAAAGAAAGTGCCGGCCCGGCGTTTTTTCACTCCGCCGGGCCGGATTTCGTTTCAAGTACACTTTCTATCGCTGCTATTTGGTTTCGTTTTTGGGTTCTTCCTTCGGTTCGGCGGGTTTGTCCGTGCACACGGCCGGGTCCTTGCCTTTGGGGCATTTCCCTTCCTTCACGCAGCACTGTTCCGTATTGGCCTTGGCGCATTTGCCGTCCGCCGCGGATTTGGCCGCGCAACTTCCGGCATCTTTGGCCGCCGCCGGACAGGATTTGGCTTCGCCTTGTTCTTTTTCACCGGCTGCGCCTTGGGAGGCCGCCGGGGCCGAGGCACAGCATGCGGAAGCCTTGGTGGCAGGGCATGCGGCGCCTTCAGTGCCCGCCAGCACGGTGCTCATGGTCACCCCGGCCACAATTAACATGGCCAAGGTGAATACGGACCATTTCCATCCGGAACCGCCCATGGGGCATCCACCTTTGCACATGGTACAACACGATTGGGCCTGATCTTGATTCGGTTTCTCACTCATACTTCATTTCTCCTTTGATGTACCGCGCCGTTTCGCTTCCGCGCGGGGTTGAGTTCAATTGTCATCGTTGTATGGAAAACACACCGGGCTGCCTCTCTATTCCCGCCGCGGACTCCGCCCCGGCCTTGACCCCGCCCCCCGCGCATCGTTAGCATGGAGGCATGCAGGAAAATTTGTTTGAAATGGCCGCGGCGGAGCGTTTGCGCCGCGAAGCGCCGCTTGCGCGCCGTATCGCCCCGCGCACGCTCGATGAACTGGTGGGACAGGACCACATCATCGGCCCGGGGAAAATCCTGCGGCGCGCGATAGAGGCCGACCGCATTACCTCGCTGATTCTGTTCGGTCCTCCGGGTTCGGGGAAAACAGCGCTTGCGCGGATCATCGCGATGCGCACCAAAGCGGTTTTCGAGCCGCTCAATGCCGTCACGTCGGGGGTCAAGGAGCTTCGCGAATTGATCGCGGCGGCAAAAGAGCGGCGCATCCATGAAAATAAGCGCACCATAGTGTTTGTGGACGAAATCCACCGGTTCAACCGCGCCCAACAGGACGCGCTCCTGCCCGACGTGGAAAACGGCAACATCATTTTGATCGGCGCCACCACCGAGAATCCCTTTTTCTCCGTGGTGGCCCCCCTGCTCTCTAGATCGCAGATATTTGAATTCAAGCGGTTGGACGACGCCCACATCATCACGTTGCTGGAACGCGCCCTGGTGCATCCCGCGCTCGGGCTGCAGGAACAAACGGTCCGGGCGGAGCCGGATGCGCTGCTCCATATCGCCCGGTATGCCGAAGGCGATGTGCGCCGGGCGCTGAACGCGCTGGAAGTCGCCCTGTTGACCACGCCCGCGGAAGAGGGCTGCATTCACATCACGGCGGACGTGGCGCAGGAATCCATCCAGCGGAAAATGCTGCATTACGACGGCACGGGCGATGAACACTATGATGCCGCGTCCGCGTTCATCAAGAGCATGCGCGGGAGCAATCCCGATGCGGCGGTCTATTGGATGGCGAGGATGCTGGAAGCCGGAGAAACGCCCCGGTTTGTCGCGCGCCGCATCTGCATTGCCGCCTCCGAGGATGTTGGGAACGCCGACCCCATGGCGCTGGTGCTGGCCACTTCGGCGTGGCAGGCGTGCGAATTCATCGGCCTTCCGGAAGCCCGGATCATTTTATCGCAAGCGGCCACGTACGTGGCGTGCGCCCCCAAGAGCAATGCCGCGTATAGGGCGATAGACGCGGCCTCCCAAGACGTTCGGCAAATGAAGACCATCGAGGTGCCCAAGCATTTGCAGGACACCCATTATCCCGGCGCGAAGCGCCTGGGACGCGGCCAGAACTATCTGTATGCACACGACTATGATGAAGGATATGTTTCCCAGAATTATGGGATTCTCCGGGGCGCCTATTATCATCCCTCGGACCGGGGCAAGGAAGCCGAGTTCAAGGCACGGCTTGAACACTTCGATGCCCTCGATCAACAGGCCCGGGAAGAGCCTGAAACGCACGAAAGGCCCTAGTCCATGCGCACCCCCAGCCGTTCGTTTGTTTTCGGATGTTTCACAGGGATTATTCTCGCCATTGTGATTGCGGTGTGTGGAACGCTTGGCATCGTCTATGGCTTCAAGAACCACTGGATAAAAATGACGGCGGAAAAATTGAAAGCCCCCCCGATTACCACCGGACTGAAAGCGGATTTTAACTGGAACGTCATCGCGCCCGACGGCGCACCGTACGATCTCGAACAACTCAAGGGGAAAACCGTTCTGTTGAATTTTTGGAATCCGGAGTGCGTGCATTGCCTGGCGGAAATTGGCGCACTCAATCGATTATATGCTCAGACGGAAGGGCAGGACATTCGGGTGCTGGGGATTGTGACGGAAGACGAAGAGCGCCTGGCCGCCACCATCCAGAAGGAAGGGATTTGTTTCCCGGTGTTTTCGTACAAGGGCACGCTTCCGGAGGTCTTTCAAACAACGAGCCGCCCGGCCACGTTCATCATTGCCCCGGACGGAACCATCGTGTTCAAACATCTTGGCGGCGCGCGGTGGGATGATCCCTCCGTTCTCGCCCTGTTGAACCTCGCGGGGCAGCAATACCCTGCCGCCACACCGTGAATCAAGGGGCCTCCCCCACTTCCGAGGCGATAAACACCTCGATCAGTTCCGGATCAAAATGTTTGCCCTGCTCACTCTTCAGGTACGTTACCGCATCCTTGTGTGAACTCTGATTGGCGCGGTAATGGCGGGGGCTGGTCATGGCGCAATAGACGTCGAGAATTTTCATCACCCGGGCCAAATAGGGAATGGCCTCTTTTTCCAAATGGTCCGGATAGCCGTCGCCATCATAGCATTCATGATGATGGTGCACGATTTCGATTACATCCCCGGCCAAGCCGCGCTCAAGAAGCAGTTCCGCCCCGAGCGCGCTATGCGCCTGCAACAGCAGCCATTCATCATAGCTGAGCACGCTACGCTTGAGCAGCACTTCATTGGGCACCTTGAGTTTTCCGATATCCCGCAATAACGCGCCGCGTTCGAGAACAAGCTGTTCGTCCGCGCTCAGCCGCAGCGCCTGCGCGAAACGGGCCGCGTGCGCCCGCACCCGTTCCGAAGCCCCGAGGGCGATGCCCTCCCGGCAGTCGATGGCGTCCGCCAGCAATTGCAGGATTCCCGCCTGTTCGAGGCCGATGGCGCAGGCGGCGTTCAGCATGGCATCAAGGCGGCGGGCCTCCCCCACCACCGCCACTGTGCCCGGCGGCGCCGTTTCCGCCTCCGCCAGCGGCGCGATAAAGGCGTTCCGGGTGTCGAGCCGCTCCTGTATGGAATCGGGCATTTTATCCTTGGGTTCCACTATGGCAATACGGTTCCACATGAACGGCTCCCTGTTTCACTGCACTGTGTTGATTAGGGGAAAAGATAGGTGGCTTTCACGCGTTTGGAGCGTGTCAAATACAAGTAACAGACCGTGAAGAAGATCAGCGATTGCGCCACCTCAATCGTCACTTCGCGAATCAGGATTTGCATGCGTTCCTTGGGCCAATCGACCATCAAGAAAAACGTGGCCACACCCACAATTAATCCCACAAGAAACAGCCACAGATATATCTTCGCCGTGCGCACGGCACGGGGACGCTCCGTCCACAGGCTAATCCCCGCATGCATGCTGAAGATCACCAGGAACAAGCGCAACCCCATGACAAAGAACAGATACTCTTCGAGTCCCCGGATGTATTCAAACTCGGAACTGGCCTGTTGGAAGTTGGAAATGAGGTTATGCGCCGCGACAAACGGGGTTCCAATCGTTAACACGATACACAACACCAAAAGCCAACCGCCTACACCTTCCCCGGGAGTGCTTACGGTGCGGTCTTGTGACTCAAGTTCTTCAGGCATCTCAATGGCCTCTCGTTACCATCCATCCTGGGGAGCATTATTGACAACCTCCATACTTTTAACGTATTCGCACCCTTTTGTCAAATCGTATTACGCAAGCGTTCGGCCAAGGAGGAATTGCGCCGGGCAATCTTGCAGTTTCGGACGGCCATTCCCACCGCTTTGGCATCCCCCACGATCACCACCAGTTTTTTTCCACGGGTGATGGCGGTATAGAGCACGTTGCGTTGCAGCATCATGTAGTGTTGGGGCAAGAACAGCAATACCACCGCTGGATACTCGCTGCCCTGGGCCTTATGGACGGTGGCGGCATAGGCAAGGGCCAAATCGTCCAAATCCTCGTACCGGTAGAGCACGACGCGGTCATCAAAAGTAACTTCGAGTTCCTTGGCCTCCTCGTCCGCAAGAGTAATCACCCCGACATCGCCGTTATAGACATCCAATTCGTAATTATTGCGCAACTGCATGACTTTGTCCCCGCAACGTAAACCGCGCCGTGCGATGGGGGCGCCCTTGGGGTTCAAGGCTTCCTGCAATGCTTCGTTCAAGCGGGTGACCCCGGCGTCCCCCCTTCGCAACGGGGCCAGCACCTGGATGTCTCGGAAGGGGTCCAGTCCAAATTTGGCCGGGATGCGCCGCGTAACCAATTCGAGCACGGTATCCAGGGCTCCTTTCGCATCCAGGCGTTTGATAAACACAAAATCGGAATCATTGAACGCGGGATATTTCCCCTCATTGATGACGTGGGCGTTGCTCACAATCCCGCTTTGCGCGGCTTGCCGGAAGACGGTTTTCAAGCGGACCACAGGGACAGTCTGGCTGGCAATGATATCGAACAGTACATTGCCCGGGCCGACCGAGGGGAGTTGGTCCACGTCGCCCACCAGGATCAAGCGGCAAAAGGGCGGCAGGGCATTTAAGAGAGCGTGCATGAGGGGGGCGTCCACCATGGACATTTCATCGGCCACCACCAGATCGGTATCGAGGGGATTATTTTCATCGCGGGCGAAGCCGCCTTTCTTCGGGCTGTATTCGAGCAAGCGGTGGATGGTGCGCGCGCCGTGGCCGGTGGCGGCTTCCATGCGCTTCGCCGCGCGGCCCGTGGGGGCGGTTAACAAAAACGAGACCCCTTTTTTCTCCAGGATGGCCAAAAGGCTTTTAATCACCGTGGTTTTGCCGGTGCCCGGACCGCCGGTAATCACCATGACCTTTGTGGTAACTCCGATGCGCACCGCCTCCTGCTGCTCGGCGGAAAGGGCAATGGCCTCTTTCTTTTCGACCCACTGAATCGCCTTTTCCACCTGGATGGGCACCGGGTCATATGGAGTGACCAGCAATCGCTTGAGCAATTTCGCGCACCCTGTTTCCGCCGCATGGATACCCGGCAGATACAACGTGTCCTTTTCGCGGATGGCTTCTTGCCGCGCCACGAGTTCCAACAGGGGTTGTTTCAATTTTTCCAGCGGGATTTCCAATAATTCCGAGGCGGAGGCCACCAGTTCTTCTTCCTGCAGAAATACATGGCCGTCGTTCATGGCCTCGGACAACACGTGGAGCATACCCGCTTTGATGCGGCTGGAAGAATCCTTCGCCACGCCCAGCCGTGCCGCGATTTTGTCCGCGCCGCGGAATGAAATCCCGGAGATATCCTGCGCCAGCCGGTAGGGGTTCTCCCGCAATACCGCCACCGCGGATTCGCCATAGTGCTTGTAGATTTTGACCGCCTGGTTGGCGGAAACGCCATGACCCTGAAGAAAAATCATGATGGATTGTATCGCCTTGCGGGAAGCCCAGGCGGCACGGATTTGGTCCGCGCGTTTCTTTCCGATCCCGGGCACTCGGCGCAAGCGCGCGGGCTGCTCGTCAATCACACGGAGGGTTTCCGCGCCAAAGGCTCCAACGAGGCGCTTGGCGAATACCGGGCCAATCCCTTCGATGAGTCCGGAGCCGAGATACCGTTCGATTCCCTCGATGGTATTGGGCACCACCGTTTCATAGGCTTCGACCCGAATTTGACGCCCGAACTTTTTATCGTCCACCCAGCGGCCCGTTACCCGGATGGTCTCCCCCTCCGAGATGGCCATTAAATTCCCCACAAAGGTGACCGGCTCATGAGAATCGGAAGTGCGCATCCGGCCCACGAAAAAACCCGTATCTTCGCTCTCATAGACAATCCGCTCCACCATTCCTTCTAGAGAAACGAGCGGCTGCATGTCCAGTTGATCTCTATTTTCGGGAAGTGCCGGTCCCATTTACATACTACGCCCTCTTGCGTTGCAGCATTCGGCAATCGTCTGATGATTCTCTCACAGATCGGCGGATTGTTCAATCGCGGACATTTTTTGCGCCTCGATCTGGCGGCGCCGGCGCATCATGACCGGCAACAGCACGGCCATTAACACCCCCACCAGACCGCCGCTGAGTACACACGGATACCACAATTCATAGGGTTGGCCGGTAATGTAAAAAAGGATGCCCAGCACCAGCATCACGGCGCTCACGAGGATAAAGGCCGCACCCGACACAAGAATAAACCGCATTCCTTTGCCCCGCGAAGATAAAATGCCGCAGAGCGCGCCCCAACACCCCACCAGCATCCCGTAAAGTCCGCCCAGAACTCCCATGAGGATCCCAAGCGGATTACTCTTCGGTTTCACCACCAATCGCGCATTATCCACCCATACCGTGCCGGGGCCTTCAAAACGAACGCCCATGTCCACGGAAGCAGGCGCCCGGTCTTTTTCCAACAAAAAGGGCGTCTTGCTTCCGCGCCAGTTTTTCGTGCCCTCCACCGGCTGATTCAGGGCGCGCGAAAAATAGCTGTTCCCATCGGGGAAATTGGCCCACATTTCCAAATAGGCTTTGCCCGTCACCCCTTCCCCGCGAATCGAGGCCTCATACCACAGCATGCCGCCGCCGATAGGCGGCACCGCCTGATGGAAAAGCATCACATCCACCGGCGGACCTCCCGAATATGTTACTTTCAGGGCACCCTTGCCATCCGTGGAGCCGGAGACATCCAACTGCACCGAAACCCCGGCAGGCAGTTTCACCCCCTGCGGTGCTTCATCCGACGGATATATTCCCAGCACCTGTTCCGCCCAGGCCAGACCGGAAAACAAAACGAACGCGCTCGCCACCAACAAGATTTTACGCTTCATAGGATGCCGCTCCTTGAGTTGTGCCCTTTCCCTGATCTTCCATAACTTGACGATGCGTGGACAACAGCTTCCGGGCCAAGCCCCGTTCCAGGCGGCCATCCGCCACCAGTATGCGTATCTGACGATGAAACGCGTCGGTGGCGGCCGGGGCGTCCGCCGCCTCGACTTTTGCAATCAGCCGGTCCAGCCGCGAACGCACGGTGGGATAGGAAATGCCGTATTCCTCGGCAATCGCCTTGAGCGAGCCGCTGGTCAGCAGAAACCGCTTGAGAAAATGCCAGTCTTCCGCATCCAGGGCAGTGGTCCAGGCCGGTTTTTCATCGTCCATGGGTATTCTCCAAAACTTCAACAAAATTAAGTTTGATCTAAATATAACTCAAAACTCTGGAAAAGTCAATATTATTTAGTTTGTTTTCAATAAAGTTGAGTTGGTGTTTTTTTATGCAGCCGGATCGGTCGGATCGGTCGGATCGGTCGGATCGGTCGGATCAGTCGGATCAGTCGGATCAGTCGGATCGGTCGGATCGGTCGGACCAGTCGGACTGATTAAACTCCCCCCGAGTAGTTCCGTCTCTTTTTCATGTTTTCGCCTTTATGGTATAGTGCTTCGCGGACTTGAACGAAAAGGGCTATAAAATGAAAAAGAGAACGTCACGGCGGGAATTTATCGGGCAGGCGGCGGGTATTGGGGCCATCGGCATGCTGGCGGGATGCGCCACCCCCGTAAAGGAAACCAGGCCCCCCGCGCCCAGTATTCACCGGAGCATAGTGGGGGCGAATGACCGGATACGGTGCGGGTTTATCGGCATCGGGAGCCGGGCGGGCTCCATCCTTCAGAGCACGCTGGGTATGGAAGGGGTGGACGTGCTGGCGGTATGTGATACCTATGATGCCAACCGTAACCGCGCCGCGAACTGGTGCAAAAAGAAAATGGCGGGGGTGCGCTCGTACACGCGTTTTGAGGAAATGCTGGAGAAGGAAAAACTCGATGCGATCATCACGGGCACCCCGGACCACATTCACTTCCCGGTGGTGATGGCGTCACTCGATGCGGGTCTCGATGTCTATACGGAAAAGCCCATGACCCTGACCTGGGAAACCGCCAAGGCGATTCGAGACCGGGTACGGGAGACGGGGGCGGTGCTGCAAGTGGGCACGCAACTGCGCAGCATGGAGATGTACCACAAGGCTCGGGCGGTGGCGCAATCAGGCGCACTGGGCAAGTTGATGAGCGTTCATGTGAATCGCGATGGCGGCGGAACCTTGCTCGACAAGAGTAAAACGCCGAAGGACGCCACGGAAGAAACAACCCATTGGCCGCTTTTTCTGCGCGATACAAAAAAATACGACTATGATCCGCTCCGGTATTTTTATTGGAGGCAGTTCCGCGAATACTCGAACGGCTATTTCGGGGATTTGATGATGCACCATATGGACATGTGCCACTTCATCACGGGGTGCGGCATGCCGGTGCGCGTGAAAGCCGTGGGCGGCATCTACCTTCTGCGGGACGGACGCACCTGCCCGGATACGGTCAGTGCACTTCTGAAATACCCGGAAGGCTTCCATTTTACCTACACCACCACCGCCGCCAACGGTCATTATGGCCTTGTGGAACGCTATCTTTTTGAGAAGGGCGTGTTGGAAATCCGGGGGATGAGCGAAATGTCCATTTTCCGGGGCGATGCCGAAGAAAAAGTGGGTTCCAAAGGCATATTGAACGAACCGCATTTGCAGAACTTTTTCGATTGCATGCGTACGCGCCAGCGGCCCATCGCCCCGGTGGACGCGGGACTGATGGCGGCCGCGTGCGCCCATATGGCAATCTTATCTATGGACCAGGGCGGAACAGCCCACTGGGATGCCGCGAACGAGACGGTGCGACTCTAACCCAATATGAGCGAAACAGATCACGATATGGATATGGTCCGCACCATGGCGGGCGAACTGGACATCGAGCCGGGCCATGCGTTGCAGGTGTGCGAGACGGCATTGGCGCTTTTTGATCAAACGATGGAACTGCATGCGTTGGGACCGCGTGAACGCGTGTTGCTCGAAGCCGCCGCGCTGTTGCATGACACGGGTTACCGGATTGGCGTACAGAGGCATCATAAACATTCGCGCGATGTGATTCTGGGGCTTGAATTGCCGGGTTTCAGTGACGAGGAGCGCACGGTGGTGGCCTGTATTGCACGCTACCACCGGAAAGCCGACCCGAAGCCCGAACACACGTTGTTTGGGGCCTTATCGGAAACGGACCAGGAAATCGTGCGGCGGCTGGCGGCCCTTTTGCGGATAGCGGACGGCCTTGACCGCCTCCATATCTCCTCGACCCAAGCGGTCCGCGTGAAACGCGAAGACACCCTGGTGCGAATCCTTGTGGACCAGCGGCGGCCCTGTCCGACAGATATTTGGGGCGGGCAGCGCAAATGCGGCCTTTTCGAGCGGGTGTTTAACGTGCGGGTCGAATTGATTGCTGGCAAATAACATGCATTGATCTGAAAACTATGCTTTGAACAGTAGGAGAATACAGCCCATGGCAACGCGTCTTTTCATTACCGGCCTGTTCGTTCTGACATTGATGGCAGGTTCCATCGAGGCGCAATCCGCTGCTCCCGCAGATGCCGCTTCCATTAAAAACGGCCTCATTACCATCGACATCGGAGCAGACGCCAAACTCCAGCGCTTCCAAGACGCCTCAGGCAACCAGAACTATCTCAGCCCGGATGCTGCCGCGCTTGCCCGAGTTAAAAAGGACGGTCAATCCTTTGATGCCACACGCTTTTCCTTCGCCGAGAACCGGATGAAACTGGACTTTGGCGATACCGGAGTCACGGCTGAAATTATCGTGCACTCCTATCCGCATTACTCCCTGCTGGAGGTGGCTTCGGTCACCGGCGAGGGGATTGAAGAATTGACGTTTGTGGATATACCGCTCACGCTCAAGGGAAACCTGCAGGAATCTTTTGCCGCCTGCGCGCTGGCATTGAACCTCAAAACAAATGTAAATGAAATTCCCGGGCCCAACAGCCGGTTGCGGGCGATGTGTTATCCGCGTTTTGGCATGGAAGGGGCCAAGGTGGCCCTGATTGGGTGTCCGCAAGCCCAACTGCGCGACGTGATGAAAGAAGTAGTGTCCGCTGCGGACGAACTCCCCCGGTCGAATATCGGGGGGCCTTGGGCGCTGGACGGTGAAATCAACCGGGGTTCGTATTTGTTCGATTTTGGCTCGATCACGGAAGAGACCGTGGACGAGTGGGCGGCGTTCGTGAAAAGCCTCGGCCTGAATCAAGTGGATTTCCATACGGGCGGTTCGTTGCGGTTCGGGGATTGCCGTCCGAATCCCAAGCTCTTTCCCAATGGCCGTGTCAGCGTTAAGGCCGTGCTGGACAAACTGCATGCGGCGGGCATTTCGGCGGGCTTGCACACCTATGCGTTCTTTATTGCCAAAGACACCCCGTATGTCACGCCCAAGCCCGATCCGCGCCTGGGCAAGTTCACCAGCTTTACGTTGGCGGAGGCGATCACCCCGGACGCCAACGCGTTGACGGTCACGGAAGACACCAAGAACATGTCCACGCTCACGGGTTTTTTCGTGCACAACAGCGTGACCCTTCAAATTGACGATGAACTGATCACCTATGCCGGTGTAAAGAAGGAACCGCCGTTTGGCTTTACCGAGTGCACGCGCGGCGCGTATGGCACACAGCCTGCCGCGCATCAGCCCGGGGCCAAGGTGCATCACTTGAAGGAATGCTTCGGGCTGTTTTGCCCCGACGCCGATTCCACGCTGTTGAGTGAAGTGGCCGCGAACGCCGCCGACACCTATAACGAATGCGGCTTCGACATGATGTATCTGGACGCGCTGGACGGCGAAGCCATCCTCGGGGGCGCGGAGAACGCCTGGCATTATGGCTCAAAATTCGTGTTTGAAATCGCGAACCGCCTCAAGAAACCCGCCCTCTTTGAAATGAGCACGTTCCACCACCATTTGTGGTATGTGCGCGCGCGCATGGGAGCGTGGGACCATCCCTGCCGTTCGCACAAGAAATTTGTGGATTTGCACGCGGCCGCCAATCAACAGGGCGCAAACATGTTTCTTCCGATGAATATGGGCTGGTGGTCCGTGCAAACCTGGAGCGACGGGGCCGGCTCGTTGTGGAGCGAGCCCACGTTCACGGATGACATCGAATACCTGATGGGGAAAGCGCTCGCCAACGATTTCAGCATATCGCTCATGGGCGTGGACCCGAAGAAGATCAAGGAGGTTCCCGCGTATCAGCGCCTCGCCCCCATCTTCCAGCGATACGAAGACTTGCGCCACGCGAAGTACTTCCCCGAATCCATTAAAGAGAAAATGCGGGTGCCCGGAGAGGAGTTCACCCTCCAGCAGGCGGCGGACGGCACATGGCAGGTACTTCCCGCGGCGTATGCCAAGCACAAAGTTAGCGGATTGGATGGCGGGAGCAATCGATGGGTTGTAAAAAATACTTTCGCCAAACAATCCGCCCGGTTCCGTATCGAAGCGCTCATGGGCGCGGCCGCCTATGACTCGCCGGAAGCGGCGGTGATCGAAGACTTCAGCAGCCCAGACTCCTTTGGTGTGCGCGGCGCGGAAAGCGGGGTGTCCGCCACCCTCGAAACGAGCACGGAACAAGTGAAAACGGGCACGGCCAGCGGACTCTTCTCCGCATCGAGTGAACGAAGCAATCCCAACGGCGCCTGGGCTCAAATCGGGCGGACCGCCTCTCCCCCGCTCTCCGTCACGGGCAAGGAAGCCCTCGGCCTGTGGGTGCATGGCGACGGAAAAGGCGAACTGCTCAACATTCAACTGCTCAGCGCTGGTCACAATGGCCAAGGCGGCATCGGCGATCATTACATTCCCGTGGATTTCACCGGCTGGCGCTATTTTGACCTCCTGGAACTCGAAGGCGGCAACATCGCGGATTACGCATGGCCCTATGGAGGAAGTAGCTATGGCATTTACCGTGAAGCTGTGAATTGTGCCGCCATCGAAACCCTCTCTCTCTGGTACAACAATCTTCCCGTCAACCAGCCTGTTGCCTGCTATCTCAGTCCGATCAAAGCCTTGCCCCTTGTCAAACTAAAGATTGTGAATCCCCGCATCACGCTCGGTGGCTCCACCCTGACGTTCCCCATCGAAATGGAGAGCGGAAGTTACCTGGAATTCAATGGTCCCGGCGACTGTACCCTGTATGGTCCCAAGGGCGAAGTCCTCAGCACGATCACGCCGCAGGGCGGCCCTCTATTCCTCGAAGCAGGCGTCAATTCCCTGGAATTTACATGTGATGCCATGCATGGTCCCAATCCCCGGGCGTATGTGACAATCATTACACAGGGAATGGCACTGTAGATCTTCCGTCGCATCTTTGAAAAGCAAGCGAACGACTTGGAATAACACCGCCGGACACCATTCAAAGAAATGAGTTTATTCATCCCGTTTCATGGGGTATGATACCCATGAACGGGTTGAGAGAGGAAAATGGGTCATGTCCATAAATGAGAATGTACTTTTCAAGCACTATGTTCACAAACCGGATCATCCGGATTGGGAGTCCATTCAGGCGGAAGCCCGGCGTCTGGCGGCTGAAATCCTGCCCAAGATTCACAAAGACGCCGATGATACGATTGGCGACCGTTGTCTGGACCAATGGCGCGCTGCCCGCAGTATTGCCAGTGCGTGCAGGAATTATTGGATAAACCGGCGCCGCTGGAAACAAGGCAATCATGCCCTGCGCCCGCTTTACTTCATTTGGAGCATGCTGTATCCCTGTAATTTCCGGTGCACCTACTGCGATGACCACCGGGGCCAGCACTATTATGATCTCAAGGATACCCCACGATCGTTCGAGGAACGCCTGCGCGTGTTGCAAATCATGCGCACCGGAACAAGTGCGGTCTATTTCTGCGGGGGGGAGCCCACGCTGGTGAAAGAGCTTCCGAAATTCACGGACGCCGCATTCCACCTGGGGTACAAACCGATGATGATCAACACCAATGGTTCGCTGTTGCATCAGGCGCTCCAACGCCCTGAATGGCATCGCTGGCTCCGGCAGATGGACATCATCATCGTGAGCCTGGACGGCCTGGATATTCCACGGTTGCGGACGCTCTGGGGGGTGAAAAATGTGGAACAGGTCTTCATCAACCTGATGCTGTTGCGTGAATTGCGGCATCATGTGCGGTTCAAGCTGTGCGTCAACACGGTGATCAGCCCCGAAACCATTGACATGGCGGGCGACGTATTGGATCTTGCCAACGACCTTGGCGACCTCTGGTTCGTGCCGGTGCCTGTGCACTATCATGGGAAGGAACAGGAGGGATTTTCGTTTGAGCGCGACATGATCCACCGGGACGATTACCGGGAACTCGCGGAACGCATTCTTGGGCGCAAACGGCAGGGATATCCCATCATCGGTTCAGAACGCATTCTCAAAATGTTGTTGAATGTGGAACCGTATACCTGCCTGCCCGCTCTGCGGCCTCATGTGGATCCCGATGGCCGCATCGCCTGGCCCTGCCGCGGGGCGAAAAATACCCCGCCCGTTTATGTGAATCTGCTTGATCACGCAACGGTCGATGCGTGTTGGGCAGCCGCCAATGGCATGAAAAATGCCGCGAACTTTCATGGCCCGGGACCTGATCAATGCGGGGATAACTGCGCCTGGATGCAAAATTACACGACGGCGCGCTATCACCACGTATTGACCGATCCGCTTCATGCGGGCCTGGTCTCCGAAATCCGTGAATTCGCCTTCAGGAGTTGAAGGATGGGTCTGATCACCGGTGAAACGAGAGAACACGCCCGGCCGTATATATCCAGCACGCGGGATCTGCTCGCAGAGGCCGCCGTCATGCTTGCCGCGGCGGCGGGCATCGCCTGCTTTGGCCGTCATACCCTGGCCATGACGTTTTTGATCGGGATTCTCTTGGCGGCACGTTTTGCCCTATTGTATCGCAGGGGTGACCTGCTGGTGTTCTTTCTGGGAATTCTGCTGGGCGGCGGCAATGACGTGCTTTCCATGTGGAAAGGGGTCTATTGGTATACCCCTTCCACTTGGTTGCCGGTGCCCATCCCCGGCTGGATGGTGATCTTTTGGGGGGAAGCATTTCTATTCTTCCGGCGATTGATGCGCTATCCGCCATTTGTGGCGGATGAAACCGTGAGACGCGGTATCGACTTGCCCCTGCTGATGGATCTTGTAATCCTCATCCCGTTAAAGATGATATTGTACCGGTATGCGGCAATACCCTGGGTTCCCGATATGACATTTGCGACCGTTTTGCTTTTCCGTTATCTACTCCTGCCCCCCCTGACGCATGAACGGCGATTATTGTTTGTTATTTTGATGTTAGGACCATTATACGAGTCGTTATTAATTGCCGCGGGCCTGTACGTGTATCAGCATGGCATTGTTTTCGGGATGCCCCTATGGCTGATTGTGTATTGGCTGTATATCTTCCGATTATTGAAGGCGATTCAGGATCGCCTGGAAATGCGCAAATAAGACAGTATTGACATGCGCCGAACAACCGGTGGGCTGTTCAGCGCCTCACACGGTCATTACTTAATGAATCCGTGGTAAAGGCCCATGTAGTAGGGCAACAAGTAGACCGTGCCGCTGGCGAGTTCGCGGCCGCGGCCATGATAATCGAAGGTATAGGGGTCGGTGTTCCAGTGGCCGAAGAAGCGTTCTTCGACGGGAAGCACTTTGCCATTGTTGCGGTAGCCCCGGTTGTGGATGGGCGCATCGTGAGGTTCCGAGGCTTGCAGGCGCGGGAGGCGTATGATATCGAGCCGGTGGCTGTTGGTGCGCGGCCACGCCACACGGTCAAGGGGGAATCCGGTGAGGGTACGCACGGAATCTTCAAGCCATCCTTCCCAGGGATTCAGGGAATACGCGCCATAGACGTTGGTATAGGTGGTGTCGAGACCGACGGCGGCATACGCGAAATTGAAGAAGGGATTCATTTCCGGCTCTTCGAGGGTCCAGCGGCAATAGAAGGAGAACAGGATTTGTTCGCGCAGTACGGGATCCTTGGTGTACTTGAGCAGATTATAAAAGCACATAACGGCCATTTCGTCGTCGGATTGATTGCCGGAACCATGCCCGAACTGGAATTTTGGCAACATGGCATTGGCGCGGTAACCGTGTTTGTCAATCAATTCGCGCACGGCCGCGCCATACTTGGAATCGCCGGTGATATGTTCGGCAACGGTCAGATAGGAGAGCATGCTCAATGATTTGAGGCCGCGCTCATACCACCAGTCGGGATTATGATTGAGTTCCTCGGGGCTATAGACGCCCCAGCGGGTGGGCGTGCCGTCATGGTCCACCAGGGCATAATTATGCGTGATGAGATGATCGGTGAGATCGCGCACCACCTGCCGCACGCGTTCTTTTTCGGCTTCGGTTTCCGCCACCAGATCATAGTAGGCGGGATAGAAGAAATAATGACCATCGAGTTCGTCCGAACTGGTATCGCTCTTCCAATACCATTTCCCATCCGCGCTTTTGGGCCAGCGGGGCTCGTACACCTTCCACAGGCTGTCGCGGGTCGCCTTGAAAATCCTGTCAAGGTCCACCCGCCCCTTGTTGGGGTCGGGATCGTCCACGGAACGAATGGTGCGTGCCACGTAACCCTTGGGGGGGCTGAATTCGCAGTTCTGCGTCACCACTTGCAGAAAGCGCAACGCCTCGAAAACCTTCTGGGCGCGTTCCTTGAATCTGGTTTCCTTGGTGGCGCCATAGGCAAAACATTCGCCCGCGCCGTACATGGCGGTCCACAATCCGTCATTGTCGCTGTCGTGGTAAATGATTTTTGTTTTGTCGCCCGGTTTTTCCAGAAGCACTTCCGAGACATAGCCGTATTCCGTCCGCTTGATGTACCGTTCCATCTCGTCTTCGTAGAAATCGGCCTTTTCCATGAGGGTCATGGGTTTGCGTTCGATACAGGCGACACCGCCCGGCGTGGCGAACCAGGCGGCTCCTTGTTGGTCCACCACAATCCGGCGCACCTCGTCATCGGGGAGCCATGCCATTCCCTGGCGGTAGGCCCATTCCTTGCCGTCATAGCGGATTGCGCCGTCTTCGGTGCCAAACCATACGGCACCATCGCCGCTCGCGGCCGCACAGGTAAACTTGTTGCAGGGGAGTCCTTCGGCTCCGGTGTAAAACTTCCATTCTTTTTCCGTTTTACAGCCCACGCCGGCCTCGGTGGCGAACCACAATCGTCCCTCCCGGTCAAAAGCGATCCCGCGCATCGCGGCGGAACCCCAGTCGCGGCCCGATTCATCCTTTACTTCCATGCGCTTGAATACGCGTCCGTCATTTTCGAGGTAAAGACCGGCGCCGGTGGCGGCGGCCATCGCGCCTTCCGGGCTTATCGCCAGTTGATAGACTTCCGCGCCGTCAATCAAGACCCGGTACGGCTTGTGGGGCATTTCCAGGAACAATCCCTTGTGTGTGGCGATGTAATAATCGGACCCGCGCATGACCAAATCATTCACCTCGTCGTTCGGGAAGAGCTTCGAGGGCAACACGAGGGGCTCATTGCCGCCCGCGGTATCAGGGGATGCTTCCGCCAACTGAGCGATTTGGTGGATACAGGCCAGATGCACCAGTTTGTTATCTTCGCTGGGCGACAGGACGGGAATCCATTGACCTTCCTGAAATTTCGCCAACCCTTTGCCGGTCGAGGCGTACAGTGCGCCATCACTTCCGAAGGCCACGGCAAACACATTATTGGAGGGCAGTCCCTTTGCTTCGGTGTATTGCGTGGAAATTTCCTGTCCGAAGGTCCCCACTTCCGCCGGGGGTACGTCCGCAGCCACCATGAACGCCGCCATTATCCCCATCATACTGATCATTACTGCACGAGGAGTCACGTCATTTCTCCTTATTCCGTTAGTGTCCTGCTTCATGAGACCCGTTCAGGCGGCAAATGGCTTCACCCTGGCATGAATCATGCCGGGCGTACGTTTATAGCATATTGCGCGCCATCTTGTCGTTATTGATGATGTGGAGGCGCGGGACGCAATGAGGTCAGCTTACCGGTTCTGCGGAAATGTTGCACCTAGAAGCGCGCGGAAGAAGCCCTTTTTCCTGTATGCTAAAGAGAATACAGGAGTGCCGCGCCATGAATGCCAACCATTTGCCCGATGATACCTCGGAGTTGACCAAACGCCTCGATACACTTTCGGGCGGATATCAACGCTCGCAGATTCTTTTCACGGGGCTCCGCACCGGAATATTTCCATTCCTGACAGAGCCCCGTGGCATTGAAGAAACCGCCCAATTCCTGCGAAGCCCGATACGCGGGGCGCGGATGCTCCTGGATGGGTTGCTGGCGCTGGAATTGATCACGAAGAAGGAGGGCCGTTATCAAAACGCCCCCATAGCGATGCAATGCCTCGTTCCGGGCGCGCCCATGGACCAAACCCACATCCTGCTGCACCGGGCCAATGCCTGGGAGGATTGGGCACGGTTGGAAGAGGCCGTGCGAACCGGGCAGCCGGTCTGCACTGAAACCCGTCATGGGGAATCACTGGAAACGTTTATCCGGGGGATGCACGATATCGCGCAGACGAGCGCGCAAGCCATGGTCCAGCGAGTGGACCTCTCTTCCCACACCCGCATGCTGGATATCGGGGCGGGTTCGGGGGCTTATACCATCGCGGCGCTGAGGCAACATCCCACGCTTCACGTCACCGCGTTTGATCGTCCGGAGGTATTGCCCATCACGCGCGAATATGTCGAACAGGCGGGGCTTGAGGATCGTGTGACATTCGTTGCCGGGGACCTTACGCAAGCGTTGCCCAGGGGGCCATGTGATCTGATTCTCATATCGAATATCATTCATTCGTTTGGCCCGGAGACCAACCGGAGGCTGATCCATGCCTGTCATGACGTTTTGACGCCGGGGGGGCTGCTCATTGTGAAGGATTTCCTTCGCGGACGGGACGGAAGCGCGTCTTCGTTTACGCTTATCTTCGCCCTGCAAATGTTTTTGCGCACACCTCAAGGCGATACATATTCTGTTGCCGACATGGAGCAATGGAGCCAAGACGCGGGCTTTCCGAACGGGCGCCTTGTGGAACTCACGCCGCACACACGGCTTTGGCTGGTGTATAAAACAGGCGTGGCGTAATTTGTTCCTGTAGCCGTATAATGCGTTTTCGAGAATGTAACAGGGAGATAGAACCATGACCACCGCATTATTGATCGCCGGATGCCTGATCCTGGCACAGCCTGTAAACGAGTCCGCCATGAACCCGCCCATTAAATATTCGGTGGATGATCAAGGACTGATCTCCCTTCGCATTCCTGGATGGGATGCCTTTCGCCTGGAAGGATTGCGCCCGGGGTTGGTTGTGGATCAAAAAAGCCTTGTGCCTGCGGGCGTTCCCAATATTACATCGGAATCGCAAACAACAGTTGAGTATTCCTTGGGCGCCTCCATCCGTCTTTCCCTGCGGTTTGAGCCGGTGGATGAAAACTCGATACGCATGGGCAGTGTGTTCAAAAATGCCGCTTCCACCGCCGTCACACTGAATGATGTGAAATTGCTGGGCATGGGCGATACCGGCCTGGGCGCCTGTTTCAGCAACGATATAAACGCCGTGCGCGTTCTTGAACAGGGGAACTATTGGGGGCGGGTAGTTCCCTTGCGGGCGGCGGCCAAGAGCGGCGGGGAGAGCGCGGAGCCTGGCAGTCAACAGGCCAGTGAAAATCACAACTCCGAATTCGTGTCCCTGGTCTACGACCGTCTCTTGAAGCAGGCGTTTCTGGCCGGATTTGAAACCTCGGAACGGTGGGCGGGCCGGATTGATATTGAAAGCCATGCGGATTCCACGGCGTGCCGCTGGAGCTTGGGATTTGATGGGGGTGATCTGTTGGTTAACCCGGGCGAGGAAATTGCTTTTGAATCGGTGCTTTTCATGGCGGGGAAACATCCCTGGCGTCTGCTCGAACAGTATGCGGACCTTGTCGCGCAAAAACATCCCGTGCAACTGCCGGTGGAGCCGCCGGTCTCCTGGTGCAGTTGGTATCCCTACCGCTTGGGCGTCACGGAAGACCGTGTCCTGGAAACGGCCCGGATTGCCGAGAAACGGCTAAAGCCATTGGGGCTGAGCGTTCTTCTGATCGATCTTGGCTGGCAGGATCGTCAATTGCCCAGCACCTACGAGGAGAATCCGCAATTTTCAAAAGGCTTGAAATGGCTTTCGGAGGAAGTGGGAAAACTCGGATTCAGCCTGGGCGTCTGGAATGCGCCCTATTCCATCAGCGAATTTGATGCGCTGGTAAAGGAGCATCCGGAGTGGCTGGTTCAGGATGAAAACGGGCAGCCCGTCAAACAATCCGACTGGTTCTGGATACCGCATGGCGGGGTCTATATCCCCGACCTTACGAATCCTGAAATGCAGAAGTATCTGAAAGAGCGCATCGAGAGCCTGTTCAACCGTGGAATCCGGTATCTGAAGTCGGATTTCATCGGCGGCGTGTACGACGGGCGTGCGAAGCGCCGCCATGATCCGCGCGTTGTGGCGGGCGGAGGAGTGGAAGCCGCCCGTATCGGCGCGAAAATCATCTGTGAGGCCATGTCCGATGCGTTGTTGCTCAATTGCGGCGGACCGGAGATGCCCGGGACGGGCCATTGGCCCCTGCTTTATACGTGCAGCGACACCGGCAACTCCGGTTTCATCACCACCGCTTTCCAGGAAAGCAATCACCAAAGCGTGGCCTGTCATTTATACAAGAACCGGCGCTGGGGTATTTTGCAGCCTTCCTGCCTGTGTGTGGGATTTCCAGGAACGCTGGAAGATGGACGTCTCCGCGCCACCATCGCATTCCTCACCGGCGGGCAGGTGGATATTGGCGATACGCTCACCACGCTCCCCGAGGACCGCTGGGACATTCTTACCGCTACCTTGCCGCCGCTGGGCATAACGGCGGAGCCGGTGGACCTGTTCGACGGGGTCACCGGCCCTGCGGACTATGGGTATTCATCGACCTGTGCCGATGGCGCGCAGCAACAGGAAAAACGAAAGGAATATCCCGCCGGGTCCGTGTGGAAAACGCATGTGAAGACCGACTGGGATGAGTGGGAACTTGTGGGCGTCTTTTGCTATGAAAACACGCTCTCGCAGAAAGACCCCTTAATCAGCCGGTATCAGATTCCATTTGAAATGCTTGGATACGAAAAGAACGATTCCCTGTGGGGCTATGAATTCTGGTCAAGGCAGTTTCTCGGAAATGTTCCTGGAAGAAGGACCAATCCCAACGGGTATGAACATCCTGGGGATATCCAGGATTTGCAGGCGGCCAACACGCCCGGCATGTTGGATATTGCGTTTTTTGGGCCCAGCGTGAAGCTGTTGTGCCTGAAAAAGCCGAGGACGCATCCATGGGTGGCGGGGACAAGTTTTCATCAGAGTTGCGGCGCGGAACTCAAACATGTCCAGTGGGACGAAACCGCCAATACGTTGTCCGGTTTTGTGCAGCGGCCACAGGGCGAGACGGGATTCATCCTTGTGACCAGCGCGGATAAAATCCCGGTTTCCGCCGAAGTAAACGGGCAACCGGCGGCATTGCAGCCGGCCGCCCAAGGCGCATGGCGGGTATCCATCATGATTTCCAAGTCCCCCGCAAAGTGGAAAGTGGCTTTCAATTAAAACGGCACGGCGCTTTGCGAATACACAGCGGGTCCGGCTAGCGAAACGAGCCGCTGAGATCAATCGCGCCGGCGTCCACGGTCTTCTTTTCGAACCGTGACGCGGCGATTTTTTCTTGGAGCAGGGCCGCATACGCCTGACCGTCAATCGGCAGGTCCACTTTCCGTCCGGTCCATGCGGAATACAACATCGCATTGGACATCTCGACGGAATGAATGCCTTCTTCCGCCGGGGCAATGAGCGGTTTGCCGTCAATAATCGCATCCACGAAGTTCTGCGTAATATCCGCATGATTGCGGGAAGCGCCTTGAATGGGCACCTCGATATTCCACACCGGCGGACGGTCAAATCCGTTTTTCGATGCCTTGTTAAATTCCCATGCGCTCACTTCATTGCGGATAAAGGTAAGTTTTCCATCTTCAAACACGAGCTTGCCGCGGTCCCCGGCGATTTCCAGGCGGTCGGTGCCGGGGGCTTCGCCGGTCGAGGCAATAAACACCGCCGTGGCCCCGTTCTCGTACTCGAAATAGGCGGTCACCTCATCTTCCACTTCGATGTCATGGTATTTCCCAAACCCGCAGAACGCCTGCACGCGCTTCGGCTTCCCGCAAATCCACTGGAACAAATCAAGATTGTGCGGGCATTGATTCAACAGCACGCCCCCGCCTTCGCCCTTCCACGTGGCGCGCCACCCGCCCGACGCGTAATAGGCCTCGGTCCGGTACCAGGCCGTGATGACCCAGTTCATCCGCTGGAGCGTCCCCAGTTCGCCGGATTCCACCAGTTGCTTGATTTTGCGGAACTGGGGATAGGTTCGCATCTGAAACATGGCGCTGAACACCTGTTTCGGATTCGTGTGAGCCGCGATCAGCCGCTCCGCATCCGCTTTGTGCACCGAAATCGGTTTCTCCATCAGCACGTGCAAGCCCTGCTCCAGGGCATCGATGCCGATGGTGGTGTGGTCATAATGCGGCGTGGCGATGATCACCGCGTCCACTTCGCCCGAACGGATCAATTCACGGCTGTCCGTGAAAATCTTCAATGCGCCATAGGGTTCTAAACGCACCGGATCGATATCGCACACCGCCGCCAATTCGCCGCGCGCGATGTCGCCCTTCTGAAACACTCCCGCGTGCGCCGTACCCATGCCGCCCGCGCCAATAATGCCAAACCGAACTTTATCCATCTGTAGATGCCTTTCCAAGTGTGTGCGGCGAAAACAATACCCGTGATTCGCATAGTGATGCAAATGATGAGGCGGGTTTGGGGTTTTGGGTTTGGGGTGTGGGGTGTGGGGTTAAGATTTGCCGGTTTGGGAGTTCTTGGTGTACGATTAAGGTGGAGATAGTGATAATGACACGATTAAGCACCCATCAATTTCAGAATGATATGGCGAACGCCATCAACCGCGTTTCCAAAGACGGGGACCGAATAATACTGCATAAGAATAAAAAGCGATTGGCCGCTATTGTCTCTGTCGAAGACTTTGAATTGCTTGAAGCGATGGAGGACCAAGCTGATTTGCAGGCGGCACGGGCTGCACTGGCTGAAGGTGGAGAGAGAATTCCCGCGGCTGAAGTGAAGCGGCTTTTCAAGATAAAGTGAATCTTTTTGTGTCTTCCTACCGTGTTGAATATCAGTCGTCCGCACTTAGGGATTTGAAGAAGATCAAAGAACCCTAACGCACAAGAATAGTCAGGGAAATAGACAAATTAGTGCATAATCCTCGGCCCGCAGGCGCGAAAAAACTGTCGGGACTTGAGCAGTTGTACCGTATACGAGTGGGTGATTATCGTGTCTTATATTCAATAGAAGATGAAATACTCGTTGTCTTAGTATTGCATGCGGCTCATCGCCGCGAAGTGTACAGGGGCTGATACACCCTTATTCGCTACCACGGCTATTCCATCAAGGGTTTGCCTTTGGTTTCGGGTCCGAAGGGCAATACGATGAGGCCGATAACAAAAATACAGGAGATCATGCAAGCGGCCATGCGCAGGCCATACGCGGCCGCCAATCCGCCAAAGAGCGCCGGTGCGAAAGCGGAAATGAACCGCGCGGAATTGTAACAGAAACCAGTGCCGGTGGCGCGCAGGCGGGTGGGGAAGAGTTCGGGGAAGTAAACGGCGTATCCGCCGAAGACGGCGAGGAGGACAAATCCCATGAGCGGGAAGAAAATCATGGCCATGGGGAAGGAATTTGTAAAGTAGAAGGCGCAGGGAATCACGATAAGACAGCCAAGCAGGGACAGGGCGAAGGCGGGGCGCCGGCCCAGGCTGCGGGCCATGTAACCATAGAGGAGTGCGCCGAGAAAGCTTCCGAAATTCTGGCCCATGAGCGCGTAGCTCACTTTTTGTTCCGTGAGGGTTTTCAGTTCGGCAAGTCCTTCCGGGTTGAGAATTTTTCGGAGCAATTCGCCCGACCAGACGCTGATGCCCCAAAAACCAATCACGCCGACCGTAGCCAGGGTCATGCCGACAAGGGTATTGCGCAAGAGGGTCTTGTCGGTGAAGAGTCCGAACATATTACCCATGCCGATGCCGGATTTTTTGGCTTTGGCCCGGGCCTGCACCCAGCTTTCGGGTTCGTGGATGAAAAAGAAGATAATCACGACAAGGAAGGCCGGGATGATTCCGATGGCAAAGAGCCAGCGCCAGCCTTCGGCTGGGGAGATGTAGTGGGACATGATCAGATTGATTAATCCGGCGGTTACATTGCCGATGGCGGACATGGCCTGAACGATGGAGAGCGCCGTGGCGCGCGCATGCGCGGGGAATGTTTCGGCGACCAAGGCGGCCCCGGCGGCAAATTCACCGCCCACGCCCAATCCGACCAGAAAGCGAAAGGCGGCAAATTGCACCCAGTTTTGGGCAAGGCCGCTGAGGCCGGTAAAGACGGCGTACATGAGGATGGTGATCATCATGGTGCGGGTGCGGCCAAGGTAGTCGCCAATCATGCCGAATACAAGTCCTCCGACGGCCCAGCCGAGCATCAGGCACATGGTGACGTAACCGGTGTATTTCGTAATATCGGCTTGGGTGGCGCCGGCTCCCAGAAGTTCGGCGAGGGCATGTTGCTTGGCAAAGACGAAGAGCCATTGGTCCATGGTGTCGAACATCCAGCCCATTATGGCCACGGCCAATACCAAGTAATGGTAGCCCGTGAGACCTTCCCGCCAGCTTTTGTTTTCCGTCAACAGTTCACCCGACATGATGTTCTTCCTTGTGGTTTGATTTCGTGCAAACTCCTTACGATACAGGCAACGCGCGCGCGATTCAACCTCGTGGCACGACCGACTTTTGCCTGAGCCGCCCCGCCTTTGCTATACTCCTGTTCCAGGTTTACGCAGTTTTAGAGGCAGTGAGTTCCAAGGGCCCGGCTAGGCAGTGATCGCGGGCAACGGTGATCCACCTTCCATCGATGGGACCACGCGGCGGACGGCGGCCCTGAACAAGCACACCCTCCGCCCCCGGACGCAGGAAACCATCGTTTCCTGCAGCGCCGTCCATGAAACCTTGCATGCATGAACGCCCTGACGGACGTGGAACTATAAAGGAATTACGATGGTCATGAACGCGGAAACGTTAACGAACGGCATGTGTGAAATCCGCTGGCATGGACGCGGCGGGCAGGGGGCGATATCCTCCGCGAAAATTCTGGCGGCGGCGGCGTACCAGGCGGGATTCAAGGGAGTGACCTCCGCGCCGAATTTCGGGGCGGAACGCCGGGGCGCCCCGGTGACGGCGCTGACGCGTCTGGCCACCGAGCCGATCCGCATCTATTCGCAGGTGGAAACGCCGGATGTGATTGTGGTGCTGGATGACACGTTGATGAAAACCGCCAATGCCACGTCGGGTTTGAAACCCGGCGGCTGGGTAATCGTAAACAGCCGGAAAGCGCCTCAGACTCTCGGAATAAAGGGGGATTTCCGGGTGGCGACGGCGGATGCGACGGGCGCGGCCGTGGAAGTGGGGTTGATTGTGTCGGGGGTTCCCATGATCAACACGCCCATGCTGGGGGCCATCGCGCGCGCAACAGGATTTGTTTCCCTCGACAACTTGAAAACCGCCTTGGCGGACGCCTTTTCACCGAAAGCGGCGCAGAAGAACTTTGAAGCGGCAAAGCTGACGTATCAGCGCACCCAACTGTAAGGTAGTGATCTCATGGCAACAAGAGACTGTGGACAAGAATCGGCCATGTCGACGCCGTGCATCGGCGAAGCCGGCCATACGGGGGATTGGCGCAGCATGCGCCCGGAATTCGACCCGGACAAATGCCTCGCCGTGAAGGCGGGGCGGCCGGCCTGTTTCCAATGCTGGGCCTACTGCCCGGAAGGCGTGATTAAGAAGGAAATCGGCACACAAGTCAATTTGGATTATTGCAAGGGTTGCGGGATATGCGCGGAAGTGTGCCCCGCCGGCGCCATTACAATGGTGCCGGAAAACGTGGAAGACGCGGAGTGAAAGGGGAACTCATGGGAACGAAGAAGCCTCAAACCGAAATTATCACCGGCAACGAAGCCGCCGCCGAATCCGTCAAATTGTGCCGGGTGCAAGTGGTGGCCGCCTATCCGATCACCCCGCAATCCTCCGTGGTGGAAACCCTCTCGAAATTCATCGAACAGGGCAGCATGAACGCGGAATTCGTGACCGTGGAAAGCGAACATAGCGCGCTGGGCGTGTGCATTGCCGCCTCCACGGTGGGCGCGCGGGTATTCACCGCGACGAGCGCCAACGGCCTGGCCTACATGTGCGAGCAGGTCCATTGGGCGGCCGGCGCGCGGCTGCCCATCGTGATGTGCTGCGTGAACCGCGCCATGGCCGCGCCGTGGAGCGTGTTGAACGATCAGCAGGATTCCATGACCATGCGCGACGCGGGCTGGATTCAGATATTCTGCCGGAACAACCAGGAAATCCATGACACGGTCATCCAGGCCTTCAAGATTGCGGAGACGGTCCATGTGCCGGTGATGGTGTGTTACGATGGATACATCCTTTCGCACACGGTGATGCCGGTGGAATTGGTTTCCCAGGAAACGGTGGACGCGTTTCTTCCGAAATACACGCCGCACACGATTCTCGATCCCTCGCATCCGCGCAACCTCAACCCGGTGACCCTTGCCGATCCCCGCAGGGACGGCAGCGGGGCATTGTGCCACGGGTATATGGAATTGCGGTATTTGCATCAGGAAGCCTTGTTGAATTCACCCAAGACCATCGTGGCGGTGGACCAGGAATTCGGAAAAGCCGTGGGGCGCAATTGGGGCGGCATGGTTTGGGGGTATCGCGCGGAGGACGCGGAGATATTGCTGATGGCAGCCGGCAGCCTGTGCATGGAAGCCTCCGTGGCCGTGGACAAAATGCGGGAAGAAGGGATCAAAGCGGGCGTGCTCGGCCTGCGCGTCTACCGCCCCTTCCCGAAGAAAGAACTCGCGGAAGCCGTCCGCAAGGCCAAACTGGTGGCGGTCTTTGATAAAAGCCTGAGTTATGGCAACGAAGGCCCTATCTGCGCCGATCTGAAAGCGGCCTTGTATACATCGGACGTGTCGCCCGTGGTGCATGGGTATATCACCGGCCTGGGTGGACGCAATATTCAATATGGCCATCTGATCGAAGCCGCCAAGAAGAGCCTTGCGGCCTTGCAGAACGACAACCCCGAAAAAGATACGGAATGGGTCAACATCCAGATTTAGAGGTATTATGGCTACGAAAATTCTTGATCTGCCCGAAGAAGAGTTTATGCTCCCCGGCAACCGCGCCTGCGCGGGATGCAGCCTCGGCATCGGGTTCCGGCACATTCTGAAAGCCCTCGGCGGCAATTGCATCTTCGCGGTGCCCGCCAGTTGCCTGACGGTGCTCGGCGGCATGTATCCCACCTCCTCGGTCAAGGTGCCGTGGATGAATGTGGTGTTCCCCAGCACGGGGGCGGCGGCCTCGGGGTTGGTGGCCGGACTCAAGGCCATCGGGCGAGAAGACATTACCGTGGTGGCCATGGCGGGCGATGGCGGCACTGCCGACATCGGCATTCAAGCCCTCAGCGGCGCGGCGGAACGCAACGCCAACTTCATCTACATCTGTTACGATAATGAAGCGTATATGAACACCGGAACGCAACGTTCAGGCTCCACGCCCATCGGCGCGCGCACCACCACCACCCCCGCCTTCGGCAAACAACAACATGCCAAGGACGTGCCGAAGATTCTGGAGGCGCATAACGTTCCGTATATCGCCACCGCATGTCCCTCTTTTCCCACCGATCTGTATGACAAAGTGAAAAAAGCTGTCGGCATCCAGGGTACACGTTACATGCACATGTGCGCGCCATGCCCCTCCGGATGGCAATTCCCCGCGAAAGACACTGTGGAAATCGGCCGGATGGCCGTCGAGTGCGGGGCGGTGGTGTTGTATGAGATCGAAGGCGGTGTTTTCCGGCTCACCAGCCGCAGCAAGAAGCTTGCGGAACAGGGCGAACTCCAGCCCGTCCGCGAGTATGTCTCGGTCCAGGGCCGCTTCAAAGGCATTGAGGACGAAACCATCGAGGCCATGCAAGCGTGGATTAACAAACGCTGGGCGGAATTCGTCAAACGCGATGAGGAAAACAGATAGTAGGTTTTTGCTTTTTACTTAAGGAAATACTAGGTGCCGTTTGCATTTCCATCGCATCAGGGATTGATTTCGCCGTTATGGCGGCGCTGGCCGGGGCGTTTTCATGTGCTGGGCCTGTGTGTGGGGGCGGCCTCGCCCGATATTGTGGATGGAACGATTGGCCCCATTATTAAGGGCGGTTTGGGGCAATGGTATGGGCATACGCTGGTGGGCATGGTTTTTCTTTGTGTCCCCGCCGGGATGCTGGTGACCTGGCTGATGGCAAAATCCGGAACATGGCTGGTTCATTGGAAAAAGCGTCCATGGTCGGCGTGGTATGCCGAAAATGTGGCGATTTGGAATAGAACCCCGGAGCGGGTGACGCATCCTCTCTTCTTTATGGCGTTTTCCGTGCTGCTGGGCGCGTTTTCACACCTCCTGATTGATTTTATCTCCCACGGCCAGTTTTTGTGGCTTTACCCTTGGTACGAGAACAAGCATTTCTTTCCGGAGTGGTGGTACATCGCCTGGTTCAGGATTCCATTGCCTGGCTACCAAGAATCCTACCCGGTGGGGCCGCATTTGATGATCTGGCTGTTCTTGGGTGTTTTGGGGGCCATCATGCTCTTCTGGCCGCTCCTCCGGAAAAAACCTGGGCGCGGTCCGCTCATTTGAACTTTTGGAACCGGGCACAAAAGGACGGGCGGGCAATTCTTGAAAAGCGCCGGGAGGCATCGTTATTCTGCGATGAAATGCCGCCCGGTACGGCATTTACAGGAAGTCAAAGGATGCAAGGATGACCATTGAGCGGGAGCGCGTGGAGAAAGACAGTCCCATCGAACGGTTGCGCCGCTGGCAGCGCGGGGAGACTCCGGGGCCTTGGAATGTGATTTTTTACCCGACGGATCGATGCAATTTGAAATGTGTCATGTGCTGGCGCAACCGCTTTGACTATGTCGGGGGCGAAGAGGACATGCCGGATGACCGGTTGCGGGCGCTGGTGGACGAATGCGCGGAGCTGGGCTGCCGGGAATGGACAATAATCGGAGGGGGCGAACCCTTATTGCGCGCACCCCTGGTGCTTGAGATGTGCGAGGGAATCCGGCGGCACGGCATGTGGGGCACGCTTCAATGCAATGGCACCTTGTTGAAGCCGGACTACATGAAAAAATTGATCGAAATAGAGTGGAATGAGGTGGTGTGCAGTCTGGACGGCCCCACGGAAGAAATCAATGATGGCATCCGGGGACCAAACACCTTCAAGCGTGCCACCGAAGCCATGGCGCGGTTTTCGGCCTTGCGGCGGGAGATGGAGGTCCAACATCCGCGCCTTTGTCTTTACACGACCGTAACGCGCCATAATCACGATGTGCTCCCGGCGATGGTGGAACTGACGCACCGGCTGGGGTGCGATGGGTACCGGGCAGGGCATTGCATGGGCGATTGGTGTCAGGAGCATCTGGTGACGCCGGAGCAGCAGGCCGCCCTGCCGGAGATCGTGGAGCGCGCACGGGAACGGGGCCGCGCCCTCGGTGTGTTCACCGATCTGGACCCCTTGTTGAAGTTTTCATCCACCGTTCACAAACGCGATAAACTCATAGACCGGTTTCTGGGAAAAGGCCGGGGGATATCCGGGGCATATTGCCCGGATCCCTGGCACAGTGTGGCAATCCTTGGCGACGGGCGGGTTGGCCCGTGTTGCTCCGGCTGGCTGGAACGCGCCCCGAGAATCCTGGATGGTTCGCTGAAGGAAATCTGGCTGGGGCCATATTTTACGGAATTGCGCCGTGAAATCATGGAGAACCGGCCGTTGGAGTTCTGCCGGATTTGCCCTCCGCTCCTGATGAAACGGGCGGAGTCCACACGCCGCATAATGCGTTTCATGGATGCGGTGGAAAACTGGTCAGACCTTCGTTGGGGCCAAAAACTCTTTGTGAATGCATGGGAAGCGCACGCCCAGTATCATGAAAAAGGACTCATAGGCTCGTTGAAGACCTTATTCACGCTGAGGCGAGGGAAATAACGTTGCCGCATCGCATGGGGTTGCGAACAGCTTTACAACGGACAGGAAATTTGATCCGTTCACGGGATTCATGGAACAGTTGTTTGACCATGGCGTAATCTGCCGCCGTCGTTACGGCGCTGTCAAGGAGAAAACCCTGTGAAATTATTTACACTACCAGGAATGATTGGCATGGTTTTGGCAACTACCACATGGGCGCAGGAGGCCGGCATCATGTCCCCGGAGGCATTTCAGAAACAGGTTGAAGCAGCGAACGGGCGGGTGGATTACATTTTTGCGGATGACCGTCCCTTCAAGGAATGCCATGCTTCCACGGTGGTGCAGACAACCACGGGGGACCTGCTTAGCGCGTGGTTTGGCGGCACGAAGGAAAGCAAGCCCGACGTGGGGATTTGGATGGCGCGTTTTGCGAACGGCGCATGGTCGAAACCGGAACGGGCGGCCAAGGTGAATGAGACGGCGCATTGGAATCCCGTGTTGTTTCGCGATGCAGAAGGCGTGGTGTATCTGTTTTTCAAAATCGGTCCGAAAATCCCCTACTGGCAAACCTATTTTAAGCGGTCTGAAGATAATGGGGTCACGTGGACGGAGCCGGTGGAGCTGGTTCCCGGTGATAAGGGTGGGCGCGGCCCGGTGAAAAACAAACCCATTATCCTTTCGGACGGCGCGTGGCTCGCCCCGGCGTCGACGGAACTCAAGGGCGACATACCTTTCGCCGACCTCAGTACGGATCGCGGGAAAACATGGACCCGCTCCGCCGATTGGGCCATTGACCGCACAGTACTCAAGGGCACCGGCGCCATCCAGCCCACCTTTTGGGAATCCCCGCCGGGGAAGGTTCATGCCTTGATGCGGAGCAATGGCGGGCGCATCTGGCGCGCCGATTCGGACGACGGGGGAAAGACTTGGTCTGTGGTTTATACCACGGAACTGCCGAATAACAACAGCGGCATTGATTTGTTGCGGTTGGAGGACGGGCGGATTTTGCTTGTGTATAATCCCGTGGAGAAAAATTGGGGGGCGCGCACGCCATTGGACCTCGCCGTTTCAACGGATGATGGAACAACGTGGCGGGGCGTGGCCCATCTGGAAAACGATCCGGACCCGGACTCCGAATATTCTTATCCGGCGATTGTGCGCACCCAACAGGGTATCGCCATCACGTACACGTGGCAGCGCCAGCGGATTCGCTGCTGGCAAATCCCCTTGGACGCCGTAAAATGACGGCTATCCGTATTTTAGGCGCCCAAAAGCTGGAAACCGCCCTGAAAATCAGGTAGTCTTGTGGCTGTCACTAACTTATAAACGACAAGCGAGGTTGATTATGCGGCGTTTCATTCTTGTATGTATTGTTTTGACCTTCGTGGTGTGTCCCGCCTTTGCGGCGGATTTCAAAGCGGGTTTCGCCAAGAAAGACATCACGCCAAAGAAAAACATACCCATGTGGGGCTATGGCGCGCGCCATGACTTCCTCTCGAAAGAGACCTGTGATCCGCTCTTCGCCAAGGCACTGGTCATTGAAGCCAACGGCGTAAAGGCCGCGCTGGTGGGTTTGGATTTGGGCCGCTCCCCAACCTTTACGTCCACCGACGCCATTCTCGCCGCCGTACAGCAGCAATCCGGCGTGGAATATGTCATGATGTCCGGCTCACACACCCATCATGGCCCGGTCATCGAATTGGTGGATGAACCCGGCAAGGGCAAGGGGAAGTTCGACGATGCGGTGGCCTATGCCAAAGAATTGGAGCAAAACATCATTGCCGTCATCAACGAAGCCGCCGCCGGGTTGGTGGAGGCCAAAATCGGCTGGGGAACCGCGGAAACCGACTTGAACCGGAACCGGCACGCCAAGAAACAACCCAAGCCCGTCGATCCAGAACTCGCCGTGGTGCGCTTTGACGACCTGCAGGGAAAAACCATCGCGCTTATGGTCAATATGGCGGCCCATGCCACCATCTTTGACATCCGGGATCGCCGCTGGACCTCCGAGTGGCCAGGGTCCATGCAGATGTTCGTTGAACAAGATATCGACGCCAACTGCCTCTTCATGCAAGGCGCTGAAGGAGACCTTTCGCCCAACACCAACGACAAGCGTAAAGGCATCCGCGGGTTTGGGCGCGCCGTGGCCGACAAGGTGAAGGAAATCAATCAGGGCATCACCACCGCCGTTCCCGCCAACCCCGGCATTAGAGGCGTTTACGACCGTTTTGAGTTTCCCTCCCGGGTGGATTTCACCGACAACTTCATTCAGGGAATGTTCAAACAGGCCTTCTTCCCTGAGATGGTGGCGGTCCTGGACGAGGTGCAAGGCAACATCATTCGCCCGCGCTTGATCACACTGGTCATCAATGGCGAATTGGCCCTGGTGGGGGGCTCGGGCGAATTTTTCTGCGAGCATTCCACCCGCCTCAAACAGGAATCAAAGGCAAAGGAAACCCTGTTTTTCGGCCTTTGCAACGGCCATTGCATGTATTTCCCCACGGAAAAAGCGGTGGAACAAGGCGGCTATGGCGCGGACCCCGGGTTCGCCTGGGTCCCCCCCACGGCCGGGCGTGACATGATTGACAAGGCACTGGCCAACATCGATACCCTGCTCACGCCATAATCCACCGGCTTCGCGGCCCTCGGGCCTGTCCCGAATGGCACTTACTTAGCAAAGAATATGAAAACAAAGCGAAAAAAAGGGACGGTCCCCAGCGAGCCCGCCCAGGGGCAAAACCTGTATCCTGAAAACCTTTTTAAGAATGGGCGGGCGAGACGGGAACGTCCCTTCTTTTCGCGTACTACAGTTCCCCGCGCTTAACTAAGTGCCATTCGGGCCTGTCCCCCACACAACAAACGTGGCGTTTCTCCTCAGAGGAGAAACGCCAGCGTGTTTGTTGAGTAGTCCGGTGATTAACGTTTCGAGAACTGGAAGCGTTTGCGGGCGCCGGGGCGTCCGTACTTCTTGCGTTCCACCTCGCGGGCATCACGGGTCAGCAGGCCTTCCTCGCGCAACGCCGAGCGAAAGTTCTCATTCTCTTCCACCAGCGCGCGGGCGACGCCCATGCGCAGGGCGCCCGCCTGCCCCGACAAACCACCGCCATCGCACAGGGCCCGAATATCGTACCGGTCCACCGTGCCGGTCACGGAAAAGGGCTGTTTCGCCATCTGCACCAGGGTTTCGCGGTTCAGATAGTTTTCCAATGCAAGCCCGTTCACCACAAACTGTCCCGAACCGGGTTTCAGACGCACCCGCGCCCGGGCCCGTTTCCGGCGGCCAATCGCCACGATCTCATTGGTTTTTGAATCAATCACGGTTTCTTTCTCCCGGGTTATTTGATCTCATAGGGTTGCGGGTTTTGCGCCTCGTGCGGATGGTCCGCCCCGGCATACACGCGGAAATGCGTGGCCAGTTCGCGGCCCAGCCGGTTGTGCGGCAGCATCCCTTTGATCGCCAGTTCCATCGCACGCGTCGGGAACTTTTCCATCATGTGGCGGTAGTTGACTTCCTTGAGCCCTCCGGGATAATGGGAGTGGCGGTAGTACATTTTGTCTTCCACCTTGTTTCCGGTCACCCGCGCCTTCGCGGCGTTGATGATCACCACGCAATCGCCGCAGTCCAGGAAGGGGGTGTATTGCGGTTTATGCTTGCCTCGCAGCAGCTTCGCCGCTTCCACCGCCACCCGGCCCAGGACCTTGCCGTCGGCGTCAATCACATGCCATTTTTTTTCAATCTCCCCTTCTTTGGGGATATACGTCTTCACGCTTCATTCCTCCGAAATAGGGTTCACGCCATGGGAATCATGCGCGCTTCAATGTAACGGGAGATGTATCTTATCAAATGCCAAGGCCTTAAATCAACTGCTCGCGTTCGCGAATTTGTGATACGCCGATCCTTCGGTTTCCTTTCCGGAAGGGTGCGGTGTTTTGACAAAAACGCCCGATAGTGTAAAATTTCATAAAAGTGTCTTGCACTGAAGGGCCGGTCGCTCCTATAATGGAGAAGCAGCGGCCCAAAGCGCCGTGGATTAAACCGATAGCCTAGCAGCAACGGAAATGGGTGAAGCCATGAAAGCAAGAATAGTCGTCGCATCCCTGACAGGTCTCCTTTTGATCGCCGTCTGTGCCGGCGCGGTGGAGCCGGCCTACGTGGGCCGTCTTGGGAATCCTGAAGAACCCGCCTTGCGTCCTTTTAAGTGGCTATGGCATGGGCTGGAGTCCTTGGTCTATTACTCCGCCGAAAGCATCCAGCACGGCAACAGCAAAACGCCTGTTCTGGGGATGAGCGAGATCGGGCGCGGGCTTCGCAAAGGGACGATAGAGCTTGGCGAAAGCACCTGGAAGAGCCTCCTTTTCGCGCCGTTGCCCCAGAAAGAGAATCACCGGCGGTTCGGCGGTGTGAATACGTATTTGGAACATCATCCGGCGGCAAAAGAAACCGCCGACTTCCTGTTTGGCGGTCCGCTTTATCCCTTGATGAAGCTTACCGTGGATGAGGATCCTGCGGTGCGCGAGGAGGGGAAAGCCGGCCGGCAAAAGGCTGAACTGCGCGGAATCGAACTCAAAGATTTTCCGCAACCTCCGCATGGTATTCTGGATAGCCCGCTTTCGCATTACCCGAAAAGTAATTGTTGCGGTTGCGTCCATTGCACCCAGGAAAAGCAAAACACCGCGCCGGCGCCCGCGAAACAATAACCGCTTGGGGTTCCGCTAGGTTTTGCCGCGTTTTGCGCCCTTGACATCATGTTCGAGAACGTGCCTGATTTTTCTGGCGAGGTCGGCGCCGATCACGGGTTTCATGACCACCTCCTGAATGCCAATGGCCCGCATTTCCCTGTCCGTATACTGGTCGGAGAAACCGGTAAACAGAATAATGGGGGTGTCTGGGCGAATCGCGTGCAAGGCTTCGGCGAGTGCGGCCCCGGTCATCTTCGGCATCATGTGGTCCGTAATCACGAGATCAAAACGGGACGGTTTTTTCTTGAACTCGGTCAAGGCATCCAGCCCATTGGTGCAAAAGGTTACCTGATATCCCAAGCGCGGCAACAAGGCCTCGCCAAAACGCAAGACGACTTCTTCATCATCCACAAAGAGGATGGATTCCGTGCCGCCCGGCAGGGGTTCCGCCTGAATTTCCTCCGGAAGCGCCCCCCCGACAACCCGGGGCAGATAGGTGTGAAAGGTGGTTCCCTGGCCCGGTTGGCTGGTGACGCTGATGGCGCCTCCATGACTGGTGACGATTCCATGCACCACGGCCAACCCCATGCCGGTTCCTTCCCCCGGCCCTTTGGTGGTGAAAAAGGGGTCGAAAATGCGTGACATGACATGGGGCTCCATGCCATGCCCGGTGTCCATCACGCTGAGCAGCAGATAGGCCCCCGGACGCAGTTTGGGATGGGTCGCGGCCAGCCGTTCATCCACTTCGACATCCGTGAGGCGCACTTCGAGGCGGCCTTCCTGATTCGTCATGGCTTGGGCGGCGTTGGTGCAATAATTCATGATCACCTGATGCATTTGCGCGGCATTGGCGAACACGGCGCCGGACTGGACGTCCACCGTGTCGATGATTTCGATGGTGGGCGGCAGCGAGGCGCGCAAGAGTTTTAGCGCTTCACGCACGACAATGTGCAAGAACAGCGGGGCGCGTTCTTCGCCGGATTGCCGGCTGAACATGAGGATTTGCTTGACCAGTTCCTTGGCCCGGTGGGCTGCCTGGAGCGATTCCTTGATGTCCTTGTGCGTGGGGGAATCCTTGGGAATGTCCTGCAACGCCATATCGGTCAGTCCGATAATGGCGGTAAGGATGTTGTTGAAATCGTGGGCGATCCCGCCCGCGAGAACGCCGAGGCTTTCCATGCGCTGGGAGTGCTGCATCTGGCGCTCCAGATGCCTCCGTTCTTCTTCAGCACGGACCCGCATCGTGATGTCCTTCACCGTGCCCAGGAGCCGGTAGGCCCGTCCATCCTCTCCAGGCAACACGACGCCCATGTTCTCGACGTGCCGGTACTCGCCGGAACGGTGGCGGATGCGAAACTCAAGCTGGTAGGTGCCCACGGCCTCGAGCGATTCCCGGAACATCCGCAGCACGCTTTTCTGGTCCTCCGGGTGCACCGCATTGATGAGTTGATACCAGGTGAAGGTGTTGATCTCTTCCAAGGTGTACCCCGTGACTTGGGTGACCGCCCCCCCCCACTTGAAGCCGCCGTCACGCAGATCGCAATCATAGATCATTTGGCCCGTGTGGGCGGCGAACACGCGATAATCCCGGTCCCCTTCGCCCCTATCGGACGGATGGCTGAGGGCCCGCAGGATGGTGACGATGACATGCCCCTCTTCACGCTCAAAAACCTGTGATTTCAGGGCCACGGGGAGGGGGTGTTCGTCGCGCCGCAACAGCATGGTTTCGAGATAGGCCTGCCGGTGCTTCATGATGCTTTCGATGCGGCCTTGAATCCCGGCGAACAAATCCGGCGGGATAATGTCCTTCATCTGCAACTGGAGCATTTCTTCGCGGCTGTAGCCCAGCAGCCGGCAGGCCGCGTCATTGATCTCCACGAAACGCCCCGTGCCCACATCTTCTTTCAATTCATACACCAAAACCGCGTCGCTGCAGGCCTCAAACAACAGCCGGTAGCGTTCATCATATTCGTGCAGTGCCTTCGATCTGTCCACCGCGAGATCGGCCAGCCGCTTGTTCACGGCCCGCAATTCATCCTCGGCATGCTTTATCCGCAACATGGCGCGGATTTTCATAACGAGGTCCACTTCATCACAGGGGCGCTGCAGGAAGTCATCCGCCCCGGCTTCCATGCCATTGATGCGCAATTCATCGTTCATGGCCATGCCCGTGATCAACAGCACGGGGAAATGCGCCGTGGCCTCATGTTCCTTGAACGCGCGGCACAGGTCTATGCCGTTGGCGTCGCCCAGCAGCACGTCGAGCAACGCGCAATCCGGGAGCACCTCCCGCGCCATGGCCATGCCCTCTTCGGCCGTGCTGGCAATGAACAGATCACACTCCGGCAGCCGCCGTTCTATCATGTGCCGGTAAAGAAGCTGATTGGAATCATCATCGTCCACAAGTAACAGTTTGCTTTTCATATCATGTTACCGGGTCCTGTCAAACAAGATTTTTATGCCTCTTTTCCGAAGCACTCACGCAAATCATACCTGGCCTTACCGAAGAAAGGCCAAGATTTCAGATTCAAACAACGCGATCACATCCAAAAGCTCTTCAACAAGTCCACGCATTTTATTCCATTGCAATTCATGGAGATAGGCATGCCTGAACACATGACGAAATCCAAGGTACTCTTTAAGATGATTGTGAAGCGCTTCGCTTATGACCGCAGGACGTTTATCAGCAGGGGCCGCAAGTGTATTCAAGAGCATTGAATGCCACATAAACGCCTTTGCGTGTATCGCCTCATATTCCCCCTCCCTTTTGGCAACATGTACCATGATACGTTCCATGGCGGTATATACAGAATGCAGAAGTGCCGATAATGCATCAAGATGTTCAATCTCAACAGACCCGGTTAAACTCCGTTCTATCAGAGAACGCCTGGACTCCACGAGCATTCTTATCTGTTTTAATTCAGCGCGAATCAACCTGTCGAGGTCATGCGACACGCAAAAGATCTCCATGTTCTTTAAGAAAATCAAGCGCTGGGCTTGACTCATCCAAGTCCACAATATCCACCGGGATAGATAGTGCGGAACAGGTTTCACCCACAGCACGGAAAAAATGCTCCGGTGGCATGCCGCGGACAGCCAGATCGAGGTCTGAATCGGGAGTGGCATCACCTCTTGCATGGGATCCGAACACATACACTTCACGCGCGCCATTGTTCAGCAAGATGTCCACCGCACGTTGAATTTCAGGAAACAATGCAGATGTCATGGTTCAATCCTCGTTCATATGACAATATCGTCGGGTTCAATCAGGGGGATATTCTGCTGGCAGAGAGCGCAGGCGTCCGGGGGCCAGCTTTGCATGGCGAGGGCGGCGAGAGCGTTGAAGGGGCAGTCAAAGGCGGCCTCTCCCCCACTGCGATCAATAAGCACGGTGATTCCTACGACTTCGGCTCCGCGTTGGCGGAGGTGTTCCACGGTTTTCTTCACGGAACCGCCGGTGGTGGTGATGTCTTCTACAACCAGCACGCGGGTCCCGGGTTTCAAGGCAATGCCGCGCTTAATGGCCATGCCGCCCGCGCCGTCTTTCTCGGAAAAGGCCGCGCGGCACTTCAGGTGCCGGGCGGTTTCGTAGGCGAGCACAATGCCGCCGGTGGCGGGCCCCACGACGAGTTCAACACCGCTGTCCCGGTGCAGGTCAGCCATCCCCTGGCAAAGTTCGTGGGTATATTCGGGGAATTGCAGCACGCGGGCCGCTTGAAGGAATTGCCGGCCGTGGCGGCCGCTGGTGTAGATGAAGTGCCCTTCCAGCAAAGCGCCTGCTTTTCTAAAAAGCTCTATAACCCGTTCACTGTTCATACGTTCAATTCCTCCAGGATCAGCCGGACCGCTTCGCCCGGCTGGGGATGTTTCAAAATGGGACGCACCACCACGATCATGCTGGAACCCAATTGCGCGGCTTCGCGCGGGGTCAACACGCGTGCCTGGTCGTCCTTGCCGGCCCAAGCCGGCCGTACGCCGGGGGTGATCACCAGCGGCTCCGCGCCTATGGCCGCGCGGACGGGTTGGAGTTCCTGAGGGGAACACACGATCCCGTGCGCGCCGGATTCCACCGCCAGCCGGGCCAAACGCGGAACCGCTTCCGCCGCGCGCTCCGGAATGCCGATTTCCTCCCGGATCATTGCATCAGTAAGGCTGGTGAGCATGGTCACCGCCAGGAGCCGGGTACCGGTTCCTTCCACCGCCTCGCGCGCGGCGGTAATCATCTTCCGTCCGCCGGAGGCATGCAAGGTAATCAACCCCGCCCCCAAACCTGCGGCGGCTTTGGCGGCTTTCGCAACCGTATTGGGAATATCATGGAACTTCAAGTCCAGGAAAACATTCTTTCCCATACCCCGGATTTCCCGGACGATATCCGGTCCACACCGGGTGAATAATTGCGACCCGATTTTGAACCACTGGCAGGGCTGGCAGATATGCACCGCTTCAATGGCTTCTTCCCTGCTGTCAATATCCAAACCGATAATAAGTTCTGTTTTCATATTCAAATACATCCAAAAAAAATACAAACCAATCTTATATCAAGCTTTCATGGACCCTACAAGCGAACTGATTTCCGCGATTTGATGCCGCACACAATAGTCCTCAAGACCCTGGATAACCCGCAAGGCGGCATCGGGTTGACGGAATGAAAAACAGCCTACCGCCACTGCGGTTGCTCCCGCCAAAATAAACTGGAGGGCATCATCCGCGTTGCATATTCCACCCATACCGATAATGGGAATCTTTAGGTATTTTGCGGCATCCCAAACCATTTTGACGGCGACAGGACGGATGGCGGGGCCGCTCAATCCTCCGACGATGTTGCTGAGGATAGGTTTGCGGGTTTCGGGATTGATTCCCATGCCAAGGAGGGTGTTAATCATTGACACGGCATTCGCCCCGCCTTCTTCCGCCGCCAAGGCCGGTTCCACGATATCCATTACGTTGGGGGTCAATTTTACGAAAACGGGTAGTTTCGTGGAGGCTTTGATGGCTTGGGTATATTCCTTCACGCGTTCCGGCGACTGCGCCACCAGTTTACAGCCCCGGGCGGTCCGGGCGTCATGAACATTTGGGCAGGAGAGGTTCGCCTCGATGGCGTCCGCGCCCTGTTCCGCTTCCAGCCGTTTGGCCAATTCCATGTATTCCTCGATGGAATGGCCGTAGATATTGCCGATGATGGTGCATCCCTTGTTCCGGAGAAAAGGAAGCTTATCACGCAGATAGGCGTCAAGACCGACATTTTGCAGACCGATGGCGTTAAGCATTCCAGCGGGGGTTTCGACCAGCCGGGGCGGCTTATTGCCCGCGCGCGGCTGGAGCGACAAGCTTTTCACGGTTACCGCGCCCAGTTGCGCCACATCGAAGTATTGGTCGTATTCCTGGCCGTAGCCGAAGGTGCCCGACCCCACGGTAACGGGATTCTTCATCACCAGGCCGCCGGCATTTACTTGGAGGTTGACTTTCATGGGTTAATAACTTTCCCAGCGAATCAGGGTTGAATCGAATACGGGTCCATCTTTGCAGACCCGGACCATGCGCTCGGTCTCGATCTCGACGTTGGCTTCCACCGCGCATCCCAGGCATACACCGTCACCGCAGGCCATTTCCGCTTCCAGAGAGGCAAAGCACGGAACCCCCGCCGCTTCGCATACGGCGTGGGTGGCCTTCATCATGGGCATGGGGCCGCAGGCGTAAACCACGGTTCCGGGGCCGGGCTTCAGCTTTTCGAGCACTTCCGAGGCAAAGGCTTTCTTGCCGGCGGACCCGTCATCCGTGGCCAAATGCACCTTACAGCCCATTTGCCGGAAATCCTTTTTCCCGAACAAGAACGGTTCCGAGCGGGCGGCGATGATGATTTCCGGGGTTTTGCCCAGTGTCCGCTTGATGGCATCCGCCAAACCGGGGAAAGGAGCGATGCCAATGCCACCGGCCACCAGAATATGCCGATCGAAGGAGGCCTCCAGCGGAAAGGGTTTTCCGAGCGGGCCCTGTACGTTAATGCATTCGCCCTGGGTCATCCGGGACAATAACCGGGTGCCCTCTCCCACCACCTTATATAAAAACGATACGCCGTCCGCATACATTCGCTCGATGGACATCGGGCGGCGCAAAAACGGATACAATCCCTCCTGCACTTGCAGCATGCAAAATTGGCCCGGCTGCGCCTCCTGCGCTATCCTCGGCGCATGAATCACCATGCGGAAATGACCGGGGATCACTTCCTGATGCGAGGTTATTGTACAATCCATAATCGAGGGCATGGCTACCTCCGGTCATCCAGCGCCAACTGATTGCGCAGCAGGTTCAAGCTAATCCGAATGCGGTCGGCCAGCACTTCGCCCACGCCATCCACGTCGCACAACTCGTCCTTGGGGGCGCGCATGATTTGCTGGAGGGAGCCGAAACGCTCCACGAGGTTATTCACGATGAGAGCGGGAATCCGGCGGGTACTTGTGAGCACACGGTAGCCGCGCGGGGTCAGGTAGCTGTCAATGGAACGGGGATTGGGGCCGTAGCCGAGCGCCTGGCTGATGCTGCCCAGTTGGAGGAGTTCCTGCTGGGGAATTTCCGCGATGCGCTCCAACACATCCTCATAGGTCAGCCCCGCTTTTTCTTTATAATAGTCTTTTACGGTCAGGAGGGCTTCCCGCACCGGAAGGACCAATTCTTTATGCTGCAATTCCAACAAGCGGCCTTCGGTGCCCAACTCAATAATGTAGGGCTCAATTTCATTGGCGATGCGGACCACCATTTCGGTGCGCTGCACGGCCCGGCATACGTCAAAGATGGTGACCATGTCCTGAAATTCTCGCGTGGTCAGGTCTTGCATGGCCTGGTTGAGCACACTGAGGTATTTTTCAAGGGTCTGGATGGCCTGGGCCGCTTTGTTTACGAGCGTGGGAATGGAATCGAGCACATGGCGCAGTTCGTGCACATACAGCGTGACCACGGCGCGCCGCTGCGACACCGCAATCACCACACATTTGGCCTGAGAGGCCATGCGTTGCGCGGAACGATGGCGTGTGCCGGTTTCCTCGCTAGGAATCTTCGCGGTCGGCTTCAAGAACCGGTTCGCGTATAAGATGCGCGTGCCGTCCTTGTTCAGGATGATGGCGCCGTCCATCTTGCAGAGTTCATAAAGGATTTGAGGGGTGACGGGCGCATCCAGTTTGACGCCGCCCTCGGAAAGGTCCGAAAGCTTGGCGGGGTCGCCAAAGCAAAGCAATCCCCCCGTGCCGCCCTGAATGATGGCCGAAAGCGCCTCGCGCAAGGGCGTGCCCGGAGCAATCATCAGCAAGGCTTGATGATATATCTCTTCCAAACTCTGTTTTTTCTTCCTGCTCACGGTATCACATCTCCAATGCCAGTTGTATGGCTTCCGACAGCCGGTTCACCGGGAACACCGAGGCGCCGGCGCTTTCCGCATCCTTGGCACAGGCCATGGGCACGATACACCGCGTAAACCCGAACTTGGCGGCTTCGGCCACCCGCTGGCGGACCATGTCCACCGCCCGGATTTCGCCCGCAAGGCCAATCTCGCCAAAGGCCGCGACATGCGGGGCCACAGGGCGTTCCTGGCCGCTCGAGGCCAGCGCCATGGCCACGGGCAGGTCCGCCGCAGGCTCATCGAGCCGCACGCCGCCCGCCACATTGACAAACACGTCGCGGTCCGCAAAGTGAAGGCCCGCCCGCTTCTCCAACACCGCCAACAACAACGAAATCCGGTTCGGGTTCAGCCCAGTCACCGTGCGCCGGGGCGAACCCGCGTGCGCATCGCCCACCAGCGCCTGCACTTCCACCAGCACGGGGCGCGTGCCTTCGATGCTCGGCAATACCACGGACCCGCTCACGCCTTCCGGGCGCTCGTTCAAAAACAGCGCGCTCGGATTCGGCACTTCATGCAGGCCGGTGTTGCGCATCTCGAAGACGCCAATCTCATTGGTCGAGCCGAAACGGTTCTTCACCGCCCGCAAAATACGCAATGCTTGGCGGCCTTCACCTTCAAAGTATAAAACAGTGTCCACCAAATGTTCCAAAAGACGCGGACCGGCAATCGCGCCCTCTTTGGTGACATGGCCGATGAGGAATACGGGAAGGTTCATTCCCTTTGCCACCCGCATAAATTCACTGGCGCATTCCCGGACCTGTCCGATGCTGCCGGGTACCGCGGGCAACTGCGGGGTGTATACCGCCTGGATCGAATCAATCACCACACAGGAGAATCCGCCGTCGCGGATGTGTTTCAAGATGGCCGTCACGGAGGTTTCCGTCAGCATGAACAGCCGTTCGCTCAAGGCGCCGAGGCGCGTGGCCCGCAGACGGGTCTGGTCAAACGATTCCTCGCCCGACACATATAAAATCCGCCCGTCCGCCTGGGCCAGGTAATGCGACACCTGCAACATCAAAGTGGATTTTCCAATGCCCGGATCGCCTCCCACCAGGATTAGCGAACCCGGCACGATGCCACCCCCCAGCACCCGGTCGAATTCCTCAAGGCCCGTCGAGGCGCGGGGCGGCAAGCTCAGCGATCCTTCAGTAATGGGAATAGGTTCCGCGCTCGACACGATGCTGGCCCGTGTGTGGGGACCTTCCAACTCCGCCACTTCCTCCACTATCGTGTTCCACTCTTCGCATGCCGGGCACTTCCCCTGCCAGCGGGGCGACACCGCGCCGCAGCTCTGGCACACATAGGCTGTTTTTTCCTTCGGCATGCGTTATTCCCCGTATGTCCACGTGCATTATTTTCCCAAGCAAAACACCATGCCCAGCCTACCACACAAAACCGGCCCGCCGCAAAACAAACCATGTGCATATTTTCCCTATACAACACCATGATCAGGTATGTGGATGAAAAACATCACCCTGTCATGTTACCCTTAGCGCCCTTGGGAACGATTGGATTGGTTTTACAAAGGAAATCAAGGTTGATGGAAAAGCTGCGGTTTTTGAATGAGAAGCAGGTGTTGACGGTGTGCCGTGAATTCGGCACGCCGGTGTTCGTATATGATCAGGCGACATTGGAGCGGCGCGCAATCGAGGTATTGGCGTTCCCGAATGCATTCGGGCTAACAGCACGGTATGCGATGAAGGCGTCGCCGAACGCAGCCATCATCAACACGTTTGTCCGGATGGGGCTGCATATTGATGCCAGCAGCGCATATGAAGTAGAACGCGCCCTGCGCGCGGGCGTCCCGCCGGAAAAAATCCAGCTTACGGCCCAGCAATTGCCGAATGATTTGAAGGGCATCGTGGACCGGGGAGTAAGTTTTAACGCCTGCTCTTTGAATCAGTTGCGTGTGTTCGGCCAGCATTACCCCGGCCGCGAGGTTTCCGTGCGCATTAATCCCGGCTTGGGATCCGGGCATAGCAACCGAACCAACGTGGGCGGGCCTTCGGCCAGTTTCGGCATCTGGCATGAACACTTGGACCAAGTGTTTGCCGTTGCCGCGGAATATGGCCTGCGCATTACCGGTATGCACACGCATATCGGTTCGGGAACGGACCCGGACGTGTGGGTGCATTGCGCGCAGCTTTCGCTGGGGATTGCGGAACGCATGCCGGAGGTAACGCGTCTCAGCCTGGGGGGGGGATTCAAAGTGGCGCGGATGCAGACGGAAATCTCCGCTGATTTGCAGAAGATCGGCGAGAAAATGAAAGCGGAGTTTGAATCGTTCACCCAACGGCATGGGCGGAAATTACACCTTGAAATCGAACCCGGCACCTATCTGGTGGCGAATGCCGGGGCGTTGGTCTGCCGTATCATGGACGTGGTGGATACGGGCGCCCAAGGGTATGCGTTTATTAAAATCGATAGTGGAATGACGGAAATCCTGCGGCCCAGCCTGTACGGCGCGCAGCATCCGATTATCGTCGTGCCGCAGGCCAAAGAACGGCGGAAAAGCGGCAAGTATCTCGTGGCGGGGCACTGCTGCGAAAGCGGCGACATCCTGACCCCGAAACCGGGCAATCCCGAACAACTCAAACCCCGCCGTCTGAAAGAGGCCCGTATCGGCGACGCCTTGGTGATCGAAGGCGCGGGGGCCTACTGCGCCGCCATGGCTTCCAAAAATTACAATTCCTTCCCGGAATGCGCGGAAGTGCTGTTGACCACGGCAGGCCGTTTCGTGCTGGTGCGGCGGCAGCAAACGCTGGACCATGTCCTCCAGAACGAGTGCTACGAAGAGGCATGATTCACGGGTAGCGCATAGCCGGATGCTATTTTACGCAGTGTCGCGAAGCAGGGGAGCAGGCCTGTGATTGTAGGCCAGGGGCAAAAAATGCCGGAATGAGGAGCAGGGTTGGCGCAGATTGATTCTGCGCGGTTTTCATGCCGGAACTCAAGATAAGGTTTTAATGTATGCGCAGAATCAATCTGCGCCAACTTCATAGGCTTATTCAACACGGGAGCCGTTCTCTCTACACTAAGTTCGATCTCCGTTTCGGGCATCTTCATTGTGTCCGCCCAGGCCGAATCGCATTGCCAATGGTTTTCCTTCTCTGAACGTATTTCGAACCTGCCTCTATCCGCGTTCATCTCCACGGGGTGTGGAAAGTTCAGAAAGTTCAGGACGGGGCCCGAAATATGGTATACTTTTGTTTTTACCGAGGTGAGTGCGGGTAATGATAGACAATGTTCGATATCCGACGGCGGTGCGTGAGATGGCGGAGGAGGATCGTCCGCGGGAGCGTTTGGCGCGGCTGGGTCCGGAGGCCTTGAGAGACGCGGAGTTGATCGCGGTGTTGTTCCGGACCGGGACGCGGGAGGCGGGAGCGGTGGCGCTGGCGGAGCGGTTGCTGCGGCATTTTGGGGATGTGCGGGGTCTGGCGCGGGCGTCGGTGGAGGAGATTTGCCAGGTGAAGGGAGTGGGCCAGGTGAAGGCGGTGGAGATCAAGGCTGCGTTGGAGTTGGGTAAGCGCCTTGCGGAGCACCGGCGCGGGGCGCAGGTGAAAATCCGGACGGCGGAAGAGGTGGCGGAGTTGTTGATGGTGCGGTTCAAGGAATATGAGACTGAACGTTTTATCGCGTTGTTGTTGAATACGAAGAATGAAGTATTGAAAGTATGCGAGGTCTCGCGCGGCGGACTTTCGGGCACACATGCGGCCCCGGCGGATGTGTTCCGGCAGGCGGTGCGGGATGGGGCGGCGGCGGTGATTGTGGCGCATAATCATCCGAGCGGCGACCCGGAACCGAGCCGGACGGACCTCGAGTTGACGGCGCATTTGAAGGAGGCGGGATCCCTGTTGGGGATTCCGCTGTTGGACCACGTGGTGTTCGGCGACGGCCGCTACGTGAGCTTGAAGGAAAGGCAATTGGTGTGAACGAACCGTTTAATGCATGGATGCAGGGCATCTGGTTTTATGGCCCGATCCTGGGTTTGGGTGTTCTATTGCTCTTGGCGGGGGTGAGCGTGATGCTATTTTTCCGGGATTTCCCGCGCAGCATCACGGCGGCGCCGAACGAGGTAGTGTCTCCGGCGGATGGGACGGTGGTGGCGATAGAGGAGTTGGCGGAAACGCCGCATTACGCGGGGGCGTGCAAGCGCGTCTCGATTTTCATGTCGGTATTCAACGCGCATGTGAACCGCGCGCCGTTTGAGGGAACAGTCCGCGATGTGCGGTATGCTCCGGGCCGGTATATCAATGCGATGAATAACGAAAGCAGCAAGATCAACGAGTCGAATGCGATGTGGCTGGACACGCCGAAGGGCCCGATGACCGTCCGGCAGATATCCGGGGCGATTGCGCGGCGGATTGTGTGTCCGGTGAAGCCGGGCACGGCGATTCAAAAAGGGGAGAAGTACGGGATGATCCGGTTTGGATCGCGGGTGGAGCTGTATTTGCCCTCGACGGTAAAGATTGATGCGCAACTCAACGATAAAGTGTATGCGGGTACAAGTATTCTTGCCCGTTTTATGTAGGAATCATCCATGGAAATTAATCGGTTAAAGCGGCATAAGAAACTTAAAATCAAGCGGAACAGCCGGCGCCGTCCGATTAATGTGTTGGCGAGCGTGTTGACGACGATCAGCCTGTACCTTGGCCTCATGAGCATTTTTGCGAGTATCGGGCAGGAATTTGAGAAAGCGGCACTGTTGATTCTGTTGGCGATGGTCTTCGATGCAAGCGACGGCACGGTGGCGCGGCTGACGAAAAGCGTTTCGGAGTTCGGCAAGGAATTGGACAGTCTCTGCGACCTGGTCTCGTTTGGCGTGGCCCCGGCGGTGTTGGTGTTTATGGCGTATTTGCCGGAATGGGGGCATTTGCCCATTCCGCCCAAGGCGGAGTCGCTGATGGGGAAAACGGGTTCGTACATGGCCATTTTTTATGTGATTTGCGCGGCGTTACGGCTGGCGCGGTTTAATATTTACCAGGCGGATCGCCGCGACTCGTTCACGGGGTTGCCTTCGCCCGCCGCAGGCGGCACCATTGCCACGTTTATGTTGTTTTTGGAGTATTTTGAGCCGCGCCTGGAACGTCAGGAACTCGGCCCGCTGGCGTATTATGCGCTGGGCCCCATGGCGGTATTTTTGGCGATTCTGATGGTGAGCACGGTGAAATATCCGAAAGATCGCTTTAAATCGTTCATTCTTGCTCCGCGGCATGCGTTTGTTGCATTGGGGTTTTGCGCATTGGCCATTCCAATTGTCCACTACGCCATCACCACGTCCCCGTATATTGTCATGTTCCCATTGGCCATCGTGTACGTGCTGTTCGGGCTTGGGGACACCGTATACACGCATTACGCGACGCGCGCGGCGAATTCAAAGCTTGCGCACACTCATGGGCCCGCGCCAGTCCGTCAGGATTCCGGCCCTTCGGATACCGTGTCCTGAAAGAAGTGCGATTTCCGATAAAGGAGCAATGCTTCGCCCAAGAGCACCTTTACGATGGCGGCGATGGGTACGGCCAGGAGCAATCCGGCGAATCCCAGGGTAGTACTGAACACCATAATGGCCAAGACGACCCAGACCGGGCTTAATCCCACTTGAGACCCCACAAGTTTTGGGGTAATGACATATCCTTCCATGGCTTGTGCAATGAGGAATGTCATGACTAATCCGATGATGTGCCCGTCAAAACCGTGTTGCAGCAATACGAGCAATGCGGCGGGAATGGCGGTGAGCGCGAGGCCCATATAGGGGATGAAGCTGGCGAATCCGCCGAGCAATCCGAGGGGAATGGCGAAGGGGACGCCGGAAAGCGCGAAACCGGTCATGTACATGATGCCGAGGCAGGCGCAAACGGAGATTTGTCCGCGCAGGTAGGCGCGGAGCTGGATATCAATCTGATTCATGATGTCGCTGACGCGGCCCTGGTATTTATGGGGGAGTAAGTCGTGGATGGCTTCAATAATCCGGTCGTAGTCTTTGAGCAAGTACACCGCCACGAAGGCAAAAACCACGAAATTGCCCACGAACAATATCACGGCCATAATGCTGTTGCCCAGGGACGAAAAGATGGCCAGGGCCGATTCTCCGGCCTTTTTCCCTGCGCCTGCGATGTCCTGAACATGGGCACGAATGAATTTCCCGGCATTCTGCTGGATCAATTCGCCAATGTGCTGTGCGAACACCTTCCGCGGATTGAAATCTTCGTTGCCGGGCGGCGCCCAACCGAGTTGTTCCACTACCGTCTTCAACGGCATTCTGTTTAATAAACGGTCGAAGCGCTGATTGCCCAGATCATGGGCGGTGGACTGAATAAGGTCCTGCGCTTCGGAAACCAAGCCGGGGATTAGAATGAGTGGGAGGGAAAGAAATCCTACAATCAGAACAACAATGAGCACACTAACCGCGAGCATGCGCGGGACGCGACGGCGCTCGAGAGCGTCAATCACCGGGTCAAAGATGTAGGCGACGATGAAGGCGAAAAAGAGGGGCACGAGCACTGCGCTCAGGAGATAGGTGATCAGGGCCACGAGCAACAGTGCGCCGCCGAGTGCTCCAGCGCGCACCCAGGGATTTTCCACCACGGTTTTTAGCATAGGATTGCCTCCGTATTTCTGATGGCCATGCTATCATGCCGTGGTTTATTTGGCAAGCGGCGGGCTTTCGGGGTAAGATCAGGGGATAGTTTTATGGGCAGTGGCATATCAAAGCGAAGCTTTTAGAGCAAGTGCGTTCCCAAGTACAACTTGGGAACGAGGGAAGAATACAGATAACGCATCACATTAACATTTTCGTCATTCCCGCGAAAGCGGGAATCCAGGAAATGTACAGCAATAAACTAGATCCCCGCTTTCGCGGGGATGACGGCCTTAGGAACGAGTGAACAAATATGGATAGTGCAGTAAAACGATTATCGCGGACGGCGGAAGTATTGGCGGGGGTGGTGTTTTTGGCGGGTGCCTTTTTGAAGGCGATGGATTTCAGCATGTTCACCATACAGATTTTCGCGTACGGGGTCATTTCGGACAAATCGCTCTTACCGGTGATCGCCTATTGCACGCTGACGCTGGAAATGCTGCTGGGGTGCGCGTTGCTGCTTGGACTTCGCTGGCGCTGGCTGAGCTATGCGGTACTGGAAGCGGTATTGCTGGTGTTCACGGGGTTGATCGTTTATGGCTGGACATTCAGTAATCTGAAGGATTGCGGATGTTTTGGCCCGCTTGAAATGAGTCCGGGAATCTCGATTGCAAAAAACGTTGTTTTGTTGTTTCTGGGAGGTATTGCCTGGCTGGGGGGAGCGTCAAAACGCACCTTGGGATCACACGTCTATGCGCTCATTATATCCACCTTGGCGCTTACAGGGGCGGTCGTGTTTTATGCGCATATGACGCTGGAAAGAGTGCCCGCCCCTGACTCTGAACACAAGACGCCGGTCTTCGCCCAATTCGTGCTTGACATGCCGGAAGGTCATTATGATTTGGGGAAGGGGGACTATCTGGTGGTGATGTTGAGCATGTCCTGCGAAGAATGCATGGAAGAAGTGCCCAAACTGAACGCAATACTGGAATATCCCGGTTTGCCGCCGTTGGTGGCGCTTTGTTATGAGGAGAATGCGGGGGAGATGGAGACGTTTCGGACAGGGACGAATCCTCAGTTCCCCATGTATAATTTGGGGAATAAGCCGTTGTTGTACTTCAATTTGATCGGAAACGACACGTTCCGGTTTTATTTTGTGCGCAATGGCGCGCCGGTGAAGTTTTGGGACGGTCATCCGCCGGCGTATGAGGAATTGCAGGGAGTGATGAAGTAGAAGTCCGGGAGGTGTTTGTCGTGGGAACACATGGAGAAAATCAGGTATACTGTGGCGTTTTACGCAACAATCATTGGAGAATATGAACATGAAGAACGCAGGGCGTTTTACGATAGCGTGTATTGGCGCGGGTAATGTGGGTGCAAGCGCGGCGCAGTATTGCGTGGAGGCGGAGCTGGGGGATGTGGTGTTGACGGATATTGTGGAGGGCCTGCCGCAGGGGAAGGCGCTGGATTTGACCGAGGCGGGGCCGATTCGGGGCTACAGCAGCCGGGTGACCGGCACCAATGATTATAAGGACATTGCCGGGGCGGATTTGGTAATTGTAACAGCGGGGCTGGCGCGGAAGCCGGGGATGTCGCGGCTGGATTTACTGGAGAAGAACGGGACCATCATATCGGGGATTTGCGAGAATATAAAGCGGTATGCGCCGGATTCGGTGGTGATTGTGGTGACGAATCCCCTGGACGTGATGGTGTACCTGGCGCAGAAGAAGCTGGAATTTCCGGCACAACGGGTGATCGGGATGGCGGGGTGCCTGGACAGCGCACGGATGCGGGCGTTTGTGGCAATGGAGTTGGGGGTGAGCATGAAAAATGTGGATACGATGGTGTTGGGGTCGCATGGGGACGATATGGTGCCTCTCCCCCACTACACGACGGTGACGGGGATTCCAATCACGAAATTATTGCCACAGGAACGGATTGACGCGATTGTGGAGCGGACGCGCAAAGGGGGCGGGGAGATTGTGGCCCTGTTAAAAACGGGGAGCGCGTTTTATGCGCCGGCGGCGAGCGCGGTGCGGATGGCGCAGGCGGTCTTGCGGGATGAGAAGCAGCTTCTCCCGTGCGCGGCGTATTTGACAGGGCAGTATGGTTTGGACGATATCTATATGGGGGTTCCGTGCATTTTGGGACAGGGCGGGGTTGAGCGTGTCCTGGAGTTGGATATTAGCGAGACGGATCGCGCGTCGTTGCACAAGTCCGCCGCGGAAGTGCGGACGGGGATTGAGGGGTTGAAGGAGCGGGGAATATTGTAGGGTTTGGGGTTTGGGATTGGGATTGGGGGGCACAGTGCAAATGATCCTGACGATTCGGCTGAACTCCCCAAAGTGGATTTCTTCATACGCTCCTTTTATCTCCGAAGTGCGCAGGATGATTGAATACCCGGGGGAAGGGTGAGGGATTATTCTTATGGGACGGGCTTGGCGGGCGGTCTGGGGAAGGAGACGGGGGCGGCGGCTTTGAGGACATGGAGTGTTTTGCTCGTGCGAAGCAGGATGCTGGTGCGTCCGCGCCCGTCGAGGTCGGCTTGCCGTTCGATGCCTTCGAGGGGTTCGGGAGCAGAAAAGGTGAAGTCGGGGGTGTTGCTAAATCCGTTTTTTGTGTAGCGCCAGACGGAGTAGGTGTTGGAATCGGTGGCGCATCCGAAGTCAGAGGTTCCGTCGCCGTTGGCATCGCGCAGGAAGGCGAGTTTTGGGCCAGCGGCATTAGGGCCGGCAACAAACCAGCGGAGGGGCATGGAAATGGAAACGTTGGAGGAGACTTTTGCCTCGAAGCGTCTTTTGGCCGGAATATAAAGGTGCGCTTCGAGGAGAAAAGGCCAAGTGCCTCCGAGGGCGATGCGGGTCAAGGAATCCATGGTGGGCGCGGAACTGGGGGAACGCCAGAGAACAAGATCGTGGCAGCCGTCGGCATTGAAGTCGGGCAACACTTCTTCGGTGAAGAAGGGTATTCCGGGGTATTGGCGGATGGGCCCCGGGATAAGGGCCTTCGATGTGTCGGTGGAGGGTTGTTGAATGCTGATTAGGGTGTTTTCAGCGTGCAGGGTGTCAAGGGCGTAATTGACTTTTTCGGACTGGCCATCGGTTTTTCGGAGGGGGAAGGCGGGCCAGGTTTCGGGATTCGCGTTGGCGGCTTCACGCAGTTGACGGAAGGTTGGGCGGCGGTACATGGGCCCCATCATTTCAACGGCCAACAGATCAGGGGGCAGGTTGGGTTTGATGGCAAGGGTGCGGTGAACATTGAGTTCGAGGGATTCCGGCAATCCGATATACGGGGGAACCACGCTCGCCCAGGAGAAGGGTTTCCCATAGGCAATGGAGTGAGGAGCATCCACACTGATCGGATAGGATTCGATGAGCCGTCCGTCAATGCCGCGGAGTTCGAAAGCGGATTCGCGGGGGAGCGCGAAGAGGGGGGTCCCGCCGCGTTTGATGATGAGCACATGAGTATAGGGGCATGGAGCGGGTTCGGCAAAGAGGGTTTTCAGAGAGAATAATTCTTTGGGTTCTGAGATGGGCGTAAGCAAAGAGTATTGCAGGATGCGTTCGCCGCAAATCACGAGGAGTTCGCACTTGCCGGTGCCGGTGATGTCAGCGACGTCAATGGCCGACGAACCGTTGGGTAATTGAATTGATGCGGCGGGATTGGATTCGGCATTGGGGTACACGGTGACCGTGTTGCCGCTGACGGTAAAGAGATCGGCCGTGCCATCGTCGTCCATTTCCGCGAGAAAGCAGGTGGTTTCGGGGGTGGCCAGGGGAATGGAGTGAACGTCGAAGAGCGCACTGGCTCCGCAGCATCCCAGGGCTATAAGGCAAACGATCATTAGAGGCGCTCCCCGGCGAAGCAGACGCGGGTATGTTCACGGCTGAGGCCTTGTTGGAGTTCCGTCCATTGAAGGATAATGTCGCTTTTCCCGTCGCCGTTAACGTCCGTCACGCAGAATCGCGCGTTGGGGGGAACTTGGAGCGTAACATTGGGCTTGGAAGGGTAGCTGAATCCGGAAGCGAGGTAGACGGCGAGACGGTCCGGAGCTTCTTTGACGGCGGCATCGTGGAATCGGTCACCGTTGAAGTCTCCGGCGATGGAAAAGGTTCCGGCTTCGAGATATTGGTCGTATCCGGGCGTTTTGCGAAACGGAGGCGCCTCGAGTCCGATGGTGAACCGGGTTATCAACACGGGTTTTTCCGCAAAAGCGCCTTGCACCTGGGGATACACGGACAAGGTGTGGTCCATGGAGGCACGGGTCATGAAGCGGACGATGGTTTCACGGAGCCCCCCTTCGTAAAGGCCGGTAGTTTCGGTAATCAGATCGAGGTTGGAGTCTCCATCGAAGTCCAGAAAGGAAACATTGGGCCGGGAATTGGGCAGTGAGGGCACGCGTCGGATGTGAAAGGAAGCGCCTTGATCGAGGGTGGCCCAAGTTTCATACATCATGGGGGCAAGAATAGAGGTGGTTGCTTCCACCCATCGTCCGCCGGCGTAGTCAATGGTGGCATCACGGTTTAAGCGGCAAGGTTGCAGAAAGGCGGGCAAGGGTTTTGTGACGACGGGCGGGGGTGATTTCTGCGGATCTTCCAGGGCATATTGAGTATGGCGGTAGCATATTTTATTTTCGGGGGCAAGCTCCTGGGTAAACACGGAAAGAACGCCGGGTTCAACGATGACATGACAGGAAGCGGCGCGGGCGGGTATTCCGATGCGGCGGACGGCGGGTGGCCAGATTGGTTGTTCAGGCACTTCCAACATGGCGAGAGGGGGTAAAAGATCAATATGCTGATTTATGACATAGTCCTCGTCTTTTTTTTTGAAGATGTGAAGACCGGAAGTGTCTACGGCCACGATTTCCGGAACGTTGTCGTTGTCGGTATCGTAGAGAATACGCTGGAAGACGGAATCAAAGAGCCCATCCGGCGCGCCTGGCGGGCAGGCGGCTGAATGATTTTCTTGAATGGGGCGTTCGAGTTTTTGTTCGAGGATGCATGTCCACTTCTGTTCCTCCCAGCGGTAAGCGCTCAGTGTGTCTCCGGAACAGGCGAAGACGGTGTTGTCCCACAGGTCGATGAGGGCGGGCGAAGGGAATTTTGGGAGGGGCGTTCTGAGTTCGAGGGGGAATTGCCCATCTTTTTGGATGAGGACTTCATGCGCAAGGATGAGGTCCATCGCGCCGTCGGTATTGATGTCGGCCTGGCGGAAGTTGACGGTGGTTTGCGCGAGAAAACCCTTGGAAGACACCGCCCAAAGGCCGTCGAGGTCCTGTTCGGAGAAGAAAAGGACACCGAAGCAGCACTGAAGTGCAAGTGCGGTTATACACATACGTTCCGGCGCTCCATGGCGAGAATGGCGGCGGCGGTGCAGAGGAGGGTGGCAATGACGGAGGCGGAGAGGCATTCCCAGGTCATGGGGAACCAAAAGCCATCGGTTCCATTGGATTGTTGGACGAATATCTGCCAGGGTTTCTCGAAGTAGGAGAAGAAAATGTAGCGGTCAATGTGGAGGGGGTATTTGACGGCGTCCATGATGAGCCAGGCGCCGATGGCGAAGCTGATGGCCTGGACGGTGTTCCGGGTCAGGGAGGAAATCATGAGGCCAAAGGCGGCGGTGGCGCAACAGGGTGCCAGGGAGAGGAGGAGTGCAAGGAGGTAGGCATTTCGCATTTGCGTGGTGGAATAAAGCAGTTCGCCGCCAAAGGTGATGCCGGACAACCTGCTTCCGGAAAGCAGGCAGAGGGAATAGGCGAGGGTCCAACTGAGGAGGGCGGTGATCCCGAGCAGCAGGAGGGCATAGGAACATCCGAGCAGGAATTTGGCGATGACGTATTCGTGACGGCGCACGGGCCGGACAAATATCTGGCGCAGGGAGCCGGAATGCAGTTCGGGAGAAATAAGCGAGGCGGAGAACAGGAGGATCAAGAGGAGGGCGGGCAGCCCCAAGACGGCGGGGGTGATGAAGGCAATCAAGGCATACCCCTGATTGGCGATTTGATCGTAGGCGGTGCTGTAATGCCGGGAGGCGGAATGCAGCAGGGGCGCGCACAAAACAAGCATCCCCAGCAAGAGGGGGCCTGCAAAAGTTTGTTTCATGCGGACGGCTTTTTGCAGTTCGACGGTGTAAAGTATCCAAATGCGCTGGAGCATCTGATGCATCCTTCGAGAGCGTTCCTATTGGTTGATGGCCTTCAAAAAATAATCCGTGAGGGTGCGTCGTTTGGGGATAATGCCGGAAACCGGGAATCCCGCGTTCACCAGAAAACTGGCCAATTGGTTGACATTGTCGTCTTCCTTCAAGTGGACAAGCAGGCGTCCGGGCTTTATTTTGACATCGAGAATCCAGGGCTGCTCCTTGAGACGTTTCGCGGCTTTTTCCTCGCCGTCCATAAGGACTTCGACACGGCTTTGGTCGTAGGAGATGAGGGCGTCGGTGCGTTCGCATGCGATGAGCTTGCCTTGGTTGATGATGGCGACGCGGTCGCAGAGTTGTTCGACTTCGTGGAGCAGGTGGCTGGAGAAGAGCACGGTGACGTTAGCTTCGTCGGAGAGGCGGCGGATGAGGGAGGTGATTTCCTGGGTGGACTCGACATCAAGGCCGGAGGTGGGCTCGTCGAGAATGAGCAATTCGGGTTCGGTGAGCATGGCGAGGGCAAGTCCGAGCCGTTGGAGAACGCCCTGGGAGAGATTCGCGGCTTTCACATTGGCCCAAGGGAGCATACCGGCGAGATCGAGAATGTGGTCGAGGTTGACGCCGCGCCTGGCGAGGCGCGCGTGAAACTTGAGAATCCGGCGGGGCGTGAGGTGTTCGGGGAAGGCGGGGCGCTCGACGAGGACGCCCATGCGCCCGGCAATCTCGATGAAGTGTTTATTCAGGCTGCGTCCGAACAAAGAAACGGAACCCGCGGTGGGCCGGATTAATCCGGTGATGATGTGCAGGGTGGTGCTTTTGCCGGCGCCGTTGGGGCCCAGCAAACCCATGATTTCTCCCGTCTCCACCTGGAGGGAGAGGTCGTCCACGGCCACGGTTTTGCCGTAGTGTTTGGTAATGTGTTCAAGTGCTATACATTCGGCCATGGCGGGATTGTAGCATGTTTTGGTTTCGTCAAGACAGTTGAAGGGGGAAGCGAAGCAGAGGTGAAGTAAAATGATTCCCCTAAAACGGCATACCCCTAGAGACCGAATCACGGCAAATCAGATCTGCAAGCAAGCGGGTATTCCCCCCAAGTTTTAACCGGTCTAAGAAAAATAAAATCTCCACGCCGGGAGGCACGCGCGGGCGCGCGGTGTATCCGGCGTGGAGAGGGTTATTTCCGTCCCAAACGCGGTTATTCCCCGAGCAGTTCGCGCTTGAGGGTGTTCACCAGGGTCTTGGGTTCGATGGGCTTTTGGAAAATGCCGGCGAGGCCGAGTTCGCGTGCGTCCACGTTGTATTGGACAGCGTCTCCGGCGCTGCTGAGCATGTAGACGGGGCCCTCGAAGTTGAGGTCCTTGAGTTTTTTGGCCACAATACTCCCCGAATCCACCGTTTCCATCATCAAATCGACGATAATGGCGTCGGGTTTGATGCTTTGGGCCACTTGGAGACCCTCTTCTCCATTGGCGGCTTCGCCGACGGTGAATCCGGCCGCTTCGAGAACGACGCGCAAGGCCGCGCGGATGTCCGGGTCGTCGTCAATTGCAAGGATGGTTTTCTTTTTGAAATCCATGGTTGATCTCCTCCAAACCTGTATCAATGCCTCAGCAAAGGTCATCGCTTTGCCGTAATTTTCCCTGGCTTGTGTTTCAAGCCCTTCCGCGAATTCAAATGCATAGCCCCGCACCCCCATCAGCCAGGCATTGGGCCGCGCGCCGAAATGGTCTTCGGCGATGGCCAGCACGGCGTGCGGGGAGAGGCTGTGGGTGGTGAAGGCGATTTCGGGGGCCGGATGAATGGACTTTACTTCAAACGGCTCCTTCGCCGACACACTGGCATCCACAAAGAGCACGGCGTCATGATCGGCGATCATAGCGCCGTGCTCGATATTCAACTGGTAATCGGTTTCCACCGTCACATCAGGCCAGCCGTGGCGGGCAAGGCCGTCGGCGATGGCGGGACCCAAACCGTCATCCTGGCGCCCGGGATTACCGAATCCAAGCACCAACAAGCGGCGGTTATTCACGCCATTTTTCTTCGAGCAATGTTCCATCGGCGGCCACCAACTGCACATGCAACCGCATCTGGCCCAAGGCGTGCGTGGCGCAGCTCAGGCACGGATCATACGCCCGGATGCCCACCTCGAGATGGTTGAGCAGCCCTTCGGTGATCTCCGGCTTGCCGTCCAAATGCTGTTTGGCGATGACCTGGACCACGCGGTTCATGGCTTCGTTGTTGTTCGTGGTGGACACGATCAGGTTCGCCAGTGTGATCTGGTCCTGGTCATTCACCTCGTAATGATGGAACAGTGTACCACGCGGGGCCTCGATCCAGGCCACACCCCGGTTACACCGTTTTCCGGACGTTACCAGATCGGTGCCCTGAAGGTCTTTGTCCGCGAGGAGTTCTTTGATTTTTTCGGCGGAGTGAACGAGTTCGATCATGCGTGCCCAGTGGAAGGCCATGGAGGCATTGATGGGTTTCCCGCCCCCCACCGCCATAAAGGCCTGACGCTCTTTCTCCGCGATCGGGGTGTCGATGTAATCGCAGATATTGATGCGCGCCAGGGGGCCGACACGGTACCAGCCGTTCTCTTTGCCGAGCGACTTGATATAGGGGAACTTCATGTAGCTCCAAGGCCGCACCTCTTCGGCGATGTAGTCCAGGTAGTCGGCGGGGGCAACTTGATCGAAGATCATTTTCCCGTCCGCCGCCTTGGCCCGGAGTTTTCCGTCATAAAGGTCGAGACAGCCGTCTTCGCGGACAATGCCGACATGGTTGGAGTCAAAGGCGCCGAAGGCAAGCAAAAAGTCCTTCTTTTCAAGGGTGATCTTCTTGCAGAGTTCGAGGGCTTCGATGGACCATTCGAGCATCTTGTCCATGTCCTTGGCGAGTGCGTCGCGTTCCTCAATGCTGAGGTTCTTGTTCATGCCTCCGGGAATGGAGCCGGTGCCATGGACACGCTTGCCGCAGGTGGCCTTGATGATTTCCTGGCCCCATTTGCGCATAAGGACCGCATGGGTGGCGGTTTCCGGAGCGGCATCAATGACCGCGATCACGTTGCGTTTTTCCACCGGGGCATCGAACCCGAACAAGAGATCCGGGGACGCCAGATGGTAGAAATGCATGGCGTGCGACTGAAACATCTGGCCATAATGCATGAGCCGTCGCATTTTTTCGGCGGTGGGCGTGATCTTGTCCGCCCCCACGATAACGTCCATGGCTTTGGACGCGGCGAGATGGTGGCTCACCGGGCAGATGCCGCAGAGGCGCTGCACGATGGTGGGCGCTTCCCAGTAGAACCGTCCCTGGGCGAAGCGTTCAAACCCCCGGAACTCGATGATGTGGAAACGCGCCTGCTCGATGTGGTTTTTATCATCGAGGAGGAGGGTGACTTTCCCATGCCCTTCCACGCGGGTGACCGGGTTGATGGTGATTTTTTTTGTTTTATTCTTTACTGCTGTAGCCATGATAGCTTCACCTCCTGCTTAGTCGAACTTGACCAGTTCGTAGGGTAGAGCCAATTTATCGCCTTTAAGCAAAGCGACCAGCGCCGCCCACAGGGTATCGGCGGAGGGCGGACAACCGGGGAGGAAGTAGTCTACTTTAACCACTTCATGCACGGGATAGACGCGATCCAACAGGACCGGGAGTTCGGGGTCGTTGGGGATGACCCCATCGCCCTGAATGGTGGGTCCGTTGAGGTAGGCCTCTTCCATGCATTCCTTGAGGGGGACGGTGTTCCTCATGGAGGGGACGCCTCCGGTGATGGCGCAGGCGCCAATCGCAATGAGGATTTTGCAATTTTTACGGAAATCCCGGAGGACTTCGGCGTTCTCGTCGTTGCTGATGCCGCCCTCGACGATGCCGATGTCCACGGGGCGGGTGAAGGTCTTGATGTCGTTGATGGGCGATTTGTCGAATTCTACGAGCTGGACGAGGTCGAGGATGCGCTCGTCAATATCGAGCAGCGACATATGGCAGCCGAAGCATCCGGTGAAATGGCCGGTGGCAACCAATGGTTTAGACATTGCTGGACTCCTTTCTCCGAGTTAAACCGTTGCCTTTTTCCGCTCGATATCCGAGCCGATAGGCGTTGAATCATAGGCCCGTTTTCCCACAGGGGTCTGATAGGCCTGACGTTTCACCACGAGGCAACCCGTCGGGCAGATGCTGGCCGCTTTATCCTTGGCGGCGAGACCGGTTTCGCCCAGACCGTCCGGCGCATCCACGGCAATCCGTTTTTTAATGCCGCGGCTTTCAAAGCCAAACACGTTCTTGGCATCCAGTTGCCTGGAGGCGCGCACGCAGCGTCCACAGAGAATGCAGCGGTTGCGGTCCAAGTAAACATCCTTGTTCGTGGCATCCAATTCCCGTTTTTCGTTCAAGTAGGGAAGCTGCGGGGCCAGCAAGCCCAAACGGTAGGCCATGGCCTGGAGTTCACAGTTCCCGCTGGCTTCGCACGAGGGGCAGTAATGATTTCCTTCGACAAACATGAACTCGACGATGTTGCGGCGCAACAGGTTGAGTTCCTCGGTGTCATTTTCCACCACAATGCCGTGGTTCACGGGAAAGGTGCAGGCGCTTTGGGGGCGGCCATTCACTTTCACGGTGCATACCCGGCAATGGCCGCCGGGCATCAGGTCTTTGTGGTAGCACAGGCGGGGGATATAGACGCCGGCGTCATCCGCCGCCTGCATGACGGTCTGATTGGGCTTGGCGTTGATTTCCACGCCGTCAATGGTGAAGGTAACCGTGTCGTTGCTCATGCATGTACTCCTTCCAGCGGGCGGTTAGCCGCTTTAAGTCCGGCTTCCATCGCCTTCTCCAGGTCGAAGGAAGGAATGAAATCGTCACTTTTGATGCGTGCTTCATAGAGATCGGCAAATCCGCTCAGGGTGGTCAGGATGGGGTTGGCGGCGGTCTGGCCCAGCCCGCACCGGCTCATGGTCTTGATGGTTTTTCCAATTTGATCAAGTTCTTCTAGGTCCTTGCGCGTGCCATGACCCTCGATCACCTTTTCAAACTTCTTCAAGAGAAGGGTGGTCCCAACACGGCAGGGCACGCACCAGCCACAGGATTCTTCGACGAAAAACTCGGTGAATTGGCGCATGCATTCGAGAAGATCGCGTTCTTTTCCGAAGATGATGATGGACCCGCCGGTGGGAAGGTCTTCAAAGGAGATGCCGCGGCCGAAATCTTTCGGGGCGAGACAGCGTCCGGAAGGACCGCCGACTTGCACGGCCTGGGCGTCTTCCGCGCCCACCATGGTTAGCATTTTTTTGATCGTGATGCCATATTCCACTTCATAGATGCCCGGGTGCACGCAATCTCCGGAGATGCTGAGAAGTTTGGTGCCGGTGGAATCCTTGGTGCCGATTTTGGAGAACCATTCGCCGCCTTTTTCAAGAATGCGCGCGGCACAGCACAGGGTTTCCACGTTGTTCACCGACGTCGGCTGGCCCAAGTAGCCGACTTGCACGGGGAAAGGCGGCCTGTCACGGGGCGCGCCACGTTTTCCTTCGGCGGATTCGATGAGGGCGGATTCTTCACCGCAGATGTAGGCGCCCGCGCCCATCTGAATGCGAATATCAAAAGTAAACCCTTCAAGACCGCAAATATTCTCTCCCAGCAACCCAAGATGACGGCGTTTGGCCAGCATCCGTTCCAATTTGCTGAGCAGGTATTCATACTCCGCACGAAGATACAAAATACCAGCCTTCGCGCCAATGGCGTAGCCAGCAAGCGTCATCCCTTCAAAGAGCAGATCTGCACACTCCGAAAGAATCGCCCGATCCTTGAAGGTGCCGGGTTCGCCCTCATCGGCGTTGCACACAAGATAGTGCGTCTCGCCCTGTGCCTTTCGGCAGAAATCCCATTTCATGGCGGTTGGGAAACCCGCCCCGCCGCGCCCGCGCAGGCGCGCCTTGTTGATTTCGTTGATGACGCCTTCGGGGGTCATGCTGATGGCCTTGCGCAAAGCGGCCCCGCGTTCCATGGGCGCGAAGATCACTTCGCCGGTCTTGCGGACGTTCAAGTCCACCTCCGCTTGCGGTAGATTCAACAGGTCTTCCCCATCACGAATGGCCTTGACAATCATGGGCACATCTTCCGGAGAGAGATTGGTGATGGGGATGCCATTCACCAATGCGCTCGGGGCTTGATCGGACAGGCCGATGCACGCGGTATGCTCCAGCGTGACCATGCCATCCGGGGTGGTTTGCCCAAAAGAAACGCCGAGCGCTTTCTTGAAGGCCTCCCCCACCTGATCCGCGCCTTTCATCCGCTCAACCACGGCATTACACAACCGGATGACGGTCTTGCCGTTGGGCTTGCGGGATAAAAAGGCATAGAAACTGACCATGTCACGGACTTCCACCCGGTGTATGCCCAAGGCGTCCGCGATCTGGCCGATGCTTTCCTCGGAGAGATATCCGAGTTTTGCGTGAACGGCCCGGACAATATTCATCAGCCGGGACCGGTCCTTGCCAAATTGTTCGACAATCTGGCGGATACTACTCGATAGATTCTCTGCCATGCTGTATTACCTCCACTATTCCAAGGTTGTTTATCCAAACTCCCACTCTGATTCAACGTCCATAGAACCGGGGAATCCGGATATTCAACCACTTACCACAAGTTAAGATGGGTGCGATTCGATAAATTGACAAGACTTCTTCAATTTTATCGTTTCCTAGACTGGGAGTGTTTATACTCCATTTCTTCAAATAAAGCAAACTGCTATTTTATGGCGTTCAACTGTCTCTGCGAGGCAGGTTCTTTTGTTTAATTCTCAGTTGAGAACCTACCTACCGTTAGTTATTATACCGAACGGTAAAAAAAGATGCAAGAACAAAAAAAATCCGGTAAAATAAGCACACTATGAAAGACATGACGCATATGCCGCTGGTTCGGACGCTTCGGGAGCGTTGCCGGGTGTGTTATGCGTGCGTGCGGGAATGTCCCGCGAAGGCGATACGAATCGTGGAGAATCAAGCGGAGGTGATGCCGGAGCGGTGCATCGGGTGCGGGAATTGCGTACGGGTGTGTTCCCAGGATGCGAAGGGGGTGTACGATTCGACGGTGGAGGTGGCGCAGTTGTTGGAGGGGACGGCGCCGGTGGTGGCGATGGTGGCGCCGAGTTTTCCGGCGGAGTTTGTGGATTGGGACTATCAATCGCTGGTGGGGATGCTTCGCGCAATGGGATTCCGGTATGTGGTGGAGGTGGGATTCGGCGCGGATTTGGTGGCGCGGAAGTATCAGCAGTTGCTGGACACGACGGACGCGGACAAGCATTATATCGCGACGACGTGCCCCGCGGTGGTGGCGTATGTGGAATTGTACTATCCGGACTTGGTGGAATCGCTGGCGCCGGTGGTGTCGCCGATGGTGGCGATGGCGCGTGTGGTGAAACGCCGTTACGGGGAAGACGTGAAGCTGGTCTTTATCGGCCCGTGCATCGCGAAAAAGGAGGAGTCGTCCACGACGGGGGAAGTGGATGCGGTATTGACGTTTATGGAATTGCGCCGGATGTTCCGGTTGTACCCGATATCGCCTGAAAAGGTGGTGCCGGAGGAATTTGATCCGCCGCTGGCACGTCAGGGCGGTCTGTTTCCGATAAGCAAGGGGCTTTTGCAGGCGGCGGGTATCCCGGAGAATCTTGCAACGAGCGAGGTGGTGGTGGCGGATGGGCGGACGAGTTTCGTGGAAGCCTTGAAGGAATTTTATTGTGGGAATTGGAGTCCGAAGTTGATTGAGGTGTTGGCGTGCAAGGGATGCATTATGGGGGCGGGGGTGACCAACCGGGATCCGCTGTTCCGGCGGCGGAGCCGGGTGAGCAATTATGTGCTGGACCGCTTGACGAATTGCGATGCAGAACAATGGCACCGGGAAATGGCGTTGTACGCGGATGTGGACCTCTCGCGGGTGTATGAAATGCGGGACCAGCGGCGTCCGGACCCCTCGGATGAGGAGTTGTCGGCGATCCTGTACCGGATGGGGAAGCGGACGGCGGAAGACGAATTGAATTGCGGGGCGTGCGGCTACGAGACCTGCCGGGACCATGCGGTGGCAATTTATAAAGGTCTTGCGGAAAATGAAATGTGCCTTCCGTACACGATCGACAAGTTGCGGGAAACGGTGCAGAATCTGGCGATATCGAAGGACAAGCTCGCGCATACGCAGGAGATTTTAATGCAGGCGGAGAAGCTGGCGAGCATGGGGCAGCTCGCGGCGGGCATCGCGCATGAATTGAATAACCCGCTGGGGGTGGTGTTGATGTTCGCGCACATGCTTCTGGAGGAGTATGGGCAGACGCCCGAACTGAAGGAGGACTTGGAACTAATCGCGGCGCAGGCGGATCGCTGCAAGAAGATCGTGTCGGGGCTGTTGCAGTTTGCGCGTCAGAACCGGGCGGCGCTTCAGGAGACGGATTTGCGGCGTGTGGTGGAAAATGCGTTGAAGCTGCTGCCGATTCCGGAGGATATCCATATTCATATTGTCCACGAAATACCCGATCCGATGGTGGAGATTGACCCGGATCAGATCACGCAAGTGATCAATAACCTGGTGACCAATGCGTGTCACGCCATGCCGCAGGGGGGCGTATTGACATTAAAGACTTCGGGTGACGCGGATGAGGCGCGCATCGCGATAACGGACACGGGGGTAGGCATCTCAAAGGAAAATCAGGCAAAGATATTTGAACCGTTTTTCACGACAAAAGCGATTGGCAAGGGAACGGGCATGGGGCTCGCGGTGACGTATGGAATTGTGAAGATGCATCAGGGGAATATTCAGGTGATATCGAACAATGATCCCGCGTCCGGGCCGACCGGAACAACGTTTACGGTATCGTTGCCGAGGAACGGGGCGCCGCATGGGGGGCCGGAGGCATTGACGCCGGAGACGATCTCGACAACGTTTTAATGCCGCGGGACAGGGAGGTGAGGAGGGGATAAAGACGATGGGGAGGAATGGAAAGAGGGTGGAATATGGAGGGCGTAAAGAAAAATTGCGGAAGGTGAGGGAGGGTGGTATACACTGTACGGACTGGAATTGCGGAGACGTTTGGGGCGTGGGAAGAACATGTATCGCGGAGGTGAAACGCTGTGGAACTGTTTAAGATTTTAGTGGTGGATGATGAACTGGGCATACGCGCCGGGGTGGCGCGGGTGTTGCGCGGTTTCTCTGTCGCAATTCCCGATTTCGGCAAGGAGGTGCAGTTCGAGATCACGCAGGCGGAAAGCGCCGAGCAGGCGCTGGAGATAATCAATACGTCCCCCCCCCACATTCTGTTATTGGATAACAAACTTCCGGGGATTAGCGGCCTGGAGATGCTGGAACATCTGGGGGCGATGAATCTGGACATGCTCACGATCATGATCACGGCGTATGCATCCATCGAGACGGCGGTGCGCGCGACGAAGCAGGGGGCGTATGACTTTTTGCCTAAGCCGTTCACGCCGGGGGAATTGAAGAATACGGTGCGCAAGGCGGCCGAGCACCGTGTGGTGGCGCAGCACGCGAAGGAATTGGCGGCGGAAAAGCGGAAGGTGCGGTTCCAGTTCATTTCAGTGCTGGCGCATGAATTGAAAGCGCCGATTAACGCGGTGGAGGGCTATTTGCACATTTTGCGGGACGGCACGGCGGGGGAGGATCCAAAAATGGCGGAGCAGTTGGTGGAGCGGTGCCTGGTGCGGACGGAATACATGCGGAAGATGATTGGGGATTTGCTGGACTTGACGCGGATCGAATCCGGGGAAAAGAAACGGGAAGTGGTGGAGAACAACGTGGCGGAGACGGCGCGGATGGCGCTGGACACGATGGCTCCGGAAGCGGCCAAGCGGGGGATTGAACTGGCGTTGCACTGCGATGCACCGGTGCGTTTGACGGCGGACCGGGCGGAACTTGATATCGTGATGAACAATCTGGTGTCGAATGCGGTGAAATATAATAAGGATAACGGGCGGGTGGATGTGACGGTGCTTCGGGAAGGGGAGCAGGTGACGATACGCGTGACGGACACGGGGATTGGGATGACCCCGGAAGAGTGCGCGAAACTGTTCGGCGAATTTGTGCGGATCAAGAACGCGAAAACGAAGAATATCCTGGGGAGCGGCTTGGGTCTTTCGATTTTGAAAAAAATAACGTCGTTGTATGGCGGCGATATAACTGTAAGCAGTGAACCGGACGCAGGCAGCACCTTTACGGTTACGTTGAAGGACGCGGTGGTCTGAAAGGAAGTTGGGCGGTATGCGGCGCTTGGTAAAATTGTTAATGCATCCCTATCTGTGGATTGTGGTGATATCGGTGGTCTCCTGGCGGCAGGCGTATGTGCTGATCAACCCGGAAATCCAACGGGTGCCGTTGCTGATGCCGGGGCAGCCGGTGACGATTGAGGGCCGGGCGTTTGGGGACGGCGAGGGCGGGCGGCTCGAATTCATACATGACGATACCACCCTTGCGGGTGAGGTGCGGGAATGGACAGAAAAGCGGATTGTGGCGGTCTTACCGGAAGGGGCGGTTTCAGGCGGGGCCGTGCGGGTGGTGAAGCATATGGGGTTCTTTGACTGGCCGTCGAAGCCGTTTTGTTACGTGGTGCGGGGGACGGGGCTGCCGTCTCAGCCGAATGGATATGAAGTGCCGGCGCAGGCGGACTCGCCCTGGCCGACATTCCGGCGGGATCACCGGAATTCGGGACATAGCCCAATCACAGCGGAATATCAAGGGGACAAGCCGTGGAGTTTCAAGACGGGCAAAGGTGTTTTTTCGACGCCGGTGATTGATGCGGAGGGCGTGGTGTATTTTGGTTCGGCGGACCGGACATTTTATGCGGTGCAGCCTGATGGAACGGAACGCTGGCATTTCACAACGGGGGAAATAATTGATTCGGCGGCCGCGCTGCACGCGGACGGCACCATCACGTTTATTTCGGGGGATGGGTTCATGTATCACCTGAAAACAAACGCGGAAATTGGAAATCCGGCGGACCGGGTGGTATGGAAGTTTGATGCGTCGACGTTGCCGGGCGCGGGCTATATCAATTGGTGGGAAGGCAATGTGGCGATTGGGTATGACGGGGCGATTTACGCGGGGAATACGAACTGGAATTACTATGCGATCAATCCGGACGGAACGGTGCGATGGAACTATCCCACACGGAATAACTGCTGGTCCATTGCGGCGTTTGGGGACGATGGCTCGATTTATTGGGGATCGTTGGATGTGAAAGTACGGCGGGTGGCTCCGGACGGCAAGGAACGCTGGGGGAAATATACCTGGGGGCCGATTGCGGCGTCAGTGGCGATTGGCTCGGACGGGACGCTGTACGTGGGTTCGTTTGACAGTTATTTCTATGCAATTGACGGCACGACCGGCAAGACAAAGTGGACGTTCAAGACAGGGGATCATATTTATTCGTCGGCGGCACTGGGCACGGATACCTCTGGCAATACGGCGGCGGTGTATTTCGGGTCGGCGGACGGACACATCTATTCACTGGATACACAAGGCGGATTGCGCTGGAGCTTTGATACGGGCGATCCGGTGCGCTCCTCCCCCACGCTGGGCGCGGCTCCGGAAGGCGGGGATATTGTGTATGGGGGGAGCGGGAATGGGAAATTGTATGCCATCAATGCGTGGAACGGGACCCGCCGGTGGTCGTTTGATACGACAATGAACGATCCGGAATTGCGGGATCGCAATGATTTGAATGCCTCCCCCGCACTGGGCAAAACCGGGGTATATATCGCGGGGGAACAGGGCTGTTTATGGTATGTGCCGTACGATTACCCATTGAAGGTTCAGGATTCCCGGTGTTCGGTGGAGCCGAAGGAAGATTTGCCCAATACGGCCACGGGGTTATTTTTTGTGACGCCGGGCGGCACGACGCTGACACAAACGCCGCAGAAAATTAATGCGGCCACGACATTGACGTTCCGGCTAATAGCGCGGGACAAGGGCCGGACAACAGATGCACGGATGGCGAAGCGCCTGTTGACCATGGAAAGCGTGCCGGAATTTGCGCATACGCTGGAGGTTTCGGCGGACGGGCATTATGTGCATATTGTGCCGAAGGATTTTCTCAAGCCCGGCTCGGAATACCGCATCAAGATTTCCGGAACCTATCTGACGAACGGCCTGGATATTGGTAATCTGACACTGGGCGGAACACCTTCTGGAGAATTCAGTAATACGTTCTTGTTCCAGGTGGGGGTGTCCAATGCGGTGCGTCCGCCGTTTGCCCTGGAAGCGGATAAGGTGCAAGGATTTGAATGGACACGGCTGGCGGTGCCGTTGCCGTCCATGATGCCCAGTTTTAACCAAATTGGGTTTGATTCCTTTGACTGCATCGTGACGCCGCTGGTGATCGCGCCACCAGATGTTGCGCATAAGGGCAAGGCCGTGTTCTGGATGGTGAGCGCACAACATGGTCCGGATGGAACGCTCACAATCAGCCCGAAACCGGAAATCATGACACCGCTTAACGCCCGGTATTATGGCGACCAGTTTATCTTCACGAATCAGAATTTTGCGTTGAATGCATTAAACGTGCGGATTCCTTTCAGGGTTTTGGATTTTCGCGCGCAGTTTAGCGCGGACCGTGTCGCGCAGCCCGGCGCAACGGCCTACGCGGAGGCGGATGTGCTCTCTATTCCCACCTACGGCCCCCTGCTCGTACTGTCCGGGCTGGCGAGCAATGTGGCGGAGAAACTGGTGGTATCGGGCACGTTTGTGACGCGGCCGTACGATGGCGCGGCGGCGGTGCGTCCCCAAGGAGTGCATCTGGCGGCGGAAGGACAATTGCCCATGAAAGAACGTCCGGGCATGGTGCGCGCCCAAATCACCTTGGATGCGGGTACCGCCTATCCATTGGCGGAACATCATCCGGCGATTTGCTTACTGGATACGAAAAAGAACGAGGCGCTGTTCCTGGAATATGCGGGGTTGCTGAATACCACAACGGATACCCAAGGGAATTTGGCCTCGGTTACCCTGACGATTCCGCCGGGAACGGAGTTGCCGCAACGGACGGAAGCGGTGATCCTCCTCGATGGATTCGGGATGGGGATGGTGGCGTTGAAGTAAGAAATGGGGGCAGCCGCGAATGGCACCTGGTTAGTTTCGGTTGCCGGATGTCTTTCTACCCGGATCCGTCACCCTTATGGTAGGATACTTCTGCACATGGAACGCAGGAGAAACGAGATGAAGTGGTCAGGAGTTCTTGTGGCGGGCGCCGTGATGATTTCCGCGGCCGCCGCCGCCCAGGGAATCGTGGGCGACGTGTTTTCGGGAAAACTCATTAAGCCGGAAGTCGGCGTATATGCTTGGTATGATCTGCAAGACACCGCTTCCGGGCAAAAGCTCTTTTTGCGCCAAGCCATCGTGGGAGAAGAGAAGATCGGGTCGAAAACAGGCTACTGGGTAGAGACCCAAATCATCCCCGAAGTGGGGTTTCCCTCCATTTACAAAATGCTGCTGACCGGTCCGGCCAGTGAATCCAAAAATGTCCACAAAATCATTCTTAAGGAAGGGCAAAAGCCCCCTGTCGAAGTCCCGCTCGATCCCAAGCAGGACGATAACAGGAAAAAACAGAAAGAATCGCGGGAATCGGTGGGGAAGGAGAAAATTTCCACGGCCCAGGGTGAAATCGAGGCCGAGCACGTGATCATCTCGCAATCGCCCGGCGACAACGGCGCGGCTCCCCAAAAGGCCGATGTGTGGTTGAACGACGAGGTCCGGCCCATGGGTATCGTGAAAATGGTTTCCCCTTCCGGCAGCATTGTCTTGCAGCGCCACGGAAAAGGCGGACCCGACGGCACCAGCGCCATCGATACGCTTACAAAAGAGAGCGACCCCACCGCGCCCACCACCAATGTTAAAGTCAATGTGGAAGGCGGAACTCCGTTGAAGCAGGGAGAAAAAGCCGCGCCCGCGGCCCCTGTGGAAGGCGAAACTCCGTCGAAACAAGAAGATAAACCCGCCCCGCCGGCCAACCCAGGGGAAAACGCCAATGACAAGAAATAGCCTGTACATCCAAGGGAACCATGCCTTCCTGCCAATCCTTCCGGCATTACTGGTTCTGCTGTCCGTAACCGCGTGCCAAACCACCAAGGAAAAAGAGGTGGAACGGATTCCTTTCCAACCCGTCTCCTGCCTGGCGCAGGTCCATGTGGACAAAGCCGCCTATCCCAACCTCTTTTCCGCGCGCTCGTATGCCCTCTGGGTAGGCCCCGAAATCACCCGCCAGCGCCGCGACGAAGCCGTCCAGGCCGGTGAAACAATCTCCGAAAACGCCGACAAGGCCGCCGCCGAAATTGACGAAAACTTCCTGATTATCGAGTGCCACATCGAATCCGTATTCGAGGATATGAGCATCGGCTATGATGCCGTTGGGTTTCGCGGCATCCAGGCGTACCTCCAAACGCCGGATGGCGCGCGGATTACCCCCGCCCAAGTCATCATGGGGTCCGCGCTCGAAGAAAAACCCCAGGGCGCCCTGAAAATCTTCCGCCGCACCAATCTCGTTGTATTTGCTAAAAAAGACCTGAATCTTATGGCCCCGTTACTTGAAGGAAAGACGCCGTCCGCGCGTTTGCTGCTCGAAGGGCTTAACTCCACATTCTATTTCGAGTGGGTCGCGGATGTCCCCGCCGATATGACCACCCAACCCCTCATCTCCCGTGAAGACCTCCAAGCCGCCAAGATGAAATACGACGAGTACTACCAGAAAGTGGGTGAATTCCTCCATCGTTTCGATTGATTAAAAACGCAGTCCCATGAAAACCCTCCTTAAAACCGTCATGATCCCCGCCGGGCTTCTCCTCCTGGCCATCGCCATCGCCGCCATTCTGCTCTCCACCCGGATTGAAGGCGTGATCCGCACCCAACTCGAAACACGCATTTCCCATGTCCTCGGCGCGGACATGCGCGTCGAAAAAATCCGCTTCATCCCCGCCCGCCTCGGCATCGAACTCCAACAGCTCGCGGTGAAAAATCCCCCCTCCTTCAAGCAAGGTGACACGCTTACGTGTCAGCGCGTGCTGGTCCGCCCCGATTGGCGCACCCTCTTCGCGCGCACCATCGTCCTCAACGAAATTATCCTCAACGGCATGGAAGTCAACCTCCGGTATAAGGCAGGGGAAGGCACCAACCTCGGGTATATCCGCAAACAGGCCGCGAATCTCGCCGCCACCCAGCCCGTGCAAGCCCCCGGACGCATGCTTCTCGTAAAAGCCCTGCGAAGCGCACCCATCGATTTCCACATGAGCAACGTGCTCACCGCCGGCCTCCCCGTCACCGTCCATGTCGAACCCTTCACCCTGAACAACCTTGGGGAGGGGCAGCCCATTTCCACCGCCAAACTCGCCTCCATCATCACCCGCACCCTCATGATGGAAGCCCTCACCCTCAAAGGAATCCTCCGCCCCGTCGTGAATTTACTGCGGGAAGAAGTGCAGTAATTGACCTCTGCACATTGTCCGCGCCATCCACAATGTCCACACGCTATTCCCTCTGATTTCCTGATGCGCCGCTATTGACTACGCCTGAACGCTTGGGTATCATGACCACGGTGTCAGCCAATAAATAGGTGACCGGCAACGGAAGGAACGAATCGTATGGCGCGCGTGGAAATACGCAATCTGTGCAAAGTTTATCCAGGGAATGTACAGGCGGTAAAAGACGCCAATCTTGTCATTCAAGACAAGGAATTCGTGGTGCTTGTCGGCCCTTCCGGTTGCGGCAAATCCACCACGTTGCGCATGATTGCCGGCCTCGAAGAGATCACCTCCGGCGAAATTTACATCGGCGACACCCTCGTTAATGATGTTCCCCCGAAGAACCGCGACATCGCCATGGTGTTTCAAAACTACGCCCTGTACCCCCACATGACCGTGTACAAAAACATGGCCTTTGGGCTTATTCTCCGGAAATTCAAGAAAAAAGAAATTGAAAAGCGCGTTCACGAAGCCGCCGAAATCCTGGGCATCACCCCCTTGCTCGACCGGCGTCCAAAAGCGCTCTCCGGCGGCCAGCGCCAACGCGTCGCCGTCGGGCGGGCCATCGTGCGGCAACCCAAAGTATTCCTCTTTGATGAGCCTCTATCGAACCTCGACGCCAAACTCCGCGTGCAAATGCGGGCCGAAATCTCCAAACTTCATCACCGGCTTCAATCCACCATGATTTACGTCACCCACGACCAAGTGGAAGCCATGACCATGGGGGATCGCATTGTCGTTATGCTCGACGGCGTTATTCAACAAGTCGCCACGCCGCTTGAACTGTATCACAATCCCGTCAACAAATTTGTCGCCGGATTCATTGGAAGCCCGCCCATGAACATGATCAACGGGATGCTCTTCGCCCAAAACGGCGAGCTGCGCTTCCGTGATGATTCCGCCGTGATAGACCTCATTGTCCCAGAGTCCAAGCGGGAAAAATTACAATCGTATCTCGACAAGAAAATCACCATCGGCATCCGGCCCGAAGACATCCACGAAAATCCGGCCCAGAGCATGAAGCCCGGAAACAGCATCCAGGCCCCCGTCGAGGTGGTCGAACCCATGGGCTCCGAAATCAACCTCTACATTGCCGTCGGCAAGCAATCCGTCACCGCGCGCATCAAATCCGACCGCGAACCCGAAGTCAACAAGCCCCACGTCCTCGATGTCAACATGACCAACGCCCACTTCTTCGACATCGCGACGGAACAAACCCTCGTATGACCCTTTTCCAGCGGGGAACAATTAAACACACGGCAACTCCGCTTTCCCACCCCTCTGTCATTGCGAGGAGTCTTCGACGAAGCAATCTCGACATAGTGCCAACCAAAACCCCTCCTGTCATTGCGAGGAGTCTTCGACGAAGCAATCTCGACATAGTGCCAACCAAAAC
>CAYYRW010000003.1:5721-18906 GCA_964474205.1 uncultured Nitrospirales bacterium | reverse complement strand
CCCTCCTGTCATTGCGAGGAGTCTTCGACGAAGCAATCTCGCTTCCACTCCACTTAAACCCGATATCAATGGTTCTTCCCCCTGCTCTGAAAATTCGTTGGTCCCAACGCTATTTTCACGGTTTCAGGGGGAATCTACGATTCATGATAACTCGTTCCCAAGTTGTACTTGGGAACGCGCTTATCCTAAAAGCTGCGCTTTGATAGGCCCGGCAACTTCATTACGTTTTACTCTTCCAAAAAACCAACCTCACACACTATCAACCCCAAAAGAAAAACCTAACCATGTTCCCATGGCCTCAAAATAAACGCATCGCCCTTAGCCTCAGCTTCGACGACGCCCGTCCGAGCCAAGTCGACACCGGCTTGGCCCTGCTTAACGAATACGGCGTCAAAGCCACCTTCTATGCCGTCCCGGAAAACGTGGAAAAACGCCTCAGTCAGTGGAGGTCCCTCGTGGAAACCGGGCATGAACTTGGCAACCACACCGTCAGCCACCCGTGCAGCATCAACTTCGCGTTTTGCCGGAATAACGGTCTCGAAAACTATACCCTGGAGCAGATCGAACGCGAAATGGCCGAGTGCAACCAGCGCCTGCGCGCCCTCTGCGGCGTAACTCCCGAAACCTTTGCGTATCCCTGCGGAAACACCTTCGTCGGACGCGGACTCCACACCCAAAGCTATGTTCCCTTGGTGGCGCGCCATTTCCTGGCGGGCCGCGGCTTCCCCAGTGAATGGCACAACGTCCCCGAAATCTGCGACCTCGCCCAACTCAACGGGCGCTCCTTTGATCAACTGCCCTTCGAGACCATTCTGCCCTGGCTCGAACAGGCCCGGCAGGAGAATGGTTGGCTGATCCTCGTGGGACACGATATCGGGCATGAGGATCAACGGCAGATGGTTCGCATGGATACCCTTCAGACAATAATAGAATATGCATTGAATCCCAACAACGGTGTATGGTTGGATACCGTCGCCGCCGTGGCACGGCACGTCACCGCATTTCAAGAGGAAATTCAACATGAGTGTTAATGTCGAACATGCAAAATCCACCTTCGTTTCCACTTTTGGGCACGCACCGGACACCGTCGTCCGCGCCCCGGGCCGTGTCAATATCATCGGCGAACACACCGACTACAACCACGGTTTTGTCTTGCCCATGGCCATCGAAAACGACACCATGATTGTGGCGGGCCGCCGCCCGGACCAACTCATCAACGCCTCTGCCGCCAACCTCAACCGCCGCGCTCAAGCCACTCTTGACGACCGCAAACGAAACCCGGAAGAACCCTGGATTGATTACATTCTCGGGGTCGCCGACGAACTCTTGAAACTCGGGAAACCCCTCTGTGGCGCGGATATGCTCATTCTGGGCGACGTCCCCGTCGGTTGCGGCCTCAGCAGTTCCGCCGCCCTCGAAATGGCGGCAGTGCGCATGTTCGAGTCGTTTGGCGGGTTCACCCTCGACGGCGCCGAAGCCGCACGCCTGGGACAACGCGTCGAAAACCTCTTCCTCGGTCTTAGCACGGGCATCATGGACCAGTTCATTTCCCGCTGTGGAAAAGCCGGGCACGGCCTTTTTCTCGATTGCCGCTCCTATCAATACGATCTCATCCCCATCGCCTTCCCAGAAGCGCTTTTCGTCATCGCCAACACCTGTTGCGCCCGGGGGCTCACCAAATCCAAATACAACGAGCGCGTGGCCGAATGCGGAGAAGCCTGTTCCATCCTCAAAAACCACCTCAACCCCGCCACAACCCATCTGCGCGATTTCTCCTTGCAGGACCTGGAAAAATGCCAGGACTTGATTCCCGATATCCCGTACAGGCGCGCCCGCCATGTCATCACGGAAAATGCTCGAACCCTCCAGGCTTGCGAGGCCATGCGGAACGGCGACGTTCCGGAACTCGGCCACCTGATGAACGCCTCCGGCGACAGCCTCCACTCGGACTATGAAGTCACCAGCATGGAACTCGACGCCATGACCGAGGCCGCGCGCGCATTGCCCGGATGTTTCGGCGCACGCATGACCGGGGCCGGTTTTGGCGGTTGCACCATCAACCTCGTGGCACGGGACCACGCCAAGGCCTTCGGGGACGCCCTCATGCGCGAATACGCCAAACGCACCGGAATTAACGGCGAAGTCATATTTTCCAGCCCCGCCGACGGCGCGCAAATCATCGAATAGGCATGCCGGACCATGGATGAACGGTCTCCAGCCCTCAAACGCCCCGCCAGGTGGGAGATTGCACTTTTACTGACCGCCGTGCTCATTGCCCTTGCACTCGGCTTCTCAAATCTTGCCAAGCCCGACCTCTGGCACGACGAACTCGTCCATGTCTTCGTCGCAAAAAATATTGCCGCCCATGCTTGGCCCACCCTCCCCAGCGGTGATTTTTACCCCAGTTCACTCGCCTACAATTATCTGCTGGGCGGCGTTGTGGCCCTTTTCGGGGATGATGCCTTTACCGTTCGTGCGCCCTCGGTTATCCTTTCCGCACTCAATATTCTCCTCCTCTTTCTGCTCCTTCGCCCACTCCTAGGAACCCCCACAGCCCTCGTAGCGGCTTTTGCTTTGGCGCTATCCCCGTGGAATCTCGCATGGGCGCGTCAAGCCCGTATGTATACCCTTCAAACAACCGCTTATCTCATTTTCCTCTTTTCCTCCTTCCGATTTCTTCAATCCGATACATCCAAAAGAATCGTTTTGTATTTGTTTGTGGCTGTATTTGCTTATTCAATCGGAATTTTGAGTTCCTACCATTCCATTCTCTTCCTTGGTGCCTCAGGGGCCTTTGTACTCATCAACGTATTTATGCACCGCCTTATTAAGGGCGAAATTCATATAAATATGCCGGTTTGTATCGGTTATATTCTGTTCTGCTTTGTTCTTGGCGTCTTCACGCTCGTCGCATTGTACTTTAACCCCAATCCCGCCGACCAATCCGCCATCTTTGAAACCGGATTGGGAGGTAAGCTGCCCGACCCGCAACGCCTTGTGCGCTGGTACTACCTCCGATGGATTAAAGACAACCTTAGCCTCGGATTTCTCCTTCTGGCTTTCCTGGGCACTGTCTGGATGCTCATCAAAGAGCGTCAACGCGGCCTATTTGTGGCGCTGTCTTTCTGGGCGCCCGTCTTAATTCTTACCTTCCTCATTGGTTACCGCCGCGAACGTTTCATGTTCTTCGCATTTCCCTGTTATGCCGCCCTATTCTCGTATGTCATCGTCCAGACGGCGCAGTTCCTGTTCCGTTTTAGAACTTCCGCCCTTCGCATGGCTCTTTCCGTCGTAATCGTCCTCTTTGGCGTCCGTTGCGGTGTCTCCGCCGTCAAACTCATCGGGGATTCCGTCAGCATCGCCCAAGGCGGGAACACCACCCTGGCCGTAAAACACCAGCAATGGCGCAAACCCTGCGAATACGTCAAACAGCACCGCACCGATGAAACCATCCTCACCACCATGGCCCTGCCGGTCCTGTATTACACCGGCCACGTGGACAACTGGTTCCCCAACCGCTATACGTGGTGGGAAGGCCAGGAATCGGGCTTGAAAGGCCTTGGCTCCCTTTCGGAACTCCAGACCTTCCTCCACGAACACCCCAAGGGCTATTTCCTCGCGGATGAAGAACGTTTCGAGAAATGGCGGCATCACCGCGACCTCCCCGATCTCGAACAGGAAGTCGCCTGGGTCGAACAACACATGACCCGCATCGAAGAAGCCTCCACGGACGATGTCACCTTGTTTGCGTGGAATTTTACACCCTAATTGAACTTTTTTCGCATAGTATGTCCATGAAACCGGTTGCGTTGCATCTATAAGGCGAAAGGAGGGTGCGAACATGTTCGTATCTTGGCGAGGCCGGTCCGATGCAAAAGTGGTCCAGCAAGTATTGGCGGGCCATCCCGAAAACTACGGTATTCTAATCGAACGTCATCTTACGGCGGTGCACGCCATGATCCGGGGGTATATCGACAACCCCGCCGACACGGAAGACATTGCGCAAGAATCTTTCCTTACCGCCTTCCAAAAACTTGATACCTTGCGGTCTCCGAAGGCCTTTGCGCCGTGGCTCATCAGTATTGCCCGAAACACCGCCCTCATGTGGCAGCGCCGGCGGAAGCATGAAACCCTCGTGGACACAGACACCCTCGCCAACTTCCCCGCACCCGTCCAGCCCATGGAACGCCAGGAAGTTCAGCGCCTGTTGCATCAAGGCCTTCGTTTATTGGAGGAAGAACCCCGCGAAATTCTTCTGCTCCACTATTATGGCGGGAAATCCCTCCGCGAAATCGCTGTGCTCCTGAACATTTCCCGCGAAGCCGCCGCCAAACGCCTCCAACGCGCCCGCGCCGCGCTCTCCGACAACCTCCTTGAAACCATGGGGAAAAAGCCTGTTCCTCAAAAAGAGATTCAGCGCCAGTCCAAAAAGATCCTTGCGGCGGTCCTGGCCGCACCGGTGGCTTGGCAAGCTTCCGCGGCGCAAGCCGCCGTTGCCGGAACTGGCGCATTACTCATTAAATGCGTGGCGGGCCTTGCCCTGACCACGGTGGCCGGCACCGGCCTGTGGGTGGCGCATCAGTCCTTCAAACCTGAAGAACCCATAGTTGCCTCGCCGCAAACGCCTGAAACGCCGGTGCAAACCGCGCCCGAACCACTCACCCCGGCCCCTGAAACAACGCCGCCCCTTACCGACCCGCTGCAGGCGTTCACTGTATCCTCCACACCGCCTGAAGGCCCTTGCCGTATCGAGGGAAAACTCCTGGACATACAAGAAAACCAAATGAATATTCCTGCCACCATTTTCCTCGAACGCATTACCTGGAATCCGGGAGACCTGCCGCCAAGCACCACCGACCGGTGGTCTACAACCACCGGCGCGGATGGGCATTTCACGATTGAGCATCTCCCCTATGGCAATTATGCGGTCGCGGCACTCGCCCATACACTGGGAAGCGCCGAAGATGTGTATTTTCACCCCGGTTATACTTCCGCGAATATTAAACTCTTCATGGTCCCTGTCGCTCCCCTCACCGGAAGCATCGAGGATGAATCCGGAACCCCCATTCCCGACGCCGTGATTTATCCCGTGGCCCACTCCCTTGAACCCTCGATGGAATTCTCGCACACCTGCGCCGCCATCGCCCGAACCATTTCAGCGCCTGATGGCGCCTTCCACTTTCCCGCGATCCCGCCCGGCGGCCTGAAATTTTTCGTTCTTGCGGAAAATTATCCCCCTGTTATAACTGATTTCCTCCTGGCCATGGGCGGCAAAGTAAAAATCACGTTGAAACACCCCGGCTCCGTGAGCGGCTATGTCATCAACGCGGCCACCGGCCAGCGCCTCCCCAATATCCGGCTGTGTCTCCATGCCGGGAGCTCCACCCCCATGCAAGGCAATCCTCAAAAACAGATCGCGCGCATTCATCGGGAAACCGAAACCGATGCCGAAGGCCGGTATACCGTGGATGCCTTGGCGCCCGGGAACTATACGCTTTCCCTGGATGACGCCGTGCTGGCCCCCGCCGAAAAGGAACCGGAAATTACCCTCGCTTCCAATGAAACCAAAACCGATGCCGACTTTCCCGTCACCGAAGGGGCCACTATTGCAGGCCGTATTCTGGACGTTTCCACAAAAGAAGGCGTGCCCGGACTCGTGATCAAAGCATATAACTACGCCATTAAATGGGACAATGCCTCTACGACCACCAACAATGGAAATTTCCTCTTCACCGGCATCCCCAAAGGAACCATCCGCTTGTACGTGGATGGGACCAGCCTTGGATATGTTCAGAAGAATTGGGGGGAATACCAACTGGATGTTCAACCCGGCCAAACCATCGAAAATTTCGAGATTGCCCTCGCCAAGGGGCTGGAGGCCGAAGGACGTGTCCTTGATGCTTCGGGCCGTCCCGTTGAAAATGCCGAAGTCATCTTAATGGAACCCAACAACAAACGGCCTGATGGGAAAATCACCACGGATCAGGAGGGGAAATTCCATTTGCCTTTGTTCAACGCCGATGAGACTATCAAGATCTGCGCGGTCACGGAAGGCTGGCGTTCAAAAGCCCTGCGCACCCATCTCAATGCCCCGAACCTCGATCTCACCCTGCGCCTTGATATCCCCGCCACCGCCCGGATAGAAGGACGCATTCTCGCCCCCTCCGGAAAACCAATATCCCACGCGTCCATCTACGTGTCGGATGCCGCCGAACGCAGAAACATATTTTGTGAAACCCATACGAACCGCCTGGGCCAATTCACCATCGAGCATCTCCCCGCCGGAGAACTGAAATTTGATGCGTTCCCCGCCATGGGCGGAATCTGCTGTGTTGATGAGATCATCACATTGCAGGACCATCAAACCCTAAAAGGCCTTGAATATCAGTGTGGCGAAGAAGGCACGTTGCGCATTGCCGGAAAAATCGTCGATCCGCAAAATCAACCCGTGCCCTTCGCCCGGGTGTCTCTTTGGAGGCAGGACGAATCCATCACCACCGGCACCGACGGGTTGTTTAGTTTTGAGAAACTCCCCCCCGACGAATACACCCTCGAAGTCACCAATACCAAATTTGCCGATGTCCGTGAGAATCACATCCCGGCGGGAAAAGAAAATTTGGTGATTACGCTCCATACTCCCGTCGAAATCACCGGGACGGTCGTCGATGCCACAACCAATACCCCCATCGACGACTTTGATCTGGAAGGCCATGCACAAAATGGCCGGATTCATAAACGTCAATGCCGCGCCGCGCAAGGCCGTTTCATGCTGGATGATGTCGCACCGGGAAAATTTTCGCTCACCGTCACCGTACCGGGATACACCCTCTGGAAAGACGAAGCCCTGAATATCATTCCCGAAACGGTCAACGAAGTGTCCATCGCTTTGGCCCCAGGAGGAATCGTCGAGGGCCGTGTCCTGGATGAAGCCGGACAGCCCATCCAGGACGTCTATATCGGCTCCTTCGACAGATGGAATTTCTTGGATTTTCCCAGTGAATACAAATTGGCGCAAACCGGCCCTGATGGCGCATTCACCCTCGCCTCGCTCGAACCCGGGAAAACCTGTCATTTGGCGGCATTGCACGCCAATTACGCCCCGGAACCCTTTGATGTATCGCCCATAATAGGGAAAAATCCGCTCTGCACCATCACGCTGCACCCGGACGGCAACATTGCCCTCCAGATATTCCTCGATCAATCCCCAGTTGCATCCTGCAATGCCACCACATCCGTCTACCCCTCCCGCGAACAACCCTGCGCCGGTTGCACTTCGGATGCCCAAGGACTATGCACCTTGAAACATCTTGCCTTGGGAACCCATATCGTGAAAATCTCCCTTCGAAACGAAAATACTACATGGTTCCATACGAAAAAAATTCCCATTGAGGTGATTCCGGGCGACTGCACGCCCCAACAAGTCCACTTTTCCTCCGGAACCGCCGTCGTCGAGGGCGTCATTACTGAAAACGGCCAACCGGTTCAACAGGGACACGTCAGTGTCATACAGGAAAACGACACTTTGTTTTTCCGGAAAAACGCTGAAATCGAGGCGGATGGACGCTACCGTATCGAAGGGGTGCCTGCCGGGCCATATGAATGGTTGGCCATGATTCCACGCGAAACCATGTCGCTCTACAAACGCACCCACATTACGTTTTCGGACAATGAAAATGCCACGATCAATCACGACTTCACCGGCCGCGCCGCCATACAAGGTCATGTTACAGGGATGAAGCCCATCGAAAATGTATATATTTCCCTCTATAATGGCGTTGTTCCCCTCGAACAACTCGATGGGAATCCCATCAGTGTGGATTTCCTTACCTGCGCCTACGCTTCCGTCGAACCCGATGGTTCGTTTGCCATGGATCACCTTTTGCCGGGAACCTATACCCTGGCCGTCCATGCACATGAACGCGTTTCGATGGGACAGCCCAAAGAGCGCAAGACCGTCCTTACCCTTGAACTTTCCGACGATGCCACAACTCCCGCTGAACTGACGCTCCCATAGACAAACGGCCTTCCAGTTGCATCCGCCATGGCGCACCCCTATAGTAGCGCCATGGCAAATCATTTTGAAAAATCATGGAGCCGTTACCTCTTCCTCATAGGGCTGGCCTTTCTGGGGCTCTTGATTTGGCACTTCGGATGGAAGAATCTTGTGGACGTACTCCTCGGCCTGCGCCCCGTGCCCTTCCTTGCCATGATCATCATCATCACCCTCAGTTTCTGGGTGCGCGCCTGGAAATGGCGCTACGCGCTCGGTTCCGGCAAAAACAGCGTCAGCCTTTTCTTCTGGGCGAAAGTCGCCGGGAATTTCTCGCCGGGCAGAGTGGGAGAGTTGGCCCCCCTCCTCAGCACGCGCCACCGCACCCCCCAGGTCGCCGCGTGGATCATCGCCGACCGCCTTCTCGAAATCCTCCTCACCCTCCTCTTCGGTTTCCTGGGCGTTTGGCTTCTCCATCTCATTTCGGGCCTCCTGGCCGCCGTGCTCGCCTGCCTCGGACTGCTGCTCATACTCACGGGCGCATACCTGATATATCGTTCCGATCTCCTGAAACCCCTTGAAACACGCCTCCCGGAAGCCTCCCGCCGCCGCGCCCTCGCAACCCTGCTCATACAACTTCACGAAGAAACCCGCGCCCTTGCCCCAAAGGCCCCCAATATTCTCTTCATCACCGCTGCGGGCAAAATCCTCGACATCTACGTCGGTGTCTATCTCTGCCTCGCTTTCGGATACGACGTCTCCTTCCTCCTCATGTGCGCCGCGCGCTGCGCCCATGCCCTCGTCAGCGCCATTCCCCTCGCCACCGACGCCACCGGCGTTCCCTTTGCCGCCGCCGCCGTCATCATTCACCAATACGCCGCCATGCCCTATCCCGCCCTCACCGTCGCCCTCAGCCTCGAATACCTCTTCATTAACCTTATCCTCTGGCTCTCCCTGCTTCTCTCCATCAAACTGGAACGCGGCGATTGACACGTCTTATTCGGATTCAGCCGCTTTAAGCTCTTGTAATACAAATGCTCCAAAACCCGGCTATTACGAAACATTCTTTTTCTCATTTGTGCCGATGAAAAGGCGACAAATTAACACTGGTAACGCACCCTGTGTCCAGTAAATTTTCGGAAAAAGGACTATTTCACCATTGCCGGAGAACAAAATTGAATCAAAAATCCAGGTACTATACATTAAAGGGAAGGATAAATATCATGGCGGTGACTCAAAAAGAACTCTTGCAAGAAACAATCGATGCGCTGGTAAAAAGCATCGTGGAAACTGCACACCCGCTTCGTATCCTGTTATTTGGTTCCGCGGCACGTGGAACGATGAATCCGCATAGTGATCTTGATGTCTTGGTGGTAATGCCGGAAGGGACCAACCGATTACGCATCGCTGGCGATATTTATATGAACTTGGATATAGAATACCCGGTGGATATCGTTGTGGCCACAGAGGGCGATCTCGAAGAATATGCCGAGGATTTCAGCCGGGTATATTACCCCGCATTAAAAGAGGGCATAACCATATATGCGGCCCATAAAATCCTTGCATAATATTATTCCCTCGTTCCCAAGTTGTACTTGGGAACGCACTTGTCCTAAAAGCTGTGCTTTGAAATGTAAAATGCCATTGCGAGTGTTTAGCCGTACATGATTCTCACTGAAAACCTGACAAAACGCTTCGGCGCCAAGTGCGCGGTGGAGTCCCTGAACCTGAATATCCCGCCAGGGACCTTTTTCTGCTTTCTCGGCCCCAACGGCGCGGGAAAAACCACCACCATCAAGATGCTGACCGGGCTGCTCCATCCCACTTCCGGGTCCGCCGTCATCGGCGGATACGACATCCAGAAACAGCCCGTCGAAGCCAAACGCCTGCTTGGCTACGTGCCTGATCAACCCTTTCTCTACGATAAACTCACCGGCAACGAATTTATGCAGTTTGTCGCCGGAATCTATCAATTGCCGGAAGCCACGTATCGCGCCAACACCGCCACGTTGCTCGAAATGTTCGAGATCGCCCACGTGGCCGACCAGTTGATCGAGGATTACAGCCACGGCATGCGCCAGAAACTTACCTTTGCCGCCTGTTTCCTCCACGAACCCAAAATCATCGTCGTTGATGAGCCCTGGGTGGGCCTCGATCCCAAAAACATCCGTTTCGTCAAAGATTTCCTTAAACAGAAAACCCGCGAGGAAGGCCTGACGGTCTTCATGTCCACCCACACCCTCAGCATCGCGGAAGAAATCGCCGATCAAATCGGGATCATCAATCAAGGCCGCCTGCTCCATCTTGGCACCGTCGAACAAATCAAAGCCCTCCAGGAAAATCCCGGTTCTCTCGAAGACGTCTTTCTTACCCTTACCGAGAACAATCACGAGGAGGGGGTATGAACCAGGTCTGGGCGGTCCTGGTGGCCAAGGTCCGCATGGCCGGACATCTCATCGCCAGCGTGCGTGACGAGTCCCGGCTGAAAGTGGGGGTGTTGTCCGTTTCCGCCCTCGGCTTATGGCTGGGTGCATTTTTCCTGATGCACGCCGGCTTCGAGTTTCTGGTGGATTTCGGCGGGCGCAGCAATGCCGAATTCAATTTTGGCGATCTCTTGATGAGCCGCCTGCTGAGCATTCTCTCCCTCTCGGTCTTCCTTCTTCTCATCTTCTCCAATGTGCTTGTCGCCTTCTCCACCCTCTACAGATCGAAGGAAGTCGTCTATCTCCTGCATGCCCCCATGAGTTTTGAACACTTTTTCTACGCACGTTTTCTCGAATCGGTTGCCTTCAGTTCATGGTCTCTCGCCTTCCTTGGCTCCCCCCTCATCCTCGCCTATGGCATTACCGCCAACGCCTCCGTGCTCTTCTATTTTGCGGCGGTCATCTTTTTTGTCCCGTTCATCATTATCCCCGCCAGCATCGGATGTCTCATTACCCTTTTCCTCGTGCGCATTTTCCCCAAAATCCGCGTCTGGAACGTCGTCCTGCTCGGCATCATGGCCATCGCACTCTTTTTCCTCTATTTCGGCAGCACCTTTCGCGGCACGCGCATCGCTGAAGACACCCTCCTGCCCGCCTTCCTTGACGCCTCCACACGCGTCCAGTCCCCGATTCTGCCCAGCTATTGGGCCTCCAAGGGCGTCCTGGCCGCCGCCCACTGGGAATTCCGCGAATCCTTGTACTGGTTTCTCACCCTCGCCTCGACGGCCCTGATGAGCCTCTGGATCACCGGCGCGACGGCCCACCGCATCTTCTACATAGGCTGGTCTTCCCTTCAGGGGCAAGAACGCCAGCGCATCAAGCGCATGGGCGCGGGAATCCTCGGCAGGCTGAACACCCTTCTCCGCCCCATCCGCAATCCCGAACGCTCCCTTTCCGTGAAAGACATAAAACTGTTCTGGCGCGACCCCACCCAGTGGTCCCAATTCGTCATCTTCTTCGGCATCATGGCCATCTATATCGCCAACCTCCGCAACACTTCCAGATACTTTGAGGAGGAAATGTGGCGCAGTTTTATCGCCTGCCTCAATGTCGGCGCCGTCACCCTCATCCTCGCCACCCTCACCAGCCGCTTCGTCTATCCCCTCGTCAGCCTTGAAGGACGCCGCTTCTGGATTCTCGGCCTCGCACCGCTCACCTTCCGCCAACTCGTCTGGCAAAAATTCTGGCTCAGCGTATGTACCACCTCCTTGTTTACCGTTGTCCTCGCCATCCTCTCCGGTTATATGCTCAAACTCGAACCCATCTATTTCTGGCTCACGGTCTACAGCGTCATCATCACCAACTTCGGCCTCGCCGGCCTCGCCGTCGGCCTCGGCACCCTCTACCCCAATTTCGCCGAAGACAATCCCGCGCGTATCGTTTCCGGAATGGGGGGAACTCTCAACCTCCTCATCAGCGTTGGATACATCACCCTTGTTGTCGGAGCGCAAACGCTCATTCTCCAATGGCGCGTTCTTGGACGATACGCCAACCCTGAAACCTTCTGGTACGCCCTCGCCGCCGCCGTTCTCTTCATCACCCTGCTCAGCATTCTGTGCATCTGGGCGCCCATGCGCCTCGGGTTGCGCAACCTCAACACCATGGAGTTCTAGCCGCATGCACAACTTTACCGTACACTCCCGCCTCCATACCGAATTCATCAATATCGACCGGCAAGTCCAGGAAATCATCGCCGCTTCCGGGTGTAAAAACGGCGTCGTCCACATCTACATTCCCCATACCACCGCGGGCATCACCATCAACGAAAACGCCGACCCCGACGTCGTGGCCGATATCGAAACGGTCCTCAACCGCATGGTGCCCTGGAAAGCCGATTACGCGCACTGCGAAGGAAATGCCGCCGCCCATGTCAAGGCCAGCCTCATGGGCTTCAACGCCACCGTCCTTATCCAGGAAGGCCGCCTCGCCCTCGGCACCTGGCAATCCATCTATTTCTGCGAATTCGACGGACCCCGCACTCGAAAGGTCTGGCTCCAAATCGTCCCCGCCTGAAACAAAGACCCGGCGCCTGAACGCCGGGCCATTGAAACGTCTCTTTGCTAAAAAATCACACCCCATCCGCATTGAGCGTCGTGATCAACCACGCGGTCTGCTTTTTCCCGCCAATCGTGGCTTCGCGTTTCCCCAGGATCAATTCCACCGAAATCGAACCCGGCGCGCCGCTCAAATCCACCGGATACACCGTCGCTTCGCCCTTCGCCTTGTCAATCTTGATCTGGATGTTCTGAATGTTGACTTCACCGTCATCGGCATAGCCCATGTCAATGCCCATTTGCAGCATTTCCCGCGCCTTCGCCTTCGTCGGGGCCTCATCCTGCGAGAAATCCTCCGCGAACGTCTCCATCAACATGTCCAGATTCTTCGACTCCAGCGCCACCTTCACCTTCTGCACCGTTTCACGAATCAGCTCTTCGTCGCTCTTCTTCTTCAGGCCCGCACACCCGCTGAACACGAGCGCCACAATTAAAACCACTCCCAAACTCTTTACCATGGACGACATTTGACTCTCTCCTTTTCTTTCTTCATTGATATCCCATACCCCTCACAGGGCTTTCAACGAAATTAGACCTCCCGCGACTTTGCCCGGTTTCACACCATATCCACGCGCTATCACTATCGCTGTCCGGGATCCGGCAATCCGGCAATCCGGCAATCCGGCAATCCGGCAATCCGGCAATCCGGCAATCCGGC
>CAYYRW010000003.1:0-5621 GCA_964474205.1 uncultured Nitrospirales bacterium | reverse complement strand
AATCCGCAATCCGCAATCCGCAATCCACAATAGGTGATTTTCCTTCCCCGGCCCCCTTCAAGCATAATCTACCCATGATATCCGCTGTTCTTTCCATAATCATAACCGCCAGCGTCCACATCTGGACCGAGCCTTCCCTGGTTTCCATCGACACCCCGGCGCACCGCTCCCCCTATGGGGCACGCAACGCCCATCTCTATGCCGCACGCGGCGAATACGAAAGTTTCCAACTCTGCATCACTTCCGGCGAAAAAAGCCTCCCGAAAATCCAGATTGAAGGCGCCCCCCTCAAAACCATCCCCGCGCCCGACATCTACCGCATCGGCATTCTTAGGCCAAGCGAATCTTCCGTTCGCGCCCAAAACTCGTCCACCACCGTCCCGGATGTCCTTCTCGATCCCACTCCCGAAGACCTTCCGCCCCATTCCACCCAAATCTTCTGGATTTGCTACCATATCCCCTCCAGCACCAACCCCGGCGTATACAAAGGAAAACTCCGCCTCCTGAGCGATGGACACTACCTAAAAAAAGTCCGGGTCAAACTCGAAGTCTTCGATTTCACGCTTCCGGAACTTCCCAGCCTCCCCATGCTCATCCCGCTCCAGCCGAATCCCCTCGAATCCTTCTATGGACTCCGAAAACCCGATCTGACGGACTGGAAACCAGTCTATGATTCCTTGGCGGGGTATCGTCTCTCGCTCGACATCACTCCCATTCAATCCCTCATCGACACCAAGACTGGGGCGGCTTGGAACGACGACGCCCTCAAATGCCATCTGGACTACCTGACGCCCGCCCTTTCCATGGCCTGCATCGCCCTGGGTGGCGACAAAAGCGTGCTTTCCAGCAGAACAGCCTCGGACACCCTCGACCCCTTCTCGCTCCATCTCCGCGATATGGCCCAATGGCTCAACGAACGCGGCTGGCTGAAACGCGCCTGCCTGCCCCTGGCCATCCCCGCCGACCGCACCCAATGGGCCAGCGCCGCGCAGGATTTCATCCGCATAGGAAATGCCGAAGACCGCATCGCGCGCCTCACCACCGGCCCACCCTATCCGCAATTTGAACGCCAGGCCGACCGATGGGCTTTTTCCTTTGCAGACTTCTCCTCCGACATGGCCACCCGAATGAAAAGCGGCGTTTCCCTCCGCGACGAACTATCACCCCATCCAACCACCGTAACGGCCTCTTCTTGCGGCCCGATCCTTAATACCCCAGCCTCCGTCTCCATCCCCGAAGACGCCTGCGACGGCACCCTCACCACCGCGTGGACTTCACAACAAACTCCCACCGGCAACCACCCTGAATGGCTCCAGTTCGATTTTTCAGAATCCGTCACCGCCGCCACACTGCTCATCCAATGGGTAAACGGCATGGACAGCGCCTATATCGAAGCGCTCACCTCGATTGACGGCATAAACTTCTCCTCGTATACCGTCCGTTGGGAATTCAAACATTCCGCGCGCCCCTACGCCCCAAGCCAATCCCTTGGCGAATTCCGATTTCCCAACACCTTCAAATCTCTTCGTTTAGTCTTCAAAAGCACCGTCACAAAAGGCCCCATCGGTATCGCTGAAATCACCCTCAATCCCAAACCCGAAACTAAACCCGCCGCACTTACCGCCCCCATCCAACCTTGGCTCCTCATCAACGATTCCACATTCCCCTCCTTGTGCCCCGGTGTCCATCCCGTCGAACCCCGCGCCGTCCCCTGGCTCTGCTGGCTCCACCAGTTCGATGGCATTGTGTATCCCTGGATGAACGACTGGCCCGCCGCCTGGAAAAAGTGCCTCGACACCCCGCCTTCCCTCTGGGATGCCGAAAAACATCCCGGACACTTCCTGACCTACCCCGGTAGAAACACCCTTCTGCCCTCCATCCGCCTTGAACGCCTTCGCGACGGCCTTGAAGACTACGAATACCTGAAAGCCTTCTCCGCCGCCGTCCAATCCGGAAAAATTAAAAAGAAGAAACTCCTCCCCCTGGCCCAACGCTATTTCTTCGCCCCCCAGCCCAACGCCTCCCAACTCGACGCATTCACCGATACAATCATCAAAAACCGTCTCCGCATCCTTCGCGCTCTCTCCCAATACCTTCATTAACCATTTTTCCTTTCCCTGCGGTACAATATTCGCAGATACTACTTAGGAGCATCGGAATGTCGAACGAGACCCTCAATGAACTTACCACACGAATGGGTGAACTCTCGCATGATGAACTTCTGATTTTAATGCGGCAATTAGAAGAAAAACTAATGTCATTTGTGGAATCTGAAACGAACCAATACAGCCTTTTAGACCTGAGCGGAACCGCCAAGTATCCAGCGGTGGGAGAAGATGCCCAGGAATGGATTTCGCATTCACGGAGAAAAGCGGAGGAACACCGTCAGAACCAGGGGGACAAATCTGGTGACTATTGCTGAACGATTTGCATCTGTTCGTAAAGTCTTTATTGACAGCGCTCCTATTATTTATCTGGTTGAAAAACACCCCCAATATTTTGATCCATCAGAAACGGTATTTGGTCTTATTCAATTAGGACATCTAACTGGTGTAACTTCTCCAATTACTTTGGCGGAGTGTTTAGTAATCCCATACCGGCAGCACCAGCCATCTTTACGTGACCTGTTTACCCATTCGTTAACAGATGGTAAGAATATTTCTTTTGCATCAATAGGTAGAAAAACTGCTCTTGACGCAGCAGCGTTTCGTGCCCAATACAATCTCACACTCACGGATGCTTTTCAGTTGGCTTCTGCTCTTGAAGCAAATTGTGATGCATTTCTCACAAACGATCGTACTTTCAGACGGGTTAAGGATCTTGATATCATCTTGTTGGATGATTTTTCCACTGCATGATTTCTAAATCAATAGTATCTACTATACAAAGCACGCAAAGGAGCATCTCATGGCCAGAACGCTGAAAGTCGGACTCATCGGTTCAGGCGACATCGCACGCCAACGCCACCTGCCCTACTGGCGCGAACTCGAAGACGAGGGCCGCGTCGAAATCCTCGGCGTGTGCGATCTCATCCCCGAACGCTGTGAAACCCAAGCCGCCCTCTGCAAACAGGCCAAGCCCTGGCTCCGTTATCGATCCATGCTCGCCAAACAATCCTTCGACATCATTGACATCTGCACACAGAACCGCGGCCATGCCCCCATCTCCATTGACGCCATGAATTCCGGCGCCCACGTCATCGTCGAAAAACCCATGGCCATGAATGCCAACGAGAGCCGCGCCATGATCGCCGCCGCGAAGAAAAACAAGCGCAAACTCATGGTCGCCCAGCACATGCGCTTCGAGGCCGGCCACGAAAAACTCAAGGAAGTCGCCGAAAGCGGCGCGCTCGGCAAAATCTACTCCGGCGAAGCGAAATGGCTCCGCCGCCGGGGCATCCCCGGTTGGGGAAAATTCCACATCGCCAAAGAATCCTTCGGCGGACCCATGGCCGACATCGGTGTCCACATGATGGACCTCTGCATGTGGTTGATGGGCTTCCCCAAACCCCTGGCCGTTTCCGGAAAAATCTACCGCATGTTCGGTGATCGTGAAGACCTCTTCAACGCCGAATGGGGCCGCCACTATCCCGCCAAAGAATTTGACGTCGAAGACTACGCCCTCGGCTTGGTCCGCCTCGAAGGCGGGGCCACCATGCAGGTCTCCGTCTCTTGGGCCTTGAATATCCCCGAAGAAACCGGCGGCGTTATGGTCCTCGGCGACAAAGCCGGACTCCACACCAGCCCCCTCGGCGTTTACAGCGCCGACCATAGTTCCCTCTCCCGCAACACCTGGGACTGGCTCTCTGACGAAGATGGACACCGCCGCGAAATCCGGCACTTTTGCGAATGCGTCGAGAAAAACCGGCCCGTCCGCGTCCAGCCCGAACAATCCCTCACCATCCAAAAAATCATCGACGCCATCTACCTCTCCTCCAAACTCAATAAAGAGGTCCCCATTAAATAAACCGATGGAAGCACGAAATGAGAAAATTGCCGCACGAGTGACGAATGGAATGGCGCTTAGGCAGGCCGAATTGCCTTGTAGTTGCGCCGATGTTGCGCATCGCTACCCAGGGTTCATCGCCCACCACGAAGCCTTCCCTGACGCATACGCCTCAAACCCGGGCATTTGCACAAAACACCCGGAAAGTGAATTCTGGACGGGTTGTTGCGACATTAAGGGATAGTATCATGAGAACAAAAAAACGGCAGGGTTTTACGTTGATTGAACTGCTGGTGGTCATCGCCATCATCGGGATTCTTGCGGCCATCCTGCTGCCTGCGCTCGCGCGCGTCCGCGAAGCGGCCCGGCGCTCTTCCTGTGCGAATAATCTCAAGCAGATGGGTATCGTCTTTAAGATGTACGCAAATGAATCACCCGGGCAACGTTTCCCGCCAAGGATGCTCCGGGACGTGTTCGGGCGGCTGTCGGACACCATGATTTTTAACGGGCCATCGGTTATTCCGGAATATCTCGCGGATTTCAACGTGGTATGGTGCCCGTCTTTTATGAGTGCGGCCTCTCCCCTGGAACGCTACGATCAGGGCACGCGAATGGATGGCACGCTTCTAGGCAACCGCAACGGCCGTATCGATCCCGCCGAACTGGTCAAAGCCCCCTACAATTACACCGGATGGCTTATCATGGATTCCGTGAATGTGTTGGGAGCGAAGGCGGGCACGGAAGGCACTGGCCCCAACGGGCGCTTCGAAAAAAACGATTATAAAAACACCCCGTGGTGGGAATTGACCCGCGCCAACATCGCTTCCGAAGGTGCGGCCTCCGATGAAGATTTCTCTTTCGTGGACACCTACCCCGGCACCCAGGTCAGTGGTGGTGACGTCCTCTATCGTTTACGGGAGGGCATCGAACGTTTCATGATTAGCGATATCAATGATCCCGCCGCCTCGGCCCGCGCCCAGAGCGAAGTGCCGGTCATGTGGGACCATCTTACCCCGCAGATAAACGGTTCAAGCCATGTGCCTGACGGTATGAATACCCTCTACATGGACGGACACGTCAGTTGGTGTCCTTACACATCGGAAAAACCTTGGATGGTTACCTTGGACGGACCCCGCATCCTCGGGCGCTATGACCGGCCATTTGTACCTTAGCGGAATGGTGTGGGCGCCGTCACGTGGACACCTGGGTGTGGTGTTTAATGCCTATTCTCCTAGAATGTGAAGTCCCGTAGGGACGATTAAAAAAACCTATGGTTTGAACTCAATCGTCCCTATGGGACTCAGGATTTGGGGGAGACCTTTACTCCCAGGATGGCCATCCTGGGCTATTGGCAATCGTCCCTGCGGGACTTCTTAAATTCTCAGACAACCTCGGGGGCCTCGCCCTCCCGCGCATGTATCACTTTGCCATTTGCCATTTCACCGGTACCGTTTGTCGTTTCCCATTTCCCACATCTCTTTCTCCGCGAACCTCCGCGTCCTCCGCGCCTCCGCGTTAAATATCCCCTCCGGTGTTCCGCATTTCCCATTCCCTTGCGATCCTTCGCACCACCGCGCCCTCGCGTTAAATCTCTCCCTCCGGTGTTCCACATTTCCCGTTCCCTCCTCCTCGTCCTTGTGGCCAAATCTCTCCAGCCCCCGGACCCCGAACCCCGG
>CAYYRW010000002.1:64432-318658 GCA_964474205.1 uncultured Nitrospirales bacterium | reverse complement strand
GAACTGTACTCCTGGGTCACCGCGCCCATGGTCAAGCCCGCACTCATCAGGGCCGCTCTCGCTTGTTCCTGCGTCATGCCGGACAAATCCGGCACAGCCACCATTTCCGGAACAAAGACCGCTATGATTTCCCGGTTCTGCGTCATGGTTCCGGAAATTGTGAGAGAGGTGGGGTCTTGCCCTTCCGGAACATTGCCGGTCCAATGCAGAAAGAGAGTATCCGCGCCGGGGGTGGCCGTCACCTCGAACGTATCGCCCTCCTGATACCAATACAGGGCGGGTTCAGGCGCGATGGTGCCCATGCCCTGCACCTGCAGATAGAGATACCAGTCCGCCTGAACGAAGTTGGCAATGATAGTGCGGTGTTGGTCCATGAGAATTGCGGGATTCCGGTCATTGGGGTCCACACCCGCCGGAAGTTCTCCCGACCAGTAGTCAAAGAGGGCCGAACTTTGATCCATGGCATGAATCGTGGGGGTGGCCCCGGAAACAAACCGCCATGCGCCGGAGGGTTCGGTGAGGCCGCCGCCGGTTTGGCTTACCACCAGTTCGTAGCCGGATAAGCCCAGGGTGATTGTGACATTTTTGTTTCCATCCATGAGCAGGCTATGGGTGTAATCAAAGGTATTTACATCGCCGGAATAACCGCCCCAATAGGTGGTGGGCCAAGGCCGGACTTCGAGGTTGGCGTTCCGGCCTGACATGTATTGATATGTCCCTGCCGGGTGAGATACATATTCCGCCGTGCCGCCGCCCGCGACCGTGGTGGTGAGGGTGTAATCCCCGGGCGTGAAAATGGCCGTAAGGGTCATGTTGCCGTGAATGTTGAAACGCTGGCCGAGATCATAAATGTCCGCACCCTCCAAAGCGCCTTCCCAGTGATTGAACGCATCGCCGCCATTCTGGATATTGGCCACAGCCTCGACGGATGCGCCATCGAGGTATCCATAGGTTCCCGGATCGGGCCATGTACTGCCGTTCCCCGTATAGCCCAACGTCAGGGTCCAATCCGCCGTCACATAATTGGCCACAATGGTGCGATCCTGGTTCATCGTCAACGAAAGGAACGGACTGGTGGCGCTGGCGGAGCCGATATCTCCGGCCCAGCCGCTGAAGGCCCACGTGTTCATGCCGGGTTCGGCATAAACCCACACCTGCGAACCGTCCGCATACGAATACTCGATTCCGGGTTCCGGCCCGCCTGCGGGTGACGTCTCTCCCTGGCCCACAATAATAATGGTCAGGGTGCGCATCTCCATCATAAAGTGAGCGGTAAGGCTGCGGTTTTTATCCATGAGCACCGGCAACTCGGGAGTATAGATATCCGCACCGGTGGGCAAATCCCCGGACCAATAATCAAAGGTCCAGCCGTTTTGTGGATTCGCCTTCACAACAGGTTCCGCACCCTCGGCAAAATACGACGTGGTTGGAAGATTAGTCCCGCCATTCCCCACAGTGCTGATATTCAATATAAAGCCTTCGCTGGCGTAATTCGCCGTCAGGGTTTTATTATTGTCCATAGCCACCCTGATACTCGGCGTGTCATCGTCCACGGCCCCCGACCACCCCGCGAAATACGAGAACGAACTTGTGGAGGCATAAAGGTCCGCAGTTTGCCCGGCTAAATACGAATACGTTCCGGGATCCGGATATACATCCCCCGGGATGGCGCCGGTAACCCCAAGCATCAACGTCCAATCGCCCGGAACAAAATTAGCGGTAATGGCCCGGTCTTTATCCATGATGGCGCCCGCGTTGAAACTTTGCGGATTGCTGACATCAATATCACCTGACCAATGCGAGAACGCATCGCCGCCATCGAGAAGCTCGGCATTGAAATTTACCCAGACGTTGTTCACATAGCCATACCCACCCGGGGCCGGATTGGTCGTTCCGTTCCCTGATGTAGCCAGTGTCAACGTCCAATCGGCCGCCGCGAAATGGGCGGTGATGGTCCGGTTTTGGTCCATCGTGACACAAAGGTTGCTTCCATACGGATTGTATCCGTCAATATCGCCCGACCAGTGACTGAAAACGATATCCGTTCCTCTAAACGCTTGGACACAAGCCATTTGATCGGAAATGTATTCATATTGGCCGTCCGCCGGGTCCGTGGTTCCGCCTCCTTCGATAATAATGGTCAGCGTCTTGGTGTCCTGGATAAACACGGCCGTAATCGAACGATTCTGATCCATTAGAACCGGCAATTCCGGGTTGTTGGCGTCCGCGCCGGCGGGCACGTCGCCGGTCCATTCGCTGAATTTCCAGCCACTCCAGGCATTGGCCATCAAAATCGGTTCCATTCCGGCCGACAAGAAATATGTCCCGGTAACATTGACCCCACCCTGGCCTATCTGGCCCACATTCAAGGTGAAGCCGGTGCCCACAAAGTTGGCCGTAAGCGTTTTATTGCCATCCATCACCACAAGGATATTGGGCAGATTCGAGGCAACGTCCCCTGTCCATCCCGAAAAAAATGCGTTTCCGTTTGACCATGCGTTCACGGTTGCGGTTTGACCATTCAAATAGGCGTAAGTGCCCGCATTGGGGGATGTTCCCCCGCTGGTTCCTCCGCTGCTGTTAAGGGTCAGGGTCCACTCTCCTGGGACAAAGTTCGCTGTTATCGTGCGGTGACGGTCCATAAGCACCGTGCCCCATGAATTTTGTGCCTGGGATAGTTCAACATCGCCCGTCCATTGGGAAAAGGCATCGCCTCCGGAGATAAGTTGGCAACTAAAATTTGCTTGGGACCCGTTCACATATCCATACACGCCGGGAACAGGATTGGTGGCCCCAGTGCCGGTCATTTGCAGGGTAAGGTTCCAATCCGCGGGGGCAAAGTGGGCGGTAAGTGTGCGGTCCTGGTCCATGGGAACACAGAAGCTCATGCTGTAGGGATTGGCGCTGCCGATATCGCCGTTCCAGTGATCAAAGGCCACCCCCTCGGCGGCGATGGCGTTGATACAGGCAAATTGGCCTGTCGTATATGTATGTTGTATGCCCGGCGCGGGGCTACCCGCAGGAGTGGTGGAGCCACCGCCTTCTATGATGATAGTGAGGGTTTTGGCGTCCAGCACGAATACGGCGGTAAGGGCGCGGTCTTGATCCATCATGATGGGCAATATGGGATTGTTGGCATCCGCACCGGCGGGAAGGTTGCCTTCCCAATGGTCAAAACGATAGCCCATCGAGTATGTTTGGGCCACAAGATTGAACGCTGCGCCGCTGGCGAAATAATAGGGGCCGTTATTATAGAAGCCGATAATACTTCCCTGTCCTTGCTTGTTCAAGGTCAGGGCATGACCGGAATCAACGAAATTGGCCGTGATGGTTTTATTCGCATCCATCAAGAGCTGCACATTTGGAGAAAAACCGGTGGCCGCACCGGACCACCCGTTAAAATAAGCCCCCGCATCGTTATTATTAAAACCCACTTGGGCCGTTTGCCCATTCAGATAAGAGTATACGCCTGGGTTTGGCCAGGTGCTGCCTCCCAACGTTCCGGTCTTCTCAATGGTCAGTGTCCAATCGCCGGAGACAAAATTAGCGGTGATGGATTTGTCGCTATCCATGAAAACGGAGGTGTTGACTTCCGTGGAGTTGATGTCCCCGCTCCAATGGCTGAACGCCTGCCCGCTGCCGGAAACCGGATAGGCGTTTAGCCATTGCGAAGTATTTTGGGCGACAGCCACAACCCCCGGCGCCGGGTATGTGGTTCCTATGCCATTCACGGAAATAGTGAGGTTGAATGCCGGGCCACAGACCGCATTTTGGTCGATCCATGCGGAGGGCGCCAAATCTTTAAGTTGATCCAGTTGATTTTCGTCGCAGAAAGGGGTACCTGCGGAAAATGGGTTGTCGCGCAGCCCAATTCTCTGCAGATTGGCGATTCCGGAATTATCCAAGAGCGGTTGAATATCCGTGATCTGATTGTTGTCGAGAACCAGTTCACCGAGGCCGGTACAGGTGGCCAAGGCGCTGATATCCGAGACGGCATTATATTTGAGATTTAGCTCCCACAGGCTGGTCACACCGGCCAAGCCTGAGATGTCGGAAATTTGATTGGCCTCGAAATAGCCAATTTGAAGGTTACTCAAGCCGGAAAGATCCGGAAGTGTGGTGAGCAGTGTCTCTTCCACGTCGAAATCTTGAAGATTCACATAGTTGGAAACGACGCTGGCATCGGTGATGGGGATATCGATGATCCAAAAGAGTTCGCCGGGGTCTATGCTGCTCAGCCCGCTGATGTCCGTGAGAGTGGATTCGGCAATAAGCACCAGCCCCACGGCCAAGTTTGTGAGGCCGTTAATAATTGGGATGTCCGCATTTTCCAGGCCGCAATTCATTACGCCAAGGAATTCAAGGGTGTCCGCCACATCCAACAGGGGTGAAAAACTGACAAGAGGATTTGCGGCGAGCCAAAGGGTGGTTAACCGGTCCATGGTGCTGATGGCCGAGATATCGGCAATTCCCGCGTTGCCCATGAGATTCAAGTATTCCAAATTGACCAAACCCGCAATAGGGGAGAGGTCCGTAATCAGATTGGTCCCGGTCATATACGGATCGATGTCCGCATCAGTTTCCCTGATATCCTCTCCCAGGCCCAAATCCAGACTTACAAGACTTGTCAATCCGCTCAGGGGGGCAAGGCTGGTGATCTGGTTGAGGCCCAGATTCAGATTTGTCAGGGAGGTGCAGGCCTGCAACCCCGTCAGATCCGTGATTTCTTGCCCCTTGGCATCCAGGACGGTGAAGGTGGCATTGGCAAGTTCCGTGTCTTGCGGGGGATTGCTCAAGGTCAATCCCGTAGCCGCTTCCCATTGCGTTTTGACCGCATTCAGCAGCGCTGCGTCATTAAACGTCACCGGAGCGGACCACGAAATGGCACTGTATGCCAGAAAAAGAAGAGCCAGATAAATCGAACACGAGGTTTTTGTTCGCATGGGAGCACCTCCCCGGTTGTTAGTCCTCGTCACCCACTTCAAGTTCTTTCCTATTTTTTCATATATTTCACAGAAATGCAATGTTAATTTCGTGAGAGTTTTGAGTTCCTACGGCGGATGAACCGCCTTCCCTTTGGAGTGCGGGAGTTCTGTGATTAATAAGCACTATCGGGTGAAGCGCTGATAGAGGGGCTGGCTTGCCCAATCGGGGGTGAGGGCGGCTGTCAACATAAGGGGGAATTGGCCGGGATTTTTTATGCGGTATAAGGCATTCAAACGGGCGAAATCAACGGGGGAGAGGAGGAGTCCTTTGTAGCAGGTCCAACTCGGGACGGCACTTTTCCACCGTGCGTAGTACACGGGGAAAATGAGGCGGGTGGTGCCGGCGTTGGTTTTTGGAAGGGATTGCGCCCAAGTGAGGGCAAGATCGGGAATGGAGCCTTCATAGAATACCAGAGGTTCGGCGGGGTTCTGGGTGGTGTCGAATTCCGCCACGAGATATTCCATATCAAAAAAGGGCATGGTGGCGGGTTCCGGGAGGGTGGATTTCGCGGCGATTTCCTGTCCCTGCACGAGCCAACGGCCATCGGGTTGTTGTTTACTGATCAGGGTGAGGGGCTCTTTTTCCGCGCGTTCAAAGGTGTGCAAAAGATTGCGAACCTGAAAGGTTTGCCATGCGCTGAATAGGCCGAGGGGGATGCCGATGACAAGCAGCATTACAATGCCCACTATGGCCGGACGGGCCAGTGTGGTGCATATATGCCGGAAGGATGCGGTGTAATGTTCAAGAATGATGTTGCGTTTGTCTCTGTTTATCAATGTGGAGGCGGCGGCCATGACAGTGCTGAGGAGAAATCCCACGGCCCAGAGGGAGAAGAATTGCAGGTGGAAGTAGTGGCGGGTGGCGAATTGGATGGCGCCGTAGCCGCCGAAGTAGAGAAAAAGGAAGGCGGCGGCGAGCCCCCACCGGATACTTCGGAGGCTTAGGAGGAGGATAGCGGCAATGGCGGCGTACCGGGCATAGTGAAGGCCGTAGTGCATGATGTGGGCATGGAATGAATAGAAAGTGAGCAATGTGGGGTTGGTGACGCCGCGCGGCGCGGCGTTTTCGGACGAAGTCGTCAACTCATCCACCGTGCGCAGGGTGGCGGCGAGGGCGCGGGTCATGAGGTCGGCGGGAAAAGTTTTGAGGAGGGTGTGCACATAGCGCCGTCCGATGGCCTCGTAGTCCGGAGTGTCGAAGGTGTAAAAGACCGGTTTTTTCCCCACCTGGTGACCATAGGCGTGCAAGGTGGCCATGGGCTCGTAATCCAAATAGCGGTGGTGGATGCGATAGGGAACGCCTCCGACGCCCAGACGGTTGTCATAGAGATCATTAAACCCCAAAAGAAAATCCTGATATTTCATCCCGCTGCCCACCGCGGAGAACAGGGGATAGGCGGAGGAAACGAAAACCGTGAAGAGCAGGAGCACGGCCAGACCTTTTGACCCTAGCGTTGCGAAAAAACGGCCTTCAGTAAAAAAAAGAATCACCATGAGGCATGCGGGGAGAACAATGAGGGTGTCCATGCGGAAACCACAACCAATCCCCGCAAGCAGGCCGATGGTTGCCGCGCCGAGGCATGATTTCCAGCCTGCCGGACGGGTTTTGACCAGCCATGCCATGATGAGCAGGGCGGCTAGAATAAAGGGCGCCTTGGAATAATCGCGCAAGCGCACCAAGTTGTTCAGTTGAATGGGGGATAGGAAGAGGAGGACGGTGCATGAGGCGGCAATGAGCCGGTTCATCCCCAATCGGAAGAGTCCATAGAGTGCGGCGGAGGCGGCTCCATAGAGAAGGCCGTAAAAGGGGGCCAGGGAAGACCACGCCACCCCGAATATACTCCAAATCCCGGCCACGGCCATCAGAAGATAAAGTTGCCGTTTCTGAAATCCGTCCAAAGGCCGGCTTGGGAGGTCCGGGGGAATTTCGGAACACTCCAGGCAATCCTTTTCAGGAGGGTGGTTCACGTGCATGGCGGGGTGAAGAAACGCATCCAATGCAGGGGCCTTTTCCAAGACGGGATTCACAAAGCCTCGATTGCAGGCATACAGGGCGGAGGGGCCGAAGAGTTCCTGAAAGAAATGGGGGGTGCCGCCCCACGTGGACACATACACCATCGCCGTGATGCAGGAAAAAACGGCAAGTGTCACCGCAATGATGCTATCGGCATGTTTTTTCATGCGAAAGGGACAACTTTTCATTGAGCTCCGTGTGTTGCGGGCATTATACACAAAAAAGGATAATGGCGCGCGGCGGCATGAATCTTTACCGCTTGACCGCGGAAAACTGCTATAGTTTCAGGGTTTTCGGAAACCACGGGAGAACGAACGGTGACTAAGTTGACCATATTGGATTGGAGCATGATTGCGCTGTACTTTCTGGCGACCGCGGCCGTGGCGTGGTGGTCTTCGAGAAAGCAGAACTCGAAGCAAGATTATTTCCTGGCGGGGCGCAACATCAGTTTTTGGGTGGTGGGCGCGTCGCTGTTCGCCACCAATATCGGTTCCGAGCACATTGTGGGGCTGGCGGGGTCGGGCGCGAAGAGCGGTGTGGCCATGGCGCATTATGAGTTGCACGCGTGGTGCATCCTGGTGCTCGGCTGGGTGTTTGTGCCGTTCTATCACCGGACGGGCGTGTTCACGATGCCGGAGTTTTTGGAGCGCCGGTACAATCCCGCGTCGCGCTGGATTCTCACCTTGGTGTCATTGATCGCGTATGTGTTCACAAAGGTGAGCGTAACCGTTTACGCGGGGGCGGTGGTGTTTGACGCGCTGCTGGAGCCGGGCACCTTCGGGCCACTGGACAACTTTTGGGTGGGCGCGTTCACGGTGGTGATTCTGACCGGCATTTACACGGTGGCGGGGGGGTTGAAGGCGGTGGTGTACACGGATGCGCTCCAAGCGCTGGTGTTGATTATCGGTTCCGTTCTTGTCACGGTCATTGGATTGGGAAAGATAGGGGGGTGGGGCCAACTCCACACTATTTGCGGATCGGAATTTTTCAATTTGTGGAAACCGGCCAGCGACCCGAACTTTCCGTGGCCGGGGATGCTGTTTGCCGCGCCGATTGTGGGATTATGGTATTGGTGTACCGATCAATACATTGTGCAGCGAACCCTGGCGGCAAGAAACGAGACGGAAGCGCGGCGCGGCACCATTTTTGCCGCATATTTAAAAATGCTGCCGCTGTTCATCTTCATTGTGCCGGGCATGATCGCCTTTGCGTTGTCTCAAACAGGCCAGTTGGACCTTCCGAAAACCGACATGGCGTTCCCGGCGCTGGTTAAGGCATTGTTGCCGTCAGGAATTCGCGGAATTGTGGTTGGGGGATTACTGGCGGCGCTGATGAGTTCGCTTGCCTCTCTATTCAATTCCTGTTCGACCTTGTTTACCATTGACATATATGAAAAAATCCGCCCCCGCGCTTCGCAGAAAGAAATGGTGACGGTGGGGCGTATCGCGACGGCGGCGGTGGTGGTGCTGGGGATTATTTGGATTCCCGTGATGCGGCATGTATCCGGAGCGCTGTATGAATACTTGCAAAGCGTGCAGGCGTATCTCGGGCCGCCCATCACCGCAGTATTTTTCCTGGGTATTTTTATCAAGCGGGTGAATGGCCCCGGCGCGGTGGCCGGGCTGCTGGTGGGGTTTGCCTTGGGCATAACCAAGTTGACCGTGCAGATTTTTGCCAATATGGAAGGAGCGGGCGGCTCGATGCCCTGGTGGTTGTTTGAATTCGGAAAAGTGAACTTTCTGTATTTCTGCGTGATTTTGTTTTTTATTACCGTCGCGCTGGTGGTCGGCGTAAGCCTGCTCACGGCGGCACCCGCCCCGGATCGCATCAAAGGGCTGAGCTACGCCACGGTTACCGGCGAACAACGCGAGGCTTCGCGGGGCAGTTGGAACAAATGGGACGTCCTGGCCACGGCTTTTGTGTTGTTCATGATCTTCAGCATTTACTTGTATTTCACGGGATGAATCGCGCGTCCAATTGTCCGTACAGCGCCAAGGACCTCATGGACTTATCAGGGGTGAATCATTTTTCTTAAAAGTCACGTCCAAACAGTATTGAAAGTTCTTTCAAAGCAAGGTGCAACAGTGCATATCGTTCAAGCAGGAAGCAATGTGCGTAATAACGAAGTAAGGAAGAAGGAAATATGTTGATCTTCAACACTTTCAAGGCTGTGTGGCCAATGTGCCTGGGGTTCGTGGCGCTATTTCTTGCCGTGGGGGCGCTGGTATATTTCGTGCGCGTTTCACGCTGGGAGCGGTTGTTGAATGCGCGCGCGGTGTTCTGGGTATGCTGTGTGATGTGGGTCATTTTTATGGGGATTGTCATGACGCTGGTGGATTCTCCGTATTTACCGCTGTCACAAGGAACGATTACGTGGTTGTTCATGCTTTCCGCCTTCTTGGGGATTCCTATGGCGATGCCGCTTCTGGCGGGCGTGTTCTGGTCGCTGCAATGCTCCCTGCGAAATGAACGTATTCCTCTATCCACCTTATTTTTGGTATCGTTCGCGGCGTTTGGACTGGGGCTGGCCGTATCCAATATGCACGATATCCTGTGGTGCGGCATCATCACAGACGGGTTTACCAAGCATTATAAGGCGGGGGGGGATTTGGATTTCTTTGTGTATGGGGGGCTCCCTTTTGGTGTTCCCCGGGAAGTAACCGCCGATTACGCCACGTTAGGGCCGTTCGCCATGTTATTGGTTGCGGGGGAATTGTTCTGGACGGCGGTTTGTGTTTGGCGGCTGAAGAAAAACAACACTGCAAAATAGTGACTATCCTGTAGATGTCATTTATGGAGCCCTTTCCGGGAAAACGATCAGGCCTGCGGCGAACCCAAAGTAGCGAAGCGCAACCCAGGGCTGGAATTATTCATCCCCTTCGGGGATCATTCAACACGGGTGTGTTTTTATTTACCGCCATGCGGCGTGATGTCGGATTTTCTGAGTTATCCGTTTGATGGAGGCCGGTTTATCGATATCTTCTTTCCATCCGCCTGCATATGCTCCGTTCCGCCGTTCAGGGTTACCTGAACTTCTCCTGATGCGCCGTGGGGATCGAACCAATAGGAATCCTGGGTGCACCCGAATTCCCAACAGGCGCCGTTGTGCCAGAAGGGGGCGGAGGCAGCTTTAATTTCAGCCGGGAAACGGGGAGTCCAGTATAACTGCCCGTCTTGTGCATCGTTGATGCCGAACAGGCCTTTGCCGACGCACCATAAATAGCCGCCGGCATGTTCGAGGTAATTGTTGCCACCGTTAGTGCCGCGCCGGGGCTTTCCTTGCATGTCCAGGCATTCGGGCATGGTGCCGAGTTCACTGACGACTTCGGCGTAGCGCAGGATGAGGCGATAGGCATGATCATTTTGGGCCATTTGGTACCGGGCCAGGATGTCTCCCGCGCCCAAGCGGCCAAACCAGGTGTATTCACGCAAACCGGGGCGGGGTGCGTCACTGTATTTGCCTCCGGGGAGGTACCGGGGATCTTCATCGCCGGGCGCAATGGGCGCGCACCAGCGCATAGGCACTCCTTCAAATACTTCGGGTTCCGCGTCAATCCGGGCAAAGATGCTGGCGGCCTGTTCCTGGGAAGAGTAGCCGTAGGCAATGGGCCATATCTGGGAATCACACCAGAAACGTCCCACTTTCTCGCCCTGGAAATTCAGGTTGTCCCAATAGGCGTTCCCGTTCCAGAAATACTGGTCGAGGACGGATCGCTGGCGTTTTGCGCGCTCCTCACACATAATCCTGGCGCCGCTGTCTTCCAGAATGCGAAAGATGGAGACGCAGCCTTCCAGGGCGCGGGCATACCACGTGTGATAGACGCAGGTGGAGCCTTCCATGCGTTCGGGACACCAATCCACCCAGTCCGCGCCTTCGGAATATTGCCAGTCGTCGGGGTCCACCTGGGTAACAATGCCGCGCGCGTCGGTCCGGCCTTCGATGTACTTCAGGCAGCGTTTCAATGGGTCGTGGTGGAATTTCAGCAATTCCAGGTCACCTGTGGCCCGGTAGATTTCCCAAATCCAGAGCGGATACATGACTTGGCTGAGTACACGGTCGGCTCCGGCCAGCATGTCTTCATTGATGAAGAATTTTCCGTTCCGGCGCATTTCACGGGGCAGGTGGTCCAAGTGGCCACGGAACGTGTCCAGATACGCACGGTTTTTGAGATACCGGCTGCCCAGCATGCCAAAGGTGAGGTCGGGGCACATGCAAATCGCCACGGGATACCCAACTGGGGAAACCGTCATGCGATAGTTCGTTTTATTGGTGAAACTCAGCATGTCCTTGCGGCGGTTCACGGGATAGGCATCGGCGCACAGTTGAAGGGATCGTGCAAGGTGGGCAGGGGCATCCACAACGAGGGAAGGCTCAGAAGGAATGCCATGAGGAAGGTCTGAATCGTCACTTGCCATCTTTTTCGATGTGGCGCAACCGGCCACATTCAAGGCGGCAGCCGTTACGGCGAATTTCAACAATCGCCGGCGGTTTATGGGATTGGCTGAAATATCAATGTTGGTGTTGATGGATTTCATGCTTCTGATACTCCGTGTGGCACTATTTTGGGGCGCAGTCTACCATAGCAAAGTTTTATCCGCCAGTCTTCACCTTTCGTTTCTCACCCCGCGCAAACCGTAGAATTATTGTCCTAAAAATGGCAGTTGACATGGAGGATGCAATTTATTATACTTATAACACTAAATATAAGTGGAATATTTAGTATATGGCGAACAAAATAACACAGGATTATCTGGATAAGGTCTTGCGGCTGTTGAACGGGCGACTTGCGCTCAACGGTTCACCTTCGGTGAGATTGGTGGTATGTGGCGGTGCTGCGATGATTGCGACAGGGTTGACTGTCCGGACCACCACCGATGTTGATATTGTGGCCTTGATGGATGAAAACCAACAACTAAAAGCGCCGGTTCCATTTCCGTCGTATTTACTGCAGGCGGCGCACGAGGTGGCGGCCACACTCGATCTTCCTGAGCATTGGTTGAATAATGGACCAAGCCGTGACGACGGAGGACTGTTTCAAATGGGACTCCCAACTGGGTTTTCTGAACGTCTTCACGAAAGTATCTATGGAGATCACCTGCGTTTGTATTTTATAGATCGGGTGGATCAGATTCATTTTAAGCTGTATGCCGCAGTGGATCGCGGGGGATATCACATAAGTGATCTCACAGCGTTGTCGCCCTCGAACGAAGAATTGGTTTCAGCAGCACATTGGACTTTTACGCATGACATCTCCCGAGAATTTCGCATGCTGTTAATTCGCTTGCTGAAGGAATTAGGCTATGAAGAAGCCGCTGCAGCTATTTAGAGATGATTTTTTGAGCGCCATCCTTCGTTTCCTTTGGCGGGAATGGACGGCATTGGGCGTGGCGGGGCATCATGAAGAGCCGCCCGTTCAGCATGTCATAGACCCTGAAGCGCTATTATTGTTCACCTGTTCCCTGGGCCGGTATGACCAACGTCTTTTTGATGAAGTGCTTGATTGGCTAACCCAAAATGGACGTTTCATAAACATCCAGCGGTTACGTAATATCATGAAGCATGAATCATTTCATGGCGGGGAAGTACTAACCGCGGTGGCGGGATGGCTTTCCGGCCAGGGATATCCCGTGAAATGGAAGCTTCTCGCGCGCACCCATCCATCCCCCAGAAAAGCGCACCCGCTCTTTTTTTTGTTCGACGGACGTCCGTTGCCCGCCTGTGGGGAAGCGGACGCCGGTTTTCATGACAATGGACTGATTCGGGATTCTTTCACACTCCGCGGGTATTCGCGCCTTTTCCCGTCAGACAACGCCACGTGCCTTTTTTTCCGGTTGCGGGCGCTTATGGGAGTGAATGTGCATGCGGACCTTTTATCCTTTCTGCTATTGAAAACAACCTCCTATCCGAGGGAAGCGTCGCGGGAAATGCACTATTCCCAGAAAACGGTTCATGACGCCATGAGCGACATGGAATGCTCCGGCATTATTCAATCAACAAAACTCGGACGGGAACGTGTGTATTACGTGGTCAATGGTGAACTGAAGCTTCAGCTACTGCGGGATGCGGTTGGTTTTCGATGGATTAACTGGGCCGTGTTGTTATCCGCCGTGGAAACGGTATGGTGGAAAGTGGAAGCGTTGTCCAGGCAATCCTTGGATCCGCTCCTGGAAGCTTCCGAAATTATGGTGACGGTGAAACCAATTTTACAGCGTCTGTCACAGTATGATTGGATGCCTCCGGTTTGCGGTATGGGGAAACAAGAAAATATTGAACGCTTACGCCCGTTCCAAACCATGCTTGAAATGAAATAGAATGTAAAGGATGCGCTATGACCACGCGGAGGAAGTTTCTCAAACAATCATTTTTAGGCGCGGCAGGAATTGGATTGGCGGCTTCCGCGGGAATTGAGGGAGAACCGGCGGCGGCGGCATCGACGGAGATTACTTGGAAACGCCGGGTGCCGGTTCGTTATTTCTGTGACGTGGCGGTTATCGGCGGTGGGATTGCAGGAGTGTCTGCGGCATTGGCGGCGGCACGGGCCGGTGCGAAGGTTATTTTGGTGGAACGATTTGCGATTACGGGCGGGAACGCTACGGTGGGGGGCGTCGGGGCGTTTTGCGGGGAAACGGCCGGCCAGGGCGAAGCATTTGATGCGATCATAAAAGGATTGGAAGCGTTCGGGGCCATTGCACCGTATAAACCCTATGTTGAGAAGGAATCGCGGATATTTGACCCGGATATTCTTGCGGTGGTATTGCAGGAACTGTTGCTCAAACGGGGTGTCAAGCTGCTGTTGCATACGCAGTTTGTGGATGTTTGCGTGCGCGAGGGGGAGGTCACTGAATGCATGGTCTGTGGACCGTCGGGTCCGGAGGCATTGCGCGCAAAACAATATATTGACGCCACGGGCGAGGCCCACGTGGTGCAGGCGGCAGGGTTTGAAACGGTTAAAGGCCGCCCGGAAGACGGACTTCAACTTCCCATGTCCATGATGTTTACAGTGCGTCATATCGAGGAAAAGGATTTCCACAGGCAAGTCCCAGAGGGCTGGTTTGAATCCTTAAAAACGAACAATGACCTGCCCATGACCAGTCTCTGGCCGAATGGCCCCGGCAGCACGGCCCTGAAGATTAAGATTCCCCAGTTTGACGCCACGGATACGGAATCGTTGACGGCGGCGGAGATTCGCGGCAGGCGGCGGATGATGGAGGTGCTGGATTATTACCAGCGGGAGGAAAAGAAGCCGTGGATTTTGGATCATGCGGCGTCTCGCATCGGAATTCGAGAAGGCCGCCGGACGGTTGGGGACTATGTGCTCACGGTGGAGGATTTGCGGGCGGGGCGGGCCTTTGACGATGCGATTGCCCGCGGCGTGTTCTATCTTGACGGACACAAGCCCGATGACGACAAGAGAACGTATATCCTGCCGCCGGAAGAACGGAAGGTTCCACCCTATCACATCCCGTTCCGCTGCCTGATTCCCAAAAGCGCGAAAAATCTCTTGGTGGCAGGACGCTGTTTATCGGCGGACCAACTGGCGTTATCCTCGGCGCGGGTGATGACCACGTGTTCCATGATGGGGCAGGCCGCGGGAATCGCGGCGGCGAAAATGGCGGTGCAAAACACCACCCTTCAACGGTTGGATTTTAACGAGGTACGAAAAGACGTTGAAGAACACGGCGCGATATTATCCCTTTAGTTTCACGTAAAGGGATGGTGGAATCTGTCCGAACCTTTCTTGATAATGCGAGGATCAAACCATGATGCAGTATAAAGGGTATATGGCGAAGGTTGAATATGACGACACCGTGAAAGTGTTTCACGGGCGCGTATTGGGATTGCGGGATGTTGTAACCTTTGAAGGGTCCACGGTCAAAGAACTTGAAAAAGAATTCCGCGCCTCCGTGGATGTCTATTTGGAATGCTATAAGTCCCGGGGTATCAAACCGGAAAAACCGTATTCCGGGGAATTCCGGCTTCGCATAGACCCCGGCCTGCATCGTGAACTCGCGCTTGCGGCGGAATCAGCGGGCGATTCGCTGAATTCGTTTGTGTTCAAGTGCTTGCGGGAATCCATCAAAACGCTATAGTTTTTCGGGGCGCTTCTTTCATTCAGAGTATGCAGCAAATATTTCCTGCTATCGCCCAAATGTCTTCCGGCCACGCGGTTGAAGTAGACGCTCCGCAACCCCCTGCAACACAAAGGACTTAGGGTATAGCCGATCCCGCAAAATTGATGATGGCCTCCGTGTAGAGATTCCCGGAAGCGAACATGCCCTCATTATGATCTCCCCGAAGTTCGACAAATTGTTTGGGCGGTTTTGCGGCTTCAAACAGGCGCATTCCGAATTTGAAATTGATCAGTGTGTCTTGTTTGCTGTGCATAACGAGCAGAGGAGAGTCGATGTGGGGGAGTTTTCCCAATGTTTCAAACCGGTCTCTCAGGAGAAACCTGACCGGAAACATGGGCAGCTTTTCCTGGCACACATCCGTGAGCGAGGTGAAGGTGCTTTGCAGTACGACACCGGCAGGCTTGACTTCCGTGGCGAGTTGACTGGCAACGCCGCCTCCGATGGAATGCCCAATGAGGATGATTTTATTCGCGGGGATGCCTTTTGTCTCGACAAGAAATTTCCATGCCGCGCGGGCATCTTCATATAAACGTTCTTCGGAAGGAGAACCGGTGCTTTTCCCATAACCGCCGTAATCGAAGAGCAGAACATTAAAGTTCATTATGTGATACATCCGCAGCACGTCCAGCCAATCGGACAGCGTGCCCCCGTTTCCATGACAAAACAGAATCGTGAATGGTGCATTTTCGGCAGGGGCGAACCATGCGTTGGTCACAAAACCGCGCTCCACGGGAAGCAAAACATCCTCGAATGGAATATCATACGGAGTATCAGAGGGGACTCGAGTAATTTCGTGCGACACGGGAAAGATCAACTTCCGCTGCACTGTAAACAAAAGGACGGAGGCTCCCATATAGGCCAAAACGAGGATGCGGATAAAAATGAATAGTTTTCGGCGCATTGAATCAATTGCCATCCTTTCCATTTCAAATCGGCCGCATGGGGATAATAGGCAAAGGGGATATCGTATTCAAAATTCCTTGGTGATTCTTGATATACTCTGGAAATGGCGTCTGTCCGCATGAAAAACATACGGTCATTAGGATATACAGGAACATCCGGAAAATTATATCTGGAGACAGAATAGCCGAAAAATGACAGAGAAATTTTACCATACGAGTTCACTGTGAACAGCGAAGACATGCCGCATCATGATTTGAAGCCGCATTCGGGCCGTCGTTTTGTATCGCCCGAACGTGTGCTTGTTGTGTGCGGTCTTATTTTCGGGCTGGCCTTTATCGTGATTACGCCGCCCTTTGAGGTGAATGACGAATTGGGGCATCTGTATCGTGCGTATCAAGTGAGCGAAGGCCATATAACCGGGGAACGTTCCCAAGAGGATGTCACGAAGATAGGGGGATACCTGCCGGAAGGACTTGTAAAGGTCAAACTGGACTATGTTTACCGTGATTTCCCGCTGAATCCGCTGCGGAAGTTCACCTGGAACCGAATCAAGGAATTATGGTCGATCAAACTGCAACCGGAGACGCGCCGTTTTGTCAATTATCCCGGGTTTCCGCAGGTGCGGTATTCGTTCCTGACCTACCTTCCGCAGGCGTTGGGGGTGGTGTTGACGCGTCCGTTCGATATGCCCGTGCTGGGAGTCATGTATGCGGCGCGTCTGGGGAACCTGCTGGCCTGGATTCCGCTGATGGCGCTGGTCCTGCGCATCTTGCCCTGTTCCAAGTGGCTGTTCCTCCTGCTGGCGCTCACCCCCATGTCGCTGCGGCAGGCCGCATCAGTGTCGGGCGACGCCATGACCAATGCGTTTTCGTTTCTTCTTATCGCCACCGCCCTTCGGCTGGCCTTTGGTTCGGAAAACATCTCGATGCGCGGGTTCGCGGGGCTGTGCGCCGTCATGGTGCTTCAGACCTTGTGTAAACCCGCCTATTTTGTGCTCCCGCTGCTGTTTTTCCTGATTGCGCCGCAAAAGTTCGGGGCATGGAAGCGTTACCTGATTTGCGGGGCCGTGTATGGCGTCCTGTTCCTCGCCGCGTTTGCCGCCGTCAGCGCCATGATATCCACGGGGTATCAGGACACAACACCGTATTCCGTCCATGACCAATTGCACTTCATCCTGCATCATCCCTTACGTTACGCCTATATTCTTGCGTTTTCCATGATCCAGCGTTTCATTCTCTTTCCGGTCATGACGGAAAACTTTATTGGGTTCCAGTCTTGGCGTGATCTAACCATCTATTTGCCGGGTTGGCTGATTTTGACGTACTGGGCGGCGTTGTTTGGATGTTCGCTTGCGGAACCTGCGGAGAAGGTCCGTTTTTTTTGGTGGCATCGCGCCGTGTTGTCGGTGGTGGGCCTGGCAGGCATCGCGGTTGTCTTCACCATGGTATACCTGCACTACAATCCAGTGGGGGCCGCCACCATCAATACCGTCTGGGGCCGGATGGTTATTCCCGTCATGCCGCCGCTGTTCCTTGCCCTGTCAAATGGGCTGCTGCCCGCGAAGTCCCAGCGCCGCCTGGTGGTCTATGGAGCGGCCCTGCTCCCCCCATTTACGCTTGGTGTTGCGGCAACCGTTCTGTTTTCCGCGTTTTATATTCCGCAAACAAACTTGGTCCCCAATGGGACGTTCGCGGACTGGCCGGTGGAGCGGTCCCTGCCGAGCGGCTGGGAACCCGATCCAAAGGACACCGGCGGCGCGTGGACGGTGGAACGGGTCCAGGACACCACCGCACCCGGCAACTTCTTGCTTAAACAGACGTGCCTCCGCCCGAACGCGGCAGATTCCATTGATACGCAACTGGGCGTTTCCCTGAAGGGATTGCGTCCTTACCACCGGTACCGGTTCTTCTGCCGGGCCGCCATTCCGGTCAACGGGGCGCTGCGTATTACGGCCTGGGCGGTAAGCCCGGACAAACCGTTGCGCCGAATCAAGGCGAGCGTGGCGCAATTCAAGGGCACTCCCAAAGACCAGCCCGGTTCGTTCTTTGGCGAGTTTTATACCACGAATTCACCCGTCACCCGGCTGGTGGTCTGTGCGGAAGGTCCGGAGATGGCCTATCCGTTTACGGTAACCTGGGCCGAGTGGGCGGTGACACCGGAATATTTTGGGGCGCCCTGGCGCATATTCCAACTGCTGCGGTAGCCTGTTATACTCTGATGAAATTGTTTTTTGTTCCCGAAAGAAATCTTGGACTCGCGAACTGGAATGAGGTGGACACCATGACGAAGAAGAGTGGTATGACACGGCGCGGATTCTTGCGGCGAAGCGTGGCGGCGGGCACGGTTGCGGCGGCATTTCCCTATATTATCCCTGCATCCGCATTGGGCAAGGATGGCCATGTGGCGCCCAGCGAGCGGGTGGTGGTGGGGTGTATCGGGGTAGGCAGCCGGGGCAATGCCGTGTTGGGCGAGACCCTGCAATGCAAGCAGGCGCAGGTGGTGGCGGTGTGTGATGTGAAACGGGACTGGCGCGAGAAGACCGCCGCCACTATAAATGATTTCTATGGCAACAAGGATTGTGCTTCCTACAACAACCACGAAGAATTAGTGGCGCGCACGGATATCGACGCTGTGAACATAGCCTCCTGTGATCATTGGCACGTGTTGCATGCCTTGGCGGCGGTGCGCGCAGGCAAGGGGGTATATGTTGAAAAACCCTTGGGCATCACCATGGAACAAGATCAAGTGTTACGCGATGAAGTGAAGAAACGCAATGGGGTGTTTCAGTTTGGCACACAGCAGCGTTCAGATCGGAAATTCCGGCATGCGTGCGAACTGGTGCGTAACGGGTATATAGGCAAACTGCACACCCTCTATGTGTGGTCGCCCGCAAGTTCTTCGGGCGGGTACATAGAACCTGCGGAAGTGCCCGAAACGCTGGATTATGATCGTTGGCTGGGGCCGGCGCCGTTTGTGCCCTATACAAAAGAACGTGACAGCAACAAATGGTGGTGGTTTAATTCCGATTACGCCCTGGGCTTTATTGCCGGGTGGGGGATTCATCCCGTGGATATCGCGTTTTGGGGAGCGGGGGAGGCCCTGATGACGCCTTGTTGGATTGAAGGCACGGGACAGTTTCCCACGGAAGGTTTCTGCAATACGGCAACGGATTGGAAGATCACCGTGACGTACGATAGCGGTGTCGTGGTGGAATTCCGGGCAGAACCTGCCCCGGTGGATTGGCTGGGGCGATTCCAAGGGGATAAGGGCCATGGCACCGCCTTTGTGGGGGATAAAGGATGGGTGCAGGTGAGCCGCGGCGGCATGACGGCTTCTGAGAAGAAGTGGGAGAAGGAGACGATAGACAAAGACGGTGTACACCTCTATGAAAGCAAACATCACGTACAGAACTTCATCGAGTGTGTCCGCGAGAAGAGGCCGCCGGTTTCGGATATTGATGAAGCCCTAAAAGGTGATCTGTTCTGCCACGCCTGTGATATTGCCATTCGCTTAAAGCAACGCATACGGTGGGACCCGGTCAAAGAAACCTTCCCGGAAGCCCCGGACGCGGTGGCACGAATGAGCCGTCCCATGCGTGCGCCCTGGAAGTTACAAGCAGGGTGAGAATGAGGGCAAAAAGCGGACCGGCAGGGTCTCGCGTGAAAATAAGCATGCGCTTATTTCGCCCTTAAGTATAGGAAAAGAAGAGGAACGGCTTATGGCGAGGGAAAAACCGGTTTCACTGGCATTGTTGGGTGCGGGGGCAAGAGGTGAACTAAATCTCGCGTCTTTGGCGCAAGAACATCCGGATACCTTGAGATTTGTGGCGGTGGCCGAACCTCATGAGGGGCGAAGGGAACGATTCATCCAGCATTATGGCATCAAGAGGGAATGTGCATTTTCGGATTGGCGGGAGATTGCGGCGCGGCCGGGCTTGTGCGATGCGGTGATTAACACGCTTCCGTGCCGGATGCATTATGAGTCGGCCATGGCGATGATGGAATCGGGCTATCCCATGCTCCTGGAAAAGCCGATGGCGCTGGAAGCGTGGCAATGCATACGGCTGATTGAAACCGCGCGAATTAAGGGACTTGTGTTTGGCGTGGCGGTTCAAAACCGGTACAACCGGATTTATCAGCGGACCAAGGAGTTATTGTCCCAAGGAATAGTGGGGCAACTCATGAACCTGGATTGTGCCGAAAATATCGGTTACTGGCACTTTATTATGAGCTATGTCAGGGGAATTCATCATCACCACACCCTATCCCACTCCTTCATGATGGCCAAGGGAATCCATGATATTGACCTGATTCTCTGGCTGGTGGGGAAACCTGTGAAGCGGGTGTCGAGTTTCGGGCGGCTCAGTTTTTTCAATTCGGCTAATGCGCCGGACGGAGCGCCTGAGCGTTGTATGGACGGATGCCCGGTGGGGGAGAAGTGTGTGTTTAATGCGGTCCGGCAGCATCTAAAACCCGGGCGCCCGGATATACCACTCCGGCTCTGCACCGGACAATCTCTGGACGTGTATAAGGATTTGATAAAGAATCCGCGGCTTCGGTCGCTGGGTTCTATAGTCAGTCCGGAGGATATTTCGCAACAAGGAATTCTTAATGCACTTCAAACGACGGACTATGGCAAATGCGTATTTCGCGCCAACAATGACGTTGTGGATCATCAGACGGCCAGCATTGAGTTTGAAGGCGGGGCAACCTGTTCCTACTCCCTGTCAGGATTCAGCGTGGCGTGGGAGAGAACCCTTAATATTCACGGTTCCGAAGGAGAAATCCGGACGGCGGATTTTTCAGGCCGATTGGAAACCAGAACCTTTAATCCGGCGAAGGTGCAACGTGAACGTATACCTTATCACGGCATTCTCCATGGCGGGGGCGACAAAGTGATTCTTCTGGATTTTGCGAAGGCGGTCCGTAGAGGTTCTTCCGAAGGTTTGTTAATTGCGGCAGAAACCAGCCTTGAACCTCACTTGGTCGTTTTTGCCATCGAGAAAGCGCGCATTGAAGGGACAGTGGTAAACATAGACACTTTTAAACGGGAAATGACGTCGAAAAAAACCAATCTTTCCCGCGTTTAGGTGTCTGAACTTTCACCTGCCGCAGTTCACAAAGAAGGACAGCCGGAAATCAAGGCTAAACGAGCAGCCCTATCCACTGGAACGTAAGTGCGAAATAAATCCACTCCAGAATATACGAGATCCAGTCAACAACACCGCCGTCTGTTGGCGCTACGGGCTTTGCTCTCCACTTTTCCATTGTTTCGTACCTCCTTCTGGTTGTTGTTCAGAACACTTCCGATCTCACACTGAGCGATACTATATCATAAAAGCACCAGGTCTCAAAGCACAATCCTTGATTAGCGGCGGTTGCTAAACCGACTTTCATTGCCCCGGATTGCCTACAAAATGCCGGTAATTTGCCCTATTCATATCATTTGCCTGAGAAAACGGGCGATTTCGCAATTGCCTGATTAGCGTTTTAATATGCCGCCGCGTCCCTGGCTCAGGAAGATGCCCTTGAGATTCATTTTTAATTCATCGGCATTATCAGACGCGTTCAGCGCGTCTTCTTCCAAAATGAGCCCTTGTTCGACCAGTTTTGCCAAACTCATGTTGAAGGTCTGCATGCCTTCTTCCTTTCCGCCCGCGATGGCGTTCGGAATAAGCTTCAGGTTGTTGTCACGGATAAGCGACGCGATGGCCGGGGTATTGAACATCACTTCCACCGCGGGCACGCGCCCGCTGCCGGAGGCCGCGGGCAATAACCGTTGCGAGAGGATGGCGCGCAATTGCAAGGCAAGCTGGGAGCGTACCTGCTGATGCTGTTCCGGCGGGAACAAATCGAGAATGCGGTCTATGGTCAGCATGGCGTTGGTGGTGTGCAGGGTGCTGAGTACCATGTGGCCGGTTTCTGCCGCGGAAATGCATGCCTGGAAGGTTTCCGTGTCACGCATTTCACCGATGAGGATTACATCGGGGTCTTCGCGCATCAGGGCGCGCAACGCCGTTTTGAAATCCTTGGTGTCAATCGAGACCTCGCGTTGCACCACGCTGCTCATTTTGTCTTCGTGCAGGAACTCGATGGGGTCTTCCAGGGTGACAATGTGTTCGTGTCTTGTTTTATTGATGATGTCAATGATCCCGGCCAGGGTGGTGGATTTCCCGCTGCCCGTGGTGCCGGTCACCAGCGCCAAACCCCGGCGAAGTTCGGCAATGTGCTGGATGGGCACGCTTGGGAGATGCATTTTCGCAAGGTCGGGCAATTTGCTTTTGACATGCCGCATAATAATGGCCACGCTGCTGCGTTGTTTGAGGCAATTGACGCGAAATCTTCCGATGCCGGGGAAGGTAGCGGCAATGTCGGCGTCACCCCGCTCTAGAAACTCGTCCTTGAGCGGTGGCGCCATAAGGAGGTCGAGATAGCCCAGCATATGGGTGTGCGTCAAGGGGGTTTCCCCGACAAACCGGATTTCGCCGTCCACGCGGATTATCGGTGGACGGGCTTCCTTCAGATGGATATCGGATGCGCGGTGCTTTACCGCGTAATCAAGGATGCGCTCCAGCGTAAGGTGTTTCCCGGAGCGCCGCCTGCGTGTGATTTGCGTCATTTCCTCTGCCATGGCTCCCGGCCTCCTTGATTGTTCATGCCTGTCTCCTAAGAGCATACCACAATCGTCTTGGCACAAAAAGAGCCCTCGGATTGGGCATTGAAAACTGCTACGGTCTCCGGTATCCTGAAGCAAGACGCTCAGGCAATCAATGGGAGCAAAAAACAGGAGGTTCAGCCATGGAGGAAGTTCAACAACAACGGTTGACAGCCCTTTCGTTGTTAAACGGGATGCCTGACGCGGCAAAGGCGCACATTGTGGAGGTTTTTTGCGCGGTTTCCGAGGAAATAGACCTCGACGACGGCGAGATTATCATGCAGGAAGGATATCTTGCCTTCGAGTCCGGGTATATTTTGCTGGAAGGCACGGTGGAAGTTGAAAAAGAGGGCAAACTCCTTGCCGAGTTGACCGCCCCTGCCTTGATGGGTGAAATGGCGCAATTCAAATCCTGCGACATGCGCACCGCCACCGTTCGCGCTAAAGGGCCGGCCTCCGCCCTCTTCTTTCAATGGGACGAATTTCATGCTTTTGCGCGGCAGCGTCTCTCGGAAGAGGAACGCAACATGGTGACAAGCGCCATGGAAGACCTAATCTGGGATCGCTTTGGCGCGCAATCGCTCCTTGATCTCGCCTTGTTCCGCGGGTTGAGTGATGATCTTAAACGCAGGGTATGCGTTATCTTTCCCTGGATCACGGACCGCGCCGTGTACAAGGATGGGGAAACCCTTTTCGACGAGAATGACCGTTGCCAATCCACCGGGTATCTGCTCATGAAGGGGACGCTTCGCCTGAGCAAGGGGCCGGGCAAGGAACGCTTTTTTTCCGCGCCCAATATCGTCGGCATTATGCCAAAACAAGATCCCGCGCTGGTATGGTCCGCCTCGGCCATCGCTCAAGGCCCTGTCGAGGTATTGAGCTTCTCCTGGACAAATTATGCCGCCAAATTGCAGGAACGGCTGACCAATGACGAACAACGCCGTCTTGTGGACGCCATGAAACAGAATGCCGCGGAACACGTCTGGCATTAACGGGTGCGCAGACCGTCGATGGCCGCATATCTGTTGGCGCGGCCGCAGTGTTTCCGTTTCTCGGTGTTGGTGCGCTTTATTCCTTCATTACGGGGTTGAGGGCCGGATCGCAGTCAAACACAGATTGAATCATCCCCATTAAGTTGATACTGTTGGTCTAAAGACGTGAACGGGAGACCTGTTATGACCCCATCCGCTTTGGAAGCGCAACGAATCCTGCGCGACGGCAGCCAGTTCCAATGGTATGTTGTTCCCCTTTTGGCTTTGGTGGTATATGTCTACGCCGTGGAGGTTGAACGGCGCAACTGGCATCTCGTTCTTAATGGATTAGCCTTGTGGGGAATCGACTGGTTTAATGAGATATGGAATGGCCTGGTCCTGCACTTTACCCAGTACGCACCGCTTTGGGGCGCGCCCGGAAAGACCGCTTATCTCATCCTGATCGGCCTGAACATCGAAATCTGTTTCATGTTTGCGGTCGCCGGCATCGTATTTTCGAAAATGCTTCCCGCGGACAAAAAGCGTACGATAATGGGAGTGCCCAACCGGCTTTTTTTTGCCGTCATTTTCGCGGCTTTTTGTGCGTTTGTGGAATACTTGCTGAATTGTGCCGGCTTGCTTTCCTGGGACTATACCTGGTGGAGCCGAAGTGCGCCCTGGGTAATCTTCCTCTTTGGCTATTTGCCCTTCTTGCTGGTCAACTTTTGGATATTCGATATAGAACGCCTAAAGCTGAAAATTGGAGTTGTTTCCGCAATCTACGGCATCGATTTCATCGGTTTCGTCCTCTTTATGGGCGTGTTGAAGTGGATTTGATTAATTCGGGTTCATCAACGACATGCATGACATAGGCATTATCCATGTGTTGCGTGGTTTCAATCCAGGGGAGACGCTGTAAATCGGAGATGACGGATTTTGGCACCGGGGCCGTGTCCGGGCAGTAAATGTAGTTAACACAGTACTTTTGTACGATTTCACGGCGAAAGGACTCTGAAGCCTCCGGGGATAAGAAACGGCCAAAGTCATCACTTATTTGCGGCCAAAACATCCCCGACAAGGCGTTGCTGTTTGTTCCAAAGACTTTGTTGTTTTGATTCCGCAGGCCAATGATATCCCCATAGGTGGGCGGCATGGTCAACACCGTTCCCTCGCCAAGAGACCGCATGCATACGTCATCAATGCCGGACATATGCGTGAAGGACGGCCCCCATGGGCCGAGATAATATAGAAGGCTGACCGACTGTGAACAGACTCCGCAGAGAATGATGGCGGCAAACAGTACATGCGCCATTCGCGGCCTCATGCATTTTATCCATTGAATGCTTTTCGCGGACATAACACATAACGGAACACTGGCAAGGATCAACAGCCGTTCGGGTGTCAGGCGCAAATACCATCCGCCAAAGAATAGTCCTATGGAGGCCGCCAGAAAAAGCAATACCCCTAAAACAAGCCAGTCCGTTGGTTCGCTAGATTCCGAAACGTGTTGCTGCCGGTTTCTAATGGCAACTATCCCGCCCAGCAATGCCCCGGCAAACGCCTTGTCGGAGGCCCAAAGCGCAGGAGTGAAATCGGCCGGCGGGAAATTCCCATAATAGAGATTGTTCAGCAGATATAATAGTACAAACGCGGCAAGCCAGCCCGCCAGGGCATATCCAATCACACGGGGCATGAACGGAAGGCGCCGCAGGCCCTGTACGCAGGGAATGGGCGCTAACACTAAATGCCACAGGCCGGCAATCGCCAATGAAGAAACCCAAATGGACGAACGAATGGCCAGTTGGTTTTCAAACACGATGGACGTATTCTTGATAAGGACAATTACTGCCAGAGACCCAAGTAGCGTGCCAGCCCCCATGGTGGTCCCGGCCGCAATACGGCGGCAGCCAGGCTGTTTCGGAACACACAATAGCCAGAGCAACACCAATACCCATAGGGGGAGTCCATACCGGGCATTGATAAAGGTGCCTGCGAAGGCCAGGATGCCTGCAATTATAAGACGTTTCAAGGAACCGAGGTGGAGGTAGCGGTGGAAGAAAATGAGTGAGGTGAAGAGGGCGGCCAGCGACAGCGTGTAGTAAATCCTCGGAAACAGGGTGAGCGGATTGAGGGAGACGCCTTCGTATAGTTCAAGCTGCGCGAACCGGTAGAACCAGACGTAGAAGCCAGATACTTCCCGCCAACCGGCCAGGGAACACCCAATAAAGGAGATGCCTGCCAGCCCACCCCCCAGCGCATGCAGGCAAAAAGCCAGGTTCGCCTGCCGAGGCGCCACTTCCCGCAATAGAAAATACACCGCCAGTAGATAAAGACCACCGGCTATTCCATTGGCGAGGCCGAGAAAACAGAATTCATCCGCGCCCAGCCAATGGCCCAGATACCCCCACACACCCAATATACAGGATAAACTGGATAGGGGAAGGTATTCGGGCGCATAGGGGGAACTACAGAGCACATAGGGTGAGCGGAAGCCGGGAAGAAAAATACGCATGGAATGCCTGAATTGTGCATCGTCAACCGTCCGCAAGCCGGTGAATGCCTCTGAGGGCGGCGGGCAATGGGAAACCCAATAATGGCATAGCGGCGTAAGGGCTCCAAGCCCAATCACTACGACTATTATCCACCAAGGCATGAAACCGCCTTCGGAATGGACGGCCGTCGGCGGAACGGGGCCTTCTGGAATACCGGCGCCGGAAGTGATGTCTCGCGTAACCACCATAGCCTGTTATACTCCCGATGCTTTCGTTTCAAACAGTTTATTATGCCCTGCCGTAAGAAGGTGTTCAACGCGGCCACAGGCGGGCTTAATGTATTTTCGGTGAAACTGGCCAATTATGAAACATGCATGGCTTGCCATACGGGTCATATGGCGGCACATGTAATTATGGCTCTTGTTCCGGGTTTCTATGCGCCAAGAATTGGGTTTTTGAAGTGCGGGCCGGGTATTGGTAGATTAGGGCGTTCATCTGAAAGGAGACTCTCATGAAGGTGGTAGCGTTCAATGGAAGCCCGAGAAAGGGCGGGAATACGGAATTATTGCTGCGGAAGGTGTTGGAACCGATAGAGGCCGCGGGAATCGAAACAGAATTGGTGCAGGTGGGCGGCAAAGAAGTGCGGGGATGCCAGGCCTGCTATGCGTGCTTCCAAAATAAAAACCAGCGCTGCGCGAACGACCGCGACGAAATGAATCCGTGGATCGAAAAAATTCTTGAGGCGGACGCGATTATTATCGGCTCCCCAACCTATTTCGCGGGGCCGACCGCGGAAATAACCGCCCTGCTCGACCGGGTCGGCCTGGTGGCCTGCGCTAACAACGCGATGCTCAGCCGGAAAATCGGCGCGGCCGTTGTGGCTGTACGGCGCGGAGGCGCGGGGGGCGTCCAGGATGCCATCAATCACATGTTTCTCATGACGCGGATGATTGTGCCGGGTTCAACCTATTGGAACATGGGGTTCGGCCTGGAAAAGGGTGAAGCCGCCAACGATGCCGAAGGACTCAACAACATGCGGGACCTCGGCGAAACCATTGCATGGCTGGTGAAAGTCACCTCTGACGCCGAACGGAAACCCTTTTCGGGTGATCTCTGCTGTTCGCAATAGTCAATAGGACGAATTAACGAGAAGCACTGGTCAGCCATAATAACGTATTGCACTGAATGCATCCGCATCATCTCGGTGCGCCGGTCGCGTAAAGAGGAACAAGCGTTATATGAAAGCTAAGGAGTTCGACAAACGGTTCGACGATGGAGAGGATATCTCTCATTTCCTCGATTTGACAGGGGCTTTTCGCGTCAATCAACAGCAGAAACGCGTCAATGTGGATTTCCCTTCTTGGATGGTGCGAGCACTTGATAAAGAGGCCCGCCGCTTGGGCGTAACCCGGCAGTCAATCATTAAAATCTGGATTTCGGAACGGCTCCACGGAGGGCTTGCGTAAATAATGGAACAGATTACGCCCCGCGGATCAATATCCGCACTTACGTAAAATGTCCGCGGGTGTGACCTGCAACGGTTTTCCGTAGTAGGTCATTAAAAGGTCGCACCGGTTCGTATAGAAACTATCAACGCCGAAGGATGCTAACACGCGGAATTGCCAAAGCACATCAATCGTATACGTGTAGACAATAAGGCTCGCGGCGTGCGCTTTCCGCACGTTCCATGGCCATGCAATGTTCCCGGCCGGGCCGATGCCAGTAGCCATATCGCGCGCCTCGGCTATCAGTGCTGTCCACCCCCTCGTGTCCGCCATATCCTTGCCTATCAGGTATATGCGGGGAATATCCGGAACCAATTCTTTCAGCCGCGACAGGCTTGCCTTGCTAAAAGACTGGAAAAGAACCTTGGCGGTTCCACTACCGGGCGAAGCCGCTAGCCAGCCTTTTCGCCTCAACAAACCCACCAGTTCATCCTCGTACCCCGGGTGGTGCGCAGGCGACTTCATTTCGATACAGAGGCCCGGTTTGCGTTCTCCCGATTCCGCAAGGACGATAATCTCTTCGAGTGTCAGAATCTTGAGTCCCGCGAACGCGGGCCGGGCACGCTGCGGGTACGTGGCGTTAAACCAGGAACCTGCATCCAGTTGTTTTACCTCGCTGAGCGTAAAATTCTCGATGTTTTCCTTCGCACGGCTGGGGAAAACCCGGGCCACGTTCGTTGTCCGCTCAAGCGTGTCGTCATGCAAGGCAACAAGGACATGGTCCTTCGTGCGCTGGACATCCAATTCGAGATAATCCGCGCCCAAGTCCCGTGCGAGCATAAAGGCCGGCGCCGTTTCTTCCGGCGCGAGGTACGAGGCACCCCGGTGCGCTATTACCACATGATACGGAATGGTTTTCAAGAGCCCAGAGTCAAGGGGTGGGCAAAACAGGCGAAGATACCCAAACCCAAGAACAATTGCCAACAAACTTATTGCAACCGTAACGTACGCTAACTTCCGTACCATCTCGTTCCCTCGCATTCATACTTCGAACTCGTACCTGTTGACCTCAAAAAGGCGGGCCAACATTTCGTAGACTATACCACTTCAAAAAGCGATAGATAAAGGAAGAAACAAAACAGTTAATCCAATCAGCACCACAATCAAGACAGAAAAATAGAATGGTCGGGGCGACTGGATTTGAACCAGCGACCCCCAGACCCCCAGTCTGGTGCGCTAAACCGGACTGCGCTACGCCCCGACCGAATACATGACTTGTTTTAAGGTAATTCTTGACTGATACGACGGAAAGTGTAGCACATGGTGGGAAGTAAATCAAAAACTGAATGGTCGTATAATCTATTCCAAAGTGAGGATAGAGAATCTTACCCAACTGTATTGAAAAACAGAAAGAGGCCTCGGAATCAATTAGCGCCTAGGTATCCCAAGGCATTGAGTTGTTCGCGGGCTTGTTCGTCTTCAAGGGGCGAAGGGATGGTGTGTTCAATGTCTTGAGCCACGAAGCGAAAATAGGAGGCCACTGCCCAGTAGTCCGGACTGCCTTCATCGAGGGTAATGTCAAAATAGCCATCCGTGATGGTATAGACCCCAATTTCGGCGAGGCGATCTGTTCCATGACCCTGTTTTCCGGAATCCGAAACAATGGTGCGGAATGTTGAGTCATTTTCCGCGCGCACGGCAAAGGCGGATGCGGGGTGACCTTCCCGTTCGCCTGTGGTCATGCCGAGTTCCACACGGTACGTTCCATTTGGAACTTCGATACGGAATGAGACAGGGGGGGCATTCTCCCGCCATGCACAACTGGCCAGCCGTTTGAAATTAAAATCCCAAAGATTGTCTTCCCAATGTTCTCCGCTTCCGCGCACCACCGATGTTTCAGGCTGAACCGACTTCGGAAAATATTCGCTAAAGACATTGATTGCGCCATACGGCAAGGCTTCATAATCTTGATACCATTGTTCCATATCGTCGAGCCGTTTTTTTGCCTCCGGATACGGCGTTGCGGAGATAGGAACCCGTGACGCTTGCCGATCCGGTGCCTGAAATGCGTCATATGTATCTGTTTTTACGGTATGCATCACCTTGGCATGCGTATTTCTCCAGATGATCGTCGGGGGCAGGTGGGAGCCCGTATTAGCTTTGGTAAGAATGCTTTGCCGGATTGCATCGCCGCCGTGCATCATGCTTTTAAGGCTTTTCCCCTGGAATTCCGCATCGGTTTTCAAGCCCAGCAGGTCCACCAAGGTGGGTAACAGGTCTACGCTTTCGGTGAAATGTTTAATCCGTATGTTTTTCGGAATACCCGGACCGGCCAGGATAAGGGGCACATGGTAGACCTCGTCCGCAGTGGCGGAATTGGGATGCCCCACGGTCTTTCCGTCTTCGGCCAGCAATTCGCCATGGTCGGAGGAAATCACGAAGAGCGTAGTATCGAGCAAACCGCGCGCTTCCAGTTCTTTAAGAAACTGTCCCAGGATCATATCGGCAAAACAAATGCTGTTGTCATAAATGCCGCGGAGGTATTGCGCATCCTCCTGGGAATAAGGCGGCGTCCCCCCCATGGCTAATTCTGGTCCTCGCGGATGGTTTGGGTTAACCCACTGCGTGAAGCCCTGTTTTAGATAGTGGGGAAAGTGGGTGTCCATTGCGTGAATATACATGAAGAAGGGACGGTGCGCAGCGGTGTCCAACTGCAATAATGCATCTTGTAGCAACTCGTGGAACAAGGCGGATGCTTCGGGAGGCTTGCTCCAGAGCACATGGAACACATCGAACGATTCATACAGCCGTGATCCGCGCAGGTAGAAAGGATGTGCGGAAACAGCCAAGGTCCAATAGCCGTTTTCCCGGAAAACTTCTGCCAACTGTTTTTCATTTGGGGACGGGGTCTTTGCAAGAATCCGCCAGGAACCCTGTGTTTGGGAAAACACCGGAAAATAGCGTCCTGTCATGTAGGTTGGCAGCGAAGCCACAGTTTCGTTGGCCTGTGCGTAATGCTGCTCGAAAAGGGTTCCGTTGGCGGCAATGTCGTCTATTACTTGGCTGGTGTTGCGATCATAGCCGTATGCGCCCAAATGGTCTGCGCGCAATGCATCGAACAAAATGAAGACGACATTCGGGCGGTTTCCCGGTGCAGAGACGCTTGATGGTTGAGTTTTACTCTCCTCTGGAGGGAGGGAGGGGGTGCAGCAGGGGAGAGCAAGAGCAATAATGCCTAAAGAGATGTATTCGCAGAATGATTTCACAAACACAACGTCCATGTCTCCTTACCGGGTGGAATCGAGCAGGTGGACGATGGCGCGGAGTTCGTCGTCGATCTTGTCGAGGGCTTCCACGATTTTCTGGCGGTTTTTCACTTCGCCGAGGCCGTGGACCTTCTTGGACAAGACGAGCGAGGCGCCTTTCAGGGTGGTGTGGTTGTGTTCTTTCTGGAAATTGATTTCGCGCACCACGTTGATGTCGTCGTCGGTGTAGTACCGGCGTCCGCTGCGGTCCCGTTTCGGTTTCAACTGTGTCACTCTGCGTTCCCATTGACGCAAAAGATAAATCGGGACACCGGTCAGTTTGCTGACTTCGCCAATCCGGTATCGCCGCTCATGAGAGATGGACATAGTACACAACTCGCGTTGGTTTTTGCAACTCGGTATTCTTCAAAGATGCCGTAATGTCATTGTACCGCACCGAAGGCCTGTGGCGGCGCGGGATTATGGAGGGTATTTCAAAGCATCGCTTTGGAGGCAAGTGCGTTCCCAAATACAACCTGGGAACGATTCTTGAATTCGTGTTCACGGTTTTCGATGGCCCAACCCCTTCAGGGTTGGGTCCTTGGGGGAGATTCTGGACCCAGGGTAGCGAAGCGCAACCCTGGGCTGGCGATAGGTTTCCCCTTCGGGGAAAAACATGCAGGACCTCGGCGCCCCAAGGTAGCAAAACGCAACCCTGGGCTGGAAGTGTCCTATCCCCTTCGGGGATTACAGATCGTCCTTCACGTTCAGAGGTCACTGCACCATCTCCTGTACGTTTCCAGGAGGTTCTAAAAATCGCACATACATTCGGAAGCATTATTTCTTGACTTCCTTTGTTATACGTTTACTCAAAACGCACGATATTTTTCATGCCTCTGGCTCCCCGCTTCCGCGGGGATGACGGCTTGGGAAAAGGCTTTACATGCACTTTTCCAGGATATTGTACCGCAAGCCAGCCTATCCGGCATAGCTTGTGTGATTTCGGAATAATTGCCTATAATACCGCCGGATTTACAAAACCAAGCGGAAAAAGGAGAGTTTCCCATGAGTAATTTCAGGTTGGGTTTTATCGGTGCGGGCTTTATCGCCAAGTTTCAGACGAAGGCCTTGTGCGGGGTGCGCGGGGTGGACCTTGCGGGGGTGTATGCCCTGAAAGGCGCGCAGGAGTTGGCCGCCTACGCGAAGAAACTGGGGGTGGGTCAGACAAAGGTGTACCGCAGTGTCGCGGAATTGTGCAAAAACGTGGATGCGGTGGCCATTTTCGCACCGAACTTCGCCCGTATTGAACTGATGCAGAAAATCGTGGACGCCGTCAAGGCGGGTGCGGCATTGAAAGGCATTATCTGTGAGAAACCCCTGGGCCGCACGGTGGCGGAAGCGGAACAGCTCCGCGCTTTGGCGAAGCAGACGAAACTCCCCACGGCCTATTTCGAGAATCAGCTCTACATGAAGGCGATTCGCGCGCAGTTGGAGCAGTTGGCCCCGGTGCAGAAGGCCATGGGACCGCTCCTGATCGCGCGGAGTTCCGAAGAACATTCCGGCCCGCACGAGGGCTGGTTCTGGGATCCCACGCGGCAGGGCGGCGGGGTGCTGTGCGACATGGCGTGCCACAGCATCGCCTGCGGCTGGTTCGTATTGACGCCCCATGGGAAACCGGCCACGTATCTGAAACCGGTGTCGGTGAGCGCGGAAACGGCGTTGCTGAAGTGGGGTCAGCCGCGTTGGCGCAAGGACCTGCTCAAGCGGATGGGCGTGGACTACGGGAAAACGCCGGCGGAAGACTATGCCACCGGGTTAATTACCTATGAAAATCCGGAAACCGGCCAAAAGTCGAAGGCGCAGTTCACCAATTCGTGGATGTTCGACAAGCGCGGGATGCGGTTGTTCATGGAAGGCCTTGGCCCGGGGTATGCCTTTGAAGTGAATACGCAGGCCTCGCCCCTTGAAATCTTCATTGGCGATCAGGCCGCCGAGGCCGCGTCCGATGTGGAAAGTGCGTTGGAAAAATCCACGGCCACGCGCGGCCTGCTCATTGTCGAACCCAACGAAGCCGACCTGTATGGGTATGTGGACGAGATCGAAGATGCCGTCGCCAATTTCAAGAAGGGCAAGGACGGATTTTTGAATTTCGCCTATGGATTGGAAGTCACCAAATTATGCCAGGCCGCGTATATGGCGGCGGAACGCGGCCAGACCATCGATCTGACGGACCCGAAGATTCAGCAGGAACTCCGCACCTATAAATCCCTGATCGCGCAAGGGCGCGGGGGAGAGGTGCTGTTCCGGTAAGACTACATTACGGTTGTCATTGCGAGGAGCGCCAGCGACGAAGCAACCTCGGAAGCACGTCAACCACGCCTATGTAAGTGCAATGGCAATTTGAGAGGCTGGCACTATGTCGAGATTGCCGCGTCGCTGGCGATCCTCGCAATGACAACCGTGATCAAATTTCCTTGGGAATTCCGTACGGCTCGCGCATGGGGCGTTCGAGATAGGTGTTGGCGTCGTCGTCGTTCACAAACACTTCTTTTTCCGGGTCCCACTGCATTTTACGGCCGGTCCAGCGGGCGATATTCCCCAGATGGCACATGCTTGCGGAGCGATGGCCGATTTCCACGTCCGCCACGGGCAATTCCCGTGTGCGAATGCATTCCAGCCAATTCAACATGTGATTTTCGCTTTTATACAAGTGAATATCCGAATCCTTCAGCGGCTCTTGCGCTATTTCCTTGGGCGTTGTCTCCAGTTTTCCGCGATCAATGCGGATTTTGCCGTTCTCGCCTTCAAACAAGCCGCCGCCGGTCTGCTCCTTTTCGTCAAACCGGACCAACGTCCCATTGGCATACCGCATGACCACCGGACGTTCGAGGGGGTCGCCTTCTTCCGCCCACACTTCCACGGGGCCGCTAGTGTCCATGCCCATGGCCCATTGGAGGATATCCAGTCCATGGGCGCCCCATCCGGTCATTTCGCCGCCGGAGTACGGGCGGAAGGAAATCCAGCCGGGATTCGCACGCGGAAGATAGAGGTCTTTATGAAAGGGCCGGGGCTGGGTTTGCCCGCACCATCCATCCCAATTCAGTCCCTCGGGCACCGGTTCTTCGGGCAATGTGCATTCATAGGGGCTTGGATAGATACTGGTGTGGATCAACGAGACCTTTCCGATGCGGCCGTTGCGAATAAGTTCACAGCCCAGACGGCATTTGCCATCCGAACGTTGTTGACTGCCCGTCTGGACGATACGTTTGTACTTACGCGCGGCAGTCACCAAGGCGCGGCCTTCACGGATGGTGAGCGTCAATGGCTTTTCACAATACACATCCTTCCCGGCCTGGCAGGCATGAATCGAGGGCAGCGTGTGCCAATGGTCCGGCGTGGCCACAATCACCGCATCCACATTCTTATCCTGCAACAGGTCCTTATAGTCTTGATATTTCCCCCATTTCTCCTCCTTGCAGGCCGCGTCCATCCGTTTTTTATAGAAATCGCTCACGGCCACAATCTGGGCGTTGCCTTGTTGAGCAACCTTTAGAAAATCCGCCTTCAGTTCGAGTCCGCGCCGGCCCACGGCGATAAATCCGATGCCGAGACGTTCATTGGCCCCGAATACCCGCGAAGACACGATCATTGGCCCTGCCGCCAGTGCCAAGCCCGTCTTGATGAATCCGCGCCGTGAAATCGTACCCCGTTGTGTCATAGTCAGACTCCTCTCCATTAAATAACTCAAATTATCGATCATTCATGTGCAATGCGGATGCACGTTACCTCGATATTTGTGCCATAACCGGCATTCTGCAGGATTTGACTCGTCAGGGACGCGCCATGTTTCTTTAGGGAGGCTGGCAGGTTGCCGGGTTTGGCGATAGGGTCATGCGTTGCCAGGAAAAGAATGGTTTCCGTGCCGGGTGCGCCTTCAATGCGGTACCAAAGCGTATTCTCCGGTCCCGGCAAGACATGTTCCTCGCCCGCATACCACCATAGGCCGAACGTTCCGCCGACGGTCTCTTCCTTGGGCACCAGCCACCTGATTTCTCCTTCGGAGGTCAGGCAAAGGCCATATACATGACATCCTTCCAAGACCTGACAACATACTTTCACGCCATCACCGGTTTTAAGCGAGGCCACCTCCTGGCCCTGGAGTACCTGGCCGCCTTGAGACCCGGTACGCGCTTCCCATTGAACACTCAAATATCCTGACCGCGATGGAGAAGCCGGTACGGCATGCTTTCGCAGCACCAGATCGATCCGCCGATTCTGACGCTGTCCTGATTCCAGTTGATTGGATGCTATGGGCCGTTCCTCGCCACAGCCCTTGATGTCAAACAGTTCCTTGGGAAGGCCTTTTTCCGCCAGATAATCACGTATGGCGCCCGCGCGCTGTTCCGACAAGAGGCGGTTATCCTCCGCCTTGCCCACACTGCACGTATGACCTTCAATCGAAACCCGGAAAGGAGGCGGCGCCGCTGGTTCGGCGGCGGCAAGCATGGGGTGCAGCGCCTGCGCCGCCTGATCCAATTGCGCCCGGCCGCCGGGCAATAGAACCGCTTTCCCCAGTTCAAAGTGGATGCCGGACAACGAAACATGCGGAGAACATTCCGGGACGGTATATCCCTGTTCATCGACACGGTTCGCCGCACCCAGAGCGGTCATATCCCGGGTGAGCGCGGCAGCGATATCCTGGGCGGAAATCACGGCATTTCCCGCCGCATCCGGCATGGGCGCGGCGAATGCCATGCAATCCATCAACAGTATGAAAAAGGGCACACGCATGACGACTCCCTGGAAACACGAGAACACAGTACCGCAACAAGGAAAATCCGATCAAGACAATGCCCCCCATGGAGGGCCTAGAACAGTATGGACAGATTCATGCCCACATAATCAGCGGGGAATTTACTGGGCCACCGGAGATATTCGACATGTCCGTCCATATACAAGCAGCTTCCACCCCCCGGCACATGATTAAAGGACATTACACCGGCGCGGTAGGCGATTTCGTCCCACATCACCGGGATGGCCGAGGACGCCTTCGCGGAAGAGGCGGCGGCATTGACATTGGTGATCAGGAAACGTTCGATGCCCGAACGCAGCCGGCGTATGGGGCCAAAATCCTTCAGGCGGTCTTCGGCGGGGAAAAAACCTTGTGCCACATACGGCTTGGCCGTTTGCTGCACCTCGAAATTGACGTAATTCAGTAAATCCGCAACGTTCGGGACCAGCGTGGCGGGAACCGCCATGCCGCGCGGCACAATACGTTCTTCCAGGAAGGCCCAGCCGAGATAGTAATAACTCCCGCGCGCCAACGCACACGGCAGCACCTCCTTGGACAAATCACCGTCTTTGTGAAATCCGCTCAACACCGCCAGATAATCGCTATCCGAAGGGCAGGCGCACACCGCGGCGTCGCTCAGGTATTCCGGGTACACCGAAGGGCCGTTGAACGTGGCGTCGGCCGCAAGCCCGCCTGAACAGTCATAAATCTTTATCGGGGGATAATACTCCCCTTTTGACTCATTCGCGTACATCGCGAACACCAGCCCCATTTGCTTGAGATTGTTTTGACAGGAGGAGCGGCGCGCCGCCTCGCGCGCCCGGGCGAGCGCCGGAAGCAGGATGGCCGCCAAAATGCCGATGATGGCAATCACCACCAGCAATTCAATCAACGTGAATCCTTTCCGGTGCATTGTGTATTCCCTACGGGTTGCCGCCAAGAAAATTCCGGGCATCCCGGAGATTTTCCCGTGCGTCATGAAACTCAGGATTAAGGCGCACGGCTTTCTCGAAGCATTCACAGGCGCGCGTATATTCCTGCAGTTTCCATAAAACCACGCCGAGATCATTGTAATTCATTTCATAGAAAGGAGCCAGTTGTATCGCGTCCCGGTAAAGCCGGAGCGCCCCCGCCGTGTCGCCCTCTTCCAGCAATTGGCGCGCCTGCCGGTTTATCTGCCGGGACTGTTGCATGGCATCGCACCGCTCCTCCGGACGCGCCTGCCATTTTTCCTGAAACAGCCGTCCATTTTGTTCCAGCAATCCTTTCCACTGTTCATCCACAATCCCCATGGACAGGAAGGTCCGGCTGCCATAATGAAAAACGAAGCAGTCTTCCGCCACGCACAGGCGGTATCCGGCGCGCAACGTGCGCAGGCAGTAATCATCGTCTTCAAAATTGCCAATGCCATAGGCTTCATCAAAAAGGCCCACTTCCTTAACCACCGTGTCGCGAATCAGCAAACAAAACCCCACTAATCGCGCCACATCCCGCAAGCGGCCGGCATTCCGGGCGGCCAAATTATCGGAAAAGGCGTTGATTTCCTCGACACTCGTGAATTCCAGACCGTCGATCAGTTGACTGCCCGACACACAATTGCTCATGGGCCCCACCATGCCAATATCCGGTGTTTGCAGCAACGCGCGTTCCAGGCGGCGCAACCACCCGCTGGGCACGATGGTATCGCTGTTTAACAGCAGCACATGACCTTCCGCATGCTTCATTCCAAGGTTCACCCCGCCCGCGAAGCCCAAGTTTTTCCCAGAATGCAGCACCGTGGCGCCAGGCACCGAATCAAAATACCCCGCCACGCCATCCGTGGAACCATTATCCACCAGAATCAACCGATAGGGAGCCTCCGTATGGAGGAGAATAGACCCAACGCATTGGCGGCAATATTCGAGTTGGTTAAATGCCGGAATCACAATGGAAATCATAGGGATACAAAACTCCTGCGTTAACCGCCCGGCAACAGGGACTCGCCAACATAGGGGCGGTTCCAGGGCTGCGGCCAAGGCCACGAAATCGCGCCCGTTGTGCGCGCCGACAAAATCGTCACGGAACCATCCCGTGCGGCAACGCGCACGTGGGGTTTATTTGCCAACACAACACCGGGCATCACGGGGTCCGCTTCCGCATTGAGTTCGGCCTGGGTGACCTGGATGGCCTTATCTTGATACGAAAACCAGGGGGGATGAATGGCGCTCAGGGCGCGCAATTGCCGGTCAATGGCGTCCACCGAGGTGTCCCAGCGAATCCAGGCGTCGGTTTTTGTGGGCTTTTTATCATAGGTCGCGAACGCTGGATTCTGGGGAACGCCCTTCAAGCCCTCCCGCTCAATGCGGTCCATTACCGGTACCACGAGGCTGGCGGCCATCGCGCAGGCCTTGGCATGGATGGAGTACGGGGTGTCGTCCGGCGATAAAGGAAATGCGCCTTGTTCCAAAATATCGCCGGTATCAATCGTTTCATCCATGATGTGAAAAGTCACGCCCGACTCCGGTTCTCCGGCAAGAATCACGGCGCAGAACGGATTGGGCCCCCGGTGTTTTGGCAGGAGGGAGGAATGCATGTTCACGCAACCCATCCCGGGAAGACTCAATATGGATTTTTTGAAAATAATGCTGAAGCCGCCGACCATCACGATATCCGGCTGTAATTTCCGCAGGGCATCGAGGTTTTCCTCATCCATGGTGTCCAGCCATACAATCGGCAGGCCATGGCGTGCCGCCTGAAATGCCAGGCCGCCCTTTACGCCAAGCAGGGCATCGGAGAGGGGCGAAACGGCGCGTTTATACCCTTTCACCTGGCGTCCATCCAATAGAACAGCCACCACTTCATGGGTGGAATCCAATAACGGGAACAGCATGCTTGCCGCAAGTTGTCCGCTGCCCGCGATGGCGATTCGCATTAGAACACCTTTCGTGAGTCCAATAAAAGGGTTACTGGGCCGTCATTGACAAGGTGCACCTTCATATGCGCGCCAAATGCACCGGTGGCCACGGTCAAGCCGCGTTCCCGCAGATGCATCGCCACGGATTCATAAAGCGGGATGGCTTTCTCGGGATGCGCCGCCTGGGTAAAGGAAGGACGCCGCCCTTTCCGGCAATCACCGTGCAGGGTGAATTGGGACACCACCAGCACGGCACGCCCCACTTCCTCGACCGGCAGGTTGAATTTGCCGTGTTCATCATTGAAAATGCGCAATCCCGCCAGTTTTTCAGCGATATAGGCGGCATCCTGTTCCGTGTCGTCAGCATCCACACTGACCAAGGCCAGTAATCCCTGCCCGATGGCCCCCACGACAGCGTTCTCCACGGAAACCGAGGCTTCCGATACGCGTTGCACAACCGCTCGCACGTTGACCCGCTCCTTTCTCCTGTTTATGCGTAAAGTATAGCATGAGGCATTTGCGAAATAGCCGTTTTTCTCAAAACTACCCAGAACACAGGGCGGATGGCCCGTATTTCGTGGCCAAAGTATCCTCCTGGTTGACCGGACAGAAAAAAGGCAATTTCGCAATTGCCCAAGCGTGTTGTTCCCGCAAAAGAACTTCATGCTATGCTAGTGGGTGTCAATAAAACGAACCATCTCATGGATTAAGGAGTAATAATTGGGTGATGCCGGATGGAAAAATAACCGGGCGGGGAAGCGTTCTCGCCGTCCGTTGGCCCGGAACGCGGGCTGGAAGTATCGTGAGGTGCTGTTTTGAGTCTTGAACGCATCCGGCACGACATGATGTTCCTGGCGGGGCAGTTGATGCATCGCAGCGCGCAGACGCAGGAGGAACGACGCGCCGCCGAGTATCTGCTCGCGCGTTTCAAGGAATACACGAAAGACGCGGAGATTGACGATTTCTTCAGCATTGATAATTTCAGTTACTTGTTTGCCTCGTATTATGGCGAATTCCTGGTGGTCGCGCTGTTTGCGTTTTGGTGGCCGCTCATGGCGGGCCTGTACGGCATGGGCATTCTTATTGCGTATCTGGCGGAGTTTCTGGGATTCACGGTCTTTTCCCGTTTTATGCCGCATTATGAAACGCAGAATGTCATGGCCCGCTTTCTTGCACCCAAGCCCGAGTATACGTTTATCATCACCGCCTATTACGACAGCGGCTGTGCAAGCCCCCTGACCGAACCGGAGCGTGTGCGCTGGATTCGGCCCATTCATCATCTCGTTCTTTTTTGCATGGTCATCGTTACGGCCTCCTGCTTTACCGAGGCCCTGGGGGTGTTCACGGAAACCACCCAGCCGTTTGCCTTATATGCACGCTGGGCCAGTGTGCTGTTCTTGGTGAGTGCGGCGGCCGTCCTGTTTCTGGCGTCCGCGCAAACCGACGATATCCGGGGCGCCAACAACAATGCCTCGGGCACGGCGGCCTTGCTGCATCTTGCGGAACGTTTCGCCGGACAACCGCTTCAAACCGCCGATGTCTGGCTGGTGGCCGCGGGCAGCCACGAGGCCTGGATGAGCGGGATACACCGCCTGTTGAAAACCGGCCGCCTGGACCGGGAACACACCTATATTTTGAACCTGGAGGCCGTGGGCGCGGGCACCCTGCACTATCTCACCGGCGAGGGACTGCTGCATCTGATGCCCAGCAGCAAGGTCATGGTGGCCGCCGCGGAAAAAGTTTGTGTCAACTATGAAGTTACCCCGGCGGTGCTGCGGCATGTGCCCTCCGCCATGCACATCCCGCTGGCGCACGGGTATAAGGCCATGTCCATCATGGGGCTGGACAAGAACCGTTTTCCGGTTCACTGGAACTGCGTCAACGACTTGGTGACCGCGGTGGAAGAACCCATGATCGAGCGCGCGGCCATGTTCGCGGAATCGGCCTTGCGGCAATTGCACGCCGATTTACAGAACACGGTATATTCATAACCGGGGCCGCGTGCGATAGAGGCGTGATTTTGGGAACATTTGCATGGTACACTGTAAGCCTGCGCATGCGTTTGGAGCGGCGGCAACGGCAACGGGAGGAGCATATACAATGGAACTGAATCCAACCATTTTTCGGGAGTATGACATTCGCGGGCTGGTCGGCAAAGACCTGGATGAATCGGTCTTCGAGTGCCTCGGGAAGGCCCTTGTCGCATACATGAAGGGAAAACTGCCGCACAAAACGCTGGTGGTGGCCCGGGATGGGCGGCTCACGGGAAAAGCGTATGCCCAGGCGGCCATCGACGGAATCACGTCCTGCGGCATCAATGTGATTGACATTGGCCAGGTGCCCACACCGGTCTGTTACTACGCCTTGAATACGCTGGACGTGGACGGAGGGCTGATGCTCACCGCCAGCCATAACCCCAAGGAATACAACGGGACGAAGGTGGCGGTGGGGAAAACCACGATCTATGGAGAGAAGATCCAGGAGTTGTTGAAGGTGGCGCGGACCGGCAAATTTCCGGTGGCGAAAGGACCGGTGACGATCACCCGGATGGACATGACACCGGCGTATCAAAAGCGCATACTGCGGGATATCAAACTGAAACGAAAACTGCGGGTGGTGGTGGATGCCGGCAACGGCGTGGGCGGCGTGGTGGCCGTGCCCCTATATGAGGCGCTCGGTTGCGAAGTGATTCCGCTGTATTGCGATGTGGATGGCAACTTCCCCAACCATCATCCGGACCCGACCAAGCCGGAAAACCTGAAGAAGCTGTTTCAGACGGTCAAAAAATACAAAGCGGACATCGGGATTGCGTTTGATGGCGACGTGGACCGCCTGGGCGGCTGCGATGAGAAAGGCAACATTCTGTGGGGCGACCGCCTGTTGGCGCTCTTCGCACGGAGTATATTAAAGGTCAAACCGGGTTCGGTCATCATGGGCGAAGTAAAATGCTCGCGCGGACTCTATGAAGACATCGCCAAACATGGGGGAAAACCCGTGATGTGGCGCACGGGCCACTCGCATATCAAAGCCGGAATGCTCACTCAAAAGGCGGAAATCGCCGGTGAAATGAGCGGCCATATCTTCTTTAAGCACCGGTGGTATGGGTTCGACGACGCGATTTACAGCGCCGCCCGCTTGCTGGAACTGCTTGCCGCGGAAAAAAAGCCGCTCAGCGCCCACTTGTCCACCATCCCGCAACGTCCGGTGACGCCGGAAATCGAGGTGCCCAGCACCGACGCGGAGAAATTCGAGGTGGTGCGGCGCGCCACGGCCTATTTCCAGGAACAGGGGCTGAATGTCGTGACCATTGACGGGGCGCGGATAGAATTCCCCGATGGTTGGGGCCTGCTCCGCGCCTCGAATACGTCTCCCAAACTCGTGGTGCGGGTGGAAGCCGACACCTTAAAACGCGTGAAGGAGATTCGTTCAATGATCGAAACGAAATTGAAGGAATTGAATGGATAGCCAATCCTCCCAGAAAGCACACTCCGCCTCAACGAGTTCCCGGCGCCGGTCCTATCGTTTTATCGCGGTGTTTGTGGTGTGCGTGCTGGCCTTCTTAACCGGTTACCGGTTCATCATTCCCACACGCGCGAATGACTGGTATTTGTTTCATGTGGCCAAACATACCACGTGGGCGTTGGGAAAAGTGGGTGAATTCGCGGAACTCGAACCCTACCGAAAATCCCTGCCGGAACCCGCCATGGCGCGGGCCACGATGGCGGCCTGGCAACGTGGCCTGGAGGCCGCCGCACCGGAAGATGTGGCGAAAATGCCGAAGGAGCCGCTGACGGCCTGGGAACGGTTTTCTTATAAATCCATGGAGGATCGCCTGAAAGATAAAACCCGCGTCTTTGGTCCCAGTGTAACCTTTGTCTTGAAGTCCAGCCCCGTGGAGCGGATCCGGGATGCGGAAACCCGCCTGGCCGAAGTAAAGAAGAATACCACGCTGGCGGAAGCCGAACGCGCCCGGCAAATTACCGAGACGCAACAGGAAATTGAAACCTTGCGGGCGCAAAAAGGCGATGCAACGGCCCGCGGCTATTCTTTTCCGTTCATCGTGGTTTCCGAATGCGGCGCGATTGAAGTCATGGCCATTTTTTTTGCGGCCATCATGGCGTTTCCCACCCGCTGGTGGCGGAAATTGATTGGCGTGCTTCTGGGCATACCCATCATGTACTCCGTCAACATTTTCCGGCTTACCTGCCTCGCCGTTATCGGCGCGCTGACGGATGGCGGCGAATGGTTTGATTTTTCGCACCAATATGTATGGCAGGCCATTTATATCGTGTTTGTGGTGGCGGTGTGGCTGGCCTGGATCGAATTTCTGGTCAACCGGAAAACATGGGTGGAATCCTACCTGCAAATGCTGCTGGAAGAAGGCACGCGCACCCGGAATATCCTCGTATTTTCCGCCAAGTTTCTCGCCTCGGTTTCCCTTTTGGTGCTGCTCTGGTGGGAACTGCTGCCGTATTATGGGAATTTCCTCCTACAAACCTCCGGAACGCTTCTGAAGTATGTGTTTGGAGTTCCCATCGAGTACGGATATATTTCTCCGCGCGGTCTGTTCAATACGGGCACAAAGCTCATTTTCCGGATCGGCCCGCGTGAACCCGCGCTGGATATCGCCTTGCTGGTGACCAACATTCCACCCTATATCGCCCTGGTGCTGGCCACGGCGAAAATGGGCCTGCTGCGCCGCCTGAAAGTCTTGCTGTATGGCTGCGGAATTTTGATCGCCGGGCATATCCTGTACATCGCCATTGTGTTGCGCTTCCAGGAAGCGCTCCGAAACGCCAGTGAAATACCTACGGCCATCATCCAGTTTTTCCTCACCCTGCCGTTCCTGTTGTGGATTATTTTCGCCTACTGGGATCAAATCATCAGCCGGACGCGCAAGGATTCGGCCAACGGATTCGCGGAAGCGCCACCGGAGGAAACGATGGAACCGCCGGATTCACCGAGTGAAGGCGCAAACTAAACCGTAACCTTGCCTTTGGCATAACCAGTGACTTCAACTTATTCAGGAGAGAATACCATGAGCACGCGTGAACGTATCAGCCGGATGCTGGAGGAAATGCGCCGTCATCTTTACAAGGAATTGCTGCCCTTTTGGGCCGTGCGCGGCGTGGATAAACAATACGGCGGTTTTTTGACCTATCTGGACAAGGACGGCAATCCAACCGGTGAAACGCTCAAGACCATCATCTGCCAGAACCGGATGATCTACACCTATTCCTCCGCGTTTCGCGCCGGGGTGGCGGGCCAGGATTTCCTCGATATCGCCAAGCAAGGTGTGGACTTCCTGATCAAGCATTTCTGGGATGACCGGAATGGCGGATGGTTCTGGATCACGGAACAGGACGGCACGCCGCACGACCGCAGTAAAATCATGTACGGCCATTCGTTCGCCATTTATGCCCTGAGCGAATACTCCATGGCCTCCGGCGATCAGCGCGCCCTAGAATACGCCGAAGAAACCCTCTCCGTCCTGAAAACCCGTGCGGCCGATCTTGCTTACGGCGGCGTGGGGGAATTCTTCGAGGAAGACTGGAGTTTCAAGCGGCCCGGCGTCTATGGCGGCGACCGCAAGTCGTTCGACGTGCACATGCACCTCATGGAAGCCTTCACGAACCTCTATGAAGCCACTGGCAACCCCAAGCATAAATGGGAAACCCAAAATATCATCAACCTGATTTTCAAACATATCATCCACCCCGAATACGGCACCGGCATGGCTCAGTTCAGCTTTGACTGGACGCCCCTGCGCGCCATTCTTTTCAAGAATGTCTGGGGCGCCGACCGCGATGTGGACGATGAAGAGGGCCGCCCCCTGAACAACACCAGTTTCGGGCACAACATCGAGTTCAACTGGCTGCTCAAGCATGCGCTCCATATTCTCGATATGGATTTGGAACCCTACAAAGCAGGGATGCGTAAAATCTTCGACCATGCGGTCAAATACGGCATTGACTGGGAAAAAGGCGGCCTCTACTGCGAAGGGCCTAACGACGGCCCCGCCCGGGAAAGAAATAAAGAGTTCTGGCAACAGTCCGAAGCCCTTACCGGATTCCTGGACGCCTGCCTCCTATTCGGCCCGGATCAATACCTCGATGCCTACGAAAACATCCACCGCTTTGTCATGGACGTCGTGATCAACCACAAAGTGGGGGAGTGGTGGCCCCTGTTCGACGAAAACAACACTCTCCTGTGGACCCACATGGCCCACGCGTGGAAAATCAACTACCACACGGTCCGCGCCGCCATCCAATCTGAAATACGCCTGGCCAAACTCCTGGCCCAAACCCCGGAATAAATATCTGATTGTCATTGCGAGTTACCCACCCGCCGGAGCGCCGGGGTGGATCAGAAAGAAACACCAGAAAAGTCTTGCTAGACGCCATCTTGGATCACCAAATCCCCGTGTGTTTTTCCACGAAGTGGATGAATAACTCAGCCCAGCGGTTGCGCTTCGCTACCCTGGGTACACTCGCCTTCCTAAAATACCTTCTCTGAAAGAGATAAATAACCTTTCCATCATTTGCCTTGTTTCTAAGAGGGGCGCCAGCGACAATCTCGGAGCCAAGTCAACCACGCTTATTTGCGCGCCACTTCCGTAGCATGAACGTCCGTATCAAATGTCGCGTCAATCTTTTTTTTGACATTCCCCTTTTCCATTTGGTATAGTATACATGCATTTCGGGTATGCATCCGCGCGCGGGGTATCCGCCCGCAATACTCATTAACAATTTAATCCGATAGTTCTCTGCGTCCCCATCGTCTAGCCTGGTTAGGACACAGCCCTTTCAAGGCTGCGGCACGAGTTCAAATCTCGTTGGGGACGCCATTTTTTTGCCCCTTGATTCAGCATTGCGTCACTGGCCGGTATCGAGGGCGTTCACCTTCGCACAGGCGTCCTTGAGGAATCCGGCAAAGCTTTCCAACCCCTCGGTGTGTTTGGTTTCCAGCCAGGCGTCCACCATCGCGTTGGCCATCCACGGCGCGACAATCATCGCGCCGAGCGTGATCACGTTGGAGTCATTGATGGCCCGGGCCATTTTAGCGGAGAAAACCGATTCCACACAGACGGCGTTCACCCCCTTGAACTTGTTGGCGACGATGCACATGCCCGCGCCGGTGCCGCAAAAGAGGATGGCGCGCTGGGCCTTTCCGCTTTGGAGCATTTTGGCGGCGACGGGCGCGGAATCGTAATAGGGGATTTCCTTGTCTTTGGCCGCCCCAACATCCTGCACGGTATAGCCTTTCTTCTCCAGATGATCCTTGACGGCATCCTTGAGTTCGAGCGCAAAGGGGTCCGCGGCGAGAACGATAGTCATTTTTTGTTCCTCACTGGTTGCAATGCGTGGAATGGACACGGCCATGGCGGCCACGCTCAGTCCGGCTTGTATAAATGTTCGGCGTTTCACGGTGTATTTCTCCGTAGGATTAATGAGAGTGTAGACAAGCCGCGGCCCCGCGCGCAAACACCCAGCTATGGGCCCAAAGAAACCAGGGGGATTATGGCCATCTCCGCGCTGTTCAGATTGCGTCCGCGGCCCCCATCGTTTGAATACGCCACATAGAGCGCGCCGTCATGTTCCACCGCGTACGGATAGGAAAGCGCGGCCCCCGGAGCGGATTCGCCCGGCCCCTGTGAAAAGACATCGTCTCTGATCCGGAATACCTGTGACAGTTGCTTTTCCCCAGGTTTGCCGACCGCAATGGTGAGCGGATGGCGGGCGCGGCTGTGATCGCGCACAAACGTTCCGATCACATACCGCTGCCCCGTGCTGAGATGTCCGGCAAACGCCTTTGTGCAGGGCATGGGCAGATTGGACTCGGCCAGTTCCGTCCATGTTCGCCCAAAAGTATGGCTGGAAGAGACAAGAGCATAATCATGCTCCCAAGCGCCGCGAACGATGGCGGTGATTTCTTCCGGTTCGGCGAAAATAGTCGTCTCGCCCCAGATTTCGCGAAATTTGTCTGGCACGGGAAGTGCAACAACATCCCAATGGGTCAAATCACTACCCCGGCTGATCGCCACGGCTGGATACGCGTGTTTCGGTCCATCAGGAATCCGGGCACCGGCCATTATCCAATTTCCACCGTTCATTCGGAGCGGACGGTCACAGGGCCAAAATCCCTCTGCCACCATGCCCTTGGACTCCCATGTAATCTCCGCATCCTCGTGGGATTTTGGCTCTTTAACAAGAAGAAAAGCCTCTGTGCGCAAATTGGCATAGCCCGCACCGAATCTGCCTAAAAACGCCCACAACGCACCTTCGTACGAGAGAAAAACCCCATGGCTGCGGCCCTCGGTCTCCGTATGCGGCGCCAACATCCATACCGGGCTCCAGGTAACACCGCCATCCATACTGTGGCGTCCCTGAGCCACCTCGGTTGGTGTGTTTTCATCGGATTTGTTGTGTCCCCAGAACGCAAACAGGATGTTCTTATGCCATACCAGGGCGAGGCCATGCAGCCAGTTGTAGCCATCCACTTCCATCTCGCGTTTCTTAATCACCGAAAAGCGGACATCTTTCAGCAGGGGCGCTTCAGCAGCACTCGGAACCGGCCGGGTGGGTGCCCAGAGGGGAAACGGTGTAGATTCCGCCATGGCGCCATGTGTTTGAAAAACAGTTGCGAAAAAAACAAAACAAATACCAATTACACGATTTCTTTGTACTGCACACCGGAACATGAACGTTCATTCCTATTAAAAATCATTCCAGGCAATTCATAAGCTGGCCGAATCCAATTGCCGTCCATCCGATAAGAAGCCACCCAAAAGGAATGAATACATGGGCGGCCCAGGACCTCCGCGAGACGGCGAGAAAGAGGAGTAAAGCGAGCAACGAAGAAAATACCAACGCCAACGTCAGCGAAAAGAATTCCCCGGCATTCGGAAAAGAAAACAATTGTGCAATTTCGGTGGCCCATGGCCCAAAGGGAAGGGAGGCGGCAAACCCCAGCCCAATACGCAACGGTATGGAATGCGGGTGCATCAACGAAGCAACGGCCGAACAGGATAGCACGGCAACCACCTGGCCCAGCCAGATCCCAAATAAATATTTGCTTACCTTGACTTCAGTATGCTTGAGGCGCCTTGCCATGAACGGCGTCACAACGGCAATGATGAAAAAGGGCGTTGTGTACATGAGGGTCATCAGGCGAAAACCGAATCTGAAATACACCAGCAATAGGATGCCTGTGAATAACAACAAGGACATTCCCAGGCACCTCCAGGTTCCACGCATACCGCGTTCGAGAAAAGCCATCACTGTTCCACTGAGTCCCGCGGTCGCGGCCCACAGCAAGGCAATGGCCGCTAACTGGGTGTCAACGCCAAGGAGAATTATGCCGAGTAGTGTTCCGGCCAATCCAACGGCCACCGCGCTTGCACTGACAGGAATTGTCTTGTGCAATGGAATTGTAGAAATTTCTGGCACGGAAGACATCGCACCTTCTCCTCTCATGTATTCCGGGGAACAAATCAACAAGCTTTCTCTCAAGAGTATACCGCTGACCCTTATCCGTATGGTACTCTTTTTTTATGACATGCCAGCTTGTACTGGCGCGCATCATCATGGAGAGCAGAAAATAATGCGGTTTGGAATACCTTGGATTATGTTTTGTGGAGTTTTTGCCCTTATGTCTTCCCTGAATCTTCTCGCGGAAACACCGTCCAGCACCCCTTGGGAAAAAATAACGGATGGATGGCACGTGGAATTCGATCCGGACACGGTTATGCTGGTATGCAATCACCCAATCACAGGCGCGGAAGTGGGGGGGAAGCTATCATTTTATGCCGTGCGCGAAGATGGAAAAGAAGAAGCATGGCAGGTGGCATTGCCGCGTGATTCGGTGAAGGAACGGCTTGCGTTGCTTGACCCCGCCGGCAATATTCAAGGGTATGTGACTTTTGGCGGCTCGGGGGATTCACTTGTGATACACGCGCTTCATCGTGCCGCCCAGAATTACCGGGGAATGCTTAAATTCGACGCAATTGCCCGGCTGGGTGAACAGGCCTTTGCCTGCCGGACGCAGCCCTTGCCGGGCGGCCGCGTTGTTCAGATGGCATCTGGGCATGCCGATAGCCGCCTCAATGATTCGCTTTTTGATATGACTTCGGATACCGCGCTCCGATTCCAGGGAACGAGTTGCACCATCACCTCCTTGCCAAAGGAAAATGATACTATCCTATTCCAAGTTGTGTGCACGGCGGCCATCCATGAACCATCGCAGTCCTCGATTGCATTGGATCTCACCCGGCATTACTATCGGGACCATTATGTGCCCTATTACCGGCCGATTGACAAAAAACGGTGTCCTGTTGCACCAACGGGGTGGATGTCGTGGAACGTTTATTTCGATACCGCGGGCGAGAAGGAAAATTTGGAAGAGGCGCGTGTGGCGGCAAAGTTCCTAAAGCCCTATGGGATGGACATTTTCTCGATCGAGTCATGGCAGGACAATTCGCCTGAACTGCCTGTTTCCAAATTTCATAACCTCACCTTGCGCCCTGATCCCAATAAATTTCCCAGCGGGATGAAATGGCTGGCCGATGAGATCCGGAAACTTGGGTTCAAGCCCGGCATCTGGACGGTTCCCTTCGGCACCGGTGACCGAGCATTCTACGAAGCCCATAAGGAGTGGTTTTTACATGAACCGGATGGGCGGCCCATGCAGAACTGGTGTGGGTTGTATGTGCTTGATCCTTCGCAAGAGGCGGTGCGTCAACACATGGAAGAAACGCACCGGATCATGTCGCAAGAATGGGGGTATGAATACTTTAAGATTGATGGGATGTCGGGCCGCAACGCTGGTTATTCCGCCCACTTTTATGAACGGTCAAATGTTCGTGCCGCCTTCAAACAACCTTGTGAAGATCCCTTTCGGCTCTGTGTCGAGGCCTTGCGGCGCGGTATTGGGCCGGATCGGATTTGGCTGGCGTGTCAAGGACACTATACCGGGCCCGAAATTGGCTTTGCGGATGCCGGACGCATTGGCGCCGACATTGTCGCACATCGCCGCCCACCGGATTGGAACAATTTCAGTAATCAGGCAGGCACCACGTTAAATCAGCTTTTCGTCAATAACATCATTTGGTATGGCGATCCAGATACGCTGCTGGTTGGACCGGCAAATGCGCTGGAAACCGTCCGCCTTGCGGCAACGGTGGTGGCGCTTACCGGGCAAGCCATGTTTGCTGGGGACAAGCTTGGTGAACTTCCGCCGGATCGCATGCGCCTCCTTCAACAATGCCTTCCCGTCTGTGATGTGCGCCCACTGGACCTCTTTCCAATTTTCGATCTGCTCCCAGTGTGGGATTTAAAAATCTGGCGTCCGTTCGGAACGTGGGATGTTATTTCTTTATTTAATTGGAATGCGCAAGAGGCGGAATTGAAGGTGGAATTTTCGGAACTCGGTCTTGACGCGGCACAAACCTATCTCGTTTATGATTGCTGGAATCGGGTATTGCATCGTGACGTACGCGGCCAAATGTCCGCGAAAGTTCCCGGACATGGCAATGCTTTATTGGCGGTATATGCCGATACTGGACATCCACAACTTGTATATTCCAGTCGACACCTTGCCCAGGGTGGAATTGGCCTTGAACAACTCCAGTGGGATGCCACAGCAAAGACCCTTTCTGGTGTTGCTCATCTTGTCGGAACCGACCCAACGGAACTGGTAGTAGCCGTACCTGAAGGTTTTGTTTTCACTTCGGCCAGCGTCACCGGCGGGATTACCTTCAATATCGGCAATGAAAACGCTGTGATCCGATTAGAGATTCAAGGGTCCGAATCCGAAATCGCACACTGGTCCATACGATTCTGAATACGCTATTTAACAGGCGCACCAAGCCGTACCAGATACACCGCATTACCGGGAATATCCAAAATCATTGTAGGTTGGTCATCGGCCAGAACAGTTTTGCCGATGGAGGCCAGTGCATGGTCCGCATCCACGGCGAGTGTTTCCACTTCCACGGGGTGCGGCAGTGGAACGTTTTGCAGGTGACAAATTACGTTGTGTGACGTTTCACCAAAATTGCTGATAAAAACCGAAGCGGTGTTTTTATCCTCCGAAAGACCGGCCCATGAGGCAATCCCAGATTGCGGCCCGTTTTGGATTTCGCATGCCACACGGTTGGGTGTCTTCATCAGTTGATTGAAAGCAACGAACGCATAATAAACCCGCCCGGGAACGCCGAACCCATCAAACATGCCCCATGGATTTGTATCCGCCGTGTAGTAATTCGCCATATCCAGGGGACAATCCTGGAGAAGCATCAATGTCTTAGCAACGAATGCAGCGGCTTTTGGACCCCGCATCGTATCGAATTTTTCCCGCATTTTGGCATATTTGCCAGGATTGGGATTGCCCAGTTCATTCGCATCGACATCGCCTTCCCACGAATACCACATCGGATGCCATTCCGTGATATGGCTCTCCGCATTTTTGTATCCATGCTCATCAGCCACTTTCCGGGCCGTGAAGGTGTCACGCACAATGTCTTCCGGAGTGGCGGCATAGCAATGCCAGGTGAAGAAATCCAGCGGCAACTTCCGATCCCGGCAATATTCGAGAAAAGGAACCACCGGAGTAAATCCGATATTGCAAACCGCAGGACCGCCCACCTTCAACGACGGATCATAGGCTTTGATGGCGGTTGCCACCGCTTCATACAACTGCAAGTATTGTTCAAACGGCGCGGGCCACATTCCGGGATTCTTATCCGAAGGCTCATTCCATATTTCCCAATATTTGATGTTGTAATGGAATCCGTCCGCCCAACCATCATTGTAATGCCGGATAATGTTCACACAGATTTTCGCCCATTTGTCGAAGTCCTTAGGAGGCTGCACATAAAATCCGCCATTGGAATACATCTTACTGCGGCATTCTATGCTTTCACCCAACCGGTAGGTGATTTGTTCGCCGCATTCAACAATTCCCTTAAGGTAGGCATCCGTTTCCGCGAACCGGTAATACCTGGGATCGTCGGCATCCGCGTCAAAAATCGGAAATATGAAATGAATGTCTACAACATTTTCACCGGCATAATGGCAATCATGAAGCCTTACGGAGGGAAATCCCGCCTCTTTGTGGTAATTCGTTAAATCAGCCCCAATCCCCCAGTTCACCGGGCCATTGTTTACCCCATGCAGCGCCCGAATCTTCCCAGACGTTTTCGCGAAATCGATGGCTATGTTTGCCGGTACAGCATCCGCCGAATAGGCCGCTGAAACGGCAAGGAGCGATACCAGCACGGTTGACACAATCAACGGAACACGATTCATATTTGTTCACCTCCAATAAAGCGTTTATAGATCAGCGTTTTTTCCAATGGGCGAGGCATCCCTCTTGCACCGTCTTCGCATCATACTTGCCGGACAATGTCCGGACAATATCATTCCAAAAAGCTTCTTCCTCTATGTTTTCACCCAAACTCGCACGCAGTGCCTTTGCCACCGCGGGAAAACGTGTATCCGCGGGGGGCCATTTGTCCCAGCCCCAGAGGATGTGCCAGCCATGTGTCATGTCCCACGATAAGTACGCGTCGAAATAGGTGCATACTAGTTTTTTGCATTCCGCCTTGGAGGTGGTGGGCGTAATCCCTTGAACCAGCGCCTCCTGGGCCGCCCGCAACCGCAATTGAAGGAGTACGCTTTGGGCCACAATGCGGTAATCCGGAAACAACTTGCGGCCAAAGAGCCCAGGACGCCCGAGTTGGTCGTCTTGGATCGTCTTTTCAAGTTGATTGGCAACTACTGCAACCTTGACCGGGTCGGGTTCCGTCATCGCCATGCAACAATCCGCAAAAAGTTGTTTTTGCTCCGGATATAAACGCTCCGCCAGCTCCAGGATCACTTCTTGTTCCGAGTGTTTACGGTAGGCCGTGTCAAACATAATCGATGTGAAAAAGTATACGTCTGGAAACTGTAATAAAGGCGTTTGAACGTTGCCCATTGCCCCGGCCAACTCAGGAAATTTGTCTGCCTGGTTTATAAAAGTCTCGCGAATACCCTTGATTTCTAAATTGGTTTTCGGATAAGAAGGTTCGAATTCTATGATGCCGTAGGGAAGGAAGACCGCTTTTTCAAGCACCTTTTCCTCCCGGCAGACCGGCAAAAACTGATGCTGGTCCGCAGGCAGGAATCCAAACTGCGAGCAGATCAGTTCCCAGGGTTCTGGCAAGCCTTGTTTGATCTGTTGCAAGGTGAGGCGTTGATGTTCGGGAAGACCGTCTCCGTTCATATTCTCACGTCCCCAGCCCCACAGCATCCAATTAATGAGTTTTGCTTGTTTTCCATGAATGTTGTGTTTGTCCAGTAATTCACGGCATCCTTGTAAGACCTTGATGTAGTCGCTCAAGGGGCTGCCCGGGAAAAAACCGGGATCGGAGTCGATGTTGCATACGCCATCCGCATTGTTGATGATGCGGTACATGGCCTCGCGTGAAGTCATAATGGCTTGATAGTGTTCTGGCGTGCCGGGATTCAAATCTTCCTGGGAAGGCCGCCAATACGGCCGCAACCGGGGATCCGCAACGCCGCAACGGTCTTTGGCCACACGGTTGGTGCACTGCATTATCCATACTTCCATGCCGTGTTTCTGCTGCGCGTAATCCACGACGCGGCGGCATTCCTCAAGGTACGCATGGTCTTCCGAAGACAGCGGAACCGGCATAATCTCAATAAACGGCCAGAGATAGAACAGATTGATGCCCTGATACGAAAGAATATCCAAGTAACGATGCCAATCCTCTTCCCGCCAACTGCGGAACGAATACGGATACTCGAACGCCCAGCCGTTGAAATGCATGCCCCGCTTGGCCAAGGCGGGTTTTCCGGTAAGATTCAGCGTGTCCGGCACAAACGCCGATTTGCCCTCCACCCGAATGGCCTTCATCAAAACACCCATCGCGGCTTTTGTTCCACGCGGCCCCCTGCCGGTGGCAACAAGGTACATAACAGAACTTTTCGTCACAACCTTGACTGAATATCCCTCTTCACCGAGTGCGGCGTCCGGAAGGCACTCTGGGAGGATGGCTTGGACCGTTTTTGCGCCAACAAGGATTTGCACCGTGTTCTTGGGATCAGGTGAGGGTAAAATGGGGATATCATTCCCAGTAATATCCTTGAGATAATTTGCCAGCTCTTCCACACCATAGTGCACAAACGACGGATCTTCCGAGCCGACAACCACTGTTGCATAGTCGAGCACAACCTTTACGAATGCATAGCCGTTGGGGGACATCGCAAGAGACACCAGAACACCTATTCCCGGCACAAGATATGAAAAACAGCGAAAAATCATTGTATTCCTTCCATTGTTGACAGACCATGACGATAGTAACGCACCGTCCAAACCGTTAACAAGGGTACCCCACAGTTCGATAATATACAAGACGGATGAAATGAAATATACTGTGTGTATAGTCTGTCCGGCAATACATGAATCAGTACGGGTCCCCCGGATTGAAATATGGCTCCGAAACCGGGTGGATGGCGCCTTGCTACCGGGACAGATCACCCTCGGCGGCTCCGAATTTTCCCGGCGTTTCCGGGTGATCTCGGATGGGCCTTCGGACGCATGCAATCTGCGAAACCGGCCGAATATGATTTGAAAAGGATATTGGTGGTGATAATGCGCTGGTTGAATGATAAAATCGACCCAATGATTCCGTTTTCTGACAAATTTTACGCCAGCACCGGCTTGCTCTTTTTGGCAATGTTAATTTTGGTGCCTTTTTTCGGAGTGGCCGATTCCTGTCCCGCCAAGGACTTGATAGTGAATGGCGGCTTTGAGGCTTGGCAAACAGACAGACCAGACCATTGGACCATCACACCGTCTGGACGTGTGAAGCAGGCCAATGCTGGCTACCGGGGCACTTCCGCGTGTGAACTACTGCTGGATGGCAAAGAAAACGTCACACTCGAACAAGAAATCCATTCGGATATCCTTTCACCCAGTACAGAATTGATTTTACTGTGTGCGGTAAAAAGCACCACGCAGGGGGGGACCACCCTGAGCGCAACTTTTCCCGAACATCAGGAATTGCCGGCGATTAGCGCAAAAAGCGAATCAAACCCAGGTTGGCAAATGATACGTTTGCCCATAACGATCCCCGCATCGATACTTTCTGGGAAAATAGTTGTACGCATTACGGCCCGTCATCCTAAAGACTCGCCTTTGCTCGTGGATGCGGTCTCCCTTGCTCCTCTACTTCCCTGGCGTAGTTCACTTTACCCGGAATCTTGGAAACCCGCCATTCCCGGTGAGGCAGGTGATGTTTTGCATGACTTTTCGTATGCCGGATACCGGAATGGTCAAGAACCTCCGAGCTTCTCGCCGGAATTGCATCATCTCGACGTTGTTCGATATTTCGGTGCTGATCCTAATGGCGTCATGGATTCAACACCTGCCATTCAAGAGGCAATTGACACGGCGGCGGAGTTGAAAGGGGGGAAAGTCTTTCTGCCGGAAGGAACCTACCGTTGTGAGGGGCCTTTGTGCATTCAAACCTCCCATATCCTCCTATCCGGAGACGGACCGGAAAAAACGCGTTTGATGTTTACCGGACGCGACGCGGATCTTGTTGCCGGGGGTACTATGCAGCAAATTCTGTTTGAAGGCGAGGAATGGCCGTCGACAAAATTGCCTTTGACCGAGGATGTTCCGGCGTTCTCCACCACCGTGTTTGTCGACGCCCCCTCAACCCTTAAACCAGGCGACGATATTGTCATCGGTTGGTACATTACGGAGGGTTTTGTCCGTGAACACGAAATGGTGGGCGTCTGGCAGGCATTCAACGATCAATGGCAGCCCTTCTTCCAACGCACCGTGGTTTCCGTGAAGGGGACTGGCCCCCTTGGTCAAATCACTTTGGATGTGCCGCTGCGCTATCCGGTGAAGGTTCGCGATGGCGCAAGCCTTATCCTGATCCCGCACTACCTGGAGGGCTGCGGCCTCCAGGACCTTTCGATATCCGATGCGCATCCGGAGGGTAAAAAATGGAGTGATGTACGGTTTTCAATTGCCGGAATGTATCGCGCGAAAGACGGCTGGATTCGCAACGTCACTTCTTTTGCTTCCGGCGCGGACGGAGACTACCACCTCCAGAACAACGGTTTCCGCATCGAAAACTGCAAACGCATTACCCTTGACAGATGTTCCCTCGCCAATCCGCAAAACCGGGGCCCCGTGGGCGGCGGCTATCTTTTCGAGTTGGCCGCCAGTTCCGAAATCTTGTTAAAAGACTGCAACGGCGTCAACGGCCGGCACAATTTCATCCAAAACTGGGGTTTCGGTACGTCAGGATGTGTTTTCCTGCGATGTTACAGTTCCGGCAGCCGGACCTTTCCCGATCAGAAAAGCGATCCCAATCATAAAGGATGGACTGCCTGTTCCGAGTTTCATCATTCCCTGGCCATGGCCTGCCTGGTGGACTTGTGTGTGCTGGACGACGGCTGGCTTGCGGGAAATCGAGGAGGATGGAGTAAAGGTGCCGGCCACACCTCCACCGGTTGCGTCTTCTGGAATTGTTCCGGCAAGGGCACGCTTTCATCGTGGCAATATGGTTCCGGCTATGTCGTAGGGAGCAGGGATTTAACCATCATATCGACCATCAGCGAAAAAGTCGCCAATAATCTCAACGTTGGAACCGCCCCGGAGGACATCGTTCAAGGGGAGGAACTTGGGGGGCTCCTTCAACCGGCCTCCTTATATGAGGATCAACTCGCGCGCAGAATAAAAAACAGTGAGCGATAGGGCATAGACAATTCCAAACTAACAATATCTGACACGCATGGTCTGATTTACCATGCCCTCTTCGCCACCAATCCAGGCATTGGGTAGTGCTTTGTGTTTTGGCAAAAAATCGTGCCTCCGCTTTGGAGCACCGTCGCCGCCAAAATGGCATCATTAATGTCCAAACCATGACTGGGATGCCAACGGCGATACAATACACCCGCCTTGTCGATTATTTCCTGGCCCACGGGCGCCGTCTTGAATTGCGAGAGCAACAGATGCGTGCTTTCATCCTCTTCCGGTTTCATGAAAAACACAATCTCCGCCCGTTGCATGGCGCCAGTCCACAGTTCATATTCGCCTTGATCACGGAGATTGCGCAAAAACCGCATCGCTTGACGATCACCTCGCAAATGCCAAATAAGAACATCGGCATCAACATAGGCCCTCATTGTTGACGCCTCAGCATGGAATTGCGAAAAGCTTTTCGTGCCGCCTTAACCAACTGTTCAGGGGATTCCTTGCGTGACCATGCCCCGCACGTCTGTTCAAAGACATCGGTTTTCTTTTCCTGATCCACATGATCCGCGTACATTGCAATAGCGCGCTCCAGAATACTCTTCTTCGAGGTGCGCAAACGCCGCGCCAGTTCCCCGACACGATTCGCCGCCGACTCATCCAGCCGGGCGGAAATTACCTTGTCCATGGCACATCTCCTATCTTACGTAAGAATTCTAACGTAAGAATTATGCCCTGTCAAGCCTCCTTGATACGCGGCGGCCTATGCGCGGGAATCGGTTTCATTTTCATTTTCGTACGGGATGACAAAGCACCCCTTCTGGCGTACGATACCGGCAATTTGCAATGATACCGCAGTATCTACGGGAAAAGCGGTATTCAACGATTGCATGGAGAACGAATTGGATGAAACGCAGACATTTCTTGAAAGCAAGTATGGCGGCCGGCGCCGCGGGTTGGGTACTGCCCGGCATTGACGGTGTTGCGGAAGAACACAACACGTGCATGGTGCATGACTACACCCCTCCCGCCATCTTGAAAACCTACACCGCGGATGACCATCGAAAACGTTTGGAAAACATCCGTTTCTGTGAGCGCGCCACACACTCCTATCGGCAAAAGCATCTGATTACCAGTTATTTACCCGCCCAAGCCACGTATAATCTCGGCGAGTACCCGTCCAAGGAACGCTGGACGCCCAATGATTATGACGAACAGGAACTTGATCGGCTCAAGGACCACGGCATCCAAATCATTCAGGTATTCGACGACTGGAACGACTCATTGCGCCTGTTTGGCGGCGATAAGCTCAGCGCTGTCAATCCCGAGGGTTTTCGACGGTTCGTGGACATGGTTCATCACCGGGGCATGAAGATCATCCTTTATGTGTCCTGCGGCTTTCTGCAACGCACCGACCCTGATTTTCGACCCGAATGGTCCCGTGAGGGGGATTTCCTGGTGCTGGGGTATTGGAACATGGCGCGGTGTTCTCCGGCCAGTCCCGGGTGGCGCGCCTACTTTCTCCCTAAAGTCTTGAATGTAATGGAAGAGTATGGCGCTGACGGCATTTACAATGATTGCGGCTATCTCGCCAATAAACATCATGGCCGGAAGTCTCCCACCAGCGACGAAGTGGAAGCATTTCCGGAGGCAGATGAGTATGACGGAGCGTTTACAGACCTCTTGGGCCTTTTGTATTCCGAAGTCAAGCGCCGGGGTGGAATCTACAAACTCCATGTAAACGCCGCGGAACAACCCATGACCCGCGGATTGCGCGTATACGACTATCTCTGGGTGGGGGAGGGGGTGGGGAACCTTGACGCCATGCGTGAAACCGTCAAAGAGTATCCGCCGTATGTCGTTCCCTGCCCTGATATGACCTTTGCGAAAACCAATGACCCCAACGAACCCTTCCTTCACGCCATCCCCTATATGCAGTTTCCCATGCTTCAAGCAGGCAGGCCTTTCACCGGGGAACGGGCCATGATACCAGGCATTGCGTACAATCCCGATCCCAATGATTTTTGGATGCGCCTCTGCCGCGAGGCATGGGAACATTACCGCTCCCACCCCGAAGGCCCACATGCTTACGGTGCTTGGGATGCCATTCCCGGACGCGCGGAAACCCGATCCGCACACCGTCACTGGCTAAAACACTATCTGCCGTTGGCGGAAGAAGGCACTTGGGCGTGGCTGGAAATCAAGAATTCCGATCTATTTGAAGCGCCTTTACATCCCAATACCGTTGTTTCCGTATTCGCAAATAGAGAAATTCACCTTGTCTTGGCCAACTATAACCAGACCCCTGTAACTATAACCACCAAAAATCCCGGAGTCTCTGTTTTAACCCCCGGCAATTCCCCCGGAAAAGAATGGACGCTCAACGCGCGCACGCTGGAAATACTAAAACTCTAAACGGAATGTCTGGTGCTCCCGGCTTTTTTATGGCCATTCCCCGGCGCCGAGTCCGAAATCGGAAACATCTTGGATATTAGGTGGAATGGCGGGCAGGGTGAGCATGAAATAATTCTGACCATGAGCGCTCATGATCTTCAAATGATGCCCGCTGTTTCCATCAGGATGCCCCATCCACAAGCTGGCGATGCGGCCATCGGGCAATACCACGGGCGAATTGTCGTTATTAAACTCTGCGGTCACCAGAACAGGCTTCGTGGCGTTTCCCGAAGGCAGACGCCAGATTTGTTCGCCCCCCGTCCACGCGGTTTCGAAAACAATGCTCCCATCCGGGGCATAGGCGGGGCTGTATACCTGACTGTCTTGGCTTCCCGCAGGCGCATTCGCCATTGTGATCGCCTGTCGAAACCCGCTTCCGTCCATGCTTACCGCACACACAATCAGATGGTCGAAGTCATTGCCGGCGCTGAAGAGCACGGTGGAACCTTCCGGAGAAATCACCGGGCGCTCATGTGTCAAAAAAGGTGAACCGGCACTGAGGGCGACAGGATCGCTCCATACCAGGCCCTGGCGATGCGTGGCATAAATATCCGTATTATGCGGACCGTCCGCGCCAACATAGACCACGGTCAATCCATCATTGGTGATGGACGGTTGATTTCCATGGATAATTCCCGTTGCCGTGCGCACGGAAACCACTCCGCTCAAATCGCCCGGGGCCACGGCCAAACCCGCCCACCCGGCGGCCTCCGCATCAAATCGCTCGCTTGAAAACGCATACCACAAGCCATTCCACGAAACACGAATCGGTCCCTCATCCAACCCCTCCGGATTCACCGCGAAGGGCTGCAATGCCGCCGATACATTTTCGGGCACGGCCCCGGCCACGGCTTCCACCCGCCAAAGCGTATCGGAATCCACAGGGTTTCCGTTGACCATCACTTGCGCCGTTGTGGTAAACGTCACCTGCGAACGCACCGTCTCGCCTTCCGTTTCCCCTTCCACCACGCCCTCTGCGTCGCCTTCCCCCAACCCTTCACTTTCGCCTTCCTCTAACCCTTCGCCGCCGCCCTCGCTTTCTCCTTCACCAGCAGAGGCCTCGGTGCCGAAGGTGAACACATATGCCTGATTCAGGGGAACATTATCTTTTGAAACCACCCCGAGCACGGTGATGGTATAGGAAGCGGCATAGGATAATGCGGACACCGGGGTTAAGGTTACAGTGCGGTTTTCATTGGACCAGGCAATACCATAGGTGAAAAGTGGAGTCACCTGGATTTCAAGGGTGTCCGGCAGGGCGGACAGGGTAAAGGTGATACTGATGGTGGAGGTGACAGGAACGTTTTCTGAACCGTTTGCGGGCGCCGTGGCGCTTACCGCAATCGGAATGGGTTTTGGACACCCCGGCAAGCAGGTCAAGAGTAAAAGAACACCTACTAAACTCATCGTGTATTTCATGGGAAGGTCTCCTTGGCGCCGGGCGTATGTTCCTGTGTTCTATGATTAACCACATTGTCACTAATATTCAAACGCGCCTATATCGTATCCGGCGCCCTGCGGACGCGCGTTTCCATCAAAGTCGAAGCTTGCCGCATCAACAGAAGAACCATGGTCTATCGCGGGGGATGGGGCGGTCAGATGAAAGTTGCACGCCGCCGCGTTAACAAAACCTGCCGAACCTTCCTGATACTCCGTGCCCCGGGTTTCCTCCACATACATATCCCGGAACCCGTCAATCAGGTTATGGTCCATGACAAGCTGTTCGGGTGAGACGCCAGAATCCACGAAAATCTGCCAATTCATCCCTTGACTCAAAATGTTGTTACGAATAACGATGTTCTCAACCCAAATGTTCTCGATGGAGAAGTTCCCCCCCCATTCGGCGGAGCCATTTGCATAAAAGGTGTTGTTGATTACCTGCACATTCCGGATGGGATGGATGGTGACTTCAGGCAGGCCGTAACCACCGAAGTTCATCCCATTCAGGTGACTGTTGAAGACGACATTGTTGTATATCCTGATGTTCTCCAAAAGTCCGCCCCCCTCCGAAGCCACTCCTATGCCATGGCTGAGGCCAATATCGTGGACCAGATTGTTAAACACAGCGAGATCATGCGTGTGCTTGTCCCATGCGTCCACATAGAGGCCCACTTTGAAGGTAGTGTGAATGTGATTGTCATGGATCACGCCATTCGCGCACCCATCTTTGATGCAGATTCCCTCACCGCCGCTTTCGGTCACTCCGGCGTCATGGATGTGGTTGTTCCGCACCTCAAAGCTGGTGGTCCCGCCCACGGTCATGCACTCGTTTTGCCCGCCGTTGCACGCCAGCACGATCTCGTTATCTTTTACAATCACATTGGTGCTGTTCCATACCAGGATGCCCGATGAGCGCGTGTTATGCGTATAGTTGCCTTCCACGATCATATTGTCAGCGTCTTCGACTTGAATGCCGGCGCTTTTCACATTCGGCCCCGCATTCACTACCCGCAACCCGCGAATCTTGATCCAGTCCACATTGATCGCGTTCACCAGCCCCGAGTACTGCGGCACATCAATGCCCGTACCGTCCACGGTGACCGCATTGCCCGGATATGCGGCCAAGGTGATATATGCACCAGGCACTCCCGAACAGGTTATGTCCACCCGTTCGTTATAGGTTCCTTCCATCACATAAATGGTTCCGCCCTCGGCCACATGATCCACGGCATATTGTATCGTGCGCCAAGGATAGTCCCGTGAGCCATTCCACGTATCGTCTCCGGTTAACGAAACATAAAAAGAGCCCGCCACTTCGCCCTCGCCTGAACCTTCGCCTTCCACCAGACCTTCTTCCTCGCCCTCTTCGGATTGTTCCTCAAAGTATTCATAGGCATCAATAATGTCCAGATACACCCCATCAAATCCCGAGGCAAGAATGCGGTCCAGATACGCATTTGCGCTGCCGAAAATGATCGCCCGCCACCCCGGGTCCCAATATCGAACCTTGTAATTGCCTTCCCAATCGGGATTCTCGGCTCCGAGCCATGCAGGTGTTCCCGGATGCCAGCCCGCTTGCCAATAATAGCGGTAATCCTCCGCTTCGCCTATGCTCATGTATGCCAATAATAAGCGCCGGCCACCGTTCGCCTTCGTTTTCAACTGGGCAATTTCCGGTGCGGTCAAGGCGGCCTCGTCATAAAACAGATCAATAATGAATAAATCATAATTTGTGGCGTCAATCGCCTGCAGATACACCTCCCGGCCGCCAAAAGACTCCGCATTCAGCAAATACAGCATGTTCTTTGCTTCCGTAAGCGTGGTGATATTTAAAGCATTCCCCTGATAGGGAGTTGCCGGATAATCTGGAATCCTGTCAAGTTCCCGGCTGTCCGCGGCAAACGACACATAGCCTCGCGCCGCATTGTTTGCATACGAATCGTCCATATGGCTGTGCTTGGAGCAATAATCCGCCACCAGTGCCTGCACGCCCCGCGCCTCGGCAAAGTCCAGCATCCCGGTGAACTGTTCCCGAACCGCGGCGGGCGTGGCGATATCGTCCCCATCGTATCCAAAAAAAACATCTTCACGCCCTTGACCATCTATGGCATTCAGATACGCTTGGCTGGGCGCTCCCTCTGGTGTTCCATCGGACGTCAAGAGCGCTTCGCCATTCTGCGGGACAATGATAAATCCCGGATGCCTCGTTTTGGCATAGGCACTAATCGCCTGCACAAATTCCCGCATCGCCTGACGATACGAACCCGGCGTTTCCCCCTCACTTTCACCCTCTAGTTCTCCCTCCGCGGCGCCTTCTCCTTCGATGATTCCTTCTTCTGAACCCTCCTCCGCGCCTTCTAACTCACCTTCTTCCAGGGATTGCGTTGTAAACGTGAAGTTATACTCGTCCTCAATCCAGCCATCATCCGTGGAGGCCACATCCTGCACGGTAACGGTGTATTCCACATCCGGGGCGAGATTGGTGGCAGGATACAAGCAGGCGATGCATCCGTCGGTCGACCAACCGATGATAAAGCCAATCGCCGGAGTGATAGTGACGTCCAGGGTGTCCTTGTTTGCCGGCAAATCGAAGGTAATGGCGATTGTTACCGATAGGTCAACACCTTGCGCGCCATTCGCCGGCGACGTGATGACCACATGGATGGGAGGGGAGGGGGGAGGACATCCCGGCAACGTGAGAATAATCAGTAGTGCAGCAACTCCGGGAAACAGCGCGTGTGTTTTCATGATGGAAGGTCTCCTTCCGTTCGGTCAGCAGCCTGTGCAGGACCTGCACGGACAACTCCGTCCAGGTTTTAGCCCGGTATAACGTAAAAAGAACGTTTACTGCACTTCCCATCCTACCGCAAATTGAATGAGCCGTCAATGATTATCAGGATAATCCGAGTGTGAACAAGGTCCGCGGCTATTTCACGTTGGGTTTGGAATCCAGTTCCACCACCATGGTGGTGACCGCCTCGTCCGGGAAGACGTCCGGCAGGGTTATGCTTTTCGACACGTTGTCGAAAGGAAGTTCCACACCTGATTTGAGAATCCACACTTTTTGAAGGGTGTTTTGCAAGCCGGGCAACTGTACGGATTTTCCCGGCGGCGTCTCCAAGTGAATATACAGCCGATGGCCCTTGGCGGTGCATTTCCCCGCGGGCAGCGCCTTGAACGGTCCCCGTGTGGTCCCATAGATGGATTCGCCGTTCACCCGGAGCCATGCTCCCACATAGTGAAGGCGTTCCACCAAATGCGGGGGGATTTCCCCATCGGGAGACGGCCCAACATTCAAAAGAAGATTCCCGCCCCGGCTCACGACATCCACCAGGATACGGACCAATTCAGGCCCGCTTTTGAACGTTCGGTCGTTAATCGAATATTGCCAATACTCCCCAATGGTCATGCACGCTTCCCAGGAATACGGTTTCTCATGTTCGAACGGCATGGTGGTGTTCATTTCATCCGGCTGCTCACGTGTGTAAAAATCCGCCAGCGGGGTAACACCCCGTTCGCCCTTTCCAAGACGATCATTGATCAGCGCATTCGGCTGCAACACACGAATCATGTCCACCAGTTCCGGTGCGCGCCACACGGAAGCGGGATAGTCCCACTCGCCATCAAACCACACACAGTCAATCGGGCCATAATTCGTGCAGAGTTCTTTGACTTGGCCGAACAGATACTCTTTCACAAACTTGTCAATATTGGCGGCATACTCCGGATGCCGCCAATCCAGCATGGAATAATAAAATCCGATTTTTATGCCGCCCGCGCGCGCGGCCTCGGTCAACGCGCGCACATAATCCTGCCTGGGCGCGCCCTCCATCGTGTCAAAGTCCGTCAGCGCGCTGTCGAACATGCAATACCCGTCATGATGTTTCGACGTGAATACCATGTATTTCATCCCCGCCGACGTGGCGGCTTCCACCCACGCCTTCGCGTCAAACGACCGCGGATTGAACTGATCCGCATACTTGCGAAACTCCTCCCGCAGTTTCGCGTCTTCTTTCATGGCAAAATAGTCGAACGAGGCATGGGGATCGTTGCCCTGCACGGAAAAAGGCCCCCAATGCACGAAAAGGCCGAATTTGGCTTCATTGAACCACGCTATCCGCGCCGCACCCGCCTCCGCGGTATCGTGGACGGCACCCGTTGCCGGTCCGGCGCCAAAAGACGCCTGCACACTCAGTATCACTGCCATTGTTAGCATTCGCGTATCTCCCTTACTATAATGCGTGTGGAATCACCGCCGCTCATGTCATCAACAGAAACTTATTTCTCCGGGTAGATATATTTTCCTTCACGCGCATCAAAGACAATTTTGGATGTGTTTTCCGGAAAGTAGCTTTCAAAGAACTGCTTCAACGGCCCTGGATACAGGGCCACCCGTATCGTTCCCCACGTCTGTTGATCCCCCGTCGCATAAAACACATAGGTATTCCCTTCCCACTCGAAAAGGTCCGCGTCCGTGTTATTGATGCCTTCGCCGTCCACCGGGTCCAACATGGGATACTGTGTGGGGGAAAGTTCCCACCGCGCCAGGTCCTTCGAACGCGCCACAAACGTCACATACTTGGTTTCGGGCAGCCGGTAGGCATACCAAAGCCCGGGGCCAACCCATCGCCAGCCTCCATACATCACATAATAATACGGCGTGAAATAACGAATTGTGGGATTGGCGCACGCGGTCTTTTCCGTGGTATCGGAGAAATTAATCCCCTCCACTTCCGTCCATGTGGAGAGATCAGGCGACCGCGCAAAACGAAACGACCACTGTACGGGGGCGTTCGACTCAAACGCCATCACATATCCTTGATCATCCTTGCAGACATTGGCGTTAAACAAATGCTCCCCGGGTTTCCGAGGGATTACCAGGTGTTTTTCCCACTGTTTCAGGTCTTTCGACGTGAACCGGTAAATGTCATGCGTCCAGTCATCGTCCGTATTCTCCGTCCCGAACACATTCATCTCATCCCCATTCACAAATGCGCTCACAAAAGAAAACCCCTCGCCAAAGCGGGAAATTTCATCCCCCGTACGCATATCCTGAATGAACAGATAAAAGTCTTTGGCTTTCACATTCAACGGGCGCACGTTCTGAACCAGGAGCGGCTTCCCCTCATAGACCACGGGGGTGTTTTCCATCCGCGGCCCGGGAAAGGCCAGCGGCATCTTCACCAGCGGTGGATTTGGAACCGCATGGGGATTGGGAAATGCCGGCGCCTCCGCGCCGCGTGCCGGAAAAGGCAGCAGCACCGCCAGCACGATCACGCTTGAAATAAAAGTCCAATAGCGTTTCATGGATGATATCTCCTTGGTTCCCTATACTATTCCAAATCCTGAGACGCAATGTACAGAAACAATTGTGTCTGTAAAATGAATATCCGGGTCTTGTGCGTCAAGAGTTGTATAAACACAAGACCCGGTTGATCCATCAGGTGAAATGGAGGTTACGCTTCGAGCGTCCAGCCGCCGCGGTATTTGCGCATCAACAGGCCGTTCAAGGCAGGATTATCGTCAAAACACTCATGTTTCGGGTCCCATTTGAAGCTTGTGCCCAGAGTACAGGCGATCTTGCCCAGGTGTCCGACCGAGGCCGAGCGGTGCCCCGCATTTACCGGGGCAATGCATTCCTCGCGGGACTCGATGCAGTTCAGAAAATCGGTCATGTGATTCCTGAGTTTACTGAATCGGAAATCGCTTTTTCGAAAATCGGTCTTCAGCAGCTTTTCATCGCCGGCCTTGATGCCGCCGCGGTCCACGTAGAGCCATTTTCCCTTCTTATTGAAAAACATCGTGCCCAACTCGCCGCAGGCTTTGAACTCCTCCGGCATATCGCTGGCATTGGCCACCGTCATCGTTGTGCCATTGCCATACTTCAAGTTGAACATATACCGCGCCGGCGCGTCGTACAGGTTGTTCCGCTTCTTGCCCATTTCCCAGCGCACGCCTTCCACTTCCACCGGGCCGGTGTTGTCCCAATCCATGGCCATATGCGCGATGTCGGCGTGATGACCGATCCAGTCCATCATTTGCCCGCCGCCAAAGGCCATCCACCACCGCCAGTCCCAGTGATAGCGCTTCGGGTGGAACGGCGTCCATTCCGCCGGCCCCACATACATCTCCCAGTCAATCTCCTCGGGCGGTTTGGGAAACTCGTCCGCCCATATCCCATTGCCAAAATCGGGCAGGCTGACGAGAATATGCTTGATATGGCCCAGGTAGCCATTGCGAATCAATTCACATGCGAGCTTAAACTGATGCCCGGTGCGCTGCATGCTGCCGGTCTGAAACACCCGCTTGTTTTCTTTCACCGCCTTCACCACCGCCTTGCCTTCCCCCAGCGACCAGGTCAACGGCTTTTCACAGTAGATGTCTTTGCCTTTCCGGGCCGCTTCCACGCAGACCAGCGCGTGCCAGTGGTCCGGTGTCGCCACAATCACGGCATCAATATCCGTGCGCGCCAGCAACTCGCGAAAATCGGCATACGTGGCGCAATCCGTGTTGCCGTAGTAATCATCCACCTTCCGTTTCGCTTCCGCAAGCTTTCCTCGGTCCACATCGCACAGCGCCACAAGTTGCACGTTCTTGTGCTTAATGGCGTTTTCCGTAAGTCCGCCCGCCTGACCGCCCGTGCCGATCACGCCCATCGTAATGCGTTTGCTCGGTGCGGTGTTGCCGTCCGCGCCCATCGCGGAGGCCGGGATGATGTAGGGCGCGGCCATCGCGGCGCTCATCCCATACAAGAATGTACGCCGGGACACATTGTTCGGTTTGGTTGATTTCATCAAAATTCTCCTTTACCTGCGTTAATCTTGCGGGCAGTGTTTCTTCCAGTCATCCAATGGCCCTCGAACATCCTGGATAGTCTCTCCGCCGTCACAGGATGGGCTCCCATCCTACCAAATTCATCCCCGGCAACGCATATCTATTCGCTGGAATCCGACGGCGGAGAAGCCGCCGGGAGGGTTGTGCGAAAGACAGTCCAGCCGTCACGGGATTCCTGCAGGACAAGTTCACCGTGATGCGCCCGCATGATTTCACGGGACAGGCTCAGACCCAGCCCATATCCGTCCACGCGCCGAGTATGCGCCTTGTCGGTGCGATAAAACCGTTCAAATACCCGTTCCCGATCTTCATCGGGAATCCCCGGGCCGGAATTGCCAATGGTGAAAACGGTTTGTTCCCCCTCTTTTGCCAGTTGAATGGCCACGGTCCCTTCTTCCGCATTGTATTTCACCGCGTTGCTGGTCAGGTTTTGAATGACCTGCCGAATCAAATCGGGATCAGCGTTTACCCAAAGGTTGTCCTCGACGGCTTCCTGAAGGTCCAAATGGGGCGCAAGAATCGCAATATCCTCGCCCGCCAGCTTGAGCACTTCGCTGAAATTCACCGGCTCCAACTGCGGTTTAAGCTGTCCGGAATCCGCCAGAGACAACAACAGCAGTTTTCGCGTGATGGCTTTCAGCCGTTGTACTTCCTCCAGCAAATGGTTTAGTGCCTGTTGCTGTTCCGAACCCGATTCCGCCGACTGCACCGCCTGCTCCAGTTCCCCCTGAAGGATGGTGAGGGGCGTCTTCAACTCATGCGCCGCATCCGCGCTGAACCGGACCGCCTGCTGGAAACTTTTTTCCAACCGGTCCAGCATCCCGTTAAATACGCGGATCAAGCGGTCAAACTCCACGTCTTCCTCATGCATGGGAATGCGCTGATCCAATCCCTGTGCCGTAATCCCCTCTGCGGTCTTGGTGAGGGCAAGCACGGGCCGCAACGCCCGTTGCGCCAGCCATCCTCCCCCAACTCCTATGAGCAAGAGCGCGGCGGGCGCGGCCATGAGGAACAGGCGGCCCAGCCGCTCCATTTCGCGCGCATAGGGGGCAAGGTTAAGCCCGAGTACAAATGTCACCTCCGGATTGCTCATTACGCCAATGCGCCATGCATTACCTTGATTTTTCGTGGTAAAAAAGGCTTGGGCGCGTATGGGCATGGGTTTCGGCGGTCCAAACCGGCGCCCTATTCCATCTGGAGGAAATGGAGGAAAATCATTCGGCAAATAATCCCCAGGCGGCCTCATTTCGTTTTGATGGAACGGGGCTCTGTCAAAACCCGCGTCATTCAGCGGTGGTCCATGACGGCGCCCTCGCATTCCCCCATCCGCCGGCAGAGTTTCATTCATGTCCAAGGCAGGGTGATCCACACCTTCGCCATCAGGCAATGGCAGGCCACGATGCGCGCTCTGGGGTGGGTTCTTGTGACTGTGGAAGTCTCGCAACCCCGGAGACGGGCCCCAGCGTTCCGGCGCTTCCGTGAATCCCGCCGCCACCGGAGTGGGAAATTGATCCCGGTCAATATCCAGCGGCCAATTATCCGACACATGCAGAATCTTCCCATCACGGCCTTTCACCAAAAAAATAAACGGATTCGCCTTCACCTCCCCCAGCACGAATTCCAACGATTCCCGCGCATGTTCCCAGTACTGAGGAGGCTGCCGCATCACAAGATGACGTTCACCCAGTTCGCGGATGCTCTGATCGACCCGCCGGAAACCCGTGCGCTGAACCAATTCCCAGGTCCAGAGGCCAAAGGCCACCAGCACCACTGCGGAAATCAGGGTGGACAAAAGCGCAATGCGGAGCCTGAATGAGCGCAGGCGGGGGAGAGGCTGAATATTCATGGCTTGATAAACCGGTAGCCGACGCCACGCACCGTCTCAATATGCGATGCCGCGGATGGACCAAGTTTCTTGCGCATCCGCTGGATGTGCACATCAATAAGATTTGTCCCAATATCGAAATCAAAGCCCCAAACATGTTCCAGAATCTGCGTGCGCGTGAGCACACGCCCCGGCGAACGCATCAAATACTCCAGCAGGTTAAATTCCCGCGCCGTCAGCCGCACCGGCGCATCGCCCGACTTTACCTCGCGCGTTATCAAGTTCACCGTCAACTCACCCGCCTGCAATATGCTCATTCGTTCCCCTGCGGCGCGCCGTGTCAAGGCATGAAGACGCGCCACCAGTTCCTCCACATAGAACGGCTTCGTCATGTAATCATCCGCGCCGAGATTCAATCCTTCCACCCGCTCGCCCAGTTCGGTCCGGGCCGTCAGCAGAAGCACCGGCACCGCATTCGATTGCTTGCGCAAATTCTGAAGAATGCTTAATCCATCCCGTCCGGGCAGCATGATATCCAATACAATCGCGTCATACTGCTGCGTTGTCGCCAGCGTGTACGCTTCATTGCCGTCCGCGCTGCACTCAACCACAAAGCCTTGCTCCTCCAGGCCTTTCCGAACAAAGGTGGCAATCCGTTTTTCATCTTCCACAACAAGTATTTTCATAGCCAAAGTATACCATGCCCTCCATCCAATGACACAGCCGAAATGATTACAAATTCTTAATCATCACACAGGCTATCCTGTTATCTTCACCCACTACAATTACGTCAGAAAACGGCCGAATCCGATTCGGTAAACAGAGAAAGGAACACGAACATGAACAGACGCTTACGAAAAGTGAATTTTACCTTAACGCTGGGCTTGGCGTTCTGCTTGGCGATCCTGGTAGTCTCTCCACGGCAAGTTTACGCGCAGGATACGCCGCCAGGACCCCCTCCAGCAGAAAACGCTCAGGATGCTTCTTGTGCCGCATGTCATAGTTACCATGAAACATCCGCACCGCATGCGGCATTCCGTGGTCCCGACAGCCCGCCGCAAGGCCCGCGTGACGTCCGTGATCCCGACGGCCCGCCGCAAGGTCCGCGTGACGTCCGTGGTCCCGACGGTCCGCCGCAAGGCCCGCGTGACTTCCGTGGTCCCGATGGCCCGCCGCAAGGCCCGCGTGACGTCCGTGGTCCCGACGGCCCGCCGCAAGGTCCGCGTGACGTCCGTGGTCCCGGCGGTTGGGCGCAACAAGCGCATGGCCACGATAGAGGCTTTGGCCAATGCGGGCGTGGAGATGATTTTAGCTCACACCGGTATGGCCCCCCCAGAGGATTTCAGGAATCAGATAGGCAATGGAACGGTCCGCGTACTGATAATGAAGGGCGTGGCGCCCACCATCCCCCGAATCCCGAAATGATCTTCAAGGCGATGGATGCCAATGACGACGGCATGATCTCCAAGGAAGAATTTCTTGGCTTTCATGAACGTAACCGTCCACCCTATTCTCAAATGCACCACCGCCCCTGTGATCAAAAACCACCGTTCCCGATGAATCAGCACTATGAAAAACCACGGCCCGGAGCGCCAGAGGAACAACTTCCTCCGCCGCCCGTAGATCCCGCTCCGGGTCCGGCCACCGCGCCTGCACCCGCACCTGTTCCAGACCCGGGTCCGGCGCCTATCCCTGTGCCCACCCCCATTCCGGCCCCCTCTAGCGCCGGTTGACCCATTTCCCCTCAGTATGCGCCCGGAACTCCGCATGGTTCCGGGCGCAACACCCTTTACCCGTGTGATGGTAAGACCTATAAGAAGGAGAACGAACGATGAGTAGGCAAAACGTGTTAATGGCCGTTGGGATTACCGTACTGACGGCTTGGGGCGGAATCTGTGCAAATGCGCAACCGCCCATGCCTCCCGAAGGACAAAAAGGCGGCCCGGGCGGACCCTTCATGGCTTCGATCAAATCGTATGACACAAACCAGGATGGAACAATTTCACAGGAAGAATTCACCGCCGGATGGAACAAGGAGAACAAAGAACGATTCGCGCGGCTGGATACCGATGGCAACAACATGCTGAGCAAAGAAGAAGTTGCCAAGGAACAACGGCGCGGCCCGGGAGGCCCCAAACGCCAAGGCATGGGCGCCAACAACGGGGCGGACGGATCAGACAGGCCGCCAATGCCGCCGGAGGGCGACCGGCATTCAGGCGCGCGTCCCCCTATGCCGCCTTCACCGGAGGTTCTCGATGCCAATGGCGACGGCAGTGTTTCCCAGGAGGAATTTTCCACCACGTGGAACGCTTTTGGCGCGCTTCAGTTCAAGTTTATGGACACCAATGGGGATGGCCAATTAACCGGTGATGAAGTAAACAAACGGCAAGGACCTCCTCCACCCCCTCCGGTGGATGGCTCGGAATCGGGGATGGGGCGGCAGCGATAGTCAAGACTCTCTCGCATCGGGGGCGGCAACGCGTAGTTTCTGCACATGTGCGTTGCCGCCCAAGGTGGTAGAGGAAACAGGCAGTGGATGCAGGTTCGGATACGCGTATGAGCATGGCGATGGTGAACGAAGTGACCGCCGATAGTGATGCACAGGATGTTGTGGCGGCGCAACACGGAGACAAAGAGGCATTCGCCCGCCTGATTCGCCGTCATGCACACTCCATCAACAACTGTCTTTCCCGGTTCACCCACGACCCTATCATGCTCCAGGACTTATGGCAGGAAACCTGTCTTCAAGCCTACCGGAGCATTTCCACCTATAAACATCAAGGGCCTTTTTCGGGATGGTTATGGCGGATTGGCTTGCGTATGGGATACCGCTTCTGGAATCAACGCACCAAGGAGACTCTTGCCCGTTCCGCCTATCGGGAAGGATACCGCCACCGTTTCCTGTCAACCGCCCCCTGGCATCTCATTGAGGATTCTGACCATATTCAAATGCTGTTGGCCCCCCTGGGACGCATGGACCGCATTCTTATCGAAATGAAATATCTGCAAGGATTCAATGCCGTGGAAATCGCCCATTCCACCGGATGGAACGAATCGCGCATTCGTGTTAGGCTCCACCGCGCTCTCAAGAACCTCCGGCGCTTTCATCAAGGCGTTTCCTCATGCTAATGTGAAAAAATGCGGGGAAGAAAAGTTTCATCCCCGCATTTCGCAAAACGGAAAAGTCATGCACTCACAGAAAGGTTCTGGGCCGCTGATTGCAGCAAATTGTAGAGTTGGTTTTTACCGCCATACGCGGCGCTCGCGGAGTTTTGCGCCAAGAGCGGCATAAGTGAAAACGAACTGCTGCTGTCCTCTTCGGAAGCCTCCAGAAGGTTGTGTTGGGCCATATCCGCCTGACGCGCCTTGAAATTCGCCGTCAGTTCATCCACGGAAAGCGTTCCGCTCCCGTCCATGTCGATCTTGCCAAATTCCTCCGAATTCAGGGGACTTTCCGCCAAGCTAATCGCCCCGTCCCCGTCCCTGTCATCGTTCCCGATAATGCGGGTGGCCATCTCCGTTGGATCGCCCGTGGGAGGCGGTCCCATCGGCGGCCTGCCCGGCCCCATTCCCTCCGGACGATTCTTGGCGCTTGCCAACAACTCGTCCTGGGTGATGAGCCCGTCGCTGTCGGTATCGAGTTCGGTGAAGCGTTTGGAATCAATACGGGACTCATCCGCACTGATCATTCCATCTCCGTTCTTGTCTTCTTGCTGAATGATTTGTGCGGCAAAGCTGGCCGCGTCAGAGGTACCCTGTTGCGATTTGGCCAGCCGGCTTGCCACGTTGGTCATATAGCTATTGGTGCTATACGACAGAATGGAACTTACGTTCATATACTTTTCCTCCTTGTTGGTTACGTTGGGGCCTCATCCAGAATCCGTCTTCGTGAGTATCTGCCCCAGTCTGTCCGCCGCTACAAATACCGTCTTGGGCAGAGAACACTTCCTCTATTTCTGCATAGGCGTCCCTCCATGCGTCTCGGTTGCCACTACGCGAAATCCACTCGTTCGCTGTATATACTGTGCGGAACCGCCGAAAAAGTGTTACAGGAAAGCTGTGGGAGGGAAATTTTTGCTGAAGTTGTTCTTTTCAGGACCGTGATGTTGAGATTTTTACGGGACCTGCAAATATGGCGGGCAGTTCGTTGAAGTGTATTCTCTCTGCTGTTACACTATCATCAAACGATGTCCCATAAACAAGGAAGCCCACACATGAGTTCCAACCGTTCTTTTTTCCGGCGGCACAAAGTCATTGCCGCTCTGGGCGTGTTCATACTCCTCTTGGCCGCATTCCTGGCCTATCGCATGATCGGGCCTTACCGGTCGTATTATCTGGATTTTGTGAAAACCGGCGATGCCACCCCGCCGGGCTTGCTGCACGTGGGTGTGGCCCTGCGCGACATCACGCCGAATATGGACAAGTATGATGTTTTCATTGACGCGGACAATGACAACACCTACAAACCCAAAATGGGGTTGTTGCGTTTTATAAAACCTCTGGCAGGCCCGGACACCTACACCGACCGGAACAACAATGAAAAATTCGATGCGGTCTGGATGACCGGATTCAACACGGACCGCCCGGCCAAGGGCGTGCATGATCCCATCCAGGTCCGGGCCATTGCATTTCGCAATAATGGCCTGACCGTTGCCATGGCCACCCTGGACGCCATCGGCATGTTTCATGACAAGGTGATCGACATCCGCAAGCGGATTGACCCCGCCCTGAAAATTGACCATGTGATTGTGACCTGTGTACACAATCACGAAACCCCCGATACCATGGGCATCTACAGCAGCCCCATACCCAATCCCTGGAGTTTCGATCAGCCCCACATGGAACGCGTTTTAAACGCCACGAAGGAGGCCCTCGAAGAGGCCGTGAAGAACCTCCAGCCCGCTGAAATGTTCTGTTCCACCTATGAACTGAATCCCGAAGGCTTTGTCACCGATACCCGGAAGCCCATCGTGATTGACACAAAACTTAATTGTGTGCGTTTTGTAAAACCGGGCGCCAATGACACCATCGCCACCCTGCTTAACTGGGGAAATCACCCGGAAACGCTCGGCGGGCGCAATCCCTACATCACCGCCGATTTCTGCGGATACTGGCGCGACGGGGTGGAAAAAGGGGTGCCCGAACCCAATGGTGTGCAAGGTCTGGGCGGGATGTGCCTGTATTTTCAGGGCGCCGTGGGTGGTTTGATGACCCAACTCGGGATGGAAGTGCCGCATCGGGACGGCACACGCAAATTCAAGGAAGACTCCTTCGAGAAGGCCGAGGCCCTGGGGCAAAACCTGGCCATCAAAACCGTCAATACCCTGCGCGGCGGCGCGATTTGGAAAAATGAAAATCCGCGGTTGACCGTTGCGGCAAAGACAATCTATGGCCCTGTTCAGGGTATTTTTGGCGCCGCCATCGTTCTCGGGTTGATTCATCCCGGTGTATTTTGGCCCTTCAATGCCCGTTCCGAAATTAACGCCGTGCGCATCGGAGAACTCGAAATCCTCACCATCCCCGGCGAACTCTACCCCGAAATCATGGACGGCGGGATTAAAAGCCCCGAGGGCGCCGATTTCTATCCCCTGGCACCCGTGGAAGTACCGCCCTTGCGCACGGAAGTCATGGAAGGGAAAATGCGCATGGTGTTCGGGCTTGCCAACGATGAAATCGGGTATATCATCCCCAAAAGCCAATGGGACGCCAAACCGCCCCACGCGTTCGAGCCGGATGGTCAATACGGTGAAGAAAATTCCTGTGGCCCCGAAATCGGACCCCTTATCCACCGCGAATCCGTGGCCTTGCTGAAACGGTTGCACGAGGCGGTTAAAAAGACGCCCTAACGATACCCTTTTCCTGATTCCCAACCCGTCCCGATTTTTTCACCCAACGACCAATACCCCTTGTCCGGCATGGTGAACACAAACGGGCGCGCCTTCGCAATATCGATTTCGCCACCGGTAAGACAATCGTCACTGCAATATACCCCCGCCATTTCCGCAATAAACAAATCATCGACTTTCAAGGAAACCACCTCGGTCACGCGGCATTCCATGGTCAAGGGACACTCCTTCACCATCGGCGCGTGTTTCAGTTCCCCATAAAACGCCTCAAATACCTCCGACTTGTCCGCCTTGTTCCCACTGACCAATCCGACATAATCCACGGCACGCATCTGGTCCTGCGAGGGAATCGAAAGACTGAACTCGCCGTGTTCCCGGATTCCCTTGCAGGTGTAATGGCTCTTGCCCAGCGTCACCCCAATCATCACCGGCTTGAAATTCACCGGCGTCACCCAGGCCGCCGTCATGTAATTCGGTTTGCCTTCCACCTCCGCCCCCACGATCACCACCGGCATCGGATAGATGAATGGTTGATTTTCGAGTTCAATTTTATTCATGAGAAATCCTTTTTTATGCCTCGTCTTTATGGGAATACACTATACCATAGTCTGAACAGGTTTTGGTTTATTGGGATCAGCGCAATTACTGTTAAGAATTTACCGGGAAGTGTATGATATTCATAAATGCAATAGGGAGAAAAGCATGTATTTTATAGTCCGGAAAATAATGTTGGCGTGCATGGTGCTATCGGCGATGGTTGTCTTGCAGGCTAGGGCGGTTGATCCTGCTCCAGCTCCTGCAAACAATAACGCATCCGATACACTGTCCCCTGAACAATGGAAGGCCCAATGGATTGGCGGCGAGGGGCCGGAATTGCCCATTTTCCGGAAAGTATTCACTCCGGCGGACAAGCCCATTAAGAAAGCCGTGGTGTTTGTATGCGGGCTGGGGCAGTTTGAACTCTCGCTCAATGGAGCTAAAGTGGGCAATCATTTTCTGGATCCCGGCTGGACGAACTACCGCAAGACCTGTCTCTATGTTCCGTTCGATGTTGCCGCCTCGGTGCATCCGGGGCGGAATGCCCTCGGCGTCATGTTGGGGAATGGCATGTACAACGTCAAAGGAGGCCGTTACGTCAAATTCAAGGGTTCTTTCGGCGAGCCGAAGCTCATTCTCCAAATGCGGTTGGACTATGCGGACGGAACTTCCGATCTTGTTGTTTCGGATGCCACATGGAAAACGGCGCACAGCCCAATCACGTTCAGTTGCATCTATGGCGGTGAAGACTATGATGCGCGGCTGGAACAACCCGGATGGGATACCCCCGATTTTGATGACGCCCAATGGAAAGCGGCGCAGATTGTGGATGGCCCTGGCGGAGTCCTGCGCATTTCAGAGGCCCCTCCGGTTACCGTGGCGGATACACTATCCGCCGCAGCCTATAAGCGCACAGGCGATGGGACGTATTGGCTGGATCTCGGACAGAATCTCTCCGCGCGGCCTTTCATTACGGTGCACGGAATAGCCGGGCAAAGCGTCAAGATCGAAGTTTCCGAACTGCCCGACGCGCCCTGGAAGGGCCATTCCTACACCTATACCCTCAAAGGCAGCGGGGACGAAGTCTTCCGGCCCCGCTTCACCTATTTTGGGTTCCAGTATTTGTTCATCAGCGGTGTGGACCGTCCGGAGGACACTTCACAACATGCCACACGGCCTGTCCTGCTCGAAGCCGGCGCGGATTTCGTGACCAGTTCCGCACCGTTAGTGGGGAGTTTTCAGTGCGATAATCCCCTCTTCAACGATATCGAGGCGATGATCAACCGTTCCGTACGCAGTAATCTGCAAAGTGTGTTAACAGATTGCCCGCACCGCGAAAAACTGGGCTGGCTCGAAGTGCCGCACCTCATGGGACCATCCATTTTTTACCATTTTGATGTATCCGGACTGTATCGAAAAATCTGCCGCGACACCACGGAATCCCAGCTTGAAAATGGAATGGTACCCGATATCGCCCCGGAATATACGCGATTCAGTGAAGGTTTCTTCGAGTCGGCGGAGTGGGGGAGTGCCAGCGTCCAGATTCCGTGGTTGCTTTACCGCTGGTATGGCGACACGGCCATTCTTGAACGCCAATATGACACCATGGCCAAGTATACGCGGTATCTGGCGAGTACCCGCAACGCCAAAGGGCTCGCCAAGGGCGGTCTTGGCGATTGGTATGATTGGACTCCCGAGAAAGGCCACAACGGCTATTCCCAACTTACCCCGCTCGAATTGACCGCCACCGTCATGCTCTATGACAACGCCCAAATCCTCGCGGAAACCGCCCGCATGACACAACGCCCGGTGGAGGAAGTGGAATTTGCCAGCCTCGCCAATCAAGTGCGCGCGGATTTTCTTCGCGCGTACTACGACCCCCAAAAACATACCGTGGCCACGGGAAGCCAAGCAGCGCTGGCCTGTGGACTGTTTTTCGGGCTGGTCCCCGATGCGGATCGGGGCGCGGTGCTTCAAAACCTCGTGCAGGCCGTGGAATCCATGCAATACCGGCCCACGACCGGTGAAGTATGTTTTCGTTTTCTCGTGCAGAGCCTCGCCGAGGCCGGACGCTCCGACATCGTCTACCGCATGATTGACCGCACCGATCCGCCGGGATACGGCTGCATGTTGCGGCAATTCAACCTGAAGACGCTTTCCGAACAGTGGGACAAACCCGGTTCCTCCTTGAATCACTGCATGTTTGGCCATATCCAGGAATGGTTCCAGGGCTATCTGTTGGGCATTCGTCAGGCCCAAGATAGCGCAGGATTTGAACGCTTGCTTATCGCACCCACCCCAGTGGGTAACATCCAGGACGCCCAAGGCTATTATGACAGTCCCAAAGGCCGTATTGAAGTACATTGGAAAAAGACCGAGGGTGCCTTCTCCTTGGATGTTACTGTGCCGAATGCCGCCTCCGCCTCAATCCTGTTGCCCGTGCCGGTGGCATCCATCCTCAAGGAATCCGGAAAACCCGCCCAAGACAACCCTGGCATCAAACAGGTGAACACGGACGAAGGCCATCCGGTGCTCACCGTGGATGCCGGAACCTATCATTTTGCTTGTACACCTGCAAATCCTATTTCAAGATAGCGCAAGGAATAGTAATCATGAAAACGGCCCTCTTACTTATCGACATTCAAAACGATTACTTTCCCGGAGGTGCCTTTGAACTCTCCGGTTCCCTTGCCGCGGCCGAAAAGGCTTCCGAAGCGCTCCGTTATTTCCGAACCATGCAATGGCCCGTCATTCATATACAACATCTCTCGCTTCGTCCCGGAGCCACCTTCTTTCTCCCGGATACCGAAGGGGCGAATATCCATCCGCTGGTGGCCCCCATCGAAGGGGAGCCGGTCTTTCAAAAACACTTTCCCAACAGCTTCCGTGAAACCCCGCTTCTGGAATTTCTGCACGCCCAAGGCATCGAGCAACTCGCCATCACCGGCATGATGACCGCCATGTGCGTCGATGCCACCGTCCGTGCCGCGTTCGATTATGGTTTTTCCGTCCTCATGCTGCATGACGCCATGGCCACCCGCGATCTGCACTTTAACGGCGAGCCCATCCCCGCCCGCGCTATACATGCCGGGGTGCTGGCCGCCCTGGGCAGTGTCTATGGCCGCCTCCTCTCTATCGCGGAACTGAAACGTGGCCAATTTTAATAACGCTACCCATGATACAATTCGCTTTTTTGCAAATTTCGCCGAGAGCGTGTATACTTCCCTCACGTATTCTGCTGTTGGATAGGTAGGGGCGGTTCCTGAGAATCATCCATCTACACTACATCACCTACGAAGATTGGTTCATCGCATACGCGTGTTGTTTCCCACTTTGCCGGTGCTCAGCAGGCAAAACAGGGCCTTGCAACACTAAAAATATCAAGGCCCGGAAGGGAACAAACGTGTTCTTTGACGAATTCTCCATTGATCCGCGCTGTTTATCCATTCTTAAGCAGCAAGACATTCTGGAACCCACGCCGGTTCAGGAACAAACCATTCCCGTCGCACTGGAAGGCCGCGACATCATCGCCAGTGCCCAGACCGGCACGGGCAAGACCTTGGCCTTTGCGCTGCCGGCGCTCACCCGCTTGGTCCGCCAAACCGGCCCCAACCGCACCATGCTGGTCCTTGCGCCCACCCGTGAACTCGCACGGCAAGTGCACTCCGTGATGGGGCCGTTGGCCAAACCCCTAGGCTTGCGTTCCGTCTGCGTGCATGGCGGCGTCGGGTTTGCGGACCAGATCATGGCGTTGCGCAAGAACTGCAACATCATCATCGCCACCCCGGGTCGTTTGCTGGATCACATTGGACGCAAAAACGTGCATCTCAAGCACGTGTCCATCCTGGTGATTGATGAGGCAGACCGCATGCTGGACATGGGATTCATCCCGGACGTCCGGCGCATTCTCACCCACATATCGAAAGAGCGGCAAACCATGATGTTCTCCGCCACCTTTCCGCCCGAAATCATCCGGCTGGCCTCGGATATGCAGCACGACCCTGTTCGCATTCAGATTGGCGTGGTATCCGCCCCGGCGGACACGGTGCGGCAGGGCATTTACACCGTGGCGCAAACCGGCAAGGTAGGGCTGTTGACCAAGATTCTGCGCGAAAAGAAGGTGCGTTCCGCGCTGGTGTTCATGCGCACCCGGCGCCGCACCGATTTTGTAACGAAGGCACTGCACAAAGCCGGGTTCAAGGTGCAAGCCATTCATGGCGACCGCACCCAGGGCCAGCGGCAGCAGGCGCTCGACGGTTTCCGCCAGGGACGTTATAACGTACTCGTCGCCACGGATATTGCCGCGCGGGGCCTGGATATCGAAGGCGTCAGCCATGTCATTAACTTTGACATCCCAAAAACCTCCGATGAGTATGTGCACCGGATTGGCCGGACCGGCCGGGCGAGCGCCACGGGCGAAGCCATCACCTTTGTATGCCCGGACGAATTTATGGCCCTTAAAACCATTGAGCGCAGCTTGGGCAAAAATCTGCCCCGCGAAGAATGGGAAGGCGCGGTGCCGGTTATCTCCCTCTATCAGCCGGCCTCCGAACGGCCAGCGGGGGGACGGCGCCTGAATGTGCGGAGAGGCCGGAGCTTGTTGCGGCGCCGGTAATAGCGTTCTCTAAAAATTGAAACGCCGGTGATTGGGAATCCGTCCCACTCACCGGCGTGTGTAATTCCATCTGATTGCGCCACCTGTCGCGCGTGGCGCGGACAGGCCGGGCGCTTGAGATTACCAGGAACGCCCGCCGCGTCCACCGCCGCCACCGCCACGTCCGCCGCCGCCGTACCCGCCGCCGCCACGACGTCCGCCGCCGCCGTCACGATGACCGCCGCCGCCCCCGCCGCCTTCACGCTTGGGCCGGGCTTCATTGACGTTCAGGGTGCGTCCGCCGAAGTCCTGGCCGTTCAGGCCCGTGATGGCCGCCATGGCTTCATCTTTCGAGGGCATTTCAACGAAGGCAAAGCCGCGTGAATCGCCGCTGAACTTGTCGCGGATAATGGTTGCGCTGGCTACCTTGCCAAACGCTTCGAAAGCCTGCCGAAGTTCGTCGTCGGTGGCGGCGTGCGGCACATTGCCCACATAAATGTTCATGGTTTAAGGTTCCTTTCTGTTTTGGTTTCTACGTGCTATATTGGTCTCGCGGCCACCGCAACTGCAATTTTGCCGCAAATTCCCTAATCCTTGATCGCTGCTTCCGTGGCTTCCTTCGCAATTTTTTCGCAAAGTAATATCCATTCCTCGTCCGACATTTCATCGTAGGCATGAGACGCCAATGCCTCCCGGCATAGGTCCTGCTCGCGCAAGGTGGCCGCCGAACGGTCATGGAGAACAATCTGTGAAGTATCTTTGTCCATAAAAGGACAGTATACCATAAAATAATGATGCCATGCGAATTATTATTTATGGAAACACGTTCTCTTCCATTTTGCCCAAAATTACACTATTTTTATGGATTTTCGCATCCCCCGCCGCCAGAACACGATGGGGGGAATCAACACCACCGCCCACGCGGGCAGATACCGGGGATCAAACGGCGGCAACGTTGCCCCGGCCACCGCCGCGCACCCCGGTTGAGGCGTGGAAGCCGCCGCAAACCAAATGGGCGAACTCATGGCTTCGCAGGGGCGACCGCCATTCACGCCCAAGGTTGACACGGCAATAACATAATAATAATCCTTGCCCAGGGCATTGAGGTCGCTGAAGGTGACCTCAATGGCGCTGGCGTTGGCCGCTTTCGTTTCCCGCAAAATGCCGTTCCGGTACAGCCGCACCTCTTTGAGGGGCGTTCCATCCGCATCATGCGCCGAGACAGTGAAAGTGCGTGGAATACCGTCCAAATGGGAGCCCATCGGATACCCGGCACACCGGAAATCCAGGAACAAATTCATATTTTCCGTGGAGTAGAACCGGCGTGCCCGGTAGGCCTCGATAATGGCCTCGCGGGTCAGTTCGGTGGCCAGCACCACCGTGCGGGCCGGACACCGGGTATCCCAGGTGGCTACATGGTTATCATCGCCTCCCAGCGGACCGAGGTTCCAGCCCCGGGTGTTCGCAAGGTCAATATAGGGCAAATCAGCGCCCCAGCGGTTTTGGTAATAGTAGAAATCAAAACCCAGGCATTCATTAAAGGTTTCAATGCCCACCATTTGCTGCGGGGCGCCGGGAGGGAAAGCAAAATGTTGGAATTCGCCGATGGCATAGTTGAAAAAACCGGGGTGATTGAACGTACCGAACGCCTCGGGACGGGCCTCAATCCATTTGTACAGGCTCCATAAGGTGAAGGTGGCAATGCAGTTGGTCATCTCGTCCGTATTGAAAACATTGATATGCCCCAGCAACGGATTCGACCACTCGAATCCCCACAACGTGACAAATTCCCCCGGCGCATTGTATTTTTCCGCGGTTTCCCGCATGTGCTCCCATTTATCATCCCAAGGCCAGAAAATCATCAATTCCGAATGATCGGAAAGTGAAAAGAAGTCCAGTTCTGCGACGTCGCGTGCATAGGTGTAGGCCTCATCGGCGGTTCCCAAGCCATGGGACAAATTGGAGTGGTTATGCAAATCGCCAAAATAGGGGGTGTATTCAATGTTGGGCTGGGGCGCGGCGGAATCCTTCTCCACAACGGGAAATTCCGCCGTTGAAGGGGCTTCGGACAGCAATTTCTCCACAACTTCGTCGATTGACGTTTTTGCGAGGGATTTCGCCAAGGCCCGAGTCGCGGCGGTACCTGCGAACCCGGTGGAATCCGCCTTTTCCAGAAACGTCCGGCATTGCCCCCAGGTGATTTCACCCTGTTCATTCTGCAACGCCAATAAAAGAATCTGCTCCCGCGAAAGACGTTCTTGTACGTGAAGCATCCGCAACGTAAAAAATTCAGCGGGAGTGGGGGGGCGGCCCTGGGCAAGTTGATAGGCGATGATAAGGAATTCATCCGAAGTGGCCGTATTGGCCTCTTTGGCCGATTCAAGGGACTGCACGAGGGAGTGTATCCCGGCTTGAATGGCGGGCGCATCCGGCGGAGGATAGTTCTCCGCGGGGATACCTCCCGCGATGGGCACAACACTTAGTCCGATAACACCCGCAATAATACACGCGATACGCTGTTTCATTCCTCGCCCTCCCGGCTTGCCTTAAGCATACGTCCATTGTGTGTTTTTTTCAATACAACAACGGGAAAGCGCATCTTATTTCATTTCACGGGAAGTCCGGCGGCCAGATGGTACGCCCGGCCATGGCCACCCCACACTCTGTGGCATTTGCGGTTGAAACAGGGAGTGTCCTGCATTCAGTCAAGGGAATGAAAATCAAGCGGTTACTCCCGCCACGCCTGATATATGGATTTTTTAACAGGCGCGGTGGCATTGGCATACGAATCCAGCACTTTTACCAATCCCTGCTCCAATTTGAACAGGGTGTCCACATAGAGTTTGTCCGCGGCGGCTTGGGAGGCTTCCGGCAGCGCGGTCAGTTTCCCGGCGGCCTTCAACTGTTGGCGCTCGTGGATGACCCGGAGTTGTGCAAGGATCAAGCGGGCATGGCGGCCTTCATAGGTATTTTCCAACTTGTTTTCTTTAAGTCTCTGACAGAATTTATGGAGGCGGTCCATGGCGATAGGGAGATTGGCCGCGTCTTTTCCCGCAAGCGCTTCGATATCATCCGAGGTCCAGAAGGAATCCTGACCTTCCGGCAATGCCGGCGGAGGCGCATCCACCTTGAAATCCGGGAGGGTATCCAGCGCCGTGTTGCCAAACGCAATGAGCAGATGCGCATGTTCAGGAATTTCATCATAGGGAAGGGTGATGGTGACGGCGTCGAATTTCGTCCATTCCTGTCCATTGATTCGGACGGCTTTGATCGGCCCGACACCCGCCGTGGCCAGATAGAGTTGTTTGGCGCCGAACCGGACCGGGAAGCGCTGCTCCAAGCGGGTGATGCCGGTGGGAATGTGGGGGAGGAGGGTGAGAGTATTTGCGCTATATAGATATTCGAAGAGTCCGCGAATCATGGCGGCGGGCGGGCCGAAGGTGTCGTAACAGAGGTTAATGGGTTCTTTGGGCTGATAAACCGCGTTACCGAAGTCCACCAGGGGGTTGTCCATGCGGAATTGGCGCGCAAACTTCAAAATGGCGTTCATCGCGCGCGCCGCGTCCTCGTATTTGTTCAGGCGGTAGTAGCCCATGATCATCCGCGCTTCGCAGGTGGACCAATGCCCCCCGTTAACCCACGTGCCATGCTGCCAAAGCCAGGATGTATCCGATTCGTACATGTCATCGAGGCCGGGTTCGTTTGCACAGATGAGATCGTGCCGCCGCAACAGGGGAATCGAGTCTATCATCTGGTAGATGCGCTCGGCATGGGCATCGTCCACAATGCGGAAGGCAATGGCGTCATGGTTGGGCGAAGCCTCGAAATAACCGTGCCGGGGCGCGCCATACACGCCGTGTTTCGTGCCGTCCGGATCCAGTGATTTGATGAAATAGCCGTCCTCGGTCATGAGTTGCGTCAGCCCCTCCCTGGCACGGTCCCGGCGGTCCGTGTACATCCCCGCCTCGGTGGTGCGCAGCATCATTTTTTCCAATTCAATCAAGCGGTCGAGCGCGGCGATATAGGTGATGGACAGGCCGGAAAGATACGCCTTGTCAAAGGAGCCATCGGGACGCTTCCAGCCCGCGTAGCTCGGCGCGAGCAGGTTGCCCGCCGGCCCCGCGAGGAAAAGGTTGTTCTTGTCACGGCGGGTCTCGATGAAATTCGCGGAACGTTCCAACATGGGCAGATAGTGTTCGATGTCCGTCTTGTCGCGGCTGATTAGCAACAATTCGGATTGCAGCACGACGCCGGCGGCCGTGAACTCCATGCCCCAGTCATGAATGTCAATTTTCCCATCACCCTGTTTATAATAAATCATACCCGGCGCGGCCGCATCGCAGAGGCAGCCATCCGGGGCCACCCAGTCCTTCATGCCCTTGCGCTTCCCATCGCCCATCTGGGTGAACCACAGGTCCTGTGCGTTTTGCAGAAAACTGATGTAGGGTTCGAGATAAAACGGCAAGGCGCAATAGGTGGTGCCGTAACTGTTCTGAATCCACCATGCGCCCCAAGTAGGACCCTCCACGAAGCCGTTCCAGTCCGGCATGTAGAGCATGGGCATGTTCTGGAATTCCGGGTCGGGCTCAAACATACGCCGCGAAATGTCTAATAGTTGAAGATATTCGGGATCGCCTTCGCCCCGGTAGTATTTCCCGTCAAATGAGGCGGCCTGTTCGGCAAACATGGACCCACACGCCGCCGCGAACGCGGCCGCCATGAAAAAACACACGCATCCCTTCATGTCCTGAACCTCCTGTGGTTATGCGCGTCATTCTAGTGTTCCAGCCTTCCGGCATCAACCATTCATCAGGGGATGAATTTCTCCACTGAACTTATTCACCCAGCAATGGTTTTCCTTCAAAAGTTTTTGGGACAGCGGCGCCAAGGTACGTGAGCGCGGTTACGCCAAGATCGAGCAGGCAGGGTTCTCCGGCTGTCTTTCTATTGGAAAAGAAGATGCCGGGGGTGGAGGCCACGTCGGAACTGGCGTGTTCTCCGGACCATTTGTCTTTGTTGGGTTCGATGATTTCCTTGGGGGCGGCCCCGGAGGCGGAGGCTTTTCCGGTCTGGTATCCGTCCGCGTAGCCGAGTTGGAGGTCGGGGGCGTCCATGGCGGATTCGCCTTGGGCGTTCGCCATAACGTAGATATTGCTGAATACCTTTTCATGGGTGTTGGGATCGCTGAGGGCGAGGAGTTTTTCTTTGATTTCCTCCAAGAGGGCGGGAGCTTCGTTGGGAGACACAATGCCCTGTTTTTCACGGCCCTGAAGATTAAGGAAAATCATGCCGAGACCCAGAGCGTAGGCCTTTGTCCGGGTCCAGTCAAAGTCCATCAGGTATTTTGTGTCCGTGCTGGCGGTGGCGGGATCGCGCTGGCCTTTGATGGCCAGGTAGCCATTGCGCACGAGCCATGTGTTGACGTTGAATCCGTAACGGAAGCTGTGGAATCCGTGGTCGGACATGATCATGAGCAAATCGTTCTCTTTGAGGCGTTTCATGACCTCGCCCACGATTCCATCCGCTTGAATGTAAGAGTCTTCGATGACGCGTCCGTATTTCTGATTCATGGCATCGGAGTAAAGGGGATGTTTGGGGTCCCGATAGGCCCAAAAGAGGTGCGAAATGCGGTCCGTGGCGGTCCAGCCGGACAACAGCAAATCGAAACCGCCGCGGTCCAGTTCATCGAGGGTCAGGCGCGCGTTCCATTCCACCATTCGTTTTGCATCGTCCAGAAACGTATCCTCGCTCATATCGTTGCTTTGAAGCGCTTTTGTATCATGTCCCCATCCGACCGTTTTGAACAGGCCGTAGCGGTCCGCGAGTTCCGAGGCATAGTTGGATGGGGTGCTGATCGGCATCATGGGTTCACGGGGGTGAATCTGAAGACAGGTCATGTAGAGGCGGATTTTTTCGCCCGCCTCGGCGAGATGAAACTGGCTGATGGCGCGCACACGGTACGCGGGAGAAAGAGTGAAGGTCCATTCCGCCCAAGGGGACCATTCGCCCTGTTTGAGGGTGAAATTCTGTTCTTGGATGGTGATCGTCACGCTTTTCGAAGGACGGTCCGCCTTGAACAGGATGGGGACTTCGGCGTATTTATCGCTCTTGCTGGGCGCAATTCCAGGAACCTGCACCGTTGCCGCGTCATTTTCAAATTTCAAGGGGAGACGCATTCCGCCGGGGACCGGCTCGATTTTTGCGAAGTCTTCCGAAAAGGCGAAATACGTGCTTTGCGTGCCCCGTATGTCCGGCACGTCCAATCCGCACAGTTCACAACACTCCGCCCCCAAGGGTTCGGCGGGGTAGGCGTAGGGCACGGTGAGCGCCTTCACTTTGACGCCGGCGTCACTCGCCACCTTCCAAAAACTGTCGCCCTTGCGGTTGCCCTCATACCGGGCTCCGCGCAGAAGCGCGCCATCGGGCGCGAGGTCGGGACGTTTGCTGCTGCCGAAGCCGGGGCTGGGGAAATAGGTCTTGGGATCGCGCCGCAGGAAATCAAAGACGCCATGGTGGACGGGCGTGCGGCAGGTGGCGAAATTCGACCACGCCGTGGGCGACTGCGGGGGATTGCTCGATGCCAAGGGGGCAAAACTTCCATCCTTCGCGAGTTTCGCCAAATTCGGCAGTTCACCCTTTCCCATCATCTCCTGCACAATCCCCGGGTCCATGCCGTCAAAGCCCAGAATGATCACGCGCCCTTTCGGGGTGGCGTGGGCGGAACAGGCGGCTATTACAAAGAAAGCCAGGCATTTTATGGGAAAAGCCTTACCAAACATCATAGGATAATGCTCCGTTTAACCCTGAAAATTTGTTATTTGATATTAACTATTCGGGGTGCTGAATGTATACGTTATTCCGCTATCAACCCTTCCAGGGGCCATACACCGCCGTTACCCGCTCCCGGATATGCGCGATGAATTCTTCGGTGACCGGGCGGGCGCTCGCCACCGTATACCACAAGCCCGCTTGCTCGATATACCACGCCATTTTGCGCATCGCCTCCGCCGCTTCGTCCCAAGTGACCCCCATGGCTTCAGGACGGATATCCACCTTAACCTTGTGCACGGCCTGCAACATCTCTTCCGCACGATTCTCCTGAAGCGCCGACCCGATATACAAGCCCAGGCACACCGGCTGGCCGTGAATGAAGGGCTTGCCCGTGAGATATTCAAGCGTATAAAAGAAGAAATGCTCGACACCTTCGATGTGCCGGGGATTCCACCCCGCGTTATGAAACGCCGCGCCGCCCCAGCGATGCGCGTTCATCAGCGTGCGGATGCCTTCCTCCGTCACATCGCGGATGTCGTCCAGTTTCAGCATCACGGAATCGAGCACGGCTTTTGCCTCCGCCACCAACCGCGGATCATAGGGCCATTTCGCTTCGGTCTTGCCATGCTCGTGGGCGAGCTTCCAGTCCGCGTGCGCGGTATGGTAGCAAAGGATGTCGCACACGCCGCTGCGGTTCAACGCAAGCGGTGCGCCCTGCATCACGTCAAAATCAATGTAGACCGCCTCCGGCACGGCCCAGCCTATATAGCGCACCTTGCCCCCCATCCGCACGGCGGCCCGATGCCCGAACGCGGCATTCACCGACATGGCCGTGGGAACCTGGAAAAGCGGCAGGCGGCGGGTCCAGGCCACCAGTTTGGCCACATCGAGCGCCTGCCCCCCGCCCAGCCCGATAACGCCGCTGCACGCGGGCAGTTTCTCGATGATGCGCCCGAGTTCCTCGTGTTCGAGGGTTTTCACAAAATGCACATGGCCCAACCCGTCATCAAAACAATCCGAAAACTTCGGCCACAAATCCTCCATTGTCACCACCAGGTACGGCCGGTGCACAAAGATCGGCAATTCGGCAATTAAATTCCGGCCATAGATGGTTGTGAAAAAATGTCCTGTTTGTTCCATGATATTTCCCTTGTGAGGTTGCAAGGCCATTGTATCACTGGTTTTTACCGGAAAAGAATACTCGAAACGAGCTGTACAAGGAAAATGTGGCCGGCCTTGGATAAAACAGGGCGCGAACAATTACCCCCTATGTTATTCTTCCGTTGACGCCGTGAGTGTGCTATAAGTCTTCGACTCACACGTCTTGCAGCGTTTTCAGCATTCGTTCGGCTTCGTGGAGGGGAGACTCGGATTCCTTGGGCAGGGTATAGGACATGGAGGGCCGTTCCTGCCAGATGAATTCCAAGGCGTCCCCATAGACCCCGCGCAGGGCGTGTTGTTTCTTGCGGTTCATAAATTGGCTGGATTCAAAATCGAGCCGAAACACGCCCTTGGCCAATGACATGGACCGCACGCCAAGGTCTCCGGCGAGCGCGCGGACCCGCATGACGTCCAGCAAGCGCCGGACCGGATTGGGGGGATAGCCATAGCGGTCTTTCAATTCCGCCAGCAGGTCGTCCACCTCTTCCTCGGAGTACACCGCGGCGATGCGCCGGTAAAGTGTCATTTTCTGCTGTGCGACCGGCACGTAGTCGTCCGGGACAAACGCATCAATCGCTATCTCGAAGGGTGGCAGGCCGCGTTTCTTGAGCGGTTCGCCCTTCGACTCCGCAACGGTTTCCGCAATGAGTTCCCGGTAGGTTTCATAACCGACCGTGGCGATGTGGCCGCTTTGTTCCGCGCCGAGCAAATCGCCCGCGCCCCGGATTTCGAGATCGCGCATGGCAATCCGGAATCCCGAGCCGAGCGTGGAGAAATCTTCGAGGGCCTGGAGGCGCTGCTGGGCGTCTTCCGAGAGCGCCTTGTCGCCGGGGACCAGCAGATAAGCGAACGCGCGGTTTTTGTAGCGGCCCACGCGGCCCCGAATTTGGTAAAGCTCGCTGAGGCCGAACATGTCCGCGCGGTCAATGATGATGGTGTTGGCGTTGGGAATATCGATCCCGGAACCGATGATGGTGGTGCAAACAAGGACATCAATTTCCTTGTTCACGAACGCTATCATTACCTCTTCCAATGCATGCTTCGGCATCTGCCCATGCCCCACGGCCACGCGCGCGCGGGGCGCCAGCTTCTGCACCATCACCGCCACATGCTCAATCGTCTGCACCCGGTTGTGCAGATAAAAGACCTGCCCCTGCCGCGCCAATTCGCGCTGAATCGCTTCACGGACAAGGTTGGGGTCCCACGCTTCGATGCAGGTGTGGATCGGCAGGCGGTCATTGGGCGCGGTGTTGATTACGCTCATATCGCGCAACCCGATCAAGGAGAAATGCAGGGTGCGGGGGATGGGCGTGGCGGACATGGTCAATACATCCACCTGCGACCGCAACTGCTTCAGTTTTTCCTTGTGGCCGACCCCAAAGCGTTGCTCCTCGTCGATGATCAGCAGGCCCAAATCCTTAAACTGTATGTCTTTCGACGTAAGGCGATGCGTTCCCACAACGATATCAACTTCGCCGGAATGCAGCCCTTCCACCGTTTCCTTGATTTGTTTCGGGGTGCGGAAGCGGCTCAGCATTTCCACCCGTATCGGAAAATCCGCAAGACGTTCGCGAAAGACATTGTAATGTTGTTGTACAAGCACGGTGGTGGGGGCCAGCAGGGCCACTTGTTTCCCTTCCATGACCGCCTTGAAGGCCGCGCGCAGGGCCACTTCCGTCTTGCCGTAGCCCACATCGCCGCAGATGAGGCGGTCCATGGGCCGGGCCTGCTCCATGTCGGCCTTCGTATCCCGGATGGCACGCTCCTGATCCGGGGTTTCATCATATTCAAAGGCGTCCTCGAATTCCTGTTGCCAGGGGGTGTCCGGGGCAAAGGCATGGCCTTTATGCGATTCCCGCTCGGCGTACAACTTGATAAGGCCGGCGGTCATATCCCGCACCGCCTTCTTCACCTTCGCCTTGGTGCGCGCCCATGTCGCCCCCCCCAATTTGTCTATCTTCGGCGTGGCCCCTTCGCCCGCCAGATATTTCTGCACACTGTCAATATGCGTCACCGGGACATACAGCACACCACCGCCGCTGTAATGCAGGACCATAAAGTCGCCCGGCTTGCCCTCGAACCGCCGCAACCCGGTATAGCGCCCGATCCCGTGCGCCGCGTGTACCACATAATCGCCGGTCTTGAGATCGCTGAACTGAGTAATGGCCACGCCCGCTTCAAAACGCCGCCGGGTTCGGCGCACATAATGCCGTCCGAATATCTCGCGTTCACTGAAAACCGCCAGCTTCTCCTTCTCCGATACAAAGCCCCCCCGCAGGCGTCCGATATCCACATTCAGATCAAATACGTCCTGACCGGGATGATACCCCTGGTCCTCGAACAATTCATGCAAGCGGCGGCGCTCGCCGGCATTCACACAGAAAATCCGGACCGTGTATCCGTCAAAATCCCACTGTTTCAATTGTGCCCAAAAGTCATCCAGCCGGCCCGCCCAATGGGCCACACTCTTCATGGGCAGGGTGAAACGATTGGCATCAGGAGTCTTCTCATAGCCCACGTGCGCCAGATGCAGTTGTGCGAACGGTTTCAAATGCTGTTCCGCTTGCTCCCACGGCATGTAATACGGGCTCTCATGCAATTCACCGCTGAGCCGCAAGGCCTCTTCGCGCAGGGACACCGGCTCATCCAATACCACCAAGGTGTTTGGAGGAAAATAGTCCATCAGGGTGGAGAGGCGCTGCCCCGACTGCACCATCCCGGCGAGCAGGGACTTCTCCGATCTCGGCGGGACCTCCACACGCGTCACGGTCTGCACGCTGCGTTGGGTTTCCGGCTCGAACAGGCGCAGGCTTTCAACTTCATCGCCGAAAAACTCGATCCGGCAGGGCAATTCACTGGAAATGGGAAACAGGTCGACAATGCCCCCGCGCACGCTCACCTCGCCGTGCCGTTCCACCATCGGCTCGCGGGTGTACCCCATTTTGACCAGGCGTTCCAGCACCTCCTCGATACCATACTCCCGGCCTTGCTCCAACACAATCGTGTCCCGGGTCAGGCGGTCAAGCTGGATGACGTACTGCAAAAACGAGCGGACCGGCAGGACCGTATGCACGAACCGGTTCTGTTCTTTCGCCAGCGCGAGTCGCTTCAGCGTGTTCATGCGCTCCGCGATGATGTCGTCCGAAGGACTCATGCTGTCCGAAGGCAAGACTTCCCAGGCCGGAAACAACGCGGCATGTTCTTCCCCCGCAAACGTGCACAGATCATCAAAAACCGCCTCGGCATCCGGACGGCCCGGCGTGAGAATCAAAAGAGGAGCATGAAGTTCCTTTGCCGTTTGAACCGCTAACAGGGTCTTGGAGGACCCCCAGGGGCCGGTAATTTCCACCCGTGGATGCGAAGATCGGGATAACAGCGAAGCTGCCTCATTCACAACGCCAAATTTAGGTAATGTAATACCCATTTTTCCCAATTATTAAAACATCTTGTTTTTCATGCCGCCCTTGATGCCTTTTGTCACCCATTGGCCTTATGAGGGCCTATAGGTCCCATAGGTCCCCTTCCACACATTCTCACCCCTGATAGCTGATCGCTGGCGGCTATTCCTTCACGCCGGCCCGCGGTCAATCAGGGCGTCACGTTCCGGCCCTACGGATACATAGCGGACGCGGCAATAAATGAGCCGTTCGATTTCGAGCACATAGGCTTGCGCGGATTTAGGCAGGTCCGTGAAACAGCGCACCCCGCAGATGTCTTCATCCCATCCGGGCATTTCAATGTACAGGGGCTTCGCTTCATCCAATACCGCGTTCAGCGGGAAGCGGCCCACGGGTTTTCCCCGGTATTCATAATCCGTGCATATCTTAAGTGTTTTCTGGCCGCTGAGGCTGTCGAGTTTTGTCAACGCCACTTCCGTTGCGCCCTGCGCCCACACGCCGTAGCGCGTGGCCAGCGCGTCAAAATGGCCAATCGTGCGCGGACGCCCCGTGGCGGCGCCATATTCCTTGGCGCGCACCCGAAGCTCATCGGCGGCGTCTTTTTCCATGAGGGTGACGAACGGCCCTTCTCCCACACAGGTGGAGAAGGCCTTGACCACGGCGATCACCCGGTCAAAATGATGACCGAAGAATCCGCCGCCAATCGCGGCGTAATCCGCGAGGGTGCAGGAGGAGGTGCTGTACGGATAAATGCCGAAATTCAAGTCACGCAAGGTGCCCAACTGCGCCTCGAAAAGGATGTTCTTTTTGAGGCTCGCGCCGGCCTCGAGCAGTTCCGACGTATCGCAAATGTACGATGTGAGACGCCCGCCAAAGGTCTCGATCCATTCCATCATCTGTTCGAACGTGAAGGCGTCCTTGTGGCCATACACCCGGTCCGCTTTGAGGAGTTTCCAATCCACAATCTGGGCCAAGTGCTCGCGCAAGTATTCCGGATACAGAATTTCGCCGACTTGCACCGCCTTTTTCATCGTGCGGTCCCCATAGGCCGGCGCGATGCCGCGGCGGGTCGAGCCATAGGCCTTATTGCCCAGGCGCTCTTCTTCCCAGCCGTCTTCCATTTTGTGAAAGGGAAAACACAAGGTGGCGCGGTCGGATATGCGGATAGTGGGTTCGATGCCCTTGCCGCGCACTTCGTCCAGTTCCTCGCACAGGGCTTCGAGGTCAATGACCATGCCCGGCCCGAGAATGTTGATAACGCGCGGATTGAACACGCCCGAGGGAAGCTGATGCAGTTTGAACTCGCCAAATTCGTTCACGACCGTGTGGCCCGCGTTGGTGCCGCCCTGATACCGGACCACAAAATCGGCGTTTTGGGCAAGGAAATCCACCATCCGGCCTTTGCCCTCATCGCCCCAATTCGCGCCGACTACCACATCAATGCTCATAAAACCCCTCCTCCTGGAGAATCAAAACCGTCGTAACGCAAAACAGGCGGACCATTCACGGAACGGCCCGCCAGCAATACCAAAGGGATTAACGCGAGTAGAATCCGATGACGCCGGCGGTCTCGGCCTTGAAGGGGATTGTTTCCGCGTTCGGCAGGGAGGTCATGCGGCCTTCAAACGACTTGGCTTCCCGCGACAGGTAGTCCGGCAGGACCGTGGGCAATAGTTCGGCGCCTTCCGCGAGCATCGGCATCTTCTTGCTGCGTTCACGCACGCTGACCACCATGCCGGGCATCACGCGAAACGACGGAATGTCCACTTTCTTCCCGTCCACCAGCATATGGCCATGATTCACCAACTGCCGCGCGGCCATGATGGTCGGGGCAAAACCCAGCCGGTACACAATACAGTCCAGCCGCGATTCGAGCAGCATCAAAAGGTTTGTGCCCGTGACGCCGCCCATGCGCTGGGCCTCCTTGAAGGTCTTGCGCATTTGGCGCTCCATCAGGCCATAATGCATGCGGATGCGTTGTTTGTCCTGAAGTTGCGCGCCATACACCGACAGCTTCTTGCGCATTGATTGACCGTGCTGCCCCGCGCCATAGGCGCGTTTCTGCGACGGGCATTTGGGGCTGCCCCATATGCACGATCCCAGCTTGCGGCACAACTTATGTCTGGGTCCCATTAACTTGGCCATACAGTCTCTTTTGGTCCTCGCTTTCGTTGATAGCCCTGCGCGGCAACACGCCGCACCCATTATGTTTACGGAATTTCCACCCATTCGAGGCGGACTCGACAAGACATTCGTCACCCGTATCCTCTACGGGAATCCGTATAGTACCCTCTGGCGGCCTGCAATGTCAAATTTACGAACGGTTTACAGGCATACGGACTTAAATGCGCTTTTCCATAAAGGCGTATTGCCCGGTGTACAGGTCAAACAAGGTCCGGTAATATTGCATAAACCGTTCCGGCTCGGGATTATAGGGAATTTCCGCCAAGCAGAACCCGTTGAACGAAACGGCCTTCAATTCATCGAAAAGTTCCTGCCACGGATACTGATAAATTCCAATTTCCGTGATGTGAACCTGGCCGAGGGCGTGTCTCAACAACGCGAAATTCGACTTGATGCTCCCGTTTTCATCCATGTCGCTCTTATTCGAATTCCAGCAAATCTTCGCGTTGGGATGATTCGCCGCATCGAGCATCTTTCGCACATTTACCGGAAGCGCCGAACCGCCGCCGCCATGGACCTCCATCCGCACCTCAACCCCGAGCCCGGCCGCGAACTTCGCCACCTCGCCCCATGCTTTCCCAATCCGGTCGCAGGTCTTCTCCACCGCCTCGTCCTGGTGAAGCCCGTTCGGACGCACCTTAATCGAGGGAGCGCCCACATCCGCCGCCAACTGGGCATATTCCTTTGCTCCCTCGACATTTTTCTTCACTTCACCCGCGTCTTTCATGTGAAATTCAAAGGTGGAGCCCAAACCCGCAATCGCAATCCCCGAATCCGCAAATAATTTCTTTACCTCCGCCCGTTTTTCGGCGTTCAGTTCGACTTCCACGCCGTGTTTGTGCGTTGTACGCAGTTCCACCCCCTCTAGCCCGGTTTTTTTGCACAACGCGATTAATTCCGGACATGTCATGTCCTTGCCCATTTGATAGGTTACCATGCCGAGCTTCATGCCCGGTTTCGTCTCTTCCGCGGAAGCCTGTGCGCCAATTCCCGCCAAAGGCAGGCCTCCACTCATGCCCAGTCCCACCCCCGCCGCCGAAGCGGTCTGCATAAACCCACGCCGCGATACTCTTTTCACCGTAAAATCTCCTTTTGGTTTTCCCTATAGTGTCACTCCACCCCCAGCCAAAGTCAATTCTCCCTGCGCTTCGTTCACGAAAGCGGATTAATTGACGGACAGCGGGGTGGCAAAGAGAACGCAAACGGGCGTGGGCACTTCCACGGGAGCGTCCAACACCTCTAACAATCCCGTTTCCTGGATTATACGAAACACTGCCACGGTGCCGCTCTCCTGGTTTGCCGCGAGCAAGAATTTTCCGGAGGGATCGATGTTGAAGTTTCTGGGAACGCGGCCCCGCGTAAGCGCATGTCCGAGCGGCGTCAAATGCCCACTGGCGGAATCAACCGAAAAGACCGCGATGCTGTCATGGCCGCGGTTCGAACAATAGACATACCGCCCGGAGGGATGTACACGGATTTCGGCGGTCGAGTTTCCGCCTTTGAAATCGGAGGGAAGGGTTCCCACACTGTGCAAGGTTTCCAACTTCCCCGATGCCGCATCATAGGAAAAAGCCGTGACGGTGTTGTCCAGTTCGTTGACCACATACGCATAACGGCCATCAGGATGAAAGGCAAAATGCCGCGGGCCCGCACCGGGGTTAAGCGCGGTAAAAGCAGGCGCGTTGGGGGTTAATGCGCCCTGTGCCTCGTCCAGCCGGTATATCATGATTTTGTCCAGGCCGAGATCCGCCGCGAAGACGAACCGGCCCGCCGCGTCCAACGTCACGGAATGCGCATGCGGCCCCTCTTGCCGTTGCGGATGCACACTGCCGCCCTGATGCTGTATAAAGGCGGTGGCTTCGCGCAGACGTCCCCCGGCGTCAATGGGCAAAACCGCCACGCTGCCGCCGCCGTAGTTGGCGCACAGCACATTTTGGCCCGCTCTGGAAACCGCCACATGACACGGGCCTTTTCCCATGGACGATTGCTGGTTCAGCAAACGAAGCAAACCTGTTCCCGCTTCGATGGAAAAAGCACTCACCACCCCTCCGGAAGCCATTTCCCCCACGGCGTAGAGCACGGGTTTGCTCGGATGCAACGCCAGAAACGAGGGGTTTTCCACCGCGCACGCCAAGCCGAGACTCTCCAATGCCCCCGTACGCGTATTCAGGCGCAATTGATATATCCCCTTGCTGTCTCCACCCGTGTACGTGCCAATATAGACCCGGAGAGAATCCGTTCCCGTTCCGCCGGATTGCGCGTCCGCCGGAGGGTGACACAGGATGCCGGAAACGCCCAGTATCCAGGCAAATGAACGCATGCGCATAGAATTCTCCTTCTTCCGCTTTTTCGGGCATAATGCAACCATCAGTATAGCAAAATTCCCCATGGCTTTTTCGCGCCCCCATCCCACGACGACACGCGACCGTGCGTTGCACCAGAACATGACACCCCTTTTCCCGCAGGCATAGACCAACATTCCCAGTACAATGGACTTTTCCGTGGAGAATATGCCATGCTTTTTTCACTGTAAACGTCCAACCATCAACATGAGGAGAAATGATGCCATGCCGCGCCCCAGTCCGCGTTTTCACGCACCGAAGAGTCACGCGCTTATTTTGACGGTCCTGATTGCCGCCGCCGTAGCGGCGGGTGCCGCCCCTGCCGCGGAGTCCGGCATGTATGTGTCCGTCCGTGATGGCATGGTTGGCGCGAATGTCTTTCCAACCCCCATCGAGGGCCTGAAGCATCTCGGCGTGGATGCCGTTGAACTGAATCTGGGCCGTGATTTCAGTGTGCAGCCATTGGACGCCAAGGAAAAAGTGATTCTGAAAACGGATGAGGATGCCAAGGCATTCCGGCAAAATACGGAAAAACTCGGCGTCAAGATTTGTTCGGTGCTGACCGCTTGTGACTTCAGTGCGGGGGACATGGAATCGAACACGGCGTGGATCGCCCGCGCCATCGAGATTGCGGACCTGCTGGGGGCATCCTCCGTCCGCATTGATTCCGCCATGGCGAAGGAACGCGAACTGGATTTTGAAGCAAGGGTCAAACTTTTTTCGGAAGGGCTCGGCGGCGCGTTACAGCGCACGGCAAACTCGAACGTGACGCTGGGCATCGAAAACCATGGATTTCAGGGAAATAATCTTGCATTCTTACTGAACGTGTTTCAGTTGGTGGGTTCGGACCGCCTGGGCTCGACGCTGGATACCGGCAACTTCTATTGGCGCGGGTATCCGTTATCGGAAGTGTACGGCATTCTGCGGGTTCTTGCCCCTCACACCAAGCACACCCATGTGAAGAACATTAATTACCCGGAAGACCAACGCGAGGTCATGCGGGAAGCGGGGTGGAAATACGATGTCTATTTCGCGCCGCTGGATGAGGGCAATATCAGCATTGCCAAGGTGGTGGACATCCTCGCCAAGGCCGGATACAAGGGCGATATCTGCATCGAGGACGAATCCATCGCCAAATGCAAGACCCGCGAAGAGAGGATCGCCGTTCTTGAACGCGATGTGGCCTGCATCAAAAAGGCCATCGCCGAAGTGAAATAACTGTAGACTCTTTATACTACAATCCGCCGGCATTGATCGTTTTTTGCGGAAATTTATCCCAATACCGGTTTCTTGGGGCCCATTAGTCCTTGATGTCCCTGGTGTCCTTGGTGTCTTTTGCTGGAAACGGACCCTCCTGTCCTCCATGGCACCTTGTGCAAAGGAGGATGATAGAAAGCCCCTTTCATTTGGTTGCGGCCAGACCGCGCCGCATTTATTTTCCGGCCAATTGGCAGAGGAGTTTTACTGACGTTTCCGCGATGGTTTCGCCGGTTCCGGGGGCGAGATAGCTGCTGCGGGCCGTGCGGGTTTCGTAGCCGCCGCCCTGGAAGGCCTGGATAGTCGGGCAATAGCCGTTATAGCCGTTGGTGAGTTCGGCCACCAGGGTGGTTTTCCACGGTGAATCATGCTTGATGTTCAAGCCGAGTTGGCAAAAGTATTCGGCGGTGTTGCTGGCAATGCCCGCTTCGCCAATCCGCATGGCCTGCACCTCGACATCCACCGTCGGCGACTTCTCCTTCATCTCGCGCACCAGCTTTATTTCCCGGAGATAGATTTCATCGCCGCTCGATCCTAATCCGGAGCCCGGCTTCTCCTTCGCCAGCAATTCCGCATCCGAGGTCATCAAATCGCGAATGGGCAGCGCCAGCATTTCCGAGGTTATGCCCAAGGGAACATCCGCTGTGTAGTCCGCGGCAATCAATACTTTCAGGGCTTCCGCGCCAATGCACATCCCCGTGCGGCGCGACCAGGCTTCGCCAAACTCTGAAGGGCGCGGGCTCTGATTGTCCACCTGTGTCACATCGCCGCAGGCCCCGTTGAGAAACACCACGCCAAGGTCCGCACCCAATCCCCCGCGAATGGTTTTTCGGAGATAACACGGCCAATCCGCCGAAATCATACTGCCGCCCATGGTCGTTCCATGCAAAGCGTAGTTCACGATGCACCCGATAAATTCGCCCTGCATATTCTGCACGGCAATGACTCCAACCTCCGGATCAATCGGCCCCGCCACTGAAACAATGTCCGGGTTCATCTTGCCGGGATGCGTCCGCACCGTGCCATCCTTCATGCGGAAGCGCCGGTTGCGGCCCGCCGAGTCTTCATGCCCCGTGCCCGAACCCAGCTTGGCCTCGGCGGCCTGGTCATGGGCCTGCACAACAGCGTCCGCAATCCGTTCCGCGGCCATGGCGCAATACGCGGGATCGCTTTCCGAACTGAAGCATGCCACGATCGGCCCGCCATTGTGCGTGTGGCTCGCACCGATCATAATATTCGCTCCCGGCATGCCGCACCGCGCTTCCGCCTGCCGCCGGGCTTCCAAAACCACCTCACGCGGGATCATGATCAGGTCCACGCCCGCCACGGCGAGTTGCGTTATGCCATCCGTGAAATAGGCCGCTTCAACCCACAGGGGGTCATGTACGCCCTTGGAAAAATTCTTTCCAAAGCCGCCGGGAATTTCCATGCCCACAGCCGGGGTGATGTCGGTCCGCGCAAAGCCTGCCCGCAACGGCTGGCGCAACGCCACCTTCTCCGGCACAGGCTGCTCGACGATTTCCTTGAGTACCTTCGTCATGCTGACGGGATAGTCCCCGGGCGAATCCACATGGAAGGTATTCAGTTTGAGTGCGCCTTCAGCGGCAATATGGGTTGACCCCGTGGGATCCAGAACCACATTTTGCACTGAAAAACTGAAACTGGCGTCGGGATGGCGGCCCGCCGCGTCCAGAAACGCCGCGGTACACCACATGTTTCGCTCTTGAGGCCAAAATTGTGCGATAGCGCCGGCGTCGGGTTCGACATTTAAGGCGGCGATGGCATCTTCCGCCGCCGACTTGGTCAGCATGTAGAGAAAGAAGTTTTGGATGGGCTGGGGGGCTTTCGTGAGAATGTCGCCTTGTTTGAATTTCCAGAAAGAGGCGAATCCGCCTTCGCCAAAACAAGGGGCCCAATAAATAGGGAGTCCGCTGGTGAGAATTCGTTGATAGGCGATGGGGTCCAAGCCTGTGTTCCATTCAATTTTCCCTGAGGCATCCCCGGCATTTACATAGAATCGTTTAACCTTGCTTCGGAAAAGGTCCGGTTCGCGGTTGAATGCGGCGGCCATATCGCGCAAGCTTCCCGTGGCGAACAAGGTTACCGGTTGTGCGGATTCCCGCAATGTCTTCAGGATCAGCGCCACCCCGGCCTGGTCTGCTTCCGGTTGCTGATCGCCTTTATCATCCAGGCCGGTGAGGTTGGTCATCAAGCCGGTGGCATACGGCACGTTTCTACCCCGCAGGGCCATGACCTGTTTGAGAGCGGGGATTCCCGGACACCCTTTCCCGCGCTCACCCATGTCAATAACAATCGCGCGAATATCGAATTCGGGCAAGCTGAATAAAGTGAGGAGGTCATAGTGGTCGTCGGGGTCGCCATGGGGATGATACAGGTCGGTGGAATAGAGGATGGGCACCGAGCCTTTTTGCACAGGAGGTGGGGTCTGTGCGAACAAGGTTCCGCAGAACATGAGAAAACAGACTGAGAGCAAAACCTTAAACCGGATCATGTTACGATTCTCCTGGTTGAACCGGTATCATGAAACAATCGTGGCAAGGGAAGCAAAAAGCGGCGCTGGGTAAAGAGCATAACCTCGTAATCCCCCCCGATTGCTTGATATCCACGGCGGTTTTTTCTTAAAATACCATCCAGATAAGTGTAATTTGCGGGTTTCAATTTACGGAGGGAGTTTTTAGGATGAAACGTCGAATATCTATATCAACCCTGAGTCTCTTGGCGGGATTTCTTGTCTGTGCCGGAGTGTTGATGATTGCGCCGAATGCGGGCGCGGCATGTGAACCAAGGAGTTGCGAAGGCCCGCTGACTTTTACGGACGCGGCGGCGGAAGCGGTGGTGCGCAATGACATTGGCAAGCCAACCGGGGACATCATGCCGTCCGATGTCTCCGAGTATTACCGTTTTAACGGCCGGCTAGGCAACATTACGTCATTATGCGGCGTGGAATGCCTCACCGCATTAACGTATTTCAACATGTCGCTGAATTTCAGCCTGAGCGATATATCGCCCCTGGCCACGATGACCACTCTCACGGAAATTGACATGTCGGTGTGCCCCGTCAGTGACATCAGCGCCCTGCAAAACCTGCCCAATATCTCAATCGTGCGCATTATTGATACCCAGGTGACGGATTTGAGCGCATTCGTCAACAATCCCGGCATCGGCTCGGGCGATACGATTTACGCGGCGGGCCTGCCCTTCGGCACCGTGCCAACCTTGTGCGAACAGGTGTACACGCTGCGCGCCCGGGGCGTGACGGTCAATACCGGCACAACAGAACAATGTTCCGGGGGAACCGAGGGCGTGGAAGAAGGCCAGATGGAAGGCGCCGTGGAAGGTCAGCCCGAAGGCGAAGGAGAAACCGAGGGTGCGCTCTGTTACACCTTGACCGTTAACGTGACTGGCAATGGGTATGTGGCGGTGGACCCGGATGTATCGTGCCAGTCTCCAGGAACCGTGGTGACCCTGCGGGCGTTCCCCGATACGAATTGGCAGTTCGATCACTGGGAGGGTAATGTGTCCAACACCGGTTCTGCCTTGACAAACATCACCATGAATCAGGAAGAAACCGTGACCGTGACGTTTGTGCCTCAAGGCACGGAGGGTGATCTGGAAGGCGTGGGTGAAGGACAGACGGAAGGCGAAGGTGTGGAAGAAGGCGCGGTGGAAGGCCAACCGGAAGGCGAAGGCGCCGAAGAAGGCGCGGTGGAAGGTCAAATGGAAGGCGAAGGTGTGGAAGAAGGCGTGGAAGAAGGACAGATGGAAGGAGAAGGGGTGGAAGAAGGCGCGGAAGAAGGACAGATGGAAGGAGAAGGGGTGGAGGAAGGCGTAATGGAGGGCCAAGTGGAAGGCGAAGAAGACTTGGCTTTGTGTCCCGATGGTTCCTTGTTCGGCCAGCCGGTCACCCCGTTCGCCGATCTGTTCAATTTTTCGTTCAGTGATGAAGCGGCCTCGAATTTCATGTATGAATCCTTTTCAGGGGTGACGGAAGCGATTGGCGGCGTCGTATGGTGGGGTATCACGGTGGAAGGAAATCGCTCCACCGCCTGCACCCGCGACCCGGAATCCTATAATGTGTTCTTTTACGCTGATGATGCCGGTGTCCCCGGTTCACTGTCCGCGCAATATACCGTAACGCCCACCCGGACTGAAGTGGGTATGGTCACGCAAGGACCGAGCACCGGCGTAATGCTCTACCGGTATGAGGCGGCGTTGCCGGTTCCTGTGTCTTTGGAATCCGGCTGGTTTTCTGTGTCGGGTGTTGGCGTCTTCACCGGCTGCTACTTCCAGTGGGCAAGTTCAGAAATAGGCGATGACGCCTGTGTCGTTTTAATCCCTGATGGTTACCTGACGGTGGGTCCGGACTTGGCGTTCTGCCTGATTCCAGTGGTAAATGTGGAAGGCCAGGCCGAGGGCGAAGGTCAAATGGAAGGCGAAGGCGCTGAAGAAGGCGTGGTGGAAGGCCAACCTGAAGGCGAGGGCGTGGTGGAAGGCGCTGAAGAAGGTGTCATTGAAGGCGCCGAAGAAGGTGCCGAAGAAGGCGTTGTGGAAGGTGCTGAAGAAGGTGTCGTTGAAGGCGCCGAAGAAGGCGTGGTGGAAGGCCAACCCGAAGGCGAGGGCGTGGTGGAAGGCGCTGAAGAAGGTGTTGCGGAAGGTGCCATCGAAGGCGAAGGCGAAACAGGCATTCATAATGCCGACCAAGACGGTGATGGCCTCATCAGCCTGTCCGAACTGTTGCGCGTCATCCAGTTCTTCAACTCCTTCGGCTATCATTGCGGCCTGGATACGGAAGACGGCTACGCGCCGGGACCGACCGGCCTCAAAACCTGCTCTCCCCACGACAGTGACTACAATCCGCAGGACTGGGAGATTAACCTGTCCGAACTATTGCGTCTGATTCAGTTCTTCAACTCGGGCGGCTATTTCCCGTGCCTGGGGTCTGAAGACGGGTACTGCCCCGGGCAGGTTTGATGCCTTGACGATACCGTGACATAAACGACAGGGCCTTGTGGTAGAATGATCCGCCACAAGGCTTTTTTTCAGACGTTTGCTATCAGGAGGCGAGTACAACCATGGCGGAGAAGAATCTGGGTGTATTGATTCATGGCGCGGGGTGGGTGGCCGGAGAACATGTCAAGTCGTTTGCTGCGAATCCGCATACGCGGATCGTGGCCATCTCCAGCCGGAAACTCAGCAGTTGCGAGCGTCTGGCGTCGTCGTATGGCCTGCGGGATGTGGCGTTCTATACAGACCTTGACAAAGCGCTGGCGCATGACAGCGTGGATATCGTGTCCATATGCACCCCGCAACAGCTTCATGCCGAAAACACCATTGCCGCGGCCCGGGCGGGGAAACATCTGGTGATTGAAAAACCGATAGCGAACACCCCGCAGGAAATGCGGGCCATGCGCGAGGCGGTCCGCGCGGCGGGCGTGAAGACCGTGGTGAGTTTCGTCCTGCGATGGAATCCCCTGTTTGAGACCATTAAAGCCATGGTGGCGGACAATGCCGTGGGAGACCTCTATTGCGTCGAGACGGACTATCAGCATGACATCGCGAGCTGGTGGACGGGCTATGAGGATGCGCGAACCCTCAAACTGGGCGTCAGCGCCATGCTTACGGGCGGGTGCCACGCCTTGGATGCGGCGCGGTGGTTTGCGGGAAAAGGGCGCTATGAAGCGGCCACCCCTATCGAGGTTTTTGCGTATTCGGGCGGATATCGAAAGGGACGCAACGAAGAATTCAACTATTTAACCAATTCCTGGCGACCGGCGCCTCCCCTCGAGTATGACGATCTCGAAATGGTCATGATCCGCTTCGATAACGGCGTGCTGGCAAAGGTGTCGGTCAATTACGGGTGTGTCATGCCCTATACCTTCCCCATCGAGATTTTTGGCGACCGGGGCACCATCAAGGACAACCGGGTGTGGTCCCACAAGTTTCCCGGACAAAAGAAATGGGTGGAAATCCCGACCATACTGCCGGACAGCGCCGATGTGTCGCATCATCCATTCCAGGGGCAAATAGACCACTTCGTGCAGTGTATTCGCGAGGACCGCGAATCGCATTGTAACCTGGAAGATGCCATCAAAACACACGAAATCGTATTCGCCGCCCAGGAATGCTACCGAACGCACAAGCCGGTGCGCCTCCCCTTGGAAGAACCATGACCGGTCCAACGCATCTCCGGTTCACTCGCACGCCGTGGAAAGCGAAAATCAAGGATGACGGTTATTGCGCGGAATTCACTGTTTTCACGCGCCGTATGACACGATAAAAATGCTTTTTTTACGCTTCGAGCGGTTATAGGGCTAACGTTGAAGCATGTTTCCAAATGGGCGACTACTGCGAAAGAGGTGGAATAACGAGAAAAAAAAGCGTAAATTCTTTACCGTATGTTTATTTGAATATGATAAAATGCGGATGTGGTATTTTTTTGTTTTTGACTGCGGGATAAGGGAAGAAAAGGAATGTATGGGATGATGCAGACCAAGGGGAAGGGTATTGCCTTTATCACCTCAATGATCTTGCTGATAGCCACAGGCTTGGCGGGGCCATTGGCGGCACAAACCACGGTCTCCATCACCCGGACAGTGGGGGGGGATGGCAGTTATCTCGCGGGGTCCACCCTGGACGTGACCATAACATTCCTCAAGAGCGGTTCAGAATCCATCACACAACTGGGGCTCACGGAAACGCTCCCAACCGGTTGGACCTTTGAGTCCAATGTGTCGGGCAGTATCCCGGAGATATCCCCCGCACAAGGGGAATCCGGCATAATCAGTTTTGGCTATTTTGTCCTGCCCGTCACCTATCCCGTGAGCTTCACCTACCGGGTCGCAATTCCCTCCGGGAGCACGGGCAACGTGACATTGCTCGGACATGGCATCTATGCGGTTGGGGAAGGCTCAACGGTGCAAACGGACACGGTTTCCACCCCTATTTCATACGGCGGGGCCGATGAAGGGGAAATCGAGGGCGAAGGCACTGAGGAGGGGGAAGGCGTCACCGAAGGCGAGATGGAAGATGGGGTGTTCCTGGCCCGCACGGTGGGCGGCGATGGCGCTTATCATCCAGGCACCACATTGGACATAACCGTAACCCTTACGCGGACAGGCAGCGGAACCTTGACACAATTGGGTCTGGTGGAACTGATCCCCTCCGGGTGGTCGTTCAGGCGGCTTGTCGACGGAGCGATTCCAAGTGTCGCGCCGCCGTCCGGAACAACAGGCACGCTGGGTTTTGCGTGGATATCCATTCCCACTTTTCCGGTTACATTCACCTACCGGGTGAATGTTCCATCCTCCAGCACGGGCGACAAAACAATCACCGGCCACGCGATCTATGCTTTCTCGGAATCACAAATGAACAGCCCGGATACGGCGACGGTCATTTCGGAAGGCACGGCGGGGGAAGGCGAAGGGGATGAGGAAGGTGAAACCGAAGGGGCGGTGGAAGGCATGGAGTTGACCCGCAGGATACCCTCCGGGGGGTATGAGCCGGGAACGGCGATGACGGTGGAAATCACCTTGCGGTATACGGAGGCGGATGCGGTTACTTCCTTGGCATTGGAGGAAACGCTTCCATCGGGATGGACCTTTAATTCATTAATTTCGGGCAGCATCCCGAATATGGGGCCTTCCTCGGGCGCTTCGGGCACACTAACGTTCCTGTGGGTGGCCATCCCGGCGTTTCCAATGACCTTCCGCTATCGGGTGAACGTTCCGCCGGATGCCAGCGGCACGTATCAATTATATGGGTTTGCGCGTTACCGGACCTCAGGAGATGAAATAGTCTCAAATCAAGCGGTTACCTATGTAACAGAGGGGTTGACCGAAGGCGAGGAGGAAGGCGAGGGAGAAGTAACCATCGAAGGCGAGGAAGAGGGGGAATCGCCCTATGACCTTACCGTAAGCCAAACGCCGGTAAGCGGTTATTCGTATGTTCCCGGGGGAACCGTGGATATGCGAATTCGGTTTACCTACAAGGGCGTGGAGGCGGTCACGGCCTTGGCGCTGGTGGAAACGCTGCCCGTGGGCTGGACATTTAACAAACTGGTGAGCGGCGCGATTCCTTCGCTTGCGCCGGCTTCCGGAGCCGAAGGCGATTTGGAGTTCGCTTGGATAATGGTCCCGGCATTTCCCGCAACATTTACCTATCGCGTCAACGTGCCGGCGAACGCCACCGGCCCGCAAGCGATCAGCGGCGCGGCTTCCTACCGCACGAGCGGCCTCGAGTTGGCCAGTAATACCGCCTATACCGTTCTATCGGAACATGCTAAGGCGGATTTGGCGGTCCAGGAAACCTCCGTACCTTCAAAGGGGTGGATATCGGGGTACATGAATATCTCCTGGACCGCGAAAAATACCGGCGGTTACAACGCCACGGCCCCCTGGAACGATGGCGTGTATTTGTCGGCGGACAATACGGTGGGGAACGACACGCGGCTTGGAACCACAGAACACCTTTCAGACCTTGTGGTGGAAGCCAGTTACACAGAAACACGAAAAGTCCTGATACCGGTGATTCCCGCGGGAGAATATTGGATAATCACGAACGTTGACGATGGCGGCGCGGTGCCGGAAGACAACGAAAGCAACAATATCCAAATCACGGGGCCGATACCCTTCGACACAATAAAGTATGCCGCAACCGTGAGCGCCGTGCCGGACAGCACCCTCAACGGAGAACCTGTGCCGTTAACGGGCCGGGCAACGTTCCTGAACAGTGGAGCATCCGCCCCGAATGTAGACGTGGTTGTCGAGATAACGCATAACGATGTCACTCGTTATCTCGATGTGCAGACCGATGGAACCGGGTATTTTTCCCTGGAATTCCAGCCGCTGGATACGGAGGCGGGCACCTATTCCATTGGTGCGAGGCATCCGGGGCTGGAGAGCGCGCCCGTGCAGGATACATTCACCATCCTGGGATTGATCGTGCCGCAACCCTCGCGTGCACTCGAACTCGTTTCGGGCGTTCCGCAGGATGTTTCCGTGGATGTCGTTAATTTGGGCGGCATTCCACTCACCGGGCTTCAAGCCACCATAACCGGCGCTCCGGCAAACGTCTCCATCACGCCGGACATTGATTCAAGCCTGCCGGGAGATGGCACGGCGGTGTTAACACTGACCGTGCTGGCGGAAGATAATTCCACCCTGACGGGAACCGTCACGGTCACCATTACGAGTACGGAAGGCGCCAGCACCACTGTTCAACTCAACCTGAGCATGTTGTCCTCCACACTTTCCCTGCAACCGGACAGCAGCGTGTTGCAGGCGGGCGCACGGCGCAACGCCGAAACCATGTTCGTCTTTAATGTAACGAATCGCAGCGATACGCCGGCCACGAATTTCCGCGTTGAACCCCCGGTCAACACCCCCTGGATTTCCGTGGCCGCGCCGCCAAGCGGAATCACTGTCGCCCCGGGCCAAACCGTGCCGGTCACCCTTCAGATGACCCCGGACACTTCGACGGCCGTTCAAGAGGTGCAAACGAATATACGGCTACTGGCCGGAACCTCATGGACCTTGTCGGTTCCCCTTCGTGTGAATGTTACCGATGCGGCGCGCGGCAACCTGGAAATCACCGTTACCGATGAATTGACCGTGACCGAAGCGAGCAAACCCACGGTCTCCAATGCACGGGTCGTGTTATGGAATCCGGCCACGGGCGCTCCTGTGACCAGCACGATTTCCGGGCTGACGGGCAAGGCGAATTTTACCGATATCGCCGCGGGCGCCTACAACGTGGAAGTCTATTCCGGCAATCATGGGATGTTTTCAACGGCGGTCGAGGTGCAGGCGGGAAGAACCCTCAAAACCCAAGTTCAACTGCACCGGAATTTTGTGCGGCAGCAATGGTCCGTGGTCAGCACCAGCGACGCCGCCCCGCCCACGTATGCAGTGTCCACCGCAGTGGAGTCCGGGCGTCAGGCGGCCATGATTACCATTGAGCCACCCGTACTGGACCTGAGCAATATGTCCGCCCCTTCCATGCAAACGGAAATCACCATACGGAATCAGGGCCTTCTCCCGGCCCATGGCGTGCAATTGTCCCTGGGGGCTCACCCTCGTTATACCTTCACCCCGCTGCTGAACATTGTGGGCGTGCTCGAACCCGGCGAAACCGTGCATCTTCCGATTTTGGTGGAAGATTCCGGAGGCAATCCCGGCACGGAATGCACCCTCTATGAACCCTCGGGCTTGCTGTACGCATGGGATGTCAATGGAACCGGCGAATGGCGGATGGAACCCATTGCGGTTCGTTTTCCGTCCGCGAATTGCCAAGCCAGTCCGCCCCTCTACGGGGATTCATACACCCTTTTCCGGGATCGCGCACCGTATGTTTGCCTTCCCTCGTTCGAGCTGACCTGGAATTGCGGAACCCCCATCGACACCTGCGCGACTGCGGAAATCATGACGGGCGCGGACCTCGCGCTTCCGCTGACGGGCGTTGAAACCACCCTGACCATGCATTCCACGAACGCCCCTCTCACAAATATCAAGGTCGATCTGAATATTCAGGATGAGGAAGGCAATGACGCCACGCCGCTGTTTGTGGTGTATCCCATCGAGTATACGGGAATTACCGGGATAAGCGGTGAAGGGGTTTTGGCCTCCGGCGCCTCGGCCACGGTGCGGTGGAGGATTATTCCCTTACTGGAGGCGGGTTCCGGCTCGCCCACCCGCTATACCATAGGCGGTCAATGGAGTTTTACGCGAAGCGGCTCCGCGGAAGCATTGTCCCTGGTTCCGGCGGCGTTGACCGTATATCCGACCCCCGGTATGGACTTGCATGTGTTTTATCCGGCAACGGTGTACGCGGATGATCCGCTGACACCGGAATCCGAGACGCCGGAATCTTTCCCGGCGGGTCTCCTTTTATACAACTTTGGCGGCGGCACGGCGCAGGACGTTTCCATTTTCTCCGCACGGCCTGAATTGCCCGCGCTCGATGGCAACCCCTTTGGACTATTTCATATTCTGGAGGCCTTCGCGGGCGCCACTGCCGTTCCCGCGGCCTTGGGCATGACACTGGGGGACATTGGAAGCGGCTCCGCCGCGTTGGCGTATTGGCACATGAATTCCCCGGTGGGCGCTTCCTTTGACTCCCTGAACCCGATGATTTCCCTGAATGATGCCCGAGGCCTCAACCGGGCCATTCCGCTGGCCGAAGGAACAATGCATGATTTGGTTCACATTGTGAATGTTAACCTTCCCTCGGGGGATGGATTGCCGGATTTCCTGGTGAACGACACTCCTGATGCGGAGAATATGCCGGACTTCATTTATATGGGAACCGGAGACAGCGCGGTGGTGACTCCCGCCCAAAATGTGGTGTTGACCTCCGTCAAACAGGTGTTCATGTCCTATTCGCTTACCGCCACCGTCTCCCCGGGATGGACCTATGTGCGGGTGCCTAATCCGGCCGGCGCGGACTATGCGGTGCTCTCCATCACCCGCAGCGACAGCCTTGCAGTCTCCCCGGATAATATTTGGCTCACCCGGCGAACGGTCCGCGATGCATCAAATCAGCCCGTGGCTGAAAACCTGTTGCATTTCCTGGATTTTCAAAGCACCGGACGTTATACCGTGTTGTTTAAGAACAAACTGCAAGAAAACACGCCGCCGGTGGCGAATGCGGGGGAAGACCAAACCTCCTATTTGGGGGCGCAGGTTACCCTGAATGGCTCCGGCAGCAGTGACGTGGACGCCCAGGCCTTGACCTATACCTGGAGTCTCGTCTCGAAACCGGAGGGCAGCGCGGCGACACTGAGCAGCACCACCTCGGTCAGTCCGAAATTCCTGGCGGACAAGCGCGGCGCCTACGTGGCGCAATTGGTGGTGAATGACGGATTCGCAAGCAGCGCGCCGGACACCGTAACCGTCGAGGTGCGGAACCGCCTGCCCGTCGCCAATGCCGGCACGGGACAAACCCGCGCGCTGGGGCAAACAGTGTCCGTGAACGGCGCGGGCAGCAGCGACCCGGATGGGGATCCATTGACCTATGCCTGGAGTTTTGTTTCCGTGCCTGCGGGCAGCGCGGCGGTTCTGACCACCCCCGCGAATGTCACCACCTCATTTACCTTGGATGTTCCCGGAAGCTTTGTGCTCCAGCTTGTCGTGAATGACGGTTTTGATGACAGCCTGCCGGGCACGGTGACCATCAAAACAAACAATATCGCGCCCAAAGCCAATGCGGGGGAAGACACCTCCGCCCGTGTTGGGGACACGGTAAGTCTCGACGGACGGGGAAGCAGCGATCCCGACGGCGACGCCTTGTCGTATCAGTGGATGTTCGTGTCAAGGCCAACGGGCAGCGCCGCGGTGCTCCGTAACGCCGCCACCGCCACCCCCGATTTCACCCTGGACAAGTCCGGCACGTACATCGCCCAGCTCACGGTGAATGACGGCGTCCTCAACAGTGTTCCCGATACGGTCACGATTGGCACGGCCAATACACCGCCGGTGGCGGACGCCGGACCGGATCAATCGGCCAAGGTGGGGGATACCGTGTATCTGGATGGAACCGCGAGTTTCGATGCGGACAATAATGCATTAAGCTATTCCTGGACAATTGCCTCCCAGCCCTCCGGCAGCACGGCCTCGTTGATGGCGGCGGTTTCCTCCAAACCCAGCATACAGCTCGACCGCGCCGGCGTCTATGTCATTCAACTCGTCGTGAATGACGGCAAGGCCCCCAGCGTTCCTGATGAAATGGTGATTACAACACTCAACAGCGCCCCCGTGGCCGATGCGGGGCCGGGACAATTCACTCAGATCGGCCAAACCGTCCAACTGGACGGCAGCGGCAGCAGCGACATGGATGACGATGCGCTGACCTACGCGTGGACCTTTATCTCCAAACCCAGCGGCAGTACGGCGGCACTGAGCAATCCCTCCGCCGTGAATCCCACGTTCCCCGTGGACAAAGAAGGTACCTACGTTGTCCAGTTGGTGGTGAATGATGGAACCGAAAACAGCGCCCCCGATTCGGTTAGCATCAGCACGGAAAATGCGCCGCCCACCGCGAACGCGGGCCCGGACCAACGCGCGTCCGTCGCAACAAACGTAATGCTGGATGGAAGTGGAAGTTCAGACCCGGAAGCGGCCCCCTTAACCTATGCATGGTCGTTCACTTCCCGGCCCGCGGGCAGCACGGCTACGCTCACCGGCGCCTCAACCGTCTCGCCCGGCTTTTTTGTGGATAGGGCAGGGACCTACGTCATCCGGCTGATCGTAAACGATGGTCAACTGAACAGCGCGCCGGACACCGTCACGATCAGCACCTTGAACAGCGCGCCGGTGGCCAATGCCGGACCGGACCAAACCTCCACTGTGGGTACGCTGGTTACCCTGGATGGCAGCAAGAGCAGCGATGTGGATAACGATACCTTGACGTTCTCCTGGGCCTTTGCCTCGAAACCCGCCGGCAGCACGGCGGCGTTAAACAATCCCAATACCGTGCATCCCGCATTCACCCTTGATGTGGAAGGCGTTTACGTTGTTCAGTTGATCGTGAATGATGGGCTCGTGAACAGCGCGCCCGCGACAGTAACGATCCGTACGGCCAATACGCCGCCCACACCGGAACCCGGGGAAAATCAGACGGGCACGGTGGGGGAAACGGTCTGCCTGGACGGTACCGCAAGTTCCGACCCGGACAATGACGAAATTACGTACGCATGGTCGTTTACGAGTCTTCCCGCGAACAGTACGGCCGCATTGGATGACGCCACCAGCCCCACCCCGTGTTTCACCATCGACGTGGAAGGAAAGTACCAAGTTCAGTTGATTGTCAGCGACGGGGTGAATGTAAGCGCCCCGGCGTATGTAATGATAAGCACGGGAAACAGCGCCCCGGTAGCCATTGCAGGTCCGGACCAGACCACAATGGCGGGGTCGTTGGTGACCTTGGACGGAAGCGGCAGTTATGACGCGGATGGAGACCCATTGACCTATGCCTGGAGTTTCACCAGCATGCCGCCTGCCTCGACCGCCGTGTTAACAGGAGCCACAACGGTCAATCCGCATTTCACCGTGGATGTGGGCGGCACGTATGTGGTGCAATTGCTGGTGACCGACGGAGAGGAATTCAGCACGCCGGACACGGTCACCATCTCCACGGGAAATGCCGCGCCGGTGGCGAATGCCGGACCGGACCAAACCCGCTTGGTCGGTCAACTCACCTGGCTGGATGGCCGGGGCAGTTCCGACGCGGATGGGGATGCGCTCACCTATGATTGGAGCTTCACCTCGCGGCCCGCGGGCAGCACGGTGACCCTGAGCGACACCAAGTCCGCCACGCCCAATTTTCGCTTGGATGTGAAAGGAACCTATGTGCTCCAACTGGTGGTGAACGACGGAAAGATGAACAGCGCGCCGGATACCACCATCATCAGCACAGTGAATAGCAAGCCGGCGGCCAACGCGGGATTGGATCAGTCCGTAACAGTGGGACAACTGGTCCGCCTGGATGGACGCTTGAGCGCGGACCCCGACGGCGAAACAATCACCTACCAATGGAGTTTCATGGCCAAACCCAGCGGCAGCGTGGCAAGCCTGAACAATTCAGCGCTTCAACAGCCGGCCTTCACGGCTGACAAAGAGGGCCTGTATGTGATGCAGCTTGTCGTCAATGACGGGGAATTAAGCAGCGACCCCGATACGGTGAACATATACGCGGGAAATGCCACGCCGGATTGCCCGAATCCTCCCGCCGCCCCGGAAAATGTGGCCGCCTCCGATGGAACCTACTCGGACTACATCATGGTGACGTGGAATACGGTTTCGGGCGCCGCGGATTACCGGGTATGGCGCGGTGAAAGCAATGATGTGGCCTCCGCCACTGCGGTGAGCGACTGGATTGTCGCGCCCATCTACAACGATGTTACGGCCCTGGCGGCGGAGGTGCCGAAGGGATGCAATGGGGCGGACAACGCAACGTATCATTATTACTACTACTGGGTGGAAGCGCGGAAAACCGAAAAATGCAAGGGTGACTTGGGCGGCGGGGACCAGGGATACCGGGGTGTTTCCTCGGCCAAATCCGCCTTCTTCGCTTCGACGTTTCCCATACCCGTACTACCCAATACTACTGAAGATGGCGTGGTTCGCCTGATTCACCCGGATTCCATGCTGGCCCTTCGGCTGCAAAGTAATGAAGACATCGAAAGCGTCTGGGGCGAAGTGCGTGCGAATACCTGGTCGGATTCCACGGTAACCTGGCGTCCGGTGGAGGCTTCCTCGGCACGCAGCGGCTGGGTGGTGTATGAACCGCAGTTCTCCTGGACGGCGGGTGAATCCGTATTCATGACGGCGGGCGGACGCACCGTCTCCGGCGCGGCACTTGAACAGGTTGCCTATCGTTTTGAGGTCTTGCCGGACGCTGGGCCTGGAAAAGCGATTGAACAGCCCGGTTATGATGCGTTTGATTCCAGCCGGTTGAATCCGGACGCGGAAAGCAATGATACGGTGAAGGTGCTTGAAGTTCCGCAAACACCTTCGGCTGTATTAAGCAATCCCCTTACACCGGTGTATGAAATTGCGCCCATGATTCCATTTGAGACCCCACAGCGCGTGTGGATTCCCTTGCCGAAAGGCGTGCCGCCCGAAGCGGCCCAGCTCTGGTACTTCGTGGACGATAGGGAGGGCGGTCAATGGTATCCGGCGAAGCGAATCGAAGGTTGGTTATGTCCGAACACCCTCATGCCCCTGGAACTCAACGGCATCACCTATATCGGGGCGGTGGTTACCCATGGCGGTACGGTGCAGCTTGCCACCGGCCCGGCAACGGACTCGGCTAGTGTTATAAGCATTCCCGCCAATCTTCTGGGCGACATACTAATGTCTATCCTAATGTTGGCTGCCTTCGGGTTTTTCGCACGCCATCGCCGCATTCGCGGGTAGCAGCGGTCACCCATGGACAAGAAAACACTCCGCCGGCACATGCTGGCCTTGCGCCGTGCCTTGCCGCCGGAACAGGCAAAAGCGAAGAGCGTGGCCGTCACCAAGCGCCTGCTAGACCTCCCCGAAGTCTGCAACGCCGACACCATTCTGTCTTACGTGTCAAGCAAAGACAACGAGGTGGACACCCGCGAATTCATCCGCGCCCTGCTCCAAGATCACAGACGCGTGCTTGTACCGGTTATGCAGCCTGCCCAACAACTCCGCTGGTCGCATCTTGAATCACTGAATGAGCTTCAGCCCAACCGTTTCGGTATATTCGAACCCCTTCCAGACGATTACCGCTTTTCCACCGCTCCTGAATCCTCCGTTTGCATTGTCCCAGGCATAGCCTTCTCCATTGATGGGCATCGAATCGGATATGGCGGCGGTTATTTTGATCGGTATTTGTCTGAAAATAGCGATATATGCTCGATTGGGTTGGCGTTTGAAGTACAAACGACCGCAGTCTGGGTACCAGAACTCCATGATGTTCAAGTAAAAGCTGTCCTAACAGAAACCGCTTATTATAAATGCAAACATATACAAAGAGACTAATAATGATAATCCCTGCGCTCTTCCTAATTCTCTTGATTGTTTTACTGCTCCCCTTTGTGCTTCAGTATGTGCGTAAAGAGACGCTGACGGACGATATTCGAAAACGTCTTTCAAACAAGACTTCTGTACGTCTCTCGGATGGGATCACGCATTGTGAGTGGCTGGGGCCGGAAGAGGGGCGGAAGGTCGTATTGATACATGGTTTTTCCTCTCCGATGTTCATCTGGGACAAGAATGCCCATGTGTTGGCGGCGGCGGGTTTCCGGGTGTTGCGGTATGATGAATATGGGCGCGGGTATTCGGACCGCCCGCGTGTCCGCTATACGGCGGATTTGTTCGTGCGCCAACTCATAGAGTTGCTGGATGCATTTGGGGTGCACGAGCCGGTGGATTTGGTGGGGCTGAGCATGGGGGGGGCGATAGCGGTGCATGTGGCGGACCGGCATCCCGACCGGGTGCGAAAACTGGTCTTGCTGGCCCCTGCGGCTTTCAATCCTCCGCCCGCGGGCCGGGTGGTTACGCTGCCCTTGCTGGGGGAATGGCTGATGGCCGCGCTTGGGGAACGGATCATATTCAAGTCGTTCCCACGGATGCTGGGTAATGACCGTGACGTGCTGTCCGCGTTTCGCGAGGAATATGCCCGTCAATTTCACTTCCGGGGCTGTCTGCGCGCCTTTCTTTCAACCATGCGGCATGGCCCGGTGTTTCACATGGGAGATGTGTATCAGCGCGTGGGGCGCCAGCAGCGTTCCGGCTTGCTGCTCTGGGGCGACAAGGACAATGTTCTGCCCTATCCATTGCACAAGCCCGTGCTGAAGGCCATGCCTTGGCTGAAATTTGAAACCATCCCGGGGGCGGGGCATTGTTTGAATTACCAGAATCCTGAAGCCGTGAACCGGTGCATCCTTGACTGGTTGTCCCGGGATTGAAATGCCGGGAGGTCCAATGAGCCAGCGGATTAGGATTTGAGGAGGGCGAGCATTTCCTTGTGGATGGCGCCGTTGGTGATGAGAAGGCCTTGTTTGGGGTCGAAGAGGCGCAAGGGAGAGCCGTTTAAGCGTGAAGACTTGCCGCCCGCTTCCTCCACGATGAGTTGGGAGGCGGCGAAATCCCAGGGCGCGAGGTTCATGTGAAGGTACCCTTCCGTGTCTCCCGTGGCCACTTGACAGATGGACGCGACGGCGGACCCATAGCACCGGAGTTGTCCTGCATTTTTGAAAATCTCCGAACCGCGCTGAAACATGAGTTTCCGGTCATTCAAATCGCTGAAGTCCATGTCGATGCGCGCGGCATTGAGATGCTTGACCGTCGAAACGCGCAGGCGTTTCCCGTTGCAAAAACTGCCCGAACCCCGTTCGGCAAGGAAGAGTTCGCCGGTGATGGGAAAAATGACGCCGCCCGCGGCATTCTCCCCTTTATGCGCGAAAGCGATGGAAATGCCGAAGATGGGGTGGAGGCCCCGGATGAAATTATAGGTGCCGTCAATGGGGTCGATAATCCAGGCGCGGGTTCGGGTATCTTTGGGGAATTGTGAAAACTCGCCTTCCTCGCCCACCACCACATCCTCCGGGAAACGCTTTTTCACTTTGTCCACAAACCGTTTTTGAATTGTGAGGTCCACTTCGGTGAGCAGATCGCTGGCATGGGCCTTGGCGCTGACGGTCACCGCCGTCTTGTCCGCGTACTTTTCCCGAACATAGTCGACATTTTCCTTGAGGAAACTCCGGATAAAATCAATTTCACGCATGGACGTGCCTATTGGGCGGGTAATGGCGGCGGCTCCTGCCCGGAAATGATGAATTCCACCCGCCGGTTCTTCGCCCGGTTTTCCGGCGTGTCATTGGCCGCGAGCGGATGGTACTCCGCATAGCCGCTGGCGGAAAGGCGCTCCGGAGGCAAACTGAATTTTTCGATTACGTGTTCCACCACATGCACCGCGCGCGCGGTGGAGAGTTCCCAGTTGGATTTGAATTGGGCGTTGTTGATCGGGACATTGTCGGTGTGCCCCTCCACCTGCACCTTGGATTCCGTTTTGCCGAGAATGGCGAACATTTTGTCGATCAGTTCCAGCGAGGGCGGGGTCAGGGTGGCGCTCCCGGCGTCAAACAGTAACGAATCGGCCAAACGGACCACCACGTTTTTCCCGTCTCCGCTCACGGACACATTGACGGATTGTTCCAGGCCTTCCTCGCTAAAGAGGCTGGTGAACTGGCCGGCCAATTGCTCCATGGCCGCGCGTTGCTTGTCGACGGCAATCACCCGCGCGGGTTCCTGAGTTCCGCGTTTTTTAGTGGTGAAATCCTCGCCGTCCTGGCCGCCGGTGCCGGGCAGGGGCAACGGGGTCGTCATGGGATTATGAAAAGCCGCGCGCAACGACTCGGCGGCCGCCTTGAATTTGTCCACATCCACCTTCGACAGGGAATACATCACCACGAAAAAGACCATCAGGAGGGTGATCAGGTCGGCGTAGGTGAGCAGCCACCGTTCCTCGTTTTCGTGTTCTTCTTCCTCGTGCCGTCCGTGCTTGGCCATGGCGGGGTCACTTCTTTACGTCAGCGGCTTGTTGGGCTTGCAACAGGGGCCAGCGTTTTTCATCAATGAGCGAAAGGAGTTTTTCCTGCACCATGCGCGGGTTGTCGCCCGCCTGAATCGAGAGCACCCCTTCCACAATCATAAGGCCCAGAGTGGCTTCAATTTTGGCGACATAGGCCAGTTTCTTGCCCAAGGGCAGGAAAATCAGGTTGGCGGAAGAAATGCCGTAGAGCGTGGCCAGGAAGGCCACCGCGATGGCGGGACCGAGATGCGAAGAGTCCTCGAGGTTGCCCAGCACCATGACCAGTCCCAGCACCGTGCCGATGATGCCCATGGTGGGCGCGAAGCCGCCCGCCGCCGCCAGGATGCTCGCATGCGTTTTTATCTTGGATTCCTGCGTGACAATTTGCTCGATGAGAATGTCTTTCAGCGCCCCCGCTTCCACGCCATCCACCAGCAGCCGGATGCCGCGTTTGAGCAGAGGGCTGTTCACATTCACTTCGTGATGTTCGAGAACCAGCAACCCTTCGCGGCGCGCGAGCGTGGCCATCTCTCCGAACGCCAAATAGACATCCTCCGGAGTGCAGCTTGGCTTCTTCACGATTCGGGGGAGCGTGGAAAGAAGCCCCAGCACTTCCGAAAACGAGAAACAGGCCACAGTGGCGCCGAGCGTTCCGCCCGCAATAATCATGAACGCCGTGGGCGCGATCAACGAACCGATACTGGTGCCTTCCAACAAGGCCGCCATAAGGATCGAGACAATGCCAAATACGATTGCGACAATACTGATTGGATCCATAGTGCGTTTCCCATAGTCTGCTGACAAAGCATAGGGGAATTGCCGCTCCCGATGCAACCTGATGCCTCTGATGCACGCAGGATTTTCCCGCCGATGAAACACGCCCCGCAACTATCCCGCGCAACATTTCATACGGACGGATACGCGGAATAGCAAATGGGCGGCACGGAAGCAATGGCCGCTTCCGCGCCGCCTTGGGCATTGGGGGAAACGCATCGATGCGCTTCCTGGCGGGAAACTCTATAGCTATCCCGCAGACCGCAACGTCTGGCCGGGATAAACGTTCTTTCCCACAGGATATCTTCAACACACGAGTAAGAACGCAAATGGCATGCCGAAATCACGCGCGAATGCACAAAACAGGGAAGGTAATGAAATTTCGGAGTAAATCAGCCTAATATGCGTTCAACTAAAACCTGTTAGGCGGAGCTTTTTCCAAAAGGAGGGGGTAAAAGCTACGGATGGGTATGCTAAATCCCACCGTTTGGTAAGGAGCGGCGTCTCAACTCGGAGGATGTTCAGACCCGGAATTGGCGGGGATCAATACCGTGGCGCTGCACCCGCAAGCCAATCAGGCGTTCGGTAATGCCCAAATCCCGGGCGGCTTTGGCCTTGTTGCCTTTGGCGTTCTTGAGCGACTCGACCAGCATCTCGCGTTCAACGCGCAACAGGGTTTCTTCGAGTTTCCCTTGCATGATGGTATTGGACGCTTCGGCCGTCTGGAGCGTGGGGGGGAGGTGGTGGCCATGAACCACGTCGTCGGTGGTGAGGAGGATGGCGCGCTCGATGACGTTTTCAAGTTCGCGCACATTTCCCGGCCAGTGATAGCTCATCAGCATGTCAATGGCGGGCGTGGAGATGCGGCGGACATATTTATGATTGTCCTTGCTGTATTTCTCCACAAAGAAGTTGGCGAGTTCGAGGATGTCCGTGCGCCGTTCCCGCAGCGGGGGAATGTGAATGGGGAACACATTCAGGCGGTAATAGAGGTCCTGGCGGAAGATGCCCTGTTCCATGAGTTTTTCCAGGTCCCGGTTGGTGGCGGCAATCACCCGCACATTGACCTTTACGGTTTCGGTTCCGCCGACGCGTTCGAATTCACGTTCCTGCAGCACCCGCAGGAGGTGAACCTGGGTTTGCGGCGAAAGATCACCAATTTCATCCAGAAAGATGGTGCCGCCATTGGCCAGTTCAAAACGGCCCTTGCGTTGTTGGACCGCCCCGGTGAAGGCGCCTTTCTCGTGGCCGAAAAGTTCACTTTCAATGACGGATTCCGGCAACGCGGCGCAATTGACCCGGATAAAGGGTTTGGCGGCCCGCAAACTGTTGTAATGAATGGCATTGGCCACAAGTTCCTTCCCCACCCCGCTTTCGCCCCGAATCAGGACGGTGGCATCGCTTTTGGCCACCTGCGCAATGAGATCAAAAACCCCCTGCATGGCATTGGACCGCCCAATCATGTTGGCCGGACGGAATTTTTCCCGCAACTGGTTCTGAAGACGGGTATTTTCCGCGATAAGAAGTTTTCGCTCTTCAAGGTTCTTCCGGCGCAGCCAGACCGCCCGTGCAATGAGCGTGGCGATGATCGAGAGCACCCGCACATCTTCCTCAAGGGAAATATCTTCGGAAAAGAGACGGTCGGCGCTGAGCGTGCCCAACACCGCGTTTTCCATCTTTATGGGCACACAAATGTACGAAATATCCCGTTTGTTCAAATCATTGCGGGAGCGGGTCCGGTTCAAGAAAAGCGGCTCTTGCGAAACCCGCGGCACAACCATCGGGCGCCCGGTCTGCGCGACCCGCCCCACAATCCCTTCGCCCGGCTTATAGCGCCCGCGCTCCAATTGCGCCTCGGAAAGCCCGTGCGCGGCTTCAATAAAAATATCATCCGCCTCCCGGTCGAAAAGCGTGATAGTGCCCCGGAGCATACCGGTATGCTGGGCAATGGTTTTCAACAGGGGGCCCAATTCATCCCGGAGATCGAGGCTCCGGTCAAGAATCTGGCTGATATTGAACAGCAAGGTTAATTCCGAAAGCTCCCCCTTGACATTCGGATTCGTATTCGATGGGTATGAATCAGTCGAGGAAATGGACATTTTTCTGCGCTTCCAGTATTGAAATCCTACCATAGTGTAGGTTAGGTTTGCCGCAAATGTCAAATCCACATTCACGTCACATTTGAATGGGCAAAGGCCTTTATTTGAATAGGGGAAGGGGCAGCGACGGGAGACGGGGGGTGTCGTTGGGATCCACAGGATTGTGTCCATAGTGGATTTCCGTGTAATCATCCTGGCCGTCATAATCCGAATCAGGCAGAAGCGGGTTCGTTTGGACGCCATGGACGGCCAAGAGTTCCTCGCCATCCGTAAGCCAATCGCCATCGGTATCGGCGTTACGGGGATCGGTTACAAAACCATGGACGCCTTGGGCTTCTTCGTCGTCGGAGAGGCCGTCACGGTCGGAATCGACATCGTCGTCGAGAATTTGCAATAGGGCCGTGCCAATCCCCAGCACGGGGCAATTGGGGTGGGTCAGCGTGAGTTGGAGCGTTTTTGGGGCTTCAATCTTGGCATTGGAGAAAACCGGCACCTGAAAGGTGGCCTGGGTGACCCCGCGCGCAAACAGAAGAGTCCCGGTTACGGGCGAGAAATCCTTGTCCGCAACCGCAGTGCCGGGCAACGTCTCATACTGGACGGAAACATCGCCCCGGCTGGGCGCACTCAACACTACCGTTACGGTGGCAGGGCCATTGTCTTCATGCACACTGAATTGCGCGGTGCTGAAGCCTACTGTGGCGGGGCCGGGATTCAGCCAAGCCGCGATTCTTGGGTAGGTGACGTCAAAACGCCCGTAATAATCCGGGAGGGTGGGGGTGGTGCAGGAGGAGTCCCCCCCCCAAAGTTGTCCAATAATTTTCTGGGTAGCCTCAAGCATTAGGCAACCGCCGGAGGAACCGGGTTCCGTAACGCCGTCGTGCCAGAGGACTTGATGGAAATATTGGCTATAGGGATTGCTGGTATTGCTGACATTCCCGAAACTGATCCGGGCATAACTGCCGCGCGGATGATGTATGGCGACAACCGGGGTTCCCATGGCCGGGATGTTGGTGGTCCAGCCTAAATAGGTCAGCCCTTGCGGCGGCATATTCCGCATGCGCAAAAACGTGAAATCATTGCCGCCGCCCGACTCACCGCTTCCGGACATGCCCGCCAGATACTCGGCCCCGCCCGTGGTGCGCGGAACGGAGGCGGGCGCGGGAGGCGTGCCGTTACAGGATGGGGTCTGATACCGCCAATAGAATTCCAGGGTTTCAGCCCCATGATATCCGGTCTGTCCGCCAACACAATGGTGGGCGGTGAGGACATAGGGGGTTTCCGTGCAATCCTGAGTATCCGCCAAGAGGGAACAGGTGCAAAACACAACGCCCGATGACCCGATAACACCCAATCCGCCCACGCCCAGGGCGGCGTCCGCCCAGGCGGGGTAACAACTCACATCCAGATTGCAGGCGCCCGCCTTCTCCTGGATGACGGTCAAAATGGATTTGTACAGGACAGCGGCACGGTTAATGTGGAATGAGGCACGTTCCTTGTGTTGAATGTCCGGCACATGACATGCCAAAACAACGCTGCGGCCATAGCAGGAGGGGGTCCACAAGGAAACGTCTCCTGCGGGAAGTCTGGTAAAGGGTCCATACGCTTCACCGGGCTGGTCTTCATTGTACACCCAGATTTCAGCCTTTTCAGGGAGCTCGAGGCCGGTAAGTTCAATCCGCACCCCCAGCCCGTTCGGGGCCATGATGCGCAGGGCGAGTACAGCGCCGGCTGTTCCGCGGGGCATCCATACCCCATGGGTGGAGACACCGTTTTGGAGTTGCAGCGGCTGGGGAAGGTTTTGAAACACGCCGATGCGCGGCATTCCCTTTTCCGAGCCTTCACCACTCTTGGCGTCTTCTTCCAGGATTTTTGAGAGATTCAATTCAGGCAACACAATCGAGGCGGTGATATCGCCTGCATCGAACGGCGGGGGCGGTTGCACCGGAACCGCGATATCAAGGCTCTTTTCCGCCGCCTTGTCCTGGGCATGGGGGTCCGAGAAAGAAGCCAAGGCGGCGGCAAGAACTACAAGCAGAGAATAGGGCGGCCGCATATCATTGTTTTCCCGCAGCCACGGCCATGGCTTCCAGTTGCAGGTCCACCGCGTCGATGGCGCCGGAGCTGTTTACATCCGCATTAACCACGCTGACCCGGCGCAAGACTGCGGACACAACCAGGGATAAATCCGCATCGTCAACCGTTCCATTTCCATTTACATCATAGGGATTGTTTTCCAGCCAATCCGCGATGAGGGGATAGGTGACGTCAAAACGGCCAAAATAATCGGGTTCATTCCTGGCCAGACACGAGGCGTGCCCGCCGTAGAGTTGTCCGATGACTCTTTGCGTTCCTTGATTAAACAAGGGGCTTCCGGAAGACCCCCCTTCGGTGGTGCCATTGCTCCACAGCACTTCATGAAAGCGTTCGATGGGCTTGAGGCGCGTGCCGCCCTCCTGCGGGCTTCCGGCATTCGTGATGACGCCGAAAGAAATGCGCTTGTAATCCCCGGAAGGGTGATGAATACAGGCGGTATTGCCTCCGACTGAGGCGGCGGCGGTTTCGTATCCCAAATAGGTGATGGCGGCGGTGGGCGTATTGCGCAACCGCAGAAAGGCGAAATCCGTGCCGTAGGTGTTTGAGGCGCCCGCAAGAAAAGAAGCGCCGCCTGTGGTCCGGGGAACCGTCAATATCCCGGGCAGGCTGCCGCCGCAGCTTTGCCGCTGATAGAGCCAGTACACTTCGATGGTATTGGCCTCGTAGGAACTGGATACACAGTGATAGGCGGTCAAAAAATAAGGCACGGTGGTGCTTGGATTGCCATCCGCCACCAGGCTGCCCGTACACCAGAGAACGCCCTCACTGCTGATGGAGCCAATCCCGCCTATCCCCCAAGAGGCATTCTGCCAGGCGCTGTAACAGGCCACATCCAAATTACATGCCCCGGCCTTGAGAAAATCATCCACGGCTTTGTAATTGTGGGTGATGCGGTCTATTGAAAAGTCCACGTCCTCCAAGGCGCTCATGGCATCCACATGGCATTCGAGGACAACCGACTCGCCGAAGCAGGTGGGGGTCCAAAAATCTTCTCCGATTTCGAACGGCCCATAGGCTTCCGCCGGATCATCGCCGTTATACAGGATAAGGCGTGCGCCGGCCGGCAGCATAATGGTGGAAAAATGCACACGAATACCCAGCGCCCCCATCGAGCGGAGGGCAATATTCCACACACTCCCTCCATCCTTGGCCTTTACCCAATGGCCGTCGCTTGCCGCATTGCCTTGCACCGAAACCGGCATGTCTAAAACGCGGTGGATGCCAATGCGCTCGGCGCCTTTCGCTTCATCGTCTTCCAGCAGGAGACGGGCTTCATCAATGGGCGGGAAAACAATCTCTTCCACCGGAAGGGGGCCATAGGGCCGGACAGAAGTCTTCATTGCTTTCTTTGCGGTCTCACCAAACTCCGCATCTTTGACAAGGGCGGCGGGCGCCCAGTTTTTGGGTGCAACACCCAATTCGGCTGCTTCGGAGTCCGCAAGAGGATTGCCCGCTTCATCGAAATAGAGATCAAAGGCGGGCGAACCGTCCTTGGGCATCAATCGAACTCCGGTGACTCGGGCGCCAGAGCCATTACGGGCCATTTCGTCCCAAGCCATATAGACCTCAAAAAATGCTTCCGAATATCCCAAGGAGTTCAAGATATCCTTCAGGTCCGCCGGTTCGAAGGCAAAGGCCGTAGGGTTCAGCACGAATATCAGGGAAAACACGGTTATTGCACTTCTCCTGAGGAAAAATATAAAGGGAAAAGAGAACTTTTTCAGTGCTTTGGACGCATCAGGTATATAGAGCATCATTCATTATATGTCCGGACAACGTATTCGTGTGCATCAGCAACATTACACACACAATGTGTCAATTTCTGCACCATGGCTTGCATAAGTGTACCTAACTGGACGGGAATGTGCCAAATTATGTCTTGACGCCATGGCCGTGACGCCCGGGAAAGGGACTCTCCGCTTATACACAAAGAGTTCAATTTCGCTCATTTCGAGTGTTTCGCGGTAAATAGTTCCGTATTGCCTTACCACGAAATGCGCGAAACTCACGAAATATAAACACGAACGGATTCCCTTCATTTCAGACGATAGTCGGCCAATTTCATTCACCCCTTCAATAAAAGTCATCACGAGATACGTTTGCTGTCCTCTTTTATCACATGAAATGTGTAACTTCGGCCTGGGCGGTCAAACGCGTGCAACTTGTGAGCGAGAATAGGTTTCAGGCAGTTTTTCCTAACTCTTCCTTCCCCTTTTTTCTGTTGCGATTCGACAATATACAGGCATGTCTCCTTTTTTGACTTGACAGGCGTTATTATTATGTATTACATAATATGCAACACAAAACATAGGAGGACAAGAGCCATGCGGTTTGAACGGGAGTTGTTAAAAGGCGTTGCGCCAATGGCGGTGCTGCAGATTTTGTCTAGAGGGGCGATGTACGGGTATGAACTCAGTAAAGCCTTGGAGGAGTCGAGCAGCGGCATTCTGACGTTGGGGTATGGGACGTTGTATCCGCTGTTGTACAACCTTGAGTCAAAAAAGCTGATTCATGCGGAGTGGGAGACCTCGGAGAATGGGCGGGAGCGCCGGTATTACTCCATAACGGGGGAGGGCAAGAAGTATCTCTCGGCCCGGAAGGCGGAATGGGAACAACTGAGCGCGGCGATGAAAATGGTGTTCAGCTATGGCGTGAGCTAATCCCAGATTCTTGGTAAATGAACTACGAGAGAGGTGTCGGACTATGTCCACAACAGAATTTTCTCTTCCAGAAGAAGTGACGGCCATGATTGATCGTCTGGTAAAACGCAGTGGCGGCTCAAAGCGAGTACGGACGGATGTGCGGAGGGAACTTACCGCCCATTTTCAGGATGCGCTGGAGGGATGCCCGCCCGAGGAGATTCAGGGGAAGGTGGCGAAACTCATTGCGGAATTTGGCGATACGCAACTGCTTGGAACGCTCATACGCCGGGCCAAACGGCGGTGTAAATCTCCCATGGAACGATTCTTTGGCATTGCACTTAAAGGAACCCTTTCCATTTTGATCCTGGCCATCGGTGCGGTATTAGTGCAGGGATGGTTGGCCGAACGGGATTTTCGGCAGGGGATGGCGGCCCTCGATAAGAAGGGGTTCATATCGAGCAGTTCACAATTGCAATCACTTCGGACAAAGAACACGGTCTTTTACTCAGGCCCCATCGAAGAAAGCGCATCGGCGTTTCTGTTGGGATTGCCCAAACAAGCCGTGAAACTTTTGGGCGATCATGCCAAGTTAATCGAAAAACTTCAGACGGCGCCAGAAGAGCGAGCAGCACTTACCCCGGATATCCGCACCTGGGTGAGCGTGAATCAACCGCTGCTGGACCAAGCCCATGCGGCCGCTGCGTTGCCCCCCACTCCAATAGAGCAGATTATAGCAATCACCCACCTTGATGGGATGCCTGATCAGGTAAAAGGCCCAGAAATTGAGACTATGGACTTAATCGATGGGCTTATCCTGGAAAGTTGGGCGCGATATAGTGATGGGCGGGTAGACGATGCCGTTTCTTCATGCGAGGCGGGGTTACAACTTGTGGAACACCTCCGTGATTTTCCCCAACTGATCTCGCAAATGATGGCCATCGCCCTTGAATCAGATTTATTCCGGCTTCTTGGCTGGATGCATGATCCAAACCTCTTCTCCGATGAAAATTCAGCGCGGCTTCTGCCCCATGCTCTTCGAGCGGAATATGAACGGTCTGCATTAGCCCAAGCCTTGTGCGCCGATTCGCTGGCAGGACGGAAACTGTTTCACAGCGGCGAGGGGTTTCTGGGATCATCGTCAACCTCCCTGTCCCTGCGCGCCGCCAACTGGTTCTTCGCTCACCTCTATTTTTCACCTCTGTTTCGGTTTATATCCGCACCGGATGAGTTGGGATACTTTGAATGGTTCGACAAGGCTGCCCAGTGCCTCAACGGCCCTTACTACACCATGCAGGACTGCCGTACGAGTATTCCGTCCGTAAAACAGATTCCGCGCACACGAATGTTGACTCGTTTTATAGGCTTCAACATTACTCCGGATATTCTTGTTGAACAGGCCTTTTGCGAAGCGCGTGCCGCACTCCTTCGAACCGTACTGCGCCTGGAACTGTACGAACGCGCCAACGGGGCCTATCCTGCCGCACTTGCGGCATTGCCTGTGGAAACCTATCCGGATTTTTATGTCGATCCCTTTACCGGCAAGCCATTGACATATACGCTATCAGGAGATACTTTCCAGTTGTATAGTGTTGGGCCCGATGGGAACGATAGCAACGGCGCATCGGATGGGGATGATATTGTCTGGGGGAAATAACCGGGGGAGATTAGATCGAGTAAAAACGGCACGGGAAAATAGAACGCGGATGACATTGCCCAATAGCCGCGTTCTGATAGATAACCACGGAGACAAGTTCGCGGAGAACGTTTGAGTTGACCACATAGAACGTAAAGAACGCAAAAGAAGATGCCGGTGGAGGCCAATCTCCGCAGGCTTGGTGGCTCCATGTGGGATACCTCCTCACACAGCGGCACGGCGGCACAGAGAACGAAACCATACGTCATCGATCATTAAACCTAAATCCTTTTTCGTTCATTTCGTGTTTTTTGTGGTGAATAATTCCGGATAGTCTTACCACGAAATAAATGAACCACACGAAATTGGAACTGTTAATCAACGCTTGTGACCAATGGCAGCATGGATTTCGGATTTCACCAGGGGGTAATAAATTTCGCCGTGTAAATGGTGGACGCTGGCGGAAGGTAGTGCAGAGCGCGTGTGGTTTGCTAAACTCTGGGCGTTATTACCGGGACCGGGAGGGTTATGGATGCGGCCGAATCCGTGAAACCCCCGGCAGGCCCTGAATGTCTGAATACGCAATTATAAGGAGTAGTAAACGTTCGCATGAGATCGATAGTGAAAAAAGGGATCATTGGGCTCCTGGTATTGGCCGGATTATTGTATGTGCTGGCGGTGGGATATCTATGGTTATATCAGGATTACTATATGTTCAGGGGGCGTAAAGCGGAACTTACCCGTACCCCCGCGGAAATGCAATGGGCCTTTGAAGAAGTCTGGCTGGACATGCCCGGCGGCAAAACGCATGCCTGGTGGATACCCAAGGAGAATGCGCGCGGCGCGGTGTTGTATTCGCATGGGAATGGGAAAAACATCGCCAATTACCTCGAAGATGCCGCCTATTACCGGGATTTGGGGCTCTCGGTGCTTTTATACGATTATGGCGGGTATGGGGGCAGCACGGGGGAGCCCTCGGAACAACGTTGTTACGCGGATATCCGGGCCATGTGGAAGTATTTGACGGAAACCCGTGGGATTCCCGCGAACCGCATTATTCTTGCCGGCAATTCCATGGGGGGGGCGGTGACCATTGACCTGGCCGCCGAGGTCACTCCGGGCGCCATGGTGGTGGAAAGCACCTTTACCGCCATTCCGGACGTGCTGTGGGACATGTATCCGTTCATCCCCATCCGGCTCATTTCGCACATTTACTACCGCAGCATAGACAAGGTTCACCGCATCAAGTGCCCCATCCTGCAATTTCACAGCGCGGATGACACGGTGGTTCGGATCAAACGCGCGAAACAATTGTTCAACGCCATGCCCGCTCCCAAGAAATTCGTGGAACTGCATGGCGCGCACCGCGCCGGAAAGTTTTCATCCAAGGACACCTACGCGCCGGCGCTCAAGGAATTCATGGACCACTATTTTCACTGATTGCACGGCTAAGTACAGGGCAACAGGGCCGCTTTTTCAGCGCTTCAGGTTCTCTCCATGGCAAAAGAGGGGAGTTTCTTGACTTGATCCTCCGGGGCGCGCAGGGGGTTGTCCTGTTCCACCAGCCAGCCCAGGCCGTCTTCCAAAACCTTGATTGTCTGCTGCAAATCAATGCCCACATGGTCGGAGTCGTACCAGGTGATTTTTTTGGGCTCTTTGGCGGCGTTTTGAAGCGCCTCTCCCGCGGCTTTGGGCACGAGCACATCAAACTTCCCATTTTGGAAATACACGGGCGTGGGCGCTATTTGATCCGCAAAATGGATGGGATCCGAAGCGCCCAAAAAATACCGCGCGATAGGAACTACACAGCGGACAAGGCATTCCGCGATGCGATCCTGAGAGGCTGTTAACGTGGGCAGCGGGGGCTTTTCCGGATCGATTTTCCCCTTGATCATGCCCAGTCCGGCGGCCACGCCCAAGTGCGCCGCCGTCGAATTGAGCAGTTTGCCCAAATCCGCGCCGCCATACACCAGCACGCCCGCGCGAATGCGCTTGTCCTTCGCCATCACCGTCGTTCCCGTGATCGCGCCATAACTGGCCCCGACCAGATAGATGCGCTGCGGATCAATATCCGGATGGGTGGAGAGATAGTCAATCAGGCGGCGCGCCTCGTTGATGGTTTTGGCCGGACGCTGCATAAACGCCTTTGCCTGCTCCCATCCCGATGCCTTGGGTGGAAGTTTCCGCTCGCCCTGCATGAATTGGTCCGAACTCACCAGCACGAAACCGGTCTGATTGAAGGGCAGCGTGATTTCCTTCAGAAAATTCTTGTTCTGGCCGATGCCGTGCAGGAACACGACCGCCGGAAACTTCTTTCCGGTCCGTTTGAGCGGGATGGACATCAACGTGGGCACCTTCTCTTCCCGATACCCGTCAAACGTGAACTTAATCAACGTATACCCTGACTCCGGCGTGTCCGGATTTACATCCTCTTTCTCAAGCACGGTGATGTTCAACGGGGCCTTGGGATCATAATTGTCAAAATAATGCGCATCCCGGTGCGCCTTGAATCCCCAGAGCGCCACCACGGCAATCAACACCACACCCGCCAAAACTTTCAGGACCTTCTTCCACATGCTATTTCCTTTCATACAACAAGCCACCGCCCGAAAATTTGGAAAATGGCTGAAATCAGCCCGGAACCCGGCGGCGAAAGCCTGATCATACATCAAACCAGCAGCATCGGTTCAAGGTCATGGATATTTCAATCGCCCTTTCAGGTAGAATAGGGTGCGATAGACGCTTGCTCTCGATTTACCGACCGAAAAGAAAAGGAGCCGGAAGTATGCATTGCATGTTGCGTGATGGAATTGCATGGGTGGGATATGTGGACTGGACCATAAGGGATTTCCACAGCTACACCACGGAACAAGGGACCACCTACAATTCCTACGTGGTTCTGGATCAACAAAATACCCTGATTGACACCGTCAAAGCGCCTTATGCGGGGGATTTGTTGCGGAATATCGCGGAAGTGGCGGACCTGGCGAAGATTCATTGGGTGATTTGCAATCATGCGGAACCCGACCATGCCGGCGCTTTACCCGAAATCATGGCCGCGCTGCCCAACGCCACTCTCGTGTGCAACGAAAAATGCCTAAAAGTGCTTTCCCAATATTTCGGCGCCGGCGCGTGGAAGGTTAAAACGGTCACGGCGGGGGAAACCCTCTTGCTGGGTGAAAAAACCTTGGAATTCATTCCCACGCCCCTCGCGCATTGGCCGGAGGCCATGTTTACCTATCTCCGCCCGGAAAACATCCTCTTTTCCATGGATGCCTTTGGCCAGCATTACGCCAGCGCCCAGCGTTTTGACGAAAAAGCGTGTGTTGAAACCGCCCTTTCGGAAGCCAAAACCTATTATGCCAATATTCTGACCCCGTATGGCGTCCCCACGGCCAAGGCGCTGGCGGCCGCGGGAAAACTCGATATCGAGATGATCGCCCCGTCTCATGGCGTCATCTGGCGGGAACACCTGTCCCGGATTCTGTCGTTGTATCAGGAATGGACCTCTGGAATTCCAAAACGCAAGGTGGTGGTTTTGTACGACACCATGTGGGAGAGCACGGAACAGATGGCCCGCGCGGTCTATGAAGGAGCGGTGCGCCCGGGAGTAACGGTCCATCTCATCCATATCCGCCGCTCGAATCTCACCCGCATCGCCACGGAAGTTTTCGATGCGGCGGCCGTGGCGTTTGGGTCGGCCACGTTAAACGGCTGGATGATGCCCATGGCCGGGGCCGTGCTCGCCTCGCTCCAGGGACTCAAGCCCGGCAAAAAAGCCGGTATCGCGTTTGGCTCCTACGGCTGGAGCCGGGGAGGTCCGGAAGCCATTCACGAGTGCCTCGAGGGATGGAAATGGGACATGATCGCCGCCCCAATCCGGGCACAATACCGTCCCACGCCCCAAATCCTGGACGAATGCCGGGCCGCGGGCGCCGCATTGGCGGAACGGGCCGTAGCCATGGGCGTTTGAAAACCGAAACGATTCACCATGCAAGGCATCGTATACAGACATTCCGGCTGAAGGTTCAGGATGCCAAGGTACAACCCCAGGAACAACATTTAACAGACGCACATTCAAACACTATGTCCCGGTTAAATAACCGGATTTCTTGGCAGCATTGATTGTATAGCTATATAATTCAGTCCGGGATGAAGAACGTGGCATCGGGATAGTCCACCGTCAATCGATAGGATACGGCAGCATGGAAATCACAGTGAAAGACCCTGAACAACCCAACCGCCTGTCTTTCATGACCAAGCTATCCTATGGTCTGGGCGATATTTATGGCGGGGGCGCGATTACGCTGATCTCCATGTACTACCTTTTCTTTCTGACCGATGTCGTGAAGATTGGCCCAGCGCTTGCCGGAACCGCGATTCTAATAAGCCGGATAGTGGCTGCCGTGCTCGATCCAGTCATGGGCGTTCTCTCTGACAATACGAGGACGCGGTGGGGGAGACGCCGCCCGTATTTCCTGGCCGGGATCCCCTTGATTTTCGTCTCCTTTGTGCTTCTATGGGTTCCCGTGGACTTTGCACAAGAGTACAGCCGGTTTCTCTATGTCTTGATTATGAACCTGTTTTTCATCGCCGTCTTTTCGTTTGTCTGGGTGCCCTATAATTCCATCGCGCCCGACCTCACGTCCGACTACCATGAACGGACCCAACTGGCCACGTGGCGCATGGCGTTCTCCAATATCGCGGGCATCTTGGCCGGAACGCTTAGCCGGGACCTCTTTGTGACCACCCTTTATCCGGAGAATCCCCCCAAAGGCTTTTTCATCATGGCTATCGCCTTCGGGCTGTTCTTCGCGCTTCCCTTCCTTCTGACCTTCCTGTACTGCAAGGAAATCCCCAATGCCACGCCGCGGCCAGCACTCCAATGGAACGGTCTGCCCAGCCTGGCGCAAACGTTTGTTATGGAACCGTTCCGGCTGCGCCCTTTTCGCGCGATGATGTTCATGTTCCTGTTTGGGTTCATGGCACAGGACGCCGTGATGGCCTTGGCCATCTATTTCCTGACCTGCTGCTTGCAGATCACCTCGATGATGACGCTCCTGGTGCCCACGTATCTCGCGGTGATGCTGGTCATACCCGCCGCGGAACAAATGAGCAAGCGGTTCGGCAAGAAAAACACACTCCTCACGGCGTGCATTCTGTGGATTCTCGCCTTTGCGCTGATTCCCTTCATCCAACCGGGGTCGGTTGTTTTGGTATACGCGTTCGGCATCCTGTTTGGCGCGGCGGCGGGCGGCCTCCAAGTGATGCTCTTCGCCATGATCCCCGACATCCCCGATGCGGATGAACTCTTCAGTCACCGCCGCCGCGAAGGGATGTTCTTCGGCATTCTGGCCATGGCGCGAAAGACCGGCGGCGCGCTCGTCCTGTTTCTTATCGGCGGCGGCCTCCAACTCGCGGGCTACCTGCCGCCCGCCGGGAATGTGCCGCAACAGCAATCCCCCGAGTTTCTGACCCTGCTCTTCCTTATGTTCATGGGCATCCCGCTCCTGTTCATACTCATTGTGATGGCCGCCTGTTTCCGCTATCCCCTGACCGCCGCCTGTCATGCGCGCCTTAAACGCCTCTTGTCCGCGCGGAGTGCGGAACACGGGTGGACGGAGTCCGAACAACAGGAGGCGAACCAACTGCGCATGCTTCTGGGCAGTGGCTTGCCCGGGAGGATCGAACATTCGGGGGATCAACAATGAAACCAAGTTCAAGCGATGGCCCCTTCATTTATCTCGCGCTGCGGTTTCACACAAACTTTTATCATTCCTACCGAGGAGACACCCCCGATGAGTTGGGATTCGGAAAAGATATTCGCATCGTTACCTCGATCCTCGATGACCTCGACCGCTTGAACGCCGAAGGAATTCCTGTCAAGGGAAACTGGGACATCGAGAACTATTATTCCCTGGAACAGTTAATTCCCCAATACGCTCCCGAATTACTGGAGCGGCTGCAAAAGAGCGTTGCCGAGGGCCGTGACACCGTCAGCCCCATGTCCTATAACAACGGCATTATCCCGGCCTGTACCGAGGAAGAATTTCACCGCGTGGCCGAATGGACGCTCCATAATCCGGGCGGGTCCGGTCTCGCGGACCTGTTTTCCTCGTGGGAACCCGTGCTGCGGCCGCAGGAATGCATGTACACCCCGTCCTTCCTGCGTTTGTACCCCCAACATGACATCCATGCGATCAGCCTGTATTACAGCGCCCATCCCTTCAACGGGTTCAGCAACTTTCTCCCCATCTTGCCCTTTGAACAACGCTACAATCCCCTCACCCTCAAAGCAGACGGTGTTCCCGGCGCGATGACCGTGTTGCCGATGTACAACAACGGCGACATCGCCGATCACTGGCTGTCCCTGAAGCATTGGCTCAAGTCCATGCGACGGGAACAGATGCGATTGCAACGGCGCGGGCAATGCACCGGTTCGGGTGACCTCCTTTTACTGATTGATATGGACGCGGACGACGATTTCTGGTTCGGAATGAACATCCCCGTGCTTTCCAAGCTTTTCCCATCCTTCGATGGCCTCTATCGCATGATCAAAAGTATCGCCGGACTGCCTTGGCTCCGGTTCTCCACACCGGGAGAATATCTCAACACCCATTCCCCCGTCGGGGAGATCGTGTTGAATCAAGATACGGCGGATGGAAGCTTCGACGGGCTGTCCTCCTGGTCCGAGAAGTGGTCCAATACCCGGATTTGGTCCCGCATCCAACGTGCGCGAATCCTCTCCCACTATGCAGCGTTTCTGTCAGGGAATGCTTCCCTCCCGCCCGATGCCGCCGCAAAACTTGATGACGGCCTGACCGCGCGGTTGCTCGCCCTGTCCACCACGCATTTCGGGTTGACTTCGCCCATTATGAATGCCCGAAGACTCGAAACCGCGCATGAATGGAGCAACACCGCCCTTCACGCATCCGAAGATGCACTGCGGTGCGCCGCGGCCCATGCCCGCTATACCGAAGACACCCTGCTCCTGCCGCACGCGATAACCGCCAAGAGTGGGGGAGAGGGCGCCCTGCTGCGCTTTCAACGGGAAAGACCATTGCCGCCCGGTGCCCGGTTGATCGATGAGGCAGGGAATACCGTGGCCATTCCTTTTCTCATGCCCCCTCTTCAATCAAACCATTCTGACAAAGCCGCTGGCACAGCCGAGTTCGCTTTTGTCTGCCGAAGCACGGCCAAATCGTTGCGGCTGTTGTCCACCGGTACAAATCCGCTGCCGGAGAACACTTCCAATCTGCGGATTGACACGAACCTGATTGCCAACCGCATGGTGTCTGTCCGGATGAACGCAAACAACAGTGTCGAACTCTTTTTCTTGGAAAAACCCATCGCCCGGAAAGGTTTTCCCGCCGCCTCCATTCGCTACGATGGAAAATTACGAACCGCTTCACGGGTGGAGTCAATCGGACCGGACTTCCTTTCCCCGGAGGTTCTGCAACTCGTCGTCAAAGGAAGCATTCCCCTTGACGCCGGACAGGAATGCCTCTGGACACATCGCTATCTCCTTGTGGACAACCTCCCGTATATCTATCTCGATGCGTTCATCGAGTATCCCGAAACCGGACATAAAATGTACAACAAGAAACTGGCCAGGCGGCTTGGCGCTTCTTGGGATGCACGCTGGCAGGAGGTCATGCCCTGGGAATTCGCTCCGCTCCTGGCCGATGCGGAATCCGCCCCTTTGATGGTCTGGAAACACAACTTCTTCGGTGACATGACCCGCTATTCCCTCAACTATGCCGATTTCTCGCCCAACCGAAACCTCGATTCCTTCAACAACCACATCACAAACGGATGGGTGGCCGTGAACGGACAAGAACGCGGCATACTCCTCGCCCAATCGTGCCTTTGGGACAATTCCTTCGCGTTCTGCCCCATGCGGCTTCGGAATCACCAACTTACTTTGAATCCCTTCGGGACCTACCATGGAAAACAACTCCACTATCCCACGGCAACCAGCGGCCTCGGGCGAATCCTCTCCTTGAACATGTCCGACCATCTCAAATCCTACGCCCCCTCCTACAACGGCCAGTCCAGCCGTTTTTCCCTCATGATTGCCCCGTACAAGGGAGAAGCCCCGCCCCTCGAAATCCGTAACGATGCCATGCTCTTCTCAACACCCCCGATTGCAATGGAGCCGCACCACGGCGCCCCGCCCGGCTAACACCCCCATTTTCCCGGCAACCCCCCTCGCGTGGAATTTGCATAAACGTGAACGGATGTGAGAAATTAACACATTAAACATGCCAATACCGCGAAAAGGTGCAAATAATGAGCTTTTCCTTGAAAAAAGAACAGGGCCTCTTGTGGGGTTGCGCTTTATCCCTGTTACTCTGCGCAGGCGGTTGTTTTGCGCCTGTTTCAGACGCAGATCTCTCCGGAACGTGGCGGCTCACCCAGGAGCGGTGGGAGGGAGGCCTTATCCCGGCCCGGACTTCAAAAGCATACAATTTTCATGACAAGCTGATAACCCTGCAGGGCACCATGCTTGGCACCGCCTATCAGCTCTACAAACACTGTTCCGGAACACAATTGACGGTTCAATCCCCGCGCACCATCGAATTGCTCGATCCCATCTATGATGATGAGCCGATGACCTTCCGCATCGCTATCGAGGAAACCACCATGACGTGGTACATGGGCGTGATGCCCATGGAGATGTATATATTTGAACGGGAAGAAACTCCGTGACGAACAAACCCCGGACCCATCCAGAGAAAATAAACCTCGGCGCATCCCTTTGCTTGGGAGTGCTCTCTCTTCTCCTCCTCGGCACGGGATGTAAAACCATCCCTTCATTAACCATTCCGATGCTTCAAACACCTCCATGCATTGACGGCAGGCTTGATGAATCCTGTTATCGGAACACCCCAGCGTTGCAATCATTTGTTATCGCCGGAAATCCCTCCCAACTCCCCTCGCCGACAAAAGCATGGCTGTTCTGGAACTCCGAAAACCTCATCCTTGCATTTGATTGCCAGGATACTGCGATCATCGCCAAAGAACCCTCAGGCAACGAACGCGACGTGGATGGCCAGGACCGCGTCGAACTCTTTCTCTGGTCGGGAAACCCACGGGACACCTACTATTGTATCGAGATTGCGGCCCGGGGCGCCGTCCACGATTATTCATGCCGGTTCTACCGCCAGTTCGACTCCACGTGGTCCTATTCCGGGTGGCGCCATGATGTCACCCAAACCCCTCAAGGATACCAAGTGGAGGTTTCCATCAGCCGCGGCGCCTTACAGCAATGCGGACTCGATCTGAAGCCCGGCCGCCGCATGCGCGCGGGCCTGTTCCGCGCTGATTTTGTCTCCGCGCAACCCAATGCGGAACCCCGCTGGATTACCTGGGTGGATGCGCCGATCCCCAAGCCCGATTTTCATGTCGCGGAATCTTTCGGCCAATGCCGCCTTTCCAACAAACACGCCCTGTCACGGAAATAACATTCCATATAGATTGAACCTCCCGTCCAAAACCCTCTGTCCGCGCCCCCGTTTGCGCATGCTCACCGTTGCCTCCAACACCTGCCCCACACGCTCCCTTTGACCGGTCCGTAATTCAACCGCTTGGCCATATGGACTTGGCTTCCGCCCAATCTACTTCATAAACCAAAACACCGGAACCCGCCAATGCCTGTTTCCCGGCAACATCGCTTTTCGGCTCCACCACCCGCCCACAATATCTAACGAGGATCAGAAAGTGCCAAAAACACAAAAAATATGCTAAAATTAATCCACTGTTTCAATCATCATCGAAGTCCGTTTTGAGGACCTGCCCGGAGGCAGGGTAATTTCGCTTATAGTAACGATAATGTCGGCCCTAACCGCCATAAATTCGGTATTGCGAATCATTACCAATTAATATACTGGGAGACTAGTCCATGAAAAGCCTGGGGACACGGTTCTTATGGCCGCTTGGCACGATTGCCGTTCTTTTCGCGTTTTTTGGCTTGTATCGTAATTATAGCGCCAGCCAGGATCACACCATTGCCTTAATTCAACAACAGGCCAACCTGGCCATGCAGTTTGATTTGGCGATCCGTGAGTATACCGGAGAAAAAATCCGCCCGGTGATGGAACGCTTCCTGGATAAAGACGGCTTTATGCCCGAGACCATGTCCACCTCGTACATTTCACGCAGCATCTTTGAGAAAGTGCGGAAACAATTTCCGGAGTACATCATTCGTTTCGCCTCGGACAATCCCCGCAATCCCATCAATGCCGCCACCCCGGATGAACTTCGGTTAATCCATTTCTTTCGCGAAAACAGACACGTTTCCCAACGCTCGGAAATCGTCACGTTGAACGGCCGTAAGTATTGGGCGCACTTTGTGCCCAAATGGATAAAAGAAGACTGCATGCGTTGCCACGGCGATCCCAAAGACGCGCCGGCGGAATTGATCAAACGCTATGGTTCCACCGCAAGCTTTCATCGCGCCGTGGGGGATGTGGCGGGCTTGGATACCATCGCCATTCCGCTGGACACCATTAACGCTGAACTGTCTTCCGATTTCAAAAGACAATCCATTATCTCGATTACGGGTATTGTCCTGCTTTGTGTGTCTATCCTCCTGATATTCCGTTTCGTGGTGACCAAACGCCTGACGGCCATGGCCGCCCATTTCCAAAAAATCGCTGAACACCCGGAAAGTCATTGGATGACCCCTCTTGCGGTCCGGGGCAGGGATGAGATCAGTGTTCTGGGCCATGCCTTCAACCGCCTGGCGGCCCAACTCCGCGCGGCGCATGAATCCCTCGAACAGCGCGTCCAGGAACGCACCGCGGACCTGGAACAGTCAAACACCGCACTGCAAAAGGAAGCAGAGGATCGCCTGAATGCGGAAGAAGCGTTGCGCGCCAGCGAGACCCGCTTGAAAAGCCTTTTCCATGCCGCCCCCATCGGATTGACGATTGTCGAGGGACGGATACACCGCATGGCGAACAAACGGCACTGCGAAATCACCGGCTACTCCGAGGAAGAACTTTTTGGCCAATCCACCCGAATCCTCTATGAAACCGATGCGGAATTTGAACGTGTCGGGCAGGCGCTGTACGCCAATCTCGCGGAACAGGGCCAGACCTTCGTGGAAACCGTATTCCGCCGGAAAGATGGCGAACTCCGCAATGTAATCGTGAGCGCGGCGTTCCTTGATCCGGACGCGCCGTCCGGCCCGGTGGTGGTCGCCATCCAGGATATTACCGAAAATAAAAAGGCCGAAGCCGCCCTTCAGTCCATTGATGCCTATCAACGCCTGATTATCCGTCATGCCCCCTTCGGCATGCATTTTTACCGGCTCGAGCCGGACGGACAACTTATCTTTGAAGGAGGCAATCCCGCCGCGGACACCATATTAGGCCTGGATCACCACGCTTTGGAAGGCAAAATCATTGAAGAAGCCTTTCCCGGGCTGCAAAAAACCAGTGTGCCCGATATCTACAAACAAATCGCCCGGAACGGGGGAATACACCATCAAGACGACATGAATTACGATGAGGCGAATGGCCTTTCCGGCGCCTATGAGTTCCATGCCTTCCAGACAATGCCAAACCGCATGGCGGTATTCTTTGCCGACATCACCGCCCGGAAACAAGCGGAGATGGAACTGCGGAAAAGTGAGGAACGCTACCGCCAAATCGTGGATACGGCGCAGGAAGGGATTTGGTGCATGGATGAGAATTTTGTCACCTCCTATGTGAATCCACAAACGGCGAAAATGCTCGGATATGACCCCGGCGAGTTGATGGGCCGCCCATTCTTGGATTTCATCCACGAAGAAGATGTGCCGGACCAACTCAACCTCTTTGAACGCCGCCAACAAGGGCTGCAAGACCGATATGAGCGAAGGCTGCGCACCAAGAACGGACGCGAATTCTGGGGCGTTTTATCGGTCGCCCCCGTATTTGATGAACAGCGGAAATTTGCCGGTTCATTCGCCATGCTATCCGATATTACCGACCGGAAAAGAATGGAGGAAGAACTCCGGACAAGCGAAACCACGCTCCAGACGCTCCTGCAAGCCGCGCCCATAGGAATCACGATTACCCAGAACCGGATCTTTCAATACGTCAATGACCGCTACTGCAACATTGTGGGGTATTCCCGGGAAGAGTTGATCGGCCATTCAAGCCGTATGCTGTACGATTCCGGAGAAGACTTCACCCGCGTGGGGCGTGAATTATTCGACCGCCTCAAAGAACATTCCACCTCCTCCTTCGAAACCTATCATCGCCGAAAAGACGGCTCCCCAATCGATATCCTGCTAAGCGCCGCCCCCTTGGAGCCCACCGTCTCGAAAGTGGTGGTCACGGTCATGGACATAACGGAGCACAAGCACACGGAGGCGGAACGCCAACGTCTTGAAACCCAATTCCAGCAAGCCCAGAAAATGGAAGCGGTCGGACAACTCGCCGGCGGCGTCGCCCACGACTTCAACAACCTGCTCCAGGTAATTAACGGATACACCGATATCGCCCTCATGGACCTCGAACCCGGTTCCCCGGCCACGCAAGCCCTCCAGGAAATTGCCACGGCGGGCGAACGCGCCGCACGGCTCATCGGGCAACTACTCGCTTTCAGCCGCCGCCAAATCATGAAACTCGAATACATGAGCCTGAACACGGTGGTGGAAGAATTCCTGAAGATGGTCAAGCGCGTCATCGGAGAAGACATCCACGTGAATTTTGTCCCCGGCCCGGCATTGGGCGTCGTGCATGTGGACCGCGGCCAGATGGAACAAGTCATTATGAATCTCTGCGTCAACGCCCGCGATGCCATGCCGCAGGGCGGGACCCTCACCATCGAAACCAAAAATGTGGTGTTGGACCACGACTATTGTGAAGCGCACGCCGGGGCGGCACCCGGGCATTACATTCTACTGACCCTCACCGACACCGGCTGCGGCATGGATACAGAAACGCAGAAGCACATCTTTGAACCCTTCTTCACCACCAAAGGCTTGGGAAAAGGCACCGGCCTTGGCTTGGCCACCGTCTATGGGATCATCAAACAACATGACGGCATGATCCAGGTGTACAGCGAACCCGGCATGGGCACTATCTTCAAAATCTACCTGCCCAAATTGGAGCCGTCCGTCCATCAAACCCTTCCCAAAGACGAATCGCCCGTCCGGGGCGGTCATGAAACCATCTTGATGGCCGAGGATGATCCCATGGTTCGCGCCCTTGCCCAAAAAGTCCTTGAAAACGCCGGATATACCGTTCTGGCCGCCTGCGATGGCCGTGAAGCCCTTCAGGTATTTTATGAAAACCCGGATCGCGTGGACCTCGTGCTGCTGGACGTTGTCATGCCCAACCTCGGCGGAAAAGCCGTCTACGACGAATTGCGAAGGGACTTCCCAACCCTGCGGTTCCTCTTCGCCAGCGGATACAGCGAAAATGCCATCCACACCGGATTCATCCTGGATGAAGGCATTCAACTCATCCAAAAACCTTACGCCCCCAAAGAACTGCTTCGCCGCATCCGCATGATACTGGATAATACCCGGTAAACTGAGGGCACGGCCTTATTTGCGCAGGTTGGAGTGGGGGAGAAGGGCCGCCCCAACCGCCCCCAGCAATGCCACGCCTCCCGCCAACAACTGCGCCGGCAAGAGGGAGCCGGCGGCGTCCGCCACCGCGCCGCCGACACTCGGCCCCAAGGCCTGTCCCGCCCCAAAGAACAACGTAATAAAGCCCAATCCCGCCGGGGCAAGCCGGGGACCCAGAATATCCCCGCTGGCCGCCGCCATGATCGCCGGAATGCTCCACGCCGATAATCCGAATAAGATCGCGGAAATCGTGAATCCAATGGGCGAGGGCCACAGCGCAAACATACTGAACGCCACGGTATGAAGAAGATACACCATCACCAACGCCCATTTGCGTCCCACCACATCCGAAACCGTGCCCCAAAGCAATCCACACCCCAGGCTAAACCAACCCATGGTCATGAAAAGCCCGCCCGCCTCCGCCTGCGTATACCCGCCATCCGAAATCAGGCTCTTCACAAAGAACGTCATGTAGATGATGTACGAAAAGCCAAACGCCACATAGACCAATCCCAGATGCCACACCACCCAGGAGCGGTACACACTGCCCCATGGGATTTTTGCCGAAGCAACCACTTCGGAAGTTTCTTCCCCTGCGGCTCCCAACGGAGTCAACCCCAAATCCGACGGACGGTTTCTCAACAACATATACCCCAGCATCGCCAACAGGAAGGTAACCCCACTGAAAATGAACCAACTTACCCGCCATCCGTTCTCGCCAAAGGCATTCAGCACCTGAGGTACCAGCGGCCCCGTGCTGATCAGCGCCAACGAAGAACCCGTCACGGCGATGCCCGTCGCCGTGCCGCGCCGCCGTTGCGCAAACCACCCCGCCACCAGCCCCATCACCGGCACATTGCTCGCCCCGCTCCCCATCCCCGTCACCACCCGCCACACCGCCGCCTGCGCATAGCTGCCCGCCAACCCCGTCAACAGCATCCCCGCGCCCGCCACCAGCAATCCCGCCGTGATCACCACCCGCGGCCCAAACCGCGACGCCAGCGCGCCCCCAATCAACGACAACGCGAGATACCCAATCAAATTCAACGTCGCCAGAAATCCCGCCTCCGTGGTGCTGAAGTGAAGCCCCGCCTGCATCGAAGGCAACACAATAGAATACCCAAACCGCGCAAGCCCCAGCGCGCCAAACACCACGAGCGTCCCCATGGCAAGGATCACCCACCCATAATGTAACCGGGATTTCGCGGAATTCATAGCCCATGCTCCTTAAAGAACGACAGTCTACTACTTCCAGGCAACTTCATGCATTCTTCCAAGGACAATCACCCCATTCCCTGAAAATCGGCGTGTCCCCATTATCCTTGGAGTCCCTGGTGTCCTTGGTGTCCCTGCTGTCCTTGGTGTAAGATTGGCCCATGGACCCTGACAAACGCATAGAACAACTCGAAGACCAAGTACAACGGCTGACGGAACAGCTCCGGCAGTTGGTCGAGGGACAGCGGTATCCCCAAACCGCGCTGGACCACGAGCCAGACCATGAAGCTGAGGATTCCCCGGATTCCTCCCTCGTCTCCGATATGCGCCAGCGCGTGGACCGCGCTTTCAAGGTCAAAGCCGATGAAACCATCGAATCCCGCATTGGCGCCGTGTGGCTCAGCCGCGTGGCCGTCGTGGTCACCATGACCGCCTTCGCCCTCGCCGCGCGCGCCACCTTCTGGTCCGAAGCCATCGGCCCGGCCGAGAAAGTCCTGTTCTGTTGCCTCCTTTCCGGCGCATTCATGGCCTACGGTTTCTTTTCGCGTAAAGGAAAAGACATTTTCACCCACCCCATCCTCGGATGCGGCCTCGCAGGCCTTTACTTCACCACCTATGCCGCATTCTTCATTGACCAGATGAAAATCATCCACACCCCTTGGCTCGCCATTCCCCCCCTGTTTTTGTGCCTGCTTTTTCTCGCGGGGGTCGCCCATTGGAAAAAAAGCCAGACCATCGCCGGCATCTCCCTCTTTCTCGCCTATTACACCGTCGCGTTAAGCTGCACGCAACAACCCACCAGCCTCGAAAGCATCCTCTATGCCTTGATCACCTGCACCGCGCTCGCCATCGTCACCCTTGCCTTCCATGCCGCCCACCGATGGATGCTCTTTACCTGGGCCGCCCTTATCACCACGCACGCCACCTATATCTTCTTTTTTCTGAAACAACCCGCCGGCCTTCACCTCGAACCGAACCTCTATTTCTGGATTTCCAACGGTTTCCTTACCGTGTGCTTTATCCTTTTCTCCCTCACTTGCATCGTAGACGCCCGTAAAACCGGCGAGTACCGCCGCATGGTCGCCCCCATGTCCGGCGTCAATTCCGCCATCTTTCTCATCCTGACCTACTGGGCCGTGCGCGATCATTACCCGCAAGAACAATGGATGTTTCGCCTGGCCGTGGCCGGACTCATGCTTCTCTTCGCCATTTTCGCGGAAACCACCGGCCCCCGCCGCAACTATCTCTTCCAAATCTTCATTGCCAAAACGGTCATCATGCTCACCCTCGCGTTGCAGGCCTATCTTTCCGATTCCGGCGAAAAACTGCTCGTGGCCATGTCCGTGGAATGCCTTGCGCTCGCCATCTCCTACAAGCGCAGCGGCATCGTCGTCTTCAAAGTACTCGGACTGCTCCTGATGGCCATCACCTTCACCGGATGCCTCGCCTCCGTTAAAATGCAGGGGGCCGTTGCTCTCTGGGGATATCTCATTCCCGCCAATTGGTTCTGTGCCATCGGCGTCGTCTTCTTCTTCCAAATCACCGCCTGGTTCTACGAGAAATTTGTCCGCGGGCTCCGCCCCGAAATGCGCCTCACCAGCGGCCAGTGGTTCCTCGCGGATTCCATGATGGACCTGCACAATGCCTCCATGGCCGTCATCCACGCCGCCGCGGGCGCCCTCATCCTCCTCACCATCACCATCATGGACCGCGGGGGTGACCCCGCACTGCCGTATTGGCTCGGCGGGGAAGCCCTCGTCATGGCCGGCCTCGGATTAATTCTCTTCACCCCCCAAACCGAAATCGCCAGCGTTCTCCTTCTCGCCGCCGCGCATGTCTGCTACTATGTCTTCCTGTTTATTCCCCCCGCAGGCTTCGAAACCTTCGAACAACAACCCCACTACGCCCTCTACACACTCCTCCTCGCCCTGTTCACCTACAGCGGCGCGTACGCGTGGGAACACTACCTGAAACGATTCCATTATGACGACGACGACTGGGAACACCACGTCATCGCTTCCGTACCCTATCTCGCCTCCACCCTCATGTTGACCATCCTCATCGCCCGGAAAATCACCCCCATTTACGCTTCTCCCCTCCAAGGAGCCTTGGGTGCCGTCTTGCTGAGTATCGGCCTGGTCTCCGGCTACAAAGGCGTTAAAGCCTCCGGTGTGCTCGCCCTCGGCATGGGAACCCTGAGCTTCTATCTCGAACTCTACAATCCCCAGGCCCCCCTCTTTAAGCACCCTGATTTCCTCTGGACCCTGGTCCTCTTTCTCACCGCCTTCGCCGCGTCCGAACGTCTCTTCGCGCTCCTCCAGCAAAGCGAACACACCCCCTCCAAACTCGAAGACCGCCTCCGCACCGCCCTCGTCATTTGCATCGCCTTAATCGGCCTCCTGGGCCTCTATGCCTGGGCCTCCGGAAATCTCGTCGTCTTCTACCTCCTCGCCCTTGCCGTCGTGCTTATCAGCCTCGGCGCCATCTTCCGCGAAAGCCGCTATCGCTGGGCCGCACTCGTGCTTCTGGTTGTCTGCCTGATTCAAGCCTTCACCCACTTCCAACACCTCTCCCAAGGCTATCAAGTCCTCACCTTCAGCGCCGCCGCCGCCGTGTTGCTCGCCGTGTCCTGGGCCTACTCCCGAATCCACCCCAAGCCCTCCGCCAAGCCGGATTCACCCCCAAAAGAGGAGCCCCCCGCTTCTCATGAATGAACGTGAACGCGCCGCACGAAACATCTGCAGCATTCTGCAAAACGCCGGTCACCGCGCCCTTCTCGCCGGCGGATGCGTGCGGGACCTTCTTCTCGGACAAGTCCCCAAGGACTACGATGTCGCCACCAGCGCGCACGCCCGCGACGTCATTGCCTTATTCCCGAAAACCGTCACCATCGGCGCGAAATTCGGTGTTGTCATCGTCGTCCTGCCCGAAGGTCACTTCGAAGTGGCCACCTTCCGCCGGGACGGCCCCTACCTCGATGGACGCCACCCCGCATGGGTGCGGTTCGAGGACGAAAAAAACGACGCCCTGCGCCGCGACTTCACCATCAACGCCATGTTTTTCGACCCCGCCACGGACACCCTGCTCGACTATGCCGGAGGCCAGGAAGACCTTAAAAATCATGTTCTGCGCACCGTCGGCAATCCGCGAGAACGCTTCGAGGAAGACCATCTTCGCCTCTTGCGCGCCATCCGCTTTGCCGCGCGCCTGAACTACACCCTCCATCCTGACACCCGCGCTGCCATCAGTGAAATGGCCCCGCTCATTACGCGCACCAGCCCCGAACGCATCCGCGATGAACTCACCAAAATTCTCACCGAAGGCGGCGCGCGCAACGCCTTTCATTTACTCGACGAAACCGGCCTGCTCCCGCACCTCCTCCCCGAAGTCGCCGCCATGAAAAACGTCGAACAGCCCCCCGACTTTCATCCCGAAGGCGACGTCTTCCAGCATACCCTGCTCATGCTTGACCGCCTCGATCATCCCTCGCCCGTATTCGCATGGGCGGTCCTCCTCCACGACGTGGGCAAACCCCCAACCCAGACCTTTGAAGACCGCATCCGTTTCAACTACCACGACAAAGCCGGCGCCCGCATCGCCGCCAAGATTTGCCAGCGGCTCCGTCTCTCCAATGACCAGACCGAACGCATCGTCTGGCTCATCGAACAACACATGCGCCTCGCCTTCGTCCCTGAAATGCGCGAAAGCAAACGCAAACGCTTCGTGCGCGAAGAAGGATTCGGTGATCTCGTAAACCTCTGCCATATCGACTGCCTCGTCAGCGGACGCGACCCCTGGGAAATCAAATGGATACACGACTACATCAATCACCTTGAACCCGATGCCGTCCGCCCTAAGCCCCTCCTCACCGGCCACGACCTCATCCAAATGGGCTACACCCCCGGCCCTCTCTTCGCCCAAATCCTCCACACCCTCGAAGACGCCCAACTCGAAGGCACCCTAACGTCCCCCGAGTCCGCCCGGGAATTCATCCTCTCCCGTTGGGCCCGCTCCTGACTATACCAACGTTTTCCCAAAACAAAAATCGCTTCTTTGGGTCAAATAGGTCCTATAGGCCGTATACGTCCTATGGCGCCGTTGCCTGTTTCCTCTCACTCCACCGTCTTTCCGTCTATATTCGCCATCTTCTGTGTATGATGCGTGGATACCGCAGGCTCCGCCGGATTGGGCAGCGTCACCACAAACACCGCCCCTTGCCCCGGTTCATTGCGCGCCTCTATGGTGCCGCCATGTTCCTGAACGATCTTCTGGCTGCACGCCAATCCAAGCCCTGTCCCCTTCGCGCCTTTGCTGCTGAAAAACACCTTGAAGAGTTGCGGCAGCATTTCCTCCGGAATCCCCGGCCCCGTATCGCGCACACACAAGCGGCAGCCATTCTCTTCCTGTTGGCACTCGATGGTGACTTTCCCCCCTTTCGCCTCGCATACATCCACCGCGTTCGTCACCAAGTTCAGAATCACCCGGTAAATTTCCGGTCCGTCCACCATTGCCCGCACCACCTCGCCCGGCGTAAACGCCAACCCCACCTGATGCCGTTCCGCCCGGCCGCGCACCACTTCCAAGACTTCCTGCACCAGCGCGTTCAGATCATGGGGCTGCCGGTTCGGCGTCCGTGGCTTCGAGAAACTCATCATGTTCATGACCAGCAGATCAATACGGTCTATGGACTGCTTCAGGATGGGCCAGCCCTTTTCCACATAGCGCAATTCCTTCGATTGCAGCGCCATGCTCATGAATTCTCCGCCGCCCCGGATGCCCGTCAAAATATTCTTGATGCAATGCCCCAGCCCCGCCGTCGCCTGCCCAATCGCCGCCAGCCGTTCCTTCTCCATGTTTTCCCGGTACAGCCGCGCATTCTCCACCGCCACGCCCACCACCCGCGCAATCGAGGTTAGCAGCTCCAAATCGTCCATGCCGAACGTTTGCGAAGAGCTCCCCGAGTCCACATACACCGCGCCCACCGCCAATTGATGGCGCCCCAGCAACGGCACGCACATCGCCGCGTGAATCGCATGCCCCATGATGCTCTCCGTGGCCATGAACCGGCTGTCATCCTGCGCATCCAGCGTGAGCATGGATTCCCGGTGCTCAAATACATGCTGGATCAATGTCCGGCTCAAGGGCGGCCCCTGTTGCTCATTTTCTTTCGACAAAACCGCATGGATTTCCGGCTCATTCGCACCCGGTTCCAAAATCAACACGAATCCCCGCCGCACCGGAAGCGCCTCAAAGATCAAGTCCAGGATTTTCCGCAACAGTTCATCCAGATCAAACACCGTCCCCAGCAATTGCGCCGCGCGGTACAACACCGGCAACCGAATGCCGCTCGCCTCGCCCATAATGGACGCATGAAGCGCCGCCGCCTTCTCCGGGCTGATCACCGCATGCCCATACGTGGACCCCGCGCACTCATGAACCTGCAGCACCGCCTGGCCCAACGTAATGCGGTCCCCGGACTTCAAATTGGACTTCTGCACCGGCCGCCCGTTCAACTGAACCCCATTGCGCGACCCCAAATCCTCTACCTGGGGAATCCCATCCTCCATCCATACCCGGGCATGCCGCCGCGACACCAGACTATCGTGAATCACAACGTGATTCTCCGAACCCCGGCCCAGAAAAAGTCCTTCCGGCGTTATCCGGAAACGCTCACTAACGTTTTCACCTTTTTCAAAGATCAAATCATACTCGGCCATCGTGCCTTATACCTTCCATGCCCCTCCCAAAAACAAAGTATACCATAGGTCCCATGGATTCAATTCAATTGCCCCGCCGTTACCCCCAATGCTATATTCTTTTCTCATGAACAACCTTTCACTGCATACCGGGAGAACGAAGCGCCCGCCGAACCATGATAACAGTACTTCGTGTTTATCGTACACCCGGTTCCCCTCACCCGGTACCCGAGACCCGGTACCCGAGACCCGATCCCAATGAACACCGCTCAAATCATAGACCGTCTTAAATCCGACCCGCTCTTCAAGAGCAATCTCACCGCGTGGCGCACCCTTCCCGCGCGCCCCGCGCGTTTCGAGAAATTCCCTGATGCCCTGAACCCAAAACTCATCGAAGCCTTTCAAAAACGCGGCATCCACTCCCTCTACACCCATCAAAGCGAGGCCGTGGACGCCGTCCTGCACGGTGAAAACGTCTGCGTGGTCACACCGACCGCTTCCGGAAAAACCCTCTGCTACAACCTGCCCGTCCTGAATCGGCTGATGGCAAATCCCCAGGCCCGCGCCCTCTATTTATTCCCCACCAAGGCCCTCTCCCAGGACCAAGTCCACGAACTCACCTCCACCATCGACGACATGGAGGTTAAAATCGGCGCGTATACCTTCGATGGCGACACCCCCTCCTCCGCGCGAAAAGCCGTGCGCAGCGCCGGCCATATCATCGTCACCAACCCCGACATGCTCCACGCCGGCATCCTCCCGCACCACACCATCTGGATTAAGCTCTTCGAGAACCTCGAATTCGTGGTCATCGACGAAATTCACCATTACCGGGGCGTATTCGGCAGCCACCTCGCCAACGTCCTCCGCCGCCTCAAGCGCATCTGCGCCTTCTACCGGTCCAATCCCCAATTCATCTGTTGCAGCGCCACCATCGCCAATCCCAAGGAAATGGCCGAACGCATCATCGAAAAACCCGTCCGCCTCATCGACAACAACGGCGCGCCCACCGGTGAAAAGCACTTCCTCTTCTACAATCCCCCCGTGGTCAACGCCGAACTCGGCATCCGGAAATCCTCCGTAAAAGAGGCCAGCCGTCTGGCCGCCAATTTCCTCTCCCGCGATATCCAGTCCATCGTCTTCGCACGCAGCCGCCTCCGCGTCGAAATTCTCACCACCTACCTGCGAGACGCCGTCAAGCGCCTGGGTAAAAGCCAAGACCTTGTGCGCGGCTATCGCGGCGGCTACCTGCCCAATGAACGCCGCGACATCGAGCGCGGCCTCCGCGAAGGCAAAATTATGGCCGTTGTCAGCACCAACGCCCTCGAACTCGGCATCGACATCGGCGCCCTCGACGTCTGTATCATGACCGGCTACGCCGGAAGCATCGCCAGCACCTGGCAACAGGCCGGACGCGCCGGGCGCCGCAGCTCCATATCGCTCATCGTCCTTATCGCCACCAGCGCGCCCCTCGATCAATACATCATCGGTCATCCCGAATACTTCTTCGAACAATCCCCTGAAAGCGGCACTGTCGACCCCAACAATCTCATCATCCTTACCAGCCACATGAAGTGTGGCGCGTTTGAGCTGCCCTTCACGGAAGGTGAATCCTTTGGTCTCGACTCCGCTTCCACCACCGAAATTCTCAACTACCTCGCCGAGAACCGCATCCTCCGGAAAGTACGCGACAAATGGCACTGGAGCGCAGACGCCTACCCCGCCGAAGACATCAGCCTCCGCACCGCCGCCCCAGGCAATGTCGTCATTCTCGACACTTCCGACAACGGCCGCGTCATCGGCGAAATCGACTTCTTCTCCGCCCCCATGATGGTTCATGAAAACGCCATCTATCTCCACCAAAGCGAACAGTACACCATCGACAAACTCGACCTCGATGACCGCAAAGCCTATGCCCGCCCTGTCGAAGTCGATTACTACACCGATGCCGAAACCAAAGTCGACCTCAAAATCCTCGACCGGTTCCAGGAAGAACCCGTGGGCGGAGCCCTCAAATGCTGCGGCGAGCTCAGCGTCACCTGGCTTCCCACCATCTACAAAAAAATTAAGTTCGGCACCCACGAAAACGTCGGATGGGGCGAAATCCACCTCCCCGAACAAACCATGCACACCACCGGCTACTGGATCGAATTCCCCGATGATGTTGTACCTAACGACAAAACCAGCCAGAGCGAACTCGGCGAAGCCCTCCACGCCCTAGCCTACACCCTGCGCCAAGTCGCCCCCGTACAAGTCCTCTGCGACCCCACCGACATCCGCGCCCAAGGCATGCTCCGCGCCCCCGTTTCCGAAAAGCCCACCGTGTTCCTCTACGAAAGCCTCCCCGGCGGCGTCGGCTTCAGCGAAAAACTCTACACCCACCACTCACGCCTCCTCCAGGCCGCCATTTCCCTCCTTTCCGACTGCCCCTGCAAAGAAGGATGCCCCAGTTGCGTCGGTCCCTCCCTCGAAGCCGGCCCCCACGGAAAAACCGCCGCGCTCCGCCTCGCACGGCTCGCCCTCAACGCTTGATCGTCATCATCCGGCGTCCCGCTGCCTTCTGTCCCCCCCTATGCCCCCGCCTGCCCTCCACAGACGTGTCGAAAGAGGATGTGCGCCCACATGGGTCCGTGCGAGTCCGTGTTCCTCCACCTTGTCCACAACGTCCACAGTGTCCACGGTTATGAACCCCTGACCATTTTGAACGTCCGATCATTGTCCCCGTCCCGCCTCCTATGCTAAATTCTTCTTGTTCAAACTTCTGATAGCTGACGGCTGACCGCTGATAGCTTTTCTCAAGGAGCCACAAAATGATGATAAGCGCAACCTGCACCCTGGCCATAGTCCTGTTCTCCGCCGCCGATGCGGCCCATTTTTCTTCCGCCAAACCCATCTGGCCCGAAAGCCGGGAAAAAGAAAAGAATCTCTTTGTGGGATTTCGGGCCGTCTTTGATAAACCCCAGGAATCTCCGGTTACCCTGCGCTGCACCGGTTCCACCGTTTATCGCGCCTTCATCAACGGCACTTTCTGTGGCTATGGCCCCGCCCGCGCCGCCCATGGCTATTTCCGGGTGGACGAGTGGAACCTGACGCCGCTCCTCAAGGATGGCAAAAACATCGTCGCCATCGAAGTGGCCGGCTACAACGCTAACAGTTACTATCTCCTGGACCAGCCCTCGTTTCTCCAGGCCGAAGTGACAGCGGGGGAGACCCTCCTCGCCGCCACCGGCCAGCCCGATAAACCCTTTGAAGCCACCATTCTCACTTCCCGCGTCCAGAAGGTCCAGCGCTACAGCTTCCAGCGGCCCTTTTCCGAGGTCTACCGCATGACGCCCGCCTCGGCGCAATGGCGCACCCAGCCCGATGCCGCTATCGAACAAACCCCCTGTGCTGCCTTTGATCCCAAGCCTATTCTGGCCCGCCGCGTGCCCTATCCCGCTTTCGATGTCTTAAAACCCGTGAAACTGGTTGCCCAAGGCACTGTCAAAACCGATGTCGAACCCAAAAAATACTGGAAAGACCGCAGCCTTACCGGAATCGGCCCAAAACTCGGCGGCTACCCGGAAAGCGAACTGGAAATCATCCCTTCCCTCGAAATGCAGCGGGTCCAGACCGCCGCTTCCAGCCCCCTCGATAAATCCTGCACCGGCGCCGAAGAAATCGCCATGGCGGAAAAACAATTCATCACCCTCGATTTCGGCGCCAACCGGACCGGATTTCCCTGCTTGACTGTCTCCTGCGCCAAGCCCGCCCGGCTCTTCGTACTCTTCGATGAAATGCTCCGCGAAGGCGACGTGGACTGGAAACGCCTCGGCTGTGTGAACCTCATCGACTATGAACTCGCCCCAGGCGGCTACACGTTGGAAGCTTTTGAACCCTACACCCTGCGCTACCTCAAACTCCTGCTCCTGTCAGGAGAAGTTACTATTACCAATATCGGATTACGGACTTTCGAGAATCCAGACACCGCCCGTGCGGAATTCGCGGCGGCAGACCCTCGTTTGGAAAAACTGTTCCAGGCGGGCCGCTCCACCTTCGCCCAGAACGCTCTCGATGTCTTCATGGATTGCCCCCACCGCGAACGCGCCGGCTGGCTCTGCGATTCCTTCTTTACGGCGCGTTCCGCAAAAGTCCTTTCCGGCAATGCCAACGTCGAACACAACTTCGTCGAGAACTTCCTCTTGCCCGATCACTTCGAGTATCTTCCCCAGGGCATGTTGCCCATGTGCTATCCCTCCGACCACAACGACGGCGTCTTCATCCCCAACTGGGCGCTATGGTTTGTCATGGAGCTCGGAGAATACCTCGACCGCAGCGGCGACCGCGCCACCGTGGACGCCTTAAAACCGCGCGTGCTCGCCCTCTTCGACTACTTCAAAAAATTCAAGAATTCGGACGGCCTTCTGGAAAAATTGGAAAGCTGGGTGTTCGTCGAATGGTCAAAAGCCAACGATTTCGTACAGGATGTGAATTACCCCTCCAATATGCTCTATGCCGGCGCCTTATCCACCGCCGCCCGCCTGTATAACCTGCCCGATCTCGAACAGGAAGCCCGCGGCATCCGCGAAACCATCCAAAAACAATCCTTCGACGGCACATTCTTCGTCGATAATGCCCTCCGCAAAGACAGCCGCCTCGAAGTCACCAAGAACCACTCCGAAGTCTGCCAATACTTCGCCTTCTTCTTTAACGTCGCCTCTCCTGAGACCCATGCGGAACTCTGGGCGAAGCTCCAGAGCGAATTTGGCCCCAAGCGCAAAGACACCGGAGCCTATAAAGAGGTCTCCGAGGCCAATTCCTTTGTCGGCAACATGCTGCGCCTCGAATTACTCTCCCGCTATGGCCGCTGCCAGCAAATTCTCGACGAGTCCATCGAATACCTCCTCTACATGGCCGACCGCACCGGAACCCTCTGGGAGAATGTGGGGGACTACGCCAGCCTCAACCACGGGTTTGCCTCCCACATCACGTACACCCTCTACCGGGACGTCCTCGGCGTGGAATCCATTGATCCCGTGAACAAGAACGTCCATCTCCGATTCACCCCTCTGGCCCTGCCTTGGTGCAAAGGCCAAATCCCCATCGGTAACGGACTGCTCAAGCTCCACTGGACCCAGGACACCGCCACCCTGCGCTACTCCCTGTCCCTGCCCGAAGGGTATCAGGTCACCATTGACAACCAAACCGGGAAACAACTCGTAAAGGAATAACTTGGCGGTACATAACCGCACTTACCGTCCGTATTGGTCCGTGTGTGTCCGTGAAAGCACCCGGTGCCAAACGTCCTGCAGGAACATTCCCACAAGCGCCAGAGATAATGCATCCGTAACAAACCGGTACCGCGCCGTCTCCAGGAAATCCATGCAACACCCCAGCCCCGCCACCATCGCGATTGTGAAGCACATAAAGAAAAGAACAGACGGGAGGGCGAGGTTCCCGGCAAGCCGTATGGATTTTTCATTGCGAGGAGCGCAGCGGCGAAGCAATCTCATCACCCCATAACACCATCCCAACACCAACCCCGCCATCAACACCACATACGGTGGGTTTCCCAGCCGCCCCAATAAACTCTCCGCGGAGGCCGGCGCCAGCGGCAGCTTCCCGTACACCCAATAATCAAAAAACCGGATCACCCCGGGCATCCGCGCCTGATTTTCCGGCGACACCGGCAAAGCGCTGCCCGGCATGAAATACCGGTACGCCGAAAACAGCGCGGATGTCAGAAACACTCGTGGATAATGCCATAAGGCATACCGCGCGTCCTTCCCATAAGCGTTGCTGAGAGCGATGAATCCCGCATGATTGTAATTGACCGCGCCCGTGGACTTGTACGGCTGGCTCAACGCCGGGATGTCCTTGAACGATTCCGGAATCAGCCCATATTCCGGCGGATATGCCTCCAGATGCGCCCATCGGTTAATCAGCGAGAGTTCGGACAATTTTCCCTCTTTCACCCGCCGCACTTTATCCTCGCCCCGCATGTTTCCCACCGACATAATCCACAGATTCTTTTCGGAAAAACTGCACACATTGAATTCCCCGAAAACGACGTAGTTTTTCAGGTACACTCCGAAAAGCAGCAGAAAAGGGATAGCGCCGAAAATCAGGACCCGGCGGCGATGGGGAGAAAATAGCAGCACGCCCGCCCACACCAGTACAAAATACCCAAGATGAAACATGGTCCAGGAACCGCACATTAGCAACAGCGCCCCGAAAAAAGTCACAAGTGATTGGGTGGAGGCGCTCCCCATCACCTCGAACAAGGCCAGGGTGGCCAGTGCCAGCATGGCCGCGCAGGGAAGTGTGTAGAAGAAATAATGTTCCCAAAGAATGAAGGAAGGACTGGCCATGAACAGCGTGCTCAGGAGCATCGCGAGGCGGTGATTCACCCCGAGCCGCGCTTGCAGCATGTAGGCACACCCATACAGCAAAAAGCCCAATCCCAGATACATTGTCTGAAACAGCCCGGAGCCTTCCGGTGAGACTTTCAGCATCAGCCCCGCAAACAGGTTCAGCAACGGCGGCTGGATATGCAGATACCACACGCTTTCCCAGAGCCGCGTGCTCAGCACTTCCGGGTCCAGGAAGTGCATCACGCCGTCGAGCGTGGTCCGGTCGAAGCGAACCCCAAGGGCGTAATAAAAACCATGAACCCCGGCGAACAACATCAGCAACCAAGGCAGATGCCGCCAGGGATAATGAAACGATTCGGATGGCGCCGATTCCGGCCCATCACTCATGCTTCTTCCTTTCCTTTGGCCCGCATCCGCGCAATCATCTCGCGCGCATGCCGCAGGGCCGATTCTATCTGGTCTCCGGGCAGAGGGACTTCCTTGACCGTGTCTTCATCCAGATAATACAACAAACCCCGTGCCGGCGCATGCCCCGTGAGCATTCGCACCGCCGCCGCATACAGCAGTAACTGCCATTCATAGCGGTCATGACGATCATCCCGGACAGGCCCCGTCTTATAATCGATAATCGTGCCATCCGAAAGCAGAGCATCCAGCGTGCCGTTCACCAGCGCATCGCCCACATTTAACAGGAATGGCAATTCCCGGCGCAGTCCGGAATCCGCCGCCAACCGGCCGTACAGGGTGTTTTTTCGGAACCTTTCCGCCGTGGCGCGCATATCCGTCAATAGTCGTTCCTGCTCCGTGCGCCCAAGCCCCGATTCCGCCAAAAGCACCTGAAAATCGGGAGGTCTCCCCGGGGTAAAGTCCCACAATTCCAACATGCGGTGGAACAGGCTTCCGCGCCGCATGGCAAACACCGCGCCGCGCCGTTCCACCCGCGCTTCCGCATCCCCTTCCTCTTCTTTGTCAAAACCTTCCGCCATGGCATCCAGAATGGACGATATGGAAAACGTGTTCTGGTTCCGGGCCACGGGGACCACCTTCGCAAGATGGCGCCGCACATATTCCTTCGTGCAGGTTTCCAGAGAGCGGGGGAGAGGCCGCGCAGTAACGGACGCGCGCATCGAATTCCTCACCACCGCCTGCCAGTGTTCCCCGCGAAGCACCGCTCCGTCATGTTGTTCGAGCACGTTGAACACACTGTCCAGTTCATCGAACCAGCCGCCGGTTCCCGGATCGTTGTTTCCACACAACACCAGATAGTCGCGCGCGCGCGTCATGGCCACATAGAGCGTGCGCGCGCTCTCCGCGTCCTCCTCCTCCTCAATCCGTTCTTTAATCGCGCCGCCAAGCGCGGGGAAAGCCGGTTTGCCTTCCGGGTCCGTCACTTTCAACGCCATGCCCAATTGCCGGTGCAAAAACAGCGCCTCCGAGTTCCTGCCGCCTCTTTTTTCAGGTGTCAAATCCGGCAGGAACACCACCGGAAATTCCAACCCCTTTGATTTGTGAATGCTCATCAGCGTAACCGCCCCCGCGCCTTCCGGCTGCATCACCGCCTCGCCTTCCCGGATATTCTGGCTCCCCAGTTCCTCGATATACCGCACAAAGCCCCGCAAGGACGGCGGGCGCTGGTGGGCGAAATTCTGCGCCAGATCAATCAGCTTCCGCACGTTCGAGGCCCGCTGAACCGGCGGAAACTGGGTCAACGCAACGGCCTCATACCCGGTGTGTTCCAGAACCCGCCGAAAAAAATCGGGCAGCGGCAGGTCCACCATGGAACGCAGTTGTGCAATGATGCCGCGCGCCCGCTGTAATTCCGGGGTTTGCACAAACCCCTCCGGAACCTGTTCCGAATCAAACACACGGGCAAGCCTTCCCGCCTGGGTCAGCCGCAGCACCGACTCATCGGACAATCCGCCGATGGGTCCCCGCAAATAGCCCAGCACCGCCGCGCCGTCCCATGGTTCGATAATCACCTTGAGCACATTCAGCACGTCAATCACTTCCTGGCGCTTGAAAAACCCCGTTCCGGACACGACCACATGGGGGATTCCCGCTTTCCGCAATGCCTCCGCATACATGTACACGTTGGTCATTGCGCGAAACAACAGCGTGATATCGCCAAACGCACAAGGACGCCACACCTTATCCTCTTTGTCATAAACGGAAAGGGGCGAACTTCCCCCGCACAGTTCAGTGATGCGCGCCGCGATGCCTTCCGCCTCCGCGCGCCGGGTTTCCTCCGCGTTCCATTTTTCGCCCTCCGGCGGCGACGTCAGCAGAAACTCGACACGCGGTTCATTCAATGCCTCCCGGAACGCGGCCATGGGCGGGTACGGTTCCACGGCATCCAGCATCCCCGATTGCGTGAAGAAATAATTGATAAATTCAAGCACATCCGGCAACGACCGGAAATTACAATCAAGCGGGAGAATGGGCTGGGCGCGCCGCCGTTCCGTTTGAAACACCTCCACTTCCGCGCCCCGGAAGTAATAAATGGATTGCTTGGCATCCCCAACGATAAATAAGGCAGGGCCTTTTTCCCGATCACACAGCAACCGTGCAATCTCCAACTGGAGGCCGTCCGTATCCTGAAACTCGTCAATCAACAGGAATTTGATGTCCTGCGCAATCGCCGCGCAGAGTTCTTCATTCTCATGAAGCATCTGAAGCGTGCGTTGGATTAAATCATCGAAATCGAACGCATTCACGCGCTCCTTGGCTTCCGTGAAGGCCGTCAGCACCGCTTGGAAGGTGCGGTAAAAATCCACGGCCTGCCGCGCCGCCCGCAATTCCAAATCTGGATTCAGTTCGTTCTTGAGGTATTTATTAGCAAAATCATAAACATCGTCTTGGACGTCCGTGAGACCCTTGAAAGCCGATTCCGGGTTCCAATTCTTCCGCGAACCCCTTTCCTTTGGCTTTTCCACCATGCGTTCCAGCGCTTTTTCCACTGTTTCCGCGTTTTCACTGCTTAAAATAAGTTGCAGCGTGTCCAACATGACACCCCGTTTTACTTCCCGGACATCGGCGGGATTCGTACACTTCCCGTCGAAACGATGCAATTCTTTTATAAATCGCCGGATTTTTCGCGAATGTTTGAGCGCCAGCAGGCGGCGTTCCCGCTCCTGTTCCAAAATTCCCCGCCAATGCTCCAGCAAAACCCGTGCATCCCCGAGCGGGGTATGCTGGGCAATGCGCTGGAGCAGCGGGCGGCGCTGAATCGCCTTTTGCATCAATTTCTTTAGATCACCCAGCCCCATCTCCGTGGCCAGCCGCACCGCCGATTCATCTTCGTCCGCGAACAACCGGTGCAGGGCGCCGGTGACCACCTCCTCCAGGAGCAGCGCGGTTTCCGCCTCGGCCAGCACGGCGAAATCCGGGTCCAATCCGAGGCGCAGGGCGTTTTCCCGCAGGAGCGTGGTGCAAAAGGAATGGATGGTGCACAACCGCGCCATCTCCACCCGCCGCTCCAGATCGCGCCAATAGGTCATCTCGTCCCTGTGGATGCCCGGCCGCGCGGCATGGGCGCGGAAGGTCAGCCGAAGCCGGTCCTTCATTTCCGCCGCCGCCTTCTCCATAAAGGTAATGGCCACAATTTCGTTCAGGGTGGCTTCATGATTCCGCAAAATGCCCGCAATCCGCTCCACAAGAATGCGCGTCTTCCCCGAACCCGCGCCCGCGTCCACGCAGATGCGCGGCGCGCGCGCCGTAATCGCTTGCTCCTGTTGGGGCGTCCAATCCATACTCGTTCTATTCCTGTTCCTCTTCGCTTTGCCCGGCGCCTTTGCGTTCCATCCGTTCTTTTTCATGGCGGCAGGCGTTGCGGAAGGCACACCACGAACACGCGGTCTTGCCCACAGGCGGAAAACTTCCCGCTCGTATGCCCCGCACCGCGCGCGCAATCGAGCCGGCCGCGTTGTTCCTGACTTCCTGCTGCACCTCCGCCTTTTTATCGCGCAGCAGGGCCTCGCGCCGCTCGTTCCGGTCCACCCGCAAATACACCGCCTCCGCGCAGCGGCGCTCTGTCATCAATTGCTTCTCCAAGGCCTCGGCATACACGAATAACTGCACATTGTGTCCGTTCTTAATCTCTGCAGGTTTCGGCAACTGCCCACTCTTGTAATCAATGAGCCGCGCCGCCTCCTCATTAAGGTCAATGCGGTCCATGCGCCCGCAAAACCGTACCGGCCCCGCCTCCGTGTCCATCACAAACGGCGCTTCCGTGGATAACGGGTCTTTTGATTTGAACCGCCCGTGGCCAAACGAGACCTCAAAATGCGCGGGTTTCCATTTGGAATCATCCACCGTCCGGGCTATGTGAAGATACCGCAGAAGCTGTGTTTCCACGCGTTTTTGTTCCACGGCCCGCACGGCGGGGGGCGCGGTCAGGCTTTTCCAGTCATGCGTTTCAAACGCCTCCACCACCGCGCCGCGCATCGCCTGTTCCGCTTCCTCCGCCGGAATTTCGGCCACCGCCCGGCCCCAGTACGTTTCATGAAAGCGCTGCAGCGCCGCATGAAGAATCGTCCCGCGCACCCGCGGATCAAACTCCGCATCGGGCGCTTCTTCCGCCTCCAGCCGCATGATGCGCTGGACAAGAAAAAGAAAGGGACATTCCAGGTATTGTTCAATCTGGTCCGCGCTGAAATGATGTTCGGCTCCGTATCGCGCCGTGGCGGCGTTCACCAATTCCGGCTCGTGTAAAATACCATCATATATCCCGAAGGGACGTTCGCTGTGACGTTCGTGTTCCATCGCCGCGCCCTGCTCCAAAGGCAGGAATTCCTCTTGGAACGCCTTGCGAAGGGCGGAATCCCGGTGAAACGACGTGGCAAGCAAATCCCGTTGCGAAGCCGCCTCTTTCGGGAAGGGGATAAAGGCATCGCTTTGCGGGGCCGCCTCCACCACCTTGGCGTGCCCGTCGAACAGTTCGATAACCTCCGCCAAGAACGGGCTGGGCATGGTTTCACGTCCGCCTTCTTTCACCAAACGCCAGGTCAAGGTCAGGCTTGACCGGGCGGCATCCAGCCCGTGATGAAACAACAACCGCTCGCGGTTGTGATGATCGCCGTGCCCTTCCAACACGATGCCCGCCTGCTTCAACCGCGCGATGTCGCCTTCGGGATATATCGCGTTCAAGGGGGGCGGCTGCGGGGTTTCGCCCTCGATGAGGCCGCCGAAGAACACATGCGCGAAGGTGAGATTGCGAATCGCCGATACCTCGCCGCACCATACCCCCGGTCCGCCATCCGGCCACAAAAATGTGGTTTCCTGGAGACTTCGCTGCAGGCATGCGGTAAATTCCTCCAGAGAGTATTCTTCCCCGGAATCCATCGCGGCCAACACGCTCAACAACCCCAGCAGCGCCTCATACGCGCGTGTCTCCGTTTCAATCACCTCGGCCGGACCGCCATTCGCAAGACATTGTCCCGCGCCGAGTCCCTGCAGCATTCGCTCGAAGGCTTCCACATGGGCCGCCAACGCCGCGCGCTTGGGAAGGCTTGTCCATCCCGCGTACAGCCGATTCACCGCCTCAAGACACTCGTGGATGATGGCCGCCGCTTCCGGCATCTGTTCCAACAGTGCCAAAATATCCTCGCCTTCACCCCGTTCCACGCGGACCCGCAGCGCCTCCAGCCGCGAAACCCATTCTTCATGGCCCGCGATAATCCGCGCGCTTCGGGCCAGGCGGCCATACGCCAAGCCATGAGCGGACGGGGTCATCCACCGTGACGTGAGCACATCCAGCACCGTTTCGCGTTCCCACAAAGCCGCCGCTTCAAACAGCCGGGTTAAAAACGCGCCCAAACTGCTTTCGTGCAGCGACGGGCGGTACTGCGCCATGCACACCGGAATGCCAAACTCGCGAAAAACCGCACGCACGGTATCCGCCACCGGCGCGAGATTGCGAAACACCACCGCGATCCGGTCCGGCGCCGCACCTTCCTCCAAAATCAACCGTTTGATCCGCCGTCCAATCGTTTCCACTTCATGATTAAGGTCCGCACACGGAACCACCGTCAAATCCGCCGTCATTCCCCTTGGAAAATCCGGACGGTCCCGCCAGAAAATCGTGGAGGCGGCATACTCGCTGTAACGCGCGGGAGAGGGGGCCTCCAAGCTAATGGGGGCCGCATTAAATTGCTGCTGAATACGAACCGCCGTCGCCCTGGGGACGGTATATACATCCTGCCGGTCCGGGGCCGTGTCCAGATTCAAGCCAAACACCATCTCTTCCACATGCCCTGATAATGCCGTTAATAACCGCAATTCAGACGGTGTGAAGTCGTCGAATCCATCCAGAAATATCGCCTGAATACCGTGAAGCGCCGCCGGACGCCGTTCCCGGCATCGGAGCGCGGCTTCCCAATAGATTCCCGGGACATCATACCGGCCCTCCGTCAACAACACGCGCTGATACGCCGCGTAGGCCGCCGCAACCAGTGCATCCATGGGCGACTGGGCGTTTTTCCCCATGATTCTCGCCCTGAATTCCTCCGGTTCAATGGCCGCCTGCTTCAACGCATCCATCACGCGCAGCAAATGGGTAATCAAGCCGGCATTGTCCGGCGCCAGTGCGAGGGGTTCCAGCCGCGTTTCCCGCGCCAGCGTTTTCAGGCACCGCTCCAGGATCAGCCGGCGTTCAACGCTCCCCAGGGTCCGTATAACCACGCCTTCAGCACGCAACAACTCCTGGGCGAAATCCGTGAAGGACCACGCCAACCGCCCCCAGACGCCCGGCAATCCGCCCTCCAGCAGTATCTGCTCCCGCCGCCGTGAAGCATAGGCCCGCGTGGGTGTCAGCAACAGCGCATGCCCATGCTTCTCCCGGATGCGCGTATCGAGCAGGGAAGAACGCGCGGAGCGATTGGACCCGCAATACAACCTTACCTTTGCCATGTGGCAAGCCCCTTAAAGCTGTTCCTCAACCAGGATTTCATACCGATACCCTTGTTCGGTAAGGAACAACTGCCGCTTTACACTGTAATCCTGATCGCACGTCTCGCGCGACACCAGCGAGTAGAACCGCGCCACCAGGTTGGAATTCTTTTTCGGACGCAGAATGCGCCCCAGCCGCTGCGCCTCCTCCTGCCGCGATCCGAAGGTGCCGGACACCTGGATCGCCACGTTCGCATCCGGCAGGTCAATGGCGAAATTCGCCACTTTCGATACGATCAGCAGTTTTATTTTTCCCGTTTTGAAATCGCCATAGAGCCGCTGCCGTTCCCGCGTCGCCGTGCGCCCCGTAATGATCGGGGCCTTGAAATGCTTGGACAACACCTTCAACTGGTCCAAAAACTGGCCTATCACCAGCACATTGTCCTCTTTATGGCGTTCGATCAGCATTTCACAGAGATGTATCTTCGACGGATTTGTCGAGGCGATTCTGAATTTCGTCCGCTTGTCGGAGATGGCGTAACGGTAGCGTTCTTCTTCCGGCATCCGCACCCGGATTTCCGTGCACAACGCCTGCGCAATCCATCCCTGCTTTTCGAGCACTTTCCACGGCACATCGTACTTTTTCGGCCCGATCAGGCTGAAGACGTCATCCTCTCGTGCATCTTCGCGCACCAGGGTGGCCGTAAGCCCGAGCCGCCGCCGCGCCTGCAACGATGCTGTGGCCCGGAATACCGGCGCGGGCAGGAGGTGCACCTCGTCATAAATGATCAGGCCCCACTGGCCTTCATCGAAAAGGCTGAAATGGATAAACGGGCCGTCCTTGGTCTTGCGGTAGGTCAGCACCTGATAGGTGGCGATGGTTACCGGCTTGATTTCTTTCAAATCCCCGCTGTATTCGCCAATTTGGTCTTCCGTCAGCGTGGATTTGTCGAGCAACTCATCTTTCCATTGCCGCAGTGCCACCGTGTTGGTGGTCAACACCAGGGTCTGGGTCTGGAGCATGTTCATGACCCCAATCGCCACAATCGTCTTTCCCGCGCCGCACGGCAACACGATGGCGCCGCTGCCCCCGCGGTTCGTGCCCCCCGCGTAAAATGCGTCCACCGATTCCTTCTGATATCTCCGCAGCGAAAAATCATGCCCACTCAGTGTTTTGGGGCGCAGTTGCATCTCGAGCGGCGCGCCATCCACATACCCGGCCAGGTCCTCCACCGGGAAGCCAATCTTGATTAACGCACATTTAAGATTGCCCCGTTCGTCCGGCTTCACGAAAATCCGCTTCATGTCCGGCGAACCCGTGATGAACGGCTGCAAGGATTTCTGATTCAACAGCTCCGCGATCAGCAGCGCGTCTTCCGACTCCAGCACCAGCGGGCCGTTCGCCTGCTTGTACAACTTCAGCCGCCCGTACCGCGAGATGTTTTCCTTGATCTCGGTGATAATGTTTTGCGGGACTTCGTACTTGCTGTACCGTTCCAGCCCTTGAAGGATTTCATCCGCCGTGATCCCCGACGCCGCCGCGTTCCACAACGACAAGGGCGTTATCCGGTAGGTGTGAATATGCTCCGGCGACTTCACCAGTTCCGCGAACGAGGCCAGAGCGTCCCGCGCATCCTCAAAGGCGGGATTTTCCGTCTCCAATAGAATGGAGCGGTCCGACTGCACGATGATTGGTTTATCCGGTGCAAATGCCATAGGGGCGCAGTGTAGCAAAAAAAGACAGGCAATGCACACCCTTGCTCCGGGTAAACGTGCATAAAGCTAGATTGAATTTCCCCGCTGGTGTCCTGTTATTAGATCGGACGAATCCGTCGGATCGGTCGGATCAGTCGGATATTCCAGATCAATTTTTCTCCATCACCTCATGTTCGCTGCTGACCGCCACATCCCGGTTGTCGAACAGGTTGAAATAATACACAACGGTCTCTTCCGGCAACGTGGCGGATATGGTGCGCGTCGAAGCATCGATAGTGGCAGGCGTGTCTTCCCAGTTCCGTTCTTTCCATACGCCGTTGTCCTTTGTAAAATTAAGTACGGCTTTCGTGATCGGGGTTTCCGACACATAGGTGACCCACACCCGGTTTCCCTCGCGGCCCTGCGTGGTAATCCTCGGCAGCGGCACACCGCCCTCTAACAGGCTGTCCGCGAACACATGAATCTCCTCCGGCTTCTCGCCGGGGCCGCCATGGGCATGCGCCATGCGTGGGCGGATGCACAACTGTCTCGGCGCTTCCGGCAGCCGGTACGACTTCCGCAAGGAATCCATCGGATAGGCAAAGTCGTTCGTGCCCGTTACCCACAACATCGGCATCGGGGCTATCGGCAAATAGACCGACGGGTCCCATAATTCCAACCACCGGCGCGCCTTTTCCTGGCCTAATTTCTGGAATCCCTCCACCCAGGCCGAACTCTCGCCCAGGAATCCGCAGCCATAGACCGGCGCGGCGAATTTGAACCGGTGGTCCACTCCCGCGGTAATGCAGGTGAGATACCCGCCCCAAGAAATGCCCGTGACCCCAATCCGTTCCGCATCCACCTCGGGAAACGATCTGATCAGCGAATGCGCCAGCACCACGTCCGCGATGGCATGATAGCTCCATTGTTCCTGGGGCGGTTCGTTCACACGCTCGAAATCGCCCCAACCCGCCGGGCCGCCCTGTGCATGCCGTTCCCAGTTCCCATAGGTTCCGCGCGGAACACACCCGCAGGTGTCCATGGCAATTGCCGCATACCCCCGTTCATTCCAAAGCTTCACCCAATCCGAAAACGCCGTGCCCCCGCCCCCATGCACCAACACCATCGCCGGAAGTTTCGTACCCTGCACCGCTGGAGCGCCATACCACGCAAACACCCGGGTCGGCTGTCCTTTGAAGGGAAGCCCGTCATAGAACAACGATTTCATTCCTTCGGCGGAAAACTCCGGCGCGGGATAAGTCTGCGGAGTCTTTGATAATTCCTCCATATTCCATGGAAGCGCCGTGTTGGCCGCCCACGCCATCCCGGTCAACACAACCGAAAGAGTTACCGCCAGTTGAATACGTATGCCTTTCCGCATGATCGTGACACCTCCCGGTAAAGGTTTATTGCCGCAGGATCAAGATATACCCTCCGAAGCGCATTACACGCAAATTATTTCATGCCTAAAAGACCTCCCAAGGGAGTATTGTCAATATGACGGCAATATGCGAGAATATAGGCGGAGAGTTCGCCGACTATGATACGCACGGGTAAATGGGCAGTAACCGTTCAAACCGCATGCATGCCTGTATTTATATTTTTGGTTACTGTGTTTTTGACAGGCGCGGCCGCCCGCGCTAACGTGTTAAGTTTCCATGACACCGATTATTACCCCCCTGATCGCGCCATCTCTCTCTCGGAACTTCTGCGCATCATTCAGTTTTATAATTCCACCGGATTGCATTGCGACGCTGGCGGCGAAGATGGTTTTGCCCCCGGTTCCGGAGATGCCTCCTGCAATCCTCATGACGGCGATTATTATCCGCGGGATTGGCGCATAGGGCTGAGTGAATTGCTTCGTATTATTCAATTCTTCAATTCCGGCGGGTATCATTTTGCCTGCGGCACGGAAGATGGCTTTGCACCAGGGAGTGGTGAAGATTGTATCGAAGGCGAGGGTGAGGAAGAGGGTGTTTTAGCCGAAGGAGAGCCGGAAGGTTTGCCCACGGAGGGTGCGATTGAAGGTGAATTGCAGGAAGGTGAAGGCGGGAATGAAGGTGGAAGTGAAGGGGAACAGGAAGGGGAAATGGAGGGAGCGGAAACGATAGAAGGAGAACCGGAAGGGTTTGCTGTTGACGGTGAACTGGAAGGTGATTTTGAAGAGGGCGTGCACGAAGGATTAATAGAAGGAACCATCGAGGGTATGCCGGAAGGTCTTGGGGAAGGGGCTCCGTCCGAAGGTTTGTTGGAAGGCGAAGGCACGGAGGAAGGGACCCTGGAAGGTTTCCTGGAGGAGGAAGGAATTCTGGAAGGGCAAGCCGAAGGTTTGATGGAAGGCGAAGGGGCCGAAGAAGGTGCGATGGAAGGCCTAATGGAAGGCGAAGGCGTGGAAGAAGGTTCAATTGAAGGCCTTCCTGAGGGCGAAGGCGCATTGGAGGGCGACTCTGAAGGAATGCCAGAGGGCGAAGGCAGCCTGGAAGGTGCTGCGGAGGGCGAAGGGAGCGATGAAGGTGAAGGGCAGGCGGAATGCCCGCCGGAATCACCCCCGTATCCCATTGGCCATCTCACCCGGGACTATACCGACACAAGCCGCGGTGTGAGTGTCCGGGCCGAAATTTACTATCCCGCGCTTTATAGCGGGGACAATGTGCCGATGGCGGAGCCTGCCTGCCGTACGTTCCCGGTCATTATTTTTGGGCACGGCTACCAGACCCCCATCGGCAATTATAACTACCTGTGGGAGAATTTTGTGCCCAACGGATACTTCATGGTGCTTTGCGATACCCAGAATAGCGTAGTCTGGAATTTCGGCGACTTCGGCCGCGATCTGGCCTTTCTAGTAAGCGCATTTCAGGGCGAAGGAACCGATCCCGCGTCGGTTTTCTTCAACAGAGTCGCACCCTCCACCGCGGTCCTGGGCCACAGCATGGGGGGCGGGGCCACCGTCATGTCCCCGAAATACACGGCAAACATCACCACCACCATTGGTCTTGCACCATCCGCCATTGATTCGGCCGTGCTTGACGCCGCCGCGTTGGTTCAAGTGCCCTCCCTGATTATCGCGGCCGGTCACGACTGTATCGTGCCGGCCGGGTCCCATGCGCACCCCATCTACAACGCCATTCCCTTCCCTTGCAAGTATTATGCGGAAATCAAAGACGGCAGCCATTGCGAATTTGCCCAAGATGCGGATGTGTGCAAAGTGGCCCAAAGCATTGCCTGCTTATTCTTTGATGATTTTGTCAATGACAATTTCCAGCGAAGCATGGTCATACAGTTTTCCTTACCTTGGCTGGATGTCATGCTCAAGGGAAGAAATGACGCATTTCAGACCTTTCTGACTAATCTTGCCCAAAACGCATCCACCGGCGCCATTACCTACACCGGGGCCTGTGGGAAATAACATCCCCAGTGCCCGTTGCGCAAGAAATGGGGGGCGTGAATCCTGTACGATAGTCCCTCATTACAAGGAAGGAACTTCACATGATTTCTTTAACACGGCGCGCGTTTCTTGGGAGCACGTTGGGTTTGGGAGTGGGCATGGCCTTTGGGAAAGACCTTCTCGCACAAGATGTTAATCTTGGCGCCAGCGGGAAAATGCTCACGCGCATTGACTGCACCCAGGAGTATCCGCCAGAACACTATTTCTGTTTTGGAGAGGTGAAAGTCGTCGATTCGACGGCGGGCCGGTACCGGGAGGCGGAAGGCAAGCCGCTGTCGCGCATTGGGTATAAGTTCACTATTGAGAATCTCGGCAAGCCGCATGTTGCCGTTATCCGCTTTCCCGATGACAAGCGCCGGTTTATGTGCATTATGGACGGCACCACTTATGATCTTACCACGGGTCTATTCACGGGTTGGGAACAACCCCTGACTGGGCAAATACAAGAACTGCGGCAGGTTTTTTGGCCCCGTTGGAAGGAGTGCAGTATCGTCTTCATGACCTGGAGCGAGGGCGAGCCCGCGGCGGTGGCTTCCATTGAAATCTGGGAACTGGACAGCCTGCCCGCGCTCGAAATCCCCAACGACCCCAATGACGGTTCCCGGCGCGAAATCGGCATCCAATACGAAGACCCCTGCGGCTGTGGCGCATCGGAAGGGGCCATCACCCGTGAGGAATGGATTGACCATGTGGTGGCGTATGCGCGGCACACCGGCCAGGGGCTGCTGGCCTATCCCATGGCGTGGTATCACGGTCCGCAATTCCCCTCCGAACGCGAACCGGCGGATGGTTTCGGCATGGCGGTCACACGGGACCGGCTCCAGTATTCACGCTGGACCACGCACCCGGAGGATTGGTATGCCTCGCTCCTGGAACGTTTCGCCCAAGAAGGGCTGGCGTTCCAGGGCGCACTCACGCTCCTGAGGCTTGGCAGCCTCATGCAAAAAATGAACATTGACCTCGACGCCATCAAAAACGGCGCGGAAACCTTCAATAACATGCTGAACAACGATCAAGTCCAATCGAGTACCAACGACTGGACGCCCATCTACAACGCCCGTAACTTCAACCGGCTGGCGGAGGCCATCAAGGGCAAGCCGCCCATGGAGCCGTGGAGCCTGCTCCCGGAATGGGTCTATGGAGAACGCCGCACACCAGGCGCACACACAGGGGCCATGTTCAATCCGCTGCATCCGACAGTGCAGGAAGCCATCCTCGGTTTTGTGCGCGAGATCGGCCAGCGCTATGCCAAGTTCCTGGCATTTAGAGGTATTTCCTTCAATATGTTCGCCTCGGCCATGCCGTGGTTTGGCTCCATTGATTCCGGCTATGACGATTACACCATCGCACTCTTCTCGAAGGAAACGGACATTGAGGTTCCTGTTTATCCCAAAGCGCATGACCGGTTCTCCAAACGCTTCAAATTCCTGACGGAAACCCATCGGGAGACCTGGGTACACTGGCGCTGCAAAAAAATCCGTGCGCTATTCTCGGAAATCCGACGGGCGCTCGCGGAATCCCGCGAGGATTTGCGGGTCACCATTACGCTCTGGGATGAAACTACCGTCACCAATGTTCTGGGTCAGGACTCCGCCGGTCTACAATTATACGAACGCCCGAGCATGGTCCAGTTCTACCGCGAGGCCGGCATTGATATAACCCTTTATGGTGATGAGCCTGGGTTGGAAGTGGACCGCGGCATGGGCAATGGCCGGGATAGGGGCGGTCACGGTTCCAACCCCTGCGGAGGAACCACGCTGCCCATCGAGGCCCAAACCATGTACCGGGACTTCGATTACCTGGACCAGGAAGCCCTCGACGCCTTCCACGATCAGGACCATCCCGGCGCCTTCATCTTCAACTGCTGGGTGGAAGCGTGGGGGAAACATGTGTGGTTTGAACCGGAAGCAGACGACCCCAATCTTGCGGAAATGTCGCTCCTTGACGGAAAACCCGCCGATGGCGTGGTCCGCATCAATTCGGAATATCCGAAGGATGGTTTCTGGTGGAATTCCCAATTGCGCATCACGCCGGGATTCCCCTCGCCGCTTCATTTCCTGGAACCCTACGCGCACGCCGTCGCGGAATTGGACGCCTGCCGCATCACACGGGGCGGGCTCTTCCTCGACAAGGCGCACACGGATCAACTGCGCTCGTTCACCCGCGCCTACCGCGCCCTGCCCCGGCGGAAATTCGACACCCTCGGCGCAAAAACCGATCCCGTGGCCGTGCGCACACTGCTCTATGAAAACCAGCGCTACTTCTATGTGATCAACCGCGACTATTATCCCGTGGCCATGCGCATCGACTTTGACACCGTACCGAAGAACCTGCGCGACCTTGCCACAAACCAACCGCTTGCCGCGGACGCCGCAGGCTCCTTCCAACTCGGCTCCTACGAGTTACGGGTCTTTTCCATGGCCCCGGAATGTGGCATCACAGGATTTAGCGCAAACCCGCCCGCCGAGATATGGGCCGAAATTCAAAAACAAGTACAACAGGCCTTCGACGCCTTTGACAAACTCCGCGCCTCGGACCGGGACATCCCCGGCATGGAACCTATGCGCGCACGCATGGCCCTGGCCCTGAAAGAACAACACACCGCTTTTCTCCGCCGTGCTCTTGGCTCGCGGATTGTGCGCAGGGCCTTGGCGGATAGTATTTGAATTCCGTTCAGCATATTGAAAAAACCGCTCTGTTTCACCATAATACTTTTCAGTAGAACATGATTGACAGGAAACGGGGCATGAATAACAAAATTCCGCGAGATCATACAGGTGATTCTGACACATTGAGTGAAGAGGATCGGGTCTATAGACGGCTTCGCCCGAGCGGGGGATACCGTTCTTTGCATTCCTTTCAGACAGCCACCGAAATCTATGACGCCACAGTATCGTTCTGCAATCGCTTTTTAGATTCACGTTCGCGCACGGTTGACCAAATGGTACAGGCGGCACGCAGCGGCCGGCAAAATATTGCGGAAGGCAGCCGGGCGGCAGCGGCATCCTCGCAGACCGAACTGCGCCTGATTAATGTTGCACGCGCCAGCCTTGATGAGTTGTTGCTTGACTACGAAGACTTTCTGCGTCAGCGTAATTTGAGGCAGTGGGCAAAAGATTCCCCGGAAGCAAAGGCCGTTCGGGCCGTTTGGCGTCTTAGTCGGACGGATCGGACGGATCGGACAGATCGGACGGATCGGTCCGATTCTCCGTATTCCCGCTGGATTGCGCACAGCAACCCCGCTGTGGTTGCGAATACGATCATTTGTTTGATCCACCAAGCCAACTATTTACTGGATCGTCAAATTGCGGCGTTAGAACGAGGCTTCATTCATGAAGGTGGATACAGTGAACGATTGGCTGCGGCGCGGCGCGCGGAAAAAGACAAGAATGAATCCACTCAACCCAGTCCCGCCTGTTCGGTCTGTGGCAAAACAATGGTTCTACGCACTACCCGAAAAGGGGCTCGTGCCGGGTCTAGGTTCTGGGGATGCTCCGGATATCCAGCATGCAAGGGCACTCGGTCGATGGAGTGATAAGATAGATGAATTGTAAGTTGGGAGAAATCCGACTGATCCGACTGATCCGACTGATCCGACCGATCCGACCGATCTTAAAGTTCTGAGAAAAACTCGCGGATGTTAGTGGGATTTGCTAAAAATAGGCTTGTGGTGAATAGCGCTTGCTTGCGACAAGGGGTTGCCACCCTTGTCTATGAAGGAGTGCAGACCGGTGAGAAATGGATGCTTCTTTAAAAAATGCGTTGCTGCAGGCTTTTGGGTTGGTTTTGTATGCCTTAACGCTTTCACTCAGGAAAAATCTTCTCAAATTTCCACGCCGTTTCCCATTCCGATCAACGTGGCGGAGGCGATTCTCGATCCGTTCTGGTCCACGGAAATCAGTACGTTTCCACAATGGACCGTGGATTCGGGGAAGGATCATGGATTAACCATCAAGCAGAACTGGAGCGCGGTGGATTATGAGTGGGAATCCGCACCGAAACAGGGACCTGCCTTGCGGCTGCATCGAAAAATGGACGTGGATTGTTCCCGCTATGACCGGTTGATGGTAAAGGCTGCAATTCCCAACCAGTCCCGTTTTCATGTCCACGCGGAAACGGATAAGGGGCCTCGCAACCTGGCCAGCAGCGAGGGGGCGGGAAAGGAATTCGAGTACTTTCTGGATCTGGAAGGGGCGGCGCGCCTGTTGGGCATCACGCTCGAAATTGAATGCGACGCACCCGGCATGGCCTCGGGATGGCTCCGTTGGACCGGCCTTCAGAGCACTGCGCGTTTGAAGGATTATTTCGTGCAATGGGACTTCTCTGGGATAGATTGGACGGCGCATCTCAAACCGCTCCAATATGCCCCGGAATTCAAGCCGCGTTATGGCATCTTCCTGAATGATGCTGAACTCGAATCGCTGCGCGCGGATCAGGCGAAGGCGAATGAACAGCATAAAGAAACGCGCTATACGCAACTCGCGGCGTCCGCCAAGACGATGAACTTTGAAAAAGGCATTAGTGAATTCGTGCGGAGCGGGGGAGAGGTGACTATTCATGGCCGGGTGCGCAACGCCGACCGGCCCCCTTTGCCCGGCACCTCGGATCTTGCCGTGGCCGCACTCGTGTTGAAAAATGCCGAACTGATGCGCGCGGCGGCGCGGTGGGCGCTGTCCACCGCGGCCTGCGGGCAATGGGAAATGGGATTCATGTCCTGCATGCCTGCCAATTCCTGGGATGATCGTGCCTTCAAGCAGTCGTATGTATGTGAAGATTTGGCGAAGGTGCTGGATCTGGCGGGGGAGATCTTCAGCGACGCAGGCCGCCTTTACCTGATGCGGCGGATGTCCGAGAAAGGCGTGGGCACCATCAATTACACGACCTGGCGGTATGAATACATCTTCCACTGCAATCAACTCGCGTATTTTAATTTTGGGCGGATGTGCGCGTATCTCGTCCTCGAACGCGAATGGCCGCGCGTCAAACCGTACACCGAACTCGCTCTCGCCGATTCCATTGACAGCCTGAACACGGTGATCCTGCCGGACGGCGGGTATGTCGAAGGCCCGTCGTATTTCGGGGCGGCGGTGCGGCACAACGTGGAGGTGCTGGAACAGTATGCGCGGGCGCGCGGACGGAACCTGGCGGAACTGGTCCCGGAGGCGGTGCGGCGCACGGAACACTTTGGCGCGTTGGTGGCCTCGACCACGGCGTCGGACGTCATCCCGATTTGCGATTCGTCCGCGGATTTCTCGGAATCCTTGTTGAAACAATTCGCCGCCATAATGCCGGGAAGTGTGTATGAACGGATGCTGGCCAAGAAGCAGGCGATCAAGGCGAATGCCCCCTGTCCTGATCTGCAATTGCCGGCACTGGTGCAAATGCCTGACATGGGGCCCGTGGCCTCGGTGCGAAAAGCGCCGGGTGGATGGGTGAAGATCCTGGTGATGGGTAACAAGGCCGGGGCGGACCACACGCACGAGGATAAAGGCTCGTTCGTGCTGGAATATGCCGGGGAAACCTTCGCTGAAGACCTCGGCATCTGCGATTATGAAGACCCCATCCACCAGCAGTACAAAATCTGTCAGCGGCACAACATGCTCGCGCCCATCGGCACGACCGAACGCGCCCGTCCCTTGCGTCCCCTGCCGATGGACATCATTCCCAGCGCCGAAGGTGATGCCACCGCCTTTCATGCCAAGGTGGACCTCACCCCCGGTTGGAAACCTTATTATAAAAAATGGATTCGGTCCTGGGATTCCCCCTCGCCTGAAACCCTGACCATCCGCGACGAATACGAACTCGCCAGCGGGAATGGCGTCGAGTTTTATTGGCAAACCCGATTGCCCGCGCGCATCGAAGACAGGAAAATCATCATCACCGGTACAAAAGGCCGTGTGATTATGGATATCCCCAAAAAATGCACCGCACGCGTCGAAGAACTGCCCCTCTTCAAAGGCGAAAAACAAAACCGGATCGTGATCCGGAAAAAAGGCACATCAGGCACTCTTGAGATCAAAATAACGCTTGAATCCGCAAAAAATATTCGATGAATTGGTTTCGTGTGTTTTGTGTATTTCGTGGTAAAGAAATCAGGAAATTACCAACCACGAAAGACACGAAATTGACGAAAAGGGGGTTTCTTTTTTGATTACGGGCTTTATAACTATTGGGATAACCTATGGATTTTTTGTCAAGCGTGAAAGCGCGTGAAAAGATTGACCTTTTTGTGGTTTCCCCGGCATAATCCCCGCCATGCAGGAAGAACATGAACGATACATGCGCTATGCGTTGCGCGAAGCGGAACGCGCCCTCGAAGTGGGGGAGGTGCCGGTGGGCTGTGTCATTGTCCAGGACGGCCGGATCATCGGAAAAGGCCATAACCAGCGCGAGACGCTGCAAGACCCCACGGCGCACGCGGAAATCATCGCCATTACGGCGGCAGCCTGCCATCTCGGCAGTTGGCGGCTGGAGAATACACGGCTCTATGTCACGCTCGAACCTTGCCCCATGTGCGCGGGAGCGATTATTCTCGCCCGCATCCCCGAAGTGTATTATGGCGCGCCTGATCCCAAAGCGGGCTGCTGCGGCACCCTGATGGACCTGCTGAATGACAGCCGGTTTAATCATAATCCCACGGTACAATACGGCCTGCTGGCCTCCGAATGCGGCGGACTGCTTACCAGCTTCTTCCGCGCCCTGCGCAACAAAGACTCCGTGGCAGAGTAACATTCAGGCCTCCCCCGATCTCCGTAAAAACCCCGGTTGCACTTTCCCGGTTTTCTTGTCAGAATGTTAACGGTAGTGTTTTTTTGCCATTTCATTGCCGGAACAACCCGTAAAAAATGCAGCTTTCGTTCCAGGCGGGATACTCTTTAGGCATGAAACAGAAAGGTGGTCAATGTCCTATTTAACGCGGTTCCAGATTGCCATGCGCCGGCCTCTCATCGGCGTAATTCCTTTATTCGTCTGCATGGTGCTGCGTCCGGCCGCCTTCGCCATTGAAGACTCGGAATGCCTCTTTTGCCATGGCGAAGCCGGGTTTAAGGCCACCTTGCCGGACGGCTCGGCGCGGCCGTTGTATGTGGACGAGCAAGTCTACAAGACATCGGTGCATGCACACGAAGGGTGCACAGCCTGCCATTCGGATATTGCGGAGTTACCGCACAAGCCGGATTTGGCCAAGGTCAATTGCGGTAATTGCCATGATCAGGGGGAAGCCTATGCCCAAAGCCCCCACGGCCAATTGCTCAAAAATGGCAGCACGGAAGTGAATGGCTGTTCGGATTGCCATGGCGTTCATGACATCCGCCGCGCCTCCGACGAGTTGTCCTATATGCATCCGCGCAACATGCCCAAAACCTGCGGGAAGTGCCATTCCGATCCCAAGATCGTGAAAGAACACCTGATTTCCGTGGCAAATCCCACGGACAGTTATCTGAAGAGCGCGCATGCCCAGGCGATTGCCCAAGGGAATCTGAACGCCGCCACCTGTACATCGTGTCACGGTTCGCACGACCTGTTGTCTTCCGACAATCCCGATTCGAAGGTGTACCGGCGAAACATTAAAACCACCTGCGCCGTATGCCATCCGGCGGCCGCGGCGGACTATGAAAAGAGCATTCACGGGCGCGCGTTTCAGGCGGGTATCAAGGATGCCCCCAGTTGCGTGGACTGCCACGGGGAACACGACATTGAGCCGCCCTCGCAAAAGGAATCGAAGGTGAACCGGCGGCAGCAGGTGGTGGCCACCTGCACCAAGTGCCACGACAATGAAGAGATTATGTATAAATATGGGCTTGAAACCGGGCGGCAAGCCAGTTATATGGACAGTTACCATGGCCTCGCGAGCGCGGCGGGTTCGGGCATTGTGGCCACGTGCGCCAGTTGCCATGAAAATCATCTAATCCTCCCCCCGGATGATCCGCAATCTTCGGTCCATCAGGCCAATCTGCCCGCCACCTGCTCGAAATGCCACAAAAACGCCGGCCCCAACTTCGCCATAGGCCGCGTGCATATCATGCCCACCGACCCCGGCCAGAAAGCCCTCGGCATCGTCCGGCTTATCTACATCATCCTGATTTCGACCATTATAGGCGGCATGGTGTTCCATAACACCCTGTCCATGGTGCGCAAGTCCTTGACCAAGTTCTGGGCGGAACTCAGCGATGCGGGCACCTACCGCCGCTTCACCACCGGCATGACCATCGGACACCTCGTCCTCACCATCACCTTCATTACCCTGGCCCTGTCCGGGTTTGCCCTCCGGTATCCTGAAACCTGGTGGGCGCAGTTACTGTTCCACGGGGAAACCGGCCTTGCGGCCCGGGGCTTCGTGCATCGTGTGGCCGCCGTGGTATTGACGGGGATTGCCGTGGTGAATGCCAGTTTCCTGCTGTTTACGCGTTCCGGCAGAAAAGAACTGGGGCATCTCATGATGCGGTTCCGGGATATAAAAGACGCCGGGGGCAACTTGGCCTATATGCTGGGCCTGCGCAAGGAACCCCCGAAATTCGACCGGTACAGCTATATCGAGAAATTCGAATATTGGGGAATGTGGTGGGGGACCCTCCTGATGATCTTTACGGGGTTCTCGATGTGGTTCGTGAATATATTCCTGAAATATCTGCCCAAGATCGCCCTGGACGTGATTGCGCTAATCCATTTCTACGAAGCATGGCTCGCCGTGCTCACCATTGTGGTGTGGCATCTCTATTACATGATCTTCGACCCCCAGACCTACCCCATGAACTGGTCCTGGATCACCGGACGCATCACCATCGAGGACTTCAAAGAGCGCCACCCCTTGGAGTACGAACGGGAAAATCCCCCCGAACCAAAAGGCAAAGAAGCGGAATAAACCATATAAAATGGAGGGGGGCGGCAGGCCTTGGGTACCTGCCGCCCTATGTGCGGGGTGTGTCTGAAACCCGGTTCTGTGTTCTATAGGCGCAAGAAAACTATCACTTGAGCGTCTTTGCTGAAACCCTTGGGCTGCGGAGGCTTCAGTCTCACTCTGGGTTGCTCTGAGGTTCGGTCCCAGACACCGGCATCACGTTAGCACAATATATTGTGTTTGTCAAGCATATTTTTTCGGCAAAAAATAGCTTAAAAAACACCATATATTTGGCGTATTTTGAAAATAAAAGCGATACGCATACAATATATTGTTGCGTTATCGGGCAAGTTTACCGCCGGGGATACCCAATATATTGTGGTTTATGCATCGAAGGAGAATGGAGGTTTCAGCGGAGGGGCATAAAGAAGGTGCCCATAGTGCCGCCGGACACAACATTTGGTGTTCCCGGCCATTCAGCGGGGAAGAGGGGTATGGTTTGATCAGGCAATTGCGAAATCCCCCTTTTACGCAAGAAAACATGACTAATAGAGCCTATTACCGGCATCGTTTAGACATTCCGGCGTAGCGAAGGGCGATTTCGCCAATGCCTCATTTGATATTTCAGGGTTGAATTTAGTATAAACACGCGCGGATTGCCGCCGTTTTTCCAGATTCCCCTTAACAAATCACAAAAACAGGATACAGCGTCAACATGCGAATATTTGTGCCTAAGGAGGCCACGCCAGGCGAGCCCCGTGTTCCATTGGTGCCTGAAACGGCCGGGAAACTTTGTAAACTGGGGGTAGAATTGGTGGTGGAAGCGGGGGTGGGCCTTGCCTGCGGCTACGGGGACAAGGCGTATCAGTCTGCGGGAGCGGTGGTAAGCGCCGCCCGCGATGAGGAATGGGCGCGGGCCGGCATGGTATTGGGATTGCGCAAGCCGCGTCTTTCGGATGTCGAAAAGATGCAGGCGGGGAGTTGTTACGCCGGATTCACGGAACCGTTCGGCGATTTTCCGCTGCTGGATGCGTTTGTGGCGCAACGGGTTAGTGTGATTTCCCTGGAGATGTTGCCGCGCACGACATTGGCGCAGAAAATGGACGCATTGAGTTCTCAGGCGAATCTGTCGGGATATGTGGCGGTGATTCTGGCGGCGGAGCGCGTGGATCATGTGTTACCGATGATGATGACGCCGGCGGGTACCCTGCGGCCCGCGCGGGTGTTTGTGATTGGGTGCGGCGTGGCGGGGCTTCAGGCGGTGGCGACGGCGAAACGGCTGGGGGCGCGGGTGGAAGCGTTTGACACGCGCCGGGAAGTGGAGGAGCAGGTGCATTCTTTGGGGGCGAAATTCGTGAAGGCGGACCTGGGCGAGACCGCCTCCACCAAAGACGGCTACGCGCAGGCGTTGACGGCGGAACAGCAGGAAAAGCAGCGTGCGGCGATGGCGAAGGTGTTGTCGGAATCGAACATTGTGATCACGACGGCGCAGGTGTTCGGGCGGAAGGCCCCGGTGATTGTGACGGAAGCGATGGTCAAGAGCATGCGTCCGGGCAGTGTGATTGTGGATACGGCCATAGAGACGGGGGGCAACGTGGAGGTTTCGCGGCGCGGAGAGGAGATCGAGGTGCAGGGGGTGCGGGTGATTGCGCTGGAGAACCTTCCGGGGCGGGTTCCGGTGCATGCGAGCCAGATGTATTCGGCAAACCTGGGAAATTTAGTGGAACATTTTTGGGACAAGACGGAAAAAACCTTCACCCTCAATCTGGAGGATGAAATCATGCAGGGCGCGTTGATCGTGCATGACGGCCAGATTCGGAGTGAGCGGATCAAGAACGCAAGGGAGTCGGCCCAATGATAATGATGCTGCTTTTATTCACCTTTCTCATCGCGGTGTTCCTCGGGGTGGAATTGATCACCAAGGTGCCCTCGCAGTTGCATACGCCGCTGATGTCGGGTTCAAACGCCATTTCCGGCATAACGATTGTGGGCGCGCTCATCGCCGCCGGACAGGGCGCCTCCAGTTGGGTGCTGACCATTTTGGGGGTGTTGGCGATGATTTGCGCGACGATTAACGTGGTGGGGGGCTATCTGGTGACCGACCGCATGCTGCGCATGTTCCAGGGCAAGGAAGGGAAAAAGCCGTGACCAATCTGATAGAAATCGCCTATATGGCCGCGGCCGTGATGTTCATTTTCGGCCTGAAAATGCTGAGCAAACCGGCGACGGCGGTGCGGGGCAATTTATTGTCCGCATTGGGCATGTTTCTGGCCATCGTGGCCACGCTGCTGGACAAGCAAATCCTCTCGTATGAATGGATTATTGTTGGCGCAGTGATTGGGTCGGTTATCGGCGGGGTGGCGGCGCTGCGGGTACCCATGACCTCGATGCCGGGTTTCGTGGCCTTTTTTAACGGCACGGGCGGCCTGGCGAGCCTGCTGGTGGGCTGGTCCGATTACCATGTGCGGTTCACGGGAAACGGGTATGGCGCGCTGGACACCGACACATTTGTCTTGCTGCTGGCGACCTATCTCGCGATTCTGATTGGCGGCGTCACCTTCTCCGGCAGCATGATCGCCTACGCGAAGCTGGAAGAGAAAATGAATTCGAAACCCTTGCTGTTCAACGGGCAGCAACTGGTGAACGCCATCCTGCTGATTGGCGTCGTGACCCTGTGCGCGCTCTTTATTCTGTTTCCGAACGCGGGCATCCTCTACGCCCTGTTCCTGCTCGCGATCGTGCTGGCGCTCGTGCTGGGCGTGCTGGTCACGATTCCCATCGGCGGCGCGGACATGCCGGTGGTCATCTCGCTGCTAAACAGCTATTCCGGGATGGCGGGATGCGCGGCCGGCTTTGTGCTGGGCAATACCGTGCTGATCGTCGCCGGTTCGCTGGTGGGGGCAAGCGGGATCATCCTTACGAGCATCATGTGCAAGGCCATGAACCGTTCTTTGCTCAATGTGCTGTTCAGCGGGTTCGGGGCCTCCGCGGGCAGCGTTTCCGCCAGTGCGCAGAAAGGGGATGCCAAATCGCTGACACCCGAGGACGCCTATTTCGTTCTGGAAGCCGCGGGTTCGGTGGTGTTTGTGCCAGGGTATGGGATGGCGGTGGCGCAGGCCCAGCACGCGGTGAAAGAACTGGGCGATTTGCTCGAAAAGAACGGCGCTGAAGTGAAATACGCCATTCACCCGGTGGCGGGCCGCATGCCGGGCCACATGAACGTGTTGCTGGCCGAAGCCAATGTGCCCTACGAGCAACTGGTGGAGATGGATGACGTCAACCCCATCATCGAAACCGTTGATGTGTGCATCGTGATTGGCGCGAACGACGTGGTGAATCCCGCGGCGCGCGAAGACGAAAAAAGCCCCATCTACGGAATGCCCATTATCAATGTGGACAAGGCGCGCTGCTGTTTTGTCATCAAGCGTTCGATGGCCTCCGGCTTCGCGGGAATAGACAACCCGCTGTTCTTCAAAGAAAACACCCGGATGGTGTTCGGCGATGCCAAGGCCGTCATCACCGCGCTCGTGAATGCGTTCAAGTCCAGTTGACCCTGTGTTGAACTTGTTTCACTTTGCCCTGCGGGCGGGATAGCCACACCCGTACGCTTTTTCCGTTTTATTCTCCTCCTGGAATTAAGAATAGTGGATTTTTGCCTGGGATTTGTCGTATCGTTCCCGGAAGTCATTTTGTTTTTCACGGTTTTCGCTGGGAGGAATGTTATGTTGAATCTTGCTCATTTTCTCGATGTCACGGCCACCAAGCACCCGGATGCCACCGCCATTATCATGGACGAACGGAAGATGACCTATTCCGAAGTGGCGCAGGCGGCGCACCGGGTGGCCAATGTGCTCAAGGCCAAGGGGATTGGCAGAGGCGCGAAGGTGGCGATGATGATCCCCAACACGCCGCATTTCCCCATCATTTACTACGGCATATTGCACGCGGGCGCGGCGGTGGTCCCGGTAAATGTACTGTACCAGCATTTTGAAATCGAACATTATCTCCGCGATTCCGAAGCGGTGGCGTTCTTTGCGTTTCAGACCTTTGAAGAGGAAGCGCGCAGGGCGTTCCAGAACGTGCCTTCGTGCAAGCATCTGGTGGTGGTGGGGCCCATGGCCTGGATGGACACGCCGGAGGTGGGGGAGAACTTCATGCACCTGATGATGGCGGCGGAGCCGGAATTCGACACGGTGCAGACCAACTCGGAAGATCCTGCGATTCTTCTGTATACTTCGGGCACCACCGGCTCGCCTAAAGGGGCGGAACTGACCCATTTCAACATGTTCTTCAATGCCTTTTATTGCTCCAAGGAAATCACGCAGGCCAAGCCGGGGGATGTGACCCTGGCCACGCTGCCGCTGTTCCATTCCTTCGGGCAAACCTGCGTGATGAACGCCTCCATTATGGGCGGGGCCACCATGACCATGCTGCCCCGGTTTGAAACGGCGAAGGCGATGGAGGTGATTGCGCGTGACAACGTGAGCATGATAGCGCTGGTGCCCACAATGTATTTCTTCATCCTGAGCGTGCCCAACTGGCAGGACTATGATTTTTCCGCCTTGAAAGTCGCGGTGTCGGGCGGCGCGGCCTTGCCCGGTGACGTGCACAGGCGTTTCATGGAACGATATGGATTATGCATTCTGGAAGGGTATGGACTTTCCGAAACCAGCCCGGTTGCGTCGTTTACCCTGCCCGGCGAAGAAGTGCGCGTGGGCTCCATCGGCAAACCCATCTGGGGCGTGGACATGCGCGTCATGCGCGATGACGGTGGTTTCGCCGGGCTCGATGAACCGGGCGAGATTGTGATTCGCGGGCATAATGTTATGAAGGGGTATTATGGACGCCCGGACGCCACCAAAGAGGCCATCGTGGATGGATGGTTCCACACCGGCGATATTGGCAAACGCGACCAGGACGGGTATTTCTACATTGTGGACCGGAAAAAGGACCTCATTATCCGCGGCGGCATGAACATTTATCCCCGCGAAATTGAAGAAGTGCTGTATGCGCACCCGAAAGTGCTCGAAGCAGCCGTGGTGGGCGTGCCGGACGAGTCGCGCGGGGAAGAGGTGAAGGTGTATGTTTCCCCTAAAGAGGGGGAAAAGCTTACCCCCGCCGAGGTCATGGACTTCTTGAAAGAGCGCATGGCGAAATACAAATGGCCCAAGGAAGTGGAGATTCTGAATCAACTGCCCAAAGGCCCCACGGGAAAAATCCTGAAACGCGAACTCAAGGTCATGGCCGCGGCGCAAGCCGATGAATAAGCAAGACGATCAAATCAAGCCGGATGCCGCTGAATCTCATGCACGTGAGCAATCACGATTTTAGTATGGAAATTCTCTTCTCCTTTGTTCGTCCGGGCCATAAGCTGTTTATAGCCTTTGATTCCTTGATGTTCTTTTCTCCGTTTTTTGCGCTTTGAGATCGGTTTCTCGTGTTATTGTGCCTTTTCCCGTGCTGCTTCGCCCGCCCATGACTCACCTAAAGAACGCACGAATCGCCTCTTGATTCGCCCGGTAAAATTCGAAGGAAAAGCGCACGAAGAAGAAAATGGCCGCGCCAAACATCCACAGGCCCAACAGCCACCATGCCGCCCGCTTAAACCAGGAGTGTTCGCCCGGCTCACTCATGGGGCTTTTCCAATCGTTCCAGCCGTTCGTTAATCAGGGCGATTTCCTGGGCGAGGCGGCGGCCGCGTTCCGAAAGGCGCGAAATAACCACCGTGAACGCCAGGACCAGCAGCAGCAGGAAGAGGAAAGCGAAGAACGAGACAACAGTGAGGTATTGAAAGCCGAGGACGGACGACAGGCGCACAATAATGGAGGGGAAGCATCCGACGAGGAGGCCAAACGCTGATACCGCGAGCCACAGGAGGGCATAGCGTTCTTTGAGATGGCCCCGTCGGACGAGTTCGAGGACGGCAATGACGAGGGCCAGGCTCAGCCCGAGCAATCCAAGCCTATGCAAGGTGTAGAAACCATGTTGGCCGATTTCGTTCACATCCATAAGGGTTAGACTCCTTTGGGAGGCGCATACCTCCGGAAGAGATCAATGAATATCGCCAGCGCCACTTTTATCATGTAGTACACCGCGCCGGCGGGCCGGATTGACGTCACGCCGCCTTGGCGTGGATGCATGTTGACGGGGATTTCCGCCGCTTTCAGGCCATGCTTGTGCAGGATCACGAGCACCTCCGGCTCCGGGTAATCTTCCGGATAGGTTTGTGCCACGACGGCGATGGCCTCCCGGTTCATGGCGCGGAATCCGCTGGTGGTGTCGGTGATGCCGCCGCCGATCAGGAGGTCCACCCAGCGTGACAACAGCGATTTTCCCACCCGGCGGGTGAGCGAAGGGGTGTAATCGGAGTCCGCCACATACCGCGATCCGATGATTAAATCGGCGGTGCCATCCTCTATCCGCTCCACCAGTTGACGAACGCTCTCGACGGGGTGCTGACCGTCGGCGTCGCACTGGACCGCGATATCAAAACCATTTCGCGCCGCATACAAGAAGCCGGTTTGCATGGCGCCGCCGATGCCGAGATTATAGGGAAGCTTGAGCAAGGTGGCGTATGGGCAGCAGGATTGGACAATGGCCGCCGTGGTGTCCGAAGACCCATCATCCACAACCACCACGGCATACTCCGGGGCGGCTTCGTGCAGTTTGCGCAACACTTCGGCGATGGTGGCCGATTCGTTATACGCCGGTATAATAACCACCACATTCGACATCAGCATTGTCCTCGAAACACTATCATCAGCATTCCTTTAATTAACCCGAGGCCCCGCGCCACATCACGCAACAGGGCAACGCCCAGAAACAGCCCTTTTTCTCTTACCGTCAGGCGGGGCAAGACGGGCGCGGCCGCCTTCAGGCGTACAAGCAAGTATACCGCAAGGGGAATGAATGGAAACACTCGGGAGAGCAGAGGCGACAATACGATGGCCGCCGCCGTGAAGAGGGCGAGCGGAGGCGCCAGCAAGTCCGCAATGCCCGCGTACCGGTCTCCGGAGGCCCGTCGGCGGTGTTTGGCGTATAACGCCACACGCCACACGCCATGGCGCAGTTGGGTGCGCAAATAGGGTCTCAGGCGGGCGGGATGATAATGATCCACCAGGGCCTCGCGAATAAAACACAGTTTTCCTCCGGCATCGATGAGCCGGTAGGCCAGGTCATTGTCTTCACCCGAGGCTTGCCGGAAATGTTCGTCGAAGCCGCCCACGCTATCGAAACGGTCTTTACGATAGGCCACGTTAAAGGAGCCTAGGAAGTCCACTTCGCGTGAAAACCGATCATGCCGGGCCATGATTTCCGCGTGGACCAACCGCGCCAGCCAGTTCTCGGGATTGGCAATGCCATAGCTTCCGCCCACGCCCACAGCATCTTCCGAAAAGCCCGCCACGAGTTGTTCCAGCCAGTCCGGATGCGGAACACAGTCCGCATCGGTGAAAACAATGATCTCCGTTTCCGCTTCGGCGGCGCCCCGGTTGCGCGCGGCGGCGGGACCCCGGTTCTGCTGCGAAATATACTGGACGGTGCTGAATTGCTGAATGATTCGAGGCGTATCGTCGGTGGAGCCATCGTCCACGACGATGATTTTTTTTGCGGGATGCGTTTGGTTAAGGCAGGCCGTCAGGCAGGCGGCTATTGTTGCGGCGGCATTATAGGCGGGCACGATAATCGTTACCTGGAGCATCGTGTCTTTTCCTCCGCGATATACATGACCATGTTGCGCACGGCGGCAATCAATCCTTCGCGGGCCGGGCGGTACTGTGTGGGCGCGGGCGGTGGATTCTCACAGGCGTCTTCCAGATCGTCGATATTTACCACCATGCGGCCCCATCCCCGGCGCGCCACCGCTTCGGCCAAATCGAGCTGGTGGTCGTTCATGTGCTCGCCGAAGCATTTTAACCGGGGCACGACTATCAAAGGGCGCGCCGCCGACAGGGCATCCCGCACCGCGCCGATGCCCGCGTGGCAAATAATGACGCGGGCATCCCGTTGAATTGCGCGGACTTCTTCCGGGGCTTTGAAATCGAAATACTGGGCATGTTCCGGAATCGTTTTGGAAAGACCCAGTTGAATCACGACGGGTTCCCCGGTGCGGCCGGCAATCGCATCCATTTTCCGGACCAACCGGCTGAAATCCATGAACATGGTGCCCAACGTAACGTATATCATGATGGAAGAGTCTCGTCGATGAGGCTTCCCGCGTACCGGGCGCGGGGCCCGTACATGGTGAGCAATTCAGGCCATTGCACATAAAACTCGTCGGCAAGCCAATACATGAAGCGCCCGGTGAAGGAGCGATGAACGACCTGTGCGCCGCATTCGATATAGAGGATTTTTATCCGCAAGAGTTTTCCCACGAAAACGATGGGAAGGGCGATCTCGGCTCCGGTCGAGACTATCAGATCGGGACGCTCCTTCCGCAGCAGGGCAAAAGCCCTGAAAAGGTTTTTGATGAATTCAATGGGATTCTTGGCCATGTTGGGGATTAGATAGGCATTGGGCAACCGCCGGGTGGTATCGGCATCATAGCAGAAGAAAAAATAATCGTGCCCATCGAAGGCCTCCATGAGTTCGAGCATCTCATTGAGGTGGCCGCCGTGCGAGCACACCAACGCTATTTTTAGCCTGCTGAGCATGGGAGCATCTTACCTGAGAACGGGGAAAAAACGCGACTCGGATTTTTTTTCAAACATTTTCGTTATTGACAAATCATGAAAATTATGTTGTAATAGGTATTGTTATCGTAAACATAAAAATGCTGTTCCCGAGCGGAAGGTGTGTGTGAAACACCTGGAAAGTGAGGGAGAGTATGAACATTCTAACTGGTTATGAGGTGTGATTGCTCCGGGCTTGATGTTTTTTATTGTATGGGTTATTTGATGGGTGATAGGACCTCGGAGGAGGGTGCCGGGTGCTCGGAGGGTGATGAAGCATCCTCCGAGGGTGCGGAAACGGTTCCAGGCCGCTTCCTAAAATATCATTTGGCAGTTTCAAAAAAAGCATGGCATAATTATGTGTGACTTTGGACCTTGCGTATCCGCTCAGGGGGTGGGAAAGGTGTGGCGTGCCGCTGGCCCGGTAACACGCCGGTGCGAAGAAATTTCGGTTGGCGAATTTATGGGAAAGCGAGTATAATCACCCTCAGCGTTGTACGGTTGTGAGGTGCGGGAAGGCGGCGGCTGTAATGGGCCGAGGCGCTTCTCCCGCATGCTTGCCCATAACAAGCGTGGAGGTCCGCTATGAAAAGACGGATGATGTTGGAGAACAGGGGCATGGCGTTGATGGAGATGATGCTGGCGGTGGGCATTTTCGCGGTGGTGGTGGGGGTGACGGCCACCTCACTCAGTTCATTCTACGTTAACATGGACAGTCAACAGCAGCGGATGGTGGCGGTGCAGTCGTGCCGGTCGGTGTTGGGGGCCATTCGTGAAAAGCGCGCGGAATTTGTGGATCAGAATGACTTGATGGACCGCGCGGGGTTCTTGGCGTGGATTGCGGAAAAAGGAACCGCCTCGTGGAGCGAATATTTAACCACCCCGTCGGCCGGAGGGCTGCCCAATCATCAACTGACGGTGGATTGCCGGAATGCGGCGGGAAGCCCCATATCCGCCGCCGACACCCCGATTGAAGTATATGTTACGGCCACGTGGACCGACCGGGCCGGACGTCCCATGCGAATCCAGTTAAGCACCGTCATCGCGGACCGCTAGAAAGGAGCCCCCATGCGCAACCACGGTTTCACCCTTTTGGAACTGACGATGTCAATGGGCATTTTGACCATCGTATCCCTGCTGAGCTTTGTGGTGCTGTCCTCCAGCACGGAATCGGCGGAAATGTCGCGGGTGAAAAATGAAGCGCAGGCCAGTTTGCGCGATGCCCTGGCGGCGCTCAGTTCGGAAGTGCGGGAGGCCTATACGCAACGCACCGTGAATCCCGTGCCGCCGCTGGCACCCGTGGGCGCCGCAAGCATTTCGGTCAGTGCCACGGGGGACAGCCTCACCTTTTACGTCCCGCAACCCACGGGAGACGCCACGTTTGTCCGCGCATCCGCCCCCATTACCATTGCCTATCAAAACGAAGACACCAAAGGCGGCAGCCCCGGCAATGGCCTGCTCGACCTCGGTGAAGACGTCAATGGCGACAAGATGCTGACGCGGCGGCTGATCCGAACCCAGAACGGTGAAACCACCGTGGTGGGTTCGGCGAATGATCTGAGCCTGGTGAATTTCCAGTTGGTTAAAAATCAAAATGCACGCGATAACAACCTGACCACCCTCATGGTGACCATGGAAGTGTCCAAGCGTTTCGGGCGCGCCCATGAAAAAGTGGTTCGGGAACGGTTGCAGAGTTCCATCGATTTGATGAATTGATGGACTCTGGGAAGGAGGGCGTATGAGTACACGGCGCACACAACAAGACGGGATGGCCTTGATTTTCGTCATGATCGCCATTCTGGTCATTCTCGCGGCCTTGGGCATTGTCATGACCAATGTGCAGAGCGCAAAGAAAGACACGGACAACGCGTATGCCATCACCGCGGTGGAGGAAGCCGCCCAAGCCGGGGTGGACATGGCGGTAAAATCGCTCTGGAGCGACTATATCGCCAATAACGGCAACACCACGGGAAACTGGGCCTCGTTCCGGTATTTTCTGGATAACGTGCTGCAAATTCCCAAGAATGAAGACATTAATTTCAATGGCGTCCGCGACCCCGAGGAAGCGGGCAACGGCGATGCCGTCTTTGACAAGTATCCCACCGGCTATGATCGCCGGGGTTGGGCCATGCCGGGCTTCCCCAAGGAACTGAAGGACCCCGCCACGCTCCGGGTCCTGGCCACGATTGACAGTGTGCATATCGGACGGTACGACGGGGTGTCGGTCGCGACTTTGACCGTCACGGCGACGGCCACTGTCGAGGGCCGGTCGAAATCGGCGGTGCAAGTGCTCACCATTGGCGGCTCCGCGTGGCCGGGCACGCAATTCGCCATTTTGGCCAACAATATCAGTTGTATTCTGTGCCATGCGGAGTTCAAGTCGTTGCCTCTGGAAGTAAACACCAGCCCGACCAAGTATGGGACCTTCGACCGGATAAAGATTGCCGCGTTGGAATCCATGTTGGTGCGCAAAACCGAAGCTACCTCGAATATCGCGGGTACGGTGTATACGCGCGGCCGGGTCTACGATGAAAACCTCGCCCAGTACACGGCGTCGGGGCTTGCCGCCTCCACGTTCAAGGCCTATAACTTCCGCACGGATAACGGCAAAATCATACAAAACTCCAGCGGGGCCATGAGCAAGGTGTCGTTGGTGAACGCCACCACGAACGCCCAAGGCGATTTGAATCAGTTCGCCAATCTTTATATGAATTATCCCAGCGATAGCGGCGCCCAAACCGACGGCCCCCTGCCCCAGTCCTTCCCAGCGCCGTATCCGGATGAAAATGAAAACCGGATCGTGGACGACAGTGAATTCGACGTGATTGTCAACAGCGCCAACGGACGCATTGACTTTGAATTCGGCCCCGACGCCCCGGCGGGCGGCGCCATCAAATCGGGGGTGGCGTATGGAGTGCCCACCGGCGGCGTGTATTCCGGCACGGCCCTCCCCACCACCTCCAATTCAGCGCTGGACAGCCTTTCGTCCACCGGCACCTATGACGGAAACCTCATCTTACTGGGATCCGACACCGATCCCATCATGATTGACCGCACCGTGGCCGTGAACGGGGACTTGGTGATCAAAGGGCCTATTCGCGGGTATGGCCAAATCCTGGTGCGCGGAAACGCCTATGTCGTGGGCGATGTGACCTATAAGGATGCGCCGGGAGCGTTTGGGGTGGACGAGGACGGGAATGAAAACGCCTTTGCCCTGGTGGCAGGCGGCAGTATTCTGATGGGAGATTATCTGACCGTTCGCGGAGTAAATCATACGGGACGTGCCAGTGAACAGTTTCCGGATTGGAGTCAATACAGCATCAGTACGCGGGACAGGAATCTTTCCAACAGCGTGACCATGAAAGTCAGCGGCGTCAATAAAACCGAAACCCTGAAATGGGGCTATTTTGATCCCTACTCGGTGGATCCCGGACAAGCGCAGAGCACCTATCAGGGAAAACAATACAGTTTCACCACATCGGAACTCATGCTCTTCAACAACTTGGAACTCACCAAGGCTCTGGCCGACACCAATTACATCCCCCGGTTTTACGGGCTTAGGGAAAGCCAGCCCAATAACATTTACGTGTTTGATTCCACGGAAGAACATGCGGTGCGCTATGATCGCTCCGGCGTCAAGCTGCTAAGCACCTATTTGACGCAGAAGGGGTATCCGCTGAGCATTCTCACCCGCGCGGTCTATCAATATTGCAATCCTTCGGGCAATTGGATGTCGGAGAGCGCCCTGCGCAATATCTGGTTCGAGGACGAGGCGACACGCCCGACCGCGGGCCGTCCTTTCAAGTTCGATGGTCTGCTGTACAGCAACAACTCCATCTGGTGCATCGTGCGGAGCAAAACACGGCACAAATCCAACACAAACGGCGCAATGGACATCCGGGGCGGCGTGCTGGCGGCGGACCTCGGGGTCTTCGTTCCTGGAAACGGCAGCACCGTCGGGCTGAATTTGCAATACGACCCGCGCGTGGAACGATTCCTCGAAGTGCGGGACACCAGCAAGGTAACCTTTAGCCGCTCCGCCTTTTATTTCGCGGAAGCTTGCGGCGCATAACGTCTGTGGAAGGAGACGAATGATATGAAAGCGGGAGTGATTGCGCTTGCCGGAACACTGGTTTTAGGCCTCGGAGGCGCTTGGGCCGACACCTTGGTGCTCGATACGGGTGTTCAATGCGACGGCGTGGTTAAAGAACTGCCGGACGGCAATTATTCCGTGAATGCCGGGGGCAGAACGCTGATCTACCGCAAAGCGGAGGTGGTCAGTATTGAGAAGAATGCCAAAACCGGCGCACTCGACCTTGAGGCAGTGAAGGCGCAATGGGCCCAGCACGACAAGGAACTTACCGAGAAAACCGGACTAAACGCGCAACAACGCCAGGAAGTGGACAAGTGGCTGGCCGCCCTGGTGGGCGCGGATGAACGCAAAATCCTTTCCATCCGCGACACGCTGGCCTCCATGCAAAAAGAAATGGATGTGTTCCGTTATATCGAATTCGCCTACTGGGACATGTCGCATCTCATGGCCCCCATCGGGCTTGATATCCTGTTCTTCCTGGACCCCGCAAGAGCCTTGGTCGCGTTGCGAAGAAGCGCCGAGCACCCCTATTACGCCGTCCGGCAAAAGGCCCTGGAATTACTGGGGCGCGCCCATGACCGGGAAAGCATCACGCTGATTGCGCGCGGCATGCTTGATGGGAATATCGAAGTGCGCATCATGGCCGCCTATGCCCTTGCCAATGCGGGGGGGAAGGAAGCCACCCCCTTGCTGATTGACGCCTTGAAGCATCCGGATATGCGTGTGGGCAACTCGAGCCGGGAATCCCTGGAAGCGTTGTGGAAAGCGGACTTGCCGGACCCCAAACCGCGAACGGTGGATGCATGGACCGCCTTTTTTAACAGCCATAACACCGGACTTCCCCCCGCCCTTACCGTTGAAGGACTGGAACCCCTTATTCCTCCCGACCAGGAATTCCAGAACGAATAAACACGGGCCTTAGAGAGTGCTTTTACGCGGACGGCTGAGCCGTGAAAGCGGCAGTTCGAACAAACTCCGGACCCGCTCCGCAAGTTCTTCGATGCGAAAAGGCTTCTTCAAAAAGTCGTCAAACCCAAAATCACTCAGGTCTTTAATTTCATCGTCTTCAAGAAATCCGGAAATCCCGAGAATCCGCGTGTTTCGGGTCTCCGCACGGCTTTTGATCCGCTCCGCCACCGCCCGTCCGTCAATATCCGACAGATGAATGTCCAAAATCACCACCTGCGGGTTATGCTCGACCACCATGGTCCCCGCATCGAATCCATTGGATGCGGCAAACACCGTATAATCCCCTTCGCGCGTCAACACCGACGGAATAATGTCCAGATAGTAGGGATCATCATCCACCACCAGCACCCGGCGCTCGCTTTCCTCGAGCCGTTCCAGGGGAATGCCATGGCTCAACATGAATTTCCGCAGGCTCTCGTAGGGAATGCGGCGGTCGCCACCCGGACCCAGCCGGTACCCGTCTATTTGCCCCAAATCAAACCAGCGGGACACGGTATCCGCGGACACCCCGCATATCGTGGCCACCTCGCCTGTCGTAAATACTTTATTCTTCATACTACCCCATTCGCGTTCTCTATCCGAATGTATGCCTTTGCTCAGGAATTCTCCGGGTATACGGAGCTTTCCCCTCGAAACTCTAACAGTATTCCCATTGTAAGTCAACTGAATTGGGTTGTTTCATTCCTCAAAGCGTGCTAGTATCAGAACCGGCTGATTTCACCATTACGGAGAAAGGTTCATGGGCATAAAAATTACATCGGTGACCGCCCAAGGCATCCCCGCCCTGGGATTGGAAGCCGCTTGGTCGGATTCTCAGTTCGTCATGATTATCACGGACAAGGGGGTGGTGGCCTGCGGGGTCGTGGACAAGGAAGTGATGAATCGCGCCGGAGCGGCCATTGCCATTGCACGGGGAACCCGGGAGAAGCCCTTGAAGAGCGTGGAAGACTTGCTGGGGGCCACCATCGTGGATGTCACGGATAAAGCGGCGGGATATGGCGTAACCTTGGGAATGACGGGCCGACAAGCGCTTGACGCGCTTTCCGTCTGATCATTAGTAACGACTATTCGGCGCTGTCAGGCTTTTACATCCAGCGCCGGCGCGGTGGAGCTGGCGACGGACTGGATAAGCTGTAAGGCCATCTGCCCCTGCATGCTCACCGCGTCTTTTTGCAGTTTGGCCACTTGGGCCTGATACTGGGTTTCAAACTGAAGATTGGTGAGATTGGAAATTCCGTTTATACTCGATACATCCGCCATGGCATGACCCTCCTTGGTCGTTTCATTACCTTGATTATACCCTATCCGGGGGAAAATTCAAAGTTTTATCTGTTTAGCCAAGCCCCCTTTACTTCAATCCTGCCCCGCCTTTAAGGTACTATTAGTATTGGCCCTCGTTAGTGCTCGTTCCCAAGTTTTGCTTGGGGATGTATTTGTGCCAAAAGCTTCGCTTTGAGGAGAGGAACGGAAATGAGTTTACTGCGTGCCGTCGAGCAAACCATACTCAACGAAATGTTACGGCGCCGCCCGGACTTGGAAGTCTGCGGGTCAGCGCTTTTGGCCGCGCATGAGGCGCTGGTCCGCTGCTATGACCAGGGGGGATGTTTCTTCACCTGCGGCAATGGCGGCTCCAATGCGGACGCCATGCACATTGTGGGCGAACTGTGCAAGAGTTTTGAACGTAAACGGACGCTCGCTCCCGATTTCACCGCCCGTCTGGCGGGTTTGCCTTTTGGCGATGATTTGGCCCAACACCTGGAAGCAGGCTTGCCCGCCGTGGCGTTGGGATTCAATGGCTCGCTCAAGACGGCGGTCGAAAACGATTCACCCCTGCGCGACATGGCCTTCGCCCAGGAACTCAACGCCCTGATGCGCCCCGGAGATGTGCTGCTGGCCTTGTCCACCTCCGGCAATGCGGGCAACTGCCTGATGGCCATGAGCGTCGCCAAGGCGAAACGGGGTGTCGCGGTTTCCCTCACGGGGCCCAAAGGCGGAAAAATGGCGCAGTTCGCGGACATCGCCATCAAGGCCCCCGGCGATTCCACCAAGGTTATCCAGGAAGCCCACATCGTCTTGTGGCATACCCTCTGCGCACTGATCGAAGCCCATTATTTTCCTGAACCCCGGTAACCTTTTTTTCAGAGGTGGAAGAATGCGATCTGTTTTGATCTTTATGGGATTGCTCTTCACGGCGTTTATAGTGTGTGCGCAGCCACTGGAACAGCGCGCGGAGGTCACTTTGCGGCGGGCATTGGATGCGGTTGCGGAGCGGCAAACCGATGGAGGGTGGGGGAGGGCCTATACGCAGGATGGTGCGCTGATGTGGGGGGAATACCGGGTGATCCCATCGAAATGGATTACGGTGCAGCCGCCCGCCACCCCGGAGGTGGCGCGGGTATTCCTGCGGGCCGCCGAAGTCTTGCATGAGGATAAATATCGGGAATGCGCGCGGCGCGCCAAGGAGGCGCTCTTAAAACTGCAAACACCCGATGGCGGGTTCCCCCATGAAGGCGATCCCGCCTTGAAAAATCATCCCACGGCCACCTTTGACGATGACACCACCACAGCCGCCCTGCGTTTTCTAATCGAATGGTGGCGGCACACCCAGGTCCCGGGGGATCTCGACGTTGTGAAGAGCGTGGGGGACTTTATGGTGAAGGCACAGTATGCCGATAGCGGTGGCTGGCCTCAGGAGTATCCGCCGCCCAAAGCCCGATATGCCCGGCATATCACATTCAATGACAACAATATCAACCGGATTCTCGACGCCTTGCTGCGCCTGCACGCGCTGACCCGCGAACCGCGCTATCTGGAGGCGGCGAAAAAAGGCGGGGAATGCATCCTTCGGCTGCAAGGAGGGCCGGGCGAAGAAATCTGGGCGCAACAATATGATCCGGTGACCCTGAAACCGGCCTGGGCTCGGAAATTCGAGCCGCCCGGCTATTCTCCTTCTGAATCCATAGGTGTATGCGATGCCTTGATTGATTTGTACGCCGTGACAGGAGAAAATCGTTTTCTGACGCCGCTGCCCAGAGCGTTTGCCTGGTACGACACCCATCGCCTGCCCAACGGCAAATATGCGCGGTTATACGAACCCGGCACGCAGCGTCCGGTCTATGGCCGCCGTGACAAAGCCGAACCAGTGTACGATTTCGCAAACGCTTGTTCCGGGTATGCTTGGCAAGGGGATTGGTATCCGCATGCGGCAAAACAGGCCTTTGACAGCATCCAAAACAACGGGCGGGAGGCTTGGCTTAAAGAGAGAAACGAACCGAAAACTCCACCAGAAGCGAAGAGCATGGAACCGGGCGTCTTAAAATGCTGCGAGACCCTTGAGGGGGAAGGCTACTGGTTGTCCAACCCCGAAAGTACTGAAAAAGAAGACCTCCAACAACATCACCTGCCGGAAACCAGCCCCATCCTCGAAATGGGCCGCTTCAATAAACATGCAAGCCTGCTGTTGGATTATCTAGAAGCGGCTAAAACCGTTCCCCCTAAATCGCCTTGACCTGATGAAGCCAGTGCGCGAGGCCGTCTTTCCCAGCCATAGGCAAAGCGACAAAGCGGCTCTTGGGGGAAAGAGGATAGGGGTGTTCCGTTCTGCATACCACAGCGCCCTTTTTCACCGATTCCTTGCCATAAGCGCTTTCCAGCGCATAAAACCCTTTCAAGGCATGGGAATCGGCCACCGCGGCTGTTTTGCATTCGATGGCCACAAATTGACGCGGGCCGATTTCCACCAAAAGGTCCACCTCCTCGCCTTGCACTAATCGCCAGAACCAGCAGGGCGGGCGTTTTCCCCGGTTCAGGAATAGTTTCTGTGTCTCACTAACCACCAGGTTTTCCCATAGCGCACCCCAAGCGCCACTTTGCATGGCGGATTTCCAATCCGGGAATCCCAATAAATAAGTAAGCAAACCCGTATCGGAAAAATACAGTTTCGGTGACTTAATGAGGCGTTTTCCGGCGCTGCTGTGATAGGGTTCCAATAAGAAAACCTGACGGCTGGCCTGAAGGATGGACAGCCAGTTTTTGGCAGTATTGGGCGTGATGGACACGTCACGGGCCAACTCGGAAAGAGAGAGCAATTGCCCCGCGCGCAATGCCGCCGCGCGTAAAAAGCGATTAAAATCCCGCAGGCTCCCGATATTGAGGATATTGCGCACATCCCGTTCCAAATAGGTGGCTAAATACGAGCCGAACCACAGATCGCGATCCAACTCTGGCCGTTGCCATCGTTCAGGAAATCCCCCATGCCAGCAATAGGCGTCAATCGTGTCCCGTTTTTCTCCGGCATTTATTTCATTGAGAGACAGAGTGGGCAATGACAGCACCGCGCACCGGCCCGATAATGACTCGGTGACCCCTTGCATGAGTGAAAAATCCTGGGACCCCGTCAGGATAAACCGGCCCGGGCGGCGATCTTTGTCCACTACATTCTTTAACAGCCGGAATACTTCCGGAACATATTGGACCTCATCAATAATCAATGGTTCGGAATGCTGTTGCAGGAAGGAGGAAAAGTCCATCCGGGCGGATTCCGCTTCCCGGGGGATGTCAAACGTGACATAATCCGCGTTGGCAAACAGCCGCTGTACCAGGGAGGTTTTTCCGGTCTGGCGGGCGCCCGTAAGCACCACCACGGGAAATTGCGCAAACGCCTTGCGCAAGATGTTCGATATGTCTCTTTCTATCCACATTGCATATAGTATGCAATACCATTGCAAATTAGTCAAGCCCCTTCTTGCCCCCGACAAGATGAAGTTGAACAATTGACTTGGTGGACGATTTTGTATATCATGATTTGTAGTGTATACATGTAATCGTCAAGGACGAGGGTGTGTGCAAATGCTTGGTAAAAAGAACAACACTAAGGCGTTGCGTGTGATGAACATGCGGTGCGGAGCGCTTTTCATAAGGGTGGTTGCCGTCCTCCTTGTTGCTTTTTTTGCCGCAGCCGCCCTGCACGAATTAGTTTATGCCTTGCTCGGGCATGCACATGATCACGATCATGCGGCCTGTCTACTTTGTATGCTGGTGCACACACCGGTTCTCTTGCGGCTTTGCGGCATGGTGTTGGCCCTGTTACTCTTGTGCGGGTCAACTCCCCTCCCGGCATGCGGCCCACCACCGGCTCGTCATTTCACACTGCAACCGGACCCCCGCGCCCCCCCTGTCCGGTAGTTGCTCCCATACCGAAATTCCTTATCCGAGTCTTGCCTCAGTGCCGTACCGCGTGCGCCCAGTGTGTCAATACAACGCGAGGTTGATGGTTGGCATGGATTACGTTTGGCGGATACACACACACCCGCCAAGGATGTACGCCCCTGGTCCGGACGCCAAAGACACTGAAGGCCTATAACACGCAATCGATGAGACGAATCCCCGCCATTTCAATGGACGGGCGCGTCTTGTGGAGAAAGAGCCGCTATGAAACTTGAAGTGCGCCATTACGAACTTAAACTCCTCGTGGTCATCATTGTTTTCGTTGCTGGAGTACTGGCATGGTCTCAGATTGACAGCACGGACATGATGAGCGAATTAAACGTTATTGCCGAGGAAAAGCTTGTGGGGTATCTCGGTGAAGCCGATCCGAAAGATTATGAAACCCTGATCCTGGTTGACGGAGGCAAGTCCTTCAAACTCTTCGGGCGGGCCTGGGGCGTAATTCACATTTATATCCGCAATAAAGGGGATGAGGATATGAAGACCTTCAAGGGGCTTGAGTACTACTTCAAGCGCTACGAGGACCGGTGGCATGAACTCGATAGCGCCGGCTGTGGCGCCCTTGAGCATCATGTGCGTGCCTTCAAGGAGTTCGAAGCGCGCGGCATGAAGGTGTCCCCTTCGGTCTACGCGCGGATGAACAAAAAATGATCATGAAAAAAACGGCGCCTGCGCGCCCTTTCAGGGGCCAGCATGTCCCTATGAGGAGATTCCCATGCCTGCTGAATCGTCAGTAATTGAAATCAACGGCCTTCATGTCGCGTTCAAATCGCCCTCGGGGCGTACTGTAACCGCTGTTGATGGCCTTTGCCTATCCGTGAATCGAGGCGAAGTGGTGGGATTTATTGGTCCCAACGGGGCGGGAAAAACAACGACCATCAAGGTCTTACTGGGCTTCCTGAAGCCCAACCAGGGACAGGTGCGTCTCTTCGGGGAACCCACGGGAAGCGTCTCCGTCCGGCGCAGCATCGGTTATCTTCCCGAGGTCGCCCTCTACTACCCGTTCCTCAGCGCACGCGAGGCATTGCGTCTCTATGCCAAACTGGCGGATATCCCGCGCGCCCAGCGTGAGTCTATTATCTCGGCACTTTTTGAACGCGTCGGTTTGGCGGGCCGCGATAAAGAACGGCTGAGCGGATTCTCCAAGGGCATGTTGCAGCGCGTGGGCATCGCCCAAGCGATTATGGGAGCGCCGGACTTGCTCATTCTGGACGAGGTGACCTCCGGATTGGACCCGGTGGCCCGGCATGACGTGCGAAGAATCCTGATGGAGTTCAGAGCAATGGGCAAGACCGTATTCTTTTCCTCTCATGAACTCACCGAGGTGGCGCTGCTCTGCGACCGCATTGTCTTGCTCGATGAAGGCAAGATAGTCGAAGAGAACGGACTTGAGAGTCTCCTGGCGTCTTCACGCTGCGTTGTCTTGCGGGTTCAGGGGTATGAAGGCGTCATGACGGAAGACGGTGTGATAACACGCCTGTCAAATAATGGTCTCCACGTCTATGTAACGGAAAACTGGGAAAAGGCCAAGGCTGTCCGGGCGCATGTCGAGACGCATGGCGGCAAGGTCCTTGAAGCAACCGAAGAACTACTGTCGCTCGAAGACTACTTCGTGCGCAAACTCGGCCACAAGGTGGCATGAACCGGGGAGAATGGAATCAATGGAAAAAGTATTGGGAATTTCACAGGTGACTATACTTGAGTCATTCCGGCGCAAGGATCCGTATGTCGTGCTTATTCTTGGCTTCGCCATCGTGCTGGGCGCGGCCATGTTCAATCAGTTCGGCATGGAGGGGCTTGAGAAGTTCGTCAAAGATGTGGCGCTTACCGTCACCAATGTGCTCTGCACGGTGATCTGCGTGGTGGCCTCCGCGCGCCAATTCCCCGCGGAATTTGCCAATCGCACGCTCTATCCGCTTGCCGCGAAGCCTGTAAGCCGCACTTCCATCTTCCTTGGGAAGTACATGGGGGTCGCGGTGATGAGTTCGGCGGTGGTTCTGTTGTTCTGGGCCGAATTGCTGGTGCTTTTCACGTTGTTTGGCATAACCGGCGGGGCCATCTTCTTCCAGGCGCTATATTTGCGCCTGCTATCGATGTGGCTCATCTCGGCCCTGGTCCTCGCGGCCTCACTGTTCCTGACACATGGATCAAACGTCACGGTCTCCCTGTTGCTCTGTCTGGCGATGAGCACCTTCGCCAACACCATTCTCACCGTGCATAGCGAACTTGATGGTTTCTTGCGGAAAGTTTCGGAGATTCTGTACTGGGTTGTGCCGCATCTGGAGCTTTTCGATCTCTCGAAAAAGGTCATCCATGAATGGCCCGCCATCCCTCCGGTGGTACTGGTGGCGCTCACCGCGTATGCGCTTCTATATACGGGGCTTTTCATTGCTTTGGGATGTTGGCGGTTTCGGCGAATCCCGTTGTAAGACGCCTGTTAAATCAAGGAGAATCCCTATGTTGTCACGATATGCGCCCCTTGCGCTGCTTCCTGGGTTTGTTCTTTGCGGCATGCTGGTCCATTTCAGCAATGCGAATCTGGAAGAGGTCCATGCCTCGTTCCGGACAGATGAGATCGAGGCGGCCAAAGAATCCATAGCCCTGAGCCTAATGGGACAGCTTCAGTTCACGGCGCAGAGCCTGGTGTGGATGAAGACACTCGAGTATCTGCACAATGGCGTGGCGTTCCGCATGCCGACCAATGCCGAGGAAGAACGCGGTTTCCGCGCCAAAAATTCCGTCGGTACCGCCGGCGGGCTCGAACACGCCGAAGGCGTTCCCTTGGCCCTTAACAAAGAGCTTGATTGGCGTGGTCCGGTGGGAGAGTTGCACCGGGTCATTCTTCCACACATGACCGACCACCGTCACAGCGACCCGCTCGAACTGATCCCCTGGTACCAGTTGACGCTCCGGCTCAATCCGAACATCGAAAGGCTCTATACGCTCGGCGCCTTCTTTATGGCGGATTTCGCCAAAGAACCTGAAGCGGCGTTGCACCTGCTCGAAACGGGTGTTCAGGCCAATCCATGGACCTTCGAGGTGCGGAGCGCATTGGGCCGCCTGCTTTTCGACTACCATCAACAACTTGGTCTCCGCCACACCGAAGCGTGCGAGCGCGCAGTCACCATTCTGCGCGAAGCGGTGGCCCGCGCGAAGGACGAGAAACAGCGGATCGAGAACAACCGGGATCATTTCGATGATTATCAGAAACAGATGTTTCGCGATTCGTACCTCTTTCTGGCGAAGAGCTTGACTGTCCTCAAGCACTACGAAGACGCCATTGCCGTATGTGAAGAGGGTTACGAAGTGACCGGGCACAATTACCTGAACGTCCAGAAACGCATAATCACAAGACGGATAAATGGCGAAGAAGCGCCGGAGGATGCGGATTCATCCGCGCCAAACGCCACCGGAAGCATGCGCACAGGCACGAATGATGACAATACCCGTGCGGAACGCCGCAGGCAGGATGATTCTCCCTCGGAACAAAGACCGGTATCAATAACACTCGGTATTGTTCCACCCGAAAAACATGCCTCCGGTGAAGAAAGGCCCATTCTCCGCACCTTGTTGTCAGACATCCACGATTACCCCTACGAATCGATTACGCTTCGCGCCAACCGGTTGAACATCAATAGCGAGACACTTCTGCACGCCGCGCAAGAACTCTGTGAATTGCGGTTTGCCGCCCCTGAAGACCCCGGCGCGAATATCCCCGCTTCATTCAACGACCGGCATCATCTTACGCCCATAGGGCTCTATGTCCATACGCGGCACTACGGGTTTGATTTCTGGAACCAGATGGCCATGGAGGCCGAAAACCTGCACCGCCGCGGAGTCGCGGTGGACCTGTTCGCAGACGCCATGCGCGTTTCGGAGAAAATGAAATGATGGTTCGTAGTATTTCACTTCAGAAACCCGCTCGGCATGTGCGCTGGTTTTTATACACAGTACTGATTTCATTGCTATTGGGTCTTCTTCCGACATTTGGATGCCGCCCAAAGGGTGAAGAAACCATTAATGCGGGGGGGCAGGTTATTACGGCCTCCATCGAACAGGCAAAACACGCCATTGCCCGCCGCGACGAACCAGTATTGACACAGATGTTGGCCACCGCCGGTGTTTGCCTGGAAAAGGCTGCCGACCAGAGCAAGGAAGGCAACACGAGTCGCGCCTCGGTGTTCGAGCAGGCCGCGCTCACCTGTTATCTGGACGCGCGGCTTGTTGCTGACACAATTTCACGGAAGCGACCTCTTGTGCTGGCCGGGGTGGAGGGCTTTGGAACCTTTCTCACCCGGCCCTGGGATTTTTCTCATCCATGGGAGGTGCTTGGCCCGGCGGAGGGCACACTGACAATCGAGAAACGCCTGATGCTGCAGTTCGCCGCGTCCTCTGAACTCAAGGATGAACAGATGGATGTTTTGACGGCATTCCCGCCTGGGACCATACAATACCTCAATCTCGGAGATGCGTCTCAGATATCCGACGCCGCGGTCGGTTCCATCGGACAAATGAAGGGATTGCTTGACTTGTCGCTCTTCAACACACATGTTAGCGATCACGGGCTCGCGTCCCTGGCCTCCCTGCCGTATCTTCGGCAAGTGAACCTTATGGGAACAAAAGTGACCTCGGAGGGGATCATCGCGCTTGTTGCAATGCTTCCGGGAATCACGGAACTTGCGTTGGAGGATTCGCAAGCCGTGGACAAAACCATGTGGGCGCTTCGTCAATGCACCAGGCTTGAACGGCTTATTTGCAAGAGAGGGCAAGTCACCGACGTCGGTTTAAGCCACCTTGATAGTTTGCAAACCCTTCGTTGCCTGTGGATTGGAGGCAGGCAGATAACGGATTACAGCGTTTCGCTGCTGACCCGTCACACGGATATGGAAGAAATAGTGTTAATGAACACATCCATAACAGAGTCCGGAAAACAAGCCCTGCAGTTGAAGTTGCCCAACTGCCGGGTATCCAGCAATGAATAATATCCGTTTTCCAATCGGATTATCGCCTCTGCCAAGCGCCGCTTTGTTTGCAGGAAGCATAGTTGTGTAATATGTCTGGGTTGAGTGATGCGATCCGCTTCAGATAAATCGTTGGAGGCCCTCTTGTTTATCATCAATCGTTATAGGTGGGAATATTGCCCATGAATGACGGTTCTCCCGCATTGCCCGGACGCCGCTATGATATTGACGGGCTGCGTATTTTTGCGACGTACCTGCTGTTCCCGTTTCATGTCGGGAAAGTGTTTGATGTTCCACCGTATTACCCCATCAAGAGCCCGGACCTTTCAGGCGCGCTCGACGCATGTTCACGTTGGGTTCCCTAATAGGCAAACCGCGCGTGTTTGATGGTGGAGCCTTGAATGCCGTTGCCGGAGTAGGAGTAGGTGCAGTGGATGGAACCGTCGGCGGCCTGGATTACAGAAGGATACGAGAACGAACCTTTTTCTTTTTCCACTTCTTCGAGACGCCGGAGGAGTTTCCACGTCTTGCCTTCGTCTTCAGATACATAGGCGGTCAAAAGGTGGCGGCCATTACCGGTGTCATTGCCCACAAGAATCCAGTGCCCGTTCTTTAGCGCGATGCATTCCACGCTGGAGCCGGGATTGCGGATTTCCAGGGTGCCGAGTTTGGACCAGGTGACGCCGTTGTCGCTGGAGGTGGCGGTCCGCACGTAATGGGGAATTCCATTGTCGCGCATGAAGGCCATGATGGCGCCGTCTTTTTTCTGGACGAAGCTGGGTTGGATGTTGCCCAGGAGATTGGGGGCGGGGTCCATGATGGGCTGACTGAAGGTCCAGGTTTTCCCCCAGTCTTCGGTGAATCCGGCGAGCGAGCAATTGAAAACGTCGGAGTAGAGCCCCAGCATCATGCGGGTGGGCGAGGTCATGATGGGGTGGAGGCGGGTCATCCAACCGAGGCGCTGGCGGAGTTTGTTGGAGGCGGCGTCGCGGGCATCCTCAATTTCCTTCGCGAAATCGGGCATAACGGCCAATATTGGCGCAAGGGTTTCCTTGGCATTATCCACCATGGGCACATACAGTTCTTCCAGTTTTTCCGGCCGCGCATGGATGACGTCCTGCCAGTCCCATTCGGGAGGGCCGTCGTTCGTGTAGTTTTTCGCGGTGCGGTATTTCAACAGCGAGCCGCCCCACTGGTTGTCTTGAACGGTGATCCAAATCAGCCACAACACCCCGCGGGGATCGATAAATAAGACAGGGTTGCAGTCGGGCAGGCCGGGGGTGTCGGCCATCAGGAAGGGTTCCGACCACTCGCTGGCGCCCGCGCGTTTGCGCGCCCCCTGGACCATGACGTCATCGGCGGAGCGCTCGCCGGAACCGTGAAACCAACAGGCGATGAGGTCTCCCGCCGCAGTTTCGACAATGCTCGATCCGTGGTTGTGCTTATCATTGGGCGGGAAAATAAACTCGGACGCATAGTCCGGCGCGCCTTGGGCGGCGGCGCAACAGATCACTAACGATACGATGGATAACATGGGAGAGGTTCCTTGTCGTTGTAATGAAAAAGCCGCGCCAACCGAAGTCAACGCGGCCTGTATGCTGCCGTCATGCATTATAACGAGTCAAAATTCTTCTGCAGCGAGCTGCCTTCCGACTGCGCCATCTGCTTCTCCGTCAACACCTTGATTTTTTCTTCATAGCCGGGCACGCGCGCGGCCATAATGCGTCCGTCAATGTCTTTGCGGACGGCGGACGTGAAATCCTCCTTGAACACCCAATTGGGCGCACCGGCGGTCCCAATGTTTTCATAGACGCCGACATTGCGTCCGTCGAAGGTCCTGAAATAGACGCCCCAGTTGCCCTGCATCAGGCATTCGGCCCATTTGCTCACAACATTGTTGAACTGATCCTTCACGATGACTTTCGCGAAGAAGTAGTCATTCGAGGAGGCAATCTCCAATTCCTTCAGGTACAACGAGGTGTATTCCTGCTGCAAGGCCGGTTCCACCCATTTGGCCTTGGACACCTTGTCGCGGAGTTCTTCCGCGGCGGCGAGACGCTGGGTGCTGGCATATTTCGCCGGGGTGAGGGGAATGCCTTCTTTAATCTGGATGATGAGGCGGTCCACATTATGCGCGAACGCTTCTTTCACGGCAGCGCTGCGCTGATTGGCCTCGTCAAGCTGTCCGACCAGTCCGGTCAAGCGGTCCACTTCCGACACCAGGCCTTTTTGCCGCGCCTGAATAATGGCCGTTTCGTTTTGCAGGTCTTCGTACTGTTCCTGCGCCGTAACGAATTCTTCGGTCTTCTTGTTGATGTCCTGTTCAATCGCCGTCAGCGCTGATTGCTTGTCCGTCAAATCCTTGTTCGCCGCGTCAAGCTTTCCGGTAATGTCGTTCAACTCGCCCTTCTTCGCGATGATATCCTGTTCCAGTTTATCCCGTTCTTCCTTGGTGATACTGACCTTTTCGCCTTTTGAGGCATCGGCGACATTAATGTATTGCTGCAAGCGTTTGTTCAGGTCTTTGTTTTCCGCTTGCGCTTTCGCCAGTGCATCTTTCACAGGATTGGGAATGGGCAAATCAAACGGCAAATAGCTTTGCGCCAGCGGCCCCGCCAGAATACCGATGATCAGGCCCGCCGCCAAGGTAATGACCGCCGCCATTTTCCCGCCGCTTTTCTTCGCTTTGGCCTTTTTGGGTTCAACAGGCGCGATGGCGGGCTGCATGTCCGTATCGGGCGAGAAATCCGGCGCGGGCGTCCCGCCGCCAAAATCCATGCCACCGCCGCCGAAAGCGCCTTGATCAAAGCCCAAGCCGCCGCCCGCGCCGCGCGCGGGGCCCTGGCTTCCGCCGAACATGGGCGTTTCCATGGCTTGTGTCGGGGCCGGTGTGCGCATGCCGGTGTCAAACGCGGCCGGGCCGCCGCCGAAGGCGCTGTCAAACATCGGCGTGTCCATCGGAGAATCCTGGCCGGGGCCGGGACCGATTTCCGGGGTTTCCGGTGAGAAATCGCTGTCCGCCGCCAAGTCTTGAAATCCCGTGCCGCCCGGTTTCGGGCCGGAGGAGAAGGTGCTCGCCACCTTGCTCTCAAAACCCGGAGGCGCTGCTTTGATATTGCCGCCGGTGGGTTGAGGCGTTTCCACATCAATGTCGCTGATGGGGGGGAGACCTCCTTCATCACTCATGGGGGAATCGAATCCACCCAAGGGTGTCAATCCCGCATCGGACACGCTCCCTCTGGAGTCAAAATCGCTCAACGGGGGCAGATTACCCAATCCGGAATCACTTGACATGTCATCTTTTCCACTCGGTTTTTTCTCGGCCATTCGACCTACCTCCGTTTCGCATCCGTTTGGTTGATACACAAACCCATGGTATGGTTTGCATTCTAGCACGGCTCCGGTAGTGTGTCAAGAAAACTCTTGACTTTTTCCGGTATTGAAACTCCTCTCAACTTCCTACACTGCAATCAGTTCTGCCGGGTCGATCCCCACGAGGGTTAAATTCTGCAGAAACTGTGAAATACAGGTTTTGCGCCAATACATAAACAACGCGCACGTCACCCGCACCACCACCCTGGATTTTCATCGCTCTTATTCAAATTGTATGGGTTCTCCGTTCATAAGGGCATCCACCTCATGTGTGGCGCCGGGATCGAGTGTTACGGCTTTTGTGAACCACGTGTTGGCCTCGTTCACTTCTCCCAGGGCGAGAAAGCATTTTGCGGCCCCCAGCGCCGCCGCGCCGCACTGCGCCCGGTAGTTGGCATTTTTTTGCAGTCCGGCCACGGTAAAAAAGTGGGGAAGCGCGCGGGTGAATTCGCGTTCGCGCGCGGCCAAGCGCCCAAGCGACAAATGCACATCCACTTCTTCAGGCAAGAGAAAAGCGGCGTCATTCCCCCCTTGTGCTTTTTTCCGGTCCGCATACAGGGCCAGTGTTGCTTCGTAGTGACGCCGTGCGGCAGGCCAGTTTTTCAACAGGTCTTCATACGCCACCGCGAGATTGTAGTGCACCCGGACCGTCTTGGGATTTTCTTTCAGGGTGGAAAGGAAGAGGCGTTCATTATCGTGCCAATCGTTATTGCGCTGCATGGTGAGCCCCAAAAACACCAAACCGAGGCACATCGCTCCCGCCACGGCCAGCCGCCGGGACCCGGGGGATTGCGCTCCCAGATACACGGCTTCCGCCACCGCCCACCAGAATCCGGCCATGGGAACATACATCCAATGTTCCGCCATCGGGGCGTTCAAGGGAAACAGGCCGGAAATCGGCAGCCATGACACAAGAAACCAGGCCAGTCCCAAGGCTATGCGGAGATGACGGTGTTTCATGGCCATCAGCAGAAGGGCAAACAATGCGGCCAGCCCCAGCCATCCCGCCGCCGCGTGCCATACCGGCACTCCCTCCAGGGTTTGTTCCATATGCAGATGCGTGGGCACAAAAAGTTTAATCAAATAAAAGAAAAAGGCCTGCCCCGTTTCCAAGAGACGGTTCCCGAAAGTGGAGGTCTGGGAAACGCCCGCGTCCGCAAACTTCAATACGGTCATCCGCAACAGGGCATACACGCCCAAAATAAACACCGCGACGGCCAGCGGCACGCCGCGTTGTCTGAGGAGCGCGCGCCGGGCCGAGGAATCCGTTTCATACAATACAGGAAACAGCACCAAAATCGCCAGCAGAACAGGGAATATGGTGGAGGATTCCTTGGAGACCAGACCTCCACAAAAACAGAGCATTCCCAGGGCAAGCATCATCCAACGCCATTTTGGCGTGCTTTCATGCAGGACAAGACACAGTCCGGCAAACATGAAAGCGGCGGACATCATATCCGCACGGCCGCTTATATAGGCGACCGCCTCGGTGTGCAGGGGATGCACTACATATAACAGCGGCACGGCGGCCCGCACGCCTTGCGGGGCGCCGAACCTTGTCAACAATGCGAACAGCAGCATGGCCGCGGCAAGATGCCACAGGAGATTGGAGATGTGAAACGGCAGAGGGGGAATGTCCGCGGGATAGACGGACTGGGAGGATTTTGGGGACACGCCCCCCGAAAGTAAATAATCCGCCATGAAACTCACGGAAACCAACGGGCGGTAAAAATTACCCGCGCCCCGGCCAAAGGCGTGCTGGTCTTCCTTGAACAACTGAAAGAACTTGGACGGGTCTTGAACATGCTGGTGCAACAGCACCGAGGATGCGTCGTCCCATACCCATCCTCCATCGAAGGTGTTGACATAGGCTATGGTTCCGGCCAGCGCCACCGCGGCCAGCGCCAGCGCCCGGAAGTGTGACTCACGCATCATGCACCGTTTGCCGTTTTACCCTGCACGGTTATGGAAACGCGCCACGATCAGTCTTCGCGCGGTCCCTTTACAACCCAAGTGTCATTCACGGGGATATAGAGAATCTCCACGGACTGCTGATCGCCGATAATCCGCACTAAACGCAACACCCCGTGAAATTCCTCGCCTTCGCGGACTTTATAACTCTCCGGTTTCGGCGCTCCGGGATCCGTCACCAACAGAAACGCGTATATCTGGCTGTCAATGTTAAAGAAACCCTTCACTTGCACGGTGGGCCGTTTCAGCATCAGATCAGCGCGTTGTTCCAGTTTCATGTACCGGTCGCTGCCGGGCTGGAGCGCGACATAGGCCTGGCAACACCCCTTGACCACCATCCACAGGTTGCCGTCGCGCCCTTTCTTCACCAAATCTTCGATTTCCCCTTTCAGCTTAGTCAACGCCTCCGGCCCGTTTTCCTGCGCGTTCAGGGTTCTCACGGCGCTCTTGAGCTTGTCCACCGCCGCGTCTTTTTCCAGCGGCTGTAACGGAGCCCCGCCATCCACTTGCCGCTTTAATACATCCAAAACAGGTTTCAACTCTTTGCCATAAAGCTCCGCCGCCGTCGGCGGGGGGGGCGGTGCATTCTCTGCTTTCGGTTGGGGTTCCGGCTCTTTCGCGTTGCATCCCGTAAACGCAACAGCCGCTATCAGCGCAAAAATCAATACTTGACGCATGGTTCATCCTTTGCATTCGGTTACGTTGTGTGGCGGTAATTGTATAGCATAGCGAAAAGGCCCGGCACAAATCCCCCGGCAATCCCGGCTCAATGCCCCGCGGAGTGATTACTGCGGCAGGCGTGTGATCACCACCGCCGATTGTTGCGGCGCCGCCGACAACGCATGCCGCCCATCCGGAGATACCGCCACCTGCCCGGTGATGCCCGAGCCCAAATAGGTGAGTTGCCCGGACGGGGAGGGGGAATCAAGGGGAAGGACCCAAAGCTGGGAGCGGCCCGCGCGGTCCTCCGCGGCCGCCACCACATAAGTTCCGGAAGGATGCCATGCGGCGCTACGTCCCGGCCCCAATTCCGCAAGAATTCGTCCGTCCTGGCTTTGCACCCGCTGCAAGACCGATCCGGTGTCGCGGATGGTACAAAGGACCAGCGATTGGCCATCCGGATGAAACGCCCCTTCCGAGATTGACAAATTCCCTTGGGCAATCATTACGGCCTTCCCCGGAACCGTACGCTCCATCATCCAAAGGGATTTTCCGGTACCATTATTTCTGCACAACCCCGCCAAGCGGTTCCCATCCGCACTATAAATGAGCGATTCCACAGGTCCGGGAATCCCCCGTCCCCATACCATTTCGGAATCCTCTTGCAGTGAACGTTCCACCACACTCCATCCCTGGGTTTCCTCCCGCGCGAAAGCCTGCACGGCCCCATCCCCGCGCGGGCACAGCGCCCCGGCGTCCAAATCCGCCACGGACACAAACGGGAGGAAGGCGGGGGACATTGAGGCGGGCATCACCGCATGTTCGGTTCCCAGGAAAAATCGCGGTACATCACCCGGCCCCGTCACGGCTCCCATCACCCGTGAAGCAATCAGCGTGGGGGAGAGGACCACCCATCCCTCACGATGGCCAATATCCAGCCGGCATACGGCATGTTGGCCCGCCCTCGGGGTATCGGGAATTCCAGTAAGGCCAATCAGCGCTTCGTGCGAAGCGCCCGCCCAATGCAGCGTGGATACGGCAAAATCCGGCAGGTTCAACCGGGCAATGCACACCTCCGGGGTTTCTTCGGAAAATACCGCGACGGGGGGCACGCGGTTCCACCGTTCCAGATGCTGCGCGGGCGCGGCATCCAACCGGGTGACATCATATCCGGACCGCAGCGCCCATCGTTCGGCCAGCGTGGCATAGAGTTGCCAACCCAGTATTCCGGCCAAGCCTATCACCACCGCGGCCATGATCCAGCGAAGAGCGTTCGGTGACAGAGCCTTGGTGAATCGGCTGCCTTTGCCGGACCGCGTGATTCGTTCGGTGGTGGCATCGGGCCTTGAGCCGTGAGGTGTGACGGCGGGCAATGATTTTCGAAAGGAGGCCAGTGCCGCCGCCATTTCCTCCGCGCGTTCATCCAGGGGCTTGCCTTCACGGACACGGTCTATCAATGCGCGAAGCGTGCGGGCGTCTTTCGGGCGATCCGCCGGTTTTTTCTCGATCATGTGCGCGATCAGCCGCTCGACGGCGTCTGGAACCCCCGGCGCGAATTGGCGCAGCCGCGCGGGCGGTTCCGCCGCGATCCGTTGAATCAAATCCGCCGTGCTGGAACATTCATAGGGAAGCCGTCCCGAGATGCACTGAAACAACACCACGCCCAACGAATAAATATCGCTCGACGGCGTGATTTCCTTATTTTGGCAGCGTTCCGGGCACAAATACTGCGGTGTGCCCAGGCGTGAGCCGTCCACGGTCAATTGCGTGGTCTCACTAAGAATCTTGGCAATGCCGAAATCCGTCACATGGGCATGGCCGTCCGGTCCAATGAGAATATTGCCCGGCTTGATGTCCCGATGAATAATCCCGGCGTCATGCGCGCAGGCCAGCGCATCCGCCACCTGCGCACCTATGGCAAGGGCCTCCTGCCAGGAAATCGGGCCGCGTTCGAGCAAAATTTCACTCAAGGGTTCCCCGGCCACATGCTCCATCGCGATATAGGGGATGCGGCCAATCAAGCCCACGGAATAAATGCGCACGATATTGGGATGGTCCAACGCCGCAAATGCCTTCGCTTCGCGCTGGAACCGTGTCACCAGATGCGGCTGGTTGCGCAGGTCGTCCCGCAGTACTTTCAGCGCCACTGTGCGGCCCAACGCCCGGTCCATCGCGCGGTACACCACGCCCATGCCGCCGGAACCCGCCGTATCCAGTATTTCGTAATTGCCGAATACGTAAGTCTCACGAGCACTGCTTGTGCCTGAACTCATTTTATCCGCTCCTGCCCTGTTTCCCGTTTCCGGGCCGCCGGGCCTGCTAGGTTTCTCGTTCCTTGAAAAGTTGTGTGCTCAAATCAATAAATTGAATCTCGGTTCCTGATGCGGTCCGCACGGCGGCAACCGCCCACCGTCCATCGCGCGATACCGCGCCCCCTGTTAGGCTGCCGGTTGGGTCTTCAAAAAGGGTATATCCTCTATAAGGAGGCGCGGCCTCGATAGCTTCAAGCCGGCGCTTGCCCGTGGCCGCCTCCATCAGACACACCACCAGAAAACGTCCGGAAGGATGCCAGCATTCACTGGAGATTTCACCCGATCCCAAATCCGCTAAAATACCGCCGTCCGCCACATGCACCAGCCGTATATGCGGCTCACCATTGATCTCCGTGGTCAAGGCCAGCAAGGAAGCATCCGTATTGAAGGCCGTGTGCTTCCCAATCCGCCCCAACGCCAAGGGCTTTCCATTCAGTTCCTGACCGCCGGAGGCCACCACCCACAATTCCCGCTCGTTCGGGTTTTTCACACGAATATAGGCCACATAGATTCCATCGGAGGAATAATGAACACTCTCCGCATCAATTGGAAGACCTGATTCCGTCAGCGGGATTCCCCAATGCTCCGCGCCTTCCTGCCCGGCGTCAAATTCCAGAAGCATGTCACCCCGATCATGCGCCAGGGCGCACAGCGTATGCCCGTCGGGCTTGACGGCCACCGAGGCGCCCAAGCTCCCCGGATGCTCCGCCGGACGATACAGGGTCTTAGGCTGGGGCCGGGCCGCGTTCCAGGGCTGCGCCAGAGTCACGGTCAGCGCCTCCTTGCGCACATTCGCCAGACGCACGTCGTGCAGCGGCGTACCTTCGGGAGTATCCGGCACCACCGCGCTTTGGGGCGCCTCCGCCCATAACCGGGCATATTCCGGATCCAACGCGGAACCTGTGGGCGTCCGTGGGCTAGTTACTTCGCGCTGCGCCAAATCAATCGCCAGCCATCCCCAGCCACCCGATGCCAGTGTTTCCGGAGCGCCCGTCATGTCCACGAGTACCGCCGGATGCCCACCCACCCAATGAATACCATGTACCCGCCAGGCATCCATCGGCAGAGAAACCGTCAGGCGTCCGGCATGCTCCTCCGAAAACTGGACCCCTGGGAAACGCGGCGCGGCTTCCACCCGCTCGAGGGGATGAACAAACCGCCACACACCCATCCCCATGACCGCCACCAGAATAAGCGCCCCAACCGCCAAACCCGCATACCGGGCAAGCGGCCCCGTCTTTGGCCGGGCGGATGCCTCCGTCCTTGACGTATGCCCATGCCGGCGCGGGGCCGGGGTATCCGCCTTAATCCTGCGTGGTTCCGATTCTTCTCGAATAAACGAATTCAGCGCCTCCGGCACCGCCGAGGCCCCGCCGTTTTCCCGGTAGAGCCGTTGTATCATCTCACACACTGCACGCGCCGAGGCCGGACGCTTGGCCGGTTCTTTCTCCATTAAATGCGCCACCAATCGGGCCACATCATCCGGAACCCCCGGAACCAATTGCGTCAAGCGTGGGGGGGAAGAGGTCAAAATTGCATTGATGAGGGCAATCGTCGAACGGCTTTCAAAGGGCATCCGGCCCGTAATCATCTGATACAAGGTGACACCCAAGGAATACAAATCGGCCTGTAAACCAATCACCGCATCGCCACGGCACTGTTCCGGCGACATGTAGTCCGGGGTGCCTTTGAACGGTAGTATTTCCGAACCGCTTCGCCCCGTATCCGAGTCTTCATTGTCCGCATCCTGGCACAACCGCGCTATCCCAAAATCGCTCAGCCGGACACGCCCATGATGGTCCAGAAGAATATTGGCCGGTTTCACATCCCGGTGGGTGATCCCCAAACCGTGCGCGCAATCCAACGCTTCCGCCACCTGAAGCGCGATGTGAAGCGCATTTTGCCAATGAAGCGGCTTGCCCCGGCGGCGTAAAAACCGGTCCAGGGGTTCGCCCTCCACATACTCCATCGCGATAAAGGGCGTGCCTTCTCGGATGCCTGCTTCGTAGATGCCCACGATATTCGGGTGCCGCAACGGCGCGGCCGCCTGCGCTTCATATAAAAAACGTTTTACATGGTCCGGATTATGCGCCAAACTCCCCAAAAGCGCCTTCAACGCCACCGGACGGTTCAACGCCACATCCGTTGCAAGATACACCGTCCCCAAAGCACCCCGTCCGATGAGCGCCTTCACCGTATAATTGCCCAGGCTCCTCCCGATTAACGAAGCCTGGCCTGCTGGATGTCCTACCATTGGTGGTGTCCCCGTGGTTTCCTTTCCTCTATATTTAGTATAATGTAAACAAAATAGCACAAACTGCTACTGCTGTCAAGTATTTACTTCATCCAAGAAATATAGCTGCCAGTGTAGAGGATTTGGTGAGGGAAACGGGGCCACACTGATGAAAAAATGCAAATACTGCGTAATTCTGAAATTTTGATGCGGAAATTATTCCGTACTACAATCCGCCAGCTTCCATCATTTTTCCAAAGAAATTCATGCCGCCATCGGTCTCATCAGTCCCATTAGTCTTTAGTGTGTCTTGCTGAAAGCTGACCGCTGATAGCTGAAAGCCCTGATTTCTTTGGTTGTGAATCCGCTACCCCGCGTCTCTTAGGGCATGAACAAGACCGGGGATATCCAACCGGTATACTTGGCCTCCCAAGACACAATCGTCTGTGGCCTTGCCACATTGTGTATCCCCCCCGGCACTATAGAGATAATAATTAAATGACCCGTATTGCAGAAAAACCCGCGCGGCATCATCCAGGGTGAACCGAATGTCGAGCATTGGATTTACAATCTCGTAGGCGTGCGGATAAATAGCCTGCATCGTGAACGGATCGAGGCAGTAGCATTCTGCCTCACCAGCAAGAAAAAGATATACATGGTCTGTTGGCGCGCCTGATTCCGAGTACATGAACAGCGGGAGTGCTTCTATTTCATCCGTGAGCGCAAGTGCTAGGTCAATTCCATCGGGAATCCCATTGCTGTTTTCGTCCGGATTATCCGGATCAAGCCCCAGGGCAGATTCTTCCCCGTGCGTTAAAAAGCTTCCAGTGATGTCGCCGTACACAGGCAAAATATGCGGATCGAGCGTAGCATCCGGCGCAAAGCCATCCTCTGTCGTGGGATCAGTACGATACCCGCCGGTATTATACAATTGGACAAGACGCAATAACTCCGATAATTCCACCCGCCAATTTTTAGGCTCATAATCAGTGCTGTGCGGTGGACATGTTTCACTGCCCGGACCGAGTGCAAATCCATCTTCCGTTCCGGCCTTGCAGTGATATCCTGCGGAATTAAAGAATTGGATAACGCGCAGCAACTCTGAAAGAGAAATGCGGCCATCGCCCGAAATGTCCGCGGAGTGAACATTTGCATAGGATGCGGTTCCCAGTGTCAACGCGCTTCCCGCCACAAGAAGAAACCCCACACACGGTATTTTTGTGTTCAGCCGAATCATCATGATCTTCACCCGTTTTCCAAATCAACATTACACCTCATTTTCAAACACACCGTCTATTGGAAATATAACACGATCACTTTTTACTGTCAATTAGTATTATTCCAGGCATTATTCCAGGGATCCCCAAGGATTTATGACGGAATTGCCAGCCCGCGCCACATTGGCGGCCATAACGCGGAGCCGTTGGTTATGGTCCGGGACACAGGAGGCAAAGAACATTGCTGTTTTTGCATCCATGTCAAGGGTCCATTCAATAAGCAATTTACCACGTTCACCGGATTCGCTTATTTCGCCAGATCCAGCACCTCGCGCACCACGGCAAGGAGTTCATTTCGTGCGAAGGGCTTTCGGATGAGGCGGGCCTCTTGGCTGGGGATGTATTCCGGCCCGAGGACGTCGAAACTGTAGCCGCTGGCGAAAATGATGGGTAGATTGGGATCGTGGGCGCGGATAAAATCATGCACTTGCCGCCCGCTTTGTTTGGGCATCATCACATCGAGCAGGGCGAGTTTGATGGAATCCGCGTGTTCTTTATACAGTTGAATGGCTTCTTCGCCGTTGGTGGCGCAGAGGATGTGGTATCCCGCCCGGCCCAGTATCTGGACGGCCAATTGGCGCACTTGCGTATCGTCTTCGGCAAACAGGATGGTTTCGGAGCCGCCTCGCCATTCCTGCACCGCGCGCGTGCTGGCGGCGAGCGCCGCTTCCTCCGCGCCGGCTTCTGGCAGATAGATATGAAACACCGTGCCATGGCCCACCTCGCTGTAAAGGCGCATGAATCCATTATGCCGTTTCACCACGGCGTATACGGTGGCCAATCCGAGGCCGGTCCCCTGGCCCACTTCCTTGGTGGTGAAAAACGGTTCGAAGACCCGCTCTTGCAGTTCCTTCGGAATGCCGCATCCGGTGTCAGACACGCTCAAGAGGATATAGTTTCCTTCTTTTGCTTCTGAACAGTACTGGCAGTAATCCGCGTCAACATTCACGTTCCGGGTTTCAATGATGATCTTCCCGCCGCCGGGCATGGCATCACGCGCATTCACGCACAGATTCATGATGATCTGCTCCATTTGCCCGGCGTCGGCCAGAATGGTCTTCAGATCGTATCCCACGCTGATAGTGAGTTCGATGTGTTCCCCGATGATGCGCCGGAGCATCTTCGCCAGGCCGGAGACCACGCTATTCAAATCGAGAAGACGCGGTTCCGCAATATCCCGCCGGCTGAACAGGAGCAACTGGCGGACCAGCGAGGTGGCGCGGCCCGCCGCTTTGGCGATTTCCCCCAGGCTTTCCCGCGCGGGGCTATCGGGCGGGATATCTTCATTCAACAGTTCCAGGTACCCCGTGATGACTTGCAGCAGGTTGTTGAAGTCATGGGCAACCCCCCCGGCCAATTGGCCTATCGCCTCCATTTTTTGCGCCTGTTGAAGTTGACCTTCCAGTTTGGCGCGTTCCGTTTCCGTAACTTTGATTTCGGTGATATCGGAACACGCCGCGACGCCGGCCACAATTTCTCCCTTGCCATTGCGGACCGGCGAGGCCGACATCAGCACGTAGCGTTCTTCGCCATTGGAGCGCCGCACGATGCACTCCATGTTCTGGGTAGCTTCGCCATAAAGCGTAGCGCGCGTCAGCGGGAGTTCCTCCGGGGCGCACAACCGTCCATCGGGGTGGTGGATTTGCCAATGCAGCGGATGCTGGGCCATGGGGATGTGCAGCAAGGGTTCTTCGGCGGAACCCCGAATCGCCAGCGCGGCGGAATTGGCGCTGCGGAGCCAGACGTCCGGCGGCTCGGCAATCAGGATACCCACCGGCGTTTGCTCCAGCGCGGCCAGAAACAACGCCTGGGTCTTTTCCAACTCGGCCTCCGCCTGCTTGCGCGCCGTAATGTCCCGCACAATGGCCAGAATATGCGTCTTGCCTTTTAGCTGCAACGGCGTCAGATTGACTTCCGTGTCGAACACAGAACCATCCAGCCGTGTATGTTGCCATTCAAAAAGCTTGTGCCGCCCCTGCAAGGCGCTGGCAATCAATGCCTGCGATTTATCCTTGGATCGCCGTCCATCCGGTTGAACCTCGGGGGAGAAGCGATAGGGGGGGGACCCGATGATTTGATCGCGTTCGCACCCGAACAGGCGCAGCGTGGCGTCATTACAGTCCACAAACTGTTCGCCGTCCATGAGAAAAATGGCGTCGGAAGGCGCGTTGAACAACATCCGGTACCGCTCTTCATTGTCCTGCAACGCGGTAAAGGTGCGCTTGCGCTCTTCAATTTCCACGAGAAGTCGCTTATTGGTTTCCGCCAGTTCCCGGGTCCGGCTGCGCACCGCGACGGACAGCCTTCGGTTCCACAGCAGGAACAACAGGATAATCACCGCGGCGCCCGCAAAGACTTTCCACAGGGTGGAATAGTCGAAATCATGTTCGTATTTGACCGTTATCCATTTGTTCGTGATGGCCTGGCGCTCGTCCTCCGGAATGGCCCGCAACGCCTTGTTCACCACGGAAAACAAAAGCGGGTGATCCTTGCGCACGCCCATGGAAAGATTGTACTTGAAGGTTGTTTCGCCCACCACCTTGATTTGCGGCAGAGCCGCCTTGCTGATGTAATAGCTGGTGACGGCCATGTTCCCCACGAAGGCATCCACCTCGTGGTGTGACAGTGCCTCCAGCGCTTCCGGAATGCTGGGATAAGTGGTGACTTGAATGTCCGGAGCCTCCGCGCGCATCACTTCTTCCGTGAGTTCTCCCGCGGTCACCGCCACGCGTTTTCCGGAAAGGCCCTTGATGCCTCCGATATAGGTGACATCCCCCCAGGTGAAGATGACCGCCGGCATGGATATATACGGGGGGGTAAAAGTTAGATATTCCCTTCGGCTGGGGGTTTCCGTAAAAGCGGAGGCCAGATGCAACTCTCCCGCCTTCAATCGCTCCAAGGCTTCTCCCCAGTTTTTAACGGGGGCCACCCGGAACTCCAGGTCCAGCATGCTTCCGATACGCTTGAGATATTCATGCGCAATGCCCTGCGGCTCCCCGGACGCGTCCAAAAATTCCACCGGCGCCCATTCCGGGTCGCTGGCCACCTGCGCCACCGGATGGCTCTGCAGCCACACCCGCTCTTCCATGGTCAGGTCCAGCGCCTTCAATCGAAAGGCGGGTTCGTCCAAATAGGACCCCCATTTTTTTAGGATGTCCATATACTCCCGGTCCGAAATCCGGGTGAGGGCCTTTTCGAGGACGCTGTGCAGCGCCGGCCAGTCCTTGCGCACAAAAAACGCCGCGGGGCACCCTTCATAGTAAACATCCCGGACCATGATATCCCGCACCAGTTTCCGCCGCGTGTAATCGGCCACAATCCCATACACTTCCACGTAGGCATCCGCCTGGCGGCTCAAGAGGGCATTCGTGCAATCCATGATCGTGTTGCCCGTGATCAACGTATTGCCATCAAACTTCTTCAAAAACGGATGATTGAGGTCCCACCCCTCGTTCACGATGACAGTTTTTCCGTTTATCTCCTTCGCGCCCGGCGCCAACAGGGGGGAATCCTTCCGCACCCACAGGGAATAGGGAAGAAAAATGAACTCCTTCGTCTTCAGGTAATGGCCCTCGTACGGGGCGTCCAGCGGATCATTCAATACCGTTACATCCGCCGTGCCCGCTTTCACCGTGTCCACCAGCCCCGCATAGTTCGTGCCGGTATACTCGATCTGAATGCCCAGAAGTTCCTCGATCCGGTCCGCAATATCCCGCAGGATTCCCGAAACCTCCCCCAGCGGCGTTTTGAACAAATACGGCGGCGTGTCAAGGTCCGACGTCACCACCACCGTGCGATGCGCCGAAAGGAACGCCGATTCTTCAGGCGAAAAAGAAAGCATGCCGCCCCGCGGCTCAGGGGCGGAAACCGTATTCCCCGATTCCGCGAACACCCCTGCCGCCAAGGCAATACATCCAAGAAAAACCAACCACCCCGTGCCGCCACGAAATACCGCTCTCATAACCATCTCCCATAAACCACATGCCATGCCAGTCTACCGGAAACAATCATTTATTTCACCAAGATTATTTCAGTATTTCTTTCCAGCGCGCCGCCTGTCAAAATAGGTGTTGCTTTTCCGCGAACTATTTGAAAAAATGAACCTGTATTGGGTGATAATCGGAACCAGTGGAGAAACACCCCCATGCAAACAAAAACGCCATGTGTGATTTTTCTTGTTGCCATCGTTCTGGCGTATTGCACCATTTCATGGACGGCTCCCGTGACGTTTAATGACACCGCCCTGCTGAATGCGGTGAAAACGCAATGGGAAGCGGCCACGGGGGGAACGTTAAGTGACCCGCCTCAGGACACGGAATTGTCGAATCCGCTATTCACCACGCTGGTGGCGAAAGAACTGGAGATCACAGACCTGACCGGGCTGGAGGCCTGTACTTCCTTGACCGATCTGAATTTGGGGATGAATCATATCTCCGATCTTACCCCCCTGAGCGGGTTGATACAGTTGGTTAATTTGGATTTGGGGCTTGGGGGAAAACTGGGCGAGGGAGGGCTATCTAATCCTTTCCAAACCGGTGCAAATCTGATTACCGATATCACCCCCCTTGCGGGCCTGGTCAACTTGGACTATCTTAGCCTGATGGGGAATGATCTCCTAACCAGTATCGCGCCCGTAAGCGCCATGGACAGTTTGTCGGTGCTATTGTTGGCCTCCAATCCCCTGACGGATTTTTCTCCCTTGTCGGGTGTCGCTGACACGCTCGTCATGTTGGTGCTTATTAAAACGGGAGTGCATAGTGCGGACATAACCATTATCAATGAGATGATTCATCTGCAAACACTAGCGTTTCTTGCGGAATCAAATCTTACGGACATCAGCGGGCTGACCGCGATACGTCCCAGCGCGATGTTTGCCGTCATGTTGGCTCCTGTCAGCGACATGAGCGTGGTTGAAAACTTCGCAACACTTCAGCAGTTAATCACCGCGGGAACCCATATCACCTCGATCCCCAATCTATCCGGGCTAACCAGCCTGCACGAAGCGGTCTTCAATGACAGCTTCATTACGGACATTTCCGGCCTCGTCAACGCCGGCAGTATCCAAGTCTTGTCCCTGAACAATAATGCCATTTCCGATATCGGCGCCCTTTCCTCCTGTACGGGACTTCACACGGTGAGTTTATATAATAATCAAATCGAAGATATTCAACCACTGCTGGATAATCCGAATGTGGCGAATTTTCAACAAATAGACATTCAGGATAACGCATTTGCGGCGGGAACCCCTTTTTGTGACGAAAACCAGCTTGACCAATTCATGGCAGCCGCCCCTTCCGCCTCGATAGTTTCCAATGCCTACTGTGGCCTTGCGTATAATTTAAGCATTACCGTGAACGGCACGGGAACCACCTCGCCCAAACCCGGCATTACACCTATCGAACAATATACGCAAATTGGCATATATGCCTATGCAGTTTCTGGCAGCGGCCAGGCGTTTAGCCATTGGAGCGGCGATGTCAATTCCATGAATGAATCCGTATCCGTATTCATGGACGGTGACAAATCCATTACGGCCAATTTCGTGCCGGGTGATTGGGACTTCACGCTGAACAAGACAGGCGATTCCCAGGGATTCATATTTCCCTCCCCCGGTGTCTATTCCTACCTGGATGGGCGCTACGCCCACGCAAGCCTCAGCAACAGTTCCAAGGCCTATTTCAATGGCTGGTCCGGGGACGCCACGGGGTATGCGCCGAATATTTCCGTTCTCATGGATGCGCACAAGACGGTAAGCGCCAGCTTCACCAGCACAGGGTATCAATTAACATTCCATACCCAAGGAAGTGGGTACATTGATGGATTCTGGGGAAGTGAACCTTACTATTATGCGTCCGGTGCCTCTTTCACTCTGCGGGCGCAACCCGGCATGGTCCACCGGTTCGATCATTGGGAAGGCGATCTCCCCGCCGGCACCGACCCCTATAGCGCCTCCTTGCCGGTGGTAATGGATCAAGACCGGGATATCACCGCCGTGTTCCTACTTGACGCCAAAACCTTGACTATCGTCATTGACGGGGCTGGCAGTACCAATCCGGAGGGCAGTGCCTCCCCCGGAACGCAATATGTATTTGCCACCGGCCAAACCACCTGTGTTAACGCTCTTGTCAGTGCGGGGGTGGCCTTCAGTCATTGGGAAGGAGACATCGGCGGAGCCAATCCTAATAACCTAAACATTTGCATAACCATGGATCAGGACCGCACCCTTAACGCGCATTTTGTTGAAGCGGACTGGAATCTAACGCTCCAAGCCTCCGGTAACGGCACCACCAATCCCGTCCCCGGGGTATATGGATATGTCAATGATGCTCAGCCCTATATCAGCATGCAATTGCTTCCCGGCGGAAATGCTTTTACAGGATGGACCGGGGACATTGGCAACAATCCTTCAGCGGCAAATGGGTTCTCCGTTACCATGGACCGTCACCGGACTATCACGGCCAATTTTGCGCCGGGCAACTGGACCCTCACCCTGGACAAAGCGGATTCCGGCGGTGCAAATGGCTCGCTCAGCATGTCTCCAGGCGTCTATTCCTACCTGGATAAACAAACCGCCCACATAGCGGCCAACACCAATTCTTCCGCCTTTTTTGCAGGCTGGACCGGCGATGTGACGGAAACCAATCCGGCCCTAAGCATGACTATGGACGGCAACAAATCCGTCACGGCGAATTTTGATAGTACCGGTTATTCCCTGACGGTATCAGTGGACGGCCAAGGCTGGACAAACCTAAACGGAACCACCTATTGGGCAAGCGGCATGAAACCGGTGTTAATTGCCTCTCCGCAAAATGGATGGTTCTTCAGCTATTGGTCCGGGGATTTGCCGGACGGTTCCGACCCCAACAATCCGGAACTGCCCGTGCTCATGGGCCGGAACCGCACCCTTGTGGCGCATTTCATTCAAGACATGCGCACTCTGACCATTATCATCGAAGGGGAAGGTGTCACGAATCCCTCCGGCAGCCAGGCTCCGGGAACCGTGCATAATTACGCCAAAAATGATTACGTGTTTGTGGGCGCGGAACTGGGCATGGGCGATTGGGCCTTCAGCCATTGGAGCGGGGACACCGGCGGCGGCGATCCCGCCAAGTGGTTCCTCGAACTCACCATGGACCGGAACCGGACCATCACCGCGCATTTCGTGCCTGCCGCCTGGCACCTGACCGTCAACTATACCGGTAATGGTTCAATATACCCCCTGTCCGGCACCTATGCCTTTGGCCAAGGAGCCATATTCGAGGTGGTGGCCAATGTACTGCCCGGGGGCGATGCCTTCTACCAGTGGAGCGGCGATGTCCCCGCAGGCGTAGACGCACACCAATTTGATTTGCATCTCACCATGGACCAGGACCGGACCCTTACAGCCGAATTCGCGCCGGGCGACTTCACCCTAATCATGAATCCCATTGAAGGCGGCGGCACGGCGGAGATTTTCCCCTCTCCCGGAATCTACTCCTATTTTGCGGGGCAAACCGCTTGGATCGAAGCGCGGATGAACACCGGCATGTACTGGGGCGGCTGGACCGGCGACATCAACACCTTTGACAAGATTTACCGTTTCGTGATGGATGACAACAAAGAAGTCACTCCGCATGTGACCACCACCGGCTTTACCTTAACCCTCAACACAGCGGGGGCGGAGGGTTCCATCACGCCTGCCGGGACCACCAAATATTCCGCGGGCGCCACACCCATGATCCACGCCCATGAGACCGGCTCGGGCCTCTTTGAAAACTGGACCGGCGACCTACCGGCGGGCATGGACCCAACGGATCGCGATCCGGTGGTCTTGATGGACCAAAACCGCACCCTTACTGCCAATTTTGTAGAGGCGGACTTTTATCTTTATCTTCAAGTCATTGGGAACGGTACCACCGACCCTGCGCCGGAACTCTATTGGCACCGCAACGGCGACGCCTTTACCGTCACCGCAACACCCGGTGGGGATTTCCTCTTCCTGCAATGGCAGGGCAATGTGCCCGCCGGGCAAGACCCCGCTTCCCGCACCATTTCCGGGACCATTGACCAGAATGTGGAACTCATCGCGGTGTTCGTACCCGAAAGCGTAACCGTGCCGGACCTGTCCGGAAAAACCCAGGCGGAAGCGGAAGCCATGCTGGCGGTCCTTGGGCTGCTCCTGGGCGAAGTTACCCTGGAATACAGTGACACCGTATCCCTCGGCCACGTGATCACACAAAACCCCGTGGCGGCAACTTCCGTGGTGTACGGAAGCACTGTGTCCATTGTGGTGTCACGCGGACCCTGCATTGCGCCCGTGCCCAACCTGATAGGGCTCCCCCAAGCGGAAGCCGAGACCGCGCTGGCCGCCGCTAATCTGATCTTGGGAACAATCGCTCAAGAAAACAGTGACACCGTGCCCGAAGGTCACATCATCAGCCAAGACCCGGTATTTGGTTTGTCCGTGGCCTGCAATTCACCTGTGGCGCTCGTACTATCCATGGGAGCGTCCGTTGAAGGCGAAGAAGGCGAAATCGAAGGACAGGAAGACCAATGGCAAACCGCGGATCAAGACCGCAACAATCAAATTAGCCTGTCCGAACTCCTGCGCGTGATCCAGTTCTTCAATTCCGGCGGCTACCACTGCGAATCCGGCACCGAAGATGGGTTTGCTCCCGGCTTGGGGGATACGAATTGCACGCCGCACGCCAGCGACTACAACACACAAGATTGGCTCATCAATCTTTCGGAACTGCTACGCCTCATTCAGTTCTTCAACTCCGGCGGCTATCACTACTGCCCGGAGGACAACACCGAAGACGGGTTCTGCCCCGGCCCCGCATAACGCCTATTCAAATTCGATGGCCGCTTTCCGCTGTTGAATGCCGCGCAGCCGCGCCATGTTGAATTTCACGCCCCGGTCAAACAGATAGATGCCGTTTTGCTCCTGAAAAACATCCGTAAGCTGAGTATAGCAGTAACCGAACATCTTCGGATTGTCCAACAGGGCGTCGCACAATCCCTCGAACCGCCTGTAGAATTCTTCTATGGTCTTCGGCCGTTCGCCATATCCCCATGAATCCTCGCCGGGCCGCGCCTTCGGATTCCACCAAATCCCCCCGAACTCGCTTACGAAATAGGGTTGGCCCCCATAGGGGATCGACATCACACGGTCCATGTGCAGGTTGACAAAGGGCTTTTCCTGCGCTAACGAATCGTGCCGCGCCAAAAAGGTTTCCGGGTTCTGATCATAATCATGACTGTCATAGACATCGGATTCCGGAATCCGGTGCGAATATCCGGAAGCATCCAGCACGGGCCGCGTCCCGTCCATCGCCTTCGCCGCGAGGAACATCCCGCGCGTGACATCGTCCAATACCGTAATCTGATCCGAAAGCGGCTGCCAGGTTTCGTTCAACGGACACCACCCAATGAGGCTCGGATGCGAATAATCGCGCTCCAATACTTCCAGCCATTGCGTGATATACGACGCGCCCGGCCGCTGATGGTCCTCCAGCGGCCCTTGTTCCGCGCACCCCCAGTCCGGAAACTCGCCCCACACCAAATACCCCAGCCGGTCCGCGTGATAGAGGAAGCGTTCCTCGAACACCTTTTGATGCAGCCGCGCCCCGTTGAACCCCGCCTGCAAACTCAACTCGATGTCCCGACGCAGCGCTTCATCCGACGGCGCCGTTAAAATCCCGTCCGGGTAATAGCCCTGGTCCAGCACGAGACGCTGAAACACCGCTTCGCCATTGATGCGCACCGCCTTCCCGTCTATCGCCACACTGCGCAACCCCCCGTAACTCTCCGCGCGATCAATGACATTGTCATTGTCATCCACCAACTCGATCAGGATGCCATAAAGGAACGGGTCCTTCGGTTTCCACAGGTGAAGCCGCGCTTCCGGAACCGGCAACACCACCCGCACGGAAGAATCATGGTCCGCCGCGCAGAGGCCGCCCGACACATCGCCCAGTTCATCCGTCAGGCGCACCCGAAGCTGCAAACCCCGCCGCGGACGCCGCAACCGCTGTTCCACATGAAAACACCCATGCGTCACGTCCGGCGTGATGCGGGGACGCAGCAGCGCCGTCTCCGGCACGGGCTCCATCCACACCGTTTGCCAAATACCCGTCGTGCGCGTATACAAACAAAAATGATTCGCGAAAAGATGCGATTGCTTGCCCAACGGCTGTGGACGCCGCGTAAAATCGCGTGCCCGAACCACAATGGCCACGGTACCGCCCGGCCAGGCCTGCTCCGTGATGTCGCACGTGAACGGCGTGAAGCCGCCCCGGTGCCGCGCCACTTCCACGCCGTTCGCCCATACCGTTGCATCATAATCCACCGCCTGAAAATGCAACAGCACCCGCGAGCCCGTCCATTCGCCCGGCACCGTCACCACCCGGCGGTACCACACCGCATTCATGAAATCCGTGTGACCAATCCCCGACAATGTGGATTCCGGACAAAACGGAACCCGTATCCGTTCTTTGAGGGAACGATGCAACAGGCCACGCTCCAACCCGCTGTCGCCGGGATCCCGCTCAAATTCCCACTCGCCGTTCAGACACAGCCACTGCTCCCGCACAAATTGCGGACGCGGGTATTCAGACCGTGGAATCGTCATGTGCTCTCCCTCAATTCTCCGTTCAGGTTGTGTTCACGCGCTCAGGGCGGCCTGCAGCGACTGAATTAGACCTTTTACTTCGTCCTTTGATAACAAAACAGCCGCCTTTCCGCCTCCCGGATGGGCCACTACCAGCCGGAAACCATCGCGTTCGCGTTCGATTGCCCAGCGCCGGCCCGCGGGCATTTTTGCATTCTCCGCCGTCCAGTCACCGGGATCAAATTCCGCTATCTGCACCAAAACGCCGCAGGCATCTTTCGGATGAATGAAAATTTCCTTCCAGCTTCCGTCAGGATACGTGTGCTTGCCAAAATAGGGGACGCCATGATTTTCCAAATGCGCGATGGCCGCCTCCAGATCGGGTGTCTGCATCGTGATGTGATGAAACCCGCCTTCACGCTTGCTCAGGAATCCATCCAGGAAACTGCCCTCGCCCGTGGGCGCCAGCAACTCCAGGCGGCTCAAATCGCCCAACGCAAACGTGCGCCAATAAAACCGCTTGGCCATGTCTTCCGCGTGCATGCCGGGAAGCGCCCCCAGCACTTCCTCAAAGAAATGCCGCGCCTTTTCGTAGTCTCTCACCGCAATGGCAATATGGTCTATCCGGGAAATCATCCTGTTACGCTCCATTTGTGCTGCTATCCGCCGGTTTCCATCCTTATTCCGAAAAATCCGTGGCTTCTCCACTGCTTCCTGTCAATTTCTTGAATTTTTACTCTGTCAAACCCATGCGATACTGCTCTTTCGCGGCTCCGCGCGAGATACTTCTAAAAATCTGTGCCCATCCGTGTAATCTGTGTATCCTCTTTCTTATCCGCGTCATCCGTGTTCCATTCTTTGGTCGCGGCCATGCCAAGCCAGGAAATCTTTGGATAAAACCTGCTATGAAGACCATTCTGTTCGTTCCATAAATTCACGTCCTGCCCTTGAAAGTGTTATTGTTTGGGCCATGGAAGTCAAATCGCAGGATACGGAACCGGACGCCGGTTCCCCCCAAAACCATGCCGCCGCCCTGGCGCTTCTTGAATCGCTCATTCATTTCAGCGATATCCAGGAGCCCTGTCCCTATCTCCCGCATAAAATTTCCACTCTCCGGTTTGGCAATGGCTATGGCCTGGGCAGCCTCTACCGCCTCCTGCTCGATAAAGGCTACCGCCGCAGCGGGGCGTGCCTCTACCGCCCGATATGTAAAACCTGCAACGAATGCCAGATCATCCGCGTTCCCGTTGCCACCTTCCACAAAACAAAAGAGCAACGCCGCATCTGGAACCGCGGCCTGCGCATCTTTCAGGCCAGCCTGCATCAGCCGGCATTTTCCGAAGAGAAACTTGTCCTCTACCGGCGCTACCTGGAATATCAGCATTCCGCGGACCCCGGCGGGGAAGACCCCGAACGCTACAACGCTTTTCTCGTGGACACCTTCCTGGGCGGGCATACCATGGAACTCCAACTGCGCGCCGAGGGGCGTCTGGCGGGAGTGGGGGTGCTGGACCAGGTGGGCGACGCCCTGTCCACTGTCTACTTCTATTTCGATCCCGATTTCGCGCGCCTCAGTCCCGGCACCTATTCCGCGCTCCACGAAATCGAACTCGCCCGCCGCTGGAACCTCGTCTACTACTACCTCGGCTACTACATCCGCGACTGCCCGCAAATGAATTACAAAGCCCGCTTCCGCCCCTGCCAACTCAAACACCCCGGCGACGTTGAATGGCGAGTGGTTGATCGTTAGCCCTGCATTGCGGGGGCCGGGATTCAGGGACCTCATGGACCTCATGGACCCAAACCCCAAACCCCAAACCCCAAACCCCAAACCCTTTTTTTATTTTTCCTCCCCGTCTATGCTTCAATATTCCAAACAACCTAACGAAAGGATGTCCCAACGTGAGTGAACTTCGAATTGGCGTGATCGGCGTGGGGGGGAGGGGCGGTCTTGCATACTATGCGCACAAACCCGAGGAAGGTGTCCGCCTCGTGGCCGGCGCCGACATTGACTCCTCCGCCCTCGAGCTCTTTAAGGAAACCTACGGCCCTGATACCTTCATCACCAACGATTACCGCCAGTTATTGGACCGGCCACTGGACGCCGTATTCATCACTTCACCCGATTATTGTCACGAAGAGCAGGCGGCCGCCGCGCTGGAAGCCGGACTCGCGGTCTACCTCGAAAAACCCATGGCCATCACCATCGAAGGGTGCGACCGCATTCTGGACATTGCCGCGAAGCGCCATGCCAAACTCTTCGTTGGCCATAATATGCGCCACATGCCCTTTGTCGTAAAAATGAAGGAACTCATTGAGCAGGGGGCCATTGGCCATGTCAAAGCGGGATGGTGCCGCCACTTCATCTCCTACGGCGGCGACGCCTACTTCAAAGACTGGCATGCCGAACGCCGCAACGCCACCAGCCTCCTCCTGCAAAAAGCCGCCCACGACATTGATGTGCTCCATTGGCTGTGCGGCGGTTATACCCGGCGCGTCTCCGCCATGGGCGGACTCACCCTCTATAATCAAATCACCCACCGGCATGCCGCCGGCGAACGCGGCGATACGAGTTGGAATGAGGGAAACTGGCCGCCCCTCAGTCAAGTGGGACTCAACCCGCACATTGATGTTGAAGACCTCAGCATGATGCTCATGGAACTCGACAACGGTGTCTTCTGTTCCTACCAGCAATGCCACTACACCCCCGACGCCTGGCGCAACTACACCATCATCGGCGACGCCGGACGCCTCGAAAATTTCGGCGACGAACCCGGCCACACGGTCATCCGCCTCTGGAATAAACGCGCCGGCTACATTCCCGAGGGCGACATTCAATTCCCCATTCCCGCCGCCGAAGGAAGCCATGGCGGGGCCGACCCCAGTATTGTTAACGAATTCATCGCGTATCTCCGTGATCAGACGGTGCCGCGCACTCCGCCCATCGCCGCCCGAAACAGCGTTGCCACCGGGTACATGGCCACCTGCTCCCTCCGCAATCAAAACACTCCCCAGGACATTCCACCGTACCAAGCAAAGCGGGAGCGTTGACCGTTTTACATCCCCGGCCACCTCGGATTTTCGGTCCGGGCGCTTTTGAAAAGCGCCATGGCCTGTTTCACGATTTCCGGATGGGCCGCCGCCGCATTGTTCGTTTCCCCCGGATCGGTGGCCAGATCATAAACCTCGATATCCGCCTTTGGCCCAGGTCTGACCGCCTTCCAGTTCCCAATCCTCACCGCCTGCTTGAATCCACCCTCGTGGAATTCCCAATATAAGTAGTTATGCGGTTTCACGGATTTAGAACGCCCCAATAGCACCGGAACCACGGATTGCCCGTCGAGGCCGGGTGGGGGAGAGGTCTCCGCCAGTTCCGCTGCCGTAGGCAGGAAATCCCAGAAGGCCCACGGGAAGGCACTGACACTGTCCGCCGCAATCTTTCCTGGCCATCGGACCAGCATCGGCACCCGGATACCCCCCTCATACAAATCCCGTTTGATCCCCCGGAAGGGTCCAGAACTCTTGAAAAAGGAGGGGTCAACCCCTTCCTTGTGCGGCCCATTATCGCTGGTGAAGAAGACAATGGTATCTTCGTCCAATCCGAGATTTTTGAGGTGGGTCAGCAGCCGCCCCACAATTCCATCCAAGAAAGTGATCATCGCGGCCTTGTTTTTCTGTTCCGGGGGCCAAGGCTTGTCCGTATAGGGCGCATCGGACGGAACCTCCATCCCAACACCATCCTCGTTCTTCCGCTCATTATTGGCGTGAGGGATAGTGGGGGAGAGATACAGGAAAAAGGGATGGCCCTTATGCCGGGTGATAAAGTCCTCGGCTTTCTGTTCAAACAGCTCCGGGGTATAGACCCTGCGGTCCGTGGAGACTCCCGGTTTTCCCTCAGTATTGCCTTCCAACCGGACTTTCGTATCATTTTGCCAAAGATATTCAGGATAATAATTATGCGCATGCTTCTGGTTGAGATAACCAAAAAACTCATCGAAGCCTTTGCGCGTTGGAACCCCGGAGGTCTCTGGTTCGCCAAGTCCCCATTTCCCGATAAGCCCTGTTGTATACCCCGCCTGCTTGAGAACCTCGGTAACCGTCTTGTCCTCATGGCGTAGCGGGACCAAAGCATTACCTCGAACCCAGGCATGGCCGGTGTGCAACCCGGTCATGAGGCAGCATCGGGATGGGGCGCATACCGTGCTCCCGGCATAAAAGTCCGTGAACCGCAATCCCTCGGAAGCCATTCGGTCAAGGTTCGGAGTCCCAATCTGTGCCTGGCCATAGCATCCGAGTTCCCCGTATCCCAGGTCGTCCGCTAAAATAAAGATGATGTTCGGCGCACGATGCGCTGCAGCCCAACTCGTCCGCAAAGCGGCTGCCCAAGCGGCACTGCCCATGGCGGCTTGCTTTAACCAATCTCTCCGGTTACTCTTTTGCATGGTTCAGACCTCCTTTAGGTTCAACATAGTCTACACCATTTGCCGGAAAGAAATCCGGAGGCCAGGGGCCAGCGGTCAGGGGTCAGCGCTCAGAGGGCAGCAGACAGCGGACAGCGGGCGGCGTGCAAGCAGTCAGGGGTCAGGGGTCAGGGGTCAGGGGTCAGGGGTCAGGTTCCCGGGTCCAGGGACACATTATAAATGTCAAAGGCGGTCATGAGCGGTGGTAGTATTGAAGGGGGAAGTCAAAAAAAGAGCGACTGGGAAGCAAAAAAGACAATGTCGGTTTGTGTCGATATGTGATTCCTGAATCCAAGCCCGGACAGCCGAAAAAATAAGGAAGCGACGTCTATCTGTAACGTCTGATAATATATATTATGTTATATCTAAACCGGGTATATTTGTGCTCTAATTTGAATCATCGTTAACAATCCGTCAAAATACTCTCTGTGCTGCTTTCATTCAAGTAATTCATTGTCATATTTATACCTTACTTTGCGAATTATCTTATAAAATTTAAGCCATTTTATAAGAGCATGTTACAGACGTAATATTTGCTGTTAATATTATTGCTTGATGACGGTTTTCAGTAGTTTTTAAGAAGTGTTTGAAAACAAATCACAGGGCATGTATCATCGAGAAATGCCAGGAGTTGACTTCATCTACGGAAAGACGCTGGCCGGTGTAAAGATTTAGGAGTCAGCTTGGGGAAGGTAAAAAAATTGGAGCGGGACACGGGGTTCGAACCCGCGACATTCAGCTTGGGAAGCTGACACTCTACCAACTGAGCTAGTCCCGCTCACTGGGTTTTATGGTACCACCTCTCCCCTGTTTTGTCAATAGGGTTGTGAGTGCGAGCAGGCTTGAGGACTGGAAAGAATAGGTCGGAGAAGACTGGGCGAACCCCCGAACCCCGAACCCCGAACCCCGAACCCCGAACCCCGAACCCCGAACCCCGATACCCGATACCCGATACCCGATACCCGATACCCGATACCCGATACCCGTGTTCATTTATCCCAAGGGGCTTTTTCCGGGGGCGCGTAATGACGCAATGGCGAGCCGGTATAGATTTGCCGGGGCCGCTGGATTCGCGTATCGGGGTCTTCGCGCATTTCGAGCCAGTGGGCAATCCAACCGGGCATGCGTCCGATGGCGAACAGCACGGTGAACATTTCGGTGGGAATACCCATCGCCCGGTAACAGATACCGCTGTAAAAATCAATGTTCGGATACAGCTTCCGCTCGATAAAGAAGTCGTCCTCCAGGGCGGCCTGTTCCAGATTCTTGGCGATGTCCAACAAGGGGTCATCGATGCCCAATTCAGACAGCAGGCGGTCCACGGCCCCCTTCAGCAGCTTGGCCCGGGGGTCAAAATTCTTATAGACCCGGTGTCCGAACCCCATCAGGCGGAACGGCGATTTCTTATCTTTCGCCAGTTCAATATATTTCTTGTAATCCCCGCCGTCCTGCCGGATTTGTTCCAGCATGTTCAAAACGGCCTCATTAGCCCCCCCGTGGAGGCGTCCCCAGAGGGCATTGATCCCCGCTGAAACCGAGGCGTAAATATTCGCCTGGCTGCTTCCGACCATCCGGACCGTGGATGTGCTGCAGTTCTGTTCGTGGTCCATGTGGAGGATCAAGAGCATGTCCAAGGCGTCCTCCATGACCTCATGAACGACATATTCCTCGGCCGGTGTGGCGAACATCATGCGGAGAAAATTGGCCGCGTAACTGTGGTCGCTCCGGGGGTAAATATAGGGTTCGCCCATAGATTTCTTATAGGAGAACGCGGCAATGGTCTTCACTTGTCCGACCAGCCGCTTGATGTTCAGCATGATGTGCTGCTCATCTTCCGCGTCGTAGGGATAAAAGGCCGACATCGAGGCCACCATGGAGCCCAAAATGTTCATGGGGTGCGCGGTGGGTGGAAAATGTTCGAAAAACTGGATTTGGGTTTCATGGACGAAGCTGTGCCGGGTCATGTCACTGCGCCACTGGCGGAATTCCTTCTCCTCCGGCAGCCGCCCAAACAACAATAGATAGGCGGCAGCGGAAAAAGGAATTTTGCCCGCCAATTCCTCAATGGGGTAACCCCGGTAGCGCAAAATACCCTTATCGCCATCAATAAACGTAATGGCGCTTTTACATGAACCCGTATTGACATACCCTGGGTCATAAGTAATGGCCGCCGACTTGTCTCGCAACTTTTGAATGTCAATAGCGACTTCGTTCTCCGTGCCTTCCAATACGGGTAATTCATAGGTTTGCCCCCTTAAGGTCAGGGTGGCGGTTTCCTTGGTTTCTTCGGCCATAACGTTCATCCTTTTCCTGCGCCGCCTGCCTCGGCGCCGTTTCAACCCAAGTAGTCCTCCGAACTGCGGACCGTAAAGAAGAAGTATATCAAAAATACACTCGATAGGTCATCCCGCATTCCCGAAAAAGAGAACAAGCATTTTATACATCAAAATTCATGCATAGTCTCCCGCCGGAAACCTGGATTCCTCCCGGGGGTATGGAGTATGGTGGAGGGGATTAACAGCGGAAGGAGAATGGTGCTTGTATGCGGTATGAAGCCTATGAAAGCGGGTGCAAGTGCAAGTCGCGCGGAAGCATGGACCGGCGGTCCTTCCTGAAAACCACTGCGGCGGCAGGGGTCTTGGCGGCCCTCCCCTCCCCCGCTGTTCCCGAAGCGGAAAGGGAGGCGCTGGCCCAATGGACCCGGCAATTGCATGAAAAGGGAAGCCGCTGCATATACCGCGGAGAAGCGTTAAAAGAAATTGCCATGCCCATGGGCGGGATTGGCGCGGGGCAGGTGTATCTGACGGGAAAAGGCCGGCTGGACCGTTGGCAGATTTTTAATAATTTCAACAGCAACGCCCATGCGGCGGGCGCTCATTTTGGTATATACGCCTGTGCGCAGGGCCAAACGCCCGTGGCGCGTCTATTACAAGAAGGCGACAGCGAAGGGATTCCAGGAATGCCGTCTGTGGCCTTTTCAGGGGAATACCCCTTTGCCTGGGTGGACTATGAAAACGGCGATTCAGAACTTCCGGTTCAGGTGCGCCTGGAAGCCTATTCGCCATTCGTCCCCCTTAATGCCGAAGATTCCGGGCTGCCCGCCGTGGTGTTTCGATTCACCGTGACGAATCCCCAATCCGTTCCGGTGTCCGCTTCGGTACTGGCCACGCAGCCCAATCTGGTGGGTTGGGACGGCTATGCGCCCCTGGCCGGCCTGGCCTTTGAAGAGTTCATGGGCAATCGCAATGATCCGGGGTCCAATTTCATACATCTGTGCACGGCGGGCGGAATACAACACCGGTTGAGCATCCCCATTCACTTGGCCACGAATGACGAGCATGTGGCATGGAGCCTGCGTCAGTGCGGCAACCTGACCGTGCATCATGATCCCCAACTGCCTGAACTGGGCAAGAAAGTGTCCGCGGTCTATTGGCTGGGAGATTTGAAGGGTGGATTGCCGGAACAATCTCTGGACAAGGCGCTGGACCGCGTCGAAGCCGGGGCCACGATGGTACTCGCCGGGCTGGACCACTCCCCCACGCTCTATGCCGCCGATCCACGGGCAAAAACCATCAAGCGCAAAACCTTCGAGACCTGGGAAAGCGGCGGCTATAAAGACTGGACCATCGAGGGGGAGGCTTTTGGCGACGCACCGGCGGAGGGCACGCTGCCGGGCCAACAAGCCGTCAGCGGATTCCATGGAAGGGGACTGGTCAATACATTTTTCAACGGTGATGCCACCACGGGCCGGGCCATTTCCAAGCCGTTTACCATTCGCCACGATTACATTCATGTGCTCGCGGGCGGTGGGAAAAACAAAGGAGAAACCTGTGTAAATCTTATGATAGGGGGCAAAGCCGTGGAAAGCGCCACGGGCGGCAATACGGAACAACTGGGCTTTCTCACCTGGGACGTCCGTCCTCATCGCCGCAAGAAGGCCCGTATTGAAATCATTGACCACCACCAGGGCGGTTGGGGACATGTTCTGGTGGACGATATTGTATTCAGCAATTCCCCCGTGCCGCCCGGAACAGCGACCCGCGCCGCCGCACGGTTGTTTGAGGCCCTGCCGTTCACCTGGACGGAAACGAAGATTTCCGAAAAGCCTGTGATGTTGAACGACAAGACGTTGTTGCCCGCCGTGATTGATCCGACCCAGGTGAGCATCAAGCGTCACAGAACCTATAAGGGGTTTCAACTGCGCCCGGATTCCGAGGTGTTGCTGGCGGCGGAAGATGGCACGCCCATGTTGGTGCGGCGGCGGATTGGCCAAGGCGCCTTGTTTTTCTGCAATGGCAACCCCAAGGAATGGGCCGAGGGCGCGATGGGCACGGCGGTGCTTGGGGCAGTGGCGGGACTGGTGGCGGGTGCGGAGTACACCCCGCGCACCGGATGGGCGAAAGATGCGGCGCAATACGGGGACATGGTGCTGCTGGCGTTGCAACAAACGCCCGATGCAGCGGCACAGTGGCGCGACCTGGCGGCGTTGTGGGCGGATTTTTCGGAGGAGGGCCGGTTGAATGCCACGGACATCGGCGTGAGCGCGGCGGGGCAGACCTGGAATTCGGCCTTGAGCGTTCCTTTGACCCTTCAACCGGGCGAAAGCAAGGAGGTGCGGTTTGTTTTGTGCTGGCATTTCCCAAACCGCATGCGCACCTCGCATTACGGCTGGGGCCCCACCCGCTTCCAGGAAGACCACCGGCTCGGCAATCACTACGGATTCCGGTTCAAGGATGCGCTCGATGTGGCGCAATATATGGAAGCGCACTGGGAACGGCTGGAAAACGAGACCCGCCTGTTTCATGACACGTTTTACGACAGCACACTCCCCCATTGGTTCCTGGATTGCATCAGTGCAAACACCTCGATTGCGCGCAGCCCGATCTACGTCTGGCTGGAAGACGGGACCGTGGGCGGTTTCGAGGGGTCGGACAGTTGCTGCCCGATGAACTGCACGCATGTGTACAACTACGCCATGGTGATGCCGTACCTCTTCCCCGCCCTGGAACGCAATGTGCGGGAGATCGATTTGCTGAAGCAGATGGAGCCCGAACGGCATTTTATCCCGCACCGGACGATATTGCCGTTGAACCTCCCCCGTCTCGGCGACACTATCGGCGGCCCGGAGCATCACGCTTTGGACGGGGAACTGGGCGCATTGCTCAAAGCGTACCGGGAATGGCGGATGCATGGGGAACGGTCCTGGCTGGAAACCCTGTGGCCGAATATCCGGCTGGTGATGGAGCACGTTTGGAGAGAACATGATGTGGCGGGCGATGGGGTTATCAGGGGGGAACAACCCAACACCTACGACACCCATCTATTCGGAAGCAACACGTTTATCGGCACCCTGTATCTGGCGGCATTGCGGGCCGTGGAGGAAATGGCGAAGGAAATGGAGGATGCCGTATTTGAGACGCAATGCCGCACGCGGTTCGACGCAAGCCGCGCCGGATATGATCACCTCTGCTGGAATGGCGAATATTATTCCAATATATTTGATGCCCCAAACGCCACACCGGACACGTACAACCAAAATAATTGCTTTGGGCCGGGCTGCCACAGCGATCAACTGCTGGGCCAATGGTGGGCCTTCATGCTCGACTTGGGATATGTATTGCCCCGGGAGCATGTCCGGCAAGCCCTTCAATCCATTCATACCTACAACTGGCGAACGTCGTTTGCCGGACATGTGCAGCAGCCCCGCCGGTTCGCGAACGACGATGAAAAAGGATTGCTTTGTTGTTCGTGGCCCAAGGGGGGGCGTCCACAACGGCCCATTTTATACGGTGATGAAATCTGGACGGGGATCGAGTATCACGTGGCGGCAACGCTGTTGTACGAGGGAATGGTTGACGAGGCCTTTCAGATCATTCGCGGCGCGCGGGATCGGTACGCCGGTTATCAACGGAATCCATGGAGCGAGGTTGAATGCGGCGGGCATTACGCGCGGGCCATGTCCTCGTGGTCATTACTACATGCCGCGTCGGGGTATGCCTACGATTCGGCACATGCTTCCTTGCGCTTTACCCCGCATGTGACCCCGGATGACTTCCGGTGTTTCTTTGTTGCCGGAACCGCCTGGGGCCTTCTCAGCACGCAAAAAGAGGGCGGAAAGCGAACCGTGCGCATTGCGGTGAAGTCCGGGGAATTGGCGTTGCGGCGTGTCCTGCTTGTCAATGAGGGGATTTCCGTGCGAATTCCCGGAAAAACACGTTTTACCGTGGATGCAAGCGCCGCGGAAACGCTGGTAATCACCTTTGCGGCCCCCTATGGGATTCCTGCCGGGAATACGCTGGATATTACGGTGGAATCCGCATAGACATCCAGCAAGTTTCCGTATTTTTCACGGATGCTCAAATAAGCATGGGCTTGTATGCTTAGGGAGTGAAATCGTGATTTTGGATTAGGCGTAACGCGGTCGTGCCCGTCAAATCACGATACAAGCCGATTGGGTTCCATGCAGTATTTTCACTAGTAGAAGGAAAAATCCTATGAAACGCACTATGACGCTGCTAATGCTGACGGCATGTCTGTTGATGGGCCTGCTGTCCGGGTGTCCGCTCGAAACGGTGACTGTGACGGTAACCCCCAGTTGGGCCACGCTGGCGCCGGGCGAAAGCCTCACTTTGACGGTTTCCTCGACAAAGCCGGGCGATGCGCCGTTTTCCTGGCTCAACAGCAATCCCGCGGTGGCCACCATTAGTGGCGCAACGGGCCTGAGCATCGTGGTCACGGCGGTGGCCACCGGCACCACGGAAATCACCGTAACCGGCTCGGTGAGCGGCGCGCGCGCAACTGCGGTTATTTCGGTTCCGGAACAGCCTGAGGAAGGCCAGATGGAAGGCCAAGTGGAGGGCGAAGGCGCGGAAGAAGGTGAAGAGGAAGGCGAAACGCCGCCGGTGAATCCCCTGCTCCCGAAAGGCCTGCATGTGACCATTAACAGTGTGACAATTCCCGCGGACCTGAAGCCGGAAGTCGTATTCACCGCCACGAATGATCGCGGCGATGTGATTCCGCTGGTTGAATTGAGCAGCGTGCGGTTTCTGATTGCCTATTTGAAAACACCGGATGCGGGAAGCACGGCGCGCTTCATCAGTTATAATACCCGGATCGAGAATCCCGACGGAGTGGCGAATTCCGGCGATGAGGCGGTGCAGGCCACCTATGACGGCGCACAGCTCGCCGGCCTTTCCGATAACGGGAACGGCACGTATCTCTACAAGTTCAGAACGGCGTTACCCGCCACCTACACTCCCTCGCTCACGCATGCGGTGGGCGGCCAGTTTGAACGCCTGTCGGCCCTGGATGGGCTTCGTTACCCCGCCAATGCCGAGTTCGAGTTCCGCCCAGACGGCGCGGCCGTCATCGCCACCCGCGACATCGTGGATACGGAAACCTGCAATACGTGCCATACGCGCATGGGCTTCCATGGCGGGGGCCGGCGCGACGTCAAACTCTGCATTCTGTGCCATAACCCGGGAACCACCGATGCCAATACCGGCAATACCGTGGATATGCCGGTAATGATCCACAAAATCCACCGGGGCGAAAACCTGCCCAGTGTTCAGGCCGGAACCCCCTACCGGATCATCGGCTTTGGCAATTCCGTAAATGATTATTCGACGGTCGCCTTCCCGCAGGATATTCGTAACTGCGCGGCGTGCCACAAGCAGGATGCCAAAGCCAGCATGGCGGATGTCTATCTGACCAAACCGACCCAGGCGGGGTGCGGTTCGTGTCATGATCGCACGTGGTTTGGCGACCCCGCCGCCACGCCGGCGGGCTGGGAAAACCACCCGTACGATTTCGTCCAGGGGGATGACCGCCAGTGTGCGACCTGCCACACGCCGCAGGCGCCGGGTGTATCCCCCATCAAGGAGGCGCATTTCACGGTCGAGGAGATGCCGGAAAATCCGGGGTTGGACCTGGCCTTGACCCAGATCACCACAAACCCCGAAGACGGCACGTTGACCATCAACTTCACAGCCAAGTGGGGCGATGGAACGCCGGTTACCGCGCTGGCGGACGTCGAGCGGGTTGGCGCCATCGTGGCGTGGCCGGCCTCCGAGTATCAGAGTTATAAGTCCGAGGGTATTCGCGGAAGCCGTCCGGCGCCGGGCACTATTGTGAATGCCACCAGCGCCACCGGCGAATACAGCTACATCTTCGCCGCGAAGCTGCCGGTGGACCCGGGTATCACCTTCGGCATCGTGATGACCGGACGAAAACACTTCACGCCGGAGGGCGGCGAAGAGCAAGAACAGGGTTTGGCCAACAACAGCCTGCGGTACTTCACCATCGACAGAAGTGTGCCGGCGCCGCGCCGCCAAGTAGTGGATGACGCGTTGTGCGCCAAGTGCCACGGCGGCCCCATCCGCGGCCACGGCGAACAGCGCCTGGGCGTGGATACGTGCGTGATGTGCCACAACGTCAATCTGGGCAAATTCAACTTCAAGGATATGCTGCATGCGTGGCATACCGGCGAAGAATTGTCACGCCCCTATGTTGTCGAGGATGCGAATGAAGTGCGCTTCCCCGGCCTGCGTCAGCAATGCTCGATTTGCCATGGCAGCCACTCCGTGAGTCTTCCGGTGTCCCAAAATGCCTTGCCCACGGTCATTACCAGCGAGTCTGCGGAAACTATACTATTGCCGGAACGGGCGGCCTGCATCTCGTGTCATGACAGCCTCTGGGCGGACATGCATGCGGTGCTAAACACAAGCAATGACAATACCATTGAGACCTGTTCGATTTGTCATGGCGCCAGCGCCGATTTCGCGGTGAGCACGGTGCACGCGCTCGCCCCATAAGTTTTCGATAGCGGTACGGTTTAATTGCGCCCGGCGTTTCCCAACGCCGGGCGCGGCGTGTTGTATTCTAACCCGTCCAACGGCTGCCGCCTGCGCTAAAGGCACAGCGCACATTAGGGTTTTGCGGTGTTTGAGTATTGTTGGAACAAGCCAGCGATAGCGGCATTCTTTGTGTCGCCGGAGTGGATGATGACGCGGTATTGGAGGGTGAGTTTTTCGGTTTTGGGGAGCACCAGATTGTCCCCTTCGAGCCAGTACATGGGGGTGGGCGAGAAGAATCCGTAATCCCGGGTGAACCATGGGGCGGGATACCAGCGGTTGGCGGGATGCTGGAAGATGGCGAGTCCTTCGGTGATGCTGTTGCGCGTTCCGAAGTAATCGCACCAGGGGGATTTAAGGCCGAACGTGCCCTTTTCGGCGGTGGCGCCTTCCGCGTTGATCAGGGTGCCGCCGGAGGTGACGCAAAGTTCGGGCGTCATCCGTGCGGAAAAGAGGGAATGATTGGTCTTCTCAATCGTGATGTCCACGAGCGGTTCGAGGGTAATAGCGAAATCGAGGATGCGGAGGTCTGGGCCGGGCGCGGTAATCGCCACGCGGCGTGTGTCGCGCATAATGGGGTCATTGTCCGGCTGTTTCCAGAGGCATTCGTCGGTGAAGACAATGCGTTCGCCCTGGGCTTCGACGATCTTTGGGCCTTGGGAAAGAATTTGGCCGCGCCCATTGGCGTCCTGCCAGTAATTGCCGCCGTTGACACGGTCGCAGCCGAAGAAAAGAGAATGGTGGTGTGGGTAGGGTTCGGAGGTTTCGGTGGTGACGGAGGTTCCGGAGACGGGGCCGTTTACGGGGAAAAAGTAGGGGTATTTCTGGGCGGCGGAAAATTTGTAGGCGGTGAACAATTTTCCGTCCACCGTGACGGTGAGCTGATCTTTTTCCAGCACGGCGGCAAGGGGAATGGCGTGGAGGGGGAGAGAAAGCAGACCAAGCGCGGCCATAAGAAAGGAGATATGGGTTGTCGTTGTTTTAATCATGTGTCCATTATGGGTTTTGCGTTTGGGGATTTTCAACTGGGAAGGAGGAGAAAGATCAGACGGGTCGGACGGGTCGGACGGATCGGTCCGATCTGTCCGATCTGTCTGATCTGGCAGATATTCTTTGAAGCATGATGAGTGAAAAGATGAACCTGGAACTCATGAAATCAGGAATACTGTTTGTGATAATTTGTGATTTGGTGGTATACTGAAAACAGTAACGGACAGTGGTGTAATGATGCGAACACGTACGATAGCGGTATGGGTACTGGCGGGGTTGTGGCTGGCCACGGCGCTGGCGGGGGTGTTCCATCACCATGATCATTCGGATCCGATGGGGGAGCATTGCGCGCTGTGCCTGGCGCTGCAAACAATCGCAATGCCTGCCTTGGCGCTGGTTCTGGCGTTATTCAGTATTTTATGCACGGCGGTTTTCGTGGCATCCAATGCGGTCCTGCCCTTGTGGCAGTGCCGCGGATGCATCCCGCTGCGCAGTCCCCCTCTCTCCGCCTGACATTATTCCTTTCTTTCTTATCAGGGTTAATGTGTTGAAACGTGTGTGTTTTGACGCATTCCGTGCATTTTTCAAAATTTATAGAGAGGTGAAAATACCATGAAACGGAATGGTTTTACGTTAATTGAATTATTGGTGGTGATAGCCATCATTGGCATCTTGGCGGCGATATTGCTGCCGGCGCTGTCGCGGGCGCGGGAATCGGCGCGGCGGTCGAGTTGCGCGAATAATCTGAAGGAATTGGGGCTGGTGTGCAAGATGTACGCGAACGAGACGGTGGGCGAGCGGTTTCCGCATTTGAAAGCAACGAATTGTGATGGAACGCCGACGATTGGCCTGGCGACAATCATGGACATGGAAACGATTTATCCGGAGTATCTGTCGGATTACAACGTGCTGATCTGTCCGAGTTCGCCGTATGCGGGGAGCGCGGAGGAGATGTGGGACGGTGGGAACACGCCGGCAAGCACATGGAAGGAGGCGGAAGAAGAAGGCCACATGTTCAAGGACGGGGTGGCCACGGCGCATAACGGGATTGTGGAGCCGTGCGAGGTGTTTGAGCATCCGTATTGTTATCTGGGCTGGGCGGTGAAGCCTTCGCTCTTCCAGACCGATGCGGATTTTTCCTTTTTCGAGGAAGCGCTGGAGGCGCGGGCGGAGGAAATCACGGACCCCTCGAATACGCGCGAGGCGGCGATTGACGCAGCGGATGAGGATTGGAAACTGGAAGTTCACGACCATGGCAAACAGGCAATGGAAGCATCCGGCACCCTGTATCGCTTGCGGGAAGGCATTGAACGTTTCCTGATCACGGACATCAATAATCCGGCGGCCGCGGCGGAGGCGCAGTCCACGTTGCCGATATTATGGGATGAACTGTCCGGGGATGAGGCGGGTCATTTCAATCATGTACCGGGCGGATGCAATGTGCTGTATCTGGACGGGCATGTGTCGTTTTTAAAGTTTGTGAGCGATGGCACGGAGTTTAACAAGGGGAACCTGTTTCCGGTGAATGGCGGCGGGTTTATCGTGCATGAGGCGTCGCACGGGGGACATGAACATTAGGAGCGGTCAGCGGTCAGCGGTCAGCGGTCAGCTATCAGCAGTCAATGCGGGGTGTGCGGTGCATATCCTGCATTGACGTGCTTGATTTGCCAAGATACACTTATAATAGATGGCTACATGGAAAAGGATGGGCTGATGGAATATCGGGTTGTACTGATTGAAAGTGATGAAGGGTATGCGGTAAGTTGCCCCGCACTCAAAGGGTGTCATTCACAGGGAGCCATCCGTGAAGAAGCGTTGGAAAACATTCGTGATGCTATAACAGAGTGGTTGGAAGCAGAAGACACGGAACGGGGACTATTTTCAGTCTCTGAAGAAATGGTAAGTATTTGAAATGCCCAAATTATTTGGCATCAATTCATCGGAGTAATCGTGCGAGGAGGAAGGCCATTTCGAGGGCTTGGGCACCGTTGAGGCGGGGGTCGCAGGCGGTTTCGTAGCAGCGCAGGAGGCCGGACTCCTGGACGTCGCCGAAGGGTCCGAAGCATTCGGTGACGGGGTCGCCGGTGAGTTCGAAGTGAACGCCGCCGAGGGTGCTGCCCCTGTGTTCGTGAATCGCGAAGCACTGTTCGAGTTCGGAAAAGATGGCGTCGAGGCGGCGCGTTTTCAGTCCGTTGCTGATGGTTTCGGTGTTGCCGTGCATGGGGTCGCAACTCCAGACAACGGGATGTCCGGACTGGGCAACGCATTCGATGATGCGGGGCAAGTGTTCTTTGATGGATTTTTCACCGAAACGGGTGATGAGGGTGAGGCGTCCGGGGCGGCGCAACGGGTCGAGCAGGTCCAGCATCGCGAGAATCTCATCTTCCTTGGTAGCGGGGCCGATTTTAATGCCGATGGGGTTTTGGATGCCCCGGAGAAACTCGATATGGGCGCTGTCCGGAAACGCGGTGCGGTAACCGGCCCAAAGGAAATGCGCGCCGAAATTATAATAAAGCCCGTTATCCGCGGGCCGGGTCAGAGCTTCTTCATACGGCAGCAGGAGGGCTTCGTGCGCGGAGTAGAAGTCCACGCGGCGCACGGTTTCGATGGCTTGGCCCGCACCGATGGTTTCCATGAAGCGGATGGAGTCCACAATGGCGTCCATGGCCTGCCGGTAGGCTTGCCGGTGAGGGCTGCTTTCGATGAAGCTCAGGTCCCATTGTTCCGGGTGGTGCAGGTCGGCGAAACCGCCTTCAATGAGGGCGCGGATGAAATTGAGGCTGGCGGCGGCGTGGTGGTAACCGTCGATCATCCGGGCGGGGCTGGGTTTGCGAAGTTCGGCATTGGGTTCGCGGTCATTGATTAGATCACCGCGGTAAACGGGAATTTGCGCGCCCGCAACGGTCTCAAAATCCTGGCTGCGGGGTTTGGCGTATTGCCCGGCGATGCGCCCTATGCGGACGGTGGGTTTCCGGGTGGCATAGGTCAACACGAGGCTCATCTGGAGGAGTACTTTTAATTTGGAGGTGAGGGAGGCTTCGGTGCAGTCCGAAAAGCATTCCGCGCAATCCCCGCCCTGCAAAATAAAGCGCTTGCCGGCGGCGGCGTCCTCCAAGGCACTTTGCAGGCGCTCGATTTCGCCGATGGAGACCAAGGGCGGTTTTTTCGACAGGTCTTCCGTTGTTTTTTCCACCGCCTGGGGATTTTCATAGGCGGGCTGTTGTTTGAGGGAATAACCGCTCCAGGAATGCGGGTTCCAAGGTTTCATTACTGAACTGCTCATGAACTACGTTATCGCCTTTCCCATAATTGGAAGTTTCATCTGAATCTCCGCTAGAATATCCCAGTTTAATGCATATCCTCAATGAGCGGGTAGTGCTTCTTCCTGAAGAACATTCCTTAAATACTCCGGTCTTGGGGTAAAGGCAAGGTTATGTCCTTTTCCAGCATAGCGATAGCGGGACTCGTCATGTGCGGGTTGGGTGTGGCGCTGGCGGTGACGCTGGCCATAGCCAACCGCAAGTTTTTCGTCTATGAAGATCCGCGCATTGATGTAATTGATGAGATGCTTCCGCACAACAATTGCGGAGCATGCGGCACGGGGGGCTGCCGTGCGTTCGCGGAAGCGCTGGTTTCGGGAAAGCTCACGCCGGGAAAATGTACGGTCTCCACGGATGAAATCAGGGAAGCGATTGCCGCGCATCTGGGGGTGGATGTGGGCGCGGAGGAAAAGCGGGTGGCGCGGCTGGCGTGCGCTGGCGGAAACAACGTGGCCTGGGTGCGCGGACGGTATGCGGGATTGGAAAGCTGCCGGGCGGCGGCGCTGGTGGCGGGAGGCGGGAAAGGCTGCGCTTGGGGGTGCCTGGGATTGGGCGATTGCCGGCGAGCGTGCGATTTCAACGCCATCACAATGAATATGCATAGCCTGCCCGTGGTGAATGAGGAACACTGTACCGCCTGCAATGCCTGTGTGTTGTCATGTCCCCGGGATTTATTCTCCTTGCAGCCCGTGGGCCGTCATTTGTGGGTGGCGTGCAAGAATCAAGCGCCGGAAGAACAGGCCAAACAGGAATGCGCGGTGGCGTGCGTGGCGTGCGGGCGGTGTGAGGCGGATGCGCCTGGCGGGGTGGTGAACGTGGTGGACCATTTGGCGGTGGTGGACTATAGTAAGAATTCGCTGGCGTCGAAAGTGGCCATCCAGCGCTGTCCGACCGGCGCCATTGTGTGGATAGAGGAATCGGGTGAGATCACAAAAGGGCCGGAGGCGAAAAAAATAACCCGTAAATCGCCCTTGCCCATAGCCCAAGAAACGGTAGCACGGATGTGATGAAGCAGAACGAATCCATCAAATATCCTGGTGTGGCGGCGGTGTTGGACACCCACGCGGCGGTGTCCCACAGCCGCCCCAGTCTCCCGGAAAATCCCGCGGAATCCGTGGCCGCGACGGCGGGCCGCGCCCTGAGCGGCTTGCGCGCGGCGCATCCGGGGCCGAGCCTGAACGGCGCGCATGGCGTGCTGCGTTCGGACGTGGGCCAGCGGCTGACGTATGTGCTGAATATGGCGCAGTCCGGCGATTATCATGCCATTGACGACGCCTCGTTGTTTCAACTGGCGGCGCGGAATGTGCAGGAAGTCTGCGATCTCAATCTGATCGCCCGGAAAATCGCGGAAGAGGCGCTCGTGCCGGGCATTGTGGTGCATGAGGACTCCCCCACGTTTGAATCCGTGCTGCTTCCGGAAGAGGGCCTCGTAAAGGAATTTATTGGCGCGCCGGAGGACCTTATTGACACTCCTACCCCCGCCCAGCGGATGTTGTTTGGCCCGAAACGGCGGCGTGTTCCCATTTTGTGGGACGTGGACAATCCCGCGATGACGGGAGCGGTGTTGAAGCCGGGCGCCCAAATGCGGAGTGTGGCGGCGCAGGGTCCGTTTTTTCTGGGACATGTACAGGAGATCGCGGACCGCGCGATGGAGCAATTTTATGCGCTGACGGGGCGCCGGTACCGGAGGGTGAGTGCGTATCAGGCGGAACAGGCCGAATATCTCATTGTGGCCCAGGGGGAATTGGTGAAATTGGCCGAGGCGGTGGCGGATTATTTGAGGAAAACCCGGCAAATCAAGGCGGGGGTGGTCAATGTGGCGATGTTTCGTCCATTCCCCGGGGATTTGCTGAGCGGATTGATTAAGGGCAAAAAGGGTGTGACGGTTTTGGAACGGACGGATCAGCCGCTGGCGGAAGATCGTCCGATTATGCGGGAATTGCGCGCGGTGATTGTGAAGTGCCTGGAGAATGGCCAGACGAAAGGCGCAATGCCCTATCCGGGGTATGTTCCCTATACGGCACAGGATTTTCCGGCGCTGTATTCGGGGTCGTATGGTTTGGGCGGGCAGAGCGTGCGTTCCGAAGCGGTGGTTGGGGTTGTGGAGAACATGCTGGAGGGCGGCGGCAAGAGGAAATCGTTTTATCTGTCCGTGGATTTCACACGCCAAACCCCCGCCACGCCCAAGCAGGAGATACATCAGAGTGAAGTGTTGGACGCGTACCCGCAGGTGAGGCACTTGAGCCTCCATGGCAGTGAGAATCCTGCGCTGCTTCCGGAACGAAGTATCACGGTGCGGATTCATGCGGCGGGCGGTCATGGCGACGCGGCCCGGCATCTGGCATTGAGCCTTTTCGATGTTTTGGGTTTGCAAATTCAGGCGCAACCGCAATACCCGGCGGTTAAGAAGGGGCGTCCGTCGGTGACCGTGCTGACCGCGGCGGCGGAACCCTTGAAAGTGAGCGGCGAACATGCGGAGTCGGACATCGCGCTGTGCAGCGATCCGGAGGCGTTCCGGCAAGGCAATCCGTTGATCCGGATGAAATCCGGCGGAATGGTGCTGCTTCAGAGCGCGTTGTCCCAGGACGCCATCTGGGGGATGCTCCCGCCGCGTGCCCAGAAGTACATCGTGCAGCATAAAATCCGTTTATATTTCCTGGATGCGGCGGCGATTGCCCGGGATATCGCCTCGACACCTGAGCGCCGGCGGTTGATGCAGGACATGGCGCTTCAGGGCGCGTTTTACAAGGTGTCGCCGGTGATCGCGATGACGCAAACCACCGAGGCGTCGCTGTTCCGGTTGTTTGGCGAGTATCTGCATGGGAAAGTGGGCGATGAGGAATTGAAATCACTTCGGCGGGGCTATGACGAGGTCAAGGAGATTATCGAAAAATCGCTGGGCGCGGAAAACGTGGAACCCTTGCGGAAAGCATTGACGATCCCGCGCATGTTGAAGCAGCAGCCGGTGAGCGATATGGCAGTGACCGACAGCCATCGTTTCTGGGAACAAGTCGGTAATTTCTATCGTACCGGTGAGATTCGCGGCGAGTTGGCGGACCCGTTTATGGCGTTCAATCTCACGCCCGCCATTACCGGGGTGTTTCGCGACCTGACCCCTACGCGTGCCGCGCACCCTGAATGGACGCCGGAAAAATGCACGGCCTGCGGGAAGTGCTACACAGTGTGTCCCGACAACGCGGTTCATGGTTTGGTGACGCCGGTGCTGGAAGTGTTTGAAACGGCCATTCGTTGTTTGGAAAAGGAAGGCCGCACGATAGAGCATTTGCGGGGCGCGGTGCGCACGCTGGAACGCAAGCTGCGCCCGGTGCTGGCGCCCGGAATGGACGTAAAAGCGGCATTTAACCAGGTTATCGCGGAGGCGGTGGCGGGGGCCGGGGAGAACGCGGCGTTAAAAGAGGAATTGGACGCGTTGCGGAGCGTGCTGCAGGGGTATGCCTTCGCGGCAACCGAACCGCATTTCACGGAGCGGGAAAAAAGCGCGCGGGGGGCCGGGGCGCTTTTCTCGATTGCGATTAACCCCTATGCGTGCAAGGGCTGCATGGCGTGCGTGCACGTGTGCACGGATGAGGCGCTTAAAGAAATTCCGCAAACGGCGGTGAGCGTGCAGGCGATGCGGCAGTCGTGGGAGTTTTGGCTGGAATTGCCCACCACTCCGCCGGAGTATTTGACACCCTCCCCCGCTCTTGGGCCGTTGGAGACCTTGTTGCTGGATAAAAGCCATTGTGATCCCGCCATGTTTGGAGGCGGTACATGCGCGGGATGCGGCGAGGCCTTGGTGCTGCGCCTGTTCACCGCATGCGTCGAAGCGTTGATGCAGCCGCGCGTGAAAAAACACGTGGCGCATATCGAAAAGCTGATTGGACGCATGGAGCGGCATATCCGGCTGAAACTGGCTGATAACCTGGAATTTGACGATGCGGAGGCGGTGGCCAGGGCCTTGGACCACTATGCGCAACGTGACATCACGTTGGCCGACCTTTCCCGCCAGTTGGATAACCGTCCACTGGATTCCGAATGGCTGCGCTGGACAACCGGCGTGCTTTCCACGCTAAAGCAATTGAAATGGCGGTACACGGAGGGTGTCACAAAGCGGGGCCGTGCCAATCTGGGCGTGGTGAACACCGCGGAATGTCCCGCGATGTCCGGCACCGTTTTTCCGTACAATCCCTATCCTTTCCCGTGGCTGAACCACCAGTCGCCTGATGTGGAAGCCTTGGCGGCGGGGATTTTGGACGGCCACATGGCCAAAATGGCGGCGGGATTCAAAGCCGTGCGGATGGCGGAGTTGGAATTGGCGGGCGAGTACCGGCCGGACAAGCACGACACCTTTTTCGACGCCTTCGATTGGCGGCAGTTTACCGATGAAGAATATCTATTGTGCCCGCCGGTGGTGTGCACGAGCGACGCGGGGACGCATGAGTTTTTGGCGTTGGTGCGCACGGGCAAGCCAATCAAGGTGCTGTTGCTCGATACGCATGCGCGGTCCTGCGAACAGGAAGCGGCGTTGTCGGCGATGGCCCTGCGGCATGCCTATGTGATGCAGGGTGCGATCCACCATGCGTCGCACCTCGCGAAGGGATTTATCGAGGGCCTAAATGCGCGCCGGGCCGCGTTGTTTAACGTGGCGTGCCCTTGTTCGAACGAAGCGGGGATTTCGAGTGCCACGTCGGGCATACAGAGTAAACTGGCCGTGGAATCGCGCGCGCATCCGCTGTTGCGGTATAACCCTGATTTAGGCGAGAGGGTGCATGAACGATTGACGCTGGAAGGCAACGTATGTTTGGACGCGGACTGGCCCTCCTATACGATTGAATACCTTGCGGAAGACGGCGTCCCCGCTAAAATGGAATATCCGTTGACCTTTGCGGACTTCGCCCTGACGCAGGAACGGTATTCGGAGCAATTGGTGGAAGCGCCTCCGGGCGACAGTGCGGTGAAGCTGAGTCCTCTGACGGAATTCCTCCAGATGGACGCAGAGGACCGCGAAGGACTGTATCCGTTTGTGTGGGCGGTGGACGAGGACCAGCATTTGCGGCGCATGATTCCGAGCGAGGTACTGCTTCAGCAAACGTTGACGAGGCGGGAAGCCTGGCGTACGTTACAGGGATTGGCGCAAACCGCGCGCACGGCGGCGGTTGAATCTGCGGCGGAGTTGGCCGTGGAGGAAACGCCCGTTGTCGTCCCCGCGCTTCCGGAAGAACAGGGGGTCTCCCCCACTCCAGCGGCTTCCGTGGAACCAACGTCCACGCCCGAACCCTCCCCCACTCCCTCAAGTACAACGGCGGAAGGCGGCGGAGCAGCCATTCCGGACGATGGCAGTTATGTGGCGCCGTGGATTGATTCGGAAAAGTGCTCCACGTGCGAGGAGTGCGTGAAGATTAACGCGGCGATGTTCGCCTATAACGAGAAGAAGAAAGCCTATATCAAGGATCCGCATGCAGGCCCGTACAAGCATTTGGTGCGCGCGGCGGAGAAATGCACGGAAAAGATCATTCATCCGGGCTATCCCGCGGATCGCACGGAAAAAGGGATCGAGAAACTGATCGAGAAGGCGAAAAAGTTTATGTAAACGGGTTCCGGGTATCGGGTGCCGGGTATCGGGTACCGGAAGTAATGAAATATTAAAAGTGGCTGTGAATATCTTAAAGAAAGATAAGAAAACATTTGAGCGCGGTGTGCATCCGCCGGAGTGCAAGGAAGCGACGGCGGGCAGGCCGATCCGGCGTCTTGCCTTTCCGCCGCAGGTTATTGTGCCGTTGCAGCAGCATACGGGCGCTCCCGCCGTGCCGATAGTGCGTGAGGGCCAGGAGGTAGTGCGGGGCGAACCGATTGCGGAGGCGGGCGGATTTGTGTCCGTGCCGATGCACGCGCCGGTTACTGGAGTAGTGCATCATATTGGTTTGGGGCCGAGCCCCACGGGGGCCATGACGCCCTCCCTCTTTATAAAGACCTATCCGGGGGCCACGCAGGAAATTCTGTATGGCGCGCCACGGGAAATTGACCGGATGACGCCGGAGGAACTGGTGTTGGCGGTGCAGGATACCGGCATGGTGGGGCTGGGCGGCGCGGCATTCCCCACGCACGTGAAGCTGGCGATTCCCAATGGCAAACAGGTGGGTACGTTGATTATCAATGGCTGTGAATGCGAGCCCTATCTCACGACGGACCACCGGGTCATGCTGGAACGCGCGGACGATATTCTGGCGGGGGTGGCGGTGGCGGCGAAGGCGGTGGGCGCGCAACGGGTGATTGCGGGTGTGGAAGACAACAAACCCGATGCGTTGGAAGCGCTCAAGATGGTGTTGATGCGGTGCCCGTTGCGGGCCGACGTGGTTCCGCTGCCAACCAAATATCCACAGGGCGCGGAGAAGATGCTGACGAAAGCGCTCTTGGACCGGGAAGTGCCTTCGGGCGGGCTGCCGGTGGATATTGGCGCCTTGATTATGAATGTGGCGACGCTGGCGCAGATAGGCGATCTGCTGCCCAAGCATCAGGGATTGATTGAGCGTGTGGTTACCATCACGGGGCCGGGCGTTTCAAAGCCGGGCAATTACTTGATGGCGCTGGGAACCCCCCTATGGTTTGCGCTGGAATATGCCGGATTCAAGGGAAACGCAAATCAGGTGGTGTTTGGCGGTCCCATGATGGGAATGGCCATCAGTTCTTTGGCGACGCCGGTCACCAAGGGCATTACGGGCATAGTGGCGTTTACCGAAGCCGTAGGTAACGGATCGGAAAAGCAAGTCTATCCGTGCATTAAATGCGGGTCGTGCGTGGATGCATGCCCGATCCATTTGAATCCATCACGGCTTGGGCTTCTCGCGCGGAAAGGGCAATACGAGGCGATGGAGGAGGAATTCCATCTGAATGATTGTTTTGAGTGCGGATGCTGCAGTTATGTATGCCCGTCGCATATCCCGCTGGTGCATTATTTCCGTGTGGCGAAATCGGCGAACCGCCGGCGGCGGGCGCGGGAGAAGACGGCGGCGTCATCGGGAGGGAATTCCTGATGGCGAATGAACATAGCTTTGTGTTGCGTACGTCACCGCATATTCACGCAGGCGCCGCCGTGCCGGTCATCATGCGGAATGTGGTGTACGCGCTGCTTCCCGTGTGTACGTTTTCCGTGTACCTGTTTGGTTTGAGCGCGCTGGCCCTCATGCTTTGCACCACGGCGGTATGCGTGCTGACGGAACACGTGATCTGCCGCATTTCGAGAAAAGCGACCACCATCACGGATTGGAGCGCGGTAATTACAGGGCTGCTGTTGGCGCTGACCTTGCCGCCGGGATTTCCTCTCTGGATGGCATGCGTTGGGAGCCTGTTCAGCATGGTGGTGGGCAAGGCGATTTTTGGCGGCTTGGGGTATAACCTGTTCAATCCGGCGTTGGTGGGGCGGGCCTTTCTTCAAGCGGCGTTTCCGGTGGCCATCACCACGTGGACGCCGGGCCTTGTTCCACATCGTTTCATGGAGTTAATCCCCTCGACGTTGGCGTGGCCGTTGATGTCGCCGCCTTCGGTGGCGGAATGGTCAAAACAGGTGGCCGTGGATGGGTTTTCAGGCGCCACGCCGCTGGCGTTGCAAAAATTCGATCATGTCACGACGGAAATTCCAAAGTTGTTTTTCGGTATGACCGCCGGGTCGTCGGGGGAAACGTGTGCAATTCTGATTCTGCTGTGCGGGGTCTATCTGGCGGTGCGCAAGTTCATGAACTGGCGCATTCCCGCGGCCATGCTGCTGAGCGCGTTTATTTTCAGCGCGTTATTTTATTGGATGAATCCGGACAAATATCCTTCGCCGTTTTTCACCCTCTTTTCCGGCGGGCTGATGCTTGGGGCGGTGTTCATGGCGTCGGACATGGTGGCGTCGCCGGTGACGCCGCTGGGGGTGTGGATTTATGGCGGGCTTATGGGGTTCTTCACGGTAATCATCCGGCTAAAGGGCGGATTGCCCGAAGGGGTTATGTATGCCATCTTGCTGGGCAATGCCCTCTCCCCCCACATCGACAATCTGACTCAGCCGCGTGTGTATGGCGCCAGCCGGAAAAAGGTGAAGCCATGAGCAACGCGGCGCCTAAAAATGATTGGATTGCCATGGTGCGGACCATGGGGGTGGTCTCCCTGCTTTCGGGCGTGTTGATTGTGGTGGCGTACGAAGGCACGGCGGCGCGGATTGCATTGAATAAGCAGCGCGCCACGGAAGAAGCGGTGTTTGCCGTGCTTCCGGGCGCGGTACAACGGGCGACCTTTGCGGTGGGCCAGGACACCTTTACACGTATCGAGGGACAGGAAGCCACCGGTCCCAAGGTCTTTGCGGGGTTTGACGTTTCCGGGAAATTGATGGGCGTTGCGATTGAGGCATCCGCGCAGGGCTATCAAGACACCATTCGCGCGCTTTACGGCTATGATCCCGTGCGGCAGTGCATTATCGGCATGAAAGTATTGGAGAACCGGGAGACGCCTGGCTTGGGCGATAAGATTGTCACGTCGCCGGATTTTGCGCGAAACTTTGATGCACTGGATGTGAGTGTGACGGGCGATGGCGGCGCCTTGGCGCATCCGATAGAATTGAGCAAGCGCGGTATGACGCCGGAAGCGTGGCAGATTGATGGAATCTCCGGGGCCACGGTTTCCTCAAAGGCCGTGGCGCGGGCATTGAACGAAAGCGCGCAACAGATGGTGCCGCTGGTGAAAAAACATTTGGATCAATTTACGGTTAAATAGAGTGAAAACTGCGAGTTTTGATTTAATGAAACATGGCGTGTGTACATTCAAAGCGAAGCTTTTGGGTAAGTGCGTTCCCAAGTGTGGGAACGAGAGGATGACTTGTGATGAAGCAGACAACGAGATTGCTTCGCCGCCACGCTCCTCGCAATGACAAAACAAGATGAACGAAATGGTAAAGTATGGCGAATGAACCGCAGAAATTCAGCCGGGGTCCTTCGGACATGACCACGTTCTTAAACGGATTGTGGCGGGAGAATCCGGTGTTTGTGCTGGTGCTGGGCATGTGCCCGGTGCTGGCGGTGACCAATGCGGTGGTGAATGCGATTTCAATGGGCTTCGCCACCACCTTTGTGCTGGTGTGTTCGAGCGCGTTGGTGGCGATGTTGCGCAATTTTATTCCCAAACAGGTGCGGATCGCCACGTATATTGTGATCATCGCCACATTCGTCACGATTGTGGATTATGCAATCCAGGCGATAAGCTTGAAGGTGTATGCGGCGCTGGGCGCGTATATTCAATTGATTGTGGTGAACTGCATTATTCTGGGGCGCGCGGAAGCTTTTGCCGGCAAGAACACGGTCCGGAAGTCCATTCTGGACGCCCTGGGCATGAGCATCGGATTTACCATCGCCCTGTTGTGCCTTGCGTCGGTGCGGGAGATTCTCGGGAATGGGACCTTGTTCTGCAATACGCCCTTTGTGATTCATCTGTTTGGTTCTCATTTCGAGCCGTGGGCCATCATGCTGCTGCCGCCGGGCGGATTTTTCGTCCTGGCGGGTTGGCTGTTGCTCTTTGCATGGCTCCGGCAGCGGAAAACGGCGAAAGGAACCCTCATGTCATGAACACGGAGTCGCCAGGATTCATCCTCATCAGCAGTTGCATTATGAACAATTTTGTGCTCAGTTCATTTCTGGGCATTTGCCCGTTTCTGGGAGTCTCGGGAAAATTCGAGACGGCCTCGCGCATGGGTTTGGCCGTGACCTTCACCCTGATTGTGAGTTCGGCATGCGCTTATGGCATTAATGCCTTGCTGGTGGCGTTCCAAATCGAATACTTGCGATTGATTTGCTATATCGTGATCATTGCGGCGGTGGTGCAGTTTATTGAGATGTTCATGAAAAAGTATAGTCCGGCGCTGTTTCGTGCCCTGGGCATTTATTTGCCGCTGATTACCACGAATTGCGCGGTCCTGGGGCTGGCCCTGTTGCAGACCAGCAAGGGGTACAACCTGATTCAATGCATGGCGTATGCCGTGGGCGCGGGCACGGGATTCACCATCGCGCTGGTGATCATGGCGGGGCTCCGGGAGCGATTGGATCTGCACGACGTGCCGGGTATGGTGAAAGGCACCGCGCTGAGCCTTATGCTGGCCGGGATTCTATCATTGGCCTTCATGGGATTCGCCGGATTGGGGACGTGATATGTTTCGTATGCTCATCGCGGCGGGAATCATTTTCGGGGCGGCGCTGGTGTGGGTTTGGATTCAGCGGCAAGTAGTCACTGAAAATCGTACCCATGTTGAGGGTTCCTGTGCGTCATGTGGAGAACGGGGAACGTGTCAGCGGCAGGAACCGGCCGATTCCTGCCATGCAGAAGATGAGGGGAAAGAGTCTTCCGCAAAGAATGAATAATTAGAGGGGGATAAAGGGGGAGCACAGACAAACACTGACGGACACAGTGCGGGGGCATAACCGGAGAAACCGCGTTTCAGATTTCGGGCTCGGGGTTCTGATTTTGATGGGAGAGATTATCCACAGATTTCACCGATGTCCACAGATTTATTTCTTATGCGCGAGGCGCACAGGGAGTGGAACCTGCGAAGCGCCTGCGCCACAATACAGGCATTTGCATTATGCCGGGGTGTGTGAAAGAATAGGTTGCCTCTGAACGGCAAGGGAGAACAACGAAGGGTAAAATTGATACAAAGGGAGTGAAGTTATGTTTAAGCGTAGGTGGTTGGTCTCGTTTTTCGTGATAGTTCTGATTTCCGGCGCAAGCTGGTCCGCGCCCGTCACGTTCAATGACAGTGCGTTGTTTAATGCGGTGAAAACACAATGGGAGGCCGCCACGGGGGGAACATTGAGTGATCCGCCCCAAGACACGGAACTCTCGGATTCCCGGTTTACCACTCTGGTGGCGAAGGAACTGGGAATTACGGACTTGACGGGTTTGGAGGCCTGCATGTCGCTTACGGACCTTAATCTGGGGGTGAATCAAATTTCTGATCTCGCACCGTTAAGCGGGCTTACCAATCTAATCAATCTTGATCTGGGATATGGGCATAATGTCATTGGGTCAGGTATTGATTTTTATGAAACCGGGAACAACTTGATTTCGGACCTTTCTCCCCTGGCGGGGCTGGTGAATCTGGAGAACCTAAGTCTCATGGGTAATGACGGCATCACCAGCCTGGAACCCATCCGCACCATGGATAGCCTGTCTCAGTTATGGCTCATGGCCAACCCCATCACGGATTTTTCCCCGTTATCGGATGTGGCGGACACCCTGACGTTTCTGGGGATTTTTAATTGCGGGCTGGACAATGCGGATATTCCCATTCTTAACGGGCTGGTGAATCTGCAGAGTATAGGGATTTGCGTGGAACCTAACCTGACGGATGTCAGCGGGCTTACCGCAATTAACCCCAGCATGTATTTTGTCTTGTGGAATGTTCCGGTCTCGGATATTAGCGTGGTGTCCAATTACAGCAATCTTTACCAGGTGATGTGTATGGTGACCCAGGTCACCACCATACCGGATTTGTCTAACCTCACAAACCTTCAACTGGCGTATTTCGGACAAGGTCCCCTCACGGATATTTCGGGATTGAGTGGGATCACCAGCCTTCATGCAGTAAGTTTTGATGATTGCGAGGTGAGCGATATAACCGCGCTGGCTTCCTGTACCAACCTTCAAGATATATCGATCCGTTCTAATCAGCTCACGGACATCCAGCCGTTGTTGGACCATCCGAATGTGGCCAACTTCACCGAGGTTGATTTGGTGGATAATCCATTCTACGGTGGCACCCCTTTCTGCGATGAAAACCAGCTTGCTCAACTCGAAACACTGGCGCCCGCCGCCAACATCAAGGAAAACGCCCTGTGCGGCCCCACACATATACTTAATATCACTGTAAATGGCACGGGGGACACGGAGCCTAAACCGGGTTCTCATCCTGTGTTGGCGGATGAAACCGCCAAAATTGACGCGCAACCGGTTTCCGGGAGCGGGTATGCTTTCGAGGCCTGGACCGGCGACGCCAGCGGGATAGAGGCCTATGCATATGTTTTCATGGACAGCGACAAGACCGTGACGGCAAATTTCGTGCCGGGCGACTGGACGCTTACCATAAATAAAACGGGGAGTTCAGGGGGGGGCACATCGCCCAATATGGGTGTCTATTCCTACCTGGATGGGCGAATGGCGCAGGTGAGTTATGGCGGGGGGGACGGGGCTTATTTTAACGGCTGGTCCGGCGATGTCACGGGTTACAAGAAAAATGTAAGCATTCTGATGGACGGTCATAAGACCGTAACCGCCGATTTTGTGAACACTGGATACGTATTAACGCTCGATACGATTGGTCAGGGGGATATTGATGGATTTTGGGGCGATGAAACGTATAATTACGCAAGCGGCGCTTCTTTTGATCTGACCGCCAAGGAAAGTTATTCTCTGTATTACTTTGACCATTGGGAGGGCGACCTTCCCGGCGGCGCGGACCCGAATAATGCGGTGTTGCCGATAGTCATGGACCAGGATCGCGCCATAACGGCGGTGTTTATTCAAGACATCAAGACCCTCACGGTAATAATTGAAGGCGGAGGTGCTACGGAGCCTTCCGGGAGCATAGCTCCCGGCGTGCAGCATGTGTATGCCACGGGAAGCACCACATGGCTCAGAGCCATTCCCACGGAAACCGCGGCCTTCGATCACTGGGAAGGGGACATTGGCGACACCGATCCCACTAATGCGTCTGCGGGCTTGGTGATGGATCAAGACCGGACGGTTACAGCGGTTTTTGTTCCCGCGGACTACACATTGACGGTACTTTTATCGGGCACGGGTGATATTAACCCCGATCCGGGAGTCTACGGGTATAGGAGCGGGCGTTCTGCGTCGCTGGATTACAATTTACTGGCGGGCGGCGATGCATTCTCCCACTGGTCCGGGGATGTGAATCCGGATACGGCAACGAACCGCTGGACCAGCGTCCTCATGGACCGCAACCGTACGGTCACGGCGAATTTTATCCCCGGCGATTGGACCTTGACCGTCACGCGAAGCGCGGGTGAGGGCGGTGTTATGCCTGGCACCGGTGTTTTCCGATACCTGGAGGGACAATTGGCTTCGCTGGGGGTGTGGACCGGAATGAACAGCTATTTCGCGGGCTGGACCGGGGATATCACCACGGATACGCCGACTGTGGAACTTCTCATGGATGCCAATAAATCGGTCAGTGCCAATTTTGAAGCGGACGGATACACCTTGACCACAAACGTTGAGGGACATGGGGGGCTTAATATGTATGAATCCGTGAATTTTGCGGCGAATACGGAACCGGTGTTGAAAGCGCAGCAAAATTACACGAGTTGGAAATTCTTTGAATGGACGGGAGACCTTCCCGGCGGCGCGGATGCCCATAATCCCGAATTACCGGTACTGATGGACCGGGATCGTTCGATTACGGCGGTGTTTAAGGAAGATATTCAAACATTGACCATCATTATCGAGGGAACGGGCTCCACGGACCCCGCTGGTGGTCCAGCACCAGGGATTGCCCATAATTTTAGCAAGGATAGCTTAATAACCGTGGCTGCAACGCCCGGGATGAACGGATGGGCGTTCAATGGGTGGACGGGCGACACTGGCTTTGGAAATCGCGCCAGCCAGTACTTAACCGTGACTATGGACCAGGACCGCACCATTACCGCGAATTATGTGACCGCGGATTGGGATGTGACGATTGGGTTTACCGGGAATGGGAGTGTCTGGCCCGATCCTGGAACCTATGGGATGCTGGATGGCGCGGAAATGGAGGTGGTCGCCAATATTTTCGAGAACAGTGATGCCTTTGATCACTGGGAAGGGCTTCCCGAGGGCGCGAATAGTTATGACATAGGTCCCAATTTCATCGTGCATTCCGACCTTACCATCACCGCTGTGTTTGGCCCCGGGGATTATTCGTTAACCACCACCGTATCGGGTGGAGGCTCGGCGGACTATGTGTCGCATCCCGCCGGAGTATATAATTATTTCTCGGGACGTTATGCCCATTTGGAAGTGCGCCCGAACGCCGGCACGTATTGGGGCGGTTATTCCGGGGATGTGAATACCTATGATTTTTTCTATCGTCTGCTCATGGATGGCAACAAGAATGTTACTATCAATCTGGGAACGGAAGGGTATCACTTGACCGTGAACCAGACGGGAGGGGGCACAACGGATCCTTTCGGGACAGTCGGGTATATGGCAGGGAGCACGCCCACCATCCATGCCATTGACAATCATTCCATTATCTTTCAAAACTGGTCGGGGGATCTGTCACCCGGCATGGACCCCACGGACCGCGACCCTGAGATTCTTATGGACCAGGACCGGAGTGTGACCGCGAACTTCTCCGAGGCGGATTTTTACTTGTATATCCAGGTGATTGGCAATGGGACAACCGACCCTGCTCCGGAACTGTATTGGCACATGACCGGGGATCCTTTCGAGGTTACCGCCACGCCGGGCGCGGAGTTCCTCTTCCTGCAATGGCAGGGCAACGTGCCCGCCGGTCAGGACCCCGCCTCCCGCACCATTTCCGGGACCATTGACCAGAACGTGGAACTCATCGCGGTGTTCGTGCCCGAAAGCGTAACCGTGCCGGACCTGTCCGGCAAGACCCAGGCGGAAGCGGAAGCCGCCTTGGCGGTCCTTGGGTTGGCCTTGGGCGAAGTCACCCAGGAATACAGCGACACCGTGCTTCTCGGCCACGTGATCACACAAAACCCCGCAGCGGCGGCTTCGGTTGCCTACGGCAGCGTGGTGTCCATCGTGGTGTCGCGCGGACCCTGCATTGCGCCCGTGCCGAACCTGGCGGGCGTTACCCAAGCGGACGCGGAAACCGCCCTGGCCGCCGCCCATCTCGCCTTGGGCGTTGTTACCCAAGAGAACAGCGCGGCCGTGCCTGAAGGTCAAATCATCCGTCAGGACCCCGTATTCGGCCTGTCCGTGGCCTGTGATACTGCCGTGGCGGTGGTGATCTCGCTGGGCCCCGTCATTGAAGGCGAGGGCGAAGAAGGAGAACTCGAAGGCGAGACCGGCTGCCACACCGCCGACCAGAACTGTGACGGCTTGGTGAACCTCTCCGAACTCCTGCGGGTGATTCAGTTCTTCAATTCCGGCGGCTACCATTGCGAAACCGGAACGGAAGACGGCTATGCCCCCGGACCGGCCTCAGACAAGGGGTTGCAGCCCCTTGTCCTTGCGGTGGACCGTTCCCCCGACAAGGGGTTGCAACCCCTTGTCTTACGTCAAATCACTAAAGTGGATTGTCTCCCCCACTCCAGTGATTATGCTCCACAAGACTGGTTGATCAATCTCTCCGAACTCCTCCGTCTCATCCAATTCTTCAACTCCGGCGGGTATCATTATTGCCCCGGAGAAAGTACGGAAGATGGATTCTGTCCTGGTCCTTGAGCAGTATTGACAAAATCCATACTGCAAATAGTGATAAATAGCCGACGTAAAATTCTATCGAATTTTTATGCATTCGCGTGCGTTGTATGGTAGAATTCCACACGATGTGTCTGTTCAACTGCGTGTTGAATGCGCCAACAACGGAGAAAACAGAGGCGAGACCTCATGAATTCGGGTAACGTGTTGCGAAGTGTTTGTTTGATTGGTTTGATGCTCGCGATGGCTGTTCCGGCCCGCGGCGCGGGCACGGATGTTGACTTTGACGGGATTTTGCGGTACATGGATGAAACCATGGAATCCATGGCCGCGGCCAATGGCATTCCCTTGTCGGAGGTCATTTTCCTTTCCCAACAGGATCATGACAGCAACGGCATCATGGATGACGATCAATTCGCCATGCTTTCGGCGGTGTTGATGGGGGCGTATACCCTGGGCGGAACAAATTATGGCACCAATCAACTGACGGCGACGGCGGTGCAGCGAATTCAGCAGGGATTCTCCGCGAACAAGACCCAGATACAAAGCGATATGGTGGTGAATAATTGGCAGTGCTGGTGGTGGGGGCTGGATTCCTGCAATGTCATTACATTGATTACCGCCCGCAATTCCGCCATGGGCGCGATTATTGCCGATCTTCTTGCGGGATATTTCACCCTGGGCGAAACGGGGTTCATGACGTGGAACGGCACCATGGATGATTTTGTGGAACAATATGTCAACAACATCCTCTATGTCATGTTCACCGGCACCACTCTTGCCGGTCATATCACCGATATTCAGGGCGACATCACGTTTTCTCCCAATAGTTACTATAAATTTGGCAGTGCCGCCAATACCCGGCCTTCGGGAATCACCCAGGTGAACTATCTGGGTTCCGCGGGGGATATTGACGGGAATATCTCCGGCGGGCGCTTGAACGGGGCGGAATACACCGCGGCGGGCGCCAACCGCGAGCTTTGGCTGGCGGCCTGCCATATAACGCCGCCGCTGCGTATAACGGAGTATTCCCCTGCTTCCGTCACGGCACTATCGAGCGAATCATTTACGTGGATTGTGGGGTTTGTGGGGGGTACACAAGCCCTGGGGCGTGACCCGGCGCAGGTCCAATGGGAAAAATACAAGACGTCAACGATTGTGGTGCAAGCGCTTTCCCCGGAATTGTCGTATACGGACCCCTATCTCACTACGTCTGAAGGCGGCTACCGGTATTCCGCGCGGGTGATGGACGAAATCTGGACCCGGGTTTCCCCTGGAAGCTGGCTTACGGTGCTGCTCGATTCCGACTTTCGCATTGTGGAACAACCCGTGGGCGGCGAGTTTAACACAGGGGATTCGCATACCTTGTCCGTGGTGGTGGCCGGGGGTGATGCCGAACCCACGTATCAATGGTACAAAGGCGGGGTGGCGATTTCGGACGCCACGCATTCGGAACTCCATTTTGAGTCTCTCACCACGGCGCAAGCCGGAATCTACCGGTGTAAAATTTACGGAGATACCGGCCTGAAGGCGCCGAGAACCCTGACCACCAACACCGCGAAAATCGTTGTGTATTCTACGGAAGAAGGAGAATTTGAGGGCGAAGGAGCACCGCTGGAAGGAGAGATTGAAGGGGAAGGAAGTGTGGAAGGTGTCGTAGAGGGCCAGCCGGAAGGCGTCGAGGAAGGCCAGCCGGAAGGCGTTGTGGAAGGCCAGCCCGAAGGCGTTGTGGAAGGCCAGCCCGAAGGCGTTGTGGAAGGTCAGCCAGAAGGTGTCGAGGAAGGCCAGCCGGAAGGTGTCGAGGAAGGCCAGCCGGAAGGTGTCGAGGAAGGTCAGTCGGAAGGTGTTGTGGAAGGCCAGCCCGAAGGCCTCGAAGAAGGCCAGATCGAAGGTG
>CAYYRW010000002.1:0-64332 GCA_964474205.1 uncultured Nitrospirales bacterium | reverse complement strand
CGAAGGTGTTGTGGAAGGCCAGCCCGAAGGCCTCGAAGAAGGCCAGATCGAAGGTATTGTGGAAGGAGAAGGCGAAGATGAACTCAGCGTAACGCTTCGGATAGGCTTTGCGTTCTCGCGTTACAACACGGTTCCCGTGGAATTGTTGGCCACGAACAATCCGCCCGCACGTCTCGTATTTGATCTTTATTTTGACAGTCCGAAATTCAGCCTTGTGAATGTGGAGAAGGGTCCCAGTCTGACCAGTGCGGGCAAGACTCTTGAAGCGGTTTCCGTGGCGCCCGGATGCCAACGAATCACGATTTCCGATACGGAAAAGGAATCCCTCGCAACGATACCGCCGGGTGTCCTGATGTACTTGCGCTTTGATGTGGTGGACCACTGTTTTATCATTGGCACGGAATTGAGCGGCAGGAACGGCGAAGCACAGGATGCGCAGGGCCGGGCCATGGAAGTCAATGTGACCTCCGGATTCATCACCGATGAAGTTCCCTGCGCGGTGGAAGGCGAAGGCGGGCTTGAAGGTGATTCGGAAGGCGGGGAGGAAGGCGAGGGCGTGGGCGAAGGCCCGTGGCATTCCGCCGACACGAATTTCAACAACCGGATCAGCCTGTCTGAATTGCTGCGCGTGATTCAGTTCTTCAATGTGGACAGCTATCATTGCCAGGCCGGCACCGAAGACGGTTTTGCGCCGGGCCCGGGCGGCACCGATTGCACACCGCATGCAAGCGATTACATTCCCCAGAATTGGATGATAAACCTCTATGAATTGCTGCGTCTCATCCAGTTTTTGAACTCCAACGGTTACCACGCCTGCGAAAACAGTGAAGACGGCTTCTGTCCGGGCCTTTGGTAGCTATCACGGTGTGTTTCATGCCCCATGGAATGTTGCGTTCCATGGGGCTTTTGTCCGTTTTTTGCAAATTCTTTCAGTTTCCTGCTAAAGTAATGCCTCTTCAAGCCTTGTCAGGTCCTCTTCTGACCGTACTGGGCCCACTATTAACCAAGAAGAAGTTGGAGTATGCGGTATGGGCGATGCAAACCGGTTGTTGTTGATGGGGAATGATGCCGTGGCGCGCGCCGCCATAGCGGCGGGTGTAACGCTGGGGACCGGGTATCCGGGGACTCCCGCCACGGAAATTCTGGAAGAATTCGCAAGACTGGGCGGGAAATCGCAATGGGCGCCCAATGAGAAGGTGGCGTTCGAAGTGGGGATTGGCGTGGCCTATGCGGGCGCGCGGGTGCTGGTATCTATGAAGCACGTGGGTGTGAATGTGGCGGCGGACCCGCTGTTCACGGCGGCGTACACGGGCGTCACGGGCGCGCTGGTGCTAGTATCCGCCGATGACCCTGAAATGCACTCGAGTCAAAACGAACAGGACAACCGCAATTATTCGCGCGCGGCGGGCATCCCCACATTGGAACCGTCCGATGCGCAGGAAGCCTATGATTTCTTCCTGAAGGCGGTGGAAATTTCGGAACGCTGGGGCACGCCGGTGATGTTGCGCATGACCACGCGGGTATGCCACTCGAAGGGTGTCGTGCAACCGGCCGGTAAGATTGCCGCGCCGGGAAAACCCCATTTCGAACATGATATCGCCGCGCGGTTGATGGTGCCGGGCTATGCCCGCCCCGCGCACCGCAAGTTGCGGAAGAAACTGGTGGAAATTAAGGATTGGAACGAAGCTTCCGGGCCGAATCAGATATTTGAAGGCGGTTCGGAACTCGGTATTATCACGTCAAGCGTGTCGTTCCTGCATGCGCGGGAAGCGGCCCCCGAAGCCAGTATCTGCAAGATTGGCATGTGCTACCCCTTCCCCGATGATTTTGTGCGCGCGTTCGCGAAAAAGGTGAAGCGCTGCGTGGTGATCGAAGAAGGCGACCCCTATCTGGTCGAGTATTGCCGGTATTCCGGGATTGCCGTGGAAGGCAAAGCGGAAATGTACCGTTTTGGTGAATTGAATGTGGGCCGGGTGAAACGGATTCTGGCGGGCGATACGTCCGCCGAGCCGGTGTATCCTCCCGGCAACCCGCCGAAGCTCTGCTCGGATTGCCCCCACCGAACGGTTTCGGGCGTGATGGCGGAACAACAACTTATTGTGGCAGGCGATATCGGCTGTTACACGCTCGGCGGATTGAAGCCGCTCGAAGCGATGGATTCCTGTGTGTGCATGGGCGCGAGCATTGGCGTGGGGCTGGGGCTGCGTCACGCATTGCCGCCGGAAGAAGCAAAGAAGGTCGTCAGCGTTATTGGCGACAGCACGTTTGTGCATTCGGGCATCACGGGGCTGGTGGATATGGCGTACAACCCCCCTCCCACCGGTCACGTCGTGGTGATTGTGGACAACGGCACGACCGCCATGACGGGCTTGCAGGAACATCCTGGCACGGGCCGCACGCTGGCGCACAAAGCCACGCGCAAGCTCAGTTTTGAAGAACTCGGGAAAGCCGTTGGCTTGGACAAGGTCCACGTGATCGATCCCGTGGCCAACAAGGAACTTTTTGAAAAAACGCTGAAAGAAAGCCTCGATAGCGAGGAATTGGTGTTAATCATTGCGCGGCGGCTGTGCAGTCTGGGCGCGCCCAAGCTGGAAGCCTACGAGCGTGCGACGGGAAGGCAGGGTAGTGCATGAGCAAGGTAACCAACATTGTTTTTGCCGGCCTCGGCGGCCAGGGCATCATCAAGGCGGCGGACATCCTCGCGGAAGCCGCCACCGCGTCCGGATTTGATGTGAAGCAAAGTGAAGTGCACGGCATGAGCCAGCGCGGCGGGTCTGTCAGCAGTGACGTCCGTTATGGCGAAAAAGTGTACAGTCCGATGGTGCCGCCGGGCGGCGCGGATTTTCTCATTATCATGGATACCACCCAGGTGGACAATTTCCGCCATCGCATGAGAGAAGACGGCCTTCTGATCGAACCGGCCCTCCTGCTCGGTGATGAATATGACGAGATCGAAGATCTCGATGACGATGACGACACTCCGTTGACGCGCCGGAATTTCAATATTGCGATGCTCGGCGCGCTCAGTGCGCATTTGAATATCGAGGACGCCGTGTGGACCGAGGCCATCAAAGCCAATCTCCCCGCCAAGGCTCATGCGGAGAATTTTGAAGTGTTCGCCCTCGGCCGCGAAAAGGCCAAAGAAGCATAATCGCTTAACCCAAAAATAATCAGAGGAGACTTCTTTTGCGACGTCCCCTCTGGTTTTGTTTTAAGAAGATTTTAACAGTCTATGGATGTGGGTCATCAGACTGAGCAACTGGAATATGTCGTATAACTGGTCCGGCCTGTCTGACTGGTCCGACAGGTTAATGAAAACTCACCGCATCAGTGGCTCGTACAGTTCCCGGATGTATTTTTTCGCGGAGTCTTCCCATGGGAAGCGTTGCCGGAACGCGTTGTATTGAAGCTGTCGAAAAGCGGCCGGGTTCTGTTCGTAGAGGTTTTTTGCTTCGTGGACGGCGGCCAGGAGGTTTTGCAGGACTTCCCGGTGATTGGCGCCGTCAAACCCGAATCCGGAGCCGTGGGATTCCGTATGCGGTGTTACGGTGTCTTGCAGGCCGCCGGTCCAGCGCACCAGCGGCGGCGTGGCGTTGCTCATGGAGAGCATTTGGGCGATGCCGCAGGGTTCAAAGAGGCTGGGCATCAGGAAGACATCGCTTCCCAGGCAAATATGATCGGCCATCCGGGGATCGAATTCGATCTTGGCGCAATAATTGGGGCGGCCCACAAAACCCTTCAAAAAGGACTCGTACTCCGGGATGCCGGCCGCCAGCACGGCCACGTTGACCCCGGGCATGTCCAAAATGTGTTCGAGAACGCTTTTCCCGTCGAGGACTTCGGTGAGCAGCCGGAACTTCTGTTCCACGGCGCGTCCCACGAATCCCAGCAGGAATCCATCCTCTTTGAATTCATGAGAGAGCGCCTTTTTCATCTCCCGTTTTGCCTGGAGTGTGCGCTCAAAGGCTTTTTCGGTGGCGGGTACGGCATAGTGGCACCCGTTGAGGATGCCCGTGAGCCGCCCCTCCTGATAGAGCCGCTGGGTAAAGGCTTCGAGTCCTTTGCCCCCTTCGAAGAACCGTCCAGGGTCTTCCGGCTGCGTGATTTCCCGTGCATAATTCGGACTCACCGCGTGCGCGATATCGCACAGTTCAATTCCGAGCCGCAGCGGGTTGACGTTCTGCCACTCGACCCGCGGATCATCAAAGAACGGGCCGGCCACCGGATCGGTGTACAGGCCTTCCATCTCGGTCCCCGCAATGCATTCCGTGGGCAGGTTGCCTTGATAAACAATATTATGAATCGTGAGGACTTTTTTGTGGGTGATTCCCTCGATGTGCATGAATCCGAACAAGTATCCCAACCCCCAATCATTGATGTGCACAATGTCCGGTTGCTTTTCCCCGATGAGCCGCAGGCAGGCCCGGGAAAAAAAAGAAAAACGCAGGGCATCGTCAAAAAAAGGGATATCCGGGCTGTTGACATAGACAGCGGCGTATTTCCCCTCAAAATGTTCCGGGGATTGTATGAAATTGACCGGCACCCCCTCCAGTTCGGTAGTGACCACCCTCTTGTCTCCATGCTCCACAAAATCAAAGCCCTCCGGCTTCGTAATCGAGCCGTACCAGGGCGTTACAATTTCTATATCCACCCCCAACGCCTTCAATGCGGGGGGCAGTTCACCCGTGACATCGCCGATCCCCCCCGCCTTTGAAAAGGGTTTGCATTCGGTCGCTATGTAAAGAACCTTCATCCTTCTTCCTTCTCTTTTGGCCATGAATTCCCATGACGTGGATGGATTCTATCGCGAGGATATGAATCGATACAAATACCCGGACCGGGCGCCCCTGGGCAAAGAATCCGACGAGTCCAGTGCTTGCACAATGTCCCTGAATGGATTATACTTGCAGGAATTGGGAGAAATGCTCTAAACGCTAGAATCGGCTAGGGTTTCTGGCATAACGATGGAAAGGGCTGTACATGGGTGGTGAGTTTTGGCATGATGCAGGTTGCGCGTTTCATCCGGTGAGCGCGCCGGACTACCTACCGGTAAAGCAACTTCGCCAGTTGCAATTGCACCGGCTTCAGGCAATGGTGACCCGCGCGTATGGAAATGTGCCGTTGTACCGGGAGCGGATGAATGAGCGCGGAGTGAAGCCGGAGCATATTCAATCGCTGGATGATATTTCAAAATTACCCTTTACGGTGAAAACGGATCTCCGCGACACCTATCCCTTTGGGCTGTTTGCCAGCCCGATGAGCGAAGTGGTGCGCCTGCATGCATCGAGCGGCACGACGGGCAAACCGATTGTGGTGGCCTACACCAAGGAAGACCTGGAGGTGTGGGCGAGCGCCATGGTGCGGTGTTTCGCGGCCTGCGGCCTGGACCGTGGCGACATTATACAGAATGCGTATGGCTACGGCCTGTTCACCGGCGGGTTGGGGGCGCATTATGGCGCGGAAGCCCTCGGGGCCACAGTCATCCCGATTTCCGGCGGCAACACGGACCGCCAGTTGATGATCATGCGGGATTTTGGCGTGACCGCCATCTGCTGCACGCCGAGTTATTTCATTCACATCATCGATCATGCACAGAAAGTGGGCGTGGACATGAAATCACTGCCTTTGCGCGTGGGCGTGTTCGGCGCGGAGCCGTGGACGGAAGAAATGCGCAAGCGGGTTCAGGAAGAAACACGCATCGAGGCGTATGACATCTACGGGCTTTCCGAAATCGTCGGGCCGGGTGTGGGCAATGAATGCTGGGCGCATGGCGGCCTGCACATTTTCGAGGACCATTTCTATCCGGAAATCGTGGACATCAACACCTTGGAGCCGGTGCCGGACGGCGTGGAAGGCGAATTAGTCTTTACCACGCTGAGCAAGAAAGCCATGCCGATGATTCGTTACCGCACGCGCGACATCACTTCCATGATCGCGGAGCCGTGCAAGTGCGGGCGCACCATCCGGCGGATCAGCCGCATCTCGCGCCGGAGCGATGACATGTTCATCATCCGCGGGGTGAACGTGTATCCGTCGCAGATTGAAACGGGATTGCTGTCGGTGGAGGGTACCCTCCCCCACTACCTGATCATCCTCACGGGCGACATGGGCCTGGCCGACGTCGAGGTCCAGGTTGAAGTGACCCCCGAAGTGTTCAGCGACAAGGTCGGGGCGATGGAACAGTTGCAGAAGAAGATTTCGCAGGCCATCGAACGGATCATCAATATTCGTGTGAAGGTGCGGCTGGTGGAGCCCAACACCATCCAGCGCAGTGAAGGCAAGGCAAAACGCGTCATTGACAAACGGAACAAATAATCAGTAAGGAGCGGCGCACATGAAGATACATCAACTTTCCCTGTTTTTGGAAAACAAACCGGGACGTTTGAGCGAGCCGTGCCAAGCATTGGCGGCCGCGGGCATCAACATCGTTACGTTATCCTTGGCGGACACCCAGCAGTTCGGCATTTTGCGGATTATCGTCCGCGAATGGGAAAAAGCCAAGGACGTGCTGGCGAACATGGGGTGTGTCGTCAACGTTACGGAAGTGGTGGCCACCGAGGTGGATGACCGTCCGGGCGGACTGGCGGAAATCCTGAAGGTAATCGAGACGGGCGGCATCAACATCGAGTATATGTACGCCTTTACGTTCCGATACGGCGACAAAGCGGTGCTGGTGTTTCGTTTCAATGACCCCGATGCGGCGGTCAAAGTGCTGCAGGCCAAAGGCATTAATGTAATTGGACCCGTGGAACTGTACGAACGCGCGCGTTCTTGAAGTCGTTCCCATAATTATTCACCGGGGCCGCTATCGCGGAAAGTTCTCTTTCCATGCGGTCTCAGCAGGAATTATCTATCATGCCGGATTTCAAAGTTGAAAACAGAATATTGGACCGGGAGGAGACCCTGCCGCGCGAGGAATTGCGCGCGCTGCAATTAAAACGTCTCCAAGATGTGGTGGCCCGTGTGGCGCATGTGCCCTTCTATAAAGAGGCCTTCGCGCGGGACGGCATCACGCCGGAAAAAATTAAAAGCTTGGACGACTTGCGGCGTCTTCCGTTCACCACGAAGGAAGATTTGCGGAAGAACTATCCGTTGGGATTCCTGGCGGTGCCCCGTCATCAGCTTTCACGCATTCATGGTTCTTCCGGCACCACCGGGAAACTTACCCTGGTGGCCTATACCCGCGAGGACCGCGAGACGTGGGCCAACCTTTGCGCCCGGTTCCTGGTGGGCGGCGGATTGAAGCCGGAGCACTTGGTCCACATTGCGTTCGGCTATGGATTGTTCACGGGCGGGTTCGGACTGCACTACGGCGTCGAGCGGGTGGGCGCCGCCATCCTGCCGCTGGCCTCCGGCAACACGGCCCGGCAGATTATGTTGTTGCAGGATATGGCTCCGGAGGTCTTGATCTGCACCCCCAGTTATGCCTTGAACATCGCGGATTTTGCGCGGAACAACGGTGTGGATCCTCGTGCGTTCCCATTGAAATACGGGCATTTTGGCGGGGAGCCCTGGACGGAGGAAATGCGGATTCAGATTGAATCCGAATTGGGTATCCTGGCCTTTAACAATTACGGCCTGAGTGAAGTGATCGGGCCGGGGGTCAGCGGGGAATGCGCCCTGCAGAGCGGCATGCATATTCAGGAAGACCATTTTCTTGTGGAATGCCTTGACCCCGTAACATTGGAACCGGTGGATGATTACGCGTATGGCGAATTAGTCTTTACTTCGTTGACCAAGCAGGCCATGCCGCTGCTGCGCTACCGCACGCGCGATATCGCGGCGCTGGATACATGTCCCTGCCCGTGTGGCCGGACCACCACGCGCATGAGCCGGGTGAAGGGCCGCAGCGACGACATGCTGATCATACGCGGTGTGAATCTGTTCCCGTCGCAGATCGAGGAAGCCCTGTTGCAGGTCGAGGGCGCCACCCCCCACTATCTGATCGAGGTGGAACGCCCGGGCACGATGGACCAGATTGCCGTGAAAGTGGAAGTGTTGCCCGAGGTCTTTTCGGATAAAATGAGCGATATGCAACGCCTGCATGACGCCATTGACCGCCGGATTCAGGCCATTACCGGCATCCACGTCAAAGTGGAATTGGTTGCGCCGCGGAGCATCGAGCGTTCGGCGGGCAAGGCGAAGCGGGTGGTGGACCATCGTAATTTAAGCCGGTAATCCGCGTGTCCATGCGCAGGCTGAAGTTGGTTTGACTTAGCGTCGAGATTATGGCAATCTGCGTACAATTGGCAGTTCGCGAATGGATTATCGCAGAATAATGGAATTGATTAACGATGTGAAAAACCCATAGGAGGGAACGTTCGATGAAAAAAGGGATTATTCTGGCAGTGGCGGTATGCTTGTTGACCGGAGCGGTTTTCGCGAAAGACGCGGCATCGGGCGCGCCCATCAAGATCGGGGCGATTTTCTCGGTGAGCGGTCCCGCCTCGTTCCTGGGCGCGCCGGAAGACAAGACGGTCCGCATGCTTGTGGACAAGATAAACGCGGAGGGCGGCGTGCTGGGCCACAAGGTCGAAGTAATCATCAAAGACAGCGCGGGCAGTCCGGAGAAGGCGGTGTCGTTCGCCAAACAATTGATTGAAGAGGAGAAGGTGCTGGCGATCATTGGCCCCTCGACCAGCGGCGAGACCATGCAGATCAAGCAACTGTGCGAAGAGAACAAGATGATTCTGGTATCGTGCGCGGCGGCAGAAGCCATTGTGAAGCCGGTGGCCAAATATGTGTTCAAGACCCCGCAAAAGGACAGCCAGGCGGTGACCTGGATTTTCCAAACGATGAAAGACAAGGGCATCAGCAAGATTGCGGTGGTCAGCAGCAATGATGGATTCGGCGCGGCGGGAAAGAAATGCCTGGAAGACATGGCGGCGCCCGCCGGCATCGAAATCCTGGTCAATGAAGTATATGACAAGCAGGCCACGGACCTCACGGATATCCTGACCAAGGTAAAAAGCGCGGCGGGGGTTCAGGCGGTGGTGAACTGGTCCATTGTCCCGGCGCAATCCATTGTGGCGAAAAATATGAAACAGATTGGACTGAACGTCCCGCTGTTCCAGAGCCATGGATTCGGAAATCCGAAGTATGTGCAACAGGCGGGCGTGGCGGCGGAAGGCACGCTCTTCCCGGCGGGCCGTTTGCTGGTGGTGGATGAACTGCCGGCGGACCATCCGCAGAAGAGCCTTTTGGCGGCTTATAAGAAAGATTACGAAGCCGCCTACAAGGAAGATGTGAGCACCTTCGGCGGTCATGGGTATGACGCGTTGCTGGTGGTCCTTGAGGGGATCAAGAAGGCCGGTTCCCTGGATCGTGACAAGGTGCGCGATGCCATTGAAAACATCAAAGGGTTGGCGGGCACGGCGGGCATTTTCAACATGACGCCGGAAGATCACACCGGCCTCGCCCTGGACGCCTTTGAGATGCTTACCGTCAAAGACGGCAAGTTCACCATCTACAAAAAGTAATCAGGAGCAACGGGAACACGTAAAGACGGACTGCGGCAAGCCCCGGCGGCTTGAAGCGCCGGGGCTTTATTCTACAGCAGGCAGGTTATGGGCAGTGAGAGTTTGATTCTTCAGTATTTGCTGTCGGGCATTACCAAAGGCAGCATCTATGCGATGGTGGCGATTGGGTTTAACCTGATTTTCAGTGCCACCGGCGTATTGAACTTCGCTCAGGGTGAATTTGTCATGCTGGGAGGCATGATCGCCGTGACCCTGTCCTTCTATTTCCCCTTGCCCGTGGCGGTGGCGGGCGCCGTGGTGATCGTGGCCCTTATCGGCTGCCTGCTCGAATTGCTGTTTTTCCGTCCGTTGCGTCATCACTCCATTTTGCACATGATCATCATCACCATCGGCTTGTCCATCGTGATCCAGGAGGGCGCGCTGCATCTTTGGGATGAGAAAGTGCGGTCCCTCCCCTATTTTACGGGGAATGAGATTTCGTCCATACAGTTTTATGGCGCGGCTATTTCGCCCCAAGTGTTGTGGGTCTTGGGCACGGTGGCGGTGTCCGTCATGCTGCTCCATATTTTTCTGCGGTATACGCTTCAAGGCCGGGCCATGCGGGCCTGTTCCTCGAATCCCGAGGCGGCCATGTTGGCCGGCATCAACACGTCCAACATACGCACCCTGGCCTTCGGATTGAGCGCGGGCCTGGGCGCCTTGGGCGGGTGCGTGATCTCCCCCATCACCATGACGCATTACGAATCGGGCGCGCCCTTGGCCATCAAGGGGTTTGCGGCGGCCATATTGGGCGGCTTGGGCAATCCCATGGCGGCGGTATTGGGCGGACTGCTTATCGGCATTTTTGAAGCGTTCAGCGTAAGCAAGCTGCCTGCGGCCTACAACGACGTCACCGCCTTTGCCATCTTGTTGCTGGTGCTTTTCATCCGTCCCCATGGCTTGTTCGGGTCACCTTCCGGCGAAAGTGTGAGGGAATTCTGATGGTAAAGCGCCTGGTACCCGTCGTGCTGATTATCGTGGCCATTGTGTCGGTGCAACTGCTCACCACAGCACTGGAGAAAGAATACTGCCTCACCCAATTGACCATGGCAATCTATTACTCGATGGTGGTGATGGGGCTTTGCCTGGTCATGGGGTACGCGGGCCAGGTTTCCATGGGGCACGGTGCGTTTTTCGCCATTGGCGGCTACACCTCCGCCATTCTCACCACCACAAGTTTTCTCCGTTTTCAGGACACGTGGTGGGCGGGCCTTCTAAAGCGGCTCCATGTTTTTATGATGCGGGAAGACATGTTTGGGAACCCGATAATGACCGTGTCGCCGTGGGCAGCCTTCCTTGCGGCGCTAACGGTGACCTTTGTGGCGGCCTTTCTGATTGGCTATCCGGCGCTGCGGCTGAAGGGGCATTATCTTGCCATGGCCACGCTCGGCTTCGGGCTGATCGTGCATAAAGTCGTGGTTGGCAGTGCTTTTGCCGGGGCGGCGGACGGCATTACAGGCGTGCCGGAGTGGACGTTGGGCGCGGGACTGGTGATTACGGGCAAAAATGTGGCGCGGGTGCAAAATTACTATCTGGCGAGCGGCGTGGCCTTGGTTATCCTCATTTTATTGGGGAATCTTGTTCGCTCGCGGGTAGGCCGCGCATTGCAGGCCATTCATGATCGCGAAACGGCCGCGAATGCCATGGGGATCAACACCTCGTTGTATAAACTACAGGTATTTATCGTGAGTGCGTTGATTGCCGCGACGGCGGGCGTGTTGCTCACCCACTATACGGGCGGGATAGGGCCGTCCGAAGCCAGCGTGCTGAAATCCGTCCGCTACTTGGCTTTGGCGGCGGCCGGCGGCATGGCGAGTCTGTGGAGTGCCAGCCTTGTGAGCACGGTGATCAATTATTTATCGCTGCGGGATTGGTTTGGCACCTACGATAACGCGGTGTTCGGCGCCATGCTTATCATCATTATTTCGATTGCCCCCGAGGGGCCGTTCAAGCCGTTGGGATTGTGGATGCGCCGGTGGGCCGGAATCGGCGCGGCGCGGACGGGAGCGAAGCATGAAACTCCTTGAAGTGCACAATGTCCGGCGCAGTTTTGGCGGATTGGTGGCCGTTGACCAGGCTTCTTTCACGGTTAGCCCCGGCCGGATTAAAGCCATGATAGGCCCTAACGGCGCGGGCAAAACCACGTTGTTCAACATTATCTCCGGGCTGATCCCCGCGGAAACCGGGCAGATTCTTTTTAAGGATGCGCCCATTCAAGGCATGAAACCGTTCCAGATCGCCCGGGCCGGGATTTCGCGCACGTTCCAGAATCCCAGTTTATTTCTGCAAATGAACGTGCTGGAGAATGTGATGGTCGGGCGGCACAGCCGCTCACGCTGGGGATTCATCGGATGCGGACTTCGGTTTCCGGGGCAAATACGCGAGGAAAAAGCCATTCGGGACGCCGCTCAAGAACAGATAGCCTACGTGGGGCTGGAGGCGTTGGCGGAATGTCCTGCGGGTTCGCTCGGCTTCGGACAGCGCCGCATGGTGGAATTGGCCCGTGCCCTGGCGACGGACCCCGCGTTGTTGCTTTTGGATGAACCCGCCAGCGGCCTCAACTCCAAGGAAACGGAAGACCTGGGTGTATTGATCCGCAAGATTCGGGACAAGGGCGTCACGGTGCTGCTGGTGGAACATGACATGTCCCTGGTGATGGACATTTCGGATGAGGTTCTGGTATTGCACAATGGAGCCGTCATTGCCGAGGGAACACCTTCGGCCATTCAGGATGATCAAAAGGTTATTTCGGTTTATCTGGGTAAAGGACTGGCGCATGCTGCTCCAGGTGAAGAATCTTCGATGCGGTTACGGCAGCCTTGAGGTCGTGCACGGTGTCAGCCTCCACGTCTGCGCGGGCGAGATCGTGGGGCTGCTCGGCGCGAACGGGGCCGGCAAATCGTCACTGCTGAAAGCCATGGTGGGCTTGCTTCCGCCTTGGCACGGCCGGATTTGGATTAACAGCCGGCTCAGCGGGTGGGCGCCCGCCTGGCGCAGTGTGAGCAATTCGGTGGTCTTGGTGCCGGAAGGCCGCCAAATCTTCAGCGACATGACGGTCCGTGAAAACCTGATCATGGGCGGCTACCATAATCCGGACCGGAAATCGGATTTGGACATCGTCTTGGAACGCTTCCCCAAGCTGCGCGAACGGATTGGGCAGGTGGCCGGAACACTTTCCGGCGGGGAACAGCAGATGCTGGCTTTGGGGCGCGCGCTCATGGCGCGGCCCAAGCTGTTGCTTCTGGATGAACCGTCCATGGGCCTCGCCCCCATCATGGTCGAGGAAGTCTTCGCCGAAGTTTTGAAATTGCGCGACATGGGGGTAACGATTCTATTGGTCGAACAAAATGCCACGGCGACCCTGCAAATCGCCGACCGCGCCTATGTGATGGAAACGGGCCGGATAATCCTCGAGGGAGAAGCCGCCGATCTCCTCCAGAACCCGGAGGTCAAGCGGGCCTATCTCGGCAAGAGTCATAAGGAGATATGGGAATGAAGGTATTCGACCGCCGGTATGAGATGATGCCGCTCCCGCAACTCGAACAGTTGCAGTTGGAGCGCCTTCAAGCCCTTATTGTGCGCCTGAAGCGTAACGTGCGGCGCTATCGCGAACAGCTTGGTGATGCACGGGTGGAATCCCTGGAAGACCTGCAGCGCCTGCCTTTCACCACCTCGGACGACATGGCCCAAAGCTTTCCCTACGGCATGTTTTCCCTGCCGCTGCGGGAAGTCATCCGCCTGCATTCCACCCTGGGGCCCAAGGGCACTCCCCTCATTATCGGCCACAGTCAGAATGACCTCACCCATTGGGGGCGCCTGGTGGCCCGGCAATTCGTGGCGAGCGGCGCCACGCCCAACGATGTTATCCAAATCTGCCTGGGGGGCGGCAGTTACCGGGGAGGCGCGGGCTATGTGCTGGGTGCCCAACTCATCGAAGCCTCCGTCATCGCGGAAGAACCGTTCCACATCGATTACCAACTCGCCATGCTGCAAAATTACCGCCCCACCATGCTCATCACCACCCCGGCCGATGCCCAGGAACTCGCCCGCACCATGGATGAACGCCGCATGGACCCGCAGTCCCTTCACCTGCGGACCTTGCTGCTGTCCCGCCCAGTCCGCGAAGACGAACGCCGTCAGTTGGAGGCCGGGCTTATGGTTAAAGTGCAATCCAGTTTTGGCATCGAAGAAGTGCTTAATCCGGGACTTTGCGTGGAATGCGATGCGGGAAACTTCCACGTCAATGAAGACCAGTTTTTCGTCGAATCCGTTAACCGGGAATTGGTGGTTACCACCTTGTGCCGGGAAGCCATGCCGCTGTTGCGCTACCGGACCGGTGTGGCGTGTGAATTGAGCCGCGCCAAGTGCCCCTGCGGACGCACCGGCATTTTGCTTGCGCCGGGTGAACGGCTCGATGGACGGCTCCTGGTGCGCGAAACCCCCTTGTATCAGGAGCAGATACATGAACTTATGATGAAAAGCCCCATGGCCGGACAACCGTTCGCCATCGAAATCCATGAATGGAAAATCGTGGTCACGGTCGAAATCTCCAGCAAGCTCTTTTCGGATATGATTTGGGGGATGGAAAAAATGCGCAGTGAAATTGAATCCAGTTTTCTGTTCCGATTGGGGGTCAATGCGGAAGTGCGTTTTACCGCCCCAGGGAGTATTAGTGCCCCAAAAACCTGACCGAGCGGTAGATCGGGAGAAAAGAGGCATTTGCGAAACACCCGTTTTCGTAAAACTACCCTGAATACGAAGCGATGACCGGTGTTTCGCGGTTAAATCATGGTCCTCTCGATTGCCTGGTCAGGAAAAACGCAATTCCGCAATTGCCTGAAGAAAACTGTTGCTTCTCACTGCGCTTTGTGCTAGAATCTCGGTCATGGGTAAGGGAAACCGAGTGTAACTACAATATCTGGGAGTAAGACGCGGAAGTAATCCAAGATGTTGGGGTACATAACTAAAGAGACTTGGAATTATCAAGAAGGAGGAACGCAATGAACTGTAAGCGAAATTTATGGTTAGGTGCCCTGGGAGTATTCCTGAGCTTCATCACGGTGGGTGTGGCGCAGGCGGAACTCCAGAACGTGGAAGTGGGTGGTGAAATCCGAACCCGCGGCCGTTGGTACATGAACACGTTTAATCCGGGAACACAACGCCAAGTCCGTGTTCCGAATAACGCGTTGTTTGGGCGTCCTGTGGGTCCTACCGGGGTTTCATCCATTTTCAAATGGAATAATGACGGCGATGACTGGACCCGCATGGAATCGTCGGTGCTGTTGAACGTCAAAGCCGACTTTACGCAAAACGTGACGGCATTCTTCGAATTGTATGATTTCTTCATCTGGGGCGAGGATTTTCGTTCACAGAACTACATCACCGGGCAGGATACCCGTGCGAATTCCGCGGATGACATCGAAATCAACCAGGCCTATATTGAAGTGCGGAAGCTCTGGGATTCGCCGGTGTCATTGCGGGTGGGCCGTCAAGCCCTAAAGTTTGGCAAAGGCTGGCTGATCACCGATATGCTCACGCCCTCGCAATATGTATCCCATGACGCCATCCGGCTGACCTTCCAACAGGATGACTTCACGGTGGACGCCTTCGCCTCGCGCATTGTTCCCATGATGCAAGACCCGTTTGACAATGTGGACATGTACGGAATCTATGGCACGTGGTCGGGATTCAAGCCGCTATCGGTGTCCGCCTATTATTTCTTGCTGCATGATCCGCGCCCCGTCGAAAACGTTCAAGGATCGAGTTTGGCGGAGCATGTTGAACGCCTGCTCAACGTGGACAAATACGGCGACACCTATTTGCACACGGTGGGCCTGCGGTTGTTCGGCGGCTATGAAGGATTTGACTATGATTTGGAACTGGCGTATCAGTTTGGCCGGGCGGACCGCCTGGGGTCCCTGTTCGTTCCGGTGGGCGGACGCTATGGAGATCAAGACTTGCGCTATAACAATTGGGGCGGTGAGTTGACGGTGGGATACACCTTCCAGGATGTGCCCTTAAAGCCGCGTCCTTTTGTCATGGGCATGGTGTTTACCGGGGAAGACAACCGCGACATTTCGTTCGTGGACTGGCTGAACCCGTTCTACCGTCCCAGCGGCAGCGTGAGTTTCAACCGTTTGTTCTCCGACAAGAACTACATGCCGATTGTCAATGACAACGGCCAGTTGTCCAATGTCTGGCAAGCGACCCTCGGTGTGGAATTCCAGCCGACCGACAAGATTTTGGTCCACGTGCACGGCGCTTATGACGGCGTGTTCGCACCGTTCGCGCAGCCGGTCTCGGGCGAAGTGTTTGGCCGCCGGGTGCCGATAGCGCCCTTCCTGAGTTTCTGGACGGACAGCGGGAGCGCCGACATCGGTTGGGAACTGGCGTCCTGGGTCCGCTACAACTACACGAAAGACCTGTGGTTCATGCTCTACGGCAGTTACCTCTTTGCGGGTGAAGGTCTTTCGCGCGGCGCGTATATTCAAGGCAACGGGACGGACTTTAACGGGGGTTCCGATGCCAACGACGCCGGGTATATCTTCTGGATGGCCGTGCTGAAGTTCTAAAAATCAACCGCGTTTGAATGGAGCCTGTGGGATCGCATAAGATCGTACAGGCTCTTTACTTTTCCTTCGTTAACCCAGATGTACCAGAAGAAACGAAAATTCCCTCTTTTCCCATGGCGGGATGACTTCCGTTATCAGGAGGTTACGCCGGAAAAACTGCCGTGGATTATGCGGCGGCACATCCTTACCGGGGCCATGGGCAGCACGTATTTCAACCTGACCACAGGCATGTTTCTGGTGGCCTTCGGAAACGCGATTGGCGTCACCATATTCCAATGGGGAATGTTGACGGCCATCACCTGTTTTGCCATCACCGTCCAGATATTCTCCGCCTATGCCGCCGCCCGGAACGGGTACCGCCGGGTTATCTGGTATGTTTCCGAAATGACGAACCGCCTGATGCGGGGCGCGGGTTTTGCCGCCGCCGTGGTATATTTTGGGTGGGGTGAGCGTTTTGAGGCCGCTTTCGCGTTTGTCATCCTGATGTCGCTGGCCAGCTTTTTCGCGGCGGCCGCCGCCCCCCCATGGTTCAGTTGGCTCACGGACATCATCCCTGAAAAAGTCCACGGGAGTTTCATGGGGCGCCGGGACGCCTGGCTGGCCATGACCACCCTGTCGTTTGTGATTCCAGCAAGTTTCCTGCTGGACACGGTGCCAGAGGACGGAAAAGTCCGCGCGCTGGCCTTGATTTTCGCGGTGGGGCTGCTCCTGGGCATGCTGGACCTCATCCTGCACCGGCATATCCCGGAGCCCCCCGTGGAACACAACCCGGAGGAGAGCCTTTGGGCGCATATGATGGAGCCGCTCCGGGATCGCGAGTTTCAACCCTGGCTGATCTTCAGCACGTTGTGGAATTTCACCGTGCTGCTCTCGGCCAGCGTATGCACCGTTTTTTTTGTGGAGGATTTGCGCATCCGGGAGAACTTCCTGGGGGGGGCGGTCGTCTTGATCGCCATCCCCTTGGCGAGCACCATGCTTACTTCCGCCCGGATGGGGATGTTGATTGACCGCTTGGGCGTGAAACCGGTGTTGATCCTCTCTCATTTCATCTGGGCCATTCTGCCGGGATTCTGGGTGATCGCCACGCCCTCCACCGCCTTGTTCTGGCTGGGTATATGCTTTCTCCTGGGCGGCGGAGGCTCGGCGGCCGCCGTCAATGCGGGCATTAAGATGATGACACGCATCCCGCCTCCCGAACACCGCACCATGTATATTGCCGTAACGGGTTGTGTGAGCAATCTGAGCGGGGGGTTGGGGGCGTTTGTGGGCGGCTGGTTCCTGTCGGCCCATGCGGGTCATCATTGGACCTTTTGGGGCAAAGAATACATTCCCTTTCATGTGCTGTTCGCGGCTTCCCTCCTGCTCAGGCTGCTGGTTTGGCTGCTGTTGTTCCACTTCAAGACCCCCCGCTTTGATCAAGACAAGCAAAACGGCTTGACTTGAATCCACCGGCGCTATTCGATACAGTTAGGTAAGGTAGCCAAGGGGTCTCAGTATGGATACAAAGGGTATGGATTGGCGCGTTGTGGCCTGTGTTGCCGGGTTGCTCTTGCTGGCCGTTTTGGCCGTGGGCGGCATTCAATTCGTAAAGGTCAACCACCCGGACATATCCCCGCAGCATGCATTGCCTGCGGATATAAACGTTTCGGAAGGGGAATCCGGATCAACCGCTCCGCCTTCAAGCGGGGAAGGGGAAACCATTCCACAGTCCATTGAAACGGAATCTGCCGCGCCGGAAGCGCTCTTGGGCGCGGTGCAGGAGCCGCCAGCCACAGCGCCGGACATCGCGGTGGCCATTGCGGGGGAAGTCAACGCGCCGGGATTTTACCGTATGCCCGCGGACAGCCGGGTACAGGAACTGATCACCAAAGCGCGCGGCGTCACCGATTTCGCGGATATGAGCGATATCAATATCGCCGCGAAATTGGTGGATGGAACCACGCTCACCATCCCCGGCGAACCCAAACGCGAATCCGCGCAAGGTTCCCTGGTATTGCGTAAAGCGGTCAGCGCCGCCGACGTGAATCCCCCCTGTTACACCCGCTCGGGCTGGCGCGCCGCCCGGTCCGCGCCGGATACCCCGGAAGTCTCGGAAACCGCCGTCCCCATGGCAGCAGAGGCGGCCCCCCCCACCTCCGGGAAAGGGGCTGATGGACTGATTGATCTCAACACCGCAGCGAAAGAGGAACTGGACACACTTCCCGGCATCGGCCCGAAAACGGCCGAGAAAATAATCGAATACCGGAATGAAACCCCTTTTACCAGCGTGGACGATCTGAACAACATTCATGGCATCGGAGAGAAAAAACTCGATGCCATCCGGAAATTTGTTACGGTCCGATAGTTGTATTTGTCTCCCTTTTCGATTGACAATATCTGGAGCATCCAAGACAAAAGAGGAACTATCATGCGACGTGGCCGATTCAAATCTTTAGCCCTTCTTCTTGGGGCGTTGTTTGTGGGGTTTTCCCCGATTGGTTTCGCGCAAACCGCAAAGGCCGTTGTTATGGACAATGGCGCCCTCCGTGTCGCCTTTGACCCGGCATCGGGTAAATTGGTGGAATTCACCGACCCAAAAGTGAACCATAATCATTCCGGGGGCGTGAGCGGAATGGACGGGGTTTGGAGTATAGAGGCGATGAACGGCGATCAGGCTTTTACGATCACTCCGTCTTCGGCGCACGCACGCGATATTCATAAAGAAGCGGATGGCACGGCCCATTTGACATGGTCGGGATTCGAAGCCCTGCCGGCGCTAAACGTTGAAGTGATGGTGTCCTTGCAACAACGGGCGGCCCTGAGCCGGTGGACCTTGAAGATTCAAAAACCGCAGGATTGTCTCCTTAAAAAAGTCTGTTTCCCCCGTTTGCACAATATCTCCTGGCAGGATAATGAATATCTGGCTGTGCCGGAATGGACAGGCCTTTTGGCGGCTAATCCGCGCGCGATGTTGTGTGCGGGAGAAGGCCGGCGGGTTGGCTGGAGCTATCCCGGCATGCTCTCGATGCAATGCGCCGCGTATTATGCGCGTGACGGTTCAGGGGTATATACCGCCTTTGATGACACGGCGTCATTTTACAAATCGTTGAATTACTGGGGCGCTCCGGATGGTTCGATAAATGCGGAAGCCATTCATTTCCCCGCAGGCTTCGCGCAGGGTCAAACGGAGTGGTCCATCCCGTATGGAACGGTGCTGGGCGTTTTTCAGGGGGATTGGTATACGGCGGCGGAACTGTACCGCACGTGGGCCACCGGACAGGCTTGGGCCAAGGAAAGCCGTATTAAAAAGGGCCTGACCCCGGACTGGCTGCTGAGCACCGGCGCGTGGGAATGGAATCGCGGGCGCTCGGAAGGCGTCCTCTCCCCCGCCGCCGAATTGCAACAGGCCGTTGGGCTGCCCGTGAGCGTCTTTTGGCATTGGTGGCACGGCTGCCCCTATGACATCGGCTTCCCGGAATACTTGCCGCCCCGCGAAGGCGCGGACCCGTTTAAGGCGGCCCTCGAACGCGCGCACACACAAGGGCTTCACGCCATGGTCTATATGAATCAGCGGGCATGGGGCATGAGCACGCAAAGCTGGCAGGAGCAAAACGCGGAACGCTTCGCCGTCAAAGGAGAGAATGGCAAGGTGCATCCGGAGGTTTATAACACCTTTACGGGAAAAGCGCTGGCTTCGATGTGCCTGTTCACGCAATTTTGGCGGGATACCTATGCCGGGCTTGCGGAACGCGCTGTTAAAGAGCTGGGTGTGGACGGCATTTACATGGATCAGGCGTGCGACAGCCACCTTTGTTATGATCCGAACCATGGTCATCCCCTGGGCGGCGGCAACTATTGGATGGACGGATTCAAACAACTCGAACAAGACCTGCGGCGGCGTTGCGCGGAGCCCAAAGCCATCGTGCTGGCGGGAGAAGGTTGCGGGGAAGCCTGGCTGCCCTATCTCGATCTGATGCTGACCTTGCAGAACAGCAGGGAGCGGTATTCTTCTCCGGACGACCCCTGGGAAGTCATCCCGTTCTTCCATGTGGTTTACCATCCCTATGCGGTGATGTATGGGAGTTACTCCTCGCTCACCATGCCGCCCTATGATGACTTATGGCCGCCGGAATTCGCCCCGCAAAAACCACTGGAACTACTGGACCGCGCGTACGCGCAGCAATTCTGCCTGGAACAGGCGCGGGCGTTTATTTGGGGGCAGCAACCGGCCATAGCCAATTTCACGCCCAACCAACTCACGGAACGCGCGGAAGAAATTGCTTATTTCAAGCGGATCGCGCAGGTGCGATACCGTGCGATGAAATACCTCCTGCACGGCGAATTTTTGCGTCCGCCGGCGATAAACGCGCCCATGGAGGAATCCCTCTTTTCACGGTTGTCCATCTATGCGGGACAGCAGGATCGCCTGAAATCCTTCACCAAACGGCATCCGCGGGTGCTGGCCTCCGCATGGCGCGCGCCCGACGGCGATATCGGCGTGGCCGTGGCGAATGTGGTGGAGGCGCCGGTGGAAGTGGTCTTGAATTTGAATTCCAGCGACTATCCCCTGCCTATGAACGGTCAACTCTACCGCATCGATGAAACCGGGCGCACCCCCATCGGCGCGTTCGACCGCCCCAGCATCGCCCTGCGTTTGCCCATGCCCTCGCGAGATGTGTGGGTGATCGAATGCTCCAGAAATTGATCATACTACGTCGTCGAATCATACACCCGTGTCTGTAGTATCAGAAAAGGACAAATTGCGCCGTGTATTCCAAGACACTATACTTCACGGGATTTTAATACAGGCTTTAAACGAGGGAGTATTGTCATGGAGTACCAGGAACTTGTCTACGAAGTAAAAGAGAACATCGCGATCATCACGTTGAATCGTCCGGAAAAAATGAATGCATGGACCCTGCAAATGGATGCGGAATACCGCCTGGCCATGGAAGACGCGCGAACGCGCGAAGAAGTCCGGGTCATCGTGGTGACCGGCACCGGGCGTGGGTTTTGTTCCGGGGCCGACATGGGGTTGCTGGCCAGTGCGCAGGACGGTTCGCTCGGCATGACGGAGGAAGATTTCAAGGGAACCGATGCCGCGCCCATGAGCGATGTCCGGCCCGACTTCAAGAAGCCCTACACCTTCCCCGTGTCTGTGAACAAGCCCATTATCGCGGCCATTAACGGTTACGCCATGGGCTTGGGACTGGTCCACGCGCTGTTCTGCGATATCCGTGTCGCCAGTGATCACGCCAAACTCAGCACCTTGTTCGGACGGCGCGGCCTCATCGGCGAACATGGCATCGCTTGGATTCTCCCGCGCGTCGTGGGACTCGGCCATGCCCTCGATCTGATGCTGACCGGACGCACCATCGACGCCCAGGAAGCCCTCCGGCTGGGATTGGTCAGCCAGGTGTTCCCCCATGATCAATTAATGGAGTCCACCTTGGAATACGCCCAACAGATCGCCACCTCCGTTTCCCCGCGATCCGCCGGCGTCATCAAGCGCCAGGTCTGGGAATCCACCCTGACCGATCTCTCCACCGCCGTCGATCTGGCCAACAAAGAAATGTTTAATAGCTTCCAATGCAGCGATTTCGCCGAAGCCCTCATGGCCTTTATCGAGCGCCGTCCAGCGGTGTTTACAGGGAAATAGCTTACTTCATTGGGCCTGTCAGTTTTATGATTGTGCCAAGATTTCTTGAGGAGTCTGGCGGCCAATATCTGTTTTGTCGAAATCCGTATCAAAACTTACAAGCGTAAGACCAAAACGCTTTGCAGTTTCATATTGATACGCATCATCAAAATCGAGATGATATCGTTCAGCGGACGCGGCCAATAAAGCGATATCCCTTTGGTGCAGGCCTATTACTTGGATTGCAACAATACGTATATCATTTAGAAACTCGGTATACATGTTAATAGCATGTCGGCGAAAAAGTAAAACGCCGATAGAGTGAAGAGAAAAATCGGTCATGAATAAGTTGTGTTTCCCGGAATTGGCCAGGACGCTTGATGCTTCTTTTGACTGCACTTGTCCCAAGAGAACCTCGAGAAAGATGTTTGTATCAAGCAGCAGATTCACGACTGGGTCGTCCGCCAGTCTGACAATGCGTGCTGCAATTCGACTGAGGTATACCGGGCAGACATATCACTTAATGCACCAGCCCATTTGAATGCTGGTTGTCCAGAAGCAGCAGGTTGCCTGCGTTCGAGCAAGAAGGTAATGAAGTCCTCCACCTCTATTTGCAGAGCCAAAGGCAATGCCCGGAATTTCTCTTCAAGATTGGACATCGCATTTCTCCTCAATCACTAAGTACTGCGATTTTTTAATCGTATAACAACACCTCCACTATTGTATCATGGCAATAGCGGCATTCAAAGCCTTCAAATGTGAAATTTCTTTATTTGTTTGGGGGCAACGCCTCGCAGCGGATTCCGGGCACTTTGGTGTCTTCGGGGGTGCGGAAGCGGGCGCAGGCGCACCATTCCCCGCCGCCTTGTGAGATTTTCAGCACGAGAGTGTTCCAGCCTTCATTGAGCGTTACATCCACTTTATCTTCGTTCGGTTTGCAATCCCGGCCACTGTTTTTCACATGTACGACCGTATTGTTCAACCAGGCCTTAATGCCGTCGTCGCTGCCCATTTCGAGGCGGACCGCCTGTGCCTTGTCCGACCAGATAAAGGAGCGTAAGTAAGCAACGCGGTCATCCCCTTTCCAGACTTTATCCAGTTCCGCGAGGAACGGCATTTTTGAGTTGGTGCCGACAGGAATGGGCCGCCACTCGATGTCGGAGGCGTCTGGGGTTTCAGGCGGAAACACTTCATCCAGCAACTTGTTGGAGGAAACATTTTCTTTCGTATAAGGTCCGGCGGCCTGCCATGCAGTGATGTATTCTTCCAACTGGTCCACGCACGCCAGGGTTTCCTTGGCCTGATTCACGGCATATTCATTTTGGGAAGTTTTCACAATTCCGTCCAGAATGGCGTTTACTTCCTGGGGATAATTGCCCGCGACGCCTTTGGCAATCTTGACCGCCGCCACTTCCGCTTCGGCCTTTAATTCTTCGTTGGCAAGATAGTTGGCCGCAATGCGCAACGCGGCGATGTTGGCGGTATTGGAAAGCCCGGAGAGCACAGCCTTCTTGTCATCCGCACTCCTGGCGAGATTCATGGCCTCCTCATACATTTTCGCGGTCTCGTCGGCGGGACGGGAAGTGTCCAAGCCAATAAGCCGGACATAACCGCGCAGGGCCAGCACCGCATGGGCAGGATTGGCGGATTCCCGCGCGATTTTCACCAATTCACCAAGGGGTGCGCCGTCCGGCCAATCGGACAGCGCCTTGATCGTGGCGGATTTCACCGCATCGTCGGGATTGTTCAGCGCCTCATAGAGCACCGGCAGGGCGGCGGCGTGTTTCAATGCGCCCAAGCCTATGACCGCTTGTTCTTTTTCCGGAGTATTTGCCGCGATGGTTAACGCTTCCTGATACAATTTTACGGTGTCTTCCACGCAACGGTCACTGGGCAGGCCCAGCAGGCGAATGTATCCGCCGATGGCCAAAGCGCCCTCCGGCGTGGCGGGCGTTTCTTTCGCCACGGCCAGCAAATCATCCTTGGGGACTGGGGTGGGCCATGCACTAAGCGCCTGAATCGCCGCGTTTTTCAAAACGGAAGTGGCGTCTTTCAGTGATTCGCGGAGTGTGGGCAGGCCGGTATCGTCACCGATTTGGCCTAATGCGAGCAGCAGGGCCGCTTTGGGTTCAGGATCAGGCGCCGTGCCCAGCGCCGCAATCACGGCCGCCGTGCGCTGTTCAGGTTCCGAAACACGTTTTGCAATGGCGGCGGCTGTTGTTACCACATCCTTTCGCTCGTCCTCATTGGGCGCATTGAGTATCAATGCCACCACGTCTTTCAGGACATTCTGATCGCCGATGGACTGTAACGCTTTCCGGGCCTCCGTGCGCACCCCGCAATCCGCGTCTGTGGCGCATTTCACCAACAGCGCAGCCGCGCCGGCCGTCTTGCGTTCCGCGGCGGTGCGAATCACTTCGATCTTGACGGGCGTTTCCGCACTTTCCATGGCGGTGAGAATGGCGGCGTCCACTGCTTCCCCTCGCAAGCGGTTCAGGCTGTCGCGCGCGGATTCGGCTTCCTCACCTTGTGCCGAGGCGGCCTGTTTTGCCAGCGGAACCACCACGGAAGCATTGCCCAAGACGGACAAAGCCTTCAGGGCCGCCATGCGCACCATATTTTCGGAATCCGCGGCGGCCGCGAGCACCGGCGGCAAAGCTGCGGGTTCACCGCAATCCGCCAGCGCCGCAATCAACTGTACTTTGCTCTCCGAGGATAGATTGGCAAGTTCATTCGAAATGTCCTTGATGGCATTGGCATCCTTGAGCCGGCGCACCACGGCAATCGCCGCACTTTGCATCACGGGATCATTTCCTTTAATGGTTTCGATGATTAGCGCGTCCGCATTCCCGCCCAAGGCTTCCACTTTCCCGCGCAACGCGGCCACGCGGATGGATTCGGGCATATCCGCGCCGGACAGTTCCTCATAGGCTGCCATCGCTTTTTTCGTATGCCCGCTCACGGCCTGCGCACGGGCGCATTTCAGGTATTCATCAAGCGCCAGTTCCCGCAAGGCGCTTGAAGCGGTTTTTGGGGTTTGCGCCAATGCGTCCATGGCGCTCTCGTCCGCAATGTTCCCTAGCGCCGCCACGGCCGCCGCCGCCGTCAACGGGTCCGGATCAGCGGTTAATCGCGCGAGGGCGGATACCGCTTCGGCCTCCTTCCGCATGCCCAAAGCCGAGATAATCCCAATGCGGATTTTACCGGTAGTGTGTTGGAGCGCGGTCCGCAACACACCGCCTGCCGAGGGATGGGGAATACGCTGCAATGCGAAACGCGCCATGTCCGACGTTTCCGGGTCCATCAGCAAGATGGCGAGCGCCGGAACCGAGGCCATCCCCCCCACTTCGCTCAGTTTCTTGCATAGGTACTCTTTCGCGGGAAGCGTGGCGCCGGATTGCAGTGCGGACAGTATCTTTTTTTCGATCTCCCCGATGCCCTTGCGGTTGCCAAGTGCATTGCGGACCAGCGCGTCCATGTCCATTTGGGGCTCCAGGCTGTCGCCGAATTGATAGGGGGTGATTTCCGCCAAGAGCCGATCAATGGTCAAGGCCACAAATCGTTTTCGCAGCGATACTTCTTTCCCGGAGGGGAAATCGCCTGGCACCGGTTGGGTAACCCGTCCTGTGGCGGCCCATTCCGCGCCCCGCTGGAAGGTTACGATGAACCCCGTGCATTGCATGGCGGGCGGCGGGGTATCGCCCCCGGCGTGCCCAAGCACCGTATGGAAAATCCGGCCCCGGCCATAGCCGATGGTGAACAGCATCGGTTCATCGCGGCCCGTGCCCTTCTTGTCAGGGTCCGCGAAGGCGGTGGCAAGCAGTGTGAGATTCTCCGCCGGTCCCCGCAATTGCATATAGAGTTCATCCGTGTTATGCATCCAGGTTTCCGGCAGCCCCCGCATGATGGGGTGGTTTTTGTCACGCACCGTGATGGGGAAAGCATGTTGCTGTGTGTGGTTGCCGCCCGGGCCGGGGGCCGTGTCCCGCACAATTTCACCCTCTTTCCAATATACATACGGCCCCGATTTTTCATCGCGGTTCCCCCAGCCGCCGAGGCCAATGATCTGATTAAATTCCGGCCATTCGGGGAAGGCGTTGTCCGCGGCATGATACACCACCACGCCGCCGCCCTTTTTCACATAATCAGTAAAAGCGGTTTGCGTGGCATCGGACCATGCATCCCCCACATAATCCAGCACGACCACGTTGTAGTCCTTGAAATCGGGGCTAAAATTTTCCATTCCGGGCGCGCCTGCTTCCGGGGTGGTGGCGACATCCACGGAGAACAAGCCGGTGTCTTCCAAGACGGTTTTCAGGATGGGGCTGCTGGTTTTCCAGTCGTGATTGTTCTGTCCTGTTACAATCAAGGCCTTGAGGGAGGGCGTGGCTTCCGCCGGCAAAGCGTATCCGAGGCTTAGAACAGCCGGCACGACAAAAAGCATAAAGCGTTTCATGAAACTTTCTTTCTTTGTTGGTTGCATCCAGGGGTTCATTGGGCGCTGCTCCATCTCAGAGGCTCATATCCAGACTCCACGGGGCGCGCATGGCCCGCGCGAGCATCCGGTTCGCTTCGGAATCGTGGGGGAAATATTCCTTCCGGGGATCAAATTTCACCTTGCGTTCCAGCCGCATGGCGATGGTGCCCAAGTGGGCAATCATGATGGAATGGAAAGCCACTTCGGCGGGCGTAATAGTTTCCGCGCGGCTGCGCACGCACTCCAGGAAGTTCCCAATGTGATGATTGCTTTCATACAGATGAATCTCATTCGGGCCGATGACCGAGTTCGCCAGCGACTTGGGCTCTGTTTCCAGTCCGCCGCGGTCCACGCGCACGGTTCCTTCCGAGCCGATGAAGGTCGCGCCGCCGGGATTCCGGGAACTCACATGCATGGTGTTCCCATTTTCAAAAAGGCAGGTGAAGTCGTAGTCTTCCGGGGTATCAAAGAGTCCATCTTGCGCTGTGGGGAATTCACCGCGGCCTTCTATTTCGACGGGGGCGGTGCGTTCCGTGCCCATGCCCCATTGCGCGATATCGCAATGATGGCCCGCCCAATCGGTAAGTTGCCCCCCGGCGTAATCGCTGATCCAGCGGAAATTCCAATGGCAGCGCGCGGGGCAATAGGGCTTGTACGGGGCGGGCCCCAGCCACATTTCGTAATCGAATCCTTCCGGCACAGGGGTTGGTTTTGTTTCGCCTTCATGAATGCCGTTTTTTGACGGCAGCCCCACCTTCACCAGCTTGACTTCGCCGATGCGTCCGTTGCGCACCAGTTCACAGGCGTGCCGGAAATGACGCTGCGACCGCTGCCAACTGCCCGTTTGCCACACAGTGCCATAACGCGCCACCGCATCCACAATTGCGCGGCCTTCCGCGATGTTATACGACAACGGCTTCTCCGCGTAGATATCCTTGCCCGCGCGGGCCGCCAGGATGGCGGGAATGGCATGCCAGTGGTCCGGCAACGCGAGCGAGACCGCATCAATGTCCTTCCGGGCGAGCAATTCGCGGAAATCGTTATAGGCCGCGCAATCCTGGTTGGCATATTTACCATTAACTTTGTCCCGTGCTCCATTGCGATGCGCCGAATCCACATCACACACCGCGAGTACCTGGGCGTCGGACCGGTCCAAAAAGCCGTCCAGATTGGCATTGCCCATGCCGCCCAATCCGATGCACCCGACGGTGATGCGGTTGCTGGGCGCGGTGGCGCCATCCAGCCCCAAGGCCGAGGAAGGGATGACATACGGAAACGCCGCAACCCCCGCAGCAAGCCCACCCGTGCGTTTTAGGAACTGGCGGCGGCTGAACACATGCTTCTTGTTCATGAAATAATCCTCCTGGCAGGCGTAAAACCCGGAATCCAACACACAGTGGAATGATTATATCGGCTTGCCCCATTCATTGCCAGTAATGGCGGCAAAGGGCTTCCAGTGGTATAATCCAATCTTCCGTAAACCAGGACACATGGAGTAATGAGCGCATGGAACATCAGAAGACCGTTCAATATTTGGTGGATAAAGGAATTATCGCGATTGTTCGCGCGGACAGCGGCGGCGATGATCTGGTGAAGGTGGTCGAAGCCGTGGCGGCGGGCGGTGTGCAGTGCATCGAAGTGACCATGACCACCCCCGGCGCGCTCGAATGCCTGCGCGCGGCCAGCGCGGCATTGAAGGGCGCGGACGTTCTGTTGGGGATGGGCACGGTGCTGGATGCGGAAACCTGCCGCATGGCGATCCTGGCCGGCGCCGAGTATATCGTGACGCCCGTGCTGGCGCCCGCCGTGATTGAAACGGCGCGGCGGTATGGCCGCGCGGTGTGCTGCGGGGCCTATACCCCCACCGAAATTTTCGCGGCATGGCAACATGGTGCTGATTTTGTCAAAGTCTTTCCCGCGAACGTGGGCGGCCCGGATTACATCAAGGCCATCAAAGGGCCGTTGCCCCAAGTGCCGCTGGTGCCCACGGGCGGCGTGGAATTGGACAATATCGGGGCGTTTATCCAGGCGGGCGCCTCCGCGGTGGGCGTGGGCGGCAATCTGGTGAGCAAGAAACTGATGGCGGCGCGCGATTTCGCGGGCATCACGGCGAATGCCAAGGCCTTCGCGGACGCCATGGCCACCGCGAAAACGTGACGATGGCGCCTGCGGTGCGCAAAAAAGGCTTGTGAGAAAAGCGGATGTCGGATATAATGAAAAACTTAATTTGAATGGAGTTTGGGGCTGAACGATATATGGTGGAGTTATGATTATGCGTCATGGCGCGAGCTTGCTGGCGTCATTAGAGGGGATGAGCCGGGCGGCGTATCGAATTGCCCGGGAGTTGGCTAATAACAGCCGGTCCGGGCTGACGGTGCGTTTTCTTTCCAAGAAGCTGGAGATGTCGCAAGAGGAAGTGGAATACCTGATCGACATCAATCACCGGCTCATGTTCACCGACCTCACCAAGATCAAGCTGGTCCCCGAAGGCTACAACACCATCAAGCGCATCACGGACGGCTTGGAGAATCATGGGGACGTGCCCTCGCTTTTCCGCCGGGTGAAAGCCATGGACCCTCATGATTTCCGCCGCCTGGAAGAAATCATCGGCTCTGAAGAACCATTAAGCAAGAAATCCGCCGCGGAAGAACTTCTCAAGCGGTATTACCCGCATCCCGAAGCGCTGGTGACCTATGTGGCCACCCGCGGATTCTCGGAGCGCGCGCGGGAAGTCTTTGATATCCTCTGGCAATCAAAAAACGGGGTAATGCCCGTATCCCAGATTCGGTTGGCGCATGGCGGCTCCGAATTTGAGATCGAGCAGGCGCTGTGGGAGCTCTGCCAGGGGTTTGCGTGTTTTGAATTATTCCGGTTTGACGTGGAAGACCGGTTGGTACGCATGATTGCCCTGCTTTCGGAAATCCGGCAGTGGCGCGAATCCGTGGCGAAACAAAAAGGATCGGGAACAAAGCTGCGCCCGATGCGCGGCAAGCCGGTTTCGGTGCAGAGCCGCGGTCTCGAGTTTTCCGACACGATCTGCAAGCTGGTGGCCGCGATAGCGGCCCGTCCGGTGCGGCTCCGGGGCGATGGCGACCTCTTTCGCGAAGACCGCCGCCGCCTTGCGGATATCTGCCCCGAAGAAGCCGATCCCTCCATGAGCACCTGCCTGTGGGTGGCCGAAGGCGTGGGGTGGCTTGCCCGGGTGGATGAATCGCTCAAGGCCTGTGTGCCCGATTCCCTAATCCGCATGGACCGCGTCAGCCGTCACCGGCTCTTGTGTGAATTTCTTCTCTCCAAAGGCGATGAAGCCGCTTCCCGCGGGCTCTTGGCCTCTCTGCTTGACGATATGCGGATCGGGACCTGGTATTCCACGCTGGAATTTGTCGAATACGCCACGCAAACCAGCCAAGAATACGAGCAGCCCGCCCTCAAGCCCGCCGGGGCCCACTGGCACTATGTCAGCCCGTCTTTCTCGGGGCAATCCGAAAGCCGGCTCTCGCGTTCCCTCGAAGAAACCTTCTTCTGGCTCGGCCTCGTGGACCGCGGGGTGTGTGACGGAGAGAATGTTTTTCTGGTGACGGAGCTGGGCGAAGATTTGCTGAAGAACAAAAACAACCCCGCGCTTCTGGAGCTGTTTCCGGTACGCAAAGGCGAGTTTATCGTACAGCCGAACTTTGACATTGTGGTTCCCACGCAGGATATGGATCCCTTCCTCACGGTGCCCCTGGACCAATTCGCGCAGCGGGCCAGCACGGGGCAGGCCACGGTCTATCACGTGAGCAAGGACTCCTTCACCCAAGCGGTCCAGGAGGGCCACGACGCGAACGCCTTCGTCGCGTTTCTGCTGGCGAACAACCGGGGCGAGGGATTGCCCGCAAATGTGATGACCACGCTCGAGGATTGGCGCGGCGCGATGAAACGCGTGCGCCTGCGCACCCTGCATGTGCTGGAATCGGACGATCCGCTGGTCATGGCGGATTTGCTGCACCGGCGGAAGTTCCAAAAGCACTTTGTTCCCGTGGACCCGGGGAAGGTGGTTTCGTTCACGGGCATTGCCAAGCAGGAGTTGGCCAAAGCGCTGGAGAAAGACGGTTTCATTGTGGAATAAGCCCGTTTCGATGGCGTCCATATCCAGAATTGCATCCGCGTTTTGCAAATCCCTATAATCACTCCCGTGTTTGAAACCCAGACGATGGTTTGGAGTGTTGAAACGTGGTAGACCATATTCGGCAGAATTACGTGCTGTGGATGGCGGTGATGCTGTTCGGCCTGCTCGGGGCCGCCGTGCTCATTGACTACCTCCGCCGGTGGAGGGAGCGCCGCCGTCAAATCCGGACCGAATGGGCCGCGGTGCGCGAGATAGCCCGCGACAAGGAGCTTTCCAAGGAATCCTGGGAATTGTTGGAGGACCTTATTCGGCGCTACACGCCCAAGACACCCTTGCTCACCGCCACCCTGCGTCAAAACTTCAATGAATGCGTGGAACGCAGCATCCAAAAACTGAAAGCGCAAAAAGACTTTAACCGTCTGCAGCGGCACGGGGCGTTGCTCCGTGATCTGCGTGTTCATCTGGGGTTGGATTACATCCCCATCGGCCAGCGGATAGAATCCACCCGTGAACTGTATCATGGTCAGCAGATATGGGTTTCCCCAAAAGGAAATGGCGCCAACCATTGGTTCCGGATGTCGGTGGTGGCCGTGGATGAAGCCTTCTTTCACGTGGTTCCACAGGAACCCGCCAACGTGCCCTCTTTTCACATCGGGCAGGAAATTCAATGCCGGATGTGGCGCGAAGAGGACGCCCGCTACGGATTTGACGTAGTATTGGCCCATATCCTGGACAACCCGCCCGCGTGGGTCTTTGAACACACCAATGTGATGCGCCGGATGCAGGCGCGCGCGCATTTCCGCCTTCACATCGATCAATCCACCGAAATCGGCATTGTCAATGCCCCGATGGACGGCGATATGTCGGACGTGGAGCAGCGTCCGGTGGTCACCCGCTTGCGCGGTCGCCTCACCAGCCTCAGCGGTGGCGGATTTGCCGCCGTGGTGACCCAGCCGGTGCCCAAGCAAGTGCTGTTGCGCGTTACGCTGGAACTCGGCCCGGATAGCAGCCCGGTCGAAGTAACCGGTCAAATGGTGGGCAGTTCAACCCTTTCCGCCGGCCGCTACCTGGTCCGTGCCGCGTTTACCGGGATTTCCGATGGCACCCGTGAGATGATTACGCATTATATTTTCCAGCAGCAACAACCCCTCCGGCAAGCCGAAGCCGAGTCCACTGCGCATACGGAGTGATTGCGGTGCCCCTGTTGAAACACGCCTGGACCTGTGTGGTGAGCCACCCCAAGCCGTGTGTGCTTTACATCGTGCTCAATGTGATCGCGGGGGGCATGTATCATTTTGGCGAATTGGCCGTAAAGGGGTTTATTCCCGAAACCCAGACCCCTCCATGGGCGTTCGCGTACAGCATTGGGATGGATATTCTCCTTGCCGCCCTTTCCAGCGTCTTTCAGGCGGTCTTCTTCGCCCAACTTGGGAAGGAGATTGACAGGCCATTGTGGAAGTGCGCGGATGCGCGCACCGCCCTGAACCGCTTCTGGCTGCCCTGGTTTATCATCAACCTTGTTTTCATCACCGTGTTCCGGCTGCAATGGCGGTTTGCCCAATCCGATTCCGGCGACTCCGTGCTTATCTTCGAGTTTGCCATCCTCCTGCTCTACCTCTTCGCCATCCCGGTGGGAACCTGCATCATGCATTGGGGCCGTTTGGATTGGACCGAACTTGGCGATGCCCTCTCCCCCATGGCGAAACATTTTCCGCTCTTGCTTGCGGTGTTGGGATTGAACTTTTTCCAATGGATGCTTCACCTCATGGTGGGATTCTCGTTGCCGGAAAGCCAAAGCTGGGGCTTGGCCCCGCTATTGGCCTTGGTCAATGCCCCCTTCGCATTGCTCGATTGCGTTGCCTTTGCCGCCACGTGGCAAATTTGCATGATACACCGAAACAGTTCCCCGGTGCCGGAGTACTCGGATTTGGATCGTTAAGGGGATGCCTGAACTGTAGCCGCGCATAAGCGGACAGGCTCCCGGAATGAAACACCGCGCCGGGGTGTCGCCCCATCAGGGTCGTAACCCTTTTTAAGGATATGGACTATGCATGTTATGGTGCCGTATGGCAGCACCACGATTGACGCGGAGCTCGCGTGGGGACGCTCCCTGGGAACCCTGGACATTGCCGAAGCCGAGCCGCTGCATGACCTTGCGAAGGCGGTTCACCACGTCATCACCGCTCCCATCGGTTTGAAACAAGGGTTGTATTCGCTTGTTCATCCGGATGAAACCGTGGCCATTGTGGTTTCCGATGCCTTCCGTTATACCGGCCTGCATCTTATTCTGCCCACGGTTATTGCGGGGCTGAACCGCGCGGGTATCCGCGATGAAGACCTTCTCTTTGTTTTCGCCTGCGGAACGCACCGCCCCCCCACTGAAACAGAACAAGCCCAGATATTGGGTCAAACCCTGTATGACCGGTTTTCACGCCAGACGCTGGTGCATGATCCGCTCGATGAGGATAATCTCCTTTATGTGGGCACCACCTCGCGGGGCACCCCCGTGCGGGTGAATCGCCGGGTGCAGGATTGTGACCGGGTTATTGTGACCGGCGCCGTGGTGTTCCATTATTTCGGCGGGTTTGGCGGCGGACGCAAATCCATTGTGCCGGGGATTGCCGGCATGGACACCATCGCCCACAACCATGCCTTGAATCTCGACCCGAAGGATGATTGCCTCAACCCCGCCGTGCGCATCGGCGCCCTTGACGGCAATCCTGTGGCCGAGGATATGCTCGAAGCGTGCCAATTCACCAAAGTGGATTTCCTGATAAATACGGTGCTGAACCGCGCGGGGGAAATCGCGGGCATTTTCGCCGGTGATTTGGATGCCGCACACCGCGTGGCCGCGCGTTTCGCGCATCAGTTGTTTGCCGTGCCCATCAAACGCCGGGCCGATCTGGTGATTGCCTCCGCCGGGAATCCCAAGAATTTCATTCAAAGTCACAAGGCCCTGTTCAATGCCTATCAAGCCGTCAAACCCGAAGGGCGCATTATTTTGGCCACGCCCTGCCCCGAAGGACTCGGCGGGGGAACCTTTTCCCAGTGGCTGCGTCTTGGGGAACGCAACGCCGTGATCCGCGAACTGCGCAAACGGGCGGAGATTAACGGCCAGACCGCGTTATCCACCCTGGAAAAAGCGCCCATCACCACGTTCATCACCGAACTCTCCGAACAAGAGGTAAAACTGCTGGGGGGCCGGAAAGCTCCTTCCCTTGCGGAAGCTTTGGACCTTGTATCCGGAGATTTCGCCCGCGCCGGCATTACCGAACCGCAGTACTACATCATGCCGTCCGCATCCTACACCGTGCCGTTCAACGCCACCTCCCTGAAATGACGGGCGCACCGCGCAGGGAATGCCGGTTTGCACGCACACGGCAAAAGATTGTTGCGGGGTGCGGGTTCGGGTTGATACCATGGTTCTTCAAGTGTGAAAATAAAAAACACGTGGAGGGCGTATATGAAAATTGCCATTGTGGGCACCGGGTATCAAGGCTTGGTGGTGGGCACCTGTTTTGCCGAAAACGGCCATCAGATTATCTGTGTGGACCGTAATCAGGACCGGATCAAAGGATTGTCCGAGTGCCGCATGCCCATTCACGAGCCCGGCCTCGAGGAATTGGTGACCCGTAACCTGGAAGAAGAGCGTTTGCGGTTTACCACCGATCTTGCCGAGGCGGTTTCCGATTGCCTCATGGTGTTTCTCTGTGTAGGCACCCCCGCCCGCGATGACGGTTCCATCGATCTCAGCGATCTGTTGCAGGCCGTGGCCCAAATCGCCAAAGGCGCCACAGGCTATCGCATCATTGTGAACAAGAGCACCTGCCCGCCCGGCACCGCCGAGCAAATTGAACGCGTGATGCGGGAAAACACCGGCCAACCCTTTGACGTGGTGGCCAACCCCGACTTTTTGAAAGAAGGCTCCGCCATCGACGACTTTATGCGCCCGGACCGCGTCGTGGTGGGCTGTTCCGAGGTGCGCGTGCGTGAAATGATGAAGGAATTGTACAGTCCCTTCCTGCGCACGGGCCGCCCCTTCCTTACCATGAGCACCCGCAGCGCGGAAATGATGAAATATGCCCTGAATGTCATGCTGGCCGCGCGCATTTCCCTCATGAACCAGTTGGCGGACCTCTGCGGCGCGTATGACGCCGACATCAATGAGGTTCGGGAAGCATTGGGAACCGATTCCCGGATTGGCCCCACCTTTCTCTTCCCCGGTTTGGGATTCGGCGGACCGGGGCTTCCTCGGGACGTTGCCACGTGTGTGCGCCTTGCCCAGGACCAGGGGATTGCCTGTGATCTCATCGAAGCAATTTACCAGGTGAACCAGCGGCGCCGCGAGCAGTTTTTGAACATGATCCTCGGCTATTTCGGCCCCGGCATCGCGGGAAAGCGGATTGCCCTGTGGGGCGCCAGTTTCAAACCCCGCACCGACGACCTGCGCGGCGCGCCCGCCCTCTATATCATAGACAATCTTTGCGCCGCGGGCGCACAGGTGGTTGTATTTGATCCCACGACCGCGCCCAAGCTTGTGGAACGCTACGGCGACGCCATTGAAATCGCCCCCAAGTATTACGCGGCTCTGGAGGGCGCGGATGGACTCGTGATTGCCACGGAATGGAATGAATTCCGCCGCCCCGATTACGAGCGCATGGGCGGCCTGATGAAAGACAAGGTCATTTTCGACGGACGCAATTTATACACCCGGAAAATCATGGAATCACACGGATTCAAATATTTCACCATTGGCCATCCGGCCAAATAAGAATGGAAACCCAGAAATGGAAGTTGGTTCACACTACGTTGGACGCCGGTGCGCGCCTTTTGAGATTGATATTACCCCGCGCCAATGCATGAACTTCGCGGCAGGCACGGGCGATAATAATCCCGCGTATTTCAATGACGAGCAGCCGGAGGGCATCATGGCCCCCCCCATGTTCGCCACCTCTCTTACCTGGAACATCTCCTCGCGTCTCGCGGATTTCTGGGACAGCGGTGATTTTCCCGCCGAGGTTATCACCCGCCAGGTGCATTTCAGCGAAATACTCGAATGGCACAAGCCCATCCGGCCCGGAGAACGCCTGCGGATCGAGGGCGTGTCCAAAGCCATCCTCCCGCATCGCGGCGGCACCCATATGATCCTCGAATATCAGGCCTTCAACGCCGCCAATGAAATTGTCTTTACCGAATATACCGGCGCGTTGCTGCGGGGGGTGCGCTGCACCGATAGCGGACGAGGCGGCGAAACCTTGCCCCCCGCCCCCACGCTTTCCATGGCGCCCGGTCTTTTGTGGGAAAAGACACTGCACGTCGGCCCGCTGGATTCCTATATATACGACGGTTGCGCCGACATCCACTTCCCCATCCATTCCTCCACCGCCTTTGCGCATGCTGTGGGACTGCCCGGTATTCTCTACCAGGGCACCGCCACGTTGTCGCTGGCGCTCCGCGAAATGGTCAATGCGGAGGCGGGCGGCGATCCAACGCGCCTGGCCGGGGCGGGATGCACGTTTGCGGGCATGGTCCGCCCGGACTCGGACATCCGGGTCCAAGCGATTGGAAAAACAAACGATGGCGATCAATCCATCGTGCACTTTGTGGTCTTGAATTCAGATGGGAAACATGCGATAAAGAATGCATGGGCATCGATTCGCGCGTACGTCAAAGGTTGAACAATGAGTAACGATTCTCCGCGGCTGCTGTGGCAGTGGGTGGACTACTGGGCGCGGCAAAAGCCCCAGGCCGAGGCGCTGGTCTTCGGCGGACGGCGCATTACCTGGGAACAGTTTAATGAACAGGTGGACCGTTGCGCCCGGGCCTTTTTGGAACTTGGCGTGCAAAAAGGCGACCGCATCGCCCTCGTCGCCATGGCCTGTCCCGAGTTTCTGATCTCGTTCATGGCCGCCTCTAAAATCGGGGCCATTTGGCTCGGGATTTCCCCAAAATTCAGCGTTGACGAAGTCCGCTATGTGCTGAGTCATTCCCAACCCGTTGTGCTCCTGACGTTGCGTGAATATCTCGGGGTGGACCTCATCGAGCAAGGTTTCACTTTCATAGAGGAATTCCCCATCATCAACGAGGTGATCGTGATCGGGAAGACCGCCAGCGAATTTCCCGAATTTGAGGAGTTCTGCAACAAGCCCCGTCCGGAATATGAAACGGAATTGCGCGAACGGATCGCCGAGATAAACGCGGATGATGAAGCGCTCTTGATGTACACCTCCGGGGCCACCGGAAAACCCAAAGGAGTACTCCATACCCATTACACCATCCTTCAAAATGTGGCCCGTGAAGCGGAGTGTTTTTCCTTGCATGATGAAGACCGCCTGCTTCTGCATTTCCCCATCAATCATGTGGCCGCAAACGTCGAAATCGGCTATGGCGCGGTCTATGCCGGGGCCACGCTGGTCATGATGGACCATTTTGACGCACGGGAATCCCTGGACCTTATCGAACGGGAGAAGATTACTTTCGTGGGCCAAGTGCCCACCATGTATCTGATGCAGATGCAAACCCCTGGGTTTTCCTCCCGCGACTGGTCGAACATCCAAAAGTTTATCTGGGGGGGGGCTGCCGCGCCGGACACCATGATCGAAACCCTTACTGAAATTGCGTGCAAAAACAACGCCCATCTCGTTACCGGGTATGGCGTGACGGAACTGGGGGGATTTGTCACTTTTACGAAGCCGCAAGACAATGCCGAGTTTCTGGCCAAGTCGGTTGGCAAAGCCGATCCCCCTTATGAAGCACGGATTGTAAATGAACAGCGGGAATCAATTCCCGCGGGGGAAATCGGCGAGCTTGCCTTCCGGGGGCCGGTCGTTATGAAGGGGTATTTGAATGCGCCGGTCCAGACCGCCGAAGCCATTGACGAACAAGGTTGGTATTATACGAAGGACCTCGCCCGAATGGACGCCGAGGGAAATATCTTTCTCGCCGGACGCAGTTCGGAAATGTTTAAGAGCGGCGGGGAAAATGTCTTCCCGCGGGAGATCGAAGATGTCTTGGAAGAACATCCCGCCGTGCTTTTTGCCGCGGTGATGGGGGTTCCCGATGAACTCTTTGGCGAAGTGGGGCATGCTTTTGTGGTGCTGAAGCCGGGGCAGAGCGTGACGGGGGAAGTGCTCCAGCGCCACTGCCGGGCGCATTTGGCCACGTTCAAAGTTCCCAAGCACATCGAAATCCGCCAACAACTGCCGTTACTCCCCAGCGGAAAGGTGAACAAACTGGCCCTAAGAAGGGAATTGAAACTTGCGGAATAAGCCCGGTTTGTATTCGGTTGTTTTGGCGCCGGTTCGTCTCGGAAAGGTCAACCTGGGGCGATGAGTATGGGTGAAAAGTGGTTCCAAGAATTCACCATGCACCTGCTTGCGCAAACACCCCGGTACCTGCGACGGCTATTGATTGCGGGGGACGACGTCCTGGTCCCCGCCTTGTTTTTTTACAGGCGCAAAAGTGATGCAATACAGGTGCTCACCAATAATCACTTTTCAGCCGAACAATGCCGGGCCGTGACGGAGGCCATCCAGGTCGGCGCATTACCCCCCGCCTTGCCCTTGCCGCAACAATATTTTGATCTCCTGTTGCTGGCCGAACCCGAAAGGCTTGCTTCCGATTGGACCTCGTATTCCCACACCTTGCATGAATATGGGCACTTGCTGGTATTTTGTCCCAATCCGCGCTATTGGCGTTGTGAGCCGGTTGAAGCACGGGGACCAACCGTTGAGGAAGTCAAAAAACATGCCGAGAGGCTTGGCCTTCGTGTCCAAGCCGAATGGCGCGCGAAAGATGCCGCCTTTCTTGCCGCCCCGCGGGATTCACGAGGAAATATATTGATCGAGAATCGCCTCATCCCTGCCGTGGATGAAGAGGCGAGAAATGATTTGGCGTGCCCCTTGGCCGCGGTGTTATTGGTGAAAAAGGGCTACAATCCCGTTGCGCATGCCCAAGCATGCCGACAACAGGGACATCCGGACCACGGTTATGAAATCCTTTCCATGGACCTCGCGTCCGGGCGGCCCGACAGTGAAGCGCGGCTACCCGTGGAACTGGAGAAACTGTACTGCCTGAGAGAACTGATCCAACAGGCGCCCGTGGAGAACCTGCTGGATATTCTCACACGGGCCCAATCCAGTTTCTATTCCATCATCGCGCAGTCTCCCTTGTTGCCCGAAGCCTATCATCTTCAAGCGGAGGTGTGGCGTCTGGCCGGCAATTCCGATATGGCGGACCGCCTGGAGCGATGCATCCGGCAAGTTTCCAAAACCGCGGCTCCGGTGTCCCCCCCCCGGGCCCGTCATTGGGCTGATCCCGGCGGTGACATCCCCCCCGAGTGGAATCCCGCCAAGGGCCCGCACAACATTCTGTTTGTGCTGCCGCCCCGTCCGCATTATGGACTCGATGTCCTGTACGAGGGTTTGTGCACGATTCTGGACCAACACCAAGTTATAGACTTCCCCAGTAAACCCTTCCTGCATGGGGAAATAAACCCGCATTTCGCGCATTACCTCTGTTTCTTCAACCGGCCCGCCCTCGATGCTTCTCTCGATCAAATTCTCGATCTATTGAAACGGGGCGCTATTGACTGTATTCTCTACGGCGATTGTGAGCGATCCCTGGATGCATCGTTAGGCCGGTCCCTGATCAATGCGGCAAAAAATATTCCGGTTTTCTTGATTGATGAGTTGGATGAGCCGGCCAACATGCGCGAGAAAACACGGGAATACCTGGGCAATATTCCGATTGCCGGATATTTCAAGCGTGAAATGCTGGCCTGCGGCGACTATGGCCCCAATGCCTTCCCGCTTCCCTTCGCCTATCCCGATACGCGAATTCCGTTCGAGAATCCGATGCCGCGCGCGCGTGCCCTGTTCTGGGCGGGCCATCGCCGTGCCGGGCTTCGCGCACTGTATCTGGATTATCTGGCGGAAAAGGAAAACCTGCCATTCAATGATAAATTTCCTCCCCATGAATACAGCCGCGTTCTGCTTGACACCCGTATGGGATTGAACTTTTTCGGTTCCGGCTTCGATACGTTGCGTTTCTGGGAGTTGCCCGCCCACGGCTGCCTGATCCTCTCCGAACGCCTGCCCATTCGCATCCCCCATCCCTTCCGCGATGGAAAAGAAGCCGTCTTTTTCGATGATGTGACAAGTCTCTCCCAAATGATTCATTATTATCTCGATCATGAGGAGGAAGCCGCCGCCATCGCGCACGCCGGCCGCGAACGCCTCCTCCAGCACCATACCGCCTCCGCCCGCGCGCGCCAACTTCTCGCTTGGATTCAACACCTCCTGGGCTGATACGGTGTTTCTTTCCGGCCAAGAACATTACGGTTGGAAGAGACACCTTTGTCCCGGGAAACAGGTTATCCCATATCTTGAATCCCGCCGTCTCCTTGCGTAGTCTCTTCTCAAGAGCGGAATCGCGGGAGCGGAAACACCATGATGGATTCATCCTCGTTGCGCGGATTGCGCGGGTCCAGCATTTTTCTTGTCGCCTTGTCCCTCTCCATCGGGTGGGGCATTCGCGGAAATTTTGGGCACGAATACGGCGCCATGATCCCCGGGGCGCTCGCGGCCATCGCGGCCTGCCTGCTTTCCGGGCGCGGCGATTGGCGCGAACGCGTCCATTTCTTCGCCATGTTCGGCGCGCTCGGCTGGGCCTTCGGCGGTTCCATCTCCTACATGCAAGTCATTGCCTTCACCCATTCAGGCCACCTTCCCTCCCAAATTTACGGATTCTTCTGCCTCTTTGTCATCGGCTTTCTTTGGGGGGGCATGGGAGGCGCGGGAACCGCGTTTCCCGCCGTGGCGGACCGCGACCGCCTTACCGAACTGTTCCGGCCCCTCTCCTGGATTTTCTCCGTATGGTTCCTCTGCACCCTTATTGTTATTCCCTGGATCGAGCACTGGGAAAGCAGTGAAGCCGCCACCTGGAGCCGTCACGAAAGCATCCTTTATTGGTTCGACGCCGACTGGATTCCCGCCCTCTCCGCGATTGCCGCCCTCTTCCTCTTCGACCTCTGGGACCGCCGCGCCCGAAACACTCTGTTGCTGCCGCCATTCGCCGCAGGGGGCGCCCTTCTCGGTTTTTTAGTCCAGGCACTCCTTGATTTTACGCATCTCACCCCGATTATCACCCGCCTCTTTGTCTGGCCCCAAGGCGATCTCCACCGGCTCGCCGAAATCGCTTCACAGCAAAACATCCCCCTGGACCAAGCCGTTCAAGGGCTGCTCATCAACTGGCCCCAAGGGCTTTTGCTCATCCCGCACCATGTTGGCTGGATTTTCGGACTTATTTTGGGTATTACGGTCTATTTTGCACGGTATGGCCGCTTCCGCTCCGGGGCGGCGCTTTTCCTTCATATGGCCGCAGGCTGGTTCGTCTGCTTTCTCTTGTTCCCCGTGTTCCTCAACTTTGGCGGGGCGGGTTTCCGCATGACGCCTCCGCGTGGCGACGACTGGGCCGGCATCCTCGGCGTATTTCTCGGAACCGCCCTCTGGCTCTATCGCAACAACTACCATTCCGTCCTCTTTGCCTCCCTGCTGAGTGGAATAGCCGGCGGGCTCGGCTTTTCTGGAGCCGCCTGCATTAAACTGATGATGGTCGCTCCCGGAAATGCCGCCCGCGTCTCCGATCCCACTACCCTCGCCGCCTGGGCCTATTGGCAGGGGCAAAACTGGCACAGCTTTCTCGAACAAACCTATGGCTTTATCAACGGCATAGGAATCGCCCTCGCCATGGGATTCCTCGCTACCCGCGTGCGGCCCGTACAGGGCGATTTCAAACAGCGCCGCTGGACCGATGTCTTCGCCGTCAGTTTCGTGCTCTTCCTGCTGACCTTCCTCAACATTTTCAAGAACGTTCCCGAATGGACCAAATCCGTGGTGCCCGCCAAAATGCGCGCGCCCTTCATCCAATCCATCAACCTGCCCGCCGAACTATGGTTCATTCTGGTGTGGGGGCTTATGGCGGCCGCGGGCATCTATCTGCTTGCCCGGCATCTGCGCCGCCCCATCCCTTTGATCCCCCACTCCTGGCTCGGGAAAGGACAACTTCTCTACCTCGTGTTTCTGTGGATGGTGGTGGTGGCCAATTTTGAACGCGCCCTCCCCGGATTTTCAGAACAACGCATCCTGACCGAAGGCGTCATTTTCGTCAATGCCATCCTTGTGACCCTCATGATTTTACTCTGTCCACGGGAAACGGACACACCTCCCGGCCTCATTACGGACAGCTTTCACAAACCCCTCGCCCGCACCCTCTGGGCCGGCCTCGCTGCCATTCTCATCGCGTCCTTCGGCATGACCGCCGCCGTGCGCATCATCTATGCCGGCCACAGCGCCGGCCACGCCACCGTTCACCAGCGGTTCGGCCCCGACGCCACGTGGCGCATGACCCCCCTCGAAAAAGGCAAAAAACACAATTAAGGCGCCGTGGTTCCAATCGGAGGACACGTGGCATCGGCATTGGCCCCGTTCCTGAAACGGATGATGCCCGAAGCATCCGAATAGAAACCGCGATCCGCCGTCACGCCATACTCCACCGCATTGGCATTGACCTGAAAGCTTCCGGTGGACCCCGCCATTACGAACATATACCCGTTGTGTGGCAGCGACCAATCGCCATCGAGAAACTTGGGCGAATTCACCGGCGGCGGCGTCACCAATTCCTCGAAGGTGTTGGCAAACCGGCAAAACGCACTGCAAAACCCCGTCTGCGCCCCCACAATCACCCGTATATTGCCTATCGCGGAGGATTCATTCGCCATGATGCGCGCCCGCAACATGTTGGGGATCGCGATGGCCGCGATAATGCTGATAACCGCAACGACGATCATCATCTCAATCAACGTGAACCCGGACTGCTTTCCCATCATCCCGCCTCCGTTGCGGACCATTGCCCGCCGTTCAGACCCTGGACATCCACTCGCTATTCGCCGGCCTCCGACACCATTCGCCCGATGATACGGTGTTTCATCACCGCCAAACTACTGCCCTCACGTTACATCGTGCATTCAGTATACCCCGGACACCAGTAACAATCAACGTTTATTGCGCCCCCCTTGCACATTCCGCCCCGCCCATTGTACACTCTATTCCTGCGCGCCTGTAGCTCAGGTGGATAGAGCATCGGCCTTCTAAGCCGGTGGCCGCTGGTTCGAGTCCAGCCAGGCGCGCCAGTCTTTAAGCCCTTCCAACTCAGGCATATACACATAACACCCTTGATTTTATTGGACGAAATACATACTAGCACCATTTTTCAAATAAGACTGAATAAGACGCGATTAAAGAGGGTGAATCCGTCACAAAACCGTCACACTTTGGTCACAACCCTTCTTGCTCTACTGTTGCTCATCTGCGCCGTTTGTGCCTTCGGTTAAGACTGTTTTTCTGAAAACCGGGTATAATGTATGTGGTGATGATTGAAGTCGTTTAATGAAAGGTCCAGGCCATGAAATCCCAGGGATGGTGCGTGGGTTTATGGGCCGCCGTGCTGTTCGCGGGGTGTGCCACCAACTTGGAGCGGGACCGCCCGTTCAGTGACGCCTGGGTGGAACACAACCGGCATGAACGGGAATTCCGCGAGCGCAAGGCGGCGATCCGGGGCGAGGAGGGGCTTGTTTTAATTGGGGATTCCCAAAAGAGCCGCGCGGCGCTCTTTTTGGACGAAGCCGGGAAACCCCGTTTGCGTGTGGGCCGGGGATGGGGCGTTGACCTGAATTATAGCGGCGACCCTGAAGTTAAGGTTAATTACAAGCTCAAATGGAACCTTTCCAAGCCGCAGTGGGAACGGGAAACGAAATAGCGGCTGTGCTTAATTATTGAATTTTACAGTTTTTCTTGACAAATACGGGAATGCCCCCTACACTTTTATCAGGGATGGATGTGTGATGTGCTGTTTTTGGGTGTATCCATGAGACGGGAGGTAAACCATATGAAATGGGTTGGTGGCAGACAACTGCTTTTTTTTCTGCTTGGAGTGGCGTGTGTCTGCTTATTGGGGGCGGCCTCCAGCGCGGCTGCCGGAGCCAATGAGGAACCTCACACCCTTTCCATACCCGGAATGCCCGCCGGGCCCACTATCCTTGATGTGGGCGAAGTGGGAACGTACACGAGCACCGGGGCCACATGCAGTCTCGGTCATCCTGTGCACTATGCCTTTCAGTGGGGCGATGGCACGGTCAGCGCGACATGGTTGGCCACGCCTGCGGATGAAAAAAACTGGAGTGTGGGCGGCAGTTATGGGGTAACGTTGGTGGCGGTGTGCAGTGAAGATCAGAGCGTGGCGAGCGTTTCCGAGACGTTGCCGGTATTTGTGGATCATTCCGTGACGGTGCCCGGCACGCCCACCGGGCCGGTGATCCTTGTGGCGGGAGCGGCGGGAACCTACATGAGCACGGGGGCCATGTGCAGTCTGGGGCATCCGGTTCTGTACGCGTATCAATGGGGCGACGGCACCTTCAGCGCGTCATGGCTGTCCGCGCCCACGGACAGCAAGAGTTGGAGCCAAGGGGGCAGCTATGCGGTAACACTGATAGCGGCATGCAGCGAAGACCAACGCGTGTTGAACACCTCCGGGGCATTGCTGGTGCACGTGGACCACACCCTGTCCACGCCCGGTACCCCCATGGGCCCCGCCATCCTTGCGGTGGGAGAAGAGGGAACCTATAGCAGCACAGGCGCCACATGCAGCCTGGGCCATCCCGTGCAGTATGCCTACCAATGGGGCGATGGCACGGTCAGCGGGTCGTGGCTGACCACCCCCACGGATACCAAGAGTTGGACCCCGGGGGGGACCTACAATGTGGTACTTATAGCCGTATGCAGCGAGGATCAAAGTGTGGCGGGGTATTCCGGGCCGTTACAGGTGCATGTGGACCACTCCGTATCCACCCCCGGCGCACCCGCCGGTCCGGTGTCTCTGGACATTGATGAATTGGGAACGTACACGAGCGCGGGGGCCGTATGCAGCCTGGGCCATGCGGTGGATTATGTATTTCTATGGGGGGACGGCACAAACAGCGGACAGTGGTTAAGCGCGCCCGAAGACAGCAAGAGTTGGCGGCAGGGCGGGAGCTACGCAGTGACGGTGGCGGCGTTGTGTCACGAGGATTACAGCCTCATAAGCATGTCGGAGCCGCTGATGGTGTATGTGGTGCACACCTTGTCAAAACCGGGGAGGCCCACCGGCCCGATTCGGCTGGATATTGGCGAAACAGGAACTTTCACCAGTGAAGAGGCCACGTGCAGCCTGGGGCATCCGGTGCAGTATGTGTATCAGTGGGGCGACGGCACGTACAGCGAATCGTGGCTCGACATGCCGGTGGACAGCAAGCATTGGGATTCGGGGGGAAGTTATGCGGTGGTGGTGGCGGCGGTGTGCAGCAAGGATAACAGCCTGATAAACGCTTCCGATCCGCTGATGGTGTATGCCGGGCACACGTTGACCTCTCCGGGACCCATCACCGGTCCCGTCTCGCTGGCGGTGGACGAAGTGGGAACCTACACCGGCGGCGCTTCCCTGTGCAGCCTGGGGCATACGGTGGAATATGCGTTCCAATGGGGCGATGGGACGGGCAGCGGCTCGTGGTTAAGCCTGCCCGAGGACAGCAAGAGTTGGAATCCCGGGGGGAGCTACGCGATATCCCTGGTGGCGGTATGCAGCAAGGATTACAGCCTGATGCGCACTTCCGAACCGATGGTGGTCCATGTGGGCCACACCGTGTCGGCGCCCAATCCCCTTACCGGCCCCGGCAGACTGGAGGCAGGAGAAATGGGAACCTTCACCGGCGGCGTTTCCACGTGCAGCCTGGGGCATGCCGTGGAATATGTGTTCCAATGGGGCGATGGGACGGGTAGCGGCTCGTGGTTAAGCCTGCCCGAGGACAGCAAGAGTTGGGCGCCCGGCGGCATCTTTGGCGTGACCTTGGTGGCCGCATGCAGCGCGGACCACAGCGTGTTCCAAGTGTCTGATTCGCTGGTGGTGAATGTGGGGCATGCGCTGTCGGTGGCGGGAACTCCGGAAGGCCCCTTCAAACTGGCGGTGGATGAGACCGGAACCTTCACCAGCCCCGGCGCCCTTTGCACACTGGGACACGCGGTGCACTACAAGTTTCAATGGGGCGATGGCACTGAAAGCGCAACCTGGCTGAACATCCCCTCGGACACCAAAAGCTGGGGCGTAAGCGGAATCTATGAGGTGACGCTGCTGGCGGCATGCAGCCAGGAACCCAGCGTCACCCGTGTCTCGGCGGCCCTGCGGGTGCGGGTGGGCAATGCCTACACCGCCGATCAAAACGATGATGGCCAGATCAGCTTGTCCGAAATGCTGCGCGTGATACAGCTTTTCAATTCCAACGGGTACCATTGTGAAGCGGGCACGGAAGACGACTATGCGCCCGGACCGGGCGGCACCGCCTGCGCCGGTCATGCAAGCGACTATACCCCGCAGGATTGGGTCATCAGCTTGTCTGAATTGCTCCAAGTGATTCAGTTTTTCAATTCCGGCGGCTATCATGCATGTCCCGGAACTGAAAACGGCTTCTGCCCCGGGCTTGATTGAGGGAATAGCCCAGTGGACCAGCAAATAAAGAAAACAGCACGTTGCGGGAGGCGGTTTTTCGGATTCTTCCGGCGGTTGAAGCAATGCCTCTCCGTTCCCGCCATGCGGTGGGCGGCTTTTATCGTGTGTTGGTCCGCTGTTTCGTCCGTGAACGCCAGTGAGACCAACCTGCTTCTATGGAATGGGGAGGGCATCTGCACGTATGAGAATGGTTCCGCGAGCACCCTTCAACCCTTCCGCGGGAGTACCTGTTTCGAGGGTGTCCCGGATGCGTACCATGAACCGCGCATCATCCTGAACGGCCTGAGTTCCTGGCGCGCGGATATTTCAGGTTATGATGAGGTCTGGTTTTTTGCCCGGTGCAACACCACGGGAAAAACCTTGGATTTCACGGTGACGGGGTTTCCGAATGTCAGCAACAAGGTCAATATCAATCCGTACATCCAGGGGGGGACGTTGGACACCACCTATCGGCTGGTTCGCATACCTCTTGATGTGCTGAAGACTGACAGCTATTCACTAAATATAGTGGAAAATCTTCGTTTCGGGCTGGCCAATCCCACGGTGGGGCACAAGATTTACATTGACGAAATCTGGGCCGTAAAACTGTCCGTAACGGATCCTGCTTCCACCCCGCTGCTGGGGGTTCTGCCGCCAGTGGATTTTGGCAATGTGAATGTGGCGGCGTCCGCACAATACAGCATCCCTGTCACGAATATCGGCAATGGGGTGTTGACCGTTTCCAGCGCGGCGGTGACCGGGCCGGATTCTTCTTCGTTTTCGGTGGCATCCGCGCCTTCGGTGCTCGCGCCAGGGCAAACCGGCGAAGTCATTGTGGAATTTGTGCCGCTATCCCCCGGTGTAAAATCCGCCTCGGTGGTTCTGGCCCACGATGCCACAGTGATAGGCAGTGCCTCGTCCATCCCGGTTAAGGGGACCGCGATTGGCCCCGCCATCGCGCTTTCCACCCATTCGCTGGATTTTGGCGAGATTCCCTTGGGCCGGACGGCTTCCTGGACAATGACGGTGTCAAATCCGGGAAATGAGGACTTGGTGGTGTCTTCCATGGACCATTCCAATCCTGTCTTCAGTATTTTGCCGGCCAGCTTCACCGTGCCGCCGGGTGGAATCCAGGAAATCGAGGCAACATGTTCGCTCCTGGCCACGGGCACGGAGACAGGAAGTGCCACTTTGCACTCCAATGATCCTGTGCATGGCACGGAAATAATTTCCATGACCGGAAAAGGCATTCCCGAAGAGGATACTGCATGGCTAAATGTGCTTGTCGGGATGGTTTCCTCTTCGATGGCGCCGATGACGTGGCCCAAGGTCTCCGAAATTGACGAAGTACGGGTGTACCTCAGCGCGGAACCGGCCGCCACAACGGGGGGGCTTCCCCCGTACTCCGTGTTGTTGACTACCTTGCCCGCTTCGGCGGGAGGGTATACCGCCGAAAAACTAACGGCGGCCATTGATGCCTTTTTCCATGTGGAGGCGCGGTCTTCGGGGAGTGTGGTGGCGGCGGGCAATGTCCATGTCCATACGGTGGGCGGTCCGGGCGCGGTATTGGATTCTCCGGTCCGGGAGGCGCATCTATGCGCGCCCAATATCGTCCAACTCGTTTTGGCCAATCCTGCGGTGCAATCCTATTCCGGCACCAGCGGCTCCCTGATCGGTTATACCGGAACGGATTGGCAGGCCGGCCCCTGGACCATCGCCCGGTATGACAACACGGCGCTCACCATTACGAATGTGTATCGTCACTCCATACCCGTGGGGCAGACCCATTATGAACTCGGCTATGGCACCAGCACGAACGACAAGATTGTGGACGTGGACCATAATCTATATCTGGTGCTTGACACGCCGGTGGGCAATGGGGAAGTGCTCCAGATACAGGGGCCGTTGGGTCTTGACATTCTTCTTCCCTTCAGTGACCGGTATCTTGAAACGCCCGTTATCCAGATAAACCAAGTGGGCTACAACCCCCGGGCGGCCAAACGTTTTGCCTATATTTCCGGATGGCTGGGGGATGGCGGCCCGCTTACCATGACGAATTTCCCGTCCACCGCGGATGTCATTTTTGATTGGGAAGACAGGATGCTCCCGCGCACCAATGCGGTGAGCAATTTGGCCATTACACTTCGTTCCGCCAACGACACGGATTCCGGAGGGGAAGTCCGTGAAATCAATTTGGCGAGCGTTCCGGCGGCGGAGGGCGTGGTGTATCGCGTCCGCATCCCCGGCGTGGGGGTTTCCTGGCCCACGCAAGTGAGCGAGACGGCCGTGTTCAAAGCCTTTTTCACGGCGGCCCGCGGGTTGTACCATAATCGCTGGGGCCGTGATTTGTTGAAACAATGCACGGAATGGGTGAGCCCTCCCGATCATCCCTTGGTTTACAAGGGGGAACTATATGATGCCTATGGGAATCCCCTCTTTGGGTTTGGCCCCGCCAGAATGTTTCCAGAAAGCACCCCAAAGCTTGAACAGCGCCCGCTTCAAGGCGGTCATCACAATGCCGGCGATTTCGACGTGCAGCTTTCCGACCATGTCATTGCCATGATGCTCTTGCGCCTTTATGAGATTAACCCGGAGGCATTCACGGACGGCCAGCTTATGATTCCCGAGAGCGGAAACGGCATTCCCGATATTCTGGACGAGGCCTTGTGGAACCTGCATGCCTGGGAACAGTTGCAGGAGGACGACGGAGGCGTTCGCGCCGGCGTGGAATCTTGGCGGGAACCGTGGGGCATTTACCATGCCGAGAATGATCCTCTCCCCTATTGGACCTATTCCCGGGTTCCCATGCATTCCTTGCGGGTGGCCGGCATGTTTGCCCAAGCCTCACGGCTGGTGGCGCCGTTTAATCCGGCCAAGGCGGCGGAACTCCGGGAACGGGCGATCCGGGCGTATGATTACGCCGTGGCCAACGGCGCCGACCAGAATTCGCGGGGCCCCATGATGTACGGCGCGGGCGAATTGTTTCATGTGACCGGCGAACAACCGTATGCGGACATGTATGCGGCCACTTGGGCCGTCGAGGATAAATATGGATTGGGGCCCGGAATGTATGCCTATCTGCCGGATGTGAGTTCATACTATGACCCGGTCCCCTATCTCATTCCGGACCACGTGCTGGGGTATATCACCAGTCCCGGCGCCAACCCAACCTATGTGTCGCAGATTCGAACCAAGTTGAGCACCATGGCCGCAAATGCGGCGCTTGCCGTGGAATCGTTGCATGCGCACCGGAACGCAAGAGACCCGAATCAAAGCCCCGCCCTGGGAAAAGGCTCGGCGGTGGGTGAATATGTCATGCCCATCTATGAACGCGCCCAAATGGGGGGGCTGCTGCCTGAAGAGTGGCAACCCTATCTTGACGCCATGAGCCTGTCGGCGGATTATATTTTGGGGGCCAATCCCACAGGACGCGTCTGGTTAACGGGATTGGGCTCGCGTCCTCCGGAGGATCCCCTGTGGCTGGATTCTCTGACGTTTTTGAAAGAGGGCAAAAAAAACATTCCCGGCTATCCGGTATTTGGCCCGACCAAACTGTTGTCCGGATTGTATTATTATGATTATGGCGAATATGTAATGTATCCCGCCTTTGCGGACCATCCCCTCATGCGGCGCTATGCCGATCTGCATTCCTGGGTGGCCAGTAATGAAGGGCTGAGCCAGTTGATGGCCATTCATACAGAACTCTTTGGAATGTTGATCGCTCCGGGCATGATGCCCGCTCCTTCCTGGCTGCCCAAAGGCACGGAACACACAAATTATCTTGCACCCCGGGAAAGCATTGTTCCGGATACCCGTCCCGGCCATATTGTGTTTACCACACAACCCGCCGGGGCGCATCGTTTTCTGGATGCGGGAGACTATGAACTCTCCGCGGCGGCGGCGGGAGGAACCGGCACCTTATCCTACACGTGGAAATTCTTCAATGGCGATGAAACTCGTACGGTAGGAACGGGCGCCTCGTATACAATCGCTTCGCCGAGCCTGTCCGATTCCGGCGGGTATTATTGCGTTGCCGCCGATAGTGCGAATGCATCCGCTTCTTCGCATATCGCCTATGTTTTCTTCAAAGAGGATGAAGCCCTTGAGGGGGAAGGGATTGAGGAAGGGGCACCGGAGGGAGAAGGCGTGTTGGAGGGAGAAGAGGTTATCGAAGGAGAAGCCTCGATTGAAGGGGAAGGTATTCTTGAAGGTCATATCGAAGGGCTGCTCGAAGGCCAGGCGGAAGGCCAAGTGGAAGGCCAACCGGAAGGCCAGGCGGAAGGCCAACCGGAAGGCCAAGTGGAAGGCCAAGTGGAAGGCCAAGTGGAAGGCCAAGTAGAAGGCCAACCGGACGGGCAAATAGAAGGTCTGGAAGAGGGAGAAATTGAGGGCGAAGGGGAAGCCCTCCCAGAGGAGGGAGAAGCTGAGCCGTTGGAAATAGTTCAGCATCCGAAGAGCGCATCGTTGTATGTAGACATGTCCTGGAATATCAACATTCTGGTGCGGGGCGGAACGGGGACGGTAACGTATGATTGGAAAAAGAACGGCGTCTCACTGGGGTGGCCGAGCGCGATGATGCGTGTTCTGGGACCGCTTGTGGAAGCCGATGCCGGCGTCTATAACTGCACGGTACGCGATACCCTTACGAGCGTGGATTCCGAAGCAGCGGCCCTGTCCGTGCTCCCGAAAATATCATCGGGGCAGCATACTGTGGACCAGAACAAGGATTGGACCATCAATCTTTCCGAATTGCTGCGCGTGATACAGTTTTTTAACAGCAACGGGTTCCATTGCCAGACGGGCACCGAAGACGGGTACGCCGCCGGGCCGGGCGATCACACCTGCGGGTTCTACGATGCGGACTACAATCCTCAAGACTGGCACGTAACATTGTCGGAATTGCTCCGCATCATTCAGTTTTTCAATTCCGCCTGCTACCACGTGGAAGAGGGAACGGAAGATGGCTATGGCCCGGGAACGGGTTCCGCATGAGTTCTGGTGCGAGAAGGAAAATGAAAACAACCCCAAGGGCTGTTTTTGTAAACCCTTGGGGCTGAGTGTTTTATATGGCGGAGACGACGAGACTTGAACTCGCGACCTCTGGCTTGACAGGGCAATATAATACTCAATCGCCATAAATTCTAGTAAATTCCCAAATGCAAACTACAGCCTATTTATTGGGCATATTTGATGTTTTGAGATTTATACTTGCTTTTGGTGATACATGGTGATATACTTTTCCATGGTTTACATTTGGTTTAAGAACCTGGAGGGGTTAGGCCATGGCAAAGAAATTGACTCAGACTATTGTGAACAAAGCAAAGCCCGGAGATAAGCCAATAGTGCTATTTGACAGCGATGTGCGGGGGTTTTGTTTGAGGATTCAACCCAGTGGCAAGAAGGTCTTTTATGTGAAAATAAAGAGCGGGGGTAAATGGACCTTCCTTAAAGTGGGCGGGGCGGATAAATTTACCCCGGAATCGGCGCGTGATGAAGCCAAGAAGAAACTCGCACGGGCAGAACTGGGGGAAGATGTGGCCGAGGAACGGCGTACAAAGCCGGTCTCAACCCTGAAAGAGTACCTGGAAACCGTCTATGAACCCTTCGCCAAGGACCGATACAGGAGCGGCGCGCATATCGTTAAACGCATCAAATCATCTTTCGAGTGGCTACTATCCACCAGAGTGACCGACATAAAGCTATCCCGCGTGGAAGCATGGGCCGGTGGACGCATCAAGGGTAAGGATGCAGTTTCCGGGGTTACTGTAAACAAGGACATCATGGCGCTACGGGCCGCACTGGAACGCGGTGTTGAACTCGGCTACTTCCCTTCCAACCCCCTGGACGGGGTTCATAAGGTGAAGGAAAATCCGAAAGTGATTACCCGGTATCTAACCCCGGATGAAGAAGCAGCACTCATGACTGCCCTGGATGAACGGGAAAAAGAAATCCGGGACAAACGGAAAAGTCACAACAAGTGGTTAGCCATACGTAAACTGCCCTTAAAACCGGACCTTAGCAAGGCGCCGTTTGCAGATTACTTGAAAGTGGCCGTGATAGTCGCCCTCCATACCGGACTCCGCCGCAATGAGCTTCTCTCACTCACATGGGCAGATGTGAGTTTCGAGGAAAACACGGTCCATGTCCGGGGCCATGCCGCGAAGAGTGGAAAACCCCGTGCTATCCCCATGAGTGCCACTTGCCGGGAAACATTGAAGGGCTGGAAGGAAATGAACGAAGGCGAAACGCTGGTATTCCCCGGTCCCGGCGATAGTGTCATGCATGATATGCGTACCAGTTTCGAGCGGGTGATTGCGGCGGCAGAAATAACGGGATTCCGGTATCACGATTTACGGCACAGTTTTGCTTCCCGCCTTGTCCAGAGTGGCGTTGACCTGAATACGGTCCGCGAACTCATGGGACATGCCGATCTGAAAATGGTTCTCCGTTATGCCCACCTGGATGATGAACGGAAGCAACGGGCCGTGGAAGTGCTGGACAAACCCCGTGGTAACATCGTGCCATTCCGGGGGCAGAAACGTGCAAGACGATAACAGCATAGTGCTGTTGAAAATAAAAAGAGCCGAGGCGGTAGCCTTGACCTATCGCCCCGGTATCACAACACAACTGCAAGGAGATGTGTCATGACGAAAAACAGCGTACCACAGATCATTGACAACGGGAAAGAGGGATCTTTTACCAGAGAAGCAAAAATCGACGGCTTTGACGCATGGATAACGTGTGACAGAGCGGAATTTCGCCTTAGCATTGCGCAACCGGAGGATATGAGTATGCGCGATTGTTTAGCGAACATATCTTCCGTACTGCAAAAGGCGATGGACATATTCAAGATAAAACTTCTTGAAGACATCGAAATTGACTTGCCAAATGATAATGGCCGCCAACTCATGATCAAGCATGTGGAAGTCGATTTTGTCAGCGATGAAGCACGGCGAGAATTCGTACTGAAAGCTTCCCCGCACATCGACAGGAAAGATTCAGACTGTACCCCATTTTTCATGAAATATTGGGATCTGGTGGCGCAATCGGCATAATATCATCCCAAGGTGAGAAAACCTCTCTCAAGTCAATTGAACACTTTTCAACGCCGGGGCTAGGGTAGCTCCCGAACGCGGGAAACCGTATCCCGCCCGCCCCGGCATCAATCAATACGGGCACCATTACGGAGGGTGCGAAGACATGCCGAAGAAAAAGACCGATGAGAAGGGGAAAACCGATCTACCTAAACGGATATTTGATGTTTTTTGCCCGCGCAATAACCCATTAAATCCATATGTAAAAACAGAACCATTTGGTTGGGAATTAACTACGGCATGTCTGCTTGTGGGGAAAGATGAAAATGATTGGGGAATCATAGAAAACAAGAGGCTCTTTGCGCTGCATTTTCTCACTTATGAGGATGATGGAAATATTGATCTTTGTGGCAATTACGATTTCTTTCCAGGTGATGCAAAATTACTTGAGACTTTAGCACCTGAAAACATGAATCTGTTTTCTGAAAAGCATAATAACTATCGTTCAACAATTTCATATTTGGAGGGTCTACTGGACCACATTTTAAAATCAGTGAATGGTGGTCGGGTGTATAAAATGGCTGAGGCTGCATTTATAGATGGTGAACTTACTTTCTCGAAGATTGAAAAAAACGGCCAACGATTCAAAGTAAAACAACCGCTTCTATTTTCGCGTGAATATTGGGGAAAAGATCGGGGGGTTGATATAGAACCTTATCGGCATCATGTCTACAGGGTAAGACCGAAAGAGTTTTTACGATGGGCGAATACAAGCGGAATTTATCTACCTGCTGAATTAGCGAAGCATATTCAGGCTGAAAATAATGCCGATAAAACCGGAATTACCACGGCTTTACCTATCGAAACAAGTAAAGGGAAAAAGCTTCCATTCACTGGCGTATCATGTAAAGATATAGAAGTGATTGTAGGGGTGAATGGTTTGCGGGTTAAACGTATTGATCAATCAGGGAAAGGGAAACAGTTTACTTTAGAAGACCTTTCGCTTACTCTCACAAAAATAGGAAAACGACGTGGTGTTATGTTCCGTTTGCTATGTGAAATTGCAGCAAATGAAAAAGCAAACAGCACCCTTTTTGAAAACACAGCGAATAATCAAACTGCTGTATCTCGTTTTAACACACATTTCCGGGACAAGACTGGGGTTAAAGACAACTTGCTTTCCTACAGGGGCAACGTATTGAACGCAGAGGCGGGAAGCATTATCGCAGAGCACAAACGATGATCCTCCCGAAAACCTAATTGACCCACTTACACTGTAAGTGAGCTATTGCGCCAAAACGCAAGATAATGCACCTAATATTTACAGGGTGTTCTGTGTCTCAACTTACATTTCGCTTACATTTCAAACGGGGAGTAGAGCGGTAAATGGTGTTACCGCAAAACCTTTTGAAAGGTGTAGCGAATATGGATCTGATGACAGTTAAAGATCTTGCTGCGACATTAAAATGTGGTGTGCGCAGCGTATGGAAAATGCGTGATTCAGGAAAACTTCCTCCCCCTATTCACCCTGGGGGAACCCGTTTGTGTAGATGGCGGCGTGCCGATGTTGAAGAGTGGATAAAAGCGGGCTGTCCTACACCCAGGGGGGCAGGAAAATGATTCCGGAATTTCTTACCCCAAAAGAGGCCGCCGAATATCTCAACCTCTCGGTTAGCTGGCTCGCGATCTGCCGTATGCATCAGCGCGGCCCTGCCTTCTATCGACACGGGCGCGCGGTTCGCTACCGCATTGTTGATCTCGAAGCATGGCTGGCGCAACAACGAGTTGGCACGGAGGCATGAGGGATAAAATGCGAATCACAATCGATGTAGAACCCGCCCCTGTCCCGACAAATTTCGAGGAAACGCTCCGGCGTGTCGCATTTGTGGGTTGCAATTTGTGCACGGGGGGACAGCACGGGGATATTCGGCGGTGCGAAAAACAGAATTGCGAAAACTGGCCTTGGCGGATTGGAACATGAGAGCACGCAATATTAAACCAGGCATATTCAGCAATGAAGTGCTGGCGGATGCACCGATAGAGGCACGGTATCTATTTGTTGGGCTGTGGTGTCTTGCGGACAGGGAAGGGCTGCTTGAATATCGCCCCCGTAGAATCGCAGCGGCTATTTTCCCCTATGACCGGGAAGTTGATACCGAAAGATTAATAGATGCCTTGGCGCGATTGCACGATACGGACGGCAACCCGGCGTTTATTGTCCGGTATGAAGCCGAAGGGAGGCAGTATCTTCAAATTTTGAACTTCCTGAAACATCAACGGCCACACCCAAATGAAGCCGAAAGCACGATTCCCAAACCAGCACTTTTATCCATGAAAGCAAAAACTTTCAACCATGGCGAAAAGCACTTACCACCAAAGAACAAAGCACTTGGTTCTGATATTATGAATGAGGATATTATGAATGAGCATGATACGCCTTCCGGCGCTTCCTCTCTTGACCCACTGGCGGATCTTCCCCAATTGGAAACCTTTTACCCTTCCCTATGGGCATTTATAGTGAACGCCCACCCATCCGCCAAGATTCCAGAACCGGGAACCAAAGCGGACCTGGATGCCCGGCGCACCCTGGCGCAGCTTGTTAATCGTGACGGCTTCACACCAGAGGATATCATCCAATCCCTAACCTGGCTTTTCGAGTCCGACCACAAAGACGCGCAATTTTGGCGCGGACAGGTAGGCGCTATCGGACCTTTACGGAAACGTGGGCGATCTGGATTGATGAAAATGGCGGCAATCCATGAGTGCTGGAAACGGGCAACGGACGCGCGCCAAGACACGGGCGAAGGCTGGACGGATGAAAAGGCGGCGCAATTCGAGCAAGAATTCACACGGGAAGGTGGGGCATGATGGACCGGAACGAACGATACAACCAGGATGCCCTTATCGCGGCGCTGCAAGAGGCCGGAGCGAAATTCCGGGGGAAGGAATGCCGGTGTCCGTTCCATGAGGATAAACGGGCATCAGCGGGTGTGTACAAAGACAGTGGCGGTGTTTGGCGCTTCAAGTGTCATACGTGCAATGCGGCGGGTGACGTGTTTGATATCCGCGCGCGTGTCCGGGGTGTCCCTCTGGCGGATGTGTTACCGAAGGAAGGGAAGCCCATCAACACTCACAAACCCGAAGCGAAGCGGACCTATCCGTCCATCGAAGCCCTTGCAGGCACAATACGCGAACGTATCGAAGCCCGTTATCAGTATTCCCAAGACTTTGTGATATTTCGATGCATCGGCGCGGACGGTGGAAAAACCTTCCGACAGGCACACCGTGATGGCAATGGCTGGACATGGGGCGCACCGGCGAAGCCCTGGCCGTTGTACAACCGTGAAAGCATCGGCACGGATGAATACCCCACAGTAGTGGTGGAAGGTGAAAAATGCGTTACGGCTTTACAGTCCATCGGCTTGATTGCGGTATCCGCCCCATGCGGCGCGGGAAAAGCACAATATGCGGACTGGACGCCTTTACACGGGCGTGAAGTAATTCTCTGGCCGGATAACGATGCTCCGGGGTTTGCCCACATGCAGGACGTGGCGGCGTTACTCAAAGGCAAAGCCGAGTCTGTCCGCGTGGTGGATGTCGCAAAACTTGGCCTTCCACAAAAGGGTGATGTGGCCGATCTTCTTGAACGTTGGCGGGATGATTCCATAGACACGAAGCGGGCCGCAATACTAAAAATCATTCGCGAAGCCGAAGCCGTTCGCCCATCTGGTGAACTTGTGGAACTGGTGGAAAACACCATCAGCGGGAAACGGCGCGATATTCCGTTACCATGGGGGCGAATGTCAAGATTGGCACGGCCACTACTTCCTGGAAGCATTACGCTTTTGTGCGGAAGTCCGGGTTGTGGAAAATCGTTCTTACTCCTGGAAGCTGCATACTGTATGTACCATATGGGCGTTCCGGTATCCTTATTCGCGCTCGAAGAGAATAGAGCACATTGTCTGTTGCGCACCTTAACGCAATTGGAAGGCGATGCCCGGATACTTGATCCTGATTGGATGCGCGGAAACCCTGAAGCGGCGCGCGCAGCACTGATGCGTAATCAAGACACTTTGGACTGTTTTGCCGGTATCCTGCATGATGCACCGCAAGAGCAACCGACAATCTCTGACTTGGCAAAGTGGACACGGGAACAAGCGGCGGCGGGTGTCCGCGTTATTATCATTGACCCCGTGAGCGTGGCGGATCTTGGTACGGAACCTTGGAACGCGGCAACGCGGTTTATGGTGGACGTTTCCAAGTCGATAAGGGATAGCGGCGCTTCGCTTATCCTGGCGCTTCACCCAAGGAAGGGGGCGGCTATCAATGGCATGTTGGATATGGACGGCGTGGCAGGGGGCGCAGCGTTTACCCGACTGTCCCAAAGTGTCCTGTGGCTTGAACCTCATGGGGAAGGCCACACGGTGAACATACACACAGCGGATGGATTTCAAATTACGCCAGCGAACAGGACACTACACGTCCTAAAGGCTCGTAATGGGCCGGGGCAAGGCGCGCGGCTGGCGTTTCACTTTTCCCCCGATACATTGACTTTCGATGAACTTGGCATCGAAGCCCGAAAGCCCAAGAAACTAAAGCCGCTTTTTGGGGGTTCTGATGAATAGACACCGTGCCAGCAGAATACCCGTGAATAGCGTTTACAGCGATTCTGAGACGCGATCAGGCGTTGAGGCTGGTATGAATAGGGGTACAGAACCTTGCACTGTTCGCGGGGGAGTATCCCATGCACCGAACTACAGGGAGAAGGGCCAAACTCAAACCAACGGATTCTTTCCGAGAATGGAGGTATAGTATGCCCGGTGGTGGAACCGCTCCGAATGTGTTGGCCTTCCCGAATTTGACCGCTCAAACGTGGTCTGCCTTGATGACAGGGCAAGACCCTAATTTACTGGGAGGAACAGCAGATTACAGCGCACAGAAATTAAATTTTGCCGCACTCGATACGTCTCACGTACTGATGGATGAACTTGCGGCGGTGCTGGACGGCGCGAATCCATTTGAAGACGTGGATGCCATAGACCCGGAAGAAGCCATCGAACTGATTCAGCAGCAGCGGGATCAACTCCTGAACCTGATTGCAGGGATAGACCTTGATAATCCGAGTGGGTTTATCACCACGTTGAGCGCGGCGGCGGAAACGGATGTTGACGCGCATATCATGGACCCCGCCGACACCGTGACTGCGTTTGCTGACAGGCGGCGCGATGAACTGGCAAACCTGACAAGTAGCATATTGGCAGGGTACTGGATGGCGAATGCTTCTGTTGGTACGCAGATGGGATGTGCGTTGTCTAACGCCGTGTCCAGATATGAAAAAGAGGTTGCATCGTATGATGCGAGTCTTTCTGATAGACGGGCAACGCTGATACTGCAAGAGACAGACATGATGCAACGCATGGCATTGAACCTGATTCAGGTTGCGACTCAGGCGGTTCACGTTGTACAAGAGACGGGCAGGTTTGAGATTACGGCCAAACAAGACCAAATGAACATTGACCTTGGGAATCTGGTAAAGGCTACACAATGGCGTATGGACCAATATCATTATGGTTTCCAAGGCATCGCGGCACTCGGCGGTGCCGTAGTCGTACCCCGCGCACAATCACAGGGAGAGCGGATACTTGGAGCGGTAACAAACGCTGTAAGTACAGGACTAAGCACAGGAGCAATGACCGGCAACCCCATGATAGGGCTTGCGGCGGCAGGTGGCAGTTTGGCCTTCAATGGACTTGGCGCAGCAATTGACGCGGCAACAATGCGCTAACAGGATTAGTTTATGCGATTCTCTCCAGGAGAAATACGATTTCACATGTTGGATAGACAGTGTAGCCCTTACCCAACATGCTTTCGTCATTATCCAACCCGATTGCAGCATCCCGAAATACGATTTCGTCAATGCTATGTCAAGTTCACAAAGGCAGGGAGGTGCAATCCCATGGTAACTTTGGGAACATCGTGGAAAATTAAGGAAAACCCCAGTAAAAAGTTGAAAAATGTGCCTCGCGCGCGCGAAAGCAATTTATGTTGTTTTGCGAAGCACAGAGGCGTTTTCTCCAGGGGGGGGCTATCCTACCCTTACCGAGGGATAGATCGTTGATTGCAGCGTCTTTAACGCACGCTGAATGGGGTTTCTAAAACCCTCTACAGGAGGCTTCCATGAAGATAATTCGATGCCGCTCGTGTGGAAGACCAATTCCATCCGGAGAGTACTGTTCACTCGAATGTCACTTCTTGAGACTCCAACCAAAACACACATTGGGTCTAAGGGCTTCACGGTGGGGGCAACGATCCAAGGCAGTGCCAAGGCACAACCAAGGTGGTGATAACCATTTTGTAGCCATTGGATGACCGCCCTTATGAGAAGTGAAGCGGGGCAACGGTTTAGGTATCGAACGGATGTTGAACGGATGTTCAACGAACGTTCAACACATGTTCGTTGTATCAACCTTTCGCGGTGAAGGTCTGACTATGGAGTAAGGTTCCTATTGCTGCGCGGGCTGTTCCTGGTGGAACTGATAGACGGTAACAATATTGTTTTTGTCCCAATGGTTGAAGGTGCCCGTTTGCCTATCAAAGACCGACAAAGCGCATATGCGGTAATTTGAATCAGTCTGTTCATGAATTAACTCAAACCGTGCTGGTGTTTGTGATTCAGTTACCACGGCGGATAAGCAGCCAATTAGTACCAAGGTGACGCCAATACCGAGTGCAAAATAAAAGCCTTTCGTTTTCATGGTGCGATCCTTTCCTGTGTTGATTGTTCTGTCCCTAAATCTCACTGCTGACATTTCCCTGTGGGCAGTATAGATCAGGACGGAATACCAATCAACAAGCACAATGTATGAGCATGCGGGGGGGCATGTTGTGGCATAGGGGTGAGGCGATCATACTTCACCCAGGATCACGTGTAGTGGAAATCCATATGGTGTGCACTACATCGATGGACCGCATTACCACTACACAAGGGCTTGGGTATGCAGACACGACTTTTTACTCGTGGTGAAAATTTCTGGACCACACCATCCGCACGGGAAGATAGATACCCCGGCAACCCCCCAAGCCGCCCCCCGCTAAGATGCCTTGCGAGTGAGCAATGCTTCTGTCATGGCCTTTGCCCGCGCCTTCACCCGCTGCCGGTAACGGCGGTCGGCTAATCGCTTGGAAAGCATCTTGGATATGACCGCTGCCTTGTCCGCGCCTACGGCATCGAAGATCCCCTGGACGATCTGTGCTGGTGATGGCCGGTTTACGATGTCTTGCACCGTGCGGGGCTTGGGCCGTGGCGGAGGAAGTAGTCCAAGCTCCCCTACCTGCGTACGGGCAACGCGCCGGACTATGGCGCGCGTTTCGAGATCAATCACGGGCTGAAGGCGTTCGATGTGTTTGGCAATTGCCTGCCGGGACACTCCGAATTCTTTGGCAATATCCCGACTTGACCATCCCGCGAGGCATCGAATCACGATATGCGTGTCTTTAATCGGATTGCTCATGTGGGCCGGAAACACCGTTTCTTCTGGGGAAAGCCTGCCTTCCGCATGTAGTTATCGTATACTCCCTGCGCAACTTGCCGAGCAATTCCCTTATGGACGGCTTCAATTCGCGGGCGCAGACGTTTTAGGATTGCCCTCGTTGTTCTAATGCTTTCCTTGATGCGTTCGGCTATCTCGGCATCTGATAAGCCCTCGATAGACCATATCACAATTAGCTCATCTCTTATCGGGTTGGGTTTGTTCGCCATTTCAATATCTTTCTTGGGTTGATCATAAACATCGTGAGTCAATTGTCTCTCATGAGGGTACAGAAGTAAAGCCCAAATTGCAAAGAGGGCGAAGGAGAGCCTGAAAACGGCAGAACCGGGAGTTAGGGGCGGATCGCCTCTCCACAAAAGTGGAGAGGTTTTCCCATGTCCCGAAAACTGGACTGACAGGAAGATGGCAAAATTCGCTGGTGTCTCACACAACACGATGCACAAAGTCAAAACAATCGAGCGTGAGGCGGATGAAGAAACGAAGAAAGAACTTAGGAATGGCGATAAATCCATCAGTAGCGCCTACCGTGAAATCAAGGAGAAACCTGGAAGTAGTCATCCCCACCACGTTATCATGCTTCCCAGGACTGACCGAAAGCCTGCACTTGCCCACCCCAAGGGGTAAGCTACCAATACACCGGCCAGCCTTTTCTTTATGAAAAACGCCGTAGACAGTCTGAACCTGCCTACGGCGTCATAGCGGAAGTGAAATTATTTGTTGGGCAACTTGCACCCATGTCGGCATTGCCAACTTCCATAATGGTAGTGTCGGCCATGAGTGCCCGGTTTAAGGTTTGCAACGTGCCAATCACCGCACACCTTACATTCCATTCGACCAGTGCGTTTATCAACAAGACGCATAACTTTGCGTGTTGCCATTTTTCTAACTCCTTTTTGGGGGTTGATTATTGGGTATTCGCTTAGTTTTCGTCTCGTTTCGGTTCAATTTTCTTGATTTCGGTTGCCTTCATTCGATTTCCGCTGAAGACGATCATAGCATGTAGAAACACAGTGCACAATGATTTCTAACCTACTTCCGGGGGCAGGGGGTGGCCATAACGCGGTGTGGTGGGCGATTACCGGGGGATTCTGCCGTAAACCAAGCCGTAAACCAAGGGGATGACGATTTAAAGTGCTGGCTGTGCGCATCCGACATATTTTTATGGCTACAGAAGGCTTTACGAATACCCGTCAAAACCCCTGAAAATACCCGTTCTATGGTTTACCCGTGGTTTAAGGCATAGGTACATATAGAACAACCCCAAGGGCTATGTTTCATAAACCCTTGGGGCTGAATATTTTATATGGCGGAGACGACGAGACTTGAACTCGCGACCTCTGGCTTGACAGGCCAGCGTTCTAACCAACTGAACTACGCCTCCGCAGGAGGTTGCGTTGTGACAGGGATTCCCTGACAACGAATTAACTATAGCATTCACCGATGGGAAATTTCAACTTGGTATGGTGGCGGGGCCGGTATATTCGAGATGGCCGTGGGCGTCAATGGCGAGATCGCCGTTCGTGGGCCAGGTTTTTCCGTTGCTTTTTTCGAGAAACTCGTTTTGATCGAGGGCGAAAGCCGGGCTGATCTCGATGGTGATCGCGCTTTGGCCGTTGGCTTGGCGGGAGACGGGGGAACCGGCGGCGTCGAGCCATTTGGACCACAGGCTGTTCATGCTGTGGCGCGCGGCCACAACGCTGTTGTCCCCGTCGTATTGTTTGGTGGGGGTGTATTCGCCTTCGCGGGGGATTTCGAGTCCGAGGGGCGGATGCTGGATGAATTGGAGGGCGTCGAACACGAAGGTTTCGAATTTGTATCCGTTGGGCTTTTCGGGGTTCACGCGTTCGCCCTTGTCGTTGATATAGGGGATTTTTTTGAAGGCGCGGTGCCAGGGGAAATCCTCGAAGTGTTCGTAAACGCGCTGGACAAAGTCCACGGACAGGATGTGAATGGCGGGATTGCCCGCATAACAAATGATGTTGCCGTTCGCATCGGTCTGGAGGAGTTGCGGGTAGATGTCGAGTTCGGAGTATTCGATGACGTGGTATTTTCCGTCGCACAGGCAATGGACGCCGACGGCTTCTCGGGGATGGTTTTTCCGGTGGTTTTTGGAGGACATTTCGGCGTTGCGCAGGACGTGGTAGCCGATGAAGCGAGGGTCGGCGACTTTGGCGGCCCAGTTGTCGACTTGGAAGAAGCTAAGGATATCGATGCCGCGTTTCCGGGCGTCGTCCAGGATGCCGTTTTCGACCATGGCGGGGATGCAGCCGCCGTGGCCGTTGGGGTTGGTGGCGAGGCTGCAGGGTGTTTCGAGCATAAAGCGGGCGTTCGTATCAACACAAGGAACCATGCGCTGGATAATGAACTGCACAGAATCCCGGCCCAGGCCGAAGTAGCCGTGTTCGTCAAAGAAGGCGCGCGTGGCTTCACTGTTGGCCTGGCTGACCATGATGTACCAGGGCAGGCCGCAGCCATAGCGGCGGCGGAGATTGAGGATTTTCTCGGCGTGGTAGTGGAAGAAGGATTTTTGGGTGAGCGGGCCCACGGGATAGACGCCTTTGGGGCCGGGAAATCCGAGGCGGGTGCCTTGGCCGCCGGCGACGAGGAACAGTCCCACGCGCCCGTTCCGGAGTGCGGTCTCCCCTGCTTCCCAGGCTTCGGGGCCGCCGGGATCGTCAAAGGGGATTACGGGGACGGGTTCGATGTGGGAGAAATGTTCGGCGGGCGGCTCATTGAGGACCCATTTGTCAATTAGGCGCTGCATGAGGGGGAAGTCGACTTCGTCGAGGTCGTGGAGCAATTGTTCTCGTTCAGCGGGGTTTAATTGGCCCCAAAAACGGAACACATGGTCTTGTTTATATTCCGAGGCGCGTTGCCGGGCGATGGTTTCCGAGATCACAGTCAGTCCTTTCTCCATGCGTGGCCGTGTTTTTCCATTTCGGCGCGTTGTTGCCGGTTGGGGAGCAGTCCGGGTTTGGTACCTTCGACGATTTCATATTTCGAGCCGCAGCCGTCGCACAGGCCGTAATCGAAGCTGGGTTGTTCGAGGGGTTCGCCGCATTTCGGGCAGACGGGCGGGATTTTGGCGTATAGCAGGCGCGGGTTTTCAAAGGGGGTTCCGCAGCAGGTGCATTGCCGCACCATGGCGGTCCTTCGCCAACAGCGGGTCAGCATGCGCTCGGCGTCGCAGACCCGGCAGTGGATGGTGCGCCCGACGATGGGATGCATGCCCTGTTCGCCCGCACCGGGTTTGGGGGTGCTGGGCGTTTTGTCGCCTCGGCCAAATAATGCCATGAATGAAGTTCCTTTTTGAATCGGTTGGAGCGGACATATTGTACTGTAAAAAACGCGGGCCGGTAAAACTGATTGCGGATTGGCGATTGCGGATTGCGGGACGGTGGGACGGAGTCCAATGGCTATTTTTTAACGCGGCGCGGAGATCGCGGCGGCGCACAGGGATGAGAACGGGTATCGGGTATCGGGTATCGGGTTTCGGGTTTCGGGTATCGGGTTTCGGGTATCGGGTATCGGGTTTAGGGTATCGGGTATCGGGTTTCGGGTTTCGGGTTTCGGGTTTAGGGGTTAGGGGTTAGGGGATAGCTGTTTTGATCCGTCCGCTCCGACCGATTCGTCCCACTTTTTATTTCATCGTATTCCCGCACACCTGTCCTTCGACGCCTTGCAAAAAGGTCTTCGCATAATCCTTGCGCCATACATATCTTCATCCTGAAACGGTGAAATTTGAAGGACATTTGTCAATCTCCTGTGAAGAGTGTTTTCCCTGTTTTGTGGGGTTCCCTCGTGCCGTCATCTCCCCGAAGGGGAGAAATTTGAATAGATAAAATGAGAAGGTCGGCCCCGCAGGTTTAAGATAACCTGCAAA
>CAYYRW010000001.1:108825-347668 GCA_964474205.1 uncultured Nitrospirales bacterium | reverse complement strand
GCCAGCCAGAAAACAATCCCAACTCCGCATAACCATTCGCTGCGCATAACAGCGGAACTCGACCGTCCCGCGATACCAAACGTTATGGAAGTTCACCCCGTAATAGCGGGTCGAATCGTAATGCTGCGGGCACGTGTTCCTCTGTCCGTACCAGATGCGGTTCAACTGGTCCTTCGTGCAGGGCCGGTACTGTTCGAGCTTCGCGATGAAGTCAGGACTCATGGGTTTCGCGTATCGGTTGACTCTGTTCTGCTGCAGCCCGAGCGCCACGAAGATCAGCGGTTCCTGTTTGTACACCAGCTTCGCGAGCCGGGCCAGCGACCGCCCGTCGAAGGGCGCCGCCCCCACATGGATGTGAATCGCCGTCGTGCTGTCCACGCGAGCGCCCGCCGCCCGGACGGCCCGCACCACCTGCTGCAGCGTTTCGAGGTCGCCATAGTTGAGGATGGGGCTTACCACCTCCGCGCGCAGATGCTCCGGCACGTTGATCAGCGACCCGTCCTTGACCACCTTCCACACCCGCCCCTGGCTGTCCGTCACCTCCCACGGGTCAAAGGCGTGCGGCGACCCCACATACCGTACCTCGCCGCCGACCACGCCGTGGATCGCACGGGCGACCGCTTCCCGCGTCCGCCCGACGGTCTCGATCTCGACCCCGTAACTAAATTCCCGCATGTCCATCCAACCGTCTCCTTTCCAAGGTGTTCCGCATCAACTTTTTACGTCTCGTTCTGAACACATTCACGCTTGGCCGGGCGGTAGAAGTCAAGTCCTGATTTCAGCGTAACCCATTCCGGTAAAAGGGCTTAGAAATGCGAACACCGGCGGTTGCCCCGTGCGTGGAGACAGCCGCCGGTGTTCAGCAAGAGAGGGTCAAATTACGGTCGTGCTTGGACTTCCGCGTGAACTCTGCGGGCCTCCGCCTCCTCGGATTCAATGCGGTCAACCAGGCCGTCGAACTCTTCGCCCGGCGAGGGGTCCATTCCCAACCCGTCCTCCAACCGACGCATGCGCTCGTGCAGGTTCCGCAGCAGGCCCAATGCGTAATCGCGCAGGACGCCATCGCGCTTTTCCGCCGGCGTCGGGATGAACTCGATGAAGCCGCCGTCCCGTCTTGTTAGCATGGCAGAGACCTCCTCAACTTAACGTCGCGCCGAAGCGATGGATGCGTGCATAGATATTCGCCCAGCCCGCCCAGAACTGAGCCTTGTACCGGACTTTCGTACCAGTGGCGTTGTAGAACGTGCGCTTGTACGTGTACTCGGTCCACTCCTGGGAGATCTGCCGTGTCGAGTCGAGGTTCATCTGTTCCCATGTGCTCCCGCCGTCGTTCGAGGCATACCACGTGACCGTGGTATTGCTGGGAACGTTCATCTCGGTATAGATCGTGGTGGCGGCCACGCCCTGCGTGAGTTCGATCTGCCGCGTCACATAGGCGCAGTACCAGGTGTTCAAATAGCCGATCATCGTCACGTTGCGGAAGTTGAGCACGGGCGATTCATTGGGAAGGGTGCTGGTCAGCCGCGCGCGGATGCTGTGCTCGGCGTTGTACCACGGCACTTTCTCTTCTTCCGCGGGCACAAAGACGTCCCACGAATAGCCGCCGTTCTGCGAGTACTCCCAGACGATGCTGGTCCCCTCGGGGATTACGGAATACTCGTCCAAATTCATTTCTGTGAACGAATTCGGGCCTATCGCATTGAACTGAATCATGCCCGTCGACGCGAAGTTTAACCCATAGATGCGCATGGCGAGGTCGGCGCCCTGCCGCGCATTCCACGTCTCCGCGTTGGAACTCTCCAACAGCACGCCCTGCGGATACACCTGCTTCGTGATGACACCGTTCTGGCCGATGGCCCCGATCATGGCGACCCGCAGGTAATACTCGTTGCTGTCCGTCATGATGACGACGGCATAGCTCGTGTTGGCTTCGATGTATACGGGGTTCGGAAACTCGACCTTCGTTTCCGCATTGACCGTCACCTGATCCGGGACAAGCGTCGTCTCCGCGTAGACCACTGCGTTTGGGAAACCCGTGGTCACTCCGCGTATCTGCACCGTCACCGGCTTTTCCGTGTCCTTGCGGGTAAAGAACAGTCCCACGGCGGACACAATCCGGTTCTGTGTGAAGTTGAAGGTCTGCGCCAGCGGATCAACGGGCCGCTGTACCTGCCGCCACCACCAGATCCAGTCCCACGCCGGTACCCGGACAACACGCTGTTCGATGATGGTCTGGATGCGCGTGATGACGACCGGATCCTGCACTTGGATAACGACGTCCGCGCCGTAGGCTCCGTCCGTCGCGCTCACGATACGGTTGCCGAGTTCCGCGCTGTTCGGGATCATGAACGTGCCAGAGAAGCGTCCGAACCAGTCCGTCGTGAGGCCCGTGGCCACGACTTGCCCGTCGCAACGGATGGTGACGTTGGATGCATTCCGGGAGAAGTTCACGCCGTTCACGCCGACGGTCGTCTGGCCGCGACGGCCCATGGTGGGGTTCGCCGTAATCGAGGCGGGGGGCTTGTCGAAAGCGGACCAGGGGTTCACGTTCCGCTCCTCGGACCAGTCCAACTGCTCGGCCAGCACCACTTCCGTGGCGGGCAGCATGGCAAGGCTCTCGCCACGCCGCACGGTCGTGTGGGCGGGGTCCACTTCCAGAAGGTACGGCGTGGCGGTGCGCCCCGGCGCGGCGAACTTGTTGAGCGTATCCACGCGCGCGCCCCAGTCCGGGTGGGTGACGTCGGACTGCGCGGTATTGGAGAAGTCGTCGGAATACACCCCCTTCTTCGTTTCCGCCGTCCGGTTTTGGAGCTGCGTGTTCATCTGCGAAATGGCGTCGTTGTACTTGAGCGACTCGATGTCGTTCATCAGGCGGTGCAACTGGTCCATCGTGACCCGAGTCAGTCCGAAGTTCCGCAGCGTCATCGCCGTTGAGTTCGGCGGACAGTTCACCGAACATAGCGCCAGCGCGTTGTCCGGGACGACGGGGTCCTTCGGGAACTCCGCCGGCGCGCCGGGAATCCGGATGATGTCCGAGGCCGTGGCGCAGATGACGTCCCTGCGTCCGAGGTAGTAGTCGTAGTCGACGCTGCAGTTCGATCCGACGACCGGCTGCAAGCCCTGGCTGGTTTTACCGAAATTGACGACGTTCAGGTTGGCGAGCGCAATGGACACCGGGGACATGCCGATATTGGAAGTCCGGTTCGCGGGCGGGTTGGTTGTTGATGGCGTATCCACGCCGTCGTCCTCGTAGGACAATGTCGACGCGGCGCATTCGTAGAGCAGTTGCAGGCCGGGCCGCGTGTTGGAAATTCCGCGGTAGACCCGATAATGAACCGCGCCTGGTACGGCGGTCCAGGACAGCTTGTTGATCTCGCTCGCACCCGTCTGCCTGGAAAGGACATAGGCGGAATTGTATTCACTTTCCCCGGAAACCGTGACCACGGTCACGAGGTAATGGTACAGTCCGACCGCGGGATAGCCGCTCTGGCCGAACAAACCGCCGTCGCAGTAGTCCGTTCCCTTGGTCATCTGGCGCGTGTACGTCCATCGAACCGTGTACGACGTACCGATGGCCGGTTCGTTATGGCCGAGCCAGTCCACGTAGTTGCCGGACTGCGCCCAATCCACGCCCTCCTGGAACACCGTCGCGCCCTGGCTCACCGCCAGGATGTCCACGACGGGGTTGGGTTCGAGGAGGTCCTCGCCGCCGGACACCGACCCTCGCGTGATGCTGGACGTAGTTTCCACAATGGCCTCGACCTGCGAGGTCGCCATGAGCGGCGTGCTGTTGAGGGCATAGCGCCGCACGCCATCCTGAAACGTCTTCTGCTCGCCACGCACGAACTTGGTGGCGATGGATTTCGGGACCAGCGTCGTGGTGGGCAGGTCCTTCTGCAGACGATAGCCCTGGATGTAAGCGCGCCCGGCGTTCGTGACGACCTTCACGTTCTGGCCGTCGTCGCCGTTCGTGAAACTGTCCAGTCCGTTCACGAGATAGTTGCCCGCCTGGTCGAAGGTGCGTTCGGCGAGATTGTTCAGAAGCGAACTCAAGCCTTCCGAAGCGGCGAAGGCGAGTTGGTTCTCGGTCACCGACCCTACCGTGATGCGTGCCCCGGCGAGCGTGCCCGCGAAATCCTCCAGCGAGATGTTAGACTTCTGCTGGACCGTGGGCAGTACGTCGCCCGTGTCCCGCTCGAACTTGTACAGGCAGACGACTTTCCTCTGCGTGACGTTCGCGGGCAGCGCGTCGCCCGATGTGTCCCGGTTTTTGAGCGACGTGACCCATTTCTCCCGTTCGGCGGTCGGCTCCCCCGTGGCCGGGTTCACGAGGACACCGTCGTGGTTATACGTATAGTTGTACTTGAGCAATTCGACGTACACGTAATCCGCGCCGGTGTGCTTGGCTGCGTCATACGTGAGCGTCGCGCCGGGGACATTCTCGATGCATCCGTCGACGTAGACCCGGCCCGCCGCTATCTGAAGCACGTTGTTCGCGCGCGTGATATCAAGTCCCGTGAGAATGGCCCCTTCGCGGAAGAGGGCGTCCGCGAGGCGCTTCACCTGCTCGCGGGCGATGTCCTGTTGCTCGTTCAGTTCCGAGTCCAGAAGCGTCCGGTCCTCGTGGTAGACGACTTTCTTGTAGTTCTTGTTGGGGTCGAATGTGTTCCGTGAAACCGCCATGGCGAGTGTCTCCTTATACCTTGATGACGCCGATTAGTTCGATCCGCGTGTCCGCGACCTTGTTGAAATCCGGCAGATTCTTGACCTCGTAGAGGTAGCCGGGATTGAGCACTTTGCCCGAGGGGTTCGAGACGGCGTTGTACACGCCGCCTTCGGCGTAATCAGACGCGTGTCCCTGGACATACGTCACGCCGCCGCCGAAGAATCCGTATTCCTTCACCGTGATGCCGTTTGCCTCGGTCTCGTCGAAGATGAAAGACACCCCGATGATGTTCGTGGGCATCGTGGTTTCGAGGTAATGGACCCCGTTGACCACCAGCAGGGACTGGCCCGCGGGGTCCACGGTCAAGAACGAACGTTTGTAATACTTCTTGCGGGCGCGCTCGTGCTTGAGGGCGATCTGCATCCGCGAGGGCGAAGGCGGATCGAGCGGATTGACGAACGTCGTGTCGCCGTCGCCGATGGCGCAGTGCGTGATGCCTTCGAGCGCGTCGCCCCTGAGCAGGCGCGCCATGAACACGCGCCCCGAGTCGGTGATGAGTCCTGCCGGCATGGTCTATTTCCTCCTTACGTCTCGATGACGTGGGTTTCCTGCAACAAGATCTTCGTTATGGCGAACCGTACGTCCACGACCGTCTCGAACTCGGAGTACTCGCCGTAGACAATCAGGAACTTCGTGTCCACGTCGGGCATGTCTATACGGGCCACGATGACTGCGTTGTCTACGTAGAACTCAAACGGTGTCTCCGGCACGCCCTGGTCTCCTTACCCCAATCCTGCGGGCAGGATGGGCAGTTCGATGCCCCATACCCGCCACTTGATGTTGGTCTTGTACTGGACCGGCGTCCCCGCTGGACAAGTAACCCGCCGCCAGAACGAGAGCGTCTGGTTGTGCAATTTGACCGAGATGGGAATCGGGGCTTGTCCCCAGGAGACCGCCTCGCCGGGAACCGCCTGTGACAGACCTTCTTGGGTGAGCGCCAATTGGCACCAAGTCGAGGGAACCGGGTACTCCGGGGAAACATCCATCCCAACGACGCCCAGGATGAGGTAGTAGTAGCCCGCATAGATGATGGTATTGTTTGTATGACCGACCGGCGCTGTGTCGTTGTACCCGCGCTGGACGGTCGCGGCGGCTGTCCCGCCACCGTTTGTGATCAGCATCTGTTCCTCATCGATAACGATGACTTGGCCATTGGCGAAGCGGCCGGATTGCACGAAGGAAATCACCGTATTCGAATCGGAGATGTCCGCTGCAAGATGTGTATTCTCGTTAGCGACGAAAAGCTGTTTGTCCGAATAGCTTCCGATCTGTCCTTCCAGAAGGCTGAAGTCCGCGGCGGACATGTCGCCCTCGGACAACTGCTCTGCAATCTGCTGGTCTTCGTAGATGTGTAAGGCCATGTCTTCGTTCTCCTATGCCGCCGGCCACTGGCGAATGAGGTATTCGTTGGCTGCCGATTCGAGACCCGCCAAGGTTTCCTCTTTGTCTTCCACCTGCCGGAATCGCCAGCGGTACAAGCTTCCTTGCGGCAGCCCCGCACAATTGAGGTGTTTCTTGTTTAGCATCAGTGGGGTGATTTTCTCGGAGTTTCGTTTGACGTCAATATCGAGTTCGAGGGACAGTCGTAATTCGCTCCGGTCCGCGTTGGTGATATCCACCCAGTTCAGGCGGGCGTGGTTGAGCGCCAAGCCTGGGATTGGTCTCTGCCAGCGTTCGACGATGTCGTGTGCTTCGGTGAGTTCTTGTTCCGCGTACAGATTTCGGGTCAGCCATGCCGTTTCCCGTGCTGTAATCTTGCGCGTCAGGGGAAACGGGTTGTTGGCGCGGTTCTGGTTCAGGATGAAGTTCTCGTGCTGGGACACGAAGACGCCCCTGCGGGAGGCATGGCGGAAACCTGCTTGTGCGTCCTGGCCCGCGTCTTTGGCATCGTCCATCCGTTGAAGGAAGAAAACCCGCGCGCCCGCCGGGTGGTGAGGCGTCAAGGCCTGACGGACGCCGGGGACGATGTTGTCCGACTCGACCCGGTACACGCCCTGGTTGAAAACCGTCCCGGCGAGGCGCAGTCCGTTCAGGCGGGCGCGCCGGTTCGTGCGCAGCATGCCTCGGAACGTCTCGAAGAGACGACCCTGCCAGCCGATGTTCTCCAGGCTGCGAACCATGGCCGGGATAGTGCCTTTCCTGCGATAGAACTCGACTGCTTCGCGAAGTGCGCGCCGCTGGGTGTCCGTATCCCCAGCAGGGTCGAGCGGCCATCCGAGCAGCGCCGCCAGCAACGGCAGGAACGCTGGGTCGCAGTTGTCCACGTCGAATATCGACGGAAATTCGTCGAGGCGGTTCTTGACATCGTCCAGCGTGGCAGCCGGAATCTTCAAGAACGCGGCCAGATCCCCGGTCGTATCCTGTTCCCGGTAGACGGACGGCAGAAGATCGAGGAGATGTGTGTCGAACCAGGAACGGTCGATCTGGAATCCCGTGGCTGCATCACGACGGCGCACCCGGTCTATTCGCGCATACAATCGGGCTTCCGCCGTGCGCCGCGCACCGACAGAGACGGCGGTGTCCTGCAGACGGAACCGCCTTCGTCCCACGAAGATGTCCGTAGAGAAATTCCTTGTACCGAGGCGATCCACGCGCACCTGCGTATCCACGACCGTGTTTCGATTGCGCTTTGGATACAGGACAGTGGCCGCTTCGAGAAACCGCCACCTTCCCACCGCCACGACGGAACGGACGGACTGGTCGTGTACGCCAGGAATGGAGACGCCGACGGTAAAGTCTCTCGTGCGGATACGGCGGGTCTGAATTGTGGTTCTTGCGTTGACCGCCCTGTGCGTTCCGATGGAGAAGATTGTCGTGTCGTCTCGAACGCGCCGCGTGGCCACGCTTAACGTAACCGATGTATCGAGTACAACGGGATGCGGCAGACGGATGACGGTGGGGTAATCGCTTTGCGTGTTGCGCCTGACACAAACCTTTGTGGCGACATTACGCGCGCAGTCGCGGGTTACGCTCAACATCGCTTCGGCGTCCTGCGTCCTGTGATGCATCACGCCGACAATGGTCAGGTACTCGCGCAACCACTCCTTACGAACGGTAACGCCCGAGACCGCATTGCGCTGAACATTCTTGCTCACGGAAACCGTGGATGCCCAATCACGCTGTACATTCGTGTGGATGGACAGCACCGTGGCCGGGCACAACACCACGGTCCTCGGCGGGTCCGGTGCGTTGAATGGCCGTTCGTTGAACAACTCCGTGCTCATTCGGCCTCCAGCGCCGCCACTTCAAGCAGCAAGGCGTCGTCAGTAAAGGTGTCTTCCGAGGAGGCCCCTTCACGTTCGATGACGAGCGTCATCGGGCCGCCGCCGATGCCCATGCCCGGAAACTCGATCACTGCCCCGTACATCGTCAATTGCTCGGGACCGGGTGCGCCGCAGTTTGCCGTGGAGACAATTTCCGGCTGGCCCGCGACCGTGGGTCCGAACATCCAGTTCATGGCCTTGGCCCTGATGGTCCATCGGCAGTTTCCGGTGTCCGCTGACTTGCTATACCAGAAGAGAATAACCTCGAGCTTCCGGCCCCGGAAGGTCGGGAGCAGAATGAACATCAGGGAAATGGCCGCGGTTTCACCGGAAGCGAACTTCCACGCCCGTGTCTTGTGTCCCGCCGTCTCGCCCAGTTGGACGTCCTCCAAGAACGGTGTCCCGGAGAACGCCACGAACTGGCCGGGATACAACAGTTGGATGCCCGCCATGGATTGAAGTTCCAGGAGATGCTCCGCCGTGAAACGTATCTCGACGGAGGCGCCGACGGCGTGGTTCGCTGGACTGGTTCCCTGCGCGCCGCGTCCGCCGTAGTCGCCGCCGACGTTCAGGATGTTGCTATCGCCGCCGGAGAGAATGGTTTCCGCGACCGCCGCGACCGCCCCTGTGTCTCCGGAGAAACCGAACAGCAGCCCGGAAGCGCCCGTATGCTGGGCCAACATGTTCAGGATGTCGTCGACCGTGCTGACGAGATTGCCGTCACCATCGGTCGCGAGATGGACCGTGACGGCGTTGTTGGACACATTCACGGACAAGGAGGCATTGGGGGTTTCTGGGTCGGAAAGGGTGATAGACGCGTCGTTTCCGGGATCACCGTCCTGGATGGCAATCCAAGTGATGCGATCCACGCCGGTCGTTCCGGTCTGGGCCGCCGCGCGCCGACGGCTTTCCACCTCAATGATTTCGTCCTCGATGGAAACGAAGCACGGCATCCGCGTGAGAGGACCGCCGCCGCCGTCGTCGAGAACGATTTGCATGTCGGTGGATGTCAGCGGAGCGCCGAGCGTCGCGCGATAGTTGTTGATCGGAAAGTGGAAAGCCATGACGGGCTACCTTCAGTATGGGATGGCCTGGGTTTCCACGGCGGTCGCGCGGAGCACCAGGTCGTGTTTGTAGTGGACGGGTTCGGTGTTCGGGACGGTCATGCGCATCCTGAACTCGAGTACCTCGTTGTATGCTTTGTCCTGCGCGGTGATGGCGTTGCCGTCCTCGACGAGGTCGAGATCGCCGCCCGCCCAGACGAGCCGGGTCCAGGTGCTTTCGTCCGTGCCTTCGGTGTCCTGGTACGCGACGCTAATGTCCGAGTAGTCGTACCCGGAGTACACAATGTCCCCGTTCGTATGCGCCGCGGCGATGGAACCGGTCTGGGCGCGGGCGACGGTCAGATTCGTCGTGCCGCCGCCCGACAAGACCTTCACAATCTCTTGGCCGATGACGAGGTAATCGCCGTCGGCGAAGCGTCCGGCCTCCACCAGCGGGACGTTCACGGCGCTGGCGTCTATATCCGATGCGAGCGTGGCCCGTTCGTTCGCAAGGAAGAGCGTCTTCTCCTCGTCCGGGTCCAGGTCGGGATTGATCTGGAAGAAAATGGGGTTGGTGAGGTTGCCCTCGGATACGGGGTCCGCGCTCACGCTGTTGGTGAAATACACGCGCATGGCCATCAGGATTGTCCTCCTCGTTTGACGTCAAGGTTGAGTGCGCCCAAGGCGGGGATTTCGCCGGGCCGAATGAGCACGTCGCCCGCCGGGGCGAACAGATGCACGTAGCTCACGCCGCGCACACCGTCGAGCAGCGCCACCAGATCGCTCTGATACACGCTCTGTCCGAAGGCCATGCACTCGAAGGCGAAGAAGTCCCGCAGGGTTGTTTCCACGCGGCCCCGCACCAATGCGGGATCCTCGGTGCTGTATGCCACGACTTCCGCGTCCACCGCGATTTCGCGGTAAGCCGGGTCGTAAAGGTTCACTTCGGTCGTGATGACCTTGCGGCCTTCCAGATAAGCCGCCAGTTCCTGTTTGAGACTCGGCGAGCAGTACCCGCCGCCGTTGGGCGCCACGGCGAGATTCACGACGTAATAGCGGATGTTGGCGCAGTCGTTGGTATCCAGGACCTGCGCCTTGGCGATGCCGGGGTAACCCTCGGCAAGTGACTGGAAGTCCGCCTTCGTGACGGCTTTCCAGAGGGCGGCCAATTCCGCCGGGGCGTGCAGCCGCGCGTGGTCGAGAGCCTCCGGGTCCGCGCCGCCCGTGGCCGCGACAGGGTTGGTCACATGGATTTGCAGGAGCGTGCCGTCGAGGTACACGGGAGTGGCGAGTTCGCGGATGGTGTTCACCCCGAGGTTGCCCGCCGCACCGAGCGTTTCCAGATACTCCACAACGACGGTGGCGCCGGTTGTGGGCACGACACCGTTGACTCCGTCCCCGAAAAGAACCGCCGTCACGCCTTGGTCGTCGGTCTCCGTGCGGTAGTGCCGGGCATCCGCCGCGCTTTCCACGAAGTGCGGGACTTCGGTCCACGGTTCGCCGGCCACGGTGACGGCCACGCTGCCTTGGGCAATACTCTTGCCCGCGAGGCGGATTTGCTGGCTGCGGACATCCCGTGCGGTAAAGGTCTCGCTCTTCCGCTTTCCTTGGCGCGCCGGAACCGTGGCGGTCACCGAGTCGTGGGAGATGGTCGCGGATTGGGTTGTCTCGAAATCGATGGTGGTTCCGTCGGACAGGCGCGCCCGGCAAATGGTATGCACCGGAATGGTGATATCGCCGTCCAACGCGGCGGGCAGCGAGAAACGGAGTTCCGTGGTCGCCGCCACGGGCGCGTCCAAACGGTAACCGATGAGCTTGCACAGGTTGATGAGATTCTGGCGCTGGCGGGCCGTGGGCAGGAACGCCTCGGCGGTCTGCGCGTCAAGGTAATAGAAGAGCATGTCCGCGACGCCGCAGAAGAGTTCCAAGAGCACCATGCCGGGGTCGGTCGGATTGAAATCCGTCCAGCGGTCCGTCAGTTGCGGAATGCGAGCAACGAGTTCGCGGCGAAGCGACTCGTAGTCCTTGGCTGTGTATGGCAAAGAAGTCCGGCCCATGCGATAACCTCGTGCTCCTTGTGGCCGGAACGCCCGGCCCTCATGGGTTATCTACCGGAAAAGGGAGAAGGTCGTCGTGGCTTTGAGGCATGGGCGATTAGTATCAGCGGCCTTCCCGGTAGAACGGGAAGACCATGTTTCCTTCGACCTGGCTCTGGATAACGCGGTAGGCGATGCGTACCAGCAACCGGTTGGTGTCGGTCGTCTCGGGCGAGTCGTCGAACGAGACGTTGGTCACGGTGACGCGCTTTTCCCATCGTCTGATGGCGTCGGTGATATGGAAACGCAGCAGTCCCTTGAGCACGGCATCGTTCTGCTCAAAGACGAGGTCCTTTACTCGCGACCCGAATTCCGGACGCATGAGCCGCTCGCCGGGACGCGTCTCCAGTATCTGGAGGATGCTTTCGCGGATGCGGTCGAGGTCCGAGGATTCCTCCGTGCCGCCGGTCCGCTCGGAGAACCGGAACGGAAACCGTATGCCCCGTCCCAGAAAGACTAGAGGCTGCATTGGCCACGCTCCTCGCACTGGAAAGTGACAGGTGTGCTTGCGTCGACGCCATTACCGCTGCCTGAACCATTCCCGTCGTCGTCTCCGCCTCCCGTGTCGTCGGGACTGCGCCCGCACCGGTACGTGATCGTGGTTCCGTTGGACAGAGCCAGTTCGACGACGCCCTGCATGGGGCGGGCCGTCCCTGCATGAAGGTATTGGACCGTGTCCTTATTGCCGTCCGGCAACACTCGGAATCCCAGCGAGCCATCCGCGAGTAACCGCACCTGCACCTCGATGCCGATACCTTGGACGCCTTTCCGGGAGACGACCAGAATCCCGCCGGTCGGACTCGCGGCGTGGAGCATGCATTCCTGTACGGGATGCAGATCGTCCGCGGGGAGCGCATGCCAGATCGTCAGTACGACGCCGTCGGAGAACTCGGTCCTGTACCGCCCGCGTCCGATGCACACCGGCTGGATGTCCGGCGGTAATCCCTCTATGCCCGCAGTAGTCTGCGTTACTACGAGGTAGTCCTGATGGACCTGATAAGCCTGGCCGTTCGGGAGAAGAACGTTCCCACCCAACGAAATGTCCACGTTGATCGCGCGCCCGTCGTGGATGACAAACACAGTATGGTCAGTGCGCACCAGGATGATGACGCCGCCCGGCAGAATGAACTGTCTACCGCCGTCGGGCTGGTCCGTGACGGTCGTTCCCGGCGGCAAGGCAATGAAGGGGTAGTAGTCCGGCACATCCAACCTCCCGATGAAACTCTCAGCGTGCGTTGTCTGATTCAGGAGATATGCTTGCGCCTGAAGTTGAAGTTGCTGCGATGCATTGAACATCGCTTCGAGGATGAGGCGAATGCCCTCGAGTTGGCGGGCGATCTCCATCAATTCGTAATGAGAGTCCGAGGGACTCACGAACTGCACGTCGGTCTGGTTCGGGTCGAGGGGATGCTGGCAGTGCAGCAGTCCGCACAGAGGATTGGAATCAGGCATGGTCAGACTCCCGCCACGATCTTGAGCACGCGGACGCACTCGTACACTTCGCCGATATCCATATCGTAGGGGGCCGTCCCCGGCATCTGGGCCAATGTGCGCGTCCACGTGTACCGCGCGCCGCCGACGGCCCCGTAGCGCGTGCGGTTGCCCATTGCGATTAAATACAGGTTGTCCGGGCTGCTGGCGGTCCAGTTGTATGGTTGGTGCGTCGCCGGGTTCTTCCAATAGTGATACGAGACAATCCGCTCCACCGCCGCGCGCATGTCCAAAATGTGATTCGGGACCAGCGCCGCGCCCGCCGAGCAGAGGGCGTTGTCCGCCGGGACGTGGATGCCTCCGTCCGGCACTCCGAGTGAGGCCTTGGACGTAAGCGCGTATCCGAAGAACCCGGTTTGCGACACGGCGATGATGTTGAAAAGCGTGATGATGGCGTCCGCCACCTGGTTGGGGTCCGAGGACTCCATGTAGACGCCGTTCGTGGCGGTGGTCATGTACTGATAGCTCTGCCGGACCGTCGCGTTTCCGACGCCTTGCCCAACGGCGATCATCGAGACGATCACCTCGGCATTATTGGCGGCCTGCGCCGCCTGCGCCCAAGTGTGTCCCGAACCGGACGTACCCGTGCCGTAAACCGGGTCATGCGGCGGCGCATCGCCCAGGATGATGAGCAGACTCCGGGCGGTCTGCCGCCACGTGACATCCTGCGCTGCCTGGAAAACGACCTCGATGTACGCCTCCGCCCAGTCGCCGCCACCGCCTGACTGCATGGTGTTCACTGCCGCCTGGAACGCGGAAATACTTTCTCCGGGGTGCATGAGAATGGTGGTTATGAACGTGTCACCGTAGTCCCGAAACTTGATGGCGCCGAACCACGTCGTTGCAGCACGTTCACGAATGATCTGTACGATTCGTTGTGCGTTCGCTTTGACGTTAGCGATGGTTCCGCTCATGGAACCGGTGCAGTCGATGGCAATCACTATGTCTATGTCGCCGCCGTCGTTGACCATCTTCGCTTCGATCTTGTTAATGTCCCGCATGATCGAGGACACGTCGCGGCCATAGATAGGCTGGTTCATAAAGGGGTTGTCGCTCATGTCCCGTGGTACTCCAGCCAGACGGTCTTGTGGACATGGTCTTCGCGCGCGAACTTCTCCGAAGTTCCGGCCGCATTACTCGCGCCCACGGTCTGGATGTTGGTCCCGGCTTGCGTTCCCTTATGCACATGATCCTCGCGGGCGAAACGGTCGTCGCTAGTGCCGGGAGAATTGGCAAGCGCCGTGGGTTGGATGTTGCTGCCGGGCTGCGGCGCTTTGTGAATATGGTCCGCGCGGGCGGCCTGGTCCAGTGTGCCGGGGCTGTTGGCGGCGCCGACGGCTTGAATGTTTGTCCCGAACTGGGTCAAGCCCTTATGGATATGGTCGACGCGCGCGAACAACGCATCCTGCGTTCCCGGCGAGTTGGCAAGGCCGACCGGCTGGATGGCGCTGCCGGGTTTGAGATTGTTCTCATGGACATGGCCATCGAGAGCGTAACGGCCCGTGTCCTCACCGGGCGCGTTCGCGAGGCCGACGGTGTGAATATCCGTTCCCGGACAGGGGATTACCTGTACATCGACCTTGCGGGTGTTCTCCGGACGGACAGGTTCGAATACGCGGATGGTCGTATGGCCGACTTTCATGCCGAGCGTCACGACGCCAGCACCGGTCGCCGTGCCAATAGACGCATCGTCGCTCTCGAAAACGACGCCCTGCGGGTCGCCGCACAAGACCAGTTGCACGGTCATGTCTTGGCCGCCGTTCGGCGTGCGGAACCCGCGAATGCTCTTCGGGAACACGTCCCAGTATCGAATGTCCGCTACCATCGTTCACTCCACCATCGTCTTGTCGCTGCCGGTCACGATTACAGCGCCGCACCCGACCGCATCGCCCATGCGCGCAGCGGGCTGGCCTTCAATCAACGTCTTGCTCGCGCCCTGTACAATCTGTGTGACGCCGTGGAACGGAACCGGGCATGAGTGCAGATCGCCCATGCGCGCGGCGGGGATACCGTCGACTAACGTGCGTTGCGCGGCGGATACAATCGTCCCGCCGTGGGAACTGGTATCGCCCAAGCGGGCTTGCGGCGCGGCCATCAGGATTTCTTCCGCGTGAGTCCGCGCTGGCGAATTGTGTGCCGCTCATCGCACGTGGTTTCCACGCGCGTCATCCGCTCGTGCAACCCCGCGAGTTGCGTCATGACTGCATTGGGATCGCTGAACATGATGTGGTCGAACCGCTGCCGGTCGACCATGTTCAGTTGCAGCGATGCCACTTGCTGCACAAGGCCGTTGCCATTCGTGATGGTCTTCTTGAGTTCGCCGATCTGTTCGTCGTGCCGCCCAATGCGGAACTTCAACATGAACCACGAGCCGACCAGCGTCACGAAGCTACTGACCAGGCCCGTGGCGATGGCCATAATGGTCATCATTTCCCGAAATTGCGTAACCGTCACTTCCTGCATGATTCCCTTTCCTTTATGGATTGATGAGCACCATGTTGGCGCTCCGGATTACGATGTTGCCCGAGGTCGCATCGAGCACGACCTCGCTGCCTGCCTTGTCTCTGACCTCAATGCGTTCGGCGCCTGTCGTCGAGTCGATGAGAACGTACTGCTGGCCGTTCAGGCCCCAGACGTGGACCTTCTCCCGGTCCTTTGTCGTATCCAGCAGAATCTTCTGCCAGCGCGTCCGTTGTGCGTCGCAGGACTGGATATGAATCTTCTCCTCGTCCTTCCACGCCTCGAAACGCAACTGCTGCCGGCACAGGTCGGCGATCTCGATGCTGGCGTGCTTGTCCACGATGTCCGCGTCGATATCCAGTTGGTCGCCCTGGACGGCGTCGCGCGTTCGGCGCGGCAGGGCGTTTCCTGGTTGGGATTCCGGCTTGACCGGGCACAGCATCTCGATAATCTGTCCGGCCCGGTCGATGATCTTGAGAAACTCCTCGCCGTCCTTGTCGTCGACGACGATGGTGTGGCCGGTCTCCGTCTTGAGCAGGACCTTGCGGCGGGGACAATAGAAGGGCGGATGCTCGTGGTACTTCTTGTGCTCGAGACTGTCCGGCGGCTCGTTGTGTTCTTCCTTGTCCTCACAGTCCTTGCACTTGGCCTCGTCGCAGAGCCGTTTCGCCTCCTCGGGCTGTTCGCCGGGATTGCTCTTGGCCAACCAGACGCCAGCCCAGATTGGGTACTGGACTTGGCCGCCCTCGAATTCCGCCCATACGGACGCCCCTTCTTCGGGCACGAGAAACATGCCCATGTCGTCATTGCCGCCATACGGGAAGCACGGCGCCGCCCATTCGGACCAGTTCTCCTTGCCCGTACCCAGAACGGCGGGGATCTCCAGGCGAAGACGCCCCAGCCGTTCCGGGTCGTGGTTGTCCCGAACAAACGCGCGGTACTTCCCGTACCAGCGATTCTTGTACCGCTCCTCGTGTTGACGGTCCTGTGTGTCCAGCACGGATGCGCCGCCCTATTTGCGCGGCAGGAGGCCGCGGAAAAGTTCGCGCACGAGCCGCGTGGCCGGGCCGGGAACGTCCTTGTTCGGGTCAGCCTTGGCGACCGACACTTGCAGCGCGTCGAGCGCGCCCGCCGTCAGTGCCGCCTCCTTGGCTGCAACGGCTTTCTTGACGTCCGTCGCGCGCAACTGCTCGACCACGGTCGTCACGGTGTCCAGTGCCGCCGTCTTGGCCCGGCCCCAGGCCGTCAGTTTGATGATGGCCAGGAGGCTGCCCACGAGCGTGATGAACACGTCGCGGTTGTCCGATACGAAGGTGATGCCGGTTCTGAGGGTATCCATGTCCTTTTCTCCTATGGGTTGGGTGCCCCGTCGTTGGGTTTGCCCTTGGACGGATCGGATTTCGCGCCGGCGCCTTTGCCGAGCGCGTTCTTACGCATGGTGAGTTCGCAGGAATAGCCCGCGTCGCCGAAGCTGTGCCGCAGCGAGCGGCAGTAGTACACGCCAGAGAACTTCTTTCCGACGCCCTTGATCTCGATGTTCTGTTTGGCCCGCAGCGTCGGGATACCCAGCGTCACCGCCGTTGCCTCGACCTGCTGGAGTTCCGCCGCCTTGAACTTGGCATCGGCCACGTCTTTCGCTGGTTCCTGTTTGGGTTCTTCGTGGAACCCCTCGGAACGCTCGAAGCTCGCCACGACACGCCCCGTTTCCTGTTCCTTGAACTGGCCCTCGCCGCTGTTGCCGTCGACGAGGTACGTCCGCTTGCCGAGTGACGTGCGGTCTGGGGTGTTGTCGTTGTTGGCTTTCTGTTCCACCGCCTCTTTCTTACGCGGGTCGACACCGACGGCCTTGGTTTCCACGCCAGCGCCCTTTCCCCACTGCGCCTGCGTGGACGGCTTGAACGAGCGGAGGATGCCCTTGGGGTCGGTGAAGTACTCGAGTGTCAGAACGGGCGGCTGGTCGATCATCCGGGGGTGAAAATGGAGTTCGTCGTCCTGCACATAGAATAGATATCCAGCGACGCCTTCGCCTTCCTGGTCGCGCGCCTTTTCCGCAAGTTCTTTGAGGAACTGCGCGTCGGAGATGTTGGACTGGACCACGCGGAGGTGCCAGCCGACCGTGGGTTTCACGACGGGGATGAGGCCGCTCGCCGCGGCAATCTCCTCGGCGATCTCCGAGTACAAAATCCCCGGCGCGGGCTTCTGCCAGACCTTCTGGTTTTCCTTGCCGGAGAGCTTGTATCCCTTGTCGTAGGCTTTGAGGCGGATGGTGGCGACGCCGTCCTCGGGGAAGTCGCAGTCAATTTCCTTGATGACGGCCTTCTTGACCGGGGACAGATTGCCGACATAGCCAAAACGGGCGACGATCTCGTTGCCCTCCTGGAACAGGGGATCGTCCGTGAACAGCAGTCCTCGGTTGGCCACGGTCAGTTCCATCACGTCCAGTTCTTCTTCGTTGTCCTCGAAGACGAACGACGTGATCTCCTGGGTGATGTCCAGGGAAAGCTGCTGTCCCTCAATCTGGATGAGGAACGTGGGTTTGAATACGTCGAGATCCATCCGGCCTCCGGCTTCGGGCGCAATGCCCTCGGAGGTTATTTACCGGAAGACAGAGAGAAGAGGAGCGGCTTTCAGGAGGGATGAATTCAGACAGGCTATGCGGCGGAGATCAGCCGACGGCGAACAAGCTTTCCATGCTCTGTGGTAGAGATGGCATTTCGTCCCATGTCTGGCCATCAAGAAGACGACCATTTCGTTTCTTGTTCACGCCGCCCCATTGCTTAAAAAAGAACGGCACCTTTGCTTGTCGGCAATGGTCGCGAATACCAATGGCCCATTCCTCGCGCATCGGTCGGGAGCCAGGACCGGACTCGCCTCCCACAATTGCCCAATGCACGTCGCGCAAATCCAACGCATCCACTGGACCGAGAAGGGGCTCAAAGGAGACAAACTTGATGTGGGCGTTTATGCGCCGCAAATGGTCGATGCGAAATGCGTAGTCCTGACTCTCTACGCTAACTCCCATCCAGATATGTGGTGCCCAAGGAATGACCGGGTTCAGTTCCTCCAGACGCTCTGCCCGCTTCGTGAGAATCTGGTATTGATGCCAGTTGGCCTTGCGCATGACTTCAAAGACACGAAGAATGAAATCCACGGGAACTGACTTGTGGAACAGGTCGCTCATCGAGTTCACAAAAATGGTTTGAGGCTTCTTCCAAGTCAGCGGCAATTCGAGAGCGTGTTCGTGAACGGCAACCTTGAACCCATTCGCGTAATTGGCCTGGCCCATGGCCTGCAGCCGCTTGGCCATGCGCTCTGCATAGCAGTGTTTGCAGCCAGGACTGAGCTTCGTACAGCCGGTCACCGGGTTCCAGGTTGATTCCGTCCACTCTATTGAAGAGCCGTTGGCCATTAGAGATCCCGCCTGTCGCGATAGGTACTGAATATGTCTGTCACGATCTTCGCCCCGGTCGTGTTCTGTGACGCGAAGAAAAGGTAATAGACAATCGCGCCCTTGGAGTTTCGCATCGGCATGGGGTCCGGCACATACGCAAAGTCCGCCACTTTCCGCAACCGGTCACGAAACGCGTTTGCAACGGCTTCGTTGTCCGTTTTTTCCTCACCGAATAGAAGGCCTTCCGTAGAATATGCGGCATCCCTCCACGAGGTATCGCCCCAAAACGAATTCATGCGGGCCACTTGGCTATCGTCAGCGTTCTCGGGATTCCGCTTGAGCACGTTCATGTTCATGTCCATGATTGGAAAGTTGAGGAAGATCTCAATGCTTTTCATTCGTCCCGCATCGTACATGACCTCCCAGTCAAGGTGAAGACCGTAAGGGTCGAGAATGCACAGAGCGCGGCGGTAATCCTCATACCGGGTACGAAGGAAGATATCCTTCCGAAGCACCTTGTTGCAGTCGCCGTCATAGATGTGAACATTGGACTGCCCGGCGGTCAATGACCGAAGATTTTCGGCCTTCGCGGAATCCAGATCGACCAGGTGGTACTCGGAAAATGGCGGTTGAACAGCCAAAGCATTGAGTGGACTGCCGGGGATGAACTCCCCGGTGTTCTTGGATATGTGCTCTCCCGTCCCGGCAAAGCCGTCTATGTAGACGTGCGAGAACCTTCCCTGTTTCGCCATAATCGTGGAGTAAGCTTGGGCATACTTGCGAATTATGTCCAGCTTCACCTCGGACCAATAGCCTATTCTGTCGTATTTCAACACGTCTGTGTCGTATCCCTTGGTCTTGCCGTTCGACAAACCAGTTCGCTTAAACGAAAAGAAGCAAGGAACGTCCCCATAGGGAAGCAGGACATCCCAGCATTAAACTGATTATACACAAACGCGAGGAGCAACCGTCAGGCGGCAAATTCATGGCATCTGAATTGACGTAGACGAGGGGATCCTCAGAATTGTGCCTGTCGGAATTTCAAGAGAGAATGCAATGCTGTTGCAGTCGCAGATGACCCACCAGAGATTGGCGTCACCGAAATACCGGTGTGCGAGCACATCAATCCGGTCGCCAGTCATCACCGTGTGGAATCGGTCGTCGGGCCGGGGTGGATTCTCGGTTGGCAGCCGGATCCCGCTGTACTCGTGTCCGCCGTCTTTCAACGCCTCGCAATCCTCGTATCGCGATTCTGCCATGTTCACCCCCTCGCCTCGCTTGGTCCTTTGGACTGCTCCACGTACTCCTCCAAGGTCACATCGACCTCCGCGCGCTGCGGCGCGAGCGTGCTCTGGTCGAACAGGTGAAAGAACCTTGCCTTGACGTTCGGCACGATGCACACCACTCCGGGAAACAGGTCCCCGAAAATGAACAGCACACGGTGCGGCGCATTCTTGAGCATCGTCCCGTCGTGTTCAGGATACTGCAAGCTCTGCAGCCAGCGGACCTTCTCTTTCACCGGCCCCTTAAAAAACTCCACTTTGAACGATATCTTCCGCGCTTCGCCCGCCACGAATTGGTAGCGGGGATGACTCATGCCCGGCACCTTGATGGCGGCGTAGGCTGTGCTCTTCTCGTCCGTGATCTCGTTCGGATTGTACTGGAACTCCATTCGTTCGCCGGTGTCCACGTCCACGAGATACGCCGTTATGGTTGGCCCTGGACTGTTCATGGGCGCCTCCCGTTACAGCGTCTCATAGTTTTTCACCTTGCGTTCGCGCAGATCCTTGTACACGGACTGCGCGATCTGGCGGCCGTCCAGGCACGTGGCGACGGATACCGCTATCGGGCGTTCCCCCAGCGCGTCCAGCTTGGCGAGCGCCGTTTCCATGAGATACTGGATGGCCTGAATCCCGTCTTCGGAAACCGATGACTGCGGCGTTCCCACGGACACCCCGCGCGTAGCCCCAAGCAATCGGGCGCGCTCTGGGGACAACCCGTTCTCACGGGACACTACGGGCACGGGATCGTTTTCAGACGGCAGGGCATCAGTCGACGACATGGCGGTGTAGACGTTGGGAACCGCAAATGGTTGCGGCGTCACGTGAGGCATCAAAGACAAATTGCCTGTGACGCGAGGCACGGAGCCCGCGACCTGCGGTTCCAACAGCATCTTCCCGGCGATTGTCGGCGGCGTGCGCGGCAGCACCGGGGACAATATCGCGTCGACACCCACAGGGGAAATGGACGCGGGCATAACCGGTTGGAAACTCGCTTCACCACTTGCCGCGGATAATCTGCCCTGCAATTTCGGAACAAGCTTGCCGGCGACCGATACGCCGGGCACGCTCTCACTCAGGTAAGGACGCAATCCCGCTTTTCCAGTGACGGTCGGTAGAGGGGTTGCCATTCCAGGCAGGAGAGCGAGGTCGGTACTCAGTGCAGGGACTTCCCCTGCCAAACGCGGCGCAAGGTCAAGGCTTGCGGTCGTATCGGGAACCGACAGGATTGGAGCCGGCAGCAGGTGCACATTCGCAACCGTCGTAGGAACCGTTGCCGCCAGTTGCGGGGTAAGCGCCAATTGCCCCGTAAGGCTTGGGATCTGGCCCGTCATCAGAGGACGGACTGCCGCATCCATGGACATGTTCGGAAGACGGTCTGTAAGACGCGGCGTCAAACGGAGGTCACCACTTACGTTCGGAACTGCGCCACGCACTTCTGGAGACAAGGCCAAGCTGGACATCAAACCCTGCATGGGGTTTACGATGTAGGGCGAAAGTCCAAACTTCCCGTTCGGAACTGTCGGCATACCCGTCAGCACAGGCGTCGTGGCCAACTCGCTGGACAAAGCCGGGACGGGCAAAAGCACGCGCGGCGTAAACGCGGCTGCACCATCAACCGGTGGGAGAGTCCCCTTCACCACGGGAGTCGCCGCGACAGTCGCAGCCATAGGCAGAACGGATTCTCGAACAACAGGCGTCAGGCCCAGTTCGCCGGTGACTGCGGAAGGCCGTCCCTGTATCTGCGGTGCCAACTCGATGGAGGATGTAACAGGCGGAATCACGCCGGACAGGTGCGGGCGAAGCGTCATATCTCCGGCCATCACCGGAGGCTGGGCCACGACCTCCGGGGAGAGATTCAAGTCAGCATCGAGAGGCGAAACCCTACCCGGCATCAACGGATTCAGCAGCAAGTTAGCACCGCTTGTCGTCGGCATCTTGGACAGCACCGGACGCAAAGACATGTCCGCAGTCACGGGCGGAACAGGTGACGCGAGCACCGGCGTCAACAACAGACTTGCCGGGATTTCACGTGCCATCCGCTGTTGCGACATCGGCCCGGCCTGCAGTACCGGCGCCGTGGAGACAACCTGCTGAACCGGGATTCCCCGTGCAGGCATGGACGACGGCGCGGCTACTGCGGACAGAGACGTTCCCGCAGCCGCGCCCGCGAGCAACAAAGACTTCGCCGCGCCTGCAAAGGCGTTTCCGGTGAACCCGGACACCCTGTCGACCGCATTCCGAAGCGCCAGCACAAAGGCTTCCGCCGCCGAAGCGATCTCGGGGAGGACGCTGTCAACAAAGCCGGAAATCTTGCCAGACTGGGCGGGAGTCGGCGCTGTCGTCTTCTCGCGCCCCACGAAGGGCATCATGTTCCACGCCTGCCTCAACGCGTTCCTTGCGGACTCGACCGGCGACGCCAGAACGTTCTGGATTCCCGCGACCGCAGAATCGAGCATGCCTTTCCCGCCAATCGCGGCGGATTGAACAAGACCGGTCACCGAAGACCTCATCCAGTCCCATGTGCCGGATGCCGCGCCGCGAACCGTCTCCCACGAACGCGAAGCGATGGATGCCAGACCATCGAACGGCGCGCGCAACCACGCGCCCGCGTCTTGGGCAAGCGACGTCATCCGTACCCAAGCCGTCGTTGCACTACTTGTCAGACCCGTCCACGCTTGTCCCGCCGCGTTCGTTATCCCCGCAAACGTATTCGTGACCGTTCCGACCGCTTCGTTCGCGGCGGTCGCGATGCCGCTCCACACAGAAGCCGTACCCTCTCGGAGCGTGTTCCAGGCAGCCGCACCGATTGCCGCCATCCACTCCTGCGCCGCAGTCACGGCGGAAGCGGCAGACTGCGCAAGAGTGGCGGCCTTGTTCCAAGCGTTCGCAGCGCCTTGTTCAATGTCGTTCCATGCGGCGGAAGCAGCGCCTGCTATCCAGCGAAACGGGGCTGTCGCGGCACTCGCCGCCATGCTTCCAGCGGCCTTCATTCCATCCCAAATCCCGCTCGCGCCCGCTTGGATTCCGTCCCACGCACCACGTGCAACATCCGCCGCCTTGCGAAACGGCCACGAGACGACGGACACCAAGCCGGACCCCGCCGACCTCAATGCGCCCCACGCCCAGGATATCGCGCGGACGGCGGTCTTGAGCGCGAGTCCCAGCACCTTGCCGGGCAACCCGATTTCTCCCAGCATGCCCTGCGCCAGCGTCTTCAGGAGCGCCGCACCCGACGCCGTCAGGTCGGACAACGGACCCTCTCCCGCGTCGGAAAACGGCAGTAACCGCCGCAACCAGCCCAATGCCTTCTTCAGCATCTGGTAGGGGAACGTCACCGTGGCCCAGATTCCCCGTGCGAACGCCATGAGCACGGCCTTGCCCGCTTCGAAGAATCCAAGGTCGCCGGACAGGAACGAACGCACCGCGCCGAACACATTCACCAGCATGCTCAATAAGGGCAGATTCAAGAAAGCGGTCGTGAGAGCCGATGCCATACTTTCCAAGAGACGCCACGCGCCCACAAAGAGGACCTTGATTCCGTCCCAGATCGCCGTTATGACGTCCCATGCCCAGCGGAAGGGTGTCGCGAGGAATCGGAGCACCGCGCCCCCGATATTCTTGAGTCCCTCCGTCAGAGACACGTCCCCCGTCAATATCTGCCAGACCGAGTAGATCACCTGTCCAGCCAGGCGGAATGCCTCGACGAGCAGGCGAACGGGAAGCAGAAACTTCAGAATGAATCGTGCGAATTCCACGAAGGCAGTGACGATCATCTTCGCGAGCCAAACCACCGCCCGCACCACAACCGCAAGCACACGGGCGACGAGGATCATGGGATAAATGAGTCCACGCAGAATGAAGGCGCCTGCCTGTGCAATGACGCCAAGCAGCATTCCCAACACCTGCCCGAAGGTCCGGAACGACGAAGCGTCCGCCGCCGTGCCCATGACGCCGAACACTTCCACGATAGAAAAGAGGGCGCGCCAGAAGGTCATGCAGGCGTCCACCAGCGCCCGGACCGGCGGTTCCAGTATTGCGCGCACCCGCCCGAACGCTTGTCCCAGCGCCTGGGCAAACCCGGCCACGAACTCCCGCACGCGGGTATAGACCTGAAACACCGTGGTCACGAAACCCATCAATCCAGCGGCCTGTAGCTTTTGCGCCAGTTCCGCGGACATCTCGCCCGTGCCGTCCTTGAACGACGCCATGATCGCGCGCATGCCCTGGAACGCAAGGCTAATCTTGTTCCAGACGCCCATCACAGTGTCCTGAATGCCCGCGAAGTTCGTGTTCCACGCCTGGCGCAACAGGTACACCGCCGCGATCACGGTGGCAACGGCCAAGGTAACTGGCCAGAAATACGTCGCCACCGCCGCGCCCACGCCCGCGAGCGCGGGTCCTATGGCGGCGATTCCCGCGCTGACGGCGGGCGCCATGAGCCCGATGGTGCCAACTCCGGCAATCACCGCCCCGACCACCACCAGCACCGCGCCCAAGGCCAGCGCCAAACCCAGCACGGCCCCTGTAACACCGGGCGCGGCCTTGGCCATGCGCTGCAGCCACAGAACCACGTGGGATATCCCGGCCATGACCGGGGTCACGACCGGCAGGAGCGTCCGCCCCATGATCTCGAAGAGGTTCAGCACCTGCTGTTTCGCCAGTCCGAACTGCGACCCGATGTCCACATTCATGGCGCGGGCCATTTCCTCGGTCACCGCCACGCCGCCTTTCATGGCGTCGTCGATGGAGCGAATGTTCTGGCCGAGAGAATCCATGCCCGCGCTCATCTGCAGCAGAAACTTGACCGCCTCGTCCGAACCGAAGGCCTTCTTGATGATGACTTGCGCACCCGCCTGGGACAGGTCAGGGAACCGGTTCTGGATTTCCTGCAAAACGGGCAGGATGCCTTTGAGCCGTCCCGTGGCGTCCACGAAGGGCAACCCCAGTTCCTTGCCCGCTTCGGCGGCCTTCATGATGAACGCCTTGTACAGCGTGCCCGCTTCGGAACCGGGCATGGTCGTTTGGAGTTGCCCGAGGATGGCGAGTTGTTCTGTCAGCGGAATGTTGGAGGCCGCGGCGGTCGCGCCCACGTTTTTGATGGCCTCGGCCATCTGCGGCCCGGTCGTCTTGAACACGGCAACCGTCTGCGCCATGGCCCCGGAAAACGCCTTGGCCCAGTCGATATCCGAGTACTTCTTCATGATGGGTTTGAAGATGCCGTAGCCCGTCGTAAAGGTGCCCACCATTTCCTGGACGGTGGCCTTGGTGGCCTTGGCCGTGATCCCCGCCATGGCCCCGAAGGTGCCGACGGCCTCGTCGCTCAGATTCGCCAGCGCGGACTTCACGTCATAACAGGCGCCGATGAACTCCGCCTTGCTGGCCCCGGCCCACTGGTTGGAAAACGCCTCCGCCGCATCCTCGAGCGTCCGCAGATCCTTCGTGCCCAGCGACGCCATTTCGCCCAACGCCTTCTGCGTGGCGGCCGTCGACGCCACGAGCGCCGCCGGCGCGGCCATGAGGGCGAGGCCCGCGCCCATCATCATCGTGCCCTTCTGGATGCGGTCGAGATTGCGCGTCATGCGCTCGCTCGACGCCGCGACCTTCGCGTCGAGCGAATCCATCGACGATTCGATCTTGGCGGCGTTGCGGGAGAACATGTCCCGCATCGTCACCACGATGCCCATGCCGAGGTCGTTGATCATTTCCGGTTCCGCTCCAGTTCGGATTTCTCAAAGGCGAGCTGCCGCTCGAGCGCGTCTACAAATTCGCGGCGCACCCCGAGCGGCAGCGACACAATCTCGTTGTATCCCCAATGCAACCCGCCGTAGGCGAGGAAGAATGCGTCCGCTACAACCGAACGTTCGGGAACAAGAAAGGGGGTTCGGCCTCCAGCCGCGTGACGATGCGGGCGCCGCAGGACGAACAGACCGCGTGGATGGTTGTATCGATACCGCCGTCCACGCGCTGCATCTCCGCCCGGAGCGCGTTCAGGTCGAACGCGGGCAGTTCCGCGAGCGAGTTCTTGTTCGGCGCCTTGCCGTCGATTTCCTTCACGCGCATGAGCATCGCGGAATGAAGGTCCGGAGCTTTGAGGACGGCCAGCCGTTTCTCCATATGGCCGTCCAACAGCGTGAAGATGACGGGCTTCTTGGTCCGGGGCAGTTCGAAGATGAACTCGCGTTCCGTGCCGTAGGACGTAACATCGAGATCGTCCAGGGCAATATGCACGTCCGTGGTCTCGCCGCAATCCTTGGCGGGGCAGGTGAGCGTAAGGTCCACCTCGTCGCCAAAGGAGATCTGGCGGAGTTTCACGAGGAGGAACAGCCGGTCGCCGGACAGGAGGTCCAATACGTCTTTGGCCGCGACCTCCGTCTTGTCTCCGAGCCGGGCAAGACAATTCCTGAGCACTTGGTTGACGGCCTCGCCGTCCTTCATCAGACGGCGGTTGGTGAGCAGCGACTCTTCCGCGCCCGTCATCTCGCGCAGTTCCGCTTCGAGTCCGCTGGGCAATGTGAAGGTATACATGAATCCGGTTCCTTTCCTGTTGAGCGAGAGCGCGGGGAAGGTTCCCTTCGGAGGGAACCTTCCCCGCGGCGGTTCCTACGTCCAATACTGGAAGCAGATGGTGATCTTTTCGATGGTGTTTTCCGTGTTGCTGCCTTCGAGGTCGTCGTATTCGAGGGTCTTGATCCAGGCGCCGTGCAATGTCCATCGCCGGGTCTCGTTGCCGGTGCGGTCGTACCGGACGATGTCGATGTCGCGCATGTAGTCGTTGGGAAGGCTTCCCGTTCCCGCGTTCACGTCCACCTGTTTCTGGATCCACTCGCGCGCGGCCTGGTCCGAGCCGTCCTGCAGGACGCCCTTTTCGAGCGTGATGTCCTCGAACTTCACGCGGCCCGCGACCTTCTGGTCGAAGATCGACCCGCCCGGCGCGAACGCCACTTCCTCGAATTCCGTTTTGGGCTCGCGGCCCTTTTTGAACAGCGCCACGTCGAACCCGTTCACCTCGACGGCGAATTGCCAGTTCTGGTACAGGCTCTTGGGCATGTTGCCGGCTGCATTCATCGGCGTACCTCCTTACGCGTTGAAGATTTCTTTGAAACTGCTGCCCGTGTCCGTCATCACGAAGTTGAGTTCCACGAACTCGGCGGTCTTCGTGGGCTTCACGAACACGCGGGCAATGATTTCGTTGCGGTCCTGGACGGCGGGCGGATTGGTCTCCGCATCGCACTGGACACGGTAGTCGTAGACGCCCGCATTGCTCTTGACGTCCTGCAAGAATGGATTGATGAGCCGGAGCAGCGCCCGCCACGTGCGGGGATGGTTCGGTTCGAAGGTCACGAAACGGGACGAGTCCCCGACGGCGCGTTCCATGTAGATCATGAGGCGCCGAACGTTGACGCGGTCCGCCGCGGACGGCTGTTGGAGCAGCGTCTTCTGGCCCCAGATGTTCACGCCGGAGTCCGGGAACACCGCGATGACGTTGATGCCTTCGGGGTAGAGCACGTCGCGGTCCGCTCGCTGCGTGAGATACGCCACGCCCTGGACGTTGAAGATGCGGCCCCGGTCGATGCCCGCAGGCGCCGACCACACGTAGGCTTTCTGGTCATTGCGGGCGTAGCAGCCCGCGACCGCGCCGGATGGCGGCACGAGTTTCTCGTGGCCGCTGACCGGGTCCTCGATGCGCAGCCACGGCCAATACACCGCGCCGTAGGACGAATTGAACGCCTCGTGGCTGTATCCGCCCTGGCCCCGCCGAAAGTCCAGCGCTTCCTGCGGCGTCAATCCCATGGGTGTGTCCAGGATGCAGAACACATCCTTACGCAACTCGGCATACGTGAGCGCGGCATTCAGAACCGCGCCCGTGGTCACGCCGGGGATACAGAGGAGGTTCAGATCGAACACGTCCTCGAAGGCGCTGAATCCCGTGTGCTGGGAATGGTCGCCGATGTAGTCCTCGTCCGCGAGGCCCGTAAGACCGTCGTCGCCGTCCGCGAGTGTGAACTGGCCCGCGGTGGGCCTGTGCTGTGCGGTGGCGGTTCCCATGGTCTTGTCCTCGATGGTGACGTATTCCGAGTCGCCGTTCACGACGAGTTCGACGTAGTTCGCGGCAGTCGGCGTCATCGAGAGGTCCTTGAACACTTCGACGATCTCGTTCTTGTGCCGGACGATGAGGTTGAACTCCGTGTCCGGCGAACGGGAACCGTTCTCCAGTTGGACGGCGATACGGTCACCCCAGACGCCCTCGTCCACGGCCTTGACCGTCAACGCATCCTGCGGGTCCAATCCGCCCGACAAGTGGGTAACCGCAACTGCGGCCACGACACCGGTATCCGTCCCGGCGACGGAGATCAAAGCGGCGGCTTCGGCCTTCGCGGTGACGGCGGCCACGACCTGAGCGACGGTCGACGTGGCCGCGCCGTCTCCATCGGTTGCGAGATTGACCGTGACGGCTTGGCCCGTCACGTCGACGGACAACGGCGTGTCGTTGCCGGAGGCGACGAGTGCGACGGCGATGCCGTTGCCCACCGCGCCTGCCGCCACGGCCTGCCAGACGATTCGATTCGTGCCGGACACGCCGGTCGCGAGCGTCGCCTTTACGGCGTTTCGGTTCTTGAGAGTGACTGCGCTGCGCAACGCGGCAAGCGTCATCTTGTCCAACGAGTCGGTATAGTGGGCGATGCGATTCACCCACAACTGCGCACCGCCGTTGTCGAAGAAGGCGCGCGCGGCATAGGCAAGGTGTCCCGCCTGAATATATCCGCCGAAACGGCGGACGAACTGTTCCCAACTGGTCACGAGTGTCGGCTTGTTGATCGGGCCGCGTTCGGCGACGCCGCTCATGCCGCACGCGGAGGTGGACAGTTGCTTGACGTAGTAGCTGAAATCCGTTTCGCGGATGTTCACACCGGGGGAAAGATAGGTGGGCATGGCTTAACTCCTCTTCCTGCGCGCCGTCCGCGCGGTGTCTTGGGCGGGCGTCAGTTGGCCGGTGCCGAATCCGAGCCGGTTCCGGATGGTCGTCTCCGTTTCCGGGTCGGTCAGGATGCCGGGGGGCTGCAGCGGTTCGTTCGCGGCGGTCTCGTCAAGGGGAGTCAGGCTCACGGCGCCGCGCCGGGCAGCCGCCTCCATTTCGGCGGACACTTCGTCATCGGGCAGGCGCAACCGTTCGCGCGGTCCGAGGTGCAGTCCATGCCCGCTGCGCGTATGCAGCGACAGCGGCTGAAACAGCAGGTTCTTCACTTCAATCATGGGCGTTTTCTCCTTTATGTCTGTGGGCCGAAGGCGGCGTCTTCGGTGACACCGCCGCGGAACTCGAAAATCCGGGTGTGAATGAGCTTCCCCTCGCGGACCGTGTCGTCATATACGGGGCAGTCCTCGATACGGCACCGCCCGGATACCTGGCGCAGGTTGGACAGGTTCACGCGCCGCCATGCGCCGAGAGGCACAAGCAACGTGAGGTTGAGCGTGCCCCGGTCGCCGACGGGCAATGTGGGGTGCGCCTGGAAGAAACGGGCGGTTTTCTCCTGCATGTCCAGAACGGACGGGGCGTCACCTGCCGTGGCGACGAGGTCGAAGTCCAGGTGATACAGCCGTGGATGGGTTGTCTCGGTGAACGTCATCGTCGCCCGGTCATCGGCGAGCAAGGGAGCCGGACAGCGGCGTGCGCCGTCTTCCACGGGGCTGGGGCCTTGAAGGATGAAGCTCGGAACCTTCGTTACTTCGAACACGTCGTCCGGAGGAACGAGGACGGCATTGGCGGCGATCTCCGCCTTGACCAGACGGATAAAGGATTCCACCACTTCGCGCAGCAACGTCATGTGTTCGTCTCCGGCAAACCTTGTTCAGAGGTTATCTACCGGAAATGGAGACGAAGCGTGGGGTGTCGGAAAGAAATGAAGGGGGGAGGCCGTCTAACGCGCGGTCTCGGACAACGTCAGCAAAGCGTCCGCGTATTCCGCGATGAGTTCGCGTTGAGAAAGCCGGTCCAGCCACGGTTGTGGAATGCCGGACGCGCCGAAGAATGCGCCCGCGATTTGGCCATAGATAGCGGCAGTCGTGTCCGCGTCGTCGCCGAGGTTAGCGGCCAAGAAACAGCCGTCACGGAACGACACGCTTTTGTGGAACGCCCATAGCGCGGCTTCGAGAGAACGCACAACGTGGCCCGCGCCGCGTATTTCGGGCGGTTCCTTCCTGTGGAATGAACCGCGCGCCACGGCGTCGATGTCATCGCTCAGGGCATGATCGCACCAGTAATCAGGAGCGGGGCAATACCGGTCGGAAAGTAGTTCCTCTTTGGAGACGCCCTCCAATGCGCCGGCGAGCAGGCCCGCATAGTACCGGCAGGCGTCGATGGCTGCGGGCGCACCATGCGTGGTGCGCGAACTGTCCCCTGCCTTTTCGATTGCACTGCGCGGATCGAGACGGAAGAACATCGGGACGGGTGCAAGCCGCATGAGCGAGCCGTTGCCCGCCGCCCACAGGTCAGTCGAGCCACACCAAGGTTCCCGCGTCCGTTCGAACCGGTGCAACGCCTCGCGTGTCGTATTGCCGATATCGAAGCAGCGCCCCGTGCTGCTCAGATGTCCCTCGCGATACCAGCGGACGTACCGTTCCAACTGGTCGATAGGGTCGAAACCCCGGCGTTCGATGAGGCTCTCCGCCAAGCACAACGCCATCGAAGTGTCGTCGGTCCACTGGCCGGGCGCCAGTCCGAACGGTCCGCCGCCCACCATATCCGCTATGGGCTCAAAACTTCCCGGCGTTTTGAACTCGAGCGCCGTGCCTACAGCGTCGCCCACGGCGAGTCCCAGGAGGCATCCGCGATATCTGTCTTCAAGGTCCATCAGGTTCCCTCGTTCTTTTTCACGGACACAGTGTCCATGAAGCGGGGCGGGAAATCCAATTGGAGACGATAGACGCGGACATGCACAAGACCTTCTTCGGTCGCGGCGAGCCGTTCCATCGCACCTTTGGAAAGGTCGATAATGCGCCCTCGTGCGTGCGGCCCCCGGTCGTTCAACCGGCAGACGACGTTCCGGCCGTTTTCCGCCGCCACGAGATAGAGTCCGCCGAACGTCCCTTCGCGCATGGCGCAGGTGAAGGCGTTCTCGTCGAAGGCTTCACCGGAGGCGGTGATCGCGCCGCTCTCCCGCGTGTAGTACGAGGCCGTGCCTTCGGCGACCAGCACGGGCGGGTCGAACAACCATATGCAGCACACCGTCAGGAGGAATGCGAACATAACGAGCCCCTCTTACGCGCCGTCGAGCGCGGCGCGGATGGCTTTACGGTAGTTGTCCGCGACCTGGTCGCGGTACTTCTCCATCGTGGGATGCAGGAAGGGGCGCGGCGGGAGGACGATGGTGGTTCCGTTCGGCATGGTGATCGTCGCGCCATACTCCATGATGGCGCCAATATTGACCATGTCCTCGCCGTCCTTGTTGACCGTCCCGCGCAACAATCCCACGAACGCATGATCGCTCAGAATCCGTTGTGTGACGGAATTGAGGAGGAACCCGGTATCGATGAGCGCCTTGCTGGAACCTTTGCGTTCGATGGTGCTTTCCGCCAGCGGCGCGAACGACACGCCGCCCGGCGCTTGCGAGACAATGCCCCGCTTGATCTCTCTGACGAGCAGCAGGGCGTTCTGGATGGTAGCCTGTCGAATGGCCTTGGCCAAGCGCGTGCCGGGATTGTTCTCCAGCCGCGCCTTGACCTTGTCCCAGTCTCCGAATCGCTTAACCGACATGATGCTTCACCAATCTGATCACCTTGTGCGTGATCGCGCCGAACAACCGTTCTTCTTTCACCGTCTGCACGCGATAGATATCCGCGCTGACCTGCAGTCGATCTTCTGGGCGGACATCTGCCTCCGGCAGCACGCAGGCCGTGGCGTCGATCTTCTGGGCGAGGTCTTCCGCGGGCGTTGGGATAAACTCCAGTGGAAATGGTTCGCCTACTGGCGCACACGGTGCGTCGTCCGTTCCATACAACTGTTCGCCCGTAGTGGCGCAGAGCAGTATTGCCGTCTGAGCGGACGCGAGAATCAGTTCGCGGACATCGGCGCCCGCCTCGGCTTGCTCGTTCGGACTCAGTAGGGCCATAGGTGAGGGTCCTCCAGGGGCTCCAGGTCGAGACCCTGTTCGTAGAGGACGGGCCGGAACTCCGGCGTGATGATGTATCCGTCGTCGTCATGGACGCCGGGCGTCATCTGCGCCGCACGCTGCCGGTACTGGAGCGTCAACGACTCTTCGAGGTCCGCCCATTGCTTGGGCTGGCCCGTTTTGTTGACGCTCTTGTCCCCGCTGGAAAACGAGAATGCATTTGCCGTTGCCGCCCGCATGACCTGGCATGCATTGATCTGCCCCAGGAGCAGGAGTAGTTCTCGCGCTTCGCCCTCGGGTTCCGGCGCAATTTCTCCGCCGGTAACGGAAAGCGTAATACGCAGATCCCGCGCGAGACGGAACGCCCCCTTCAAGAGACACCGCGCCAGGACCTCGTCGGCGAAGAGGGTCTTCTCCGGGTCGGCGAGGTCCTGGCGCAGAATGGATACCAGGTCGGCCAGCGGCATGGGGTCACCCCGTATTGGAACCGAGTTCCTGCAAGCGCGTGTTGACGGCGGCGACTACGCTCCGGCGTTTCTCCGTAGCGAGCCACGATTTCAGCCGTTCCACATCCGTTTCCGACTGAACACGCGCGACGGCGTCCGGCGCCTGCAGCGCGGCAAGGCCCTCCGGCATGGCGGTATCCGGCGGCGCGGGAGTAATGGTCGGCGTATCGTCCCGGACCACGACCAGATGCCCCGTCGCCACCGCGCGCTGCATTTCCGGGGTGAGCGAGGCGGCTTCGGCCACCTCGCCCGGCTTGAGTTCGAGTCCGGCGTCCGTGATGAGCAGCATGCCGCCGCGTACGTTCTTCACTTGAACCATGTGCGGTTGCCTCCCTTATCCGAGAATCCGGATCTTGACCAGAATCTCCGGGCGGGTGACGCCCTGGCCCAGTTCCATCCACACAAGCCAGCCGGTCTTGAACTGGGTCTTGACCTCGATGGACTCCGTGGTAAGCGTCTCGCGGATAGGCCACTTGCCGACTTCGGTGTCGGGCACGAGGATGATCTCGTTCATCGCCGCCGCCGCCGTGAGCAGAATGCCGCCCGTGCCGTAATTCTTGATGAGGCCCTTGGCGCGCAACTCGGCCTTTGTCTCCGGGTCGAGGTTCCACGAGCGCATGTCGTTGAACCGGCGTCCACGCATGACGATGTACTTCACGGACATCTCCAGGTCTTCGATAATCGAGATGGCCTGGTTGAGCGCGGCTTCGGTCAACGCCGTGCCCGTGACCTCGACGACGTTCGCTGCGGGCACCGCCGCGGACACGACGGCCAGCGTGCGGCTGTCGATCTTCTTGCGGATCTCGTTCGCGGCGCTGGTCTGGATGTCCATGAGCGTGCCGATGTTGCCGTGCTTGAGTACGGACACGTCGACCATCGGGTTCGAGTGGATGCGGCTCGTCGGAAACTCAACTTCGTCCTTCGTGACTTCGCCCGCGCACGCATCGCCGTCGGTGCTGATCCAATGTGCCGCGATCTGGGCGCGTTTCTGGTAGACAGGCCGCTCGCCCTTGGGCAGCGTGTGCTTGGTCAGCAGGAGCGAGGAGATCTCCTTGCGGTCGATTTCCTGTTCGATGGGCGCGGCGATGGCGGTCGCCAGCGCGCGCATGCCTTCGGGAGACTCGAGCGCCTGGTTCATCAGGCGCGCCATGGCCTCCATGTATTCCTGGCTGTGGATGTTGATGTTTGTGGTGGTTTTCATGGGTCGGTGTTCTCCTTCCTTAGACGACCAGGCGGAACTTGAGCGTGCCGCCGGACACGGAAATCGCCTGCGCGATGACTACGTCGCCCTCGCCGACACCCGCCGTGAGTTTGCCGTTCGTGGACGCCTTCAGGAGGTCGCCCGCCTGGACGGTCCCCTCGAACACGTCGGTTTCGTAGACACCGCCCATGCAAAAGATGCCGGGCATCTCGCCGCTCTTGTATCCCTTGATGAGGATGCCGAACGACGGTGTGGTGGGGTCGGTGTTGACCGCGAACAAATCGTTGCCCGCGACCTTGACCAACTGGCCGAGTTCGCCGTCGCCCTGCAGGTAGCCGTCGCCGTAGGCGAGGCCCCGGTGCGCTGCGTTGATAAATGCCATGGTGCTTACTCCTTCCTATTGGGTTAGGCCGACTGGGCCAGGGTTCCGGTTTCCGAGGCGACCCGCGTGCGGTAGGCGGCCATGAAGCCGTCGCGCAACTGGTCTTCGAGTGAGGTCTTCTTGTCGTCGACGTCCAGGGGACGGACGCCGGCGTCGGTCCGCATGGGCGGGGCTTCCTTCGAGCAGGTCCGGCAGGCCTGTGCGGATTCCTGTGCGGGGGCGCCGTCGCCGGCCTTTGCGATTCCACCATCCTTGCCCGCATCCGCGGAGGGTTTGACGCCCGCCATGCGTTCGTAAGCCGTTTCGGTCGCGGCGAACGCATCGTCGGACAGGCTGGCCAGACGGAACAGTTCCTGTTCGCGATCATCATCGGACGCGAAGGACAGGCCCTGTTTCTCCATCTTGCGCAGGAGTTTCTGCGCCCGCGCGCGGTTGGCGGCGGCTTTCTTGTCCGCCTCGAGGTCCTGGACTTGTTTCTGGAGTTCGGCCACCTGCTGTTTGAGGTCTTTGTTCTCCTTCTCCAGTTCCTTGACGCGCGCCTTCAACGAGGCGGGGTCTTCGGGGAGGGGTGTGTTGCCTCCGCCTCCGCCACCACCTCCGGTGTCGTCTTTCTTCTTCGCGCCCTCGGTTTCTTCCTTGGACGTCTTGTCCTTGTCTTTCTCGTCCATCGCTGGCTCTCCTTTCGTGGTTTCTTCACATGGGCACTGGTGCGACGCCACTTGCAGAATCCGTGCGTTCTCGTCCGCACCCTTGCGGTCGAGCAGCCCGACTCCCGTGAACGTCACGCCGTGCAGGATTTCGTAGACTGGTTTCCCCTGGACCTCCCCGCCCTTGTACTTGCGCAGGTGGACGCAGTAGTCGTTCTTGGACGCCGCACGCTTGCCGCAGACGGAACATTCACCCTCTTCGTAATCGCACTCCATCGAGACATGGGTAATGACGCCGCGTTTCATGAGCTTGTATGCGAGTTGGGCGTTGGCGCTGTCCCGTGTGTACAGTTCGCCCGCGCACTCGATACGTTGGCTCTGGGCGTCTTCGATGTAGTCCGCGCCGGCGATACCGCCGACGATATCCGTGAAGTCCTGGGAGTGTTTGAGGTCGATCTTCTTGTTGACCGCCGTCATGTACCGGGTGGCCAGTTCCTCGGCGAGGAAATGGTCGCCGTTCCGGTTCGTGCCCGCGCGGCACAGTACGAACGTGAACTGCGGATCGCCCGAGGGACCGGAAGCCACGTCCAGCGCCTCCGCAGCGGGGAACGCGAACTCGATAGGTGCCGAGGTGTGCATGGCGGCCGCGCGCAACCCGTCGGGCAATGCCGAACCGGTCTGATGCTTTTTGACCCAGTCCTTGGCCTTGTCCAAGGTCCATCCATCGGGGTTTTCCTCGGTCTTCCTGGCAAAGCGGTATGCCTGCAACACCATGGACTCCGAGTCCGCTCCTTTGAGCGTTCCGACGATGACGGACACGCCATCCTTGAGTTGTTTGGTGCGGAAGCATGCAGGGATGAAGTCCTCGGTGTCGCGGATGCGGTAGCGAATTTCGTTGTCTGACGGACTCGCGGAGTCCGACTCGTCCCAGACCCCTTGCGTGCGCAGGTCCGCCGCCTGTTTCATGGCCTTGGCTTTGCGGCAGATGAACAGCCGTTCCATCGCGTTTGAGTTCTCGCCGTGCCGCGACGTGATCGAGTAATGGTGCTGTTGAGACTTCATGTTGGATTCGCGGCCTTGCGACGCGATGATGGCTTTCATCTCGCTTTCGTTCGGGTAGGCATGGTCGCGGTACGAGATCAGCCAGTGCGCGATGTGTTTCGCGTTGCCAAGAAAGGTCTCGAAGACCCCCTTGGCATTGGCCTTGGTGACGGTCTCGTGATCGGTCTCGTAGAACTTGACCTTCGAGTCCTCATTGATGGTCAGGCCGTCCCAGTAGGTCATCAGGCCTTCGACGAAGTGGTACGACTTCTCATAATTCGTCGTCGAGAATTCGGTGGCATAGGGGGGATCGAAATACGCCAGATCCACCTCGGCCTTCGGCAACAGCGCGTTTACGTCTTCGTTGTATGCTTTGCAGGGCTGGCCGTTGTCGAAGACAAGGGCGTTGATCCGCGCGATGTTCGCTTTGAAGCGCTCGATGAACTCGTCGGGAGTGTCCTCGCGCTTGCCGTAGGACGTGGACGACGAGAAGTGGCCGAACCCGCCCTTGCCGGACATGCAGGTCTTGCCCAACGCGAAAAGCGCAATGTCTTTCTTGTATCCCTTGAACAGATTGCAGTTCGCGCGAAGGTTATCAATGATGCCGTGGACGCCCTGGGCGAAGAAGATGCCTTTGAACTTGTCCCGGACAAACGTGCCGGCCTTCGGGTTTTGCGCGACGAGCTTTTCCAGGTCGGCTTCAGAGATGCGGGTGTCCGAATTCTCTACAATCGCTCGCGCCGCATGATAAGAGTAGCGGAGCCGGTCGTTGGCCAGTACTTGTAACCCCTTGGTCTTGTACATATAGGCCACGACCGCGGACCCGGTAAAGACGTCCAATACGGACGCCACATCCTCTGGCGTGTGCTTCCAGATCCAGTCCACCAGCTTTTGCTTGGAGCCGATGTAGTTCGTGACGTACTTCGGGCGCTGGTCCGCCGGGAGTTCCTCGGTGACGAGTTCGACGCCCTGCGCCGCGAGCGATTCCAGATGCAGCCCGAGCGAGGCATCCGTTTCCAGCAGGAAACCAAGCCGGTCAAGCTCGGTAGCAAACACTTCCATACGTCCTCCGGCAGGCAACCACCGCCTGTCTGGAGGTTACTTACCGGAAACGGTGAGAAATGCGAGGCCGGTTAGCTTCGGCATATGACGCGGTTTGAGGAGCACGGAGTCTGACGGAACAAACCTATGAAAGGGGCAAACAAAAAACTTGACTTCTCGGGCCATTTGCCGTAGAATCTGCGAATTCCATGATGAATGTGTAGTACTCTTTTGTGCTATGGCCCTTGTAGTATTTGGGGTTCGCCTAACGGCGAAATACACCGCAGACGAATCGCCGAAGCTGCTCACGCCGAACACAACCGCGAAAGTTGAATCGCGTGCAGACTTGCAGACCGGACGCGGGACGCTGAGGGGAAGCACGTCATTCCAGCGGGGCGACCGACTCGCAATCCCGAATTGTAAACCAGCAATGACGTTCCCGGGAGCGGGGAACGAGATTGCATATCTGCAAATCCAAAATGCGTATCTACAACGTCGAGTTGTTGATCTGCAATTCCATTCCCGGCTGCGAAAATCGGGATTGCATGTCTGCAAATCGAAAATGCGTGTTTACATCATCGAATTGCATGTCTGCAACGTGACGATGTAAGTCTGCAAATCGGAGTTGCGCGGCGGGGAGTCGCGTTGTAAGTGCTTACTTTTCAATATGTTGTGCGTTTTGAGCCGGAAACAGCCCAAGACCGTTGAATGCGGAAGGAGATTGAGACTATGCCGAATTTTCCAAGGCGGGAACCGGATGTTGTCGCGCTGGCGGATGCCATGATCGCCGGGTATCAGCAAAATCCGGCGGTATTCCCTCATGCCGACCTGGTTGCGCTCCAGGGGGAGCGCGCGTCGTACCAGACAGCCAAGAATGCGCAACTCGACGCGGACGCCAAGGCGCAATTGGCGACGGAGGCGAAAGACGGCGTGTTGGTCACACTGGAAGACCTCATGAAGGTCCAGCTTCGCCAGTCCGAAGTGGATGTCGCGAGCGATCAAGAGAAATTAGGCTTGATCGGTTGGGGTCCGAAAGCGCCCGCGCAACCCAGCAACCCGCCCGGCCAACCACGCAATCTTGATCCCGTTATTCAGGGGCCGGGCACGCTATTCCTCGACTGGAAATCGCCCGCGCCGGGGCCGGGTGGCCGCGTCCGCACGTATCTCATCGAACGCCGCGAGCAAGTCTCCGGCGGCGCGTTCAACGAATGGCATCAAGTCGGCGTGGCGCTCGACAGCGAATTGACGCTCCCCGATCAGCCGCGCAACGTCCAATTGGAATACCGGATCATCGCCGTGAACAACGGCGGCAACAGCGTACCGAGCAATACGGCGGCGGTCGTACTTTAGCGGGGGATTGGGGGATGGCGCAGTTTCCGAGCCAGGAATTGGACATTCTCGCGTTGGCCAACGCGATGATCGCCGGGTATCAAACGAATCCCGGCGACTTTCCGCATGCCGACCTTCCAGCCATGCAAACTGCCACCGATGATTTTCGTCAAGGGTTGCTTGTCGTCATCTGCTTCCGCGCGATGGCGAAGATCAAGACTGAAGAGAAGGACGCCGCCCTCGACGCCCTGACCGAGAACATGATCGCCCAGTTGAAGCAGTCGGAAGTGGACACCGCGAACGATCCCGGCAAACTTGAACTGATCGGTTGGGGAAAGAAAGCCCCCGCCCAGCCCACGAATCCACCGAACCAACCCCGCGCCTTCGAAGCCATCATGCAAGGTCCCGGCACCGTCTACCTGGACTGGAAATCCCCCATCATCGGCAGGAAAGGCGGACCCGTGCGGACCTACGTCATTTACCGGCGCAATGGGCCGCAAGGTGGCGGCGCATTCGGCAGTTGGGAACAAATCGGCATGGCGCTCGAAACGCATACGTTGCTGTCGCACCAACCGCAGCGTTGCGGGATCGAGTACCGCGCCATCGGCGTCAACAGCGCCGGAATCAGCGTACCCAGCAACACCGCCCCCGTGGTGTTGTGAATACGAACGCAGAAGCAGTACGATGAAGACGAAACGAAAACAAGGAGAGTATCCGAAACGATAAGAGACAGATTCTAGGCGTCAAGCCTTGAGCGGGTTCAGAGAAAACTTCCACGTTGTATCGTAGAGAACCGCGCAAGTGCAAGACGCGCTCCGTTTGGAGCGCGGTCTGCACTGCGTTCTCTACTGGGGATGTGGAAGTCCCTCTCTGAAGCGCGGTCGCCGCGCTCCTCAGTTTTTCGGGGTTCCGGTTGCTTCGCCGAAATCAGCCAGAATAGGGTAAACGGTGGAAGCCGATGTGAAATCAGTCAGCCGTGCGGTGCATTTCTGACTGCACAAAGACGAGGAGGAACAAACAATGAAGAGAAGTGTGTACGTTACCATTGCGAGCTTTAGGATGGAGTACTGCGCGTGGTGCGCTCTCGTCTCGTGCTTGTCGATTTTTGTGCCCCAGCAAGCGGTGTCAGCGGCCCCAGATCAGCTTTCCTTGGATCAGAGAAACATGAACTACCACAGCGGCCCGGAACCACTTAATGACTTCGCGGCAATCTCAGGCAGTGACGGTCAAACATTGGGGACGATTTCCATGATCGACGGCAATCAAGTTGCCTATTTCGATGAATCTGGACAGATCATATCGGGCAAAGGGCGTTTCCAGTATAAAAGCAAGACGCCGGAAGGTCTGTATATGGATTCTGTCTTCAAAATTGACAAAGACGTAAGAGCTCATGGCGGAATACGAGTCGCTGACATGACCATCGAATACCGCTTTGATGGAACGGGGCCAGACGCGAAGCAGTTTGTCTATGTCCACACATTGAAAACGGCTGGCAACGCATTTGAGTACTCGACCAAAGACGAAAAGACCGGCAAGATCACCCCGCATACCACGACTTTTTCTAACCTTGCGCTCTCAAACGGCAGTGTGTCGCTGACAATCGCTGAATTACCAGGATGGGGCACCAACGTACGGTGCGCCTTCCTGCTTCGTCAACCCCTGAGCGGGGAACTGAAACGCGCAAAGTGAACGTCATTATGGATGTGAAAGCGAAAGATGAAATGATCGAAAAGGACCACGTGAAGATGCTGACCTATCTGTGATTGATGGGTTTTCACGGAGATCTTGGGACACTTCTAGGAAGGAGGATCCATGGAATGCGACCTCTTATGGTGACTAACTTTCCAGCATCGATAGAGAACAACAAGAAGTCTCATGCGGCGATCTTGTGCCTCATGCTATTTGTTCTGGTGAGTTGTGGTCCTAGTGTGAAAACCGTGCAACGTACTTCCGACCAAAACAAACTCAGCAGGATTGCTGTCGAGGCCAAGGATCCGAATGTCCGCCGGGCCGCCGTAGATAGAGTGAGTGATGAGGCACTTCTGGCTGGAATCGCGGTTGTGGCCACAGATCAAGCCGTCCGCCGCGCCGCCGTGGAGAGGATCACCGACCAAACCCTTCTTGCCAAGATGGCTTTTGAGGGAAAAGATCTAGGCGTTCGTCGCGCTGCCATCCAGCGGCTTACTGACCAGACCAGCCTAGCGAAGATCGCTTTGGAGGAACAGAATTCCGTCTTCCGTCGCGCTGCGATAGAAAGACTCACAGATCCGGCGTTGCTGGCAGAAATGGGTATGTGGGTGAAGCCCGAGTTGACACAGAAGGTAGAGGATCAAGCTTTGCTCGGGAGGATCGCCGTCGAGGCTAAGGAGCGTGATGTCCGCAGTTGTGCCGTGGAGAGGCTATCAGACCAACCTGCGCTCGCTAAGGTTGCCCTTGATGAGAAGGATGTGAACGTCCGCCGCGTCGCAGTGAATCGGCTTGCGGATCAGACAGCACTTGGCACAGTCGCTGTCAAGGACCAGGATTTAGACATCCGGCGCATTGCCGTGGAGAGGCTTTCAGACCAACCTGCGCTCGCTAAGGTTGCCCTTGACGAGAAGGACTTAGACATCCGCCGTGCCGCTTTCGAAAAACTCACGGACCAGGCCGCGCTTGCCAAGATCGCTGTTGAGGCCCAGGATTCGGACATTCGCCAAGGGGCTGCAGGTAAGCTCACCGACAAAGCAGTTTTGGCGGAGATGGGGATGTGGGTGAAACCCGAGCTAACGCAGAAGGTAGGCGATCAGGCACTACTCGCCAAGATTGCGGTTGATGCCAAGGACTCCTCTGTCCGCCGCTCGGCTGTGGAGAAGCTTGCGGATCAAGCGCTGTTGTCTAATATTGTTGTTAACGACAAGGACTCGGATGTGCGCCGTGCCGCCGTGGAGAAACTTACCGACCAAATGGTACTTGGAAAGATTGCCGTGGATGATGAAGACATGTCCATCCGCAGCGCGGCCGTGGAGAAGCTTACTGACCAACCGCTATTGGCCAGGATTGTTCTCCATGACACGAGTATGGACGTCTGCCGTCTCGCTATCGAGAAGCTCTCCGATCAAGCCCTGCTTGTCAAGGTCGTTAACGAGGGAAAATCACTTGAGATTCGTCTAGCAGCAATCGGCAAAGTGACTGACCAGCCCCTGTTACAGGAATGGGCGGAGAAGAGACCTCGCGCAGCGATCCGGCAAGCCGCGGTGGCACGAATTACGGACGACATCTTCTTGTTGCGGCGTGTGCGGGAAGAGTCTTCCGCGGCCGTGCGCGCCACTATTATTGACACTCTGCATGAGAAGGACTCGTTGCGCAAAGTGGCGCTTAGCGGCTTTCATCTGGAGGAACGCGAGCAGGCACTGAAACGACTCAAAGAAGTCTTTCAAGACCCGGCGTCCGACGTGATAAAGGCGCATAGGGCACTGGAAGGCAGGGCTAAGGCGTTGGGCAGCGAAACTGACAGCAACGGACTTATAGAACTGGTTCTCAAAGGCGAGTTTGACGTGCTGCAGACTGCGGCTGCGCGACGTTTGAGCAAATATCCCCCCGCGCTGGAACAAGCATGCGTGCAGGTCAGCAATCGCGACGTGCTAAAGATCCTGCTGGCTCAGATGGACGACAAGGCTATGCTGAATAGGATCGCAACCAATGCGACGGATGCTGCCATGCGGATAGCCACCGCGCAAAAGTCTGGAGCAAGGTCCTGGGCGGAGATATTTGACGCCGCGACTGCTACAGGCGCCACGGTGCAGATGCTCGGTGATGCGGTTGCAGCGGTATCGCTGTTTGCAGAGGTTCAGCAGGATGCGGTCATCGGCGTACAACAGGCGTGCCTGAATCTGATCCGACTGGGCAACGAGTCACGTATCCCCGAGATGGTGGATTTGCTGGAAGGGTACGGTGACAAGACACTCGCGGAAGATTACCTCAACTGCGGGCAGCCGGACCTGGACGCCGCTGCCCGAATGTGGGCAAGCCGCAGAGGGTACTCTGTTGGCGTTGGCTACGGTTCGCACCGCGCCACGTGGGGGAGTGGCAGGAGATGAATGGAATGGATCAGACTACTCGCCGCATTCTGATTCTTGCTATTTCTGCGCTGATTGCAGGAGCATCACACTACTTTGTGTGGAACCTCTGGGCTGTGCCCAAGCTAGCCTTACTCGCATCCGAAGTCGGCGATGTGGCGACTAAAGGAATGGCCAACGTGATTGATGCCTATGATGGTACTTTCAAGAAGCCGGGCGACGAGAGTTCTCATCGTCTCGACGAGGCATCAGAAAAGACAAGGGCAGCCACCAGTGCAATTTCCGCCCAATATCATCAGGCAAGACAGGACTGCATGGTCATCGTGGTCACGCTTGACATAGTGCTGTTCCTGTTGGGTTTGGCATTGCTCAACTGGAGGATGCCGATGGCAATGATGCAAAAGGAGGATGATGACACATGAACTGCAAAAAACGTAGCGCCTATTTCATGTCGGCCCTCGCGGTGATGCTCTTGTGCGCTCCACGAGGCTACTCACAAGACAAGACAAGAGCGGGAGGGAGTGTACCTGCGCCAAATGAGGAGAGTTTGAAGTCGCTTGCCCAATGTGCGCCAGAATACAAGGACTATCAAGTTCAAGTGGTGTCTCTGCCGCTAACGACACCGGATGCGTCCATAAAGGTCGTGAGCAGACTGAAGTGGTTCGCTGGGACGGGCGGCCCGGAATCCGGTGGCATCAGGATAACAGAACAGCTTTCGGTCGGTATGGTATCCCTCGACAGTCAGAAGAAGGAAGAGGCAGCAAAGTTATTCAATCAAACCGTCACCACCGGAATTTGCACGAAAATGGCGTCAAATCCAATCAGCAGATACTGCCTGTTGGTGGTGTCAGGTGAGGGCGGCGGGTTAATCACAGGTGGCGGTGCTCAGTGGAGACGATCTTCCATACTAACGTCGGGCAAGGTTGGAGGAATTGGGGGAACGGTTATGGGGGGTAGCGGCTACATTACGGCTGAGGTTTTCTTGCTCGACACGAGAACCAAGGCGCTTGTGGCGTATTCCGATGATCCAATCGGCAAGGGTAATGACGTTGATGCGGCCGTCAAGGACTTGGCGAACGCGGTGGCGAAGAAGTTCTCGGAGATAGCCATCCAAGCCAAGTAGAAGAAGGCGAAGAAGGAAAGGAGAAATCCCAGATATGAAACACGGAAACAGCCCTATGAGGCAACTTACAGTGATCGCTGTCGCGGTGCTCGCGAGCGTGTCGCTGCCTGGATTGGTGGGCTGCGCAACGTACGTGCCGACCAACGGGCAACAGCAGACCACACAAGCCCCCCAGCAGATTGATGAATCACCGCCAGGTGCACCCGGTTTCGCCTCCAGCGGCCAGTCGCAATGGCAAGGCCCGGTCTTAAACCCTCGGTCCGAATTCAAGACCGCTCCGACACCACTATCGCTCGGTTTTGAGATTGGAATAGGGAATACCATCGAAAGTGCGGGGCCTCAGCCGGACGATGCTGCAGGATGGATCACGGGCAAAGTGCTTGAGGCTAACCCAAGATCGCGAATCATTTTGATAGAGCCAGATGATGGGTCCACCTTCATCGTACTTCCTTGCATCGGGGCACGGCTGATAGCTCCCACATCATCCGCCGTCCGTAACCTTCTGAGATTTCGCATTGCAGAGAAGCCGGATGTAGAATGGAACGTGTTAAAGTCCGGTTCGCGGGTGCGCTTCCAGTGTAGGGAATTTCCCGATCACTCTGTGGGAGTGGCGGTATTGACAGCGTTGTGATGTCGGCTTTTCCAGAGGGTGCCGAACGGTAGAAGAAGATAAGGAAACAGAACGATGATGAGACCTATGATAAACATACACTTGGTCGCAATGATTTTCCTTGCATTTCCGGTATTTGCGGATAGCGGAATCGGCGCGTCGCAAGCCAGACTGAAGGAACTCGGGTACGATCCGGGCACTTTGGATGGCGCGTGGGGCGCCAAAACCCGATCCGCAGTCGAACGCTTTCAGCGGGATTCGGGCTTACCGGTCACCGGTGAACTTGATTCTCAGACCACGGAGAAACTTGGCGTTCCTGCGATTCCCAAGCCACCGTCTGACAAGTCCGGTGGCCAGATTGCAGAGGCCGAACCAGATCTGATTTGGAGGTTTCTAGGCACTGAAAAGGGCAAGGGAGATGTTGTGGAATTGCTGTACGAACATCCGGAACAATACTTCACAATGTTGAAGATGCGTATCTACCAGGTGCCTGTCGCAAACACCGATGGGAAGAAGAAGTCCCCGTCCGATCCGCGGCTCGTCGAGATTGCGTCCTCACTTAGGACAAACGACCTCGTGAAATTGAGTTTCTCCGCAGACCACGCAATCAAGCAAATAGAGAGGTGCAGCCCACGTCCTGGTGAAGATATGCCTGACTACCAGGAGTTCGTGCGCCCAACGACGGCCCGTTTCGATGGGAGAGAATTTTCGGCAGTCGTATTGCGGAGGTTCCTCCGTGAGGGGGAGTATCTGATTGGGAAGCTGGATGGTAACAAGAAGTGGCAGCCTGATAAGGAACTCGCCTCGAAGGTGAACAATATACCTGAAGGAACTCCGGTTGAAGTTGACGTTGTAACGGAAGAACCCGGCACGTGGAGGTCCGACATACAGTATTTTGTCTTGCGCCTAGAGGAATATCGGCCTCCCCTTACAGCCACAGTCGCGCAGGTGCGTGAGATTCCCCCATCCGAGGATGCCACTTGTTTTACCAATAAGGCCAGGAACACATTCGGAATAAGGGATGAGCAATCAATCTCCTTGTTTGTTGATCTTAAACCGGAAGGTTCTGATAAGGTCAAGAGCTTTCTCGCGGGGGAATATGTTGTCCTGAACGAAGTGGCCCGCCTGAAAGGGGGGGAAAAAGTGCTCTTCAAGACGAGCATTGTGAGTGGAAAGGAACAATTGCTAGGACTGCAGGTAGGACCGACGCAGTGACACGGAATGTGGTGTTGTCCCGCCCGCGTTGGAATTGGACTTCTCCGATGGCAAGAATGTGTAGACAGCCAATGACGTGACGTTCACAAACCATAAGGGAAACAAGATGAAACACAAGATGAAACAAACAGTCGGGCTGTGCCTACTCGTCGGGACAATAATGTTCTGTGGTGGTTGCGCGACAGGTAACTCCACAGGCAGTTACCAATCGCCTTACACTCACATCCCCCAACGGCCGACGTATACCCCACCGTCGACGTACACCCCGCCGCGGACCTACACCCCACCGCCGACGTACACCCCGCCGCGGACCTACACCCCACCGCCGACGTACAATCCCCCAGTATTCATACAGCCCGCGCCCCCAGCATTCACACCGCCCATGCTGCGTTAAACGCCAAAGTCGCGTAGAGTGCGATTCATCGCATGAACGAGGCGAACTGCTCCGGACCGGATGGCAAGACCACTTTGGCCTACTGTTCCTCGATGAAGGCTTTTGTCTTTTGCAGTGCGGCATTCGCGGCTTCCTGCTTGGTCTTCTCGGCGAGTTCCTGGCCAGCCGCTTTTTCCAGGGCGTGGACCAGTTGCTGTTTGTTCTTGAGCACGCCCACGCCGAGTTTCTGTTTTGCCGCGATAAGCGAGTCCCCGGAAAGGCCCCCGTGGTCCACGCCTGGCTCGATCTGATCCAGCAGTTCGATGACGTCCTGCTTGGTCATGTTGAGGGAGATGCCCTTGGACTTGGCCATCTCCTGAAGGTCCTTGACCGTGAGATCGTGCAGCCCCCCGGTCGGTGGAAGCTGGGCGATCTGTTTCGCCACCTGCTGGGCCTGCTTGAGGACGGCCTGTTTCTGCGCCAGCAGCGCGACGAGGTCTTCCTTGCTGCGCAGCGCGCCGATCTTGTACTGGGCGAGTTTGGCCTTGAGCGCCTCGCCGCCAAGGTCGCCGTGAGGGATGCCGGGTTCGGCGGTATCCAGCAGTGCGATGAAATCCGCCTTGGTTCTCGCGATGGCGATGCCGTTCTGTTTGGCGAGCGTCTGAAGCTGTTTGACGGTCAGCCCGCCAAGGTCGCCGATGGAGCCGCTGTCAAATGCGGACTTGAGTTTGGCGTCCTCTTCCGCTTTGGCGTCTGCAAGCTTTTCCAGCGTCTGCGGCGGCAGAATGCACGCGGCGGGTTCGCCGTCCGCCTTGGCCATGGGCGTGAGACCGCAGATGTCCATGGGCCACGCGACGACGTGGGTACACCGGCAATGGGGATGCGCCGGTTGCTGCGGGAACTTGTCCGTGAGGAAGACCTTGCCATCCAGACCGCCGCAGACCGGGCACATCCGCTCGTCTTCCATCGCGAGCCATTCGAGCTTCTGCACGCCGACCCGCTGGTGGAACTTGAGCCGTCCTTGGTTGTGTGCGCGCAGAACCTCCGTGCGCGCGATCATCTCCATGCGGTATTGCGCCTTGCTGAACACGCGCGTTCCGGATTGGCGGAAGGAATCCTTGTCCACGATGACCTGGCCGAGATCGCGGACGATGTCGTCGGCGCCTTTCCCCGTGGCGATGCCACTCATAATCGTGCGCTTGATACCGTCGGCCAGTTCGCGGTGAACGTCTCCGGCGAGGATGACGTTGTAGTTCACCATGAAGTCCAGGGCGTCGGTATCCACGAGAGTGAAGACGCGCGTTGTGAGTTTGTCTATCCCGGTGGGACTGAGGTCGCGGTAGAAGGGCATCTGCGCCGTGGCGAACTCGCCGATGCCGTCGTACACGCCTTGCCGGAACGCCGCCTTGGTGGATTTGCGGAACGCGAGGGTATGGTCCTTCTTGACAGCGGAGAGGATGTCCCCGAGTTCCCCGTTGAGTTTGTCCAATCCCTTGAGCGCCGCGAGCTTATTGTCCGGGAGGGAACCGAGCGACTTGTACCGGAGGATGGCCTTGGCGACTTCCTCCTGTGCGGACTTGAGCGACTGAGTGACGCCGCTGGCGGTCTGATCGGCATACAGGTTCCGAGCGCGAACAGACTTCTGCGCGGCGCGGCGGATGCGTTCCGCCTGGGACAGACGGGGCGCGGCGGCGGCGATCATGTGCCGGACTCGTGGAACCGGCACGCCGTCGCATCGAAACTCCGTTCGCACCGATGAACGGCACAGAAGTTGGTGTCCACATCGAAATGGACGCAGCCGTCGCAATACCGCGATGTGGCGTCTGTACTCGGCAATGACGGCGGAAGTGCGGCATCCGAGGAAGCGGGCGGATTCTCCGGGGCAATTCCCAGCATCTTCTGCGCCGCCTCGACGGAGAGTATCCCCGCCATGACCATGTCCACGATAGGCTTGACCTGTTTCTCGTCGGAAAGGTCTACAATCTTCCCTTCCGTTTTTCGGTTCGCGGCTTCGATGTCCGGATCGAGGTCCATCTTTAGCTGCACGCTCGACCGGCTGATGAGTTTCCTGTCGTACAAATCGATGAGCAGCCGTTTGAGGTCCACGGCATCGTTGGGGTCGAGATCGTTGAACAAGAACTGGAGCGTCTTTTCCCCGTAGCCTTTGAGTTCCTGCCAGTCGTCGAAAACCCACGCGAGGATGGTCCGGGCAGCCTGTTTTATCTCCCGGATCATCACCATCATCTTCTGCATGCTGACCGACGCCGTGGCGAAGTTGGGGCCGTCGCCCGTCACGAGCGAACGCGACAGACCCAGCGCAACGATGATGTCTTCCTTAACCTCTTTGACCTTGTCCTCGACGTTGAGCACCTGGCCGTCCGTGCCGTGCGTCTCGACGGTGACGTAGAAAGGAACGACCAGGCCGCTCTTGAGGTCCATCTTGTTGACCATGTCCCGGACCCCTTCGAGCATCCGCTGGTCCGGCATGACCATCTTCTGGCCGAAAGCGCCGCCGACCTTGAGGAGCCGGAACGGCGTTGCCCACCGTTTGGCGATGGCCTGCTCGGCGCGGCGGTAGTCCCGGAGCAGTTCGATGGACTGGAAGGCGGGCAGGACGATGGAATTGCCGCGTGGCGAGAACGAAGGCGCGTCCCACTTGAGATGCAGGACCTGGTCCACGGGAAGCGGAATGCCATCACCGGTGGCGGGGCTGTCCTCGGGGTACTGCGTGACTTCCGTAAGTTGCCCTTGGGCGTATTCGACCTGCACCGAGACCGGATTGACGCAGACCAGTTCCTCGATGTCCTTCCCTTCTTTGGCGTACCGCTTGAAGCCGACGGCGTCGCCTTTGACGAGAAGTTGGAGGACCATGTCCTTGACGAAGTCCATGAGGCTTAGGCGGTCGGCGGCGTCAACGGCCTCGCCCTTTACATCTTCGTCGTCGCACGCGATCTTGACCTCGTCGCCCACGGCAAACGAACGCCACGAGTTCACGCAATTCTTGACCAGCGGTTCTTCGAGGTAATACTCCCAGGCTTTGCGTGCGCGTTCTTCCCAAGTGCGTGGAATGACGTCCATCGCACTGATCTTGCTGAAGACGCTGCTGTCCAAGGCCGCTGCTGTCGCCATCGGCGACAAGATCGATTGACCGTCCGTGGCCGGGACGGAAGTATGCTTATTATGTGCATTCCTGCGTCGGGACATGCGCGCGGGGCTCCGGTTGCAGACTTTTCTCTGTGGGGTATCTACCGGAAACGGCGCTGTGGGACGCGAAGGGACTACAGGAACACGGGGTCGGTAATGACGGGAATCAGGCACACGGTTTCCTCGCGTGCTCCGTCCAGCCGGTTCTTCTCATGCGCCAGCATCGCGCACCGCACGGCGTCCACGATATGATCGTTCCCTTTGGAATACACCACATTGCCGTTCTGCAGCGTGTACGTGTGCGTCGTGAACTGGTCTTCGACCTCGGCGTCCTCGGCGGGCAACACCAACTGACGCCGCTGCAGCGCGCCGTTGATGAGGCTTGTCATCAGTTCCTTTGTGCGTTTCTTGACCTCGCGCCCGTCGCGCACGGCCAGCGTCGTCATGCCCCCGAAGTCATACCCATGCAGCCGCCCCTCCAACTGCTGCGGCTTGTACTTGTCCAGAGCGAGCAACTCCTGCACCACCGCAAGGCCGTTGCCGCCGTTGTCCACGCCGATACCCGACGGCGTGAAGAATCGTTCAAGCAGCGCAATTGTCTGTGCGATGAGGGGGTAGGCCACATGCTCCATGTGGATGCGCAGAACGAGCGTCAGCACCTTGCGTTCGCCGACCTCGCTCTCGCGGAAGACAACCAGTTCCGTCGGGTCATTGGTGTACCCGAGGTCGCCGCCCATCCAGAATACACCCGTCTGCGGCACGAGGTTCAGCAGCATCTCCAAGCGGTCGTGGGCAGCCTCCTCGGTCTCGCAATCCCGTAACTCGTCACCCGTTATTTCGATCTTCCGGTACTCGACCACGTCCTGACGGCATAGCCCGAGGAACTCCACGTTGAAGGCTCCATAACTCGGCTTGCCGTGTTCGCCCGCGACCTCGTGCTGCCAGCCCGCGGTGTCTCGGCCCCCGTAGAACTCGAGCAACTCGGACTCGCGGTCCGCCGTCCAATTCGGATTGATCCATGAGGGCCAGCGGAACACGCGGAACTGCGCGGACGATGTGAGCCGGTAATAGGTCGTGTCGCGCAACCCGTTCGGCGTGGAATAAATGCGCAGCGTGCCGTTGGCGTTCAAGCACTGGCGCAACGCTTTCCATGCCCGCTCAGACAACCACGCGCCCTCGTCCACCCAGATACGGTCCACGTGCAACGACCGGAATGCATCGCCGTAAGGCCCCGCGGGTCGGAAGTACAACACCGCGCCGTTGGCGAACTCCATGCGGAAATATGGTTTCCGATGAATCTTCGGCTTGCCCTGTTGCGTCACCGCAATACTTTTCATGAGCAGCGGGTTCGCATCCAACTGGAATTCGATCTCCTCGACGACCGTGTCCAGGTGCCCCTGCTGCGGCGCGGCTACAAGCCCTTGTCCGCCCGTCGTCGTGAACGCGAAATGCAGCGCCTCCGTGGACAGGGATATCGTCTTGCCCACGCCGCGCCCGTCGAGGTGAATGATGTTCTTCTCCGGCGCGAGCAGGTCCTCGGTCTGGTGCGGCCAATATCCACGGGGAGAGCCATTTCGGTTGCGCAGATAGTGCTCGCCCCATGACACGGGATTCCCCAGGACCGCGCGCAGGCGTTCCTGTTCCTCCGCCGTCAGAGATTTCACGTCACGGCCTCGTGTATCGCGCCCTTTACCGTTGCCCATACCAACCTCATGATTGCCCGCTCGATGTCCGGCATCTGTTCCTCTTCGCGCGTCTCCGCCCGCACCGCAATGGCGGCTTCTTCCAGTGCGGTCCACTCGGGGTATTTGCGCGACGCGGCGTCCGCCCGCGCCAGCGCATCGTCGATGCGCCCCGCGACGAGTTCCGCGCCCAGCGCGACGAGCGTAAGACCCGCGCGCACCACGGCTCCTTCGTTGGCCTTGAGCACGTCAACGGCGTTCATCGGCGGCCTCCTGTGTCATGGCCCAGCGGTCAAGCGCATCAAGCGCGTCCGCAAGGCGTTGCCCGATGCCGCACAACCGCTCGGCATCCGGATGCTTGGTCTGCTCAAGCGCCTGGTTGGCTTCGGCCACATACTCGGGGGTGTAGCGGTTCACGGTATGGATAGCCTTCACGACAGCGTCCGGCGGCCGGGTATGCGCACATCCGGCAAGGGCAACGCCGATGACAAGGGCAAGAACGAGAAGCTTTTTCAGGCACATGTGTTTTCTCCTGTTTTCTCGTGAAATGACTTGACTTCCCGATGCGAACGAAGCGTGTATGTGTACGCGCGGCGGCAAAGGGCCGGCGCGGAAGCGCAGAAAGGAAAACGAGGATGAAAAAGAGCGAAGTGAGAATCGGCGAGACCTACACCGTCAAGGTGTCCGGGCAACTCGCTCCGGTCCGCGTCACGGGCGCATGCCCTTACGGCGGATGGACCGGTGTCAATACGAAGACCAATCGGGAAGTGCGTATCAGAACCGCCGCCAAACTGCGCGGCGTAGCGGAAGGGAGATAGACCATGAAAGACATCACATTGCACGAAGCCGCACAGGCGTATCTGGAACACCTGCGGACGCAGGGAAAGAAGGAACGGACGTTGTACACCTATGGTCAAGACTTCAAACAGATGGAGGCGTTCTTCGGCGCGGATAGGAAACTCAAATCCATCCTGCCGCCACATGTCGGGAAGTTCCTCAAGAGCGACGATTTGCTCCGGTTGCCCAACGGAGGCGAACGGGCCAAGCCCACCGTGGAAAAGACCGTGCGCGTCCTGCGCATGTTCCTCGTGTGGGCGAAGGAGACGGGCCGCATAGACAAACTTCCGCTGCCCAAGGATCTGCCCCTGGGCCGGAGCAAGGAAAAGGAGAACCCCGAGCATGCCGACAGCAACGCCCCTGACGCTCCTGCCGAGTCCTGAACCGTTCCGGGCCGCGGTGGACGCCTTCGCCCGGCGGCTCGAAGCGCAGGGCGGCTCTCCGCGCACCGTGTCCGCGTACACGCGCGATCTTGAACGTGTGGCATCCGTGCTGGCCGCGCGGCGACCGGGCCTCGTGTTGGGCGACGTGACGCCGGCGTTGCTCGACGACGTACTGAGCGGTCCGGCCATCACCGCTGGAACAAGAGGCGCGCCGTCCTCGTCCGCAACCCTGCACCGGCTCAAGGCGTCGGTCCGCTCATTCTTCGCGTGGGCCGAGGAGACCGGAATGGTTTCCTCGAACCCCGCGCGGTTCGTCCGGCTCCAGCGCCTCAATCCCAAGCCGCCCGTGTTCCTGACGGAACGGGAGAAGCGGCAACTGCTCAAGACGCTCCGCCAGACGGACACGCGCGAGGCCAGGCGCGACCGCGTCATCATCGAGATGTTCCTCGGCACCGGCATACGGTTGCAGGAACTCGTGAACCTCGACGTGGACGACGTGGACCTCGACGCAAAGCACATCCGGATTGTGGGGAAGGGCAACGTGCCGCAGGTGAAGTTCCTCAAGACCAACCTCCGTTCATTGCTGCGCGGCTATCTCACCGAACGCCGCCGCATGGGCGTGGGCGACGCCACCGCGCTGTTCCTGTCCAATCGGGACACGCGCCTGACCGCAAGGCAGGTCGCCCGGCGTCTGGACACGTGGGTCGGAGCGGCGGGCATCGGCAAGCATCTCGGCCCCCATGCGCTGCGCCACACCTTCGCCACGCACCTCTACGCGAAGTCCGGCGACATCCTCATCGTGCAACGGGCGCTTGGCCACGCCAGCCTGTCCACGACGCAGGTGTACACACACCTCGTGGACGACGCGCTGGAGGACGCGATGGAACGTCTGTAGCAGCCGCTTCACCGGCAGAGAACCTCCGGGCCTTCGGGTCCGTGTTCTCGTTTCTGCCGTAGCATTCATGCCTTTCCCCTCCGCGCAATCGTGCAGGCATCCGCCGGACAGCCACGCATCGTCACCATGTCCGCCAGCCGCTTCAGGTTGTCCCAGACCATTGCGTTAACCTTCATCTGCAAATCGACCTGCTCGCGCAAGCCGTCCAGGACGGAGTTGAGCGGGCATTGTTCCGTGCCGCATTTCACGTTCGGAAGCGTCACGCCAAAGTGTCCTCCATCAAGAGTTGCTCCCCGCCGCCCTCACACATCGAGCAGAGCAGCGTACAGAGAGACGAATGCATAGCTTGCCGCCAGCGGGACCACTCCGTTGCCGGTAAGACGCAGCCGATCTCCGACCATCCCAGGGGCCAGCCCATCAACCACTCGACGAACCGCGGGTTCAAGCGACGCGTCGTGCGCGAGGACTTCCCGCCAGACGTCGAGGTCTGCGGGTCCAGGTGCGAACAATGGCGGACGAAATTCGGCAACTGGTCCAGATGCTTTCGTCCCGTTCCCTTCTCCAAATGTTCCGTTCCATTCGGTCCCTTCCAGTCCCGTTCCGCCGGCGTCGGCCAGCGGGATGCCGTCTGATGGAGTTGGATGCCGCCCTGCGCCGAGCGCGTTTCCGTTCCGGCCATCGGCGTGGGCCAAGTGTTCGCCGTCACGGACAGTTCCTTCTGATGGCTTGCCTTTTCCTTTGCCGTGCGCCCCGCGTGCTCGGCTTCCGCGCCCCTCGGTGTCGGCCACAACGCGGCTTGCATCGCCAGCGGCGGCGTGGACACACCGCCCTTGGCCTGGCGCTTGTTCCAGTGTTCGGCGTCTTCCGCCGTGACCTTGCCCGCACGCGGCGTCGCCCACAACCGAGCTTCGGTGGAAAGATTGAAACTCGAATCCGGGCGATCCTTGTGTCTCCGATGCGCCTCGTCCGACATTCTGTCGGCCTTCTCTTCCCTCGCTGAAGGCGTGGGCCAGAGGGCAACCGCACCGTTCAGGCTGTCCACGGCGTTCGGGTGATTGCCGCAGCATTCCGCGTCCTCCGTTCGCGGCGTCGGCCAGCCCGAGGATGAACAGCCGCTCGCGGCGATGGCTCGCGCCGACTTCCGCCGCCGGGAATAGTCCCGCCGCAACGCGGTAGCCTCTGCGCTGGAGATCTCGCCGGACGCTCCCGAATCCCATCCGCAGGTGTCCGGGGACGTTTTCCAGGAACACGCACTCGGGTTTCGCCGCGCCAATGAACGCATCAATCCACGGCCATAGATGGCGATCATCGTTGACGCCAAGCCGCTTTCCCGCGACTGAGAACGGCTGGCAGGGATATCCCGCCGTGACGATGAGAGGACGGAACGGGTGAACGTATCCAAGGAATTCCGGTTCGCAGAGGGACTTGACGTCATCCCAGACAGGAGCGTTATCCAGGGTCGCATCCGCCATCCGCGCCACGAGAGCGGACGCGGCGTAGGCTTCCCGTTCGACGTACACCACGGTGCGTACCCGTCCGCCGAGGGCGAGCTTGACGGCGAGGCCGAGCATGCCGCTTCCGGCGCATAGGTCGACGTGGTATAGGGCGGGATGTATAGCCATGTCATTTCTTGTTCTCGAACTTCCGTTTCCCGCCGCCGAATCGGATGGTGTAGCTGAAGCCAACACCCTTGCCCAGAATCCAGGCCAACAGCGTCTTAAGCATTGGCGGCCTCCTTGCAATAGCGGTCCCAGTTGGCGAGGTACTCTTCGACCGTGCCGCTCCCGGCAGGCGTGTTGTACCAGTGCTTCCAGTACGCAGCCTGGTCCGCGAGCGACTCCGGGATCGGGTCGTGGACGCGGAAGTAATGGAGGCGCGAGAAGAGCACGCCGAGCTTGTCGTTGTCGTCGAGGCGCAGCGCCCACAATAGGGCGTCCATTGGAATCAGGTCCGGCCAGGTCACCGGTGCATGTGGGTCGGCGAACAGCCATTCCGTGGCGTGTGCGAGCACGTCGGGCCGCTCGCGGAGATAGGCCAGCGAGGCTTCCACGGAGCCGGGCTCCACCTGCCATTTGCTGAAGCCGCCGACCTTTCCCTCGAACCGGGGCGTGCGTTGCCGTTCCCACGTAAGATTGCTCTCCTGGGCGGCGGTACCGAATAGCAGCCTCGCCGTGCGGTCCGCGTAGGCGGGCGACGGGGGCTTCGCGCCACGCACCGTGGCCGCGCAACCTTTGCAGAGCCGCCAGATACGGCGGGCGTTTTCTAAGTCAGACATGGACAGCTCCTCCATTGGGCACGACGAGCGCCAACGTTGCCCCACGTGGCGCGAAGCCACCGGGAATGGGATGGTTGGCCGGAAACGGTCTTCGAAGGCCGTTTCCGGCCGCACCGAAGGGACTTGACTTCCGGCCCACATGCAAGCGATGAATCCGGTAGATGACGACAGGAGAAAAAAGATGAGCGAAACGAATAAGACCCGGCCTACCACAGCGGCGGACACCTATCGGCAGCGCAGGCAGACCGTTGACGCCCTGCTTGAGGAACTGCGCGGCAAACTCGACGCCCACGCCAAGCGCGCGGAGGCGGACCCGAAGAACTGGGGATACGCCGGCGACCTTGGGCATGTCGAGGAAGTCCTGCGCGACCTTGCGGCCTTCACGAGATAAACGCGGCCCGCTCATAGCCGGTCCTCGTCCATGATGCGCGGCGCCTCGGACGCAGCTTCCGGCTCACCGTCTTCAGCCTTTTCACCCAGCACCTCGCGCGCAATCGCCGCAATCTGTTCCAACTGCCCGCGCAGGCAGTCGAGCGTCTCTCCCTCTTGCCCGCACACCCCCAGGATGTTCACCAAGGCGTCGCGGCATTCCTGAGCATCGCAGGAAACAAACGCAGGCGGGTTTTCTTCAGCGGCGGGTGCGGGCGGTGCGGGTTTCTGTTTCCGCGCGCGCAAGTCTTGGGCAAGTGCGAGCAGGCTATCCCGGTCATGGGCCGCCTCCGCGAGTTGCTCACGCGGCGTTTTCGCGAGGGTGACGATGTCTTTCTTGGACAGGCCGGACGTACCGGCAAGCACTTCGCTTCGGAATTCATTGCCGAGGATGTCCGCCAGAACGTCAAGGGCTTCGGCAAACCGCGCGTCACGCTTTATCGTGCGTGGCGAAACGCAGTGATCTTTGGCCAGCCGCATCGCGGCGTCCCGTGTAGACTTCGTGTCGCCGTGTCCCGAAGTCGTCTGCCCGGTGTCCTGTGGGTCCTCCTGTCCGTTCTCCACAGGTGCCTGCGGTAACGCCAAGTCGGTTCGAGCGCCCTGTTGCTTCTCGGTCGTGCGGTATTGCTCGCCCCGAAAATAGGCCGCCTGTTCCAGCGGAAGGTTCCTGCGCCCCAACTGGTGGCCGATGATCCACAGCCGGGCGGCGTCGCGGGAGTCGAACTCCAGGGCGGTCGTGGTGAAAGGGATCTCGTGCTGGCGGCACAGACGCAGCCGGTGATGGCCGTCGAGTAGAATGTTGTGCGGTGCCCAGACCGCCAAGGGGCTCAGCGTCCCGTCATCCAGCAGGCTGCACTCGAGTTGCCGGAGTTCCTGTTCGGAAAGCGGCGGGATGAGACGCTCGAATTCGGGGTCGACGATGATGTCCACGGGAAACCTCCAAGGGATTCGCTCTTTGTTCTTGGAGGTTATCTACCGGAAACGCTCGCGCAGCGGTGGGCGGCCAGGCCAGCGCGAGACAGCATCCAGACAGTCTCGGACAGTCGCTCCAAAGAGCCGTGGACGAACACATTCATAACGGCCTCAGAATGGCGATTTCCGGGAGCCATTGTTTTGAGGGAGGGACCTTGGCGAAACGCCCGTGAAGGGAGAGCAAGGAGCCTGCGGTGGGTTCGACTAACTCCAGTTAGTTGACCTTCTACAGTACCGCGCCTTCGGAATCGCCCGTGTTCTCGGGGGTGTCGGACTCGGCGATCCCGGTGTTATCCGACGTCTTATCCGCGTTTTTCTGGGAGGCGCCGCTCTTATCGGCCAGCAGCGCGCTGGCCCACTCGGCGGGCGTGGTCTCTCCGTGGGATGGTTTATCCCCTTCGCGGGACACCTTGGTGGCCTTCAGGCGATCCAGCATCGCCAGGATGGACGCCATCGTCTTGTTCGCCAGGTCCTGCTCGCCTGCAACGACCGCGCGCCCGTGCCGCATGAACAGGAGCGCCGCTGCGTCCAGCATGGCCGTGTCCGGCCCGGTCTCGTTTTTGAAGTCCCGCGCGATCTCCAAGCGCAGTGCAAGAAACTGTTCTTTTTCCTCGGGCAGAACGAACGCGGAAGCGTATGCGCCGTGCTTGTAGCCGAACTTGTTTCCCGCCTGAAAGCGGTGCGGAGGCTTCTTTGCCGACGCGTCCGGCTTCCGGTGGGGTACAACTTCGCCTCGCGCACGGGCGAGGTCATCTTTTGAAACACATCGTGGCATGCGTCATTCCTGCCGTTGCATTTTGCTCCATCCGGCGCGTCCGGCGGGGGAGGCGGATTTCGCCCCTCGGGCGGTCCCGTCACCTGTCATCTACCGGAAACGCGAAGAGCGTGTGCGGCGAATCTTTCGGGATTGTAAAAGCGGAGCGGTTCGGCCCTGCCGTCGTGGAAGATCTCGATATACTCAAACGTCACGGCGCCCACGCGGCATCGTTCGCCGATGAAACACACCAGCCCATAGTCCTGACCGCAAGGAAAGGCGAACCGCCCCTGCGTTCGGTACAGCGATTCGTGCGACCATCCGAGCGCGAGCGCCTTGTCGCGCAGATCATCGACCTGCGCGAGAGCGTGCGGCAAGACGGCCCTCGTGAAATGGCCGGGACGTTCGGTGGGACCGGTGAGCTGCCCGCAGTCGAATACCTTCGGGGCCTCATAGTTTTTGGGACGCAACCGCTCGAGCGCGCGAAGCAGGTCGCGTTCGCCGAAACGGGCCAACGCCTGTGAATGAACCTCATTGAACGCGTGGCGCAACCGCTCGAAGACATCGCCCGGCATTTTGCCCGCGACGTGCATTTCCTTCGCCAGCGTCATGCGGTGACGGAGCCAGGCATAGTACTCCGGGTCCAAGAGCCTGAACGCGACGCCATCGATGGTCACATCGCGGGCGAAACAATCGGGCCGGTCAGTCTCCCACGCGGTCAAGTCCGCGGCGACATACAGTGCCGTGGCCAAGGTGGGTTCTTGAGCGGGAGCAATCAGTTCGTTCATGGCGGGTTCTCCTCGTCGCCGGGGCTATAGTCCGGGTCCCAAGGATCGGGAACGCGGCTTCCGTCGGCAAACGTCAGCTCGACGTAGTTCGGGTCTTCCCAGGCTTCGCCCCGGCTGTCTGGGGCGCGGGCGAGGGAAACACAGCCCGTCCCACCGTTTCCGGCGTTGAGCGGATGTTGTGCGGATGATTGCGGGATGTTTGGGGGGCTGGATACGCGATCATCCGCACTCGGATAACCGCTTGATGCTGTTTGAGTTGCGCTATGCCCATCCACGTCACTGCGGATGTTTGCGGATGTTTTGGGCGATCCCTCGTGTGCATGTGCATGCGCGCACGCGCGATCTACTTGTTTATATTCTATATAACGCGCGCGCGTACACGCGTAAGACCCGTCCAAACATCCGCACACATCCGCACTGGTTTCGGAAGTCATTGGCGTTTCAGGACTTGCAATGTGCGGATGTTGGGATTTCAACATCCGCACATCATCCGCACAACATCCGCACTCGCTTGTCGATTCTGCATTCGAGACGTGATTTTCTGGTTTTTCTGGAAACAACTCCGCCTGTGGATTGCGGTACGGCTCGTCGGATGGATCATCCTCTTCCCGCACCAGCCTGTAGAGGCGGCCGCCCTTGCTGTATTTCGCATTCTCGACCGTCGCGATTCGCAGGTCGCCGAACATGCGGTCGCGCGTAGAGTTCAGTGCGAGCCCAAGCCGTATCTCCTGGGACCGGAGCGACCGGTCGCCTCGGAGACTTGCCAACAGGTTTTCCCGTTCGCAGAGTTCGTTCAGTTCGGAGACCTTGCGCGGCGTATCGGCAAACTCACCCCACCATGTGGACACAAACTCCTTCCACGCCTCGGCGTCCGGGTCCGCCTGCCGGTACATTTCGTCCAAACATTCGAGGAATCCGGGCACGCCCGCCACGCCGAGAATTCCGCCGATGACGCTGGCCCAATCCTCGAACGAACCCATGGACCCCTTGCCGTCGGGTTTACCGGCGGCGAGCCACGCGTTCACGAGGACGTGTATCGCGTGGATGAGATCGCCTCGATTGGCCAAGGTCCACGCCTTGAGCTTCGGGTGTTTGAACTGGAGGGGGTCTCGTTGCCACGCGCGGTCGCGCCGGGGATCGATGCGGATGCGCAAACACCGCCGGGCCATTTCGGTCGTCATATTTGGATTGTTGCCCGTCATGAGCCACGCGGCCCGGTTGGGCAGGGTCAGCATCTTGGATTGGCCCAAGAGCCGTCCGGTCCAATGCTGGGCCGTAAGGACCGACGCGAGGGGCGGGGAATTCAGCCTGGACTTTTCGTTCTGGTTGTCGAGGAGGATGATGGAGCGCCCGTCGAGCAGCTCGGCGGTGATGGTCTTGGCTGCCTCGTCATCGTGCGTGGGCAGAGTCTGCGCGTGAGCGGACTGGCCCGTCGCCACAATCGAAACGATGTCGCAGAGCAGGCTCTTGCCCGCCCCGTTGCAGGGGGCCTCCACAAAATGCAGCGGCGTCGGGCCGTTGATCATGCGGCGAACAAACGGGAGAATCAGCGCCGCCAGCCAGTGCGTCCTGTCTGACTCGCTCACAAAGGGGAAGTCGCCGGCCAGTTCCTCGACCAGCAGCGAGCGCGCCGCGGCGATATCCTCGGGGGCCGGATCGTCCGGGGCGTCCGGCACGGCCAGGTCTTTCCCCGGCTCGTACCATGCCTTGTCGTCCCGGTGATATCCCGGCCTGGAGATCAATGCGCCGGAGGTCCCGAACACCGGACACGTGAGTACGCTCTCGATTTCGGGAAGGGTCTCATGCGGTTCCGCGAGCATCGCCTTGGCTATCTCGCGGGGGGCCAGCGCATCCACCGTGGCTTCCTGCGTTTCCTTCACCCACGTGGCCGTGCGGGAGAGGTAGGCGTAGAGGCCGTTCTCTGTCATGTCTTCGATACCGGGACCGTCCGCCCAGTGTCTCAGGCGGACCAGCGCGTCTTGGCGCAGGAAGATGTCCGGGCGCGTGTTCAGCCGGAAAACGCTCTGCCACGTGTCATGAACCATGTCCTGCAGTTGACGGTTGTTCACGCGGATGACGGGCAACGCCTGGCGCGCTGGACCTCCAGATGCGGAGGCTGGAGACGCCGCGGACACCTTGCCTTGCCGCTTGGGGAACAGACTCTGCCCGGAGAGTTCCGCGACCCGGCGCAGCGCATGGGGAAAATCGACCGCGAGACCGTGTGCGACCATGAAATCGAACACGCTCATCGTCTTGCCGCTGATGAACGAGTGAAACGACCCGCGTTCGGCGTCGTTTGTCCCGTCGGCGGCGCCCGCCGAAGGATTCTGGTCGCCGGACGGGGAATCCGGGTCCCGGCATTCCAGCCATCCGGGCGTGGATGAACGTCCCGTGAGCCAAGGACCGTACACGGACTCGAGGGAGAGCGAGGCCAAGGCCCGCTTGCGCCACTCCTCCCAGTCCCCAGAGAAATCCTCCGGCCCGTTCGGCAGCGGAATGGCGTCATAGGCATTCGCCAGAGCGTCCGAGGCCGCGCGCTCGATGGCGGGATCAATGTCCTTTGGCTGCGCACACTCAAACTCGCCGGGAACGAAGGGACAAAAGCCGTTCTCGCCGTACTGGTAGAAGCGGTTTCCGCCGTCTCGCGCGCCGGTCCACCACGGCAGCCAGACCAGATTGCCGTACCCGTTTCCGGCGATCTTGTCCTGCTTGGGAAAGACCTCGATGCCCTTTTGCTTCTCGGGGTCGGCATACCCTCCCCGCGCCAGCGGGATATCTCGCGGAATCACGGCGCAGGCCAGTTCGCGGGTTTTCGCCGCCGGGACGGGCGTTTCAAAGAGCAGCCAGACATGCCAGCCCTTGCCGCCGCCGGAGCGTTCGAGGTAGGCGGGCAGGCCATACCGTTGGAACCGTTCGGCAATCACGCGGGCCGCGCCGTCGGGGTCTGCCACCGCTTCCGCATGGCCCGCGCCGTCGATATCCAGACACAGCCATGCGGTCATGCCGTCAGGCGCGGGGGTGTAGCTGCCGACGCGATAATGTCCCTTCATCACCCCCGTGGTTTTCTTCGTGACATACCGCGCGACGGCCGCCGGGGCGTTTTCCCCCAGCAGATGTGTAAGCAGCAGGGCGTCGAGCGATGAATCGTCCACCACGACAGGCATGGGCTTGCCGTGCCCGTTCAGAATGGCAGCCCGGTCGGTCCTGGAAAAGAAATGGCGTTTCAACAGGCCGAGCAGAAGGCCTGTATCGGTTTCAGACATACTATCCTCCTCGGTGGGCAGCGCCCCGTATCCACCAGATATCTACCGGGGAATTTGCGGCCACGCGGGTGTGCGTCCCGGTTTTTCATGGATGTGGCGCGGCCAACTCGGTGATCGACTCGAACACGGGAATCCCGTTCTCAATGGCGATGGCCCGTTCGTCGCGCGCGCCGCGGGACTTCCGCCAGTCCGGCGTGAGAAGCACCGCGTCGCAACGGAGCATCATGGCGATGTCGCCGTCGAGAAAGACCTGGTCGGGCAACGCGCCGTCGAAGAACCGGCTGTTCGTATGCGGGCACAGGGCCGCGTGGCCCAGGCGCCAAACATCGAGGGCCAAACGTTCGGCGGTCCGTATATGCTCTTCCCGATCCCAGGCGTTGTCCGCGCGGTAGGGACCGGCGATGTAGACGACTTTGATCATGGGTCCTCCAAACCCGGCCCCAGAGACAGGAAGGTCTGTCTCAGGGCGGTGCTGCGTTTGCGCGCGCATTCGCGGATGCCCCAGGCGTCGCCGAGGATGATGGCGGTCTCGCGGGCGCGCGTCACGGCGGTGTAGAAAAGGTTCCGGTGATGTTGGAATGAATGCGACTTGTGGATGATGACGATGACGCAGGGATATTCGGACCCCTGCGACTTGTGGATAGACAGCGCATAGGCCAGTTCGATGTCCTGTAGCCAGGGCGACTTGGCTGGTATTTCCTTGGACTCGCCGTCGAAATCGATCTCGAGTCCGCCGCCAAGCGTGGCCTCCCGGACGATACCGACAGCCCCGTTCATCACGCCCAACTCGTAGTTGTTCTTGGTCTGAATGACCTTGTCATGAACGAGAGGCCGTGGCCGCCGCCCCTCGGGTACGGGCGGCGTCTCGATGCCGTAGAGCATCTTCTGGAGCAGGCGTTGCAGGAGGATGTTCAGCGCCCGTGTGCCCATGGGGCCTTTGTGCGTCGGCGTGAGGACCTGCACATCCGTAATCGGATTGAAGTTGAGCTTTTGCGCGAGCACCTGCTGGTACATGTCGCAGATGAACCGGGGAACGTGGTCCGGGATATCCAGGTCGTCGAGCACGTGCCATGCGCGGCGTCCCACAGCGTCCCGAGCCGAACTCTTGGGGACGGTCCCGCTCAGGATCGCGATGCTGTTTTCTTTGAGTACTCCCGCCTGCCGGACAATTTCTTCGAGCACCATCGTCGGCACGAGGCGCCGCTGAACCAGATCGCGCAACACGTTGCCGGGTCCCACCGGCGGCAATTGGTTGTGGTCCCCCACGAGCACGACCGCGGTATGGTCCAACCGCAGCGCCTGGAACAGCCGCCAAGCCAGCGGCACGTCCACCATGCTCATCTCGTCTATGACCAGGACATCGGCGTCGACGGGATTATCGGGACCGAACCGGTAGTCCCGCCCGTTGTATCCAAGCAGGCGATGGAGGGTGAACGCCTCATGGCCGGTCACCTGTTCCATGCGTTTGGCGGCCTTGCCGGTGGGTGCGGCGAGAATGACATTCAACCCTCGCTCCTCGCAGATATCCAAGATGGCCTTGATCGTGAATGTCTTTCCGCTGCCCGCTCCGCCGGAGACCAGCGAGATCATAAAGGACAGTGCGTTGGACGCCGCGACAAGTTGGCCGGGATTTAGCTGGGGCGCGTGGCGTTCGATGAGGCGGACCACATGGGGTTCATCCCGGAAATGGACGTTGGGACTGCCCCCCCGGCGGAAGGTATCCGACAGAAATTGTTCCATTTCCACCATGGCGGGAGTGGCGACCAGACGCTGCCCGGCGTGCGATACCTCCGCCAACGTCCCTTCCTTCACCAGCGCGTCCGTTGCGTCGGCCACCCACCGCCAACTGTCCAGGTCGTCCATGGTCAACAGCGTATTCGCGCGATCCACGAGGTCCTGGTACTCCACCCAGCAGTGCCCGGTATCCAGTGCGTCCTTCACACATTCCAGAACGCCCGCGCGAATGCGGCCCTGATGACTCTTCGGGACCCCTGTTTTAAGGGCGACTTTGTCCACGCGTTTGAACCCGAATCCGGGGATTTCGCCGGCCAGCAGGTATGGATTCTCCTTCAGTACCGCCACGGCATTGTTGCCGAGCCGTTGCAGGAGCGACGTTACTTGGTGATGCGTCAATTCAAAACTCGCGAGCCATGCGCTCGCCCGGTTCAAGAGCGCATGGGCCTGCCAGAGGGAGCGCAACGCGAGGATGCTGTCCACCGGCACGTGCGCCGCCTTCGCCATGGCTTCGGGTTCTTCGGCGAGCGCGCGGTCAAACTCGGAGCCAAACCGCTCCGCCAGTATCCGAGCCTTGGCCGGACCGATGCCCTTCACCTCGGGATGGTTCGCGAGGTAATGCGCCAGCCCGTCCGTATCGAGGGCCATGTCGTATTCCATCGAGGCCACCTCGAACTGGCGGCCAAACTGGGGATGGCGCGTCCAGTGCCCCCGCAACGTCAGCAGGTCGCCAACGCGGGCGAACAGCTTCCCCGCGAAACGGACCGTGTCTCCATCGGACAGTTTCAAGCGGCCCGACGACCATTGCGGCGCGGCGTAGTAGACGGTGTCCACCATCCCGCACAGGACGTCGGATTCTCCCGCGTGCGCCGTCATGGCCGCCCCGCCTTTTCGTGAAACCGCAACAGGTACTCCTGGACAAACGTCCGCGCGATGGGGCGGTTCGAACAGAAGTACACGGGAACGGCGAAATCCACGACGATGGAGACGACCGCGCCCAGCACCGCGTTGGGATGCGCGCCGCCTGCGTATCGCCGGGCCAGCACGTCGTCCATGCCGCCCTCGACGACCACGCAGGCGGCATCGTATGCCGCAAGGCGTTTCAACTCGCGGTGAAACCGGTCGCGTCCCCGGATGACGGTGGCAACGAGATCGTCGAGCGATTTTCGTTCCACCGCCACCACGGTTTCGAGACCGGCGAGCGAATAGTCGCCCGCGGGCAGGGCGGCCCGGATGCTCTGCGCGCGGGCGGCGTCAAAGGCGTAGGGCGCCTGCTCGCGCGTGTCTATCACGATGACGGGATTCATGCCGTGCTCCCGCCTAGAAACTGGACAGGCGGTCGTGCGCCGAGGCGTCGTACCCGGCGGGTCCCGCGCTGCCCCGGCCAATCAGGCGGTTGAAATAGATGCTGTATCCGTCCGCCCGTCCATCGTCGTTGCCTCCCCGCTCCTTCGTGCGCTTGGCCACCTCGATTTGGAGATCGAGCAGTTCCTCGAGATGGTTGGGCAGATCCTTGAAGTTCGCATGGTCGAAGCCGCAGAGGCCCAGGTCCTGTTTGATGAACCTCAGACAGGCCTGCGTGAACACGTGGTTCTTGAACAACTTCCGTCCGACGCACGCCGGCGCGATGATGCGCAGATGCCATTTCAGCATCGTGTTGCCGGACGTCTTGGCCTTGACCAGTTCCACTTTGTCCACGTGAACCTGGTAGTTGCCGTCCGGGACCTCTTCGCGGTCCGTTCGCTCGGCGCTTTCCTGTTCGTACTGTCCCGCCATCTCGTCCATGTCGTCGAGCCAGGCGTCATTGGCGCTTTTTCCGTGGTCTGTCATGATGCGATATCTCCTCTGGGTTTACTTGCCGTTGGTTTCTGAAGGGGAAGTCTTTGCGTTGGGCGTGCTCGCGGGCGCGGAGTTCTTCTGCGCCGGAGCGGAAGGTTGCGGGACTGGCGCGGGTGCGGTTACGGCGTTGAACGCGGCGACGAACGCCCGGTAGTCCATGTCCAGGATTTCCGGCAGACGCCCCGTCCGGTCGCCCGCCTCGTAATACTGCGTGGGCTTGGTGCGCAATACGCGCCGGACCGTGGCCTGGCCGTTGGCGTCACGGGTCACTTCGACATCGCAATACAGGATGATGTCCACCAGGCCCAGCACGATCTTGCGGGCCTTCTCCGGAAGCGTAGGCACGGTTTTCGTGAACTTGCCCGTGCGCGTCTCGACTTCGATCTCCTGCGCGTGGCTGATGAGAATGAGGCCGCAGGGCAGATGGGCGAGTTTCGTGAGCACGCGATGGAACTCGTTGTTGACCAGCGCGTAACCCTTGCCGTAACCCAGGTCGCTCTCGTGCTCGACGCTGTATTTCTTCAGCATGTGTTCCGAGCAGAAGCGGTAGGCCAAGTCCACCGTATCGACGACGATGGTCTTGAACGGGTGCTCGCCTTGGGCGATCTCGGCGCAGGCCGCGAGGAAATCCTCCCACGAGGTGACGGGAACCTGGAACGCGTTCAGAGCGTTCAGTCCCGGTTCCGTGGCGAGGAACAACGCGCCGTCCGCCTGGGACGCCGTGGTGGTTTTGCCGGCCTTGCTCGGGCCGTACAACAGGATCGAGTAGTCCGACACGCTTTGTTTTTGGGGTGTGGGGGCGGTTGGCAGCATGATGGTTGATTCCTTTCTCTAGAAGGTTTGAAGGGGTTCGGTCGATTCGGGACACCGCAGTTCTTCGTGCGGGTCCTGGATTTCATAGAAGTTTTCGCGGATGTTGGGATTGTTGTTGGAACTGCAGAGCGGGAAGTACGGGCAGGGGCGGTTGTAGTGAAAGCAGAACGACGTGTTCTGGTAGAACATCTTGCGCCGCCGCGCATCCAGGAAGGCCTGCGTCAGTTCCCATAGTTCGGCGCGGAGCGGTTCGTACTGCTCTTTCGAGAGGTACAGGAGTTCGCGATGGAACATACCGGGGTCCGCATACTTCTCCGCGAGCCGCGCCTGGTAATCCTCGTCGGATTCGGCAACCTTGCGCTTGGCCGACGTCTTGCCGGTCTTGGACTTCGCCAGCAGTTCCGCCCGGCGCGCCTCGAATTCCGCCTCGGTTTCGCCTTTGCCCTGTTGCAGCTTGGCCTTGCCGAGGATGTTGTACAGGACGCCCGCGACGGGGATGCCGAGGGTTTCCTCGACGTACCACGTGTACAGCGTGATCTGGAAGTCCGTCCAGAGGCGTTCCAGGTAGGAGCCGTCGATCTGGGAGGCCGTCTTGTGTTCGAGCAGGAAGTACTGGCCATTCTGTTTCACGATCCCGTCGACCTTGCCGGCCAGCGTGAAACTTCGGGACAGCGCTCCCGTCGCGGGATTCACGATGGGACCTTCGAAGGTCTTTTCCAGCGAGACGACGTCAAAATCCTCGTGCGGATAGCGCGCGGCATATCCCTTCATCATCGCCGCGGCCAAGTGCCAGTCCCGGCGCTGGTCGTCATCGGCGAAACGCTCCGGGTGGCTCCGGTCGATGGTCTGCAAAACGGCGGAGAACGGCTGGCCGCCATGCCATTGTTCGAGGCAATCGTGAATGATCGAACCGAAGCTCAGGCATTTGCTGCGCTGGATCGGCGCGAGGTTTTCCTGGTACCGCAACTGGCACGCGCGCCGGCAATCGCGGAACAACCGCCACATGGAATAGGTGGTCACAAAGGTTTCACTCATAAGATATCTCCCAAGTTGCATGTTGAAATGGAAAGAGACGGAAGTGGCTTGGCATCAGGGACCGCAGTACATCCCCATTCCCATCTCCGTGAATGAGGCTTTGAGACGAAGGCGGAACTCCCGCGCTTTCACCAGGGACACTCCGGTCTCGCGGGCCGCCGCACGCAGTTCGCCCGTCCGCGCAAATGCCGCGTAGAACGCGCCGAGATCGTCGGGAAGTGCCTCGACGGCGATCTGCAGGTCGACGCGCAGGTACAACCGCTCCGGCGCGCACCGGGCGTCCTCGACGGCGTAGGCCGGGTTTATGGTTGCAGGGGAATGCATTTGCGGTAGTCCCGTTTCTGGAAGGTGCGGTATTCGATGAGGTGGGAAATCTTGTTGCGAAGGACGCGTTTCAGGAAGGTGCTCCACGCACCGCGACCGGGGTCGTATTCGCCCAGACGTTCGAGCACATGAAGGGCGAGGTCCTGAACGATGTCGTCGAGATCCGACCGGGTGTACCCGTGGCGTCCGACGAGGTCGCGGGCGGCAACGCGGATGCTGACGAGGTCGTCCGCCGTGATCTCCTGCCGCCAGGGAAGCAGCATCTGCTTTGGCGCGCCGGGGATGCGGCGTGGACGTTTGCCGCGGCGTTTACCGCGCCCGCGCTTTCCGCTTCGTCCGTTTGTCTCTGCCATACCGGTCTCCTTCGGGTCCGAAAAAACGAAAAACCCCGAGAGGCGGTTCGGCGGAAGGCTTGCCTCTCGGGGTTCGGGCAACGCCCTGTTCGGGCGTCAAGGGCTTGTTCGTGTCCGCCGAACGTTGCTCTCGCCTCCAAGGCGCTACATTTCGTGTGGCGGCGGCTACATTTCGTGTAGCGGAGACATGTGAAGACACGGACGGACTATGAATTGTGTGATTTGTGCGCCAGAAACGGTGCCAGACACGAAAAACGGGCGCGACCAGTCCGAGGAGCGGAGGTCGCGCCCGTCAAAGACGCTTGAGGGTGAGGGTCAGAGAACCCAGGCGACGGCTGAGGAGGGGGTATAGGAAAGGAATTGGCCGGTATGCAGGGACCGGTTCAGGTGTTCGCCAAGCGAGGGATGAGAGCTGGTCAGCTTTTCCAGGCAGCGGCGTATGTTCGTTCCCACGGACTTGCGGACCCGTTCCGCGTCATCGGACGCCTTCCGGGCGCGACCGTACAGTCCAAACGCACTGCCGATCTGCTGTGTAACGGCGTCCAATTCCTCTTCGAGCCGGGCCTTTCTGCCGATGTCGTTGAACCTGCCCGCTTCCTCGATCTGTTCGCGCAACTCAAGAATGCGTTCCTTGTATTTCGCCAAGGCGGCGGGGGCAAGCACTTCGCCCGCCGAACCCAGTGCCGGGACGTCCGCCACACCGGCGGTCTCGGCCAGCACCTGCGCCACATGCAACTCACGCCCCTGAGCACGGAGCAGGCACGCGATATAGGCCAGACCTTTGCTGTGCGGGGCGTGGACGGCTTTCCCATCGAATGCCAGCATCCACAAGTCCCCCTGACGGCGGAACACGTTTTCTCCCGGCGGCGTTCCCATGCCCAGCGCCTGGCGAGCCACCAGAATTTCGTGAAGACCATGCACCAGCGACAGATTGCCGCCCGCGTCACAGGCCACAAGTTCGTCCATCGTGACAAACAGGCATTTCCGGTGGTTCAAAGCGTCGATGGATGCCGCGTCCGCATAATGCGGTGTGAGGGACATGAACAAGAATGGCCCGTCCACGGTGGCCAGTAGTCCCATGGCCGCTGTCTGGAACTGCCGTGTCTTTTCCGGGAGGACGATATAGATCTGCAGGGCCGTTCCCCAAGGCGAGGGAAACGAGCCGATGTTGAACGTATCCTGAAAGGGCATAGCGTGCAAATCGCCGGGATGCAGGCGCAGCAATCCGAACGCCTTCCGCAGGAGCGTCTCGGAATTCATCTCGTATTCGATGACGTCTTCCCGCGTCAGGGGGTAGACGCGGCAGCATTCATGTTCGTCATCCACGGGAACGGCGGCTATGTCGTCTTCCTTCCAGATACTCACCTCGTGGGGAAACCGGCAGCCAAACTCGTTCGGGCAGGGGTACATGTCCGCCAGACGCCCCGTGGGACGGAGGTGGCGCGAAAGGATCTCCTTCTGCGCGCCCAGATGTTTATCCCAAGAACACATCACGGTTTTCATGCCGAAGGTGGCCTCGACCGCACGCCAGTACTCGGTGCTTTTTGTCATGGAATGACTCCGTTTCTATGATTGGCAGCCCAGGCAGATGAAGCCGCGGGCGCGCAGCCATTGTTCCGTCAAGGCCGAGTCACCGTCGTGAGAGTAGGATGCCATGTTCGGCGGACGCAGACTGATCGTCTGCGGGGTCCGGGCGTGGCGGAACTTCACCTTGAAGCTGGCGCCGACGATTTGGGCGCTGCCCGGAATCCAGTCCCGCCACGTGGGCGTCGCCTGAAACAGGTCCGAGGATTTCCGGCTAAACTGGACTTTCCGGTCTCGCTGTTCTTCCTCGCATTTCACCTCGGTCAGACGCGCCCATTCGATGCCCGCCACATCCGTGACCGCAAGGCTCGCGGGACCATCGTTGCGCAGGGGTTCGCACGAGTATTTCTTCGCGCCCCAGAACAGGAATTCGGAACCGAACAGATGTTTCCCGACGAGTTGGCGGTATGTCTCGCGTTCCCCATCCGTCCCCGCGTGGACCCGCAATTCGCCGTTGGACGCGTTGTATACGATGGTGTTGAAGCATTCGGGGCGGTAGACGAATACCACCGATTCTCCGTCCTCGACGTTCATTTCCCGATGGAAGACGTCGCCGTGCCGGACCGTCAGCCATAACTCCCGGTCGCGGTGAAACATAAAGGTCCGGAGATGACGCCCTCGGTTGTGCGCCAAGAAGTATGCGTGCAGGGCGTCCTGGAACGCGGGCATTACCTCTTCGCGCACGACATCGACGGGCGGCGCTTCCCCCTCGGTCCTGAAATAGAAGAAGCTTCGCCGTTTGAGCATCGCGTGCCGGTGGTGGATGCGTTCGAGCATTTCCCGGTCGGCGATGAACGCCGCGACGGCGACGTCCATCGGCGTCGCTTTCCAGGGTACGCTCAAATGGATGCCCTGAAGCTTCGCTTCATGCAGGATGGAATCCATACCGGTGGGTGTGGCGAGTTCGTTGATGAGATAAAGGCTTTCCACCAGGTCCAGCGGCATCGCCATGTCCGGCGTGAGGAAGATGGATACGAGCCGTTCGTGGTCCAGGCCGCCGCCGCCGTCCGGCGCGGGCAATTCCAGACCGCGCCCCGCAAAATAGTCCCGATACGGGGACAACAGCAGGAGCAGCGAGTTGTGGGACACGTTGCAGAGGGTTTCGGGTTTGGTGAAACGTCGAAGCGAGAATGCAGCCATGGGGTACTTCCTTTCTTGCGGTAAAAGCCCAAGCACCAAGCGGTGCCGACAGTTTTCCAAGCCTGTTGACAACGCGCCAGCGAAAAAGTATACTACTGAATAAAGATTCAGTCAAGTGGTTTGTGTACACTTTTGTGCGGTACGCGCCCGGAAGAGAGGTCAGAACCATGGATCACGCTTTTGTCGCCCCGGAAACCCTGGTGGCCGTCACCTTGGAAACCACCGGCCTGAACCCCCTGCAGGACCGGATTACGGAAGTGGGGGCGGTCCGTTTCGACTATGCGGGCAACCTGTTGGACACCTTCTGGGAGCGGGCGAATCCGGGCATACCCATCCCCGAACACATCAGGAAGATCACGGGGATCACGGACGATAAGGTGGCCGGGGCGAGAGCGCCGGAAGAGGTGGTGCGGGATTTCTTCACTTGGGCGGGACCGGAGGCGTGGATTGCCGCGCACAGTGGGGAGTTCGAGGCGGCGTTTCTCTATGCCGCGTTGGGCGGGCGGGAGGATGCCAATGAGGACCGATGCGTGTTGAGCACTTTGCGGTGGGCGCGGGCGGCGGAATTGGGCACGCCGAACTACCGGCTGGGCACCCTGCTGGAGTACATCGAATCCGAGATTCGCGTCTGGCCGCTGCACGGCACGCTCATCGGCGCGCAGGGCATCGTGGACCTGGTGAGATTTCTACTGAAGCGGAGCTATGCCGACCCGTCACACGGCGGCGTCAAGGACATTCTCGTGTTCCGCGCTGATCGGATGCATTCTCTTTCCCGGCGCGTGACTGCCGAATGGGAACGCAGGGCACAGCCTTCTTTCGATTACCGGGGACGCGCGGTCGCGCCCGCAAGGTGAACCGCCGCGGGGTTCTCAGTTCGGTGTCGGAAAACCGAACTGCTCGCGCTGTTTCTCCCAGAGAATCGGAATGCCCCGGCGCAGTTTCCTCAAGGTGAAACCTTCGGGTTCCTTTCCGTTCAGCACGGCAAGGGCGATATCCGGCGCCAGGTTCACCAGTTCAAGTATTCTCGACACATACGAGCGTTCGAGCTTCACGGTGGCGGCCAGTTCGGGAATCGAGCGAAACCGGCCGCTTTCGAGGTGGCCGTTCCAGCAGTAGGCGCGCACCAGCGCCGTCACGAGCGATTCGCTTTCCGTCAGGCGGTCACCGGCATCCACGGGCGCGTCCGCAGGCGAGATGATCTCCTTGCGTTTGCCCCGCATCCTCATTTGAATGGGGATTGAAATGACAAGGCCCCCGTTGGGGAGGCGCGATTCAGTCGCCTTCGCGTGATCTGCGCTAATCAGTTTTCCCATCGTTTCCGTCCTCTTCGGTTGTATTCATTTCCAGCGTCAGCGCAAGCATCCCTTCCGATCTCAGTTCGATGCTCAGACTGTCCCGCGTCGCCACCACGCATTGAATCAGCAATTGGGCGATCCGGGCTTGTTCTCCGGGGAACAGGTTCTCCCACAATTCGTCTAGCCGTTCCAAGGCAAGCACGACATCCCGTTCGGTGAATGCCGCAGCGTCTCCCGGTGCTGCCGCCGCCGCTTCGCGATAGGTTTGCGCGATCAAGGAGGGAGAGCGCAGCACCTGACGCAGGCGGTCGATGACCATGCGTTCCGCTTCGCCGGCGGGCATGGACTTCATGGGGCAGGACGCATATCCATTCTTCATCGCGTTGGCGCAGACGTAGTATCGGTACATCGCGCCCTTCTTGCGCGCGTAGGAGTGGGTCATGCCGCAGTCGCAGTGGCCGCACCGAAGGATACCGCGCAGAAGGGACTCATGGCGCTTGCGGTTCCGATTGCCGTTGGTGCGGTCGTTTCGGTCCAAGGTGGACTGCGCTTTATCCCATGCGGATCGGGTCACGATGGCTTCGTGCTCCCCCGCGTAGACTTCGCCCTTGTACGCCACCTCGCCTATATAGAGATGGTTTCGCAGCAGGCGCGCCAGTGACGCCTTGTCCCAGCGACCGCCTTCGTGTTTCCTGCCGCCGCGCGTGGTCCAGGATTTGGTGCGGTGACCTTGGACGTTGAGTTCCTGCGCCAGTTTTAGCGTCGAGCCCAGTTCCACGAACCTCACGAAAATGTGGCGAACCAGCGGAGCCTCTTCGGGGTTCACCATCAAGCGACGGATGCTCGCATCGGCGTCGTATCCCAGTACCGGCGGGCCACCCATGTACTTGCCTTTGCGTTTCGCGGCGGCCACCTTGTCACGGATGCGTTCTCCGATTATCTCGCGCTCGAACTGGGCAAAGGACAGAAGGATGTTGAGCGTAAGCCGTCCCATCGATGTCGTGGTGTTGAACTGCTGCGTCACGGAAACGAAGGACACCCCGTGCCGTTCGAAAAGGTCTATCAGGCGTGTGAAGTCCAGTAAGGAACGGGACAGCCGGTCGATCTTGTACACCACGACGCACTGGACCTTTCCCGCTTCGATATTCTGGATGAGGCGTTGCAGCGCGGGACGTTCGAGAGTGCCGCCCGAGTAGCCGCCGTCGTCGTATCGGTCTTCCACGGGTATCCAGCCATTCTGTCGTTGGCTGGCGATGAACGATTCCGCCGATTCACGTTGGGCGTCCAACGAGTTGAACTCCTGTTCGAGACCCTCCTCGGTAGACTTGCGCGTGTAGATTGCGCAACGCAGCGGGGCCGCCATGGGTTCGGCTGTTGCGGTTCGCTGGTTCCTCATGCCCGGCCTCCTTGCCCTGTGCCGGGTTTGTACAGCCCAAAGAAGGCTCGCCCGTTCCAGTGCGTGCCGGTGATGGCTTTTGCCACGGCGCTCAGGCTGCGGTAGGTCTTGCCCTGGAACTCGAAGCCGTCACCGGTCACGGTAACTTCGCAACGCGCCCCGTTCCACTCGCGCACAAGGCGCGTGCCCACGACGGGCGTGCCTGCCTGGCGTTTACCGCCCCGGCCACGTCTGAGCGCCATGTCGTCCAAGCCCATGACTGCGCGCTTCTCCTCAACGCGCCGCTTGATCTCTTCGAGCGGCGCGCCGCAGGCCAGTTCCTGAACGCGGTGGGACAAGCGGCGGACCAGCACCGAGGGGCGGCATAACGGTGGCTCGGTCCCGAACAAGGCGCGCCACTGCTCGCGCAATTCCGGTTCGCGCATTCGTTCGAGCGCGGCCACGCGGCTCAAAATCGTTCGCTGTTTCTCCGTATTCTGTCTGTTCATCGTGTGTTCCATGCACGGTCTCCTTTCTCTGGTTCGACACGATGAACGCTCTGTTCGCTCGTAAAATCAAGTGATTTCTCCGGTGGAGAGACACATTCTTCACGGGAATGTACATGCCGCAGGCGCATGCGCAAGAAACCGCGCGCCAGGAGCGCCGCCACTTCACGCTGCCGCTCGCGCGGCGTCATGAGTTCGGGGTCGGTAGTGAATGTGTCCATGCGATGTCTCCGGGAGTCCTTCGGCGCCGCAACGAGGCGGCGTCCGTTGGTTAACTACCGGAAGCGTTCGTAAAATGGGCGAGGAGCGTTCTTTATGCGAACTCTCTCGGAGACACGCGGCGGGGATAGAATTTCCGAATGGAAAACCTACTCGATGTGATGTGAGCGCGGAAAGCGAAATCCGTCTTCGCAAGTCATTGCGCCACAACAAGGGGTCGCCGAAGGGGGTGGACACCTTGGAACAGAGAAAAAGCGAGAGAAAAGAGACGGATCGGGGTTAAGAAAGGAAAGGATGTGTGATCGGGGGCACGTTGAAAACGGCGCAGCGTCAAGGAGGGCACATCGAAGAAAGCCCGTAAATAAAGGGCGGTATGCGAGCCGTTGCAGTGGACGCGCATACCGGTGAGGTTTCACGGATAGAGAATTTCGAGTAAAGATAAAATGGTGGGCGGTACAGGACTCGAACCTGTGACCCCCTGCGTGTAAAGCAGGTGCTCTAACCAAACTGAGCTAACCGCCCGGGGATGAAGTGGAAAAATACTGTATCAATTTAGCGGTGTTGACCGCAACTTTTGGCGGGATATTTAAGGGTCGATGCCCAGTCAGGGTTGGGGGGTAAACCTCAGTTCGTGGCGTTTATTGGTCTCGATTTGTTCGGGGGTGAAGCGGGGCTCGCGGTATTGGCCGGCCATGAACAGGGGAGCTTGGTCGCCGTAGGACGGGCGCATGAAGTTGCCGGAATTGCCGGTGGGCAGGATGGCGAGGGAATGTTCGGGGTCGGCGTAGTCGATAAGACGGCGTGTGGAAGGCCCGGCGACGATGCTGAAATTATGTCCGCCGTCTATATTGAGCATGTTGTTGATGACGTCGGAGCCTCCGGTGGATTCGATGGGGCCGATGTTGAAAATGCCGCCCAGCCAGGGGAGATACCCAAAGGGATGGGTGAAGGTCATGGTGTGGATGCGCCCCCAGCGCCATTGGGCGATATCGCCGCCGAGTTCTTTTTTCAGGCGGGCCACGGTCTGTTGGAAGGCTTTCAGGAGAATATCCTGGCGGGTTTCCCTGTTGGCGGTGGAGATGTCGTCCCAGAAGGGGGAGGTAGTGTCGCCGATGAACCATTTGAAGAAGTTGGAATGGTCCGCCACGCCCATGTAGTTGTCGAAGAGTTTTTTTTCCATCTCATCCAGGAGGGCGCAATCGAGAATGGATTCGCAGTAGTCGCGGAAAATGCTGGCCCCGCAAGAATTCACATCGTGTTTGAAGTCCCATCGTTTCATGGCATCGAGCGCCTGCTGTTCAAAGGCGTTGAGATTGTTTTTTGCGTCGCCCAGCCCTTTTACCATATTGGAAAGCATGGCGGGGGCGGACAGGAGCGCATCGTCGAACTGGATCGCCCGCAACTCGTCGATGGACCATTGGGGTTGTTGTTCCAGCAGGTATTCGATGCGCGCGGCGCGTTCGCTGGGCTGCCAGTATCCTTGCAGTTCGGGCACCGGCCCCACCGGTTTCACGGTGGACTGGTTGTTCGCCGTGACGATGTAGCCGCACGGCGGATTGATCAGGTGGGGGTTCTGCTCGAAGGGAACATACCCGGAAATTTCATCGAGGCCGGAGGCCCCGTCGAGGAGTTGTTTTGGGTTGACGTGCTTCGGGCGGATGGGGATCAGCCCCGCGGCCCACCAGGCAATATTGCCTTCCCGGTCCGCATAGGAGATATTGAGTCCCGGCGAAGTGACCAAGGCGACGGCTTTGCCGAAGCTGGCCACATCGTTGGCGTGGCCCATGCGGTAAAGCGCTTCCATGTCCGTGTAGTCGGTGTGCTGCCAAATCCAGCGCAGCGAAATGTCCGCGCCGGTGTAGCCGTGCAGCAGGCGGAACGCGTCAGTGACCACGGGGCCATGGGGCGTGACGCGCACTTCGATCTCCTGATCTTTCCAGAACCTTACCTTGATAATTTCTTTTACGGCCTTGACATCCACCCATTCGCCCTTGAATTTCACCTTGTTGGGGTTTTGCGGATCGAAGGTTTCCAGGTAAAGGTCCGTATCGTCGTTTTCAAACATGGTGATTCCCCAGGCGCGGTTCTTGTTGTGCGCGAGGAGGGGAAAGGGGATCAAGGGCAGGTGGAAGCCGTAATTTTCCACCTCGCCGTATTTCATATGCGCCTCGAACCACACGCTTGGATTGGTGAAGCCGATATGGGGGTCATTAGCAAGAATGGGTTTGCCGGATTTTGTGCGGGAGGGCGCCAGCACCCACGAATTGCTGCCGAAGGTTGGACCGAACCATTCAGAGATGGTTTTCAGCGGATCAAGGCAGGCCTGAAGCGCGCCGAGCGTGTCTTCGGTTTTCCGGGCGGTGGCATGGGCGCCTTTCGGATGGGACACTATATAGTCCTGCGCCTCCTGAATGCTTTCCATGATGGTCGGCGGAACTTCCTTGCTGTACCCCGGGAAAAGCGCGTCAATGTCTTTATCGGGGTGCTTCTCTTTCAGCATGCTGCACAGCAGGTCCTCCCGCAACCCTTCGGCGAAGGTGATGGGCAGAATCGCCGCGACCACGAGGCAATCCGAGATTTCGAAGGGGCGCACAGGGATGTGCAACGCGATGTACTCGAAGGGCAGCGGTTCCGTGTTCATGCAGTGATTGACGCCCGCGATGAAGGCATCGGCGGCCGCTTTCAATTCCGGCAGGCCGCCGGCTTGTTTGGCCACATAGTTTTCCGCCAAGGCGCGCAGGCGGAACGCGCGCACAATTTTGTCCACCGGCAGGGCCAACGGCCCGAGAATCTCCGCCAATTCACCCGAAGCGAGCCTCCGCCAGAGTTCCATTTGAAACAAGCGTTCCTGCGCCATCACATAGCCCAGGGCAAAATAGGCGTCGGGCTCGTTTTGCGCGGTGATGTGCGGCACGTCCCAATCATCGCGCACCACCTTCACCTCGCCCGTTAACGAGGGATGATGAATAACGCCGTCCAGGCGCGGCTGATGCGTTTTCGCCACGTGCTTCAGATACAGCGTCCCGCCGCCTGCGGCCAGCGCCGCGAGAACAATCCCCGGCAGCACAACCCACTTCAAAAACCGCTTAATCCACTTCATAACCGCACACCTTGCCTGTTGTTGCTTTCAGAACCTATGTATCCATGATCCACTCGGACACTCTCCCGGAAGTGTAACCTTGGCATACTTCCGGCTATGGATTCAATGTCCCCGGATAGGATGGATATCGTGAACGCCGGGTGCCATGCGGGCAATCTGGCGAGTTTTTTTAGCGCACGGCAATCAGCGGGGGTAAGGACCGGACGGGAACCTGAACGCATAACGAAAATTGCCGCGCGCGGCGCGCTTCATCCTGAGCACGAAAGGGGCAAATAGACGTTTATTCCTGCTCGATGCCATACTCGCGCATTTTCCGCCACAAGGTGGACCGTGAAATGCCCAATCGTTTTGCCGCCGCGCTTTGGTTGCCGTTGAGCCGTTGAAGGGTTTCACGAATATGCCGTTCCTCCATTTGCGCCAGCGTGAGCAGCGTGTCCTCGGCGGCATAGGGCAGGGCGAGGCGCGGCACCCGTCCAAACTGCACCGCCTCCGGCAAATCCCGCGCACATATTTGATCGTGATCCGCCAGAATCACCGCGTGCGCAATAATGCTTTCCAGTTCGCGGACATTGCCCGGATAGTCATAATGCCGGAGGAGCGCCAAGGCATGTTCATCCACGCCGTGAACGTTTTTGCCGTAACGCGCGTTCGCGCGGGCCAAAAAGTGGTGCATGAGCGCGGGCAGGGCGTCCATGCGTTCGCGCAGGGGGGGAATGCGGAGTTGAATGACATTGAGCCGGAAATAGAGGTCTTCGCGAAACGCATGGCTTGCCACGGCCTCCACAAGGTCCCGGTTGGTGGCGGCAATCACCCGCACATCCACCTTTTGCGAAACTGCGGAACCCACCCGCCGGATTTCTCCACTTTGCAGCACCCGCAGGAGCTTGGCTTGGGTAATGGGGGACATGTCGCCAATTTCATCGAGGAAAATCGTGCCTCCGTCCGCCTCTTCAAAAAGGCCCCGCTTGTCCTGATCCGCCCCGGTGAACGCCCCCTTGACATGCCCGAACAGCTCACTCTCCAGCAGTCCTTCCGGCAACGCGGCGCAGTTTACGGCGATGAACGCCTTGTCACGACGGAGGCTCAGACGGTGGATGGCGTTGGCCAGCACTTCTTTTCCGGTGCCGCTTTCCCCCAGCAACAACACCGTGCTTCCCGTGGGGGCCACTTTTTGAATCACTTCCACCACCCGCTGCATGGCCGGCGTCTGCCCCACCAGTTCCTCAAAAACGGTCTGTTCAAAATCCAGGGCAACGCTTTCCAATGCCCGGGTGTGCAACGACTTCTCCACCACCAAAGCCACATCGGAAGGGGCGGCGCTTTTCGGCAGATAAAAAAAAGCACCCTGCCGGATACCGTCCAGGGCGCGCTCGATGGTCGAGGAATCAAACAGCAAAATCAATTGAAGGGACGGGTTCTTCTGGCGGATAAAGGACACCAAATCAATGTCCCCTTCCAGTGCCAGATCAAGGTCCAGCACCAGGACTTCAAAAGCGCGCCGTCCGGCATTCCGCAAGACCCCCGCCGCATCCATGCACCGTTCCGTGCGATAGCCATACGAATTCAGAAAATGCGCAATCGCCACCCCATATTCTTTCTCGCTGCATGCGATGAGTATTCTTGACTGCGCATTGTGCTTGCCGCTTCTCATTGCAACATCTCCAGAAATTTCCTGGCGACATTGTACCAAAACGGCACACCCAAAGAAAAGACAACACAAACAGATTCTTTTTAATACACAGATGGACAGGCTTGCTAATACGGAAAAAGATTACTGGATGCGTCGGTTTTTATTTTATTGATCGACTTTTAATAGTTTTGTGGCCCTTTGAATGGGTACTGGGCCGCTTTGCGGAACACGTTCAGCAAAATAGGTTTGGTTTTGCTCAAGGATGCGCAGGAGGCGATGGCAGACATGGCATTCGTGCTCATCGCCCGATTTTACGGAATCGGAGAGGCGGATGAGGGTACTGCAGAAGGGGCAGGCAAGACTCCGAACCTCCTTTGCGTAGTAGTCCTGAAGGATGCTGTCCACCTTTCCCGCGCGATAACATTTTATCAGGAGATCGGCGCACAGCGGGTCGAACTGGGTTCCTCTTCCCTTCTCGATTTCCGCAATGGCAATTTCCGGGTTGAGTCCCTTCCGGTAGGGCCGGTTGCTGGTCATGGCATCAAAGGTGTCGGCCACGGAGAGGATGCGCCCCTCAATGGGAATATCCTCGCCCTTCAGGGCGTAGGGGTAGCCTCTTCCGTCATAGCGTTCATGATGATAGAGACAATAGGGGATCAGGGGATGGAGGCGCGGCACATCCTGCAGCAGTTGTGCTCCACGCTCCGGGTGGACCTTCATTTTGGCGTATTCTTCGTCCGTGAGTTTCTCGGGCTTGCGGATAATGGCATCATCCACGGCGATTTTTCCCACATCATGAAGCACGCCGCCCATGCGGACTTCCTTGAGTTTTTCCTCGTCCCATCCCAGTTCCCGTCCCATGGCCATGGCGAAGTTGGTGACGCGCCACGTATGCCCAACGGTGTAGTGATCCCGCAATTCAATGGAATTGGCCAGCACGATCAGGGTGTCCTCATAACTCTGTTCGAGTTCCCGCAGGTATTGCGCGTTGCGGATGGCAATGGCGGCGGGGCCGGCCAGCGCCACGAGCAATTCAAGATCGCTGGAAACAAACGCGTTGGTGGTGCCGCGGGTATCGACATACACCACGCCCAGGCAGTCGTTCTGATAGGTGAGCGGCACGCACATGGCCGAGGAGATATTCTGGCTGATGATGCTGGCCCCCGACTCGAAGCGCGAATCTTCGGCGGCGTCATAGGTCAGCACCGCTTCGCCTTTTTCATAGACGCGGCTCACGATGGTGGAACTGATGACAAAATCCTGATCGGTCAATCCGGTCGTGACATACTCCTGCACCCATTCGCCGGACTCTTTCTCCTTGAGGAGGATCACACCGTTGTGCGCGGGCACGAGCGAAAAAATCTGATCCATGACGCGCGCAAACAATTTCGACAACGTGCGCTCGCTCGATATCACCTGATTGGCGGTGTACACCGCGCGCAGACGCTTTTGCGCATCCCGCAACTGCTGGTCCGAGGCGGATTCCTGCGGCGCCTCAAAAATCGTCTGATACAGGTTGGCGGCGCTGGCCGCCTCCATGCGTCCCTCCCGTCCGGCTTCGAAGCGGACGCCGCTGCGGCTCTTGTCTTCTTTGGCGGCGTCTTCCGCCACGGCGTGCGCCCCCCCTTCAAACCGTATTTCCTGTGCGCCAATGCGAATTATATCACCGTCGGACAACCGGTACTCCAGAATACGGCGGTTTCCGATGTAGGTGCCATTGCCGCTCCCCAAATCTTTCAGCATCACCCCTTTGGCATCCCGCTGAATCACCGCGTGCTTTCGTGAGACTTGCAGGTCATCCAAGTGGATGGTATTGTCCGGATTGCGGCCAATACTGACCGTATCAACAATATCAAACACGTTGTCTTTTAACGACCCCGTAAGTACAACAAGACGTTCCGTGCTCATGTGCGTAGCGCTCCCTGTAGCCGTCAATGTCACTTGTATCGTGCGTCTCTTTATAGCATGATTCACCGCAGAAACCAAGCTAAACCTTTCACACGGCGCCCATCTGGCCGGAAACGGGGTGGGCATTGCACAACATATTGTGGGCCGCCCTGTGAAAAACACAATACCTGCTTAATAAACACTTGACAGGTTTCCCGGAATGCTCTAGAATGACAAATGGTACAAATACGCTAAAGGATGGGATGGCTCTTGGCCGATAGAGAAGTCAGGCCGTCCCGCAGGTTTGATGTGGTTAATAATGATGGGAGAGTCACCACGGCACAGTGGAAAAATACAGGTTTGGAGCGAACCGGAAGAATTGGACTGGCCACCGGGCGGGGTGGTGTGCACTTCGCTGAAGGTGAAGCAGCTAGTGCCCGAAAGGCGGCATGAATGAATGAAATGCAGTCGAATTTGGCCTTCTTTGGGCTCCATGAACAGCCCTTTGCCCCCACGGCGGATCCGGCTTATTTTTACGCCACGCGGGAACACAAGGAGTGCCTGTTTCGGCTGTGGAGCAGTATTGATGGCCGGCATGGCATAGCGGTTATTCTGGGCAATTATGGCACGGGCAAGACCACGTTATTGCGCAAATTGATCACCGGCATGGCGGCCAACCCGGAACGGTATTGCACGGGGATCATCGGCTCGCCCATTCCGTCGTGGACCAGCTTTGCCTTGTTGGAGAGCACGGTGGCGCAGTTTGGCCTTCAGCCGCAGGACAAGTCCTTTGTGGGCTATATGGAGGCGTTGAACCAATTTTTGCTGCGGAATCGCGAGCGCAGTTGCACCCTCATAATCGATGATGCGCAAAACCTCAACAAGCGAGGACAATTGGAACTGTTGCGCCTGGTGCAAAACCTGGAAACCCACCAATACAAATTGCTGAATCTGGTATTTTTCGCGCAGTTGGAATGGATGGATGTCTTGCGGGCCGCGCCGAACTTCGCGCAACGCATCAACATGACCTATACCCTGGGGCCCATTCAATTTGACGAGACCCGTCACTTCATAGAATTCCGCTTGCGGCAGGCCGGCGCAGAACCCGGTTCGGGGCCTGAATTCACGGAAACCGCGCTGCGCGCCATTCATGCGTATTCCGAAGGCAGCCCGCGCGTGATAGTAACCCTTTGCCGCAATGTCATCCTGCTGGCCGCGCAGTTGAAATCCTATGAGGTGGGGCACGAATTGGTCCTTCACACCATTGACAAAACCATGTTGCCCGATCCGGACCGGCGGGCCCGTGTGGTATCCGCCATTGCCGGCGTGCTGCGCAGTGAATCGGAAGCCGGCCGGGATGAGTCCGTCGCGGATAAGGCGGTCCGGGATCAAATTTCCCGGGATCAACGCGCCGCCCAACTGTTGCTTCGCGCGGTGCGAGAGCATCCCGTGCCAACCTTGGATACGCCATAATGGCCGACACTCGACGCGATACGCCCATTGAACCTCCCATGGACGAGGCCGAAGTGGTGTCCCACTTGAAAACCATTGACGGCAAATTCATGGAAACCATTGAATCCGACGCGCGGCTCGATAGCGGGGTGCCCCCCGGGCATCGTTCAGGCGATCTTGATTTCATTCAAATGACCGGGCTTACACGCCCGATGAGCACGCCATCCGCGCCCATGGCCGTCCCTCCCCTGGAAGACATGAATCCCGCGCATCCCGTAAGTTTTTTTGAAAGCGGGGTGCGCGACGTGGACCACAGCCTTTCGCCCGCCGGCGCGGAGGCCGGTATCGCCGGTGCCGCGCCCTCACCTCCGGACACCCTCGTCTCCTTGGCACCCGATTCCATCGATGCCTTGCGCGAATTGGTGTCTGAACTGGAAGTGCATCCGGCACCGGGGCCGTGCCGTACGCCCGTGATGGAAACCGCCGAATCGAGACCGGCGCCCACGTCATCGGAAACCGTGCCGGCGCCCAATCCCGATGGTCAGGAACTTCTTCAAGACGCCCTCACGAAGGTGCTTGAATCGCTCCATCCTCAGGGAAGCCGGGCCAGCGAAAAACTTCCTTCGCAAACGGCGTCCAGCGTTGCAGGGGAAACGCCCCATGGGGATGCGGAAATACCCCAAAGCCCCTCGTCGCTGGGTCAGCAGTTGGTTGAAGCCGAACAACTCCTGCAGGAACTAGAGCAGCAACCCCGTGAATCCGCCGGGATACCTGTTGAACTCCGTGAAACGGAACCGTCTTTCACGCAGGCGTTTGCGCCCGCTCCGGTTCCCGCTCCGGTTATCCGCCAATGGACGCCGCCTTCCGATCGAGAACGTGCAGCGGGTGAAGAAGACGAAGAAGACGGGCGGAGGATAGTCTATGATTATGCGGCCGCTCCGGGCCGCCGCCGCAAATCCCGGCGCCATGTATCCCGGCAGCGGCGCCGTTTTATTCGTCTCACCATTTTAGCAGGTGCCTTAGTGCTTATTGCCCTGGGCGCCTACGTTGCCTTCGGTACTTTACTGAAACCCATGATGCTGGCCCCGGAAGACCTGTTCGCCCTTGGGCGAACCCAGTTCGAGGGGAATCTCTTTTTGGACGCCTCCCAGTCGTTTACCGCTTTCGCCAAACGTTACCCGGATCATCCGATGCGCCCCCAAGCGGAATTCTATGCCGCATGCGCGATGCGTTCCGCGCCCGCGAGTTCCACCGAAGCGGCCCAGCAGCAGCGGGAACAGGCCCTGGCCCTGTTTGACCTTTACCTAAAGCGTAACCCGGGGGATCCCCGCCATCCCCGCGCGGAATCCTTCCGGGCTCTGTTATTGTTCGAACTCGGGCGGTACGAAGAGGTCATTGGCCTGTTGCGTGATCCCGCCCGGCTAACCGAGGATACCCCCTCCGCCTTGGTTTTGTTGCGCACGCTCGCCATGGCCTATCGCCGTTCGGGGGATTACGAACATGCGGAATCCGCCTGCCTCCAGGCATTGGTGCTTCCGCAAAACATGACCCCCGACACGGATTACTATGAACTGGGCGCCATGGGGCGGGAACGCGCCTCTCTGACCGAAGACAAAAACGAAAAGACCCGCCTGGCCGGGGCGGCACTCGAATATTGGTCAAAGGCCATAGGAATGCCTGGGATTGATCCGGGGGCGCGGGAGGAAATTAAAAAACAAATGGAACGACTACGCGTGGACTTTGGCGTAACGTCCGATTCGCCAAAAACGGCTTCGTCCAGCGAGAAGGCGGCCCCGCCCCAGGCGGCACCGGCGGATTCCTCCGGCGTCCAGGCGGCCCCCGCCCTGGACCCCGAGGAAGAAGCCAAACACTTGGAGGAAGGCGTAACCAAGCCATGATGCCAACGCGTTTCAGGAGAATTCCATGGTAACCATGCGATTTTGCGTTGCGGCGCTCCTGGGGGGGCTGCTGGTATTGACCAACACCGGGGCGGACGCGCCGGCGAACGCCCCCATCACGCCCGGCCAGAGTGTTCTCGTAAAAGTGCACCGTCATCCGGAGTTATCGGCCTCCGTGCAAGTGGACCAAAATGGGAACGTATCTCTTCCGTACATCGGGAACGTTACCGTGGGAAATCTGTCCGAGGAGGAAGCCAGCGCGCGGGTATCCTCCGCCTATGGCGTTATTCTGAAAAATCCCCGTGTCACGGTGACGCGAAGTGCGGGGGCGCTTGAGCCGCCGAGCGCGCGCACCGCCCAAATGACCACCCAGGTGGTCCATCTTGAGAATTCAAATTCGGACGTTTTGCAGAAAGCGCTTACGGGGATGTCCAGCGCGGGGGGAAGTGTCAGTTCCGATGCGGACAGCAATACGCTCATCATCACCGATACGCCCGATATTGTGCAAAATATAGTATCGGCCGTGCATGAACTCGACCAGATGCAGAGCCAGATTACCCAGGTGAACATTGAAGCCAAGATTGCGGAAGTGAACAGCGAAGCGGCGCGGGAGATAGGCATACGGTGGGCCACGGTGGGGGATCACCTTACCGAAGGCTACACGCCCGGCGCGCGGCAAGATGCGCGGCTGAATGGCATTCGCACGTTCAGCGACCCCATTTACAATGAACGCATGGGCGACTCGGGGTACCGATCAAATTCAGGCGGCTCCCGGAGATTCAAGGATGAAGGAAAGTGGGACCGGCGGCTTCAAGTGCCGCTGCAAGTGGCCGCGCCCGGCCAGATGTACCTTGGATACATGAATGCAGGGATAGATCTCATCGCCATGATTGATGCGCTGGTGGCCGATAATAAAGCGCACATGCTGGCGAGTCCCTATATTCGCACCGTGAATCATAAAACGGCGCAAATCAAGATGACCCAGGAATATCCTTTTACGGAATTGGGCAGCGCCGGCATCAATACCGTTTCCAGCACACGATTCATTGATATCGGGATTCTCCTGGATGTAACGCCCCATGTGCGGAAAGATCCGGAAGGGATTACCTACGTTCAACTCGATTTGAAACCCGAAGTGTCCTCCGCCACCGGGGTCGCCAACGGGGTCCCGATTCGTTCCGTGCGCAGCAGCAAGAGCATCGCCAACGTGCGGGACGGACAAACGCTCGTGATCGGCGGGATTGCACAGAGCGACACCCGCAATGTGGTTCAGAAAGTTCCCGTCCTGGGCAGTGTTCCGGTGTTGGGCGCCCTGTTCCGGCACAAGGAAAAAAGCAAGGCCAATTCCGAACTGATGATCTTCGTGACCCCCCGCGTGTACGAACACCCTGAAGCCATTCCAACCGATCATGTGCTGGACCTGTCGCCGTTGGAGAACAGCGTTTCCTCCAAGGCCCCCGGCGTCCCCAACAAAGAACGCAAGGAGTAGCGGCCCATGTCGCTCGACACCCCATCGTTCGATCAAATGAACCGGCAGTCCCCGGACAATCAATTCAGATTTATATTCCGGGTATTGACCGATCATTGGATGCTGATCGCCGCCGGCGCGCTGGTGGGGGCTTTTGCCTTCGGGGGATTGGCTTGGTTCGTGCGCGAGACCTCTCCGGAAAAATACACCACCTATAGCGAGGTGGTGATCACCCCTTCGCCCTGGGATAAGGAGTTTCTCAAGGACGTGGGGGCGGTCTCCATGTCGGTCACCCCCAAATTACTCGTGGATCGAAGTAATAAGCGGATGCTGGCCGAAAGTGTGGCCTTGGCGCGGGTACAGCGGGATATTGCGAAAGGCGGCCCCCTGGGCGGGGTGAGCGGCAAAGAAGAACTTGCGGAACTGGTTGCGGGCATCGAGGGGAAAATCACCCTGACGGCGCTCAGCGAGACCAACCGCGTGCGCATCGAAGTGTCGAATTCGGAAACCCGCCAGGAAGCGCAAGACGTTGCCGAATTCGCCACCCGCGCATTTCTCGAACAAACCCGGGAAACCGCCCTGAAAGAGGGCAAGGAAACCCATCTATTCATTCTGAACAAGCTGGAAGAATTGCAGAACCAGTTGTTTGCCGCCGAAACCGCCGAGTGGGACTATAAACGGAAAATGGGGTTCCGCACCTATGGCAAGGTGGATGAGGACATGGCGAACACCTATGAGGAACTCAACAAGCTCAAGGCCGCCAAGGAAGAACTGGTTTCCAAAGTAAAAGAACTGGACGTGGAACTTTCCACCAACACCACCACCTTGCCGCAGTCGCTGGAACATGTTTCCGATGCCGTGGTCGATCATCTTTTTGGCGAGCTCAATGGGTTGCTTCAGGAAAAATTGTCGATGAGCGTGGAATTCACATCGGCGTATCCGGAATTACAGGCTCTCGAAGAACGCATTACGGAAAAGCAGCAGGCCATCATGAGCGCCCTCGAACAGCTTGACACCGGGGTTACCGGCGGCAGCACGGTCTGGAAACGACGCCAGGAGATTTACCGCTCGCAAATGGACTTGCGCACCCAGCTCACGGGGACGGAAGTGCGCATCGCCACCCTGGAACGCCTGCTTGAAACCATGGTGCCCCAAATTCCTGAACTCGCCAACAAAAACCTGGAATATGAACGTCTCGTCCAGGAAACCCAAAGCATTCGGGAGCAATTCAACAAGCTCCGGGACCGGGAATGGAAAGTGCGCGCGGCGATCAGCCAGGGGACGGCCCAGGTGGAACGGTATGATCCGGTGCATAAAGCCGTCATAATGCCCCTGGGCGGCTCCACCCGCTTTAGCGTCAATTTTATCATCGGCGCCATCGCGGGCTTCATTCTGGCGTTGTGTTACGCCCTCATGTATGAATACAACGACACGTCCATACGGAGCATCGAGGATATTTCCCAATATATCGGACTGGAAGTCATCGGCACCATTCCCCGGATGCGTTTCGGAAGGCCCCGCGGAAGGAAACGGCGCCGCGCCACCTATGTCACCACGGTGGAGGAAGAGCAGGTGGATGCCTGCATTGTGACCCAGCACGATCCCAAATCCCCCATTTCCGAAGCCTACCGCACGCTCCGGACCAACTACCAATTCGCCACCATCAAGCAAAATGCCCGCACCCTTATGCTGACCAGCGCGGTGCCCGGCGAGGGAAAAACCACCACCGCCGTGAATATTGCCGTCACCATGGCCGATTTTGGCATGCGCGTGCTGATTGTGGATACCGACCTCCGCCGCCCGAACGTGCATCGCGTGCTGCGCATGGAACGCGGGCTGGGCCTGGCCGACGTGCTCCGCGGTGAGATTGATATTGACAGCGTGGTCCGTCCCACGCGCATCCGAAATCTCTGGATTGTATCGAGTGGCCGGGTGCCCTCGAACCCCTCCGAACTCATCGGTTCGGAACGCATGACCAGCGTCATGAAACATCTCGGCGCGGAATTCGACATTGTCATTTGCGACGCCCCGTCGGTCCTGGTGGTCACCGACCCCGTACTGCTGGCCACGCACGTCGAGACCTGCATCATGGTGGTGTCCACCAGCAATGCCCGCCGCGAAACCGTGATTCGCGCGAACAAACTCCTGCAGGCCGCGAAGGTGAATGTGGTCGGGGTTTTGTTGAATGGCCTCGAAACCACGCGGCGCCATTACTATTATTATTACTATTACTACGACGACACCAAATCCGTCCGGCGGAAATGGTACCACTTCAATTGACGCCCAGGGTCCGCCATGACGGCACGGAGTGACTCAATCCTTGGGCCGGAGAGGGGTATCGCCGCGGGGTGGCGGGTAAGCGAGCGGTGATCCAATGGCCCTCTTTCGATCAGAACGCGGCATCGGACGCGGTGAAATTCCAGAAAGCCGGCTGGAGCTTCCTTTTTTTGCCCTAATCATGGTTGTGTGCAGTTTTATCCTCTTTTTCCTGCACCTCCGCCTGGGCAATCAAAGCATCACGCTTGCGCTGGCCATCAGCTTGTTCGTTTTTGGCGCGACAGTGGTGCGTGTCGAGTTCGGCGTATACGTTCTGGTGCTTGCCATGATGCTGAGCCCGGAAATTGTCGCGGATAACAGTGGCGAGAACAATCTGAAAATCCGGTATGACGATGTGCTGATTATCGTCATTTTTGTGGGTGTTATGGTGAAATTGGCCTTCGAGGGGCGGTTTCATCTGTGGCGTCCCAGTCCAATAAACGCAGGCATTGTCGCGTATTACAGCATCTGTATTCTTTCGACATTGCTGGCATTGGAACGGAATTTGGGCGCCTGGAGCCGCCGGGATGCCTTTTTTGTCATGTTGAAAATGCTGGAATACTATCTCATCTTCTTTTTGGTCAGTCAGGCAGTGCGCGACAGAAATCAGATTCGCAATCAACTCATTGTGTTTTTCATCGTTGCCCTGGTGGTCAGCGCCTATGGCATCTCCACCATCCCCGCGGAGGATCGGGTCGGCGCCCCCTTCGACGAAGGCGGCACGGAGCCCAACACGCTCGGAGGCTACCTTACGTTAATCATGTGCATGGCTTTGGGCCTGTTCACCCAGGCCCCCAAGTTCCATCAGAAAGTTGTCCTGGGCGGTCTGGCCGCGGCCGCGTTTGTCCCGTTCCTGTATACCTTGTCCCGGGCGTCCTATGTGGCCTTTCTCGTGGGCATCGCAGTCCTGTGCCTGTGTAGCCGCAATTATGTTCTGTTGGCCATCATCACGTTCATTATTGCCGCATCCTCCCTGGTGATGCCGGATAAAGTCCAGGAGCGTGTGCTGTACACCTTCCAGCAAGGCAGCGGGGAAGAAGTGGTTGTCGCGGGACAAAGCACCGGCATACAAGTGGACAAATCCACGAACGAACGCATCCTTATTTGGCGGAAAGTCCGGTTCATTCTCGGGCTGGGTCCGCAATTTTTTCTTTTAGGCGCGGGGGTTTCGTGGGAATCGGTGCTCGACAGCCAATATGCCCGGATAATCCTCGAAACCGGCATGTTGGGCATCCTGGCGTTTGGCTTTATGCAGTTTCGGATTCTGAAAACAATACGGGAAAGCTACCGGTGGACGGATGACTGGATGAGCCGCGGGCTGGGGATGGGCGCTTTTGCGGTGGCGGTGGCGCTGCTGGTGCATGGGCTGGGCACCATCTCCTTTCTGATCGTGCGGATTATGGAGCCGTATTGGTTTCTGATGGCCCTCATTGTAGTCATACGCGAAAACGCCTTGGCCAAACACTGGGAACGCTTTCAGCGGGCGCAACATGACCGGACTGCGGCGGAAACCGCCCCCGCGCCCCCGCTGATGGAAACAGGATAAACGACCCCGCACGGCATCTCGCATAACCCCGTCCCGCCCGGTTATACACGGAACGCTTCGTGGTCGCCCTTGTTCTTGATGCTGTCAAGCCGCGGGATGGAGTAGGTGCCCATCAACAACTGTTCCAGCATGCTCACATCCGTGGCAAATTCCCGCGCCCGTTCCAAATCAATTTTCCCGTCCTTATACATGCGGTACAGGTACTGTTCAAACAAGAACGAATGCGACACGGTTTGCTGCATGCCGATGCGAATCAGATCAGAGTCCCCCGAGGTAATCCCGTCGCCGATGGCCTTCACGTCATTGAACAGAATTTCCAGGGCGGGCAGGCGCCCCCCGCCGACGCGGGGCACGAGACGCTGACAGATAACACACCGCAGGCAATCGCGAATTTGAAGCTTGACCAGATCGCGTTCAATCGGATCGAAGAAACTGACAATGCGGTTCACCACTTCACTCGCCGTGTTGGAGTGCAGCGTGCTAATCACCAGATGGCCCGTCGCCGCCGCATTAATCGCGGCGCGGATGGTGTCCGGATCCCGCATCTCCCCAATAACAATGACATCGGGGTCATGCCGCAACGCGCCGGTAACCGCCTCATTGAACGTGGCCACATCGGCCCCGAGGCTTCGCTGGGAAATGATGGATTTTTTGTTGGCATGGACGTATTCAATGGGGTTTTCGATGGTCAGGATGTGCATGGCCTTGTGCGAGTTGATGTAATCCACCACCGACGCCACGGAGGTGGTTTTTCCGCTGCCGGTCATGCCCGTCAACAAAAGCAGGCCATGGGAGAGATTGGAGAGGCTCTTCATCGTATCCGGCGGAAGGCACAAATCCTCGAACGACGGGATGGTTTCCGGGAGAAAGCGAATGGTTATATGCGGTGCTCCTGACTTGATAAAGGCGGAAATGCGCGAATAGCCCATGCCCACCTGGTGGAAATTGAAGCTGGTCTGCTTGTAGTCTTCAAATTCCTGCCAGTAATTCTTGGGCGCCAGTTCCTTCAACAACGCAAGTATCTGCACGGACGACAGCACCCCCAGCAATTCCGAATGATGCGTGTCGCCGTCGATGCGGAACACGGGATGCACGCCCGGCGAGAGATGAACATCACTGGCCTTGTATTGCACCATGGCCTGAAACAACAGTTCAGGGCTGATCCGGTCCACCCGGTAGTTGTCCCCGATCCCGCGCCAGACTTCGGGCAGTTTCAGGCACAAACTGAGTCTGTCCACCACTTCGATCACCTTGGGCGTGCTGGGTTTGCCGCCCGGCGGACAGTGCAGGATGAGCCAGCCGTCTTTCTGATCGAGGGCGCATTCCTCGGGGGATTCGTCCGCCACGGTTTTTAAGGACTGCGCGGTCTTTTCACTTACGCGGACACGCAGCGTGAACGCGACAAAATCCCCCTTGAAATCAGGACGCTCCGCCGTCACATTCACCAACTCGGATTCGACACTGATTTTCCGGGGAATCCCCTGGGTCTGGCGAAGATGACGTTCAATCATCCCCACCACCGCCCGCACACTCTGCTGTTGCCCGATCCCCAAAATAAACTCGGCCATGAGTTCCTCCCGAAGGCGGATTCACTCCGCCCATCGTTGTGCCTCACCACACGTTCCTGAACCCCATAATACACAGTTATCCGAAAAACGTCAAAAACTTTCGCATTATTCTTTTTGTCCGGACGCCTCTCTTGAAATCTGCACGGGCTCTTTGTTACCGTGATGCCACCGTACACCGCCCGCGGTGGACCACGCCGCCAAGGCTGTGGGGATTTGGGTGCGGGGTGGGCTGTTGTTCAAAGCCGTCCTACACGCGTTTCACTGGTCATTGTATTCTTGGGATGTATACCGGAAAGGAACCTTGCCATGCCAAAGATTCTTGTATTGGATGGTACCAGCGAAGAAGCCGTTACCATATTTAAGCAAGCCGGATTCGAAGTGGATGTTAAGCCGGCGCAGAAACCCGCGGAACTGGCCGCCATTATCGGCGGTTACGATGGCGTGGTGGTCCGCAGCGGCACAAAAGTGACTGCGGAATCCCTTGCATCGCCTGGAAAGCTTAAAGTAATAGGCCGCGCGGGCGCGGGCACCGACAATATCGATAATAATGCGGCCACGCAGGCGGGCGTGGTGGTGATGAATACACCGGGGGGCAATACCATCTCGACCTGCGAGCATATGTTCGCGCTGATGTTCGCCCTGTGCCGGAACGTGCCCAGCGCGCATCAGTCCATGCAGGAAGGCCGCTGGGACCGGAAAAAATACATGGGAACCGAAGTCTGCGGAAAAACCCTCGGGATTGTGGGGGTGGGCCGCATCGGCGGGGCCGTCGCCAAACGCGCCCAGGCCTTCGACATGAAAGTCATCGCCTTCGATCCCATTCTGACCCAACTGAAGGCGGATGCGCTGGGCGTCGAACTGGTGACAATGGAGGCGTTGATTGAACGCGCGGATTTCATCACCATTCATGCGCCCAAGTCGGAAAAGACCAATAACATGATCCGCATGGAGCACCTCAAGCGGATGAAGCCCTCCTGCCGCATCATCAATTGCGCCCGGGGCGGGATTGTGAACGAGCAAGACCTCGCCACGGCACTGAAAGACAAGATTATCGCGGGCGCGGCCCTCGACGTATATACCGCGGAACCCTTTGAAAACAACCCATTCCTCGGATTGGACAACATCGTCATGACGCCGCATCTGGCGGCCTCGACGGACGAGGCCCAACTCAATGTGGCGATAGACGTGGCCCATCAAATGGTGGATTTCCTCACGACCGGCGCCATTGTCAACGCGGTAAACGTCCCCAGCCTCGACAGCGAAACCCGCAAGGCGCTGTATCCCATGCTCTTTCTGGCGGACCGGCTGGGCCAGTTCCAAGCCATGTTTTGCCTGGGCCGTCCGGAATCCATCGAGATATCCTACAGCGGCGAGATTGGCGTCACCGACACCTATCCCATCACCGCGGCCATATTAACGGGATTCCTCACGCCGATGGTCGAGACGGTCAACATGATCAGCGCGCCCGCCCAGCTCAAGGCGCGGGGCATCGCTTTCAGCGAAAAGCGCAGCGCCGCCCCCTCCAGCTATGCCTTTGAGATCGCCGTCACCGTGGTCACCGACAAGGAGACGCACACCGTCACCGGCACCCTCTTCCACAAAACGGACCCGCGGATATGCCTGATTGACGGACGCCGCGTGGATGCCAAGCCGGAAGGCAACATGCTTATTTGCATCAACGAAGACAAGCCGTTGGTATTGGGAAAGGTCTGCACCAAGATAGGCGAAGCGGGCGTCAACATCGCCAACCTCATGCTGGGCCGCGACGAACGCGGCGGACACGCCTTGACCGTGCTCAACCTGGACCAATCCATCAGTGAAGACGTTCTGGCCTCCGTACAGGCCATTCCCTATGTAACCGAGGTCCGGCGGGTAACCTTGCCGGAAACCAACTAACGTTTTACAGCAAGCATATTAAAATCAACCACCTTCTCGTGCAAAAGGAGTAGCCGCATGAGTCATTATCGCCACATTCAGGTGCCCAAGGGCGAAAAAATCGCCGTGCAACCGGGCGGAGCGCTGCAAACCCCCGATCACCCCATTATCGGATTCATCGAGGGCGACGGCACCGGCCCGGATATCTGGCGGGCGTCCAAATACCTTTTTGACGCCGCCGTAAAGCATTGTTACGGCGAAAAACGCCATATCGCCTGGATGGAAATTTTCGCGGGCGAAAAGGCCAACACCGTCTGCGGCTCCTATATGCCGGAAGAAACCCTGGACGCCATCCGTGAATTCCAAGTGGCCATCAAAGGCCCGCTGACCACCCCCATCGGCGGCGGGTTCCGCAGCCTGAATGTCACCCTGCGCCAAAAACTGGACCTGTTCGCCTGTGTGCGGCCCGTGCGCTATTTCGAGGGCGTGCCCAGCCCGGTGGTCAATCCGCAGCATGTGGACATGATTATTTTCCGGGAAAACACGGAGGATGTTTACGCGGGCTTTGAATTGCCCCAGGGTTCCCCCGAAGCCAACAAACTGCTGCAGTTTTGCCGGACGGAATTCGGGTGGGATATCCGGGAAGATTCCGGGGTAGGGGTGAAGCCCATAAGCATTACCGGCTCCAAACGCCTGATCCGGGCGGCCATCAACCATGCCATCCGCCAGAAGCGCACATCGGTGACCCTGGTGCACAAAGGCAATATCATGAAGTACACGGAAGGTGCCTTCATGAAATGGGGGTATGACCTTGTGCGCGAGGAGTTCCCGGACGTGGCGGTCGGCTGGGACGACTGCAAAGGCAATCCCGGAGGCAAAATCCTGGTGAAAGACACTATCGCGGATATTTTCCTCCAGCAAATTCTCACGCGCCCGAAAGAATTCGATGTGATCGCCACCATGAATCTGAACGGTGATTTTATGAGTGACGCCCTGGCCGCCCAGGTGGGCGGCATTGGCATTGCGCCCGGCGCGAATATCAATTATGAAACCGGGACCGCCCTATTTGAAGCCACCCACGGCACCGCCCCAAAATACGCCAACCTCGATAAGGTGAACCCCAGCAGCCTGGTCTTGTCCGGGGTGATGATGTTCGAGTATATCGGCTGGCAAGAAGTGGCGGATGCCTTGGTCCATGCCGTGACGAAAACCTATAAGGCCAAGACCGTCACCTATGATTTTGCCCGGCTGATGCAAGGCGCCACGGAACTTAAGTGCAGCGAATTTGCCCGGGCGGCCGCGGACAATCTGTAACTTTTGAAGAGGCCCGATGGTTCGTTTCGTGAATGGCACAAGCGTCATTTGAATGGCATAATGGGCTCGGGAAACCATGTTTTATGAACGATACTATGGCGGATTTTTTGCACATTGAGCCGGATATCCACGCCGGGAACACCCAGGCGCGGCTGGAACAACTCCATCGTTTCGCGCAGGTCGGGCGCTGCGTGAATGGCGTCACGCATGATGTTAACAATGCCTTGGGGGCCATTCTCGCGTACGCGGAACTCATCGCGCTCGATGAATCGCTCAACCCCGAATCCCAGCGCATGGCCAATGAAATCATCCATTCTGTCGGCAAATGCACGGAGCTGGTGGCCCGGCTCACGGATATCGCGCGCGATGAGAAACCTTCGGTAAGTATCATTGACTTGGGCGCCATCGTAAAACGCGCCCTCCTATTACGTTCCTATTCCCTGCGTGTGGCAAAAATCAAGGTCGAGACGGACATCCAGGAAGGCCTTCCCTCCATCGAGGCCGATGTGCCCAAATTGCAGCTTGCGTTCATCCACCTGTTGTTTAACGCCCAGGAAGCCCTGGAGCAATGCACGGATAAGCGGGTGCGCGTCCGGGTGTATCAGGAAGGCGAACATCTGATCGCGGAAATCTGGAATTCCGCGCCAGGCTTGGAATCCATCCAGCCGGAACACCTTGGCGTCCCGTACAATACCTCAAAAGAGGGTTTTCATTTTGGATTGAGCCTGCCGGCCACCCTGCGCTATGTCACCCTGCACAAGGGAACCTTGACCTGCACGGCGGACCGGGGCTTTGTCGTCACCCTCCCGCTGCAAACAGGATTATAATGCACGCCGGATTTTGCGTATGGGCGGGGTAGACGGCGGCGCGGGATGAGCCACTTTTGACATTTTCAGCCGGATAACGCTAAGATAAACGCATCTTTGCCCCGGTTCCGCAGGTGGAAGCGGGGCCTTTTTACACGGGGAACATGAGATTTACCCCTGACAACAACGGGAGCCTATTGTGGAAAAACTGGTTAGCCTGTGCAAGCGAAAAGGGTTCATTTATCAGTCGAGCGGCATTTACGGCGGCATCAATGGCTGCTGGGATTTCGGGCCGCTGGGCGTTGAACTGAAACGCAACCTCAAGGACGACTGGTGGTACACGTTTGTCCGCATGCGGGACGACATGGTGGGGCTTGATGCGAGCATCATCATGCACCCGCAGGTCTGGGTGGCCAGCGGCCATGTGGAAGCCTTCCACGACATGTTGGTGGACTGCAAAGAGTGTAAAAAACGCTTCCGCCAGGATCACCTCGAAAGCGAACGCTGCCCGGACTGTGGCGGTGAGCTCACCGAGCCGAAGGCCTTCAACAGCATGCTGCGCACGCGCCTGGGAGTCAGCGATGACACCGCCGTGGACACCTACCTCCGCCCGGAAACCTGCCAGGCCATTTTCGTGGACTTCAAGGAGGTCTGCTCCTCGACGCGCGTCAAGCTGCCGTTCGGCATCGCGCAGATCGGAAAGAGTTTCCGCAACGAAGTGAATCCCCGCAACTTCATCTTCCGCAGCCGTGAATTCGAGCAGATGGAAATCGAGTTTTTCTGCCGCCAGGAGGAAGAGGAGAAATGGTTCGAGCAGTGGCAGGCGGACATCTGGAAATGGTATCTGGATATTGGCCTCCATGAAAACAAGCTCCGCTGGTTTGAGCACCCCAAGGAAACCCTGGCGCATTATTCCAAGCGCACCGTGGACGTCGAATACGAATTCCCCTTCGGCTGGGGCGAGTTGCAGGGCCTGGCCAACCGCGGCTGTTACGACCTTACCCAGCATTCCAAATTCTCCGGGAAAGACCTCTCCTACTTCGACCAGGAACGCAACGAACACATCGTGCCGACGGTGATCGAGCCTTCGGCGGGCGCGGACCGCACCACGCTGGCGGTGCTCTGCGATGCCTACGACGAAGAGGAAGTGAAGGGCGAACTGCGCGTCGTGATGCGTTTCAAGCCGCAGCTTGCGCCCATCAAGGCCGCCGTGCTCCCCCTGGTGAAAAAAGACGGTTTGGCGGAAATCGGCGAAGCCCTCGAAAAGAAACTGCGCCGGAAATTCGCCACCTATTACGATCATGCGGGCGCCATCGGGCGCCGCTACCGCCGCATGGACGAAGTGGGCACCCCCTTCTGCATCTGCGTGGATTATGAAACCAAGGAAAATGAAACGGTCACCGTGCGCGAACGCGACAGCATGGAACAGGTGCGCATGCCGATGTCCGAATTGACGGACTACATCTCGGCACGGGTCTCCTTTGAACGGGATTAACCCCGCGCCGTCCAATAGAGCGATGAACGTCAACTACGATCAGATCGCCCAAGGGTATGATCAGCACCGCCGCGCCGGCGGCCCGTATATGGAAACCTTGTGCATGTTGTTGCGGCGCGGCCCGGGAAGGCGGGTGCTGGAACTGGGCGCGGGAACCGGCAATAGCGCCGCCGCGCTGCAAGAAGCGGTCCCCTGCACGCTAACCGCCCTCGAACGTTCCTCCGGCATGCTGGAACAAGCCCTGCGCAAAGGAATACCCGGACGTTGGGTGCGCGGCTCGGCGTTGGCGTTGCCCTTTGCGCCTAACGCCTTCGATTTCGTGTACGCCACCTACATGCTCCAGTTTATTCAAGACCTTGATTTGCTCATGCGCGAATGCTGGCGGGTACTGGAACGGGGCTATGCGGCCTTTACCACCGCCCCCAGGTCCTTTATCGCCAATCATCCCATCAACCGCTATTTTTCAAGCTTCGCCCAAGCCGACCTTGCCCGTTTCCAACCCATCGAGCGCGTGGAAGACGCCCTGCGCGCGGCGGGTTTCGCCCAAATCAACTTCGAACATAAGAAGAAAGCGCCCGAACCCCTGGATGCGGCGTATGTGCGGAAAGTTGAAGGAAAATTCCTGTCCACCTTCGATCTGCTTCCGCCCGGGGAATATGATCGGGGGGTGACAGCGCTTCGGGCGGACGTGGAAGCCGGAAAATGCCTCGGCATGCATGTGACGTGGGAAACTGTTACTATTTGGGGGTGTAAAGAGTCTTGAACGCTCTACGCCCCATGAGGCCGCTGGATTGACGCGATGAAAAAGAAAAACATGGAAAAGAAGAAGCGCCAACATGTGCGCACGCGTGACTGGGACAAACATCACGAGTTCTCGTATACGCACGACTTGGTGAAGCATCGCCGGGCCATGGCCAAACTGCCGGAAAACGCCGCCGAACTCAATCCCCTCCCCGCCAACTTTGAACCCAACGGCATGGTGATTTCCCATTCTAAAAAGTGGGCGTTCGTCCATCTGGACAACCAGGAACGGCTGTGCCTGATTGATGAACGCCTCAAGGAACAGGAATCCACGCTTCTGGCCCCCGGGGACGCGGTTCTGGTGGAATTCGAGGATGAGGACGCCATTGTGCGCGGCGTAGGGCCGCGCCGCACCAAGCTGAGCCGTCCGGCGGGGCCGCGCGGCAATCCCCCGGAACAGGTGCTCGCGGCAAATGTTGACGTGCTGATCATTGTGGCGTCCGTGGCGCAGCCCCGCTTCAAAAACGGATTGGTGGACCGGTTTTTGATTGCCGCGAACATAGGCGGCGTCGAACCTGTCCTGTGCATCAACAAAATGGACTTGGCGGAAGAGGAACCGCCGCAAATCCAAGCCTACCGCAATTTGGGCATTCGTGTGTTTCCCACCAGTTGCACCACCGGCATGGGGATTGAGGCCTTGCGCGAGGCCATTCGCGGCCTGCGGTGCGTGCTCTCCGGCCACAGCGGCGTGGGAAAATCCTCCCTGCTCAACGCCCTCGATCCGAACCTGGAAGTGTTGACGGACGAAGTCAGCCAAGCCACGGAAAAAGGCCGCCACACCACCTCCACCGCGCGCCTGTATCATCTCAAGGACAACGTCTGGATCATCGATACGCCGGGCATCCGCGCCTTGGGGTTATTGGGCGTTTCCGCGGACGAGTTGGCCTCCTATTTCCCCGAAATGGCCGAACTCGCTTCCGGTTGCCATTATTATAATTGCACGCACACGCACGAGCCCAAATGCGCGGTGCGCAACGCCCTCGAATCCGGCCAAATCGCGCAGGCCCGGTATGATTCCTATATCCGCATTCGGGCGAGCATGATGTCCGAAGACGGCCTGACCCCCGGGCGCTTTGGCACCCGGCGATAATCCTAAGGCATGAAACATCCGCCGTCCGCCCAGGGTCTAGATGAACAATCAAACAGGAGTTGAGAAAATGCGTTATCACAGAAACGCAGGGCTGCTGACAGCCCTTTGTTTACTTTCTCTGCAGCCGGTCTATGCCGGATTGACGGACTACGTGCAGCGTCCGGACCCCACATACGCCTTCGAGATCGTGGAGAGCCGCGCCCTGGGCGCAAGTTCCGCTGAAATCATTAAACTCACCTCCCAAACCTGGCAGGGGATCGTCTGGCAACACTGGCTCGTCATCCTCCGTCCGGCGGAAGTGGCGCACCCCGAAACCGCGCTACTGCTCATTGACGGCGGCAGTTTCCGCGACAAGCCCCCGGCCCTCGACAACCGCGAAGCCCAAATCATTGGCATGGTGGCCGAACAGACCAAGTCCGTGGTGGCCGCCATTATGCAGGTGCCCAACGAACCCCTGTTCGATGGCCGCAACGAAGACGAAATCATCGCCTATACCTACGACAAATTCCTGAAGGGCGAAGGTGACGATTGGCCGCTGTTGCTCCCCATGGTCAAAAGCGCCGTGCGCGCCATGGACACCGTCCAAACCGTCCTCAAGGAGAAACACCAGCAAAATTTACAGAGCTTTGTGCTCACCGGCGGCTCCAAGCGCGGCTGGACCTCCTGGCTTACCGCCGCCAGCGGCGATCCGCGTGTGAAAGCCATCGCCCCCGTGGTCATTGACGTGCTCAACATGGAACCCCAAATGAAACGGCAACTGGCCATTTATGGCGGCTACAGCGAACAAGTCGGCGACTATACCAGCCTGAAAATTCAGGAACGCATGAATTCGCCCGAAGGGAAGAAACTCCTAAGTATTGTGGACCCTTTTGCCTACCGCGATACGCTGACACTCCCGAAACTCGTGATCCTCGGCACCAATGATCCGTATTGGACCGTGGATGCCGCCAATCAATATTTCCCCGCGCTGAAAGGCGAAAAACACCTCTGTTATCAGGCTAATGTGGGCCATGACATCAGCCTGGACGGTGTGGCCGCCCTTTCCCAATTTTACAACTCCGTCCTCATGGGAAAGCCATACCCGGATATCCATTGGACCAGCGGCGGCAAAGGAAATCTCGAAGTGACCTGGGACCGCAAGGATGGAAAAGCGGTCCTATGGCAGGCCCAATCCCCCAACCGTGATTTCCGCCGTTCCACCTGGACCAGCACGGTGACACCCGGCGAAGGCAAAGCCTCCATCCACGTCGAGCCCCCGAAAGAGGGCTGGCTCGCCTACTACGTCGAAGTCCGTTTCCCCGGCGATTTCGGCTTTGACTTCGGCGCATGCACCCAGATGACCGTGCTCCCGGATACCTTCCCCGCCTCCGGCCGCGCCTACGATCCGGCCGCCACGGCAGCCGCGCCCCAATAATCCCCGGCACCAAAGGGAACGTATCCCGTCGGGTTGGCGAAGCCGCCAGCCCTCCCCTTCCTCTCATATTTCCCATCGGTTTCTCCAAAGCGGCGTGCCTTCCTTGGCATTCCCCTGCATGGCCGTCTATACTGTGGCTTGTCTCTGCACCAAGGGAGGACGACAAATGAATATGCCAGGAAACCCTGCCCACACGCATCTTCTATATGGCGCGTGTATTGTGATCGCCGGCATCCTTCTTTTTCCCAGTGTCACCGTTGCCGTCGGCATTACTCCGCCCGACATGAATGCCCGCGCCAAGGAAATCGGCGATCTCCGCTTTGGGATGTTCATTTGCTGGTCGCTCAGCACCTTTTCAGGATACGAATGGACGCGCGGCGTGAGCAGTCCGGCGTTTTTCAATGCCACAGGCTGTGATACCGATCAGTGGTGTCAAACCGCAAAAGATGCGGGAATGGGCTATATCCTGTTTCTGACAAAACACCACGACGGATTTTGCTTATGGGATACCAAGACGACGGAATTCAAAGTGACCAACAGCCCGTTGAAAACCGATGTTCTGGCCGCTTTGCGCAAATCCTGCGACAAATACGGCATCAAACTCGCCCTCTACTTTTCGGAGGGCGACTGGACATGGCTCAAGGATGTGCCGAAGGATGGCATGATCCCCGGCAGCCCGAAATGGGGGGATGCGGTCTGGAGTTCGAGCAACCGCCCCGAAATAAAAAAAGCCCAATTGAAAGAATTGGTGACAGACTATGGGCCGATTGAGTTCTTCTGGATGGACCATGCCCAGGGCGACGGGGGCCTAAATCACAAGGATACCGCGGAGTGGGTGCATCAGTTTCAACCCGGTTGCTTTGTGGGATTCAATCACGGGGATCCCGCCGGCGAATTGGCAATCCGCGAAGTGGGGAAACCTGGACCCATCGGTTCCGAAGAAGCTTCCGTATACAATAAGGACGCCGAGAAGAATTACAAAGGGTATCTGCTGGCCGAATTCACCTACCCCATTCTTCCCGCGCACGAAGGCGGCGCCATGTGGTTCTATTCCCTCCCCAAACACGACACCCTGTGCCTGCCTCCTGAAAAAATCCTTGAAGACTACCACGGGGCGGTCAAATACGGCAATATCTTCTCCCTCGATGTCGGTCCCAACTATGCCGGAAAACTGAGGGATGTGGATGTGGCCACATTAAGAGCGGTTGGGGAGAAGATTCGAGCAAAGATGAAATAACCGGCAAGAAATGAAAGGAAGGCGCATGACTATTCTCGCGGCAATATTGGCATTAACCAGTTTAGCCGATGCGGATACGGCTTCTCCGGCATTTGCACTCGACTCGGATTGTCCAGGAACTATCGAGTTTTTCGGTTCGGATACGGCCGCGTTGTATACCACCGAAATCGCGGAATCATTCAAAGGGGTGTTGAAGTATAATTATGTAAGGAAAGATAAGAAGGAATTCCCAGCCGGATTCCTGCATGCGTCGCCGCCCCCGCAAATCTGGTCCGGCACGTTTTGGACGCGCGATGGCGGGACGTTTCTACGTGAACTGGCGTTATGGGGTGAATTCGAACATGCCTGTCAGACCTGCGCCTGCCTGATAAAGCTGGTCGAGAAGAACGATACGGGTTACTTCGCATTTCCCGAGTATTTTGCGCCTGGAAAACCTGGTTCGGGCAACGAATTGGACGGCACCGCTTCAATCATCATTGGAATGGTGCTGTTGTGGGAACGTTTGCCGGACGATGCGCCTTTCCGCGGACAGATTCACGCATTTCTCCATCAGGATGCTTCGCCGATCCGCTACATCCTCAAGCAACTGGAATCGGCGCCCCTGATCGCCGGCACGGGCGAGTTTGGCGGCGGATGCGGCATTCCCGGCGAATACTGCAACATCGTGCAAAACTACCTCATTATGCTGGCGCTCGAAGCGTCCGCCCGCATGGAGACGTGGGCCGGATTCCCCGGCGATGCCGATGCCTGCAAGAAGTGCGCAGCGCGGCTTATGGAAAACATCGAGCGGTATCTTGTTCAGAAAGACGGCTCGTGGTGGTGGTGTGTCGATCCCAAAACGCTGCAACCGGATCCCGCCATAGTCAATCACATCATCAACAAAGGATTCGGCGGTTTGAACGGCCCCGGATGCATGGTTGCCGATGCGCTGGGACTGGACCCGCTCGCCACGAAAGACTACGGCGTGGATCACAGCCTGAAGACCTTCGAGACCTTGTATGCAGTGCCCCAACGCAAGGAACAATTCGACAAACACGGCATCTGGATTCAGTTCGATGAATTCCGGGCCGGAGTTTCCTCCGGGCCTTCCTATGGTGATGGCTATGCCCTCCAGGCAATGTTGCTCTTCGACAAGATGGACATGGCGGACAAAGCCCTCACGTGGATGGCGTCTTCCACCCGTCACCCCGTGCCGGAATACAAGATCCCCCGTAAATCCCCCTATTATTTTTACGAACGCTCCTATTCTCCCGATGCCGTGGGAAAAATCGACTTGGAAGTAGGATGCGGCGCGCTCAATCTGGTTAATGTGACGGAACAACTGAAGGTGGCCCGGTTAATCGTGGGCGTGGACGACCTCGATCCCGCGCATGTAAAGCTTTTGCCCCGCCTGCCGCCTTCATGGACCGGCCTGCACGCCTCGAACTGGCCGATCCTGACAACGCCCGGCGTAATCCGTGCTGATATTCGCGTCGAGCGCACCGCTGAGGGGAAAATTCACGTGGAAATCAAAACCTCCGGCGGCAAATCCATCCCCCGGCTCGATATTCGTTTCCCTACTCCATCCGGCGTTACATGGGAAACCTTCCACGATGTCGAGACACTCTCTACTCTAAAATAACCAATATTCTTGAGGCGGTTTCTCATCCCAATTCAAAGGTGGTGACGCCGAAGATTTCATTCAGAGGCAACTCAGGCGCCGGGCCTTTATAGATGCGGCTGGTTTCGAAGGCGGGTTCCATACCTCTTCGCTTGGCTATTGCGACCGCGGCGGCGTTGGGTTCGGGCGTGTCGAAGTAGACCATGCGCTCTGGTGCCTGGGCGAACAAAGCAGTCAAAAGGGTTTCGGCGATGTCGGCGTGATCCGCGAAAAGCGGCCCGATCTTGAAGGAGTTCAAACACGGGCGCAGCATGCCGAATCCCACGATCCGGCCCCCATCCACGGCGATGCGCACCACCGCATCGGGCTGGCGCACCCAACGCCGCAGAAACTCCGTACGTGGCGCGGGCACGTGACGCTGGTCATAGGCATCCAATGCATCAAACGATATTTCATCCAGGCGTCTTAACCCGGCCGGTTCCTTTCCCCCGCCCATGCCCCCAAAACGGATATTGCGATAGCAACAATGGAAACCTTGCGTTTCATATTTCGCCAACATGGCGGGCACGCCGTCCGCGCCAGTGGTGCGCGGTCCCATGTATTCGAGTGCCGCGTTCCAAAGACGCATCCCATAACCCTTTCCGCGAAGTGCGGGCCGCACAATATAAAATCCCATGAATCCGTAGGAATCGTTATAGGCTACCGCCGAAATACACCCCACTATCTCGCCATTCAATTCACCGAGGAAAAATCCATTTGGATCCGCGGCCCAAAAGCTGTCCCCGTCATGCAAACCCGGATTCCATCCCTCTTCCCGCGCCCATCCCAGGGCGAGATCAAGTTCCGGCCGGCTCATACGGCGTATGATGTGATTTGATAGGTCCATTCATTCTCCTGCCTCAACGTCTTCGATATTAGTAGGATTTTTCGCTCCCTTTAGTGTCTTTAGTGGCAAATACTCTTTCTTCTTTACCACGCAATTCACCAAACACACAAAATAGATAGTACTTATTTTTGGGGTGTATGTTCGAGGATGAACTTCACAATCGGCGTGGGATCGTCCAGTCCGTGCGGATGATGCTTAAATCCCGGCTTGACCATCACCGTAATTTGTCCGCCCAGCTTTTCATACCGCTCTTTCAGGATCACCGTGTTCTCAGGATACGGCACCACCTCGTCGGCGTCGCCGCATAGATGGATGATGGGGATCTTTGCTTCCGCGAGCGGCTTCAAACTGTCGATGGGATTCTTATCATAAGCAAGGGCCTGTGCTTCAGTATCAAAATGGTAACACCTGATCAATTCCTTCCAGTCCTCCGGACTGCCGGGCCCTTTGCCTTTTCCCCCTGGCCAGCTCTTAAAATCACACACCGGATTGTCCCCATAAATGCAGGAAACCTTGTCCGGATTCGCCGCCGCCCAGTTATACACATACAGACCGCCCCGGCTCAGCCCCTCCAACGCCGGTTTTTTCGACAAGCCATACTCTTCCGTCAACAGCTTGTACAACACCGCCCAATACCCCATGGCGTCCGGACAGCCAAACGTATTGCCTACGTCCATATACACCAGATGAAACCCTTTGGATACCAGCGCGACATCCGTCTCCGGCCGGTGATCAAAAAACTCCCCCCGCCATATCCACGGTTTGCCCACTGCCGCCTCCTTCGGCATCACCACCAATGTTTTGCGCCCATCCACCTCAAAATCATACCGCTCAAATCCCCGCCACTCCGACTTCACTCCTGGAAAAGGCGGTTGTATCCTGTCATTTCCCTCCTGTGCCACAGCAGTAAAAATACCGCCGCATATGAACACACCGAGTGCCGCTAGTGCACGATACGCGACCAAACATCCGCGAAAATGCATGAAATACTCCTTTCCATACATTATCTTCCATTATTGGGCCGGCGAAATTCATCTTTCTATTTTCACTTGATTGTTAACGTAAACATCGGTATCATCCTGCAAAATCGACGGATGGCGGAAAAAGGTTGTATCCATGCGGGAAATTGGTGGCCGGAGGGTGCCGCCAAAACAATAGGAGACTGAAGAGCATGCAACGTTATGTAACCATGATGTTTTTCCCGGTGTTGGCGTTGAGTTTGATATTGCTGGGGTGTCCCCCCACTACGGTAACGGTCCCGGACCTTACGGGACTTACCCAGGTGAATGCGATGGCCGCTCTCTTATTAGCCCAGCTTGGCGTGGGAACCGTGACGAATGCATCGAGCCAGACCATTCCCGCAGGCTGTGTCATCAGCCAGAATCCGGTTGCGGGTTCAAAAGTTCAGTCAGGGACAAAGGTTGACATGGTCATCTCCACGGGTCCGGCGCCCTCGCTGGCATGGTCCTATGTTCCAAGTGTTAATACCATCAAGGGACTCACCATCTCGGAAACAAATGATACAGGATATATTGTGGGCGGCACGTATAACGGCAATTACAACATGTATGCACTGAAGCTGACCGATGCCGGCGCGAAAGATTGGGACAAAACCTACACGAACCTGCGTCCGGGCAGCAGCGAAGAATTATGGCGGCATGAGGCGCGCGGACTGCTCCAGACCGTCGATGGCGGCTACATCATGCTCGGGTCGGGCAATAATGACCAGGATGGCCTGCCGAACCCGGCCTATTTGCTGGTCAAGACAGTTGCTTCGGGTGAAGTGGACTGGTCAAAAACCTATGCCCCGCTCAATCCGTACAGTGAAGGGCATGTATGCACGGGCAATAAACCCGGCGCGTTGAACATCACCAGCGATGGGGGCTATGTGGTCTTTGGGTCCTCTTATGTAGGCCAGTATGATCTCGCCAGTATTCTCAAGACCGATGCGGAAGGCACGGTCGAATTCTGTAAGGTTATTAACGACAACGCCCGGGAGTACAATCAGATCATCAAGGCGGGACAACAGACCGCGGATGGGGGCTATATTTTGTGCGGATATTCGGATAACGGAGGGGCACACGGCTATATGGCCCTGCTTATCAAATTGGACAGTGATGGGGAATTGCTGTTCTCGAAAACGTACCAAGACACCGCCGATGGCTACGGCGCTGAAGCCTTTGCCGTCACGCAAACCGCGGATGGCGGATATGTACTGGGCGGCGATCTTGTCAACAGCATTACCCCCAAAGCCATCAACCACGGCTGCTGGATGGCCAAAGTGGATGCCGAGGGCGAAATTGTATGGTTCAATGCCTATGGCAGCACCGCCACCATACAATGCCCTTATACCATCAAAGAAACGCCCCAAGGCGATATTTTGGCGGGCGGCAGGAATAACGTTGGAGCCATGACCCTAGGGAAATTTACCTCGGCGGGAGTTCTGCTCTGGAATTTTGTCCTGCCCGAAGAGGTGCCCCATGTGACCGCCAGGGATATGGTCCTGCTGGATGACGGAGCGATTGTGGCCGTTGGTTCGGGCAACTCCAGCAACACCGCGGTCTGCAAAGTTGATCACATGTTTGCCGCGGAATAAAAATCATTGCATTAACGCTTCGCGGCAGCTACTCTGTACCCAAGGATAGCTGCCGCGTTCTTTGTACCGGCCATTCAAGCCGGATGGAGATGTTTACACATGAAAAAGGTTTTGAGCATGGTTGCCCTGCTTTGGGGGATGGGCTTTATCGTTGCGGGGATTATTTTGGGCATATTGGGCTTTCGCCATATTTCCTACCCCATTTACTTTATTTTACCGTTCGTCACGTTGGGTCTTGTGGGAATAATCCCGGCCAGTCTTGTCCTGTTATTGATTCATTCAAGAAACTGGCGTGCGCGATTTGCATGGTTTTCCCTGTATGTTCTTGTTTTTACCGGTGCGATTTTTGGATATAACTTCTGGCGCAACTACTATGAATCCCCGCGCAACGGCGGTCCCTATCTTGTATTTTCCGGTGACCCGAAAACCACGATGACCGTATGTTGGACCGCAGAAGACGCCTCTCCAGGAAAAGTCGACTATGTAAAAGAGGGGGATACCGCCTGGCTGCATGCCGAATGCGCCCCCACGCATTATCCCAAGGTGCGCCTGGAAGGGCTTCAGCCCGGAATGCATTACCGGTACCGGGTGCCTGCATTAGGCGATGAAGACTATTCCTTTCAAACCGCGCCTGCGGCCCCTGAAGACTTTTCTTTCGCGGTATATGGCGACAATCGCCATGCGGGTTTCATTTCCTATCACCAGTCGGTCCTGCGCGCCATCGAGCGCGAAGAGCCCGCCCACAATGGATTCCGGCTCCTGCTCAATTCGGGGGATATCGTGGAACGCTCCGGCACCGGTCACGGCTGGCAATGGCATTCCTTTCTGCGTGACATCACGCCGCTGGCCTCATCGCGCCCTTACGAAGTAAGCCTGGGCAATCATGAGGCGGGCGGTTCTCCCAAACTATATGAGGAGTTTTTCGATTACGGCACGCCGGATCATTGGCGCGTGCTCGATTATGCAGGGGTGCGGTTCATTGCATTATCCACCCAGGACGATTTGAGAGATGGCAGCCCGCAATACTCCTGGCTGATACATACCCTCGATACTCCTCCCGCGGATACCCGGTTCACCGTCGTTACACTCCATAAACCGTTGCTGACCTATGACCCGCGGGAACGATACAATGATCCCGCACTGCGCAAACTCCTGGAGCCGTTGTTCGCCGCGAAGAATGTGGACATTGTGTTTGCGGGGCATGTCCACGCCTATGAACATCACCACCTCCCAGCCTTTGAGCATGTGATCACGGGTGGGGGCGGCGTAATGCTGTGGAACAAACCCGTTCCCGGCCCGGAAACCGTCAAAACCGAGACCTGCTGGCATTTCTGCGCCGTGGACGTGAAGGGGAAAACGATGCGCGTCCGTACCATACGTACGGATGGCAGCCTTCTGGACGCCTTCGAGATACCTTCCAGGCAACCGTGACGCTTCGCGCATTACAACACTGTAATTTTGCAACGATCTCCTTTGTTATCTTTCCCGGGTATGATTCATTCAGCGACAAACACAAGGAGACTGGATATGAAAACGAACCTTTTCCGGGCGGCGCGCATGGCGGCGGCGGGGTTGGCTGCGTATATGCTGACGATGGGCACGCACGGCGTGCACAAACCGGTGGTTTCTCCCGACACCGGCCTGCACAAGAATTACAGTGACTGCGCAGAAGCCGAATTTAACATCCCGTCGGTGGAGCCGGAAATGACCCTCGAAGAATTCTGCACGGCCTTTGCCAATATGCAGGATGAGAAATTCGCCCAACTTCTCCACAACGCCACCGTGTCCAATGATTTCCTGAATTAACCATCAGGAAAAGAGCAGGTTAGTCAAGATGTTTTAAGGCCGCCTTCATCGCGTCAATCAATCGCGGGGTGTAGGTCTCAACGGTCCAAAAGCCATTTTGGACCTTTTCAAAGGGGGTTTGGCCTTCGCCAAGATAGCTGTGCGCCTTCAACGCCGCATTGACAGTATCATCATTCAGCTTAACGAGCGCCTCTTCCATGCGCGGCCACGACCAGTTGTTTTTATAATTGTGTTGCTTCTGCCAGGTCTCGGCGGCGGCAATAAACCCCGAAAAACTTGATACCAGCCGGGGTGTATCCCTGGGTTCGGTAAACACGGCGCGGTGGAACTCTTCCAACGCGGCACGAAGTCGAAGCTGCATCATAAGATCATGAATAAACCGTTGGGGTTCCCCCAGTAAAAGGCCTTTTAGAGGACCCGCCGGTATGGGGCCGCCTACAATGGTCTTCAAACGGCTTTCCGCATCTTTCATCGAACCCGCATCGGTTTCTGCAAGAGCCTTCCACGCCGCCACAATAGTCTCGCCCTGGCCTGGAATCAATTCATTGGCAAACTGAACATAGTCCGCTTCCGTGCACGAAAGGCCCTGCGCCCCGCGTGCGAAGGCAAAGGTATTGGGAAGCTGCACGCAATGGGTCTGCGCATTGCCCAGAATCCCGCGTGGCCCGGAAAATTTACCAGTATTGTAGGCGCCGTCTCCGCCAAAATTCGTCATCGGGAATGTTGGTTCCCCTTCGATCATCCCATACGGAAACGGAAACATCCGCGCCCCCTGTCCCATGGCCTCTATTGCGGGAAAACGCCCTCCGGTCAGTCCCCATGGTTCAGGATTCTGCTTCGCCAGCAGCCGCACCACGTCCGCGGTTTCCTCATCCGGCCCCATGGAAAACTCCGCCGTCGCATAATACCGGCAATAGGCTTCCCAGCCCGCATGCATCCAATAGACCAGTTCGATCCCCGGACGCAGCCGGTCGAGCATCGCCCGGTGCACCATCAATAGATTGACGAACTCGGCATTGGTTGAACCGGGATATCCCCCTGGATCGCTGTCAATGATTACCAGGCTGTCCATCTTCGCCAAGGGACGGAATAACGTCTCCCGCCATGCGATCATCTTGTCCATCGCGGCCGGATCGCCCGGATTCACTCGATAATCACAATAGAAAAAAGGCCGCTCTTGGAATGCATACTTGGCCGCCGCCTCATTTTTCGCCGCCACATTCGGCGCAATCGTCAACAACACCCGCATTTCATAATCCTGATGAAGGATGTCAATGACCTTGGCGATTTTCTCGATGTTTGCGTGATCACTGTCCGTCAGCGGTTCCGGCACGATCTCCAGCACCGGCCAGATCATCACCGTGTTGTAGCCCAGTTTATGCAGGCCATCCGCATACCCGCACCAGTCTTCGAGTGTCCACGTCCGCGCGGCGTAGGGGTGGCTGTAGGCCCAATGCTGGTGCACATACATCCCGATGATCTTTTCCGGCATGCTTCCTCCTTGAACCCCCTGCGCGCCCAATACGCCCGTCACCATCAATGTCGAAAATAGCAAGGAATGGACCATGTGCGCCTCCGCCTTACCGCCACTGCATGAGTGCGGAATTCAATACCTGCTCGACGCGCCGACGGGGCTGATGGAAGTAACTGATGCCGTGGCCCGCCAGCATGATGTCGGTATCCTCCCTTGCGAACCGGCGCAGCGACTCCATGTAGATTTTCTTGTCAAAATCAATCGAACCGCTCCAGCCGAAATCCCCGCAGAACAGCGTCCCGATGACGTCTCCGCAGGCCACAATTCGTTTGCCTTCCAGGGTGAAGAAATACGCCGTGCAACCCTGAGTATGCCCCGGCAAGTGCATTGCGTTAATTTCGATGCCGCATTCCTCCAATCGCGCGCCATCGTCGAATGCCACATCCACCGTGGCGGGTGTGAAGTGTTTGTGATAGACAAAGCCACAGCACCGTTCATCGCCGGACGCCAGCGCCTCCGCCGTGTTGCGGTGCGCATATAGCCGCACGCCCCTCGCCTTCAGTAAATACGCCGCCCCCGCATGGTCCCAGTGCGGATGCGTCAAAAAACAGGCACGGATGGTGTCCGGGTCCAGGCCCCAATACCGCATGTTGTCAAAAATCCGCGGAAGTGTTTCACCATTCCCGCAATCGATCAACACAATACCTCCGGGCGCGGAAATCGCATAGGTATTCCCATCCTCGAATCCCATATCCACCCCGCACCACGTAATCCCGTTCACATCGCCCCCCACTTGATAGACATTATGTAATAACTGCATGAAAACCTCCTCTGTATCCGCCCATTATACACTGCCTTACATCCAGCATGTCAGCCCCCCAAAATACTCCCCAAAACGCTACGGATAACAGGGCCATCCACTTTCAGCAAAAGACACCAGGGACATCAAGGACTCATGGGACCGAAGAAACCGATATCGGGAATAATTCCTTTGAAACGATGGTGGACGCTGGTGGATGGTACCATGAGCACGATAAGCGTAGAAAATGCTTGAAACGTATAGCCTCTGTTTGGGGCGGTGCTATTGTGTGCGGGCTAATTGAGAAATTCGGGGATGAGCATGCCCGCGGTGACCAAGCGTGCGCGCACGCCATCGGCCCCGGTCAATTTGACGAAATATTCCTCTTCCGGCCGTATTTCGTAGACATGCGACCATTGTTTTCCTTTTATGTACTCGAAAACGAGGGGTTTGGTCTCCCCTTGGTTGATTTCGAATTTAAGATTGGGGTTTTCCGTTTCACAATAGATGGAAAATTGGGTTTCCCCCGCGCGCTTGTCGAGCCAGGGTGAACCAGTGGATTTCCATTTTACTTTGTGAACAATGGGCACGGTTTCCCCCGGAACAGGATAATTCCCGGGGGTGGGATTGGCTTTCTGCTCCTTCGAGTACCGCACGATGGAGGGAATCTCGGTCAGCGGATTAAACACCGAACCGAGTTGGACGGATTCCGAAAGGTCGAAGAGGGCCAGGGCGGCAATCAACACCATGACCAGGTGCAGCGCCCACACATTAAGGGCGCGCAGCCAGCCGATGCCGAAAGCACTGGCGATGATGACTAGCCCGATGAGGGGCGGCAGAACGAACATGAGATTGAACAGATTGGCGGGGAGCCAACTGCACACGTAGGCGAAGCTGGCCATAAGCAGCCCCGCCAGCACCACCAAGGGCGGCGGCACGGGCCGGTCGGATTTAACGAGCAGCAGGGAGAGGGCCAATACCGCGGGCCAAATGAAGAGCATGCCCAGCCCGGTAAGAACGCGGCTTACCGCCAGGTCGGAGTCGTAGAGATCCCCCAGCGTGCTGATGAACACCCCGTCCGTGCTGCGGAAGAGGAGCAGTTTCATCGAAAGATAAAGAGACAAGGCCAGCAGGGCCACCACCACCCCGCCCGCGGCCATGCTGAAGTTTTCCGCGGTAAACACCGGCGGACGGTGTTCCTCGATGCCGGAGGCGGATTTCGGGGTGTGGCGTTCGTGGAACAACTGAGCATGGCACTGCCAGCACCGGTCGAATTCATCGCTGTTTTGCGCTCCGCAATTCGGGCAGATGCGCCCCGGGCTCAAGTCAATGCCGCTGTCGCTGTCGGTCAGGTGCAGGTCCTGCTCCTGGGGTTGTTCGCGCTTTTCCTTTAACCGTTGCACGGCATTCGCCGCGATGGGGTGTTTGGAATCGATCCGGTTGATTTCTTCCCAGGCCACGATGGCTTCTTCGCGTTTCCCGGCCACCTCGAGCACGCGCGCGTATTGTTCGCGGATGCCGATTTCCTGGGGCCAGGTCTTGATGGCTTCTTCCAATTCCGCGATGGCTTCGTCGTACCGGCCGAGGCGGTAATAGGTGGCGGAGAGATACCGGACAACATTCAGTTTGCGCTGCCACTCATTTTTCAGCACTTGCAGGTGTTCGAGCGCAAGCCGGTATTCCCAAGCCGCGTAGAGTTGTTTCGCCAGCTTCCAGCGTTGCTCGTAGTCATCCGCATGTTCTTCAACGTAATGCGCCAGATCCCACATTTCCGCCATGATGCAAATGCCTTTTCCGTGCGTCATTGCCCTTCGCGCGCGTTCCGCGCGGAATGGCCTCCGTTATTTCCGCTTCCGTTTATCTTTCCGTTCAATTTTACGGCGTGCACTATGCTTTTTCATCCGCCGCCGGTGCAGCAAATCGTTCACCAGCGTCGAAACCAAACCCGACACAATGGCGGCGGAAAACACGCCCACGCCTATTCGGGTCATCATACCCGCGGTATTGTACGTTAACGCGCGGGTGCAAAGATAGCCCGGATAGATGAGCGCCGCAAACAACGTCAACCAGAATATCCATCCCACCGCTTCTTGGTCAAGCCAATTCTTCATGCTCCCAATATTTCCTTTGTTTCGCCGGCCCGCGCCGGAATGACCATACGGAACGAAGCCCCGCCACCCGGCGCCCCGGAAACAACGATATCGCCGCCATGCTCCCGGGCGATTTTCCGGGTTACGGCAAGCCCCAAGCCCGTGCCTTGGGACCCTTTCGTCGAGAAAAACGGGTCAAATATGCGTTCCCGGTGCGTTTCGGGCACCCCGGGACCGTTGTCTTCAATGCAAATTTCCAACTGCGCATCTTCCAGCGTGCGCGCCGTGATGGCGATGCGCCCGTGGTCCTCGGGAACGGCTTCCGCCGCGTTGATGAGCACATTCAGCAAGCACCGGTACAAGGCTTCCGGGTCCACCCAGACCGTCCCCGTGGCGCCGGAGGTATCCACGGAAATTTCAATATTTTTCCGGGCAAACAGTTCGGTGAAGGTTTCCTGCGCTTCGGCGATGAGCGATGCCGCCGTGCATTGTTCCCGCAGGGGCGTGCGGGTTTTCGAGAACGAGAGCATGTCCTGCACGAAATTCGAGACCCGCTTGGTGCTGCGCTTGAAGACCGGCCACGTGCGCTGGAGCACCTCGATATTGCCGTTTTGCAGCCCCATGTCGATCAGGTCGGCGCTGCTGCTCAAGCCGGTAACGATATTCTTGGTATGATGCGACAGCGTGGTGATGGCCTGCCCGATGGCGGCGAAGCGTTCGTTCCGGATGTGTTCTTCGATCAGCCGGGCATTGGTGACCACGCTGGCGGCTATCGCGGAAAACATCTCCATCACCCGCAAATCCAGCGGTGAGAAGGTCTCCTCGCCAATCTTGTTCACCACCTCGAGCACGCCAATAAGCTGGTCGCGGTCAATCATGGGGACGGCCAGCAGGTTCCGGGTCTGGAATTGGATGGCGGAGTCCACGCCCGGGAAAAACCGGGAATCCTTCCGCACGTCCGCCACCACAATCGAAGCGCGGCTTTGGGCAGTCATTCCGGCGATGCCCTGGCCCAGTTTCAGGCGCACACCGCGCTTCAACGCTTCCTGATCCCCGCTTTCGCCCAGAGCCACGCGGAAGTACAGTTCATCGGTTTCGGGATCATACAGCATAAGCGAGGACGCTTCGGCGCGGGCGACGTGCCGGCTTTCTTCCGTGATGCGGCCCAGCAACGTCTCCAGGTCGGTCAAGGCCGCCACCAGCCGGTGCACCCGGTAGAGCGCGCCGACAATGCGCTGCAATTCCTCGACGGACTGCTCGCCCGTGGGCGGGATAATGTCGTCTGCGTCTGTGTTCATGCTAACCCTGATTCCGGGGATGTTGGTCCAGATAGCCTTCCACTGCCGGGAGTGCATGATAAAAGACATCGGCAACCGCCTGCAAACTGGCCGCCGACACCTTGTCCAGGGTGTCCAGGGCCGTGTGCCAATTCTGCTTGTGTTCAAGCACGGAACCGCCGTAACTGAAGTCAATCAGCAGCAACGAGGGGATGCCCGCCTGCCGGAAAGGGAAATCATCGTCCTGTATGTCGCGGGCGAGGCTTCCGAAGTGCCGCTGATACCCTAGGCGGCGCGCGGTGTCCCAAACGATGTCCTGAAGCCACTGTGCGGCGTTAGCGTCTTTCAGAATGCCCAAATACGCGTCGCCAATCATGTCCACGTTGATCATGGCCCGGAGGCGGGGCAGTTCCCCTGTATCCTGAAGGTGTTTGACAAACACGCGGCTCCCATACAGCCCGTCCGTGTCCGACCACTTCCCAAACGCCTCCTCGCCGTCAAACCAGGCCAGCCAGAGCGTGCGGCCTTCCCGGCGCGGCCCCAGCGCGCGGGCCATCTCCAGCATCCATGCCGTTGTCGAGCCGCCGTCATTCGCCCCCACAAACGCAAAATCTGTAAAGAGTTTGGTGTCATAATGATTGCCAAGCAAAATGATTTCCGGGCGCGTGCCCTCGATCACCGCCACCAAATTCACCATGGACCGCTTGCCCAGCGGCGTATCCGCCTCGAAGGCCTGTTCGAAACAGCGAATTCCCTTCATAGCCAGTTCATGCTTGAGAAATTCACGCAATTTCCCCGATTCCGCCGACCCCGCCGGGCGCGGTCCCAGCCCGACAATGGCCTCCAAATCCTTGAAGGCCCGCTGCGCATCAAACGGTGAATACTTCTGCTGAACCACCACCCGTTCCAGTTCATTCGGCTTCAACGTCCTATTGAGCACAAACGACGTGAGCCATAAGAATAAAAATGTCAAAATGCCCAGAACAAGGATGACTTTCATGGCGGTATTTCCGGTTGTGTTCATGGGGTAATCTTATAGGCTGGGCAGCGCGAAGGTCAATTGGGCGCGCCGTGTTTTTGTGTTTTGATCCATTGATAGAGTGCTGGGGGACAATCTGGCTTGGTGGTTTAGGCCGTAACCTGATAGACTCGTGATATCCAATAGGGCAGGTGTTTGAACAATCGCCGGGATACGGGGTGTCATATTGGTTAACTTGAGGATGTGGAGAGTTATTGGAAATGCATGGTGGACTGGCGCCGGACGGCAGTACTGTTGATGCCGCGTTGTCGGAATGGCGGCGCAAAGCGGCGGAAGCCCTGTTGGCCGCCAGTATCATTTCGTATATGCCGGGGATCGTCTTAGTGATTTTGGGGAAAGCTCCGCCCTCGACGGGACTTGTGCAAGTAACAATAGTGGGAGCGTATATGGTGGTTGTAGTGTGCACCATATACCGCAGGATCGATTTCAGAATCCGTGCCGGCGTTATGCTGTGGGTGGCGTATTTTATGATATTCATTGGCAATCTCGCCGTTCCACAAGGTCCTTATTTACGCGCATTGCCGGTTTTTCTTCCGGTGTTGGTTTTGATACTCTTTGGCGTTCGCGCGGAGCGGTATGCCACGGCGTGTAGCGCGGCGATTCTATTTTGTGTTCCGCTGCTGCACAATGCGCCTTTCTTAACGGGCCTGGGGGCGGCACCCGGGCGGGAAGCGCAAATGCCGTTGGCTGTCATGATGACGCAGAGTGCGGGCCTGATGGGGGCGTTGGCGGTCTTGATGATTCTGCTGGAGCGCTTTTATCAGTTTCTTCTGGATTCGTTGACGAAGCTGGAAATGGAGGCCGCCAACCGCCGCGCCGCATACCAAAATTTGGAATGGGAGATGTCGGAAAAGAAACGTTTGGAACGTGAGGCGGCCAGGGCGGGTGATGAAGAGCGCCGCCGGTTGGGGCATGAAATTCATGATGGCGTCTGCCAGCAACTCACAGGAGCCCTTCTTCGTTCCGAGGCATTGGCACGCCGGTTAAGCCGAAAAGAGACGATTCGGGAAGAAGATATTTCGGCCCTTTCTTCCGTGATTGAGGAGGCGATTGATGAAGCGCGTGCGGCCGCCAAAGGGATATGTCCTTTGGGAAGCGAGCCGAATGCGCTTGAATCGGGGCTGCAGGTTCTCGCCAAGCGGACGTGGAACACAACAAATATACCTTGCCTGTTTGAAACCGAAGGGGATGTCGCTGTCCCGGATTTCATGATGGCGCAGCACCTTTACCGGATTGCGCAGGAGGCGATTAACAACGCGGTACGCCACGCATGTGCCAGCCGGATTGATGTGGCGTTACGGCGGGGAAGGGATGGGCTGCTGTTGGAAGTGGTTGATAACGGCCAAGGATTCCCGGATTATGTAAAGGCGGACGGCTTGGGTCTTCGTACAATGGAGTACAGGGCGCATTTGCTGGAAGGTGAGTTTGCCGTGACGCCAAACCTGCCGGGTGGAACAAGGGTAGCATGCCGGGTACCATATAATGACAATAACCCGCCGGGCGCATGTCCACGAGATTCGGAGAAATTGAACCATGGAAATTGAATCCGAGCCTATCCGCATCTTGGTTGTGGATGATCACCCGGCGGTCCGGCAGGGATTGGGATTGCTATTGGAGCCTGAAGGGATAGTGGTTTGCGCGGAGGCAGGCAGTTGCGCCGAGGCGCTGGCGCAATTGGAGGCGTACCGGCCCGGCGTTGTTCTAGTGGATATTTCGCTTGGCGATGAGGATGGGTTTGGACTTATAGAAAGTTTACACCAGCGCTCGTTTCCGTGTTTGGTCTACTCGATGCATGAAGATGGATGGCATGTGGAAAGGGCCTTTGCTTCCGGGGCGCTTGGATATGTTACCAAGCGAGAGGTTCACAAAGTGCTTGTGGATGCGATACGCAAGGTGGCGGCGGGCCAACGGTTTGTCAGTCCTAACGCGGCGGTTGCCCTGGCGGAACAAGCGGCTTCAGGCAAAGTGAACGCATGTCTTAAAGAACTAAGCGGCCAGGAACAACAGGTCTACCGGTTGCTGGGCACGGGCCTGCCCACACGGGATATCGCCGCCGGGATGAATATTAGCCCGCGCACCGTTGAATCCTATTATGCACGGATGGTTGTGAAACTGGAGCTGGGGGGAGTGCCTGATCTTCGCCGCCATGCGATACGGCACTTCCATAATCTTCCCTCTTGATGTGCCATGCCCGAAATAAAACGCCACCCAAACGGGTGGCGTCCATTTCCGTTGATGCGGCCTCTTAAAAAGCCGGACCCATTCTTATCATGCCCAGAGCGCTGGATCGATAAGAGGCGCGTTGGGGTCGAGTTGCATGGTCGGATTGCCGGAGCCGTCTTCGTTGCAGTACTTCGGCGGCTTCAGCGGACGATCAAAGATCGTGGGGGGCTGCCACGTGTAATTGGATACAATGGCTTGCCGCGCTTCGATTGCTCCCTGGGTAACTTTGAGGACCATCAAATCCGTGGCAATTATGACATCGCCGTTGGGGTAATGCGCACGGATGTCTTTCAATGCCGCTTCAATGGTGTCGTCCGCAGCCTGGAAATGGGTTCCCACGGCGAGGCGGGGCGGCACTTCCAACTGGCTGAGAATATAGCCATAGGCTCTTTGGGGTGTATGGGAACTGTCTTGGACCATTTGCGCTCCGTTTACGGCCTGAGCCCAATGTTCGCTGCCCGGTGCAACGCCGGCCACTCTTTCCGCCCAGACTTCCACGGGCACCACGATCTCATGGATTAACACATCCACCCCGGAACCTGCCTCGTCAACCATGTAGTAATTGGGTTTCGTGTCTCCGGAGAAGATCATGGAAAGGCCATTCCACTCCAGTTTATAGCTGACGCTGCCTTGCCGGCAATGCACGGCGGGAAATGCCGTAATCGTCACCCCATTGCTTTGGTACGCAATAGAACGCTCATTCCATGGGACTTCGAATCCGACGAGATCGTAGGCATCAGTTTTGTCCGCCGGCGCCCAGGAAGGGGGAACATAATTTGATGCGGAGCTTGGCAGGAAGGCTTGGCTTTCATTATGCCAGCGCATCATGTCCTGGACCGACTGGCAGAAAGCGATGGTTCCGTCTTCATAGATGATGCTGTTGTCTTTAGGGTCGGGCACATTCGATTTAGAAGGTCCCCAGACATACAGGGGGGTTCTACGGTCATCAGAAGGCCCAAACCCGTAGATGAAGATCAGATCGCTCATGTGATCCCCGTGTAAATGGGTCAGAAAGATTTTGTCCATCTTTCTCAAACCAATCCCCATGGCATAGTACTTGGGTATCACCCCCGTGCCGCAATCGAAAACAAAACTGTCGCCATTGCCCAATTCCACGAAAATGCTGTTGCAGGCTTGGGTCAGCCGGGGCAGGCAGGTGGTTCCGCAAAACGAAATCCGCATCTCGTTTTCGCCCACGGGTTCCTGGCCGAGGAAGATGGGTTTTAACGAATGGAAATACGAGTTTCTTTGGCTGGGAAGAATTTCTTCTCCGTTACACCCCTGGTTATCAGCTCCTGCGCCCAAGATAAGTCCGCCGGTGGCCAATCCTGTAAGCTTCAGGGCATCTCGTCTTGAATAGGTGGGGGATTTACTTTTCCGGCTTTTGCGCATGATCGTGACTCCTTGATTTGGTTAATTCTTTGAAACACAAAAATATACACATTTCCCGGCAATGCATTATTGCCCTTAATAGAAAAGCCTTGAAAAACACCCAAGGAACCGTGAGAACCGCAATGCCCTGGGGTTGATTTCATTTCCTAGGCGATGACATTGACGTCAAGTTTCGCTCATAATCAACTTGGGTGATAATGATAATCCAAAACGCGACACGTGTATGCACTGGATAGTGCCTGCATGAACGTGGTGGGAAATACCCACAAATTTGCAGGAATGCGCGCTTGCATGGACAGTCTGCTTGCCTGTGTGCAGGCCGTATCGTGGGGTAAGCCTTTCTTTTTTTAGAAAGCAAGAATACATTGCACCGCGAAGGACGTTTTTGTGTAAACGTTGCATCTTGAGGAAGCAGGCGTTATACTCTGGTTTTTACGGCGTCCCCACCGGTAAGGAAAGGAGGAAGCAGACCATCGGACGCACGTAACGGTCTCAGGCCAAGGGAAGACGGTGAAAGTCCGTCGCAGTCGCGCTGCTGTGACCGGGGACGAAACCCGCGAATCGAACCACTGTCCATGAGGACGGGAAGGCGCGGGGAGTAGGATGATCCGGAAGCCAGAAGACCTGTCTGACATCGTGTATTCACTGTTGCAATTTCGCGGAAAAGTTGCCGCAGGAGCCGTGTTTTTCCTGCCTTCTTTTCCCCTGACAAATGGTACGAAACAAACTATACGATAACCATGAAGGGGATACGTATGAATACCGTATTCAGAATGATGATTGTGTTGAGTGTCTGTTCCGGCGTGGCTTCGTCCGCCGATTTCTCCGTATATGAACGCTTTCCCACCACCGCCCGCTACAATGTCGTGGGAACCGCCCTGCCCGATGGGCGGCTGTTGCTGTGGAATGGCGATAAAATCTTTGTTCAGCAAAGCGCGAATGTGGACCGGTTTGAACAGCGCGCTTCCGGTTATCAGGGGGATCCCGCGTTTGCCATTCTCTCACCCGGCGGGAATACCGTGCTGCTGGGCGCGGGCGGGTATGACGGAGACCCTTATCTGGATAAAATTTACCGGATCAGCCCGAATGGCCTGCAGGATTATTCACCGCAATCCGTGGCCGCCACCATCCCGCATTTTGCCGCGGCATTCCTGACGGAATCACTGGTCTTGATTGACGCGGGGGCGGGCGATTGGATGAACAGCCTGCTGGTGATTCATGGTTTTTCCGGCGCGAAGGCGGCCCCCGTGCCGGTGGTGCGCAAACCGCCGGTAAAAGGAAGCACAGTGGTGCATAAGCCGGGGTATTCCGCTGCCATCACAGTGGATCACGTGCACGGGCGGGTATATGTGATGGATGCCGCCAGCCTCGAACTGCGTTCCTTCAGCCTCACCGCCCTTATCAACGCGTACAACACGCATACCACGCTCGAATGGGCCGCGGCCGGCACGTTAATCGGAAACCCCGGGATGTATTTCAACGGCGGTGTTTCGGGCATTACCGCGGCGGGCCAGTTGGTTATTGGCGGCGCCTTGGGCTGGGGAATGGCCGGCGGCGTGCAGTTGGTCAATCCGGCCACGGGCGTGGTTGAAAAGACCCTGGACCCTGGCGGCCATCAAGCCTACACCAGCGTTATCTATAATCCCGTGACGGACCGCATTACCGCCCTGTCGCTGGGGCTGACCTATCTGCAAGGCGATATCGCCAAAGTGCCTGCCGCGGGATGGTTGGGCTTGATGTTCTTGGCCGTATTTTCCGGAACTGTTATCGCGCGCCGTGCGCGGAAACCATAAAGGTTTTCAGCGGGGAAAGCCTCTGGATGCAGGGGCTTTCCCATGTCAGTTAATAATTTTCACCGCCGGGCAGAAACCATCTTCCCCCTCGGGGCACACATGGTATCCGGCGGAATTATAGAACTGGATAATGCGCAGCAGTTCCGACAGGCTGATGCGCCAGTCCTCCGGATTATAATCCGAAGAATTGGGAAGGCAACTCCTGTCGCCATCGCCCGGGGCATACCCGTCTTCCGTGGCGGCATCACAGTGAAAACCATCCGAGTTGAAAAATTGGACCATGCGGAGCAGTTCGGAGAGATTGATTGCGTAATCGTGATTGCCGTCCGCGCCCGTGAATAGCGAATGGAACCCTATCGCCACATTGTCCAGGCGCACCAGAATGCCTTCCCCTTCTTCGGCGTTGGCGGTATTGCCCCCTTCGAACCGGAGCATGTGCGGAAGGCCATCCGCGAAAGAGGAGAAATCGAATTCATTGAGACTGGTGTATCCATCCGGAGTGTGAAACTCATCCGGGGTGTGAAATGCGGAGAAGAGGTACTCCTCAAATAGTGCACCGTCAACGATTATCCTTAAATACGCCGTTCCACTTCCCGTGGACTGGTCCAGATTAAGGCTCAAGAAGGCCTTTTGTGTTCCCGCCGGGATGAGAAAAGGCTGTTGTATCCAGGAATCGGACGAACCAACATCCACGCCGCCGAAGAAGGCGCTCCAATTCCCTGTCAAGGGGGCATTTCCGCACGGGGCATACGAACAGATGGGGGAATTGCCTTCGGGGGTTTCCCAGAAGGGATTGGGCATTCCCGCTTCAAATCCGCCATCTTCGATCAGGCCGGGGTCACTGATTTCCCCTTCGCCTTCGGCTTGGCCTTCCACTTGCCCTTCTTCCGTGGAACCTTCGCCCTCGATGGCGCCTTCTTCGGTTCCTTCACCTTCGGCTTGGCCTTCCTCTACAGATCCTTCGCCTTCGGCTTGACCTTCTAGTATGCCTTCTTCTTGACCTTCAATGGCGGTGTGCAGGACGGTTATCAGCCCTGGAATATCAATCCGGCCTTCGCGTTCTGGGTCGCATCCCAGATTTGATTTGTATGAAAATGAACCGTGTTGCATGTAGTGCCACCCATCCAGGGGAATCGAGAAACCCTCTTCCCACGAGGCATGCAACGCCGGATTCACGACAATCAGTTCACCGATGGTCACGCCGATTTCACACGCCGCCGTGATCCACTGGCAATCGAGACTGTAGTCAATATAGACCGTGTACACGCGGTTCCGGGGCAGGTTTTCCTCGACGCCTTCCAGGAATTCAGTGTCCGGAGGCGCAAACCATGCGAAAAAGGAATCCAGGGCCGCGATTTCCGTGGAAAGCGTTTCCGCGAGGTCTTTCCCATCCGGGAATCCATTGCTGTTTTCGTCCTGGATGCCGGGATTGCTTCCCATTGCGTTTTCTTCATCATCCGTGAGTAAATCGCTGTCGGTGTCGTTTTCCAGCGCGATCAGATAATTGGCTTCACAATCGCCTTTGGTTTCCGCATGCAAAAGCATGGCCGGAAAAAGCCCCGCCAGCATTGCACAAAGGAATATGCCCCTGAAAACAAGCCCATGTTGCCCTAATTCGATGTTCATACCGCTGCCTCCATAAACAACCAAACACCACGCCTCCACTATACATCAATCCCCTGTTTTCAGCAATGCGCGAGCATCCAATCGCGCATGCCTGTCAGCACCGCTTCCTTGTCCAGATCGTTCCAGAGTTCGTGATATCCGCCCTCGTACATCTTGAAAAACTTGTCCTTTGACGCACAGCCTTTATAGAGCATCTGGCTGCCCGTATTCGATACTACCTTGTCGTCGGAGCCGTGAACGATGTATACGGGCAGGGTTATCCGGTCATAGGCCGCATCCAGTTGCAAAATGGCCTGATGAAACTGCGAGCCCGTCCGTGCGCGCACCCGCCCATGAAACGACAGCGGGTCCACGTCCGCCGCGGCCACCACCGCCGGATCGCGCGACAGCCGGGAAGTGTCCACATTACCCACCGGCATCCAGGGCAGCCATTTCCCGAGAAACGAAGAAATCGTCAACAGAAATTTTGGGAGGTCCTCGCTGAACGCCAAAAAGGGGCTGCTGAATATCAACCCACTGGCCTTCACCGTGCGCGTTTGCGCGTAACGGGCCAGCACGAGCCCGCCCATGCTGTGCCCCATCATGAACCACGGTTTGCCGTCCAGCTTCGGCTGAATATGCGCCAGATAATCGTCCAGGTCCTCCAACAAGGTGTCGAAGCGGTTGATATAGGCGCGGCGGCCCGGCGAATGGCCGAATCCCCGCTGATCATAACTGTGCACGCAAATTCCGGCCTGATTGAAAACCCCGGCGGTCTCCTCATACCGTCCGCAATATTCGCCGAAGCCGTGAATTAACACCAGGTTTGCCTGTATATCGGCGGTGTTGTCCCACCGGCACTCGTATAATTCCACACCGTCCCGTGTCTTGAAACTACCCTCGTATTTCATAGCCCTGTGTACTCCTTGGTTTTCCCTATCATAGCAGATTTCTTCCGGCAAGACAGCAGGGCGATGGATGGGTTTCATTTCCCTTCATTCATTCGCCGGCGGCGAGGTGGTTTCCGCAGGCGCGCCGGACAAGCTTAATCCCGCGCGCACTTCCTCCACCGGTATCAGAAGACTGTGCGGTTGAAGAGCCGCGAGATTTTTGCCTTCTTCGAGTTTTGATGCAATGGCATAGCATCGTTTGATGCGTTGGTAAACAAACGGCTTGTTCGTGTAGGGATTGTCCGGCAGGGAATCAAGATACGCGGGCGCCAGAGACTCCAGTGTCTCCGGATACTCCCCGTGCTCCAGCCGGAACCGTTCCATTGCAATGGCCACAAGCGTAACCCAATAGGCGCTGTTCCGGTAGAGCGCGTCATACGCCGCATCCGCGACCTGAGACTCCACGCTCACCCAATACAACCGCTTCCCATGGGAAACAGGCTGTTCTTTCCGCCATTGTTGAATTTCGTCCATGGGCCGTTCCAGCATGGCATACAATTCATCCTTATGACGGATAATCAATTGGGTAATCTGCGTTGCGCGCCAGTGCACATACACCTGTTCCAGGCGGCGTCCAAAATCATTGTGACGATGGCGGCGGGAAAGCCGGACGCCTTGCGGCGGGTTTTCTTCGTTTTCTGGTTCGTCGCCGGCCAAGGTGTTGTCCAATAGCACCCAGGCTTTTTCAAGCAGGGTCCGCCGGTTGGGACACGGAACCCCCAGCGCCAGTAACTGCTGCTGGAGCGCGGCGAGCAACTCCGGGGAATTGCAGCACCGGGCAATCATCCGGCACTCGCGCAACGCGAGGTTTTCCATCGTTGAGGAAAGGCTGGGCTGTTCCGCGAGCCGCCGGTCCACACGGATCAAATCCAACAATATCGCAATGCCTTCTTCCGGTTTATTCTCCACCCGCGCCAAGGCGCTCCCCAAGGCCGCCAGAACATTGAAATCATATTGATTGCGTTGGAAAACTTTGGGCTTATAGGGCAATTGAAAAACGGGGAGTTCGAGCATTTCCCGGAGCCGGTCCAGCGCGGGCTCTGCTTTATGCAAGAAGGCCAATAGTTCCGGATCAGTATCCGGGCGGTCCACCTTGATGATTTTCCCCAGTTCATAGTCATGGGCTTCGTAAAGCATGGTTTTTCCCGGATGCGCGGGATCCGGAACCTGCACCGGACGCAGGGCGCTCATATTCCGGGGAACCATATTCAGCGCGCGCTGCAGCGCATGATAGCCATTCTCTTCCTTCGGAACCGGCGTAATGACTTGCCGCTCCGGGAGGATAAACTCCGGTTCTTGATTGATGAACCGGATGCTTGCCGCCACCCCCCCAAAAAGGACCGCGAGAAGAAAAAACAGGGTTAAATTGCGCAGTGCGCTGGGTTTTCTCACACGCGCCATGCTCAGCCTCCGGCCGCACGCGCGGCGGAATACTCCCGCAGGCGCACCGCCAGCACGGATGCTATCAGGAATGCCAGCGCAATGATCCAGAGAATTATGAACGCCTTGCGCGCGCTCACCATGAATACTTCCTTCTGGAACGTCCCCAACACGGTCTGGATTTCCACGTTCCCGCGCTGGGTTGCCAGTTTGGGCAACAGCGCATCGGTGTATTTCTGAATCGTGAAGAAATCAATCAGCCCCGGTACCAGCGTTGCCAGCCGCTGCCAGCCATACAGGAGGAGCACCCCAATCACGATGGGCCGCCGCGTGGTGACTCCGAGCAGCACCATCACCGCGCCATAGCCCAACAGGGCCATTGCCGCAACGCCACCGTAATGCGCCAGCAGCATCAGCCCGATGCGGTCGAAGGCCAGATTGTTCAGTGCCGTGCACGCGCCAAAGACCAGCACGGCGGACGTCAGCAGGATCATGGAGGCTACCAGCATATAGGCGATGAAACGCCCCAACACCCAGGCAGACCGGATAATCGGACGGGTCAGGATATAGGGGATGGTCTGCGCCTCCACGTCTTCGCCCACCAGCATGGTCGCGAAAAACAGCGCCAGCAACGGCGCCAGCACGTTGATGTGCACCTGCTCCATCATGGTGGAGAACACCTTGGCCCCGTCTTCGGCGAACTGTTTTGGGGAAAGGAACGCCATGGCCAGCGGAATCAACACCGGCAGGAACGTAATTACCGCCGCGAACACAATCCGCTGCCGCCGCAGGATCATCGTCAGGGCGTGTCCCAGCGAAGACCAGGTAAAACGCACATACTGTACGGGGAACGGCCCAGGAGATGGTAACCTCGCGTCAGAACCCAGGATGCTTGCCACGGTCGTTTTTTCCTTCCCTTATCGCGTCAGGTAATCAAACACCGATTGAAGATTGTCATCGGAACATTGAATGCTTTCCACGTGCACCGCCCGGTCCACCATCAGTTCGTTCAACCGCTGATAACACAGGTTCGGGTCCCGCGTGCGGATGGTGAGCCGCCCGTCGTCGAATTCCACAATCAGGGTCCCCGCGTCCTGCACAAAATGCTGCGCAATGGCCCGGGGATTGCCGCTGTCCACGGTGATGGTGTGCGGGTGTTCGTCAATCAGATCGCGGATTTGCCGTACCCGGCCCTGCGCGAGCATCGTGCCGTTGTACAGCAGCACCACGCTGTCGGTCACCCGCTCAATCTCGTATAAGATGTGGCTGGACACAATCACCGAATACCCGGTTTGCCCCAGCCGGTGAATCAATGCGTACATTTCCTCGCGGCCCTGCGGATCAAGGCCCGACATCGGTTCATCCAGAAACAACAATTCAGGGTTCGTTGCCAGCGACTGCGCAATCTTGATCCGCTGCCGCATCCCCTTGCTGTATTCGTCAATCGGGTCGTGCATCCGGCCGGTCATCTGCACCATCTCGCACGCCGCTTCCGCGGCGCGGCGCGCTTCCTTCACCCCCATCCCCCAGAACCGGTTAAGCCAGAACACGAACTCGTATCCCGTCATGTTTTCGTAAAATTTGTCCGTCTCCGGGCAATACCCGATGCGCCGCAGCACATTCCGGTTATTGCGCGGCGATTGGCCCAGCACGTTGATATATCCCCGGCTTGCCCGGTACAGGCCCAGCGCCAGCTTGATAAAGGTGCTTTTGCCCGCCCCGTTCGGGCCCAGCAGCCCCGTCACGCCCTCCTCAATCACCACGGACAAATTATTCAGCGCCACCACCTCGCCGAACCATTTCGACAACTCATGAGTCTCAATTACAGCCGCCATAAAATTCCGATTCATTCCTCGCCAGCAGAAGCATCAAGGCACGGCAACACTCCCGTGCTCCGGTACTACATGACAGTAAAAACAACCAGCGATCATGTTACGTGATTTTCTCAGTATAAGGAATTGACGCGGCCGCAATCTAGTTGATCACGCCATGCGGCACTGTCTGGTCAGGGGGATCGGACCGATTGGTCTGCTCGATGTGATTGTGCGTATTCAATTGGGAATCCGCTCAGAGTTGTGCCTTGTTGACCAAGGCGGGGCATTCGGGATAATCCCATGGGATTTCGGGGTAGTTCTGCCACATCTTTACATCTTGGGTAAGCAGGCCGTACATATCGGGGCGTCGCTGGTGCATGGTGCGCAGATGTTTTCGTTTCCAGCGGAGTTTGGCCAAATCAATAACGGCGGAGACACAGGCATCGCCCGGCTTTTTGATGCGCGGATGGAGCCGCATCTCCTCGTGTGCCTCTTTGTAAGCGCCTAAGGGTTCAACACAGCCAGGGCCGGCGAATCCCGTGTTGTGCCCGGCGGTGATTACGCCGCCCACCACGCATCCATAGCAATTGGCGGCGGTAATGCAATAAGCATCCTCGATAATGCCGCCCCGCCCGTTGATCCAGAGAATGATTTCGGCCCCCATATAGGAAGTGCACCCCCAGGCCTCCGGGAAATAACCGTCATAACACTGAAGAATCCCAATCGGGGCGAAATCAAGGTGGAATATCTTGAATTGGCTGCCCAGCACACCCCGGGCTTCAGAATCCTCGCCCGGCAGCGGCGGCCAGTAATGCGGCGCGGGCCCGGACGCCGGATGGCTTTTCAGATACCGGCCAACGAGGATGCCATCGCGGTTCACCACCCATGCGCTGGTGCACCACTGGTCTTTTCCATGGCGTTCAACGCATCCGGTGATGGCGTTGATGTGGTGCTTTTTCGCCAAATCAAAGAACCGTTTCGCCACCTCATCTTCCGGGCCAATTCTATCGCCCAGGACATACTCGGGAAACACCACCAAATCCGAACCGAGCGCCGCCGCTTTTTCAAAGTAGGCGGGCATGCGCTCGATCACCGGAGGCTGTTCCGCGGCGGTATTGTTCAGTTGGACCAGCGTAATGCGGGCGGTAAGCGGATTGCTTTCCATGGATAACTCCTTTTCTTTCTTTGCAGCGGCTACAGCAGGCGGACATTCACTTTCACCGGCATGCGTGGCACACCCAGCCAGTGAAACCGACATTCCCGCCCCCGCAGCCTCAAGGAACGTTCTTCTGTTTATTTGATGAGGATGATTGGGCTTTGGGTTGTCTGTTTCCGCGTTCATTCATGCGATCCTCCACTAACGCGATTTTATCGGAAAGCGCGGGTGGATTTGAAACATTTTCCCATGTGCTTTCCGAAGGGATTGGGGGGTACCCGCAACAGGCCGATCCGACTGATCCGACTGATCCGACTGATCAGGTGGATTTCGCTCCACATCCCCTCACTACAGGTGAGCGCAAAAAGATGATGCACTATTCACCCCGTGGCGGCGGGTGTGGTAAGATTAAGGCCATGATGATTCGTATTACCTTAGACGATTTGTACCGGCCGGTGGCGGAATGCCTGACGGAGGTGCGCGGCGAGATTGGGCGCATCTGGGAAGAGGCCTTGCGGCTGGTGCGGGTGGACGCGGGGCCGATGCCCAAGGCGGGCGGAAAATTATTGCGGCCGGCGTTATGCCTATTGTCCGCGGGCGCCATCGGCGGCACGGATTTGAAACAGTATGTCCGGCTGGCGGCGGCCTTCGAGGCGCTGCACATCGCGTCGCTGGCGCATGATGACGTGATTGACCGCGCACTGCTGCGCCGGGGCAATACCTCGTTAAACGCCCTATGGGACAATCACGCGGCGGTGTTGGGGGGCGATTACCTGGTGGCGCGCGCGGTGAATCTGCTGGCCGGCTACAATTCGTGTGCGGTGATTGATAATGCGATTACGTCGGTGCGGCGGATGGCGGAAGGCGAGTTGTACTTTTTCGGGCGGGAGGTAAGCAGTGTAACCCAGCAGGAATGTATCCAGTTGGCGGAGCAAAAGACCGCCAGCCTGTTCGCGGAAGCCTGTTGTGCGCCAACGTTTGTCATAGACCCTCAGCACCATGATGCCCTTCACCAATTCGGCATGTCGCTGGGCGTGGCCTTTCAAATTATTGACGATTTATTGGACCTCACGCAGCCGGAGACAAGCCTGGGCAAGCCCGCATGCGGAGACGTGGCGGAGGGGAAATTCACCCTGCCGATTCTGTTCATGCGTGAAGCGTTGGCCCCGGATGAACTCCAGCGGTTGGAGGCGATGCGCGGCACGGAATTGAGTCCGGAGGATCGTGCGTGGGTTTCGGCCAAGGTGGAATCTACAGGTTCGCGCAACAAAACCATGGACGCAGCCCGTGCATTTATGGACCGTGCCTTGGGTGCGTTATTCACCCTTCCCCGGAGTGACTACCGAGACTCCATGGAAGGGCTGGCGGAATTTATCCTGGTGCGCCATTCATGATCCGATTCCGGGGCATTTTGATCTTTTTTCTATGCGGGCTTCTGACCGGGGTATCCCAAGCCGCGGAGTGGCCGAGATGCGCGGTGGTTTCCGGAAGGAAGGGCGGCCCGGCGATTCTCGTGAACAAACAACCCTTCTCCCCCCTCTTTATCTCCCTGAACAATCAATTCAACCGTGATGAGGTGTTGTTGGAAGAACTTCACAAGGCCGCCGAAGCCAAAATCCCGTTTTTTAATATCACCCTAAACACCTCCTCATGGACTTCGGATGTGGACGCCACAGAGATTCTTGACCGTTTCTGTGGCGCGCACCCGGAGGGATATTTTTTGGTGCGGGCCTGGCTGGGCGCAACACCTGAGTGGATTCAGGAACATCCGGACGAATGCATTACGAAGGCCAATGGGGAGCGAAAAGCCTGCGCCTCGCCGTCCAGCGCGCTATGGCGGCAAACCACGGGTGATCTGCTGCGCCAGCGCATCGAACAGATTATCCATGGCCCTCATGCAAACCGTTTTTTGGGCGTGTGCTTGTGTTATTTGCAGACGGGCGAATGGTTCTATGAGGACACCAACGATTTCATGGACTATTCTCCAGCCAATCAGACGGCATTCCGGGAATGGCTTCGGAAAACGTATACGAAGAGCAAGCATTTACAAGAGGCATGGATGGACGCCCACGTCACCTTTGAAAACGCCTCGTTTCCCACGCCGGAAGAACGGGATGCGGCGGTGTGGGGTCCGTTTCGCAGTCCGCTGCGGCATCGCCGGGCCATGGACATGCAGCGGTTTCAGCAGGAACTCATTGCGGACACCATCGCGTACTTCGCACATATCGTGAAAGACAGCACGCAGGGCCGTTCGCTGGCGGGCGCGTTTTACGGGTACACCATGGAACTGAGCAACAATGGCCCACGCGCCCTGGCGAATTCCGGGCATCTGGCGCTTCAGAAATTGCTGGAGAACCCTGATTTGGACCTGTTTTTCGCGCCCTATTCGTATTTTGAACGGGGACTGGGGCAACCGGGGCATTTCCACAGCCCCATTGATTCCATGGCCCTGCACGGCAAGCTCGCGATCATGGAGGAAGATACCTATACCCACCTAAGCGTGGAGAAGTCGCCGGAGGGGATTATTGCTCCCGGCTGGCCGGATCGAACCAGAACCTCCGAGGAGACGTTGTCCATTGCCCAGCGGAATATCGGGAATTTCCTGACCCACCGCTGCGGGATGTGGTTCTTTGACCTGCTCGCGGATGGGCGGTGGAATGACCCGGCATTTTGGGCCTCCATCCCTCTCCTGCGCCGGATGGCGGCGGAAGTGCGCGCTGAGGAACCGTTTGCCCCGGAAGTCGCCTGTGTTGTGGATGAACAGGCCGTAGACTATCTCCGTGCCAGCACCCATCCTCAATTGATTCATTCCTTGTCGTACTGGCGGTCTGAATTGGACCGGATCGGGGCACCGGTAGGCTATTACCTCCAAAGCAGCCTCAAAAAGCTCCCATCCTCGGTCAAGGTACTGGTGATGGCGAATCCCTATGCGGTGAGCAACAAGGAAATGCAGAGTATCCGCCGGTTTTATGATCGGGGCGGCACGGTGCTCTGGACCTATGCCCCCGGGATTATGGGACCCGATGGGCCGAACCCCGCCCGAATCACCGAACTGACTGGTTTCCCCGTGGAACCACGCATGGATAACATCCCCATCCGAATCCGGGAAGCTTTCACCAAGGAAATCCGTGAAATTGATCCCAACCCCTGGGACCTCCGCTTTATCATCCCCGGCGAACAGAGCGATGTCATTGCGTGGTATGGACTTACGAATGAAATCGCCGCCGCCGCGCGCCCAGCGGGGAATGGGGTGTGTATCTACACAACGGTCCCCCGCCTTTCATCAGGCACCTTGCAGGAGATTTGCCGCCGCGCGGGAGTTCATTTGTACCGGGATACCCCGGGAATGACTGGGGTGGTTGGTCAATATCTCATTTTTCACACAGAACATGAAGGAGAATACACCTTTTCGTGGCCGAAACCGGCCCTTGGCGTAATCCGGATGGCTCCCGGCTACCCAAAAACACACCTCTTGGGTATCAATGGGAGCGTCGGGGACGTGCTGCCGGCAAAAAGCACCGCAATTTACCGTTTCGAGGCTCCTTGAATCCATTTTTGTCATTTCACGTTAACGTATTGATAAGAGGCATTTGCGCAATCGCCCTTCAAGGCGCCGGTTTGTCTATATATGCCGGTAATTTGCTCTGTGCACGATGTTTTCCGGAGAAAAAGGGCGATTTCGCAATTGCTTGTGATAAAAAAGTGAATAAAGCGTTTCTAATGGCGTCTACTCTCTGGAAAGTTAAATCAGAAATGGCCGCACAAAAGTATTTCGCTGGAAGCGTGCTTGGGGTATGATAGGATTCCTATGGCTGAGCACGTGACAGAAGACCGCAGTCCTTCGGGCGCGGTAGCGGATGCCGCATTGGTGGACCGTGCGCGTACAGGCGATACCGGGGCCTTCGAGGAACTGGTGCGCCGCTACCGGAACGATGTCTTCGCCCTAAGTTATCATTTCCTGCGGAATCGCGAAGAAGCCTGGGACACGTCCCAGGAGGTCTTCATTAAGGCCTACCATTCCCTCGGAAAATTCCGGGGGGATTCGAGCTTTAAGACGTGGCTGCTGCGGATCACCGCCAACCACTGCAAGGACCATTTCAAGAAACGAAAGTTGGATACCGTACCATTGGACGAACGCCTGGACGCGGATGCACCGAGCCTTCCCGCCAACCCGCGCGAGGCGCTGGAATCCGCGGAACTAGGCACGGCGATTGAAAAAGCGATTGCCTTATTGCCGCCGAAACACCGGACCGCGTTCGTTCTGAGGGAATTTGAAGGAATGTCGTACCAGGACATGGCCGAGGTAATGCAGTGCAATCTGGGCACAGTGATGAGCCGGTTGCACCATGCGCGCCAGAAGTTGCAGGCCACGCTCGCCCGCATGGGTGTGATGGAGAGCGGATAAATGCTGACATGCCGTTGGACAAAATCGATTGAGGCACACTTTGACGGTGAACGCACCGCCGATGACCGCCTGGAGGCGCACCGGGCCGAGTGCCCGTACTGCGCGGCGCGGTGGGCGGAATTGGAAAGGTTGCGCGAGGGCGTGGCGCGGGTGCGGCGGGTCGAGGAGATAGGCGATGCGCAGTTCCCCGCCTTCATGCGGGGCATTCAGGAAGGCCTGGAGGCGCCGGTCCGGCGCCGGGCAACGAATTTCTGGGCGGTACTATCGCTGACCATGGCGGCGTTGGTCATCTCCTTCGCCACATTCGTGATCTTTTTCGGGGCGCCGGGCGAAGTGAAGGCGACCGAGGTGGAGAACGTATCAACGGATTTGGAAGGTGCGAAAATCAATGCGTATAGTTCCGGGGACGGCACGACCACGGTGTGGGTGACCATGAGCAAGGAAGATCTGGAGTGATCGGCCCCAAACACCATATTGCCGGAACCGCTTCAAAAAACGCGGCGGTTACTGGCATGGTGTGTTGCATCCTCTTGTTTTCACTGCTTACACGGGCCGAAGAACGGATAACACTTTCGTTGTGGGCCGCACAAGCCACTCAGGAAGGGAAAACACCAAAGGAATTTGAGCCGGGACTCGAACCTATCGCCAATGCCGTGGCCGATCTTCCCTTCGACTCCTACCGCAAACTCCTGGCCGAAAAACGGGCTATCGCCTATAAAAAGGAAACGCCGATTCCCGTGGAATCACGCTATACCCTCTTTGTCACCCCGCTCTCCAAGGAATCGGACGGGCGCTTGCGCATGGATATTCGCGTGGAATTGGCGCCTAAAACCGCCGGAGGAACACCGGTGGCGGTCCTCTCCACGCGGTTAATGGCATCGCCGGGGAAACTGGTTAAACTTGGCGGGTTCGCCCTGGAAAAAGGCGAACTCATCATCGTCTTCTCCGCCATTCCCTAAAGGGGAATAATAACACTCCGGTCGCGTTCCTCGCCCCGGGTCCATTCTTTTCCGGGGATCAGGGAACGGGCGGCGAACTGCGGGTCGCTCAGGCCGCAGGTATGCACTTCGAGGCGGTCCTCAAACACTTGGACATCGCGGTATTCCGTGGGATATTCCGGCAGCGCGCCCGTGACCACATGCACCAAACCGCAGGTGTTCTCGATATAGTGCATGTGCATGTGTCCGGAGAAAATTGCCTTCACCTGGGGATAATCCCCCAGCAAATCCAGCAAAACGTTCGCATTGTCGAGCGCCCCGCTGTCCTTGACCCCCGGACGCCGCATCCGCGCCGGAATCGGCACGGCCGGACAATGCACGGCGACGATGGTGGGAAGGGCGTCGTGCAGGCTCAGGTCCGTTTCCAGCCAATCCAATTGATTGGGCGGAATGGCCCAGCGCGCCTTGTCCAGGGTGGCGTCCAAATCGGCGGCCACCGAGGCCTCGCTGATGGGGCTCAAGGTGCCATCACTCCATTTCCACCAGGCGTCCATCACGCAAAAATGAAGATTCTTGTGGGTAAAGGAATAGAACGTGCTGGGTTCCGGCAGGCAGTCGGCAAACGCATCGATAAACCAGTCCCGCGAATCTTCCAGCACGAAATCATGATTGCCGCCCATGGGATAATAAGGAAACCCCAGCGATTCCATCTGATCCCGCGCTTCGAGCATGGCGGGATGTGTCTGCCTGCTGCACACATCCCCGGTGACCAGGATAAAATCCGGGCGCAACGGGGCCAAATCCTTGCGCAGGCACGCCATCACTTCCGGCATCATGCTGCACAAAAACCGGTTATTCCATTCCCCGTCCCGCTGGCTCGCCAAATGCGGATCGGACAGATGCACAAAACGCCACATAGCGCAATTCCCAAACCTGAATAAAACGATATCACACTCTTCCGGGGATTGCCAATAACGGGTTTCGGGTGCCGAGTTCCGGGTATCGGAAACGAACAAGACAAGTCCTGAGAAACATTAACGATAGAAATACGGATGAAGTTCTTCCATGGCAATGTAACGGGCTTGCCGGATAATGGCGCGCAACGTCCCGGGTGTCGGGTTCCGAATGATTGGAAAACAGCCCTCAACGCCCGCCTTGGCAGGCGGCGGATTCATTCTCAGCCTCTCAGACCATTTTTTGACACGGAGGCCTATCTTATCCGCGCCTCTGCCAATGAAGCCCGAAACTGTGTGTATTGATGGCTACTTTTTGATGGGTGTGGCGCGGTCAATGATTTCCTTGAACTTGGTACCCGGAGGCAGGGTGCCATACGTCAGCCCGCCGTCCCCATCAAGCCGGGCCGCGCAGAACGCCTCGGAGACACATCCCGGCGCATATTGAAGCAGCAGGGAGGCCTGGAAGGCCAGCGCGAGCCGCTCCAGAATCCGGCGGCCTTGTTTCTCCACATCAGGCTGTTTCGCGAGGGTGTTTAACAGTTTTGCAAGGAAAGCGTCGTAGTGTTTATCCGCGCCCTTGGCCTTGGCGAGTTCCTGAAGAAATGCCGGGAGCGATTCGGGTTCGCGGGAAATCGTTTTGAAGGCGTCGAGCACGATCACGTTGCCGGAACCTTCCCACACGGAATTGACCGGAGCCTCGCGGTACATGCGCGGCAAAATGCTTTCTTCCACATAGCCGCTGCCGCCCAGGCATTCCAAGGCTTCGTAGACCATGTTGGGGGCGCGCTTGCAAATCCAGAATTTGGTAATGGCGGTAGCCAACCGCGCCAGTGGGCGGCATGCTTCGTTTTGGGCCAGTTCATCATAGAAATGCACCACCCGCATAATCATGGTGGTGGCCGCTTCCGATTCGAGGGCAAGATCGGCGAGCACGTTTTGCATAAGCGGCTGGTCCGAGAGCCGCATATCGAAGGCATTTCGATGGCGTGCATTGTGCAAGGCCTGCACCAACGCCTGCCGCATAATCCCGGCGGTGCCAATCGAGCAATCCAGCCGGGTATGATTCACCATTTCCATGATCGTGCGCACCCCGTGGCCTTCCTCGCCAACCATGCGTCCCCACGTGTCGCAATACTCGACTTCACTGGAGGCATTGGATTTATTGCCCAGTTTATCTTTCAGGCGCAGGATGTAAAAACGGTTGCGGGTCCCATCGGGCAGCCATTTCGGCACCAGAAAACAGGATAATCCTATTTCCGTGTAGGCGAGGGTCAGAAATACATCGGACATGGGTGCGGAAACAAACCACTTGTGGCCGGTGAGGAAGTATTCCTGACCGGGGCCTTCTGAACCGAGGGGCACCGCGCGGGTGGTATTCGCGCGCACGTCCGAGCCGCCCTGCTTCTCCGTCATCGCCATGCCCATGATGCACCCCGCCTTTTGGGAAGGGGGTATATTGCGCGCGTCATATTTTGTGGAGGTGATGCGCGGCAGCCATTCCTTGGCCACCTCGGGCTGCTGACGCAATCCGGGCACGCCCGCGAAGGTCATGGTCAGCGGGCAACAGCAGCCCGATTCCGCCTGGCTCAGCATATAATGCTTGACCGCGCGGGCGACATGCGCCCCGGGCTGCGGATGGTTCCAGGGCAGGGCATGCACTTCCGCCTCGACGCCCGCACGCATGCATTCGTGCCAGGCAGGATGGAATTCGACTTCATCGCGGCGATGGCCAAAACGATCATGGGTTTGAAGTATCGGAAGCATCGTGTTAGCGAGACGCCCGTATTCGATAAACTCGGCGCCGCCCATCTTCGCGCCAAACGCGCGGATGCCCTCTTCCGCCCAAACGGCCCCTTCCCGTTGGACGGCGGCCATTAACGCGGCATCGGATTCGTAGACGTTGTAATCGATCAACGCGGGCGGTTGATTGATCACTTCGTGGGTGGCATACAGGCGGGAAGCATCGTTGGCGGCCATAATTCATCTCCTTGCGGACACAAGCGGTCCACAGTTCCAGTCCACGTGGCATACGGCAGGCATTTGGCACATTATAGCGGTTTTGGGCTTATTGAGCCACAAAACGATGGCGAAAAACGGTATAATAGCGGTAGTGAATTGTTCGGACACTCCAAACCATGCATGCGATAGTAAAAAATACGCTGTATAGCACGATGCTCATCCTGGTTTCTCTTCGTGCCGGGGCGGACAGCATAACTATATCCGGGAAAACGCATACCGGCGTCATTGTCCGTGAAGGTCAATCCCTTTATTATGTGCAGCAACCGGAAGAGGGCACGGTGATGACTGTGCCCAAAGGGGAGGTTGCGCCGGAGGGAGTGCAAATCAGCCCGGATCCGGCGGAACGTGAAGCCTTGTTGACACGGTGGAAAAAGGTGCGGAATCAGCGCCAAGGAATCATGGAGAACAACAACCTCTCCCCCACTCCCTCCATTCCCGCTGCTGAATCTCCAGCATCCCAGAATGCTGATCCTCAAAAAACCGCATCCAAGACACTACGCCTGTCGGGCGAAGCTTCTACCACTCAAGACCCATCGCTTTCCTCCGGCCTTGTCCCGCACGGCACGATACCCTATATCAAACTGAATGATGTCCGGCTGGGCGATGCTTTGAAAGCCATCCTGCGCTCGCTCAACCTGGACTATCGCGTTCAGGACAACGTTATTTTCATCAGTTCCCCGGAACGCCTTCGCATGGAAACGTGGGAAGCCCTGGAAACGCGCGTATATCAGCTTAACGGCGCGGCGGACACCCTGCCCAGGGTGGTGTTGAGCAATCCCGCACGGGGAAGCGGCGCCTCTTCCGGGTATGGGGCGTCCCGTTACGGCGGTGGCTATTCCCAACCCTCCTATGGCGGGTATGGGGGGAATTACGGCGGTGGCTATCAGGGCACGACCGGGTATGGCGGAAACCAAGGCGGGTATCGCGGCGGTTCCTACGGGGGGGCCGATGTCACCGCGCTCGGCAACATCTCGGAATTGTTCTCCACCATTGATGACCGGATCGTGGGCGAACCAACCGCCCGTATCGGCGTGAACTGACCCCCCGCTTACCAGCCGCGGGTCTTCACGGCATCCATGGATTCGCGATCCGTGGCCAGAGGCGGGTCCACCGAGAGCGCGGTAATCTCCGCGCGCTGTTCCGGGGTCAACCGGATAGTCAGACATCCCAGGGTATCCTCAAACTGTGGTATATTGCGCGCGCCGACAATCGTGGACGTTACCAGGGGATGGCTCATCACCCAGGCCGCCGCCAGTGCCGCCGGCGATTGCCCTTTTTCCTTGGCGTACGCCACGAATCGGGCGGCAATCTCGCCATATACGGGATTGGCGTAACGCTGCCGGTACATCTCGGTTTCGCTGATGCGGCCCGTGCCCCCTTGCAGGTACTTGCCGGTGAGCAAACCCGCGCCAATAACATTGTACGGGCATACGGCCAGCTTTTCGTATTGGGCCAAAGGCAGCAATTCAACTTCCACTTGGCGCTTCACAAGGCTGTACATCGGCTGCATGCAAATAATCGGCGGATAGTTCCGCGCGTCCGCCACGGATATCGCCTTCATCACCTGCCAGGCGGAGAAATTCGATACGCCGCAATACACCACCTTGCCCTGCTCCACCAGCGTGTGCATCGCGGAAAGGGTGTGCTCGACGGCCACATGTTCATCCCAATGATGCAGATACAACAGATCAATATAATCCGTTTGAAGCCGCCGTAAGGATTCTTCCACCGCAAAAATAACATTGCGCCGGGAGGTGCCCTGATCGTTGCGCCCGCCGCCTGCGGGAAAAAACACCTTGGACGCCAGAATGATCTCTTTGCGGCGCGCACCCATCCAGCGGCCCACGATGCGTTCGGTCTCGCCCTTGTTGTAATTATGCGCCGTATCAAAAAAATTAACGCCCAACTCCACCGCGCGGTCCATGATGGCGCACGCTGTGGCTTCATCAGCTTCATTGCCGAAGGTCATCGTGCCCAGGCACAGTTCCGAAACCAATATTCCGGTCTTCCCAAAGCGAACATAGTTCATAACCGTATCCTTCCATGTATCACGCAGAGAGCAATCCCCGCATAGTGCCAATCATCCATCCCCTTCCGCCGGTACTCAATCAAGTGCCTCGGCATCACTAATTCGCCTTTCTCGCCGCCTGCGCCGCCTGGAAGGCTTCCAACGCCGCTGGAAACGGTTCCAGGGCACGCTCGAAGATTCCCAGGCTGTAGGCAATGGTCAAACCGTAATTGCTGATGGGAACCCCCGCTTGGCGGCAATACAGTATCCGGCTCAGCATCTCCCGCCGGTTCGCCGTGCATGCTCCGCAATGTATCACCAGCTTATACGGAGTCACGTCCTGATAAAAATCATGGCCCTGCACATGGTCAATCTCCAGCTTCCCCCCCACATACTGCGTCAGCCAACGGGGAATTTTCACCCGCCCGATGTCGTCCGCAATCGGGTGATGACTGCACGATTCCGCGATCAGAATGCGGTCTCCAGGCTTCAAGGCATCAATCGCCATGGTTCCCAGGACCTGGGCCGTTAAATCCCCGCGAAAACGGGCAAAAAGAATCGAAAAACTCGTCATAAGAACGTTTCTTGGGGTATCCGCCGCCACTTTAAGAAAGGCCTGGGAATCGGTAACCACCAATTTGGGTGGTATTATCAGACGTTCCATGGCGCTTTTCAATTCACGCTCTTTCACGACCAAACACCATGCATCCGAATCTAAAAGATCACGAATGGATTGAACCTGCGGCAAAATGAGGCGGCCCTTGGGCGCTTCCTTGTCAATCGGCACCACCAGCACGGCCATTTCCCCTGGCCCGACCAGATCGCCAAGGATGGTGGGGGTATTCACGAACTCATCCGGAGCACTATCCAAGAGAGCCTGCCGGAACTCCAGGATGCCGGTATTGCGGAGGACTGACGCCTCCACTATTCGTATTTTATCATTTGTTAATGTATGTTTAATATCGTTTTGTATCTCTTTTTGGTCTATTTTGTTGAATACCACGAGGATGGGAATGGCGCGGGATTTCAGTTCGCGCAGCAGTTCCTGTTCGAAGTCCCCCCACTCTCCGGCCTCCGTTACGATGACACCCAAATCCGTCCGATCAAAAACCTGGCGTGTTTTTTGGATGCGCAATTCCCCCAAAGCGCCCACATCATCTATGCCGGCCGTATCAATGAAGAGGACGGGGCCGAGGGGGAGCAGTTCCATGGGTTTTTCGACTGGGTCGGTGGTGGTTCCGGCCTGTTCGGAGACAATGGAGACCTGCTGCCGGGTAATGGCATTGAGGAGGCTGGACTTGCCCACATTACGGCGTCCGAATAGGCCGATGTGCAAGCGCATGGATTTGGGTGTGGACTGCATGAAATTCCTTTCAACGGACGGGCAGGTCCGGCATGCCGAGACGGCACACAGCCTCCGGGGTAATCAGGGCGTCAAACTCGGCTGCGGTCAACAGGCCTTCCTCAAGCACAGTCTCGCGCACAGTGCGCTTGTTTTCGGCGGCGGCCCAGGCCAGGGCGCAGACACGTTCATACCCAAGGGCGGGGATAAGCGCGGTGGCCACGGCGGTCGAGGCCTCGACATGCGCGCGGCAGCGTTCTTCGTTGGCCTGGATTCCCGCCACACACCGCGTGGCCAGCAATTCACAAGCGCGGGCCATCAGGTCAATACTGTTCAACAGGCATTCCGCAATCAGGGGCATGAACGCATTTAATTCCAGATTGCCCTGAGCGCAGGCATAGGTTAATACGGTGTCATACCCCATGACCATCATGGCGGCCTGACTGACCGCTTCCGGAATCACGGGATTCACCTTGCCGGGCATGATCGAGGAACCCGCCTGACATTCGGGCAGCCGGATTTCCCCCAGGCCCGCTTCCGGTCCTGAAGAAAGCACGCGCAGATCGGTGCAGACTTTCAACAGGGACGCCGCACAGGCTTTGAGAATGCCGGAGACCTCGGCGAACACATCCGCGTTTTGGGTGGCTTCCACCAGGTTTTCCGCGCGCGCGAAACCGATCCCGGTCAAATCGCGCAAAGTCTCAACGACGCGAAAGATATACTGCCGGGGCGCGGCCAAGCCGGTGCCGATGGCGGTGCCGCCCAAATTCACCACGCGCAGGCGCTCCTCGCACTTGTACATCCGCCAGCGGTCCCGGGCAAACGCTTCGGCATACGCCCCCATCTCGCGGCCCAGCGTGGTGAGCACGGCGTCCTGAAACTCCGTGCGGCCCACCTTCACCACGTGCGCAAATTCCTTTTCCTTCCCCTGGAAAGCCTCCACCAGCATCACCACGCGCTCTTCCAGATGCCGCAACAGGCCGATGGCCGCGAGGCGGAGCGCGGTGGGATAGGTGTCATTGGTGGACTGATGCAAATTGAGATCATCCAGCGGGGAAATCCGGTGATACGCACCCCGAGGCTCCCCCAGCAGTTCCAACGCGCGATTGGCCAGCACTTCATTGACATTCATGTTGGTGCTGGTGCCCGCACCGCCCTGAAGAGCATCCACGCACACCGAATCCGTCAACCGCCCTTCGGCCATCTCTTCACAGGCGCGCAGAATGACCTCCTCCTTTTTCGGGTCCCCCTTCCACACTCCAAGGGAGGCATTGGTCCGGGCGCAGGCCCATTTTACCGTGCCATACGCACGAATGAGGGATTCCTGCACCGGACGGCGCGCCAGCGGGAAATTTTCGAGTGCCCGGAGTGTATGAATGCCATAGAGCGCTTCGCCGGGAATTTCCAGGCCGCCCAGAAAATCTGTTTCCTTGCGGGGCATGGGCAATGGAAGGGTTCCGCTATTTCACGTGCGCAAACACCATTTTTTTGACTTCAACATCTTTAAGGGCGCCCAATTTCGCGGCAAGCGCCCCGGCTTGTTTCACATCACCGCGCAGTTCCAGCAAGACTACCCCCCCCGCCGCACAGAAGTTCTCATCCACTTCATGCAACCCAAGGCGGGTCTTGATGATGCAACCATTCTCCGAAAGGATTTTCTGCACCTTCGCGGCGTCCCGCGCGCGATCCTGAATATGCACGCCCAAAATAATATGCTTGCCCTTCATGATTTCCGCTCCTTCCGGACCCTGCCGGTCCGCGTTCAATCCTGAATGTCCGCGCAAATACGCATAAAACACGCGTCTCTGTCACCTGCAAGTGTACCGGGCTCGCCTATTCCGAATCAACCACTCACTGCGCCCCAGAATTCACCGGTGAAAGGTGAAATGCAGGGTGCGAAGCCCACAACCGCAGGCGGGAAAGCGTTGCCCTTTCCACGATGGCCCATCGGTCAACGCTTCTCACACAAGAAAATGACCTGGCTTGCGGGAATGCCGAACCGGAATTGTTCTTCTTCCGTCATCAGGTCCCCGGGTGTCACGGCCTGAAACGAAAATCCTTCCAAGCGTTCTGAAAAATCTTTCGGCGAGTAATCCCGCACGTGCCCGAACATCACCTCGTTCCCGCGCCCGTATTCAATCGTGTGGGCCAAATGCATGCCGAACGGCACCATAATCAACGCCTGCCGTCCCGGCTTGAGCACCCGCCGAATTTCCCCCAGCGCGCGCCGGTCATCGTCCACATGTTCCAGCATGTGAAGCACGGCAATGGCGTCAAATAACCCATCGCGCAACGGCAATGCCTGCGCATCCGCGCGGAATCGCGCACCGGTCAATGGCAGCAGTTTGTCCGGGGCGATGTCCGTGCTGATACACACATTCCCCGCGCGCCGCAACAGAAGGTTCCGCACGGATATCTCCGGCGCGAAATGCAGCACCCTCCCCCCCGAAGGCAGGAAGGCCGCCGGACGCCGATCAAAAAAAACTTGGATCATCCGGTGCCGTTCCTGGGCACAACACTGTGGGCAGATCGCCTGCGGCAATACGCAAATTTCGCCGTCAATCGCACTAAAGGCATACCCGCGCCATCCGCAGCAGGGGCACTCCACGCACAGCCGGCGCGTCACCCGGCCCCGAACCACATTAAGCGCGTTGATCGCATGCGTTTTTGCGCATACCCACCCCGCGCGCGGACCGCGCGAGAAGGTTTTGCGCAAGATTTCATTCAGATCGCTTGACGCATGCTTTAGTAAAAACAAAACATTCATAGTAACTGCATCAGTTCTTTCTTATGGGAAGGGAGTATGGCAAACCGCGCTGGAGGGATTCAAAGGGGAAGACATTCAACCCCATTCCGTTATCGAAGCGAATTGTAAAAATATCGTTCGTAATCCCTGCAAATCCATGGAATCTGTGTTTTTGAAAAATCTCCGGGGGCCGCGGTTCGCGTTTTATTCAGCCGCGCCTGTACCACACGAGATTCAGACTTCGCCGGTTTCTATCACCTGGAGCGCCATGGAACTCAGCGCCCCCACGGCAAAGATCAGTGGAGCGAAGCGTTCGTCTTTCGTAAGGCCCTGTTTGTGGCGGTAATAAATCTGCTGGGCGATAACGGCCAGCTTGATCAATCCGAAAGCATAATAAAAGCCAAGATATCCGATATCGCGGCCGGTGCGGGCCGCATACGTTTCCGCCACTTCCCGGCGCGTCATGCAGCCGGGTTCGAGGGTCAAGAAACAGGGCACCATGCCCAGCGAAGGGTCTTCGGGCTGATTCCAGTAGCTCAGCACCACGCCGAGGTCCATCAGCGGATCGCCGATGGTGCTCATTTCCCAATCCAGCACCCCCAGGATGCGCGTGGGGTCCGCCGGGTCCAAAACCAAGTTATCGAATTTGTAATCGTTATGAATGAATACGCTGGCCACATCCTTCGGACAATGCCCCCGCAGATATTCGGCGGCCTGATCAAAATCCGGGATCGTGTCGGTTTGCGAGCCGCGATACCGGTCAATCCAGCCCTCCACAGTACGCCGCACAAAGGACCCCTCCCGCCGAAAAGCACTTAGGCCAATGGCTTCCACATCCAGTTCATGCAGGCAAACCAGATGGTCCACCAGCGATTCGCAACAGCGGCGGATGCGCTCCGGAGGCCATGCGAAATCTCTGGGTTTCTTTCCCCGCAAGATAAGGCCCCGAATACGCTCCATTACGTAAAATGGCGCACCCAGCAGATCGGTTTCCGCATAATACGCCAATGGTTTCGGGGCGGCGGGATATGCCGGATGCAACGCGCTCAGCACCTTGTATTCCCGGCCCATATCGTGGGCCGCCTTCACCTTGCTCCCAAACGGCGGACGCCGCAACACCAATTCCCGTTCCCCCACTCGTATCAGATAAGTCAGATTGGAAAAACCGCTGGGGAACTGCTGAATAGTTATGTTTCCGTCAAGTCCCGCGATGGTGCCCTTGAGATAGGCTTCCAGTTTTGCTGAATCCAGTTCTTCCCCCGGCCGAACCGGTCTGGCTTCATCCGTGAGCAGTTCCATACCCCCTGATCCTATTCGTTGGCGCCCGCCATTTCCGCATACTGCCGCAGGATGCGTTTGGCAACGGAAATCTTATGCACTTCATCCGCGCCATCATAAATGCGCGCCGCCCGTTCGGTCCGGTAAAACAACGCCAGCGGCGTGTAGTCCGTGACCCCCAGGCCGCCATGCACCTGCAAGGCACGGTCCAACACACGCCCCATGGTGTTCGCCACGGTAAACTTGATCAGCGCGATTTGATCCCGGGCTTCTTTCGCTCCCCAGCGGTCAATCATCCATGCCGCATGCAACACCATCAGCCGCGCCGCATCAATTTCCGCGCGGCTTTCCGCCACCCATCCCTGCACGAACTGACGCATGGCCAGGGTGCGTTCCGGGGTGATTTTTCGCTGCACCGCCCGGCGGCACATCAGATCAAACGCACGCTCGCAAATCCCGATCCAACGCATGCAATGATGAATGCGGCCCGGCCCCAGCCGTTCCTGCGCAATTAGAAAGCCTGTTCCCTCCGAGCCCAACACGTTGCTTTGCGGTACCCGGCAGTTTTCCAGCCGTATTTCCGAATGCGATGCCCAGCCTTCTCCTCGATGCCCCATAAACGGCGTCGTGGCTTCAACAATAAACCCCGGTGTGTCCGTGGGCACAATAATCTGGCTCGCGCGAAAGTGCGGTTCCGCTTCCGGATTCGTTATGGCCATCACCACGGCAAACGCCGCGCCCTCCCCCCCCGTTGTCCACCATTTCCGCCCATTGATGACATACTCCGGCCCATCCTTTACCGCCGTGGTTCCCATCCACACGGGATTCGACCCCGGAAAATCCGGTTCGGTCATCCCAAAGCAACTCCGAATATCACCCGCCAGCAGCGGCTTCAGATATTTTTCCTGCTGTTCCGGGCTGCCATACTTGATCAAAATTTCCATGTTTCCCGCGTCCGGGGCCTGACAATTGAATACATAGTGTCCCAACGGACTCTTTCCCAGTTCCGCGCTTAGCAATGCATGATCCAGCACGTTCAACCCCAGCCCGCCATGCTCCTTCGCAATCTGCGGCAGCCAAAACCCTTCCGCTTTCACCTTATCCCTTTTTTTACGGAGCTCCGGCTCCACCTCCCTGAATCCTTCCTGAAGAAAAACCGGTTCAAGGGGATACAATTCCGTTTCCACAAAAGCGCGAACCCGTTTAATCAGGTCTTTCATCGAATCCGAAACCGCAAAATCCATATGCTCTCCCTTCCACTGTAAATTCTGCCAGAAACCGGAACGCCAGCCTACACGGAACCCGCCTCAAGTGCAAGATCTAAGCCCCCTACGCTAGATATTTTCAGAAACTCTCTTATCCTACATCTGCAGGGAGTTACATTGGACATTACCTTGACTGGCAGTGGAAGCAGGAAGTAGCGCATACATTTCAGATTTTCAGGAATTACAGCCTGTTATTAAACCACTCTCTACTCTTGCCGCAGCGTTACACTTTACACAATGTCAACGCGTGTGTTATACTTTTTGTAAAAGAGGTGATAATTATGTCTATTCCCGAATTGGAAATAGAAATGAAGTATTTTGAGGATCACAGGGAAGAATTCCTAACGAATTACTATGGAAAATTCGCTGTAATCAAAGGAACGGAATGTGCCGGTGTTTTTGATACCGAAGAAAACGCATACGAAGAAGGTGCGAAAAGATTTGAAGGTGAGCCTTTCTTGATTCAGCAAATTCTGCCCGAAGATCTGATAAATGACATTCCGGCTTTTTATGCGGGTTTATTACATGCCCGTTTTTGAACATAAGATACGATTGCAGGCAAAAGACAAAGACGGAAAATCGACTCTATTGCCACCATCCAAGGGGATTCAGTTTTTAGGTCCGGTTCTAAACGTACTTGTCTCACCAACAAGACAACACCTTGAAAGTCTTGAACGCAGGGGGCTAACAGCACCACAACCCATTTCCGGGTTAGCTCTCATTGATACGGGCGCTTCCTCGACGGCAGTAGACGAAAATGTTTGCAGGACGCTCGGGCTTTTGCCCACAGGGAGAATCTCAACTGCACATGCTGGCGGTCCTGAAGTGCGTATGTGCTATCCTATTCAAATAAGTTTTCCCAGAGATCCATTACCTTCGCTTATCAACCCTCGCGCTATGTCTGTAAACCTCCAATATGGTAAAACACCCTATATTCTCCTTTTCGGCCGCGATCTTCTATCAAAAATGAAGTTCGTTTATCACGGTTTGGCGGGCCGATTTGAAATCGCCTTTTGAAGTTCCATCGTTCAAAAGGCAACACCATCCTAGAAATAACCCTAAATGTATTATTTCTTTGCGGAATTTGTCATTTTTCGGGAATTAGTGGATAATTCAACTGGAAGGGATGATGGGAAAGGGCCTCTGTCACCCACCATAAACGAATAAGCCCATTACGGCCCATACTGGCCTGAAGGAGAGCCGCCATGACGCGGTATTGTGTTTGGTGTATGGTTTTTGGGGTGCTCTTGACCGCCCAATGCACCGTGTCCGCCACCGCCCTGGACGATTACGTAGCCGTACCAGACCCCGCCTACACCTTCACCATTACCGATACCATTGATGGGGACGGTTATACCGCGTATATCGTCCGAATGACCTCTCAGACGTGGCGAAGTTCCTCCGAAGTGAATCACACTGTCTGGAAGCATTGGCTCACCATTGGCGTGCCGGATGTTGTGACCAACGACACCGGCATGCTGGCCATTGGCGGGGGCAGTAATACCGCTTCCCCAAGCGATATGGAACCCTACCTCGGCATGGTCATCACCGCCACCGGCTCCATCCTCGGTTATCTGGAGCAAGTTCCCAATGAGCCGCTTCGTTTCAGCGATGAATCCTTCTCGCGGACGGAAGACGCCATCATTGCGTACTCTTTTGACAAATTCATGCTGACGGGCGACCCCACCTGGCCGGTCCTGTTGCCCATGGTGAAAAGCGTCATGCGCGCCTTGGACACCATGACCACCATCGCCGCCACCCACGGCGTAACGCTCAATCAATATGTCATCGGGGGCGGCTCGAAGCGCGGGTGGACCACCTACCTCGCCGCGGCCGTTGACCCGCGGGTCGTAGCCATGGCGCCCATCGTCTTCGACGCCTCCAATATGTCACCTTCCATGGTTCACCATTTCCAGTGTTACGGCGCCTATTCCAGCGCAATCCACGACTACAACGATCTTAATATTTTCCAGCGCATGGACACGCCTGAAGGCGCCGCCCTCCGCGCCATTGTCGACCCGTATTCGTATTTTGACCGTTACACCATACCGAAATTGTGCGTTACCGCCACCGGCGATGAATTTTTCGTCCTGGACTCTTCCCAGTTTTATTTCAAAGACCTGCCCGGTGAAAAACACTACCGCACCGTTCCCAATTCCGGCCATGGCATCGAAACCGACATGACGGCCATCGGCTCTTTGTTTCAATACTACCTGAGCATCGCCACCGATCAGCCCCGCCCGGAATTCTCCTGGACCTTCGAGGAAGACGGCTCCATTCGCGTGAACACCGTCACCGCTCCCAGCAAAGTCTACCTCTGGCAGGCGGCAAATCCCTCCACCCGCGATTTCCGCTGGTATGGCGGCTCCGGACCCGCCTGGACCAAATCCACGCTCACCGAGGAATCCACAGGTTCGGGCGTCTATGTTGCCAACGTGCCCACTCCCGCCTCCGGATGGGCCGCCTTCTATATTGAACTCGCCTTCCCCGACGGCACGGATTTCTCCACCGAAATCCGCGTGACCCCGCCCTGGCTGCCGTATGGCGATATTGACCATGATGGCATTATCAATCTCAATGATGACGACATGGATGACGATGGCATTCCGAATGGAGACGACCTCTGCGCCTGGGACCATGCCCCCTGGATCGAGCCGCCTGTCGGTGTACTGGAAACCATGGAAGATACACCGCTCGAATATGTGCTCACCCCCCATGAAAATGACCGGGAGAACACCGGCGCGCTGCTAACCTGGGCCGCTTCCGCCTACCCGTCCTCCCTTTTCAGCGCCGATGTCGACTCCGCCACGGACACGCTTACCCTGAGCCCCGCCCCCGATGCCTTTGGGGAGGGCAGTTTCACCTTAACCCTCTCCGATTCCAAAGGCCAAACCGCCTCTCAACTGGTGTCCGTGAATATTCTTCCCGTGGATGAAGAAGGAGAAGGAACCGGTGAAGGTGCGCTGGAAGAGGGCCAAGCCGAAGGTGTCCCGGAAGGACAAATCGAAGGCGTCGGCGAAGGCGTGTTCGAAGGAGCCCTTGAAGGCGTCGGCGAAGGCGTGTTCGAAGGAGCCCTTGAAGGCGCCATCGAGGGCCTGCTGGAAGGCTCAATCGAGGGGTTGATGGAAGGAAACCCTGAAGGAATCATCGAAGGAGAGCCATCGGAAGGACTGCCTGAGGGTATGGAAGAAGGACTGCCTGAGGGTATGGAAGAAGGACTGCCTGAGGGTATGGAAGAAGGCATGGAGGAAGGCCAAGCCGAAGGTTTGGTGGAAGGCGAAGGCATGCCCACAGAAGGTGCTCTGGAAGAAGGTCAAGCCGAAGGCATTCCTGAAGGCATTTTCGAGGGAGAACCAGAAGGGTTGACGGAAGGTCTGATGGAAGGTGCGGAAGAAGGATTGGAGGAAGGCATGCTGGAAGGCTCCCTTGAAGGAATGGAAGAGGGGCACACAGAGGGCATCCCCGAAGGTTCCATGGAAGGTACGCTCGAAGGCTCTCCCGAAGGCGAAGGAATCGTAGACGGCCTGCATTCCGCGGATTTGGACAACGACCATCAGATTCGCCTCTCCGAACTCCTCCGGATTATCCAATTCTTCAACTCGGACGGATACCATTGCCAAGCGGGCACGGAAGACGGATTTGCCCCAGGCTCCGGCACGCAAGCCTGTGGCCCCCATGATAGCGATTACAACCCGCAGGATTGGTTCATTGACCTGTCCGAACTTCTCCGCTTGGTCCAATTCTTCAATTCCGGCGGATACCACTACTGCCCGGAAGAAAGTTCGGAAGACGGATTTTGTCCGGGACCCTAAAATAACCTGGAAATCCTTCATGCACAAGGAATAAGAGTGTCTTTACCCTTGTTTTTTGAGTAGTGGTATTGCGAAAAAAGCGCTGAGCCGGGTACAATTGAATATACAATTAAACTGACATGAAAACATTGCTTTTCAAAAAATATCTGTTGCGCGGCGGTCTGCTGCTCATAATGATTGCCGCGATAACCGCACAGGGCGCGGGATGGCCGTATGCGGGACACGAAACCTGCCGCGCGGCGAAATGCCCATGTTGTGCCGCACATGTCTCTTTCTCATCCACCGGACTCGGGACATGCTGCCGGGAAAAACCGGAACCGGTGGCGCATTGCTGCGGTAAACATGTATTTCGGCCTGCCCAACCCCATCCAGCGAACCTGTTCTTGCGCGCGCACACAATTCCCTGCACCTGCCATCTGCATTCCGAAGACCTGCCCGCCTCTCTCCCTCCTTCTTCTTTCCGCACCGATAAAGAAATTTCCCCCAAGACTCTCCACGGATTACTGTTTTCATCCGCCCAGCCCGAAAACCCGTTTCCAGGGATGCATCAAAAGTTCTGTCAGCCGTCATCAGGCCCTCCCGCCTGTATTCAACATTGCGTCTGGCGCTGTTGAAAGACGGCCCCGCCGCCATTTGACTGGCGGCTGTTCTATCTTCTGATGAAAAGCATGAAAACCAACCACAAGGATGAGTCCATCGGACTCCCCAAATAAGGATGAACGATTATGAAAAACTACTACACCATTTCGATACTGTCCCTCCTCTTGATGGCCGCGCTGGTGTTCGCCCCGGCCTTCGGGTGCGCCACAAACTCCGCATGCGGCGCCGGCGATGGATGCAAAGCCGCAAAGACCTCCTGCCCTGCGTCAGGATGCACCTGCTGCAAGGACGGCAAATGCTCGTGTGGCAGTGACTGTAAATGCGCCTGCTGCAAAGACGGCAAATGCGCCTGCTGTAAAGACGGTAAATGCACCTGCTGCAAAGACGGCAAGTGCGCGTGTGGCAGTGACTGCAAATGCGCCTGCTGCAAGGATGGCAAATGTGCCTGCTGCAAAGACAGCCAATGCACCGCCGCCTGCGCCGCCAAGAAGTAGCAAATAACGGACGTTTGAACGTCTACTCAACTGCGGCCGGTCCCTTCGGGGGCCGGTCCTCTTCATTCCATTCTGTGGACCGCGCCCCCTCAGCCCCCAGCCCCTCTTTATTTCGTTTCGTGCATGTATTTCATGGTCCCGTTCCGGTATTCTGTAACCCGCAATTTTCCGCCGCGATGCTCCGGCGTGCCGGGAACCCCTGTTGTCCTTGCTGTCATTTATCCCGGATCGTTTCATTATCCTCTAGAAGGACAACGAAGATATCCGAGACGAGTTCCTTCCGGGCGATGTGGTTGACCCGCTTGATGATGGTCCACTTTTTATAGGCGATTTTATTCATCCAAACGGAACTCTCGGCGGCGATGCGCAGTTGGCCGTCACGGACGGCCCACGGGCGGGTGTGTTGCGCAAGCTGTTTGCCCGCGATTTCTTCCCAGTGCTCCCATATTTGGGCGTGTTCGAGATGCTTGCCCAGGGCCGTGGTGGCCTTGAGTTTTCTTAGGATTTCACCAACCGCGATGGGCTTACTCTTTTTCAAGGGAACCTCGCTCGATGCGGTAGAAGGCGCAGCCCTCGGTAAAGCGGTCCGTGCGGCACTGCGCTTCGGCCGTGGTCAGCAGGCATTGTACCTCCGGACCGATGGCGGAAAACAACCGCCGGGCGCGGTGTTCATCCAGTTCCGCCAACACCTCATCCAGCAGCAGGATCGGATATTCGCCCGCGCGCGCACGGATAAGTTCAAGTTCCGCCAGCTTGAGGGCGAGCGCGGCGGTTTTCTGCTGGCCTTGCGAGGCGAAACTGCGCGCGGCCCGGCCGGCCACCAGGATTTCCATGTCATCCCGGTGCGGCCCGCGATGGGTGACCCGGTGCTTCAGGTCCGATGCCCGCGACCGCTCGAGCACCCCGGCCAGTTCATCCGGCGTTTTCACGTCCGGCAAATAGGCCAACGTCAATGCTTCCTCTTCCGCGACCCGCGCATAGGCCTCCGTGGCCCGCGCGGAAAGATCATCAATGAACTCTCTGCGAAGTTGCAGGATGACCGCCCCATATTGAATCAACTGGGCGTCCCAGACGTCCACCAGCGCCGGGTCCGGATGATCCGTGCGCAGGAGTTCATTGCGCTGCCGCAGCGCCTGCCGGTATTGCTGCAATGCCTGCAAGTAGCCCGGCAACAGTTGTGAAAGTTCCATGTCAAGAAAACGGCGGCGCACCGAGGCGCCTTCCTTTATGAGTCCGATGTCTTCCGGACAGAAAAAGACCACATGCACGCGCCCCAGGATATCGCTGAGCCGGGTTTGCGCCACCCCGTTTACCTTGAAACGTTTTATGTTCTTCCACCAATAGGCGTCAATAACGACCTCGCGGTCCTGGCGTTGCGCCTTCACGCCCACGTGGAACCGGTCCGCCCCATGCTGCACCAATTCGCTTTCCAGCGTGGTACGGTGGCTCTTCGAGGTGGCCGCGTACAGCAGGGCTTCCAACACGGTCGTTTTCCCCTGGGCATTGCCCCCGTGAATGATATTTAATCCAGGGACCGGTTCGATGCAAAGCCGGGTGAGTGAGCGAAAGCCTTCACATTCCAGTTTCAGCAGGCGCATGGCTCAAGCGGCCACTTTGACCAATTCGTTTATGTCGGGAATGGAGTCAAAAAAGCGGTCGACCACCTTCGCCAAGGCGGGTTGATCAAGATTCGTTGACGCCCACATCGTCTCCGGTATGGCGTATGCCGGTTTTTCGTGTGAGGGCATGCCGCTCATGCCGCAAAGATAATCGGCCAGGCACAAGGCCGAAGCGACGGGCCGAAGCTCCGGTTCGCACAGGTTAAGATCATGATGCCCCGCGATGGCATTGATCACAAACTTGGACAACTTCCATTTCATCGCGAGCCGTCCCCCCAATTCCGCGTGGTCCGTGCCAATCAGTTCGCGCTCCGCCTGATACCAGGGGATGGAGCGTTCCCGGACCAATTGCGGAATCTTCACATACTCGTCCGGAAGATATTCCAACAGAATAATCTTGCCAATGTCGTGCAGCAGCCCATACACAAACGCCTCATCCGCGGTGGCCACATATTTGGCCAGCGGCCCGGCATCCGCCAGGGCGCGCATCGCTACCCCACACCCCACGCTGTGGCGCAGAAAAAGGCCCGCCGCACCGCGAATTTTGTCGAACACAGTCGCGGTTAACGCCAGGTTTTTAATGACCTTCAGCCCGAGGAGAACGACAGCATGCTCGACCGTGGTGACTTCCTGCCCCAGTCCATAATATGCGGAGTTTACGAGCCGCAAGGTCTTGATTGCAATCGCGGGGTCCCCGGAAATCGCCTTGGCCACCTCAGCCAGAGAACAAGCGGGATTGGATATGAGTTCGGTAATATGGGCCAGGGAGTCCGGCATGCTGGGCAAGGTCACAACTTCTTCCAGCAATGCGTCAATATCGTATATTTTCCCGGGGGCCATGCATCGTTACCCTATTTCCCGTTCAGGCCAGACTTTCCGGACCCGGCAACCCGGCATTACCGAAACCGCGCTCCTGCATGCACAAAATATCGATCACATACCGGGGATGCAAGAGCGAAACCACGGACGACAACAACGCGGGCTGCGCTTGGGTCCCTTCCGGCCCGGCCAACACCACCACCGCTCCCTTTGGGTTCTTGGGACCGCCGACCAACACCACAGACCCGCGCCGCCCATCCAGCGCGGTTAATTCGCCCACAATGGCGTTTCCTTGTCGTCTCCAGGCTATCAAGGTGCTAGAAAATGAACTCCGGTTCCAAAATAGGCTCAAAATTCACCGTTTTGTCGGATACGGGGAACGAAATGGTTTCAAACACGCCTGTGCCTGTCCGCATCACCGCTTTCGCCGTTCCCAATACCGGCGCGACCCCAATCAAATGACCAAATGACTTTCCCTGCTTGATATCCCGGTCCAGGGCCATCGGAAGTTCCGCCCACCCCAGAAAGATATTGGACAGTCCCCGCCCCAGCTTCGTCAGCGATTTCTCCAGACGCGTCGGCTTGGGAAGGTCCTCGTCGGGATTATACATTTGCGCCACAACCGGCATGGCCGGCAGCAATAACGCCGCCGTCACTACCACCACGACCGGAATTACATACATTCGTTTTTTCATATTCAGCCTCGCATTTTCGTTAACGATAGCCGCCATATCCATTTACACCACCACGTGAGTCTAGCATAGCCGTCCAACACTGTCAATTATTTTTCAGGCCGCCGGAAAAATCCGCTCACGGCACAAATAGAAAACACCGGCACGCTCTGAAAAAAACGTGCCGGCGCCAAACGTTCCTTTGGTGGACCTGAGGAGGATCGAACTCCTGACCTCTGCATTGCGAACGCAGCGCTCTCCCAAACTGAGCTACAGGCCCGTTCAGAAAGCGTAGGATATCAAACCACGGCGATGGATGTCAAACATCGGCGGGCGAAATTGAGGGTAAATCGTCCCCCTTGACACCTGCGGGCGTGTCCCGGAGTCAGACTATGCGGTTGGGTCTGTCGTGTGGAACGGGTGGAAACCAGAGAGGGAGACGGTCATGTTTGATGTCGTGATAAAGAATGGCACAGTGATTGATGGTACCGGAAAGCCCCGGTTTCAGGCGGACCTTGGCATTGAGGGCGGACGCATTACCGCTCTTGAATCCCTGGGCGCCGCCGAGGCGAAAACCACCCTCGACGCCACCGGAAAGATCGTATGCCCCGGCTTTGTCGATCCCCATTCGCACGCGGAACTCGCCATGTTTCGCGATGACCATGCCAAACTCCTGGAACCGCTCATCCGGCAGGGCATCACGACGTTTGTAGGGGGCAATTGCGGCATGTCCCTCGCCCCGCTTCAGGAAAAAAACCTCGCCGCCATCGGAACCTATCTGAACATCTTTTCGCGGCTGGACATCGAACGGGACTGTCCTTGGCGCACCTCCGGACAATTCTTTGACACCCTGGAAACGCGCGGCCTTGCCATGAACATGGCGCCCCTTGCGCCGCACGGCCTGATTCGCATGAATGAAACCGGCCGTGAGATGCGCTACGCCACGGACGATGAAATCGAAAATATGGCCCGCGCCCTGGAACAATGCCTGGAGGAGGGCGCGATTGGGCTTTCCACCGGATTGCAATACGTCCCCGGAAGCCAAAGCGATACCCGCGAACTGATGCGGCTCGGTCAGATTCTCAAGAAATACGACGCCATTTTCACCAGCCATTTGCGCAGTTATTCCAACACCCTGCCGCAGGCCATGGATGAAGTGTTCGATGTGGCGGGCAGGAATGGGATCCGGGCGCAAATCTCCCATATTTTCTGGGTGCCGGACATGGGCTGGCTCGGCCCCATCGCGCGCGGCGCCATACGCGCCATGGCGAAATTGTCGAAGTGGTGGACGCCCCCCATTCCGCTTCACAAACCCATCCAAGATCGGATCGAGCAAATGTTGCTGGCGCGGGCACGCGGGGTGGATGCCGGCATGGACATCATGCCCACCACCTCCGGATTTACACATATCTTCGCCTTTTTCCCGCCTTGGTCCGTCGAAGGCACCTCCGAAGAGGTTCTGGCGCGGCTGCAAGACCCGGAAACACGAAAAAAAATCCGGCACGGCATCGAGCACGGGAAAACAGAATGGCCGCATGTTGAAGGCGATTCGTGGTCCCTCAATTTGTTCAAAATCATGGGATGGGAATGCGCGCACATCATGGCGGTGGGTTCAGAGAAAAACAAGAAGTACGAGGGGCGGCAATTAGTGGAAATCGCCGCCGAACAGGGCAAGCACCCCTTTGACGCCGCCTGCGACCTCCTTCTTGAAGAAAATGGACATGTGCTGGTGTTTGAAAGCATGGCGGAGCCCGACGACCGGTTTACCGAACGTTCCACGTTCGCGGGCCTAAAGCATCCCGAGGTCATGATCTCCACCGATGCCATCCTCATGGGCGAGGGGCATCCCTCGAAGCTGTTTTACGGGTGTTATCCCATATTCCTCGGACGCTTTGTCCGTGATATGAACCTGCTCAGCCTCGAACAGGCCATCCGCAAGTGCACCAGCTTGCCTGCGGAACATTTCCGCCTGAAAGGACGCGGCAAGATCGAAAAGAACGCCTGCGCGGACATCGTTGTGTTCGATCCGGCCTCCCTTCATTCCAGTGCTTGTTTCAAGCACCCCAATCAATTCCCCACAGGCGTCGATCACGTGTTTATCAATGGAAACCATGTGGTGAATCAGGGCGCCTATTGCCCCGAACCACACCCCGGGCGGCTGTTGCGGCGAACCGCGTCCTGAATCCGCCCATAGGCGAAACCTGCATTGAATCCGAGGGGATTTTGCATCCTGGTAAACCGCCTGTCACGGAATAGTACCCAACATTGACCGCGCCTGAAAAACAAAGTTGGCGCGGATTGATTCTGCACATCAATTGTGCGCAAAATCCTTGCCAACCACTCCAGTAGCACCCTTCTCCGAAAGGGCGTTTCTATATATTTTCCTCTCGTTCCCAAGTTGGAAACAAGCTGATGACTTCATGGTCCGATAGACTCATGGCAACACTCCCACCATTTCCTTGTATACCATGTTGCCGCCAATATCCCATCCGTGGCGCTATCAGGAACATTTCCAGGATTGGGGCGTGTTGAAAATAGGGCGCAGAATCATTCTGCGCCAACCTCATAGCGGCACTTTCTCCTTCGCTCTCCAAGCTTCGGAGGTCATGATACCGTGAGCGGTCCGGCTTCGTTTCGCCCGGCAACATCATTCCCCGCGCCCCTGTCCTCCGAAGCCTTGGTGGAAGAAGGAACGAGGGAATCCAGGATTCACTGTATATTTCCTCTGGATTTCCCTTAACACCGTCTTCGTGACAAGGGGTGCAACCCGGCCTGTGCTTGCATCCTTTGGGTGCAAGCATTCGGCCGCCCTATGGGGGGGACTGGGCAAAGCCATGCCCTATGGACGTGGTTGCTTACTCCAACAATGTCGATTTCGGACGTATACTTTGGATTTATGGTCCGGCTTAGGCGTAGGGCTGGGTCCAGGCGACTTGGACTTCGGGGTGGAAATAGTTTTTATTATCGCTGTGCAGGCTCGATTCGATTTTTGCGCGGACATAGAGGTCGTCGTGCGCCATGCGGTAGGAAGCCTCGACGCCTTCGACGAGGTCCACGGTTTGGCCGATTTCGGAGGAGTATACGGGGATTTTGCGGGCGGTGTGGCTTTTCACGGCGGGGGAATCGACGATCCGGACGGTTTGGTCGAAAGCGCGTTTGGTGACGATGAAGCGGATGCGGTAGTGTACGCCGGGCTCGGCCTGAACGTTGACATGCAGAATTCGGCGGCGGGGCTTGAACGTGATGTCTTCCAATACTACGCCGGTCGAGGCATAGAAATCGCCGGCATGCATGGCCTTCAGCAACGCATCGGTGCTGAGTTCGTTCGCGCGCACCATGACCCAGGCGTCGGCAATGCGCTGATCCGGGGTGCGATGGATGTAATAATGCGTATCATCGGAGCCGAGGCCGAAGAGCAGCGGCGCGCCCTGAATCGCGCGAAAGGCGTTGACCGCATCCCAGAAGGAATCAAGGGTCACGTTTTGGGCTTCGGGATGCGGGGGGAAGGAGGAGCCGCCGTTGCAGACCTCAAAGAAGCGGATTTCCGGGTTCTCTATTAAAAAGCGGGGTTGAATATCCCAGTAAATCCATTGCGGATGGTTCAGCATCAGCAGGCAGGGACGTTTCATCGCGTTGGCCAGGGCTGCCACTTCCCGTGCATTGTGGCGGATCACCGCGATCTCATCAAGGCCGCTATCCTCAAATTTCTTGATTAGCGGCCCGCCTTTAACAAAGGGGATCACGTCAGGCAAGTTGATGTAATTTTGGTGGACATTGACACCGTCCCGGACTTGCGTGATTTCGACGCCCGGCATCAGGAGGAATTTTCCGGGGACCTCGGAGCGTTTGCGCATCTCGTCGTAGGACTTTAGGCGCACCTGTGTTTTACCCCCGGATTGCCGGGTTTCGGCTTCGTGGGCGTAATCGCGGAGATACGCGTCAAAAACGGGTGGCGTGACTTCCGGCGGCCACTTGGTTTCTTCCTTCTCAACGGTCTTCCAGTGGTTCGCATCATCCGCGAAAATATTGTGCTCACTCAGGGCGAGGAAGTTATATCCCAGTTCCTTGTAAATATCGACGGCCTGTTCCGGGAAGGCGCGGCCATCCGACCAATAGGTGTGCATGTGCAGGTTGCCACGGAACCATGCGCCGCCATGCGCCCTGTGTCCCGCCGTATGGCATCCACCCGTCATCAGGGCCAGCGCACCGCCCCCCATGGTGAACATCGCTTGCCGGCGCGTAATCTTCATGCTCATTCCAATAATTCCTCTCTTTACTGCCATGCACGCAGCGTGCATGTAAAAAAGCGGTTTGTTTTCACGAGTATATTCTTCAAACTGGTCCGCTTCAAGAAAACATGGATTGGGTACAGGGCAGGCGTTTTAAGAAGTCCGGCCACGGGTTGGCGCTCAAAGGCAACCATGCCACGGTCCACGAAGAGGTCTGTATTATCCCTATACGGGGGAAATGTCAACAGAAATTTTTATACGCTTATTTTAGTATGGTTATGTGTATGTCCCAACTCTCATTTGGGTGCTCTATTCGCTGCGGGTGCGATGGATTTGCGCCAAATTACTTGGCCTGGTTTGGCAAAAAGATGAAGTTAATGCGAATTTTCAGGGGCGTCCGGTAACAATTTCATAAACGGATATGGTATCCTTTTGGCGTCAAGAGGAGTGGAAGCAGTATGCCCCGGGTAATAATGTTTGATTTTGACGGTGTGATTGCCGATTCGTATGAGGCGTTTTTTGGCGCATTCACGAGCGTGTGCGCGGAAATGGGCTTTGACAAGCTGAATTCCAGGGATGCCTTCTTGAAGTTGTTTGAGGGCAACATGATTCAGCAGTTGGTCAAGGCGGGGTTTCCGGTGTGGCGGCTGAAGAAGCTGGTGCGCCAATTTGAGCCGCGGATTAAGGAAGCGAACCAGCGGGTGCGCCCGTTTGAAGGGATGCCGGCTATTGTGACCCGGCTGGCGGCGGCCCACACGGTCTATGTGGTTACGTCGAATGTCTCGGAGACGGTGGCGGCCTTTTTGGAGGCGTATGGCGCCCGGGGCGTGAAAGATATTCTGGGCGCGGACCAGGAAATCAGTAAGATCAAAAAGATTAAGAAAGTACGGAAGGCACATCCGGGGCATCAGCCCTATTACATCGGCGACACGAAAGGCGACATGGTGGAGAGCCGTGCGGCGGGCGCGGTGGCGGTGGCGGCGGCATGGGGCTGGCATCCGGCGGCGACCTTGCGGGAAGCGGCGCCGGACCACCTGTTGCATGCGCCGGAAGAACTGATCCCGCTTTTTCTGGGAACGGAACAAGGAACCGAGTCATGAATCGTTTTGAGGGCAAAGTTGTGTTGGTGACGGGGGGGACGCGGGGTATTGGCCGGGCCTGTGTGGAACTTTTTGCGCGGGAAGGGGCCAAGGTGGCGCTGTGTGGGCGAAACGCCGAGACGGCGGCGCGGGTGGCGGCGGAGATTGGCGGCATGACAAAAGGTTATGGGTGTGATGTAGCCGACTCGAACGCAGTGAATACGCTGGTGGAACAGGTGACGGCGGACTTGGGAATCATTGGCATACTGGTCAACAACGCGGGGCTCACGCATGACGGCCTGCTGGCCCGTATGAAGGACGAACATTGGTCCAGTGTCTTGGCGGCGGATCTTTCGGGCGCTTTTTATCTTTGCCGCGCGGCGGCGCGCGGGATGCTCAAGCAGCGCTATGGCCGCATTATCAACATCAGTTCGATTGTGGGCGTGCATGGGCAGGGTGGACAGACCAATTATTCCGCGGCGAAGGCGGGCCTGATCGGATTCACCAAGGCGTATGCGCAGGAGGTGGCGTCCCGGAACATCACGGTGAATGCGGTGGCGCCGGGATACATTCAGACGGACATGACCTCAAGCATGGATGAAAAATCAGTGCGAACACTATTGGAACGCATTCCGTTGCAGCGCGCGGGAACCCCGAAGGATGTAGCGGAATGTGTGGCCTTCCTGGCGTCCCCGGCGGCGGATTATATCACCGGCGCGGTACTATGCGTGGATGGCGGCTTGGGCATGTAAGACCGGGTTTGTCCGACTATATGGCCTTTAAGGGAAAAGGATTGAACCATGAGGCAACTATTCCTGCTGTTTCTACTCACGCTTATGGCTGTGGGCAATGTGTTTGCGCAGAACGCCCAGGAACGGCAGAAACTGTTTGAACGGGTGTTTGGAGACGCCGCACGGCTTGATCCCGCACAGGAGGAGACCGTGCTCAAGGACAAGCCCGGCAAGCGGCATTACGTGGATCGCAACAATGATGGAAAACCCGAAGAGGTGTGGTTTATTGATTTGGACACGCGGCATCTCGAGAGCATGCGGCCCGTGCTCGTGAAGGTAATTGATGAAGACGGCGATTTGCGCATGGGGGAAGAACCGGACCTTGATAGCGATCTCTATATCGCGGATTGGAAGGGGGATGGGACCGTGGATGCCATAACCGACTACACGGATGAGGATAAGGACAGCGACGTGGATGAAATGGGGATTTATTTCATTGGATGGAAGAAACAGGTGCTCACCTGTTGGTGGGGGAAGGACATCGGCGATGACAACCTGCTCTGGCACGATGTTGGCTATACGTACCAGCAGCCCGACTGCCAATTCCGCACGCATTTTGGCGGCAATGAAATTTTTTCCGCCTATACCATCGGCATCGAAGACAAAGAATGGCAGCCCGGTTGGGAAAATCCTTTTGCCTTTTACGACCAGGACGGCGACGGGGTTACCGAAGAAGTGCTCCGCATCGAAGGCCAAGGCTCTGTCATAAAGAATCTGCGTTATAGTTTCGATGCGGACAATGACGCCACGCCGGATTCGCCGCGTGATTTTGATGTTTCCCTCAGCGCGCATGCGCCCAACGGCACCGTGTTCGACCTTTCCCTGGGCGACCACCGCGCCCTACGGGGTATTCCCGCCGGCGCCTTTCTCGCATACCAGGAAGCCCCCAAGTATGCCCTCGCCTTCCCATGGGCCACGTATATGCTCACCTGGGATGAAAACGATTTCAATACGGATGGGGAGGCTTTTGACGGCGCCGCGTTCAAGGACCCGCAGGAACGCTGGGAAGGCGTCATTGCGAAAGGCAATGATTTTTTCAAGCAGATTGGCGGGCCCAGTTGCGGCACGGTGAACAAACGTTTCGAGGTGGATGTGGAATCGTCCACGCCGATTCACGTGTATTATTCCAAAACGGATCAACGCATTCATCTTTTTGGCGCAAACCATGCCTGGCTGCTGGTGGATTATAATTTTGACCGTACGCCGGACATGCGCTATGACTACCGCGATGCCGATGGGGATGGTTATCTCGATACATGGGCGCTTGATCTGAATGTCGATGGAGCGCCGGATGAAGTATGGAGCGCGGGGGCGCAGGATGCACGGGATGTTCCTTATACTTTTGCTGGACTGAATGAAGTTATGAAGCCTCTATTGGAGACCCTGCCTGGCGAGTTGTTTCAGTTGACGGCGCGGCTGCGGCAGGCATTGAAAATATCCGGCCAATCCGAAGAGCATCCCATAGCGGCTGTTCTGGAGTCCGGGTTTGATTTGCCGCAATTGCCCATGGACCAGCGGCTCCGGTTGCTCAACAGCAATGAAACATGGCGGTATTATCTTGACCTGTTGAAAGACGCGCTGATCGCAGAACTCCGCGCCAAACACGCGAATACGGCGTTTTGGAATGCCTTTGATGCCGCGCGCGCGCAGGGTAATGTGAATGGGATGCGCGATTGTGTGGAGAAAGAATTCACGCTTGGCGATGCCCTCCCTGATTTGGATTCATTTCGCGCGGGGATTGTGGCAAAGTATGATCATCCGCGCGTGGCGTGGGCGCAGGATTGGGTTCCACCCAATATCGGATGGGAATCGGAACAGGCCGCTTACCGTTGTTATTGGGGGCAGTTTGATTTCTTTGGGAAAAAGTGCGACAGACTCATTTACCCGATCATGAAGGCGGGGGAGAGTTATCATGGGGAACTGGGTTGGGGGATCGACGCTCTGCATGTAAATGACACCTGCGGCCTAGGCGGTATCACCTTGTATGTCAATGGAACACCGTATCCGGTGTACAGTCCCGGGGGTAAAGGCGCTATCGTTTGGTCTAAGAAACTGATTGAAGAACAGAAGGATTATGTGTCGATTGGATTGATGGCCGAACATGTGGGACCGGAAAATGCGCCGTATACCGTGCGGTTCACGTGCAGTGCATTGAAAAACCGAAGGGATTCGCCCATGCAAGTGACGATAGATGGGGGAAGTCCCAATGATGTGATTGAAGTGGGCCTTGGCATACGAAAGCTGCCACAAGAGCTGTTCACGGTCGATACAGAGGCGGGCATCCTGGCGAATTGGGGCATTCAGGAACCCGCCATCGGCTGGATAGGCCTGGGGCTGGTGTATCCGAAGTCGCTGGCGTTGCGCATGGAAGATACGCCCGACGAACATCAGGTGATCATGAGGACGGAACATGGAAAGCCCTTGAATTACAGTATTCAGGGCACGTGGCTAAAAGGCCGCCGTTTCGACCGTTGCCCAACGCTCAGTAACTGGCTGGGCGATCTGAAAGAGACCGCCAAGATCGCGGGATTGAAATAATCCATTTGATTTTTTTCAAATGGTTATATTCGTTGTCATTGCGAGGAGTCTTTGACGAAGCAATCCCGCATTTACATCTTTTTCCCCTGTCATTGCGAGGAGTCTTCGACGAAGCAATCCCGCATTCACATCTTTTTCCCCTGTCATTGCGAGGAGTCTTCGACGAAGCAATCTCGCATTCACATCACGTGGATTTTCTTGCGTCCCCACTTGTCATTGCTTAACCGGACAGTGCGTGGAATCGCATTACGATCCTGCCAGGCATGGGTTTGGCACTATGTCGAGATTGCTTCGTCGAAGACTCCTCGCAATGACAGAGGGGGTTGGAGGCTAGTCCATAATCTTAAGCGTTTTGTCTTGAACGCTGAAAAGGACCGTTTTAGGCATCGTGGCGTGGAGATGTTGTTCGCCGCACCATACATCGTAGGCGTCTGCCTTGATTTCAATGTCGAAGGTCTGTCCGCGCAGGTGCAATCCGCTTAGTTTAATCTGCTCAGCCAAGGCAGCGTAGTGGGGATGGATGGTAATGTCTCCATTGAATGCGGCCTCCACGCCAAACAGCCCGAAGATGATGCATTGCGCCACCGTGACCCCGTCCACCGTGCATTGCAGCGGGGTGTCCTTGCGGTAATCCATGCTATTCGCCACCAGGGAGTCGCCCCAATAGGGCATGCGTGTTCCCCACCAGAGAATGCGTTTGAGGATGCCATCGGCTTCGCGCGCGTGGCCGGATTTGTACAACCGATCCGCGATTTGCGGCGGGAAACACGTGCAGGCGCCGCCGCCGCCGTTGTCAATGTCCACCTGATCATAGGCGATGTCATTCTTCGCCATGCTGTGCAGCCCGAATTCCGAGAGGAATTCGGTTTCATTCAAGTGGGAGAGGAGTCCCAATGTTTCTTCCTCGTCCAGCACGGGACTATTGAAGAGCTTGAACATCTGCACGGTGTAGCGGAGATCGGGCGTGCCATTTTCATCCTTGAATCGAAACCATTTCGCTTTTGGATCCCAGAGTTCCGATTTGAGGAGGCTTTTCAAGGCTTCCGCACGCTCTTTCAAATAAGGCTCGGGTTTCCCCATCAGCGCACATAACTCCGCCGCCATCTGATAATTCATGTATCGCCGCCCGTTTAGATCGGGCATGACATGGTTGTAGGGGAAGCCCCGTCGCAATTCCAGGTGGCTGTTTGAGGCGCCGTAATCAATGAGTTGAACAGGCTTGGATGGGTCGTCGCCATGCATCGCATTTTGAATCACCCAATCGAGAACGGATTTTCCGCCCACCCGCTCATGTAGAAACGCCGTATCACCGGTGTTTTTGACGTAGTAATAGATCAACCCGATGATCTTTTCCTGATTGACCATATACCAGGGGCCGAAAGCTTCGCCGGTAATGGGGAGGAACGCAAAATGGCGCGTGATGTCAGTTTTCAGGAATTGCTTGATATGCTCGCGGGCCGCTTGGGGATCATATAATGGCAGGATTTCCCATACCTCGCCGAAGTTCCAGAGATAGTTGCAGACACATCCGCCCTTGATGCAGCCCGTGCCATAATAGGGATGCAACACGAATTCGGGGACTTCCCATCGGTTGGTGATCAAATGCACCAGCGAGCGGTTGTAGAATGATTCTAGGGCAGGATTGTCCGACGACAGTCGGGGAAGTTTGGTGAAAATGTCTTCAACCCGCCGATTGTATTCCGCACGGGAGAGTTCGATTTGTTGCTCCGGATTTGTCAACAGGGTTTGAACCGCCGTGGAGGCCGTGGCCTCTCCCATGCTCATGATCAAATGAAGTGTTTCTAGCTTTCCGGCGTGCAAGGAGAATGTGCCCGCGCCGGACGATGTGTCCGCGTTCCAGGCGATAACAGTCGCATTGGTTTGCAGAACGAGCACGCAGTCATTTTGCGTTTTAACTAACCCATGTTCGAGCATCGCGGCGGGGGCCGGGGTTTGGCTTAGCGTGCGCGAAAACTCCCATACCACGGCCTTATCCAGGGTGCCGCGCAATGTGATTTCCAGTGGAATGTTCAAATCCGTGTTACCCAAGTTTTCTAAGATAACGGTGAGAATGCCCGCGCGGCGGCCATAGGGAAGCAGGGAAACGGTATTCACTCTTATGTCATGAATAACGCCTTCCCGGATCACTTCAAAAGGCCGCCAGACATATTGTTTTGTGGAGACGTTCTCTCCAAAGAGTTTTACTTCCAACAAGAAGTCCGAACTGACAAACGGCGGTGCCCAGAATCCGCTCAGGGCGGCCACATCCTTATAATTCACCCCCATGGTCGCAAGGCCGTTGATGATTCCGAAATGCTCCTCGTCCATGATGTTGTTTTCGCCCTGGAGTGCAAACACATCATAGGCGGAAACAGGGGAGACGGAATTTACGGCGAAACAAAGCGATACGAGCAGAGAAATCATGGGATGGCGTTCCATTCATGGGTTTCGGCTTGTGCCGGCAGGGCGATTTCAAAATCGCCGGTCTTGAAGCGGGTGCCGCGGCAAAGAGTGACCTGCTGCATTGCTCCTTTACTATCAAAACGCGCCAGGGCGAGTTCGGCATCCGTGCGCATTTCCTGTCCGGCATTCAGAACGATTTCATGGGTGTTTTGGTCTTCCGGGTCGCGTACGAGCACAATATCGCGGCTCCCGTTGGCGAGTTCGATCACCAGTCCGGCATGGGCATCGGACAAAACGCCCCCGGGGGGATTGGTCAGGGGGAGCCGTTTTACGGAGGCGAGCACGGGTTGTTTTTCATAGGTTTCAAACGTTGCGATGAAGGTGGATTGAAGCGGTTCGCCAGAGTTGCCCTGGCGGCGCGTCACAACGCGCGGCAGCCATATTTCCTCAGTGGAATTATACTGTCCCCCTGCCACCAGCCACGCCTCGATCAGGCCGCCCTGGGCACTATTGGTCAGATCGGTATAGCGTGCGCGAAGCTGTATTCCCACGGGCAACAGTTTCAGCCGGTCTTCAATGGCCCATTCCGCCTGCCAGCCCGGTTGCGCGTTGGGGTCCAGTTGAAAGTTGCGCAGTTGGGTGTCCTTGCCGAAATCGGGCGCGGGTTGGGGCGAAAGCCCCATGGTGGAGATGGCGCCAAAATGGCTGTGGGTGAATTTGGTGTGATTCGAGCCGCCATTGACGCGGAAAATATCCACGACATAAAAATCCTCCGGGGACACATCCACAAGCAGCGCGGTGCGCTCGTAACGCTGTCCGCCATTCAGGGCGGGAGCGGCGGCGCGAACGGCATGAAGAGAGGAACCGTCCATCCACAAAGTAGTTTCTCCCGCGCCGGAGGGTTGGTTCTTTTCATCCACCACCACCGTGTTATGGGCGGCGGTCATCCCATACCACCGGCCCTTGGGCGAGGTCCATCCGCCAAACTGCACCGCCGGGTAACCAAATTCCGGCAGAAGGTCGAGTCCCTTGGCGAACAGGCCGAGATTCATGCCGTCGAGATGGCCGTGACCGCCGCCCGCGTCGTAATCCAGCCAGAGGGCGCGGCGGTTGGGGCCTTCGCCGGAACGCAGGATGGCCAAGTGCCATTGTTGCTTGTTTACACTTCCCAGCTTGATCTGCGCACCTTCCCGGAGGATGACTTCCGCCATGCCCTTGCGCACTTCCTCGGGCTCGTTGCAGTACACATCATAGGGAATGCCTTCCAGGGAATCGCCGTTGGCATGTGCCGCCACCTGGACATACGCGGGATCGTTGGTGCATTCATACAAACGCCACATCAGGGTGAAGGTGGAAGGTGGAAGGGCTGTCCAGGCGGAAGGCGCGTCCGGTTTTGGGAAGGTCATTCCCGCATAGGATTCATGCGGCGCGGCGAAAGCGCCGGTATCGCCGGATTGCGGGTAATAGCGGCCGAGGCAATGCATGTCGATGTGGAAGCGGTACATATCACGGAGGCGGGGGTGTTTGGCGAGTAACTCCGGAATGAACCGCGGCCCGCTCTTCATGAACTCCGCAAGAAACAGCGCCAGACCGTTGATGGTGTACGAGGAATACCCCGCAAGCCCTTTTTCCCCGGTGACCCCGTCCACGGCGGTGGACTTTTCCAGCATGGCGTCCACGATTTCATTGAACGCCGCCGGGCTCTCCGGACGTTGCAACACCGTGTGAATAATCGCCTTGGTGATTTCCGTGCGCGGATAGTTGGAGTGGATTTTTCCCGCATTATTGAGCGCATCCTGGAGAATGCGGGCTTCAATATTGCGCTGGATGTCCGGTGGAGCCGCTTTCGCGTTTTCCAGTTTGTGGTCCATGGCTTTCTGCGCCAGGAAGGCTACAAGTTCCGTGTCTTGCGCGAGTGCGGGAAATACCATGTCGTAGTCCATTACGAGTTGGCGGGTTTCCTCACAGGTGTCATGCCACGTGGAGACATATCCCGCGACACCCGGCTGCTCATACACCAGGCCTTGTGTTTTGAAATCAAACATCGGATAGACGTCCGCCACGCGATCCAGCATGAGCAGGGCCTTGTGGGCATATGCATTATCACCGGTCACCACATAGGCGGCGCTAAGGGCATTGATGCCTGATAGAACCGCTTGCTTAAACTGTCCATAGATTAAATAGGCGCCGATAAACCGCCAGCGGTGTTCCCCTTCCACATACCCTTCGCCATCATCCACGCCAAAGTTCCGCAGGGGATCGTCCGCGTTGGGGTGTTCGGCATTGAAAAGAAGGGCGCGGTCCGCCTTGGCGGGTTCGAAAATGCCCTGTTCGTTCAACCCTGAGGCATAAAATGCGGCAAAATCGTTTTTTGGGAATATCTCTTTGCAGTGGGGGCACCGCACTTTCCAGGGACGGTCAAGAGCAGTTATCTCCCAGGTGTACATCGGCACATTTTGTTTGCAGGCGGGGCAAAATCCGTTGGACCACACCATCCAGGTGCGGGTGATGCCGGGACCGAACATAAGCGGCCACAGTTCGTCATCGCTTTTATCGCGCCAGGGCTGCGCCGTATCGAGCAGGCGTTTCTTAAGCGCGGGACCCCACGGTTCATGATCTATATTGGCCCGGACTTGTCGCACCACATCTGGAGGGTATAAAGCGCTGCCCGTTTTTACATTCTCTTGTGCCGCCCCCATGAAGGCAAACAATGCCATGCCGCACAAACACATAAAAAGACCTGCTGCTTTTCTCACGGGAACGCCCTTTCGATTGGATTGTGTATTCAGATATTACCGCTTATACCGGCCCATCAGTTCCGCCTGGCCCAGAATATGTGTTTCCATGGCCTTGAGCACGTCCGCCTTCTTGACGCCTGCGCTCAATGTCAGGGCGCAGTCCAGCGCATACAGCTTGAAGAAATACCGGTGGTCGGAGCCGCGCGGGGGCATGGGACCGCCATAGCCGATCTTCTTGAAATCATTGATGCCCTGCCGTGCGCCATCTTGTAATTCTTTATCGATGGGCACACCCTCCGGAAGCCCCGTGGCGCTTGCGGAGATATTGAAGATGACCCAATGCACCCAGGTGCCCACAGGGGCGTCCGGATCATCGCAAATCAGCGCGAAACTCTTTACGCCCGCCGGAGGATTGGCCCATTGCAGGGCCGGGGAGAGGTCCGCGCCCTCGCCCGTGTACTTCTTGGGGATGTACTCCCCCTGTTTGAATGCCGTACTGGACAGTTGAAAGCTCATGGTGGAATCTCCTTGAGTTGCCGCGGCCACCGGCGAAGACCCGTGCAGCATTGATGCCATTAGGAGGCAGCATAACACGGCCCCGCCCCTAGTCCCGAGATACCGAAACGATGTCGTACGCATAGAGAATGCTCCTTTCGGTTATTGGGCACATTATACTCTCCAATTGCCGTGTGCCAAAAGAAAGAGGTGGGAAAAACATCAGGATGTATTTTCAAATAAAGCACTCAACGCGGAGGCACCGAGATCACGGAGGAACGCCGAGTAAATTATGAAGAAGTGAATTTGAAAGTCCTGGTGGCTGGTGGAAGACCGTCTCGCTTAAACGTTTGTTTTTTTAACCTCACAGTATCTTCTGAGCGATAGGTCTTGTGGACTCACAAAAATGGCCTACAGGCAATCAGGTTGAAAATTTCAACCTGTTATGTTAGCATTCAGGCATGGAAAAGCATAAGCCGCATTATATGCTGTCGCGCGTCAAAGAGCTTATCCGTCAGAACGCGTACCGGGTAAGCCGGACCGCTTTGTGTTGCGCGGTACGTGACTTTGGCTATATTGAAGCCTGTCAATTGGCTGAATGTGTGCTGAGGCTTGATGCCAAGGATTTCTATAAATCGATGACGACACTTAATGATTACAGACTTTGGCAGGATGTCTATCGCCCAATAATCGAGCAGAGCCCTGCCTATGTCAAGGTTCAGATAGTGGATGACACCACGGTAATCATTTCCTTTAAAGCCCTGGAGGAGGAGTACGATGCGTGAAAAGAGATGGATTGATTGCCCAGCTTGCGGTGCGAAGAAGAGCATGCGCGAAAAAATGCATTTGTGTGAACGGTTTAAACCCTCGGGGTATCCGCCTGTGGATATTTCCGGTCTTGACGGTCAATTCTGCGATTCCTGCGGCGAAGGATTTTGGTCCCTGAAATCGGAACGAATGATTGCACGCCTGCTTGCAGAACACATGGCGCAATATGACAGTGCGCGGGTGGTGGCGGCAGAACTTGCAAGTGTCCAGGAGGCGGCCAGCGTCCTGCATATGACGGTGCAAGGCATACATAAGATGATGGCGGAAGGCCGGTTGCGCTACGTAATTGCAGGGGGATTCCAGTTGCCGATTCGCAAGGATCTTGTGGCGAAAGCTAAAACGAGAAATGTCCGTCCGTCCTCAGTCACATCAAAAACGTGATGGTAACTTGATATATCTCCGGCGCTTCTGGAGAATCATCTTGAAATGAAACATTTCCAGGAGGATGAAATGAGTAAGCCTGTAGTGTTGGCGATTGCGGCGCATCCGGATGACATCGAGTTTATGATGGCGGGGACGTTGTTGTTGTTGAAGGAGGCGGGGTATGCCCTGCACCTGATGAATATCGCGAATGGTTCGTGCGGGACGATGGTGGATGACCACGACACGATTGTGGAGAAGCGCTGGCGGGAAGCGCGGGACGCCGCAGAGGCGCTGGGGGCCGTGTTGCATCCGCCGTTGGTGGATGATCTGGACATTTTCTATACGAAGGACCTTTTGCAAAAAGTGACGGCGGTGGTGCGGGAGGCGGAACCCAGCATCCTCCTTACACAGTCGCCGGAGGATTATATGGAAGACCACATGAACGCTTGCCGGTTGGCGGTGAGCGCGGCGTTCTTCCGAAGCATGCGGAATTTTAACAGTATCCCGGTTCAGGCCCCCACGGCCCAGAAAGTGGCGTTATATCATGCGGAACCGTATGGATTGCAGGACGGCCTCCGGCGCGTGGTGCGCCCGGATGTGTACGTGGATATTTCATCCGTGATTAAGCGGAAACGCGAGGCGCTGGCGTGTCATCGGAGCCAGAAGGAATGGCTGGATCAAAGCCAGGGCTTGGACAGTTATCTCGTGACCATGGAAGACATGTGCCGGGAAGTGGGGAAGTGGTCGGGGCAATTCGAGTACGCCGAAGGCTGGCGCCGCCATCTGCATTTGGGCTTTTGCGGGGAGGCGGATGATCCGCTGGCGGAGGTATTGGCCGGAAAAGCGCTGTATGCTGGAAAAGTGAATTGATATGCCAGATGTCTATTGCCGTCCGCCGCGATTTCCCATCATGGGGAGATTTTTCACGTTGAAGCGAATAGGGTTGACCGTGTTGGCCGTTTTCACGATCAGCCTGATGTCTTCCTGCGCCGGCGTTTCCGGGCAAGAAGACGCGCCGGAATACCGCCCGGATACGTTTACGCTCTGGCAACTGCCGAACCAGACCAAGTCCCAGATGATGTCCTATGTGCTTCGCGGAACCGGCGGGAAAATTATCGTGATTGACGGAGGCACGGTGGGGGATGCGCCCTATCTTCGGGCGTTTTTGACGGACCAGGGCGGGGTGGTGGACGCCTGGTTCATTACGCATCCGCACGATGACCATTGCAGCGCGCTGGTGGAGATTCTCAAGGACCCGCAGGGCATCCGCATCGGGCCGATTTATGCCTCGTTGCCGGAGGCCGCCTGGATCGAGGAGGTGGCGGACACCTCGGAAAAGAAAACGTATGCGGAACTCACCGCCGCGCTCGCACAAACACAACATTCCGTAACGGACCTCCAATTAGGTCAAAAAATGACCATCGACGGGATGCGGATTCGAGTTCTTGGCGTTAAGAACCCGGAGATCAAACAAAATCCCATTAACAACTCCTGTGTGGTATTGCGCATCTCCGATGCGCGAAAATCGGTTCTCTTCCTGGCGGATTTGGGCGCGGCCGCCGGCGAAAAACTGCTCAAGAGCAGTCAGGGCCGGTATTTGCCTTCCCAATATGTGCAAATGGCGCATCACGGCCAGAATGGTGTGAATGAAGATGTCTATCAAGCGGTCCGGCCCGAATACTGCCTGTGGCCCACACCCTTGTGGCTTTGGGACAATAATCCGGGCACGGGCAAGGGAACCGGGCGTTGGAAAACCCTTGAAGTGCGCGCTTGGATGGAAAAATTCCCCATTAAAAATCACTATCTGCTCTTTGAAGGCTTGCAGCGGATTCCGTAATTGTCTGGCCACGATCATTCTGATAGCATTCCGCCATGGAAACTTCGGATGCATCCTGGCCGGCGGACACCTTTCATGACCGTGTGGAACGCGCGCGGGTGCTGTGTCTTTGCCTCCTGATCGTGTTGTGCGCCGCGGCCTATTCATTTCATTTGACCTCGTTTCTGCATGCGAAGGAGGCCATCCTGACTGCGGGCGCGGTGGCCTTGGCGGTATTGGCGCTGGCGCGCGGCGGCGTTTCGTATTATGGGGTCGGCGCATTTCTCCCATTATGGTGCGCAATCACAATTTCAGTGGGATTGGGAACCGCGCATGTGAGGGCGCGGGAGGCGGAGGAGGCATTGCGCATCGGCACGTTGTTGTTGGTGGCCGCGTTATCCTTCGATCTGCTGGCCTATCCTTTCTCGCGGGTGCGGATTTTCCGGGCGGTGATTCTCTCCGGGGCATTGGTGGCGGCGCTCGGGTTGGCGCAATATGTTCACTTGTTGCCCACCTTTTTCCCGCGGTTTCCCGGATACAACCAGCGGATATATTCCGTTTTTGGCAACCAGGACCTCTTCGGGGGATACTTGGCCGTAACGTTTGCCATGTTGTTGACGGAATTGGATGAACACGCCCCAGACCGGCGGGGCATTGGGGTCTGGCCCCTGTGGTTTATGGGCCTGCTGACGGCGCTTCTGCTGACCGGCCTGTTGTTGTCGGGGTCGCGTTCCGCATGGCTGGCGGCGGTGGCGGGCGGGGTGGTGGCATTTCCCTGGAAACAACTTTCGAGTACGCGCGTGCTGCGTTTCCTGGCGGTGACGGTGACGGTCGTCGTGGTGGTGGCCACGCCGCTATGGCCATGGCCATGGGAGCGCGTGGCAAATACGTTTTCTCACGAGGACGTGGGCGGTCGTGCGCGCCTGTGGTTTTGGGATGGCGCCGCCCGCATGGTCCGGGATGCACCGGTGACAGGGGTGGGGCTGGGCAATTTTCCCTATTGGAGTCCGAAATATATGGGGGAAGCGCTGACGGCCCCTGGAGGGAACACCCACTATCAGAATGAATTGGTCACCATGGACGCCCATTGTGAGCCGTTGACGTATCTGGCGGAATTGGGGGGCTTGGGTGCAGTATTTGGGGTCTGGATGATGGCGCGGCTGATACGAAGGCGCGGCGCGGCATGGGGGGGGCTGGCCGCATTACTGGTCTTTTCGTTGTTCAACGCGGCTTGGCACAGCGCCCCGCATGCCTTGGCGGGACTGCTGCTTGCGGGGGCGTTGTTGCATCCCACGACCTGGGATTGGCGCAAACAGGATACGGGCCGGCCCATGAATGGCGTGGTGTTCCTGTTGTTATCCGTGGTGTTTGCGGCGGGGGTGGCGTGGTGTACCCTGATTCCCAGTTATCTTCAATGCCGCGCGGAAGCGGTGCATTGCGCCGGGGGCGATCCCCTGGCGCTGTATGAACGCGTATTTCAGCATCGCTGGCCCAATGCGGAATGCCGCGAGGAATATGGCATGGCGCTGCTGGACCGGAACCGCCCCGCCGACGCCTATGTCCAGCTTCAATGTGCGCTGGAAGGCCTCGACACGGGGCGCGTGTATTTGTTGTTGGGGTTTGCCGCGGAACGTCTGGGGCAAACGGACGCGGCGCGCGCGTGGTTTGCCAAGTGCCTCGAACGGTGGCCTTCCAATGAAGAGGCGGCAAGCCGTTGGATGGCCTTGACGCCTCCGGAAGAAGGGGAGCGCTGACGGCGGGAAAGGGATTATTCTGGTTCCCAGTAGTACTTGGCGATGGCCTCTTTGATGTCCGAGGGGGTGACGACCACCACCTCGACTTTTCGGTTGGTGGTGCGTTCGACGTCTTCGATGGCCAGGAGATCCAGGGGATTTACCATGGCGAGAACGAGCGCCTCGTCGGTGGTGCGCACGGGCAGGCATTGATGTTGATGGGCGAGGCGTTCGGTGAGGAGCGCCGTGGCGGCGGGCGCAATCGTCATTTCAGGAAGATGAACGAACTTTACATTGCATTGGCAGGCGAGGGCCTGGGCGATGGCTTCTTCACCCGCATAACCCTTTTCGATGAGAAGGGCGCCAAGATGCCGGTTCGGATTCTTCCGTTGTTCTTCAAGAACTTCCTCGAGTTGCTCGGGCGAAATAATCCCCGCCTCGATCAGGATATCCCCCAGAACGCGTTTGGGCCCCGATTTGTTGCCTGCGGCCTCCAAAACGCGCTGGATATCGCCGTTTTTATCCGGCGGGGCATAGGTGCGGCGGTACTGATCAATTTCATGGCGCAGGCTCAGGATGGTTTCCTGGGCTTCTTCATTTTCCTTCATGGCCTCGGCCAATTGCGCGGCCAGCGAGGCCTTGGTGCCTTTGGCGGTTTCGAGGCGCAGTTTTTCTTCCAGGGCGTTCGCACGTTCGCGTTCCGTCTCGAGGGCTTGTTGGAGAGTTGCGGTTTGAGCAAGTTTCTCATCGCGTTCGCCAAGGGTCTTGTGCAATTGGCGGATTTCGTCCCGGAGTCCGTCCAATTCGCCTTGGGCCTGTTCCGCGGCTTCCGCGCGCACGCGCAAGGCTTCCACCTTGGCCTGGGTTTCGGTTAAGGTCTGTTGCTGATTCTTGTGAGCCGTTTCCAGCCCGGCGAGCGTGGAACGTAGTTCTTCCACTTCGGCGCGCAAGGACTCTTCGATTTCCCGCAGCCGGGCAAGCTCCGAACGCGCCCCCTCTTCACCTTGCGACCGTTCCTCGAGCGCGCGATGGAGCGATTCCGCACGCTCTTTTTCCGAGTCGAACGCGGCGGTGCGCGAAGCCAATTCCTCCTCCAGTTCGGCCATGTGCTTCTGCGCGGCCTGAAGGGCCGCTTTCGCATCGCTCAATTCCTGGTTCTGGGCGGCCAAGCGGTCTTCAATGCGTTTGCGCGCTTCCTGCTCCATGGCGAGCTGGGCTTCGGTTTCCGCCAGTTGTTCCTGCGTGTCGGATTCTCCGGCCGCTCCCTTCGCAAGAAGCGCGCCCAGCGCCTGGACGCATTCCTGTATTTTCCCCGGACGGGCTTCCAGATTGGATTGTTCCACATCAGCCAGCCGGGCCAGCTCCCCAAGGCTCTGCTGGACTTTCCCCAATTGTTCCGCGAAGGCCTTCTGCACCGCCACCGAGCGATTCTGTTCGGCTTCTATGCTTTGCTGGAGTGTTTGAAAGGATTCTTGTATTACCAAATCATCCATACTAAACTCTTTCCTTACTCACACCCTGATTGCAAGTAGGTTAATCACTATCTCCAGTTTTGTCAAGAGAAATTTTTCGGGCATGGGAGCGTACCGATGCGGTGTGCGGATAGCGCCATGGATGGGATATTGGCGGCAACATGGTATAGAATGAAATGCCGGGAGTGTTGCCATGAGTCTATCGGACCAGGAAGTCTTCATGCGCTGGGTGAGCCGCAGGGATGCCGAGGCATTCTCTGAACTGGTTCGCCGGTACGCGGGCATGGTGTATTCCACGTGCCGGCGGGTGCTGCGTAATGAATCGGGTGCGGAGGAGATTACCCAGGATTGTTTTGCACAATTGGTTGCTTTTCCCGGGAAATCGCCGCTGCATCCGGCGGCATGGCTGCATGGAATGGCCACGGATAAATCGCTGATGCGGCTCCGCGCCGAGGCACGAAGACGCGGGCGCGAACAGGAGCACGCCGTTCAGCAGACGCCGGCCCGTGACGTTTCCTGGAAAGACATTTATGATATGGTGGATGCGGCCATTTGCGAACTTCCGGAAGTGGTTCGAGAGCCGGCGGTCATGCATTTTTTATGTGGCAAATCGCATGGCGAGATTTCGCAGGAGCTGGGAATACCCTGTCGCACCATCAGCAATCGCATTGACAGGGGAATAGATTTGCTGGGGGGGGCTTTGCGCCGCCGGGGTTTGACGTTAACGGGGACTTCCCTGGGGGTATTCCTCTTCACGCATTTATCGGAGGCGGAGCCATTGCCGGAAACCTTGACGGCCACTCTGGGAAAGCTCGCACTGGCGCATACGGCGGGAGCTCCTTTGTCCGCCCCCGGAGTTTTGGGCGGCATTTTGGGTGCAAAGCTCCTGGTTGCGGTGATAGCATCGGTTATCGTGGCCGCTGCGGCCATAACTGTTGGCAAACCGCTGGTTCAGCAAAAAAAACCCGAACCGGTTTCACCACAGGCTGTTTCCCGGGCGGATACCATCAAGGCGGAAGGGGAACAGGAGGGGGTTTCTGGCGCAGACACCCTTTTGCCCTCACCAGGTGTGCCCGGGCAAGACACGGCCAGCATCTCCGGACGAGTAATCGATAAAACCATTTCCTATCATCCGGAACAACTGGCAACCATTCAGTTTTCCTCGAAAGAGGAGTGGGCGGATAATAATAAGGTTGGTGAAGCTATAGTAAAGGCGCGGGTATTCGAGGAAGCGAACAAGCCATTGTCTGGTGTGTTGGTCACTGCCAAGAGGGAGGGTATCCTGCGGACCGCTGTTTCCGATGAACAGGGAGTATATTGCATTGAGAATCTAAAGCCGGGATTCTATGCGGTACATGCCGAGCGTCCCAGTGGCGCGATTGTGGTGGGCGACCGGTCTGTTCAGTCGCGGGATGTATCCTTGCAGGCGGGAGAAAAAAGGGGGAAAGTGGATTTTTCGTTTCGCTTTGATGCTCTCACCATTACCGGTCATGTGCGTGATAGCGCCGGCAAGCCGATTTCCGGGGCCGCCATTGAAGTGAACCGCGATCCCGAGTGGGTTGGGGAATCCAATACGCGTCATATCGAGCCCATGCTGGGAACGACCGATTCCGAGGGTTTCTTCCAGTTCTCGGGATTGGCTCCGATGGATATCCGCAATGCGGGCATCTACCTGTACAGAGGGAGTGCGGAAAGCGAGGAATCAGAGATGCGCTATGCGCTGACGGTGCGCGCCAAAGGGTACGGGCTCGCCAAAATTGTTGTGCCGGGCCTCTCGGAGAATCTGATACGCCAAGCCGAAATCTGGATGACGGAGTTGGCAAAAATGCGGGAACGGTCGGGGGCGGGCCCGTTGGAGACGCCCATGGAGCGTTCCCCGGAGGTCTTTCTCCCTCCAAGCACCGGTGACACGATTACCGGCATGGATATTGTGTTGGATGCGGGCGCGGTGGTGTCGGGACAGGTGATAGACACCCAGGGTGTGGCTGTTGCGAGGAAGTATCTTGCGATGGGGTTTGAACAACGGGTGGAGGATATCCCCCTGGGCACGAAATGTATCCCAGTTCCACCCAAAGGCCTGACCACGGATACGGAAGGGCGTTTTTCATTTGTGGATGTCGCCCCTCAGACCTATGTGTTCAGTATGGGACGGGAAAATGACTTCCAGAGAACGCGCAATGATCCGCTTCCGGTGAATGCGGGGGATCGCATTGAAAATCTTCAATTGGTGGTGGAATCCCTTGCGGAGCGGGGTCAGCTCAGCGGTGCCCTGGTGGATGCCATGACGGGCAAACCGGTTAAAAACGCGTCGATCTCTGTCGGCGCAATCGTATCGCCCATTGAGAAACACCCCGTTGCGGGCGCGAAAGAGATTGATGCGGAACGCGGGACATTTTCCGTCAAGAATGTCACGCCGGGAGCAACGGTACTGAAATTTTGGGCGGAAGGGTATCCGATTGTGGAGACTCCAATGGAGATTGCCGCAGGGGTTAATCCTTCGGTTACGATTAAAATGCCGCCGGAAGGAATTATCGAGGGGACCCTATCCGTCAATGGAGAGCCTGTCAAAGGAAGTGTTTCCGCGCGGCGCGTGGATGGACTGGAATTGCCCACGGAGTATGAATGGACCCAATCCTATATGACCGCACAAACGGATCCTGACGGGAATTACACCATCAAGGGGCTCCCCGCGGCGCAGTACCATGTACAGATGGACGCCAGGCCGTATGAAAATCCCTCTCTTCATGTGTCATCGCTGGGACACGTTACGGTGATAGCGGGGCAGACCGCTCGCCTTGATCTCAATGCCGCTTTTGGGGCGGCCCGGGTGTATGGAATTCTCCAGCCTTGTGATACGCACAAGAAGGCCTACTTGGAACTTCTGGCGGGCGAATGGACGGGATGTGATTGGGATAATCCGGACGAGCGAATGCAGCATTGGCTGGCGGCTCGCGCCAAGTATGAAGAAATCCGGGAGCGCATGGAGTTTGAGTTTCCCCAGCTATCCCCCGGCATTTATACCCTTCATGCGCAATGCTATATCCGGAAAGACGGGAGAGAGGAACGAATTACCGAGCAACCGCAGGTGTGGCGGGTTGTCACCGTTCAGGAAGGGGGCAATGTGGAACAAAACCTGGACCTTCCGGCCACAGTGGAATAGGCCTGCCCGGGATATAGCCCCACGCCGAAGCAAACCGGATGGATTGGCTTCGGCGCGGGCATAACGGGAGGGGTAAGTCTTAGATGGTTGCGTTGGTGATGTAGGCCATGTAGGGGTTGACGGGGAATTCCGCGCTGGGATAGCGGACGAAGGCGGCGTGGCCGTCCATGTAGAGCACATTCGAGCCGCCCGCGACGTGGTTGTAGTTCAAGGGGTCCACGCTCAATACATCCCACATGACCGCCAACTGGGATTGTGCCGCGCTTGAGGCGGCGGCGGAGTTGATGTCGGTGATGAAGAAACGTTCAATGCCTTCCCGGAGGCGCATGAGGGGGACTTCACCCAGTTCGGGATGCTCGAGGGTATGGTCGCTGAACGGATCGGTGAACATGGGTTGCAGGGCATCCACCACGTCCGGAATGCCGCTGGAATCATTGGGATCGAATCCGGGCCATCCCAAAAGGAAGCGGTTGTCCATGGGGATGGCGTATCCAGCATAGGAATAGGAGGCATCGCCGTAGAGGGTGAAGTTGCCGCAACCGGTCATGGGATCCAGATCAACCGCGCCATCCTCGCGAATCCAGGAGGTTTCGCCGCCGGGCTCCAGGGCCTCCGGCCCTTCCGGGTCCGAGGGGCAAATCAACACATGCACGTCGGCGAGGTATTCCGGATACATTTCGATGGGGTCGGGCATCCAGGCGTAATTCCGGTTGGTGACATCGGGGGAGAAGTCGCACAACCGGGCTTTGGCGGGGAACAGGCCGTTCTGTTCATTGCCATACATCTTGAACACCAATCCCATTTCCTTGAGGTTGTTTTGACACGAGGAGCGGCGGGCCGCTTCTCGGGCGCGGGCCAGCGCGGGCAGCAGGATGGCCGCCAGCACGCCTATAATGGCGATGACCACAAGCAATTCAATCAGGGTGAAACCACTATGTGACTTCTTCATGGCACGATTCTCCTAACCCCGTTCGGGGCGGTTGAGTTCACAACTCGTTTTGCCTCTTACAGAGAACGAAATACACCGTTTTGAAGCGCGGTCAACTGGTTTCGGGCGCCCTGGCGTTCGGCTTCATCTCCTGGACATCCTTGGGGGTGACGGGGCGTCCTCCCGGATCCTTGAAAAGGAGGTAGGCCGCGCCCGCGGAGTCCGGCATGGTGTATTCCATCGCCGCTTTGAAGGCATTGGGATCAAAAAATTCCGGGGATTGATTGTCGAAGTAGGACAGTACGGCGTCGATGCTCTCGCCGGTGCCGGGCATCCAAAACAGGAGGCGCATGGGCAGGCGGCTTTCGCGCAAGGCCCAGATGCGAATCCAGGCGTCGTTTTCGGGGGTGCTGATGTCAAAGGCGACCACGTCATTCGAGACACCGGCATTCTCATTTTTCAGGGGGCTGGAGAGTACGCCATTGAAGGGCAGCGCCTTCAGGAGCGTTTCCAAAGAAAAGGTATCCAATGCACCAAGGGCCTCAACGTACTGTTCGATGAGAAGCCGGGCGTTTTCCCGGAGGTTGGAAGACTCTTTGGAGCCGGTCAGGGGAATGGTCTCGATCACTTTCCCTTTTTCGCCGAAAATCATCTGATTGCCCACGCGCAGACGCAGTTTTCCGCCTTGGGCCATCCACAATTCCAGTTGGACCGGGTCGGCGGTGGCGTGGTCTTTTACGTAGATGGTGGCGCTGAAACAGGGTGTCCCCGCGAAGCGTTCCACAACTTCGGCCCACGTCGGAGCGGGGCTTCCAAGCAATCCCAGGGACACGCCGAGCATGAGGACCGCCGCGAGGCCCACGCCGGCGGCCGTACGCAGTATGAAGCGTTGCGAATACCACCGGGGCCGTTGCATGTATTCACGCGCCTGAACACGGGTTCTGAAGTGCGCGAGGTGCGATTGCAGGGTGTGTTGCACGTTTTCGGGCGGCTCCTGTTCGAAGGCTTTTTTCAGCATGGCTTCCACCGGCTCTTCGGGTTCTGGTTGATGATTCATTGAAGACTCTCCACCCCGTGTTGATCGGAAATTACGCGATGTAAAAGGTCACGCAGCCGTTCGCGGCCGCGTTCCACGTGTTTTCGGACGGTGTTTTCCCGGCACCCCAGGGCGCGGCCGATATCGCCGTAGGACAGCCCTTGCACAAAACGCATCGTCACGGCGATGGCTTGGTTGCGGGACAGTTGGCCGATGGCGTGATGGATGGCCGCGAGCAGTTCCTTGGCGTTGAGGAGATCGGCGGGATTCTTCGCTGAGGATATGCGGTCCGCCTCGATCAAGGTTTCATGTTTTTCCCGGCGCATGCGCCGCCGTACCCGGTCATAGGCCGAATGAATGCAAATGCGGTAAATGAGGGCTTCGGGATTGGGGTGCACCCGGATTCGGTCCCACTTCCTCCAGAGTACGCCGAGGGCTTCCTGAAGGGCCTCTTCGGCGTCTTCCGGATTCCTGGTCACCCCCCAGATCAACCGGATCATCCGGTCTTCGAGGGGCCGCACGAGGCGTTCATACTCGTCATGTCCTTGGTTCACGGTGCATTCAACCTTTGAAGGGCGCGTTCCCATCCGCCCATTCATCCCATTAGACGCTCGGCGGGGCTGTTTTGTGTACATGCGGCGAAAAAAAGCCGGAGGAATTTTGAACGGGACTGTTGGCCTATGGCTAAGTACAGGTGCGTTAGGGGGTTAGTTCCTGTTAGGATACAGGGTATGATTCGATTCAAGGCTATGAAAGCGGCATTTCTTGGCGTTTGCGCGTTGGCCGCCATGATGGTTGCGCACGGAGACTTGGTGGAAGCCACGTTTCCCGTGGCGGCGGAGACATCTTCGGAGAATGCGGCGTCCGCACCCGCCGCCCCGGCGTCCGCTCCCGTCGAACCGAATGCGGCTCCCGTCCCCTCTGTGGAAAGCAAACCTGCACGGGAAGCCTCTTCCTCTTGGTGGGGATGGATAACGGGCGGCGAAGCGGAAGAGAAGCCTGTGGCGCGGGCGGAAGATGTGGAACGTCTGCGGAGCGAGGTGAACGCGCTGCGCCAGGAGATCAGTCAACTGAGTGAAACGCTGAATTTAATGGTGAACCGGGTAATGGCGGATTTGGAACACGAGAATGCACAGTTGCGGGAGGAATTGCGCAAGGTGTACGGGAGCGGGGCGGCGCCATTGCCGCCCCAGGTGCCGCGTCCGGGCGGGGAGTTGCTGGATCACGTATTAAGCGAAGCACCGTTGGATTCGGGGGCACCGGCCGCCGCTCCAGCCGCGCCCGCGGCGGTATCGTTTGGATACACGGTGCTTCAGGAGTGGGGGCGCTCTCCGGAAGCCGCGGAAGAACTGGGGGCGAATGCGACATCATTGAAAGGAATGGTGTGCGTGGTGCCCAAAGGCAGTTCACGCGCCGATTTGGAGGCGATGGGCCGGGAACTCCGCAAGAGATATGAGCAGTTCAACAACATCAACATCGAGGTGTTTGACGACGAGGAAGCGGCCAAGGAATACGCGGAACAGAATAAAATGCGTTCCGCGCACCGGGTGTTGAGTGTTTCCAAGCATCAGGCGTCGGGGCGGGATGTCATTCTGTATTATGAAGGGGGGGCCACGTTCGAGGTGGGCCAATAAAGGGTGGGGGATTAGTTTTCCAGGATATGAATGGCGGGGAGGTGGCGGTAGCGTTCCTCGAAGTCCAGCCCATATCCCACCACATAATGGTTTTCGATGGTGAATCCGGTGAAATCCGCTTCGACGGGGCTGATGCGCCGCCCGGGTTTGTTAAGGAGGGTGCACAGGCGGACGCTGGCGGGCCGGTGCTTGTTGATCCACGCCAGAATTTCGGAACAGGTGCGGCCCGTGTCGAGTATGTCATCGAGGAGCAGTATGTGACGGTCTTCGAGCAGGGTTTCGGGCAACAGGGAAAAACTTACCGTGCCTCTGGATTCCGTTCCCACGTAACTTTTTGCGCGGATGAAGTTCAGGGTAACGTCTATATCGAGTGCGCGCATAAGGTCGGCCGCGAAGACAATCGCGCCCTTCAAGACGGCCACGAGGATGAGATCGCGTCCTTGATAGGCATTGGAAATTTCCACACCCAGGGCGTTGACGCGGTTACGGATTTGTTCCGCGGAGAACAAGGGTGTTTCGTTCAAGCGCATGGCTCGACTTCGATCTCGAGGAACCGCCGGGTGGCGGGATAGACAGCGCTTTCCGCGCTGGTGGCGTAACCAACCACCCATAGAATGCGGTTGTTGGCCACGAGCAGGGGTTGGGCATCGCGCTGCGGGGCGGGCAGTCCGATGTCCACGAAATAATCCTGTAACTTCTTTTCGCCGTCCATTCCGAAGGGACGGATGCGGTCGCCATCCCGGCGCGAGCGCACTTCGATGAGGGGACCGGCCTGATCCGCATCGAAGACTTGGCGCCGGGGGGTGCAATACGTTCGGAGGTTCATTTCCGGGGCGCATTCGAGAAGGCGCGCGGTAAAACGGTATCCCATGGCGAGGGTTTCCCCCGGAATGGCGAGCGTGGTCACGGAACTTTCGGTTTCTTCCGCTCGCCTCACCAATTCGGCGTGGGTGCGCCCGCTATAGAGCAGAACATCGCTTCCCAGATCGAAGTAGGTTCCGGTGGGGGCGGATCGAACAAAGGCGGCGGCGTCCAGGGTGCGTTCGTAGGGCAATTGTATTCCGCATTCCCAGGCAAGGCGCAGGACACAGCGCCGCTGGAGCGATTCATGGGTGCGGGAAAAGGCCTGCCGTTCGATGGCTTTTCCGTCCGTCACGCACGCGGTCCAAACGTCCTGGGTCAATTGTTCCAACAAGTCATTTTCGCAACGTTGGGATTCCGCGAGCCGCAATAGCGCCTTGCGGATGCGTGTGTTGTAATTGCGTTCGAGCAGGGGGAGCAGTTCAAGGCGTATGCGGTTGCGCAGAAAGGCCTGTTCGTCGTTTGAAATATCGCGCCGCCAGGCGATACCGAGTTCGCTGAGCCAGTGCCTGATTTGCGTGCGGGTGCATTCAAACAAGGGGCGGACGATACGAATGCCCTGGCTGATGCGCAGGGGGGGAAGGCCGGACAGTCCGGCGGGGCCGGTTCCGCGCAGCACCCGTATCAGGACGGTTTCGGCGCGGTCATCGGCGTGATGGCCGGTGGCGATGACCGGGCAGTTCTTTTCCTTGGCCACGCGGGTGAGGAAGGCGTAGCGCACATTACGGGCATATTCCTCAAAGGAAACGCCGGCGGCTTTGGCTTCTTCCTCGACGGGGCGGCTTTCCATGTGAAAGGGGAGGCTCAACTGCTGGGCAAGCGCGCGGACGAATTCGGCGTCGGCCTGACTGGCTTCACCGCGGGTTTGATGATCGAGGTGGGCGACGCGCACGGGAAAACGGAGCTGGTGCAGCGCATGGAGGAGTGCGACGGAATCCGGGCCGCCGGACACCGAGGCCAGCACGGTCTGATCCGGTTGAATCAACCGGTACTTTGTAATGGTGGAATAGACCCGCTGGGTAAATTCATCGCCGGGCGAAAACATGATTCGGCTCCGATAGTGTTTTGGAGTATGATGCCGAACCGGTTCCCGAGATGCAACTTTACGCAACCGCCGGGACGCCTGTTTATTTTTTCCGGTTTTCCTTTTGTTTTTGCACGGAAAATCCGAAAAAGCCCAGTTTCTTGTCCATGGCGTAATAGCCGCCGTGGGCAAAGGTGATTAGTCCGGCCCGCTCGACGGCGAGGCGGCCCGAAGGGGTAATGAGGTGTTCGGATACCTGCACGGCGGTGATGTCCGCGAGGAAGAGGGTATGCGAGCCGAGTTCCAGGGATTTTTTCACCTTGCATTCGAGGTTGATGGGGCATTCCAGAATAATCGGGGCGTTTACGGTGGAGGCCGGGCCGGGGGTCAGGCCGGTCTGCTCGAATTTGTCCACCGTGCGCCCGGAAACCACGCCGCAATAGTCGAGGGCGCGAAGTTGGCGCGAAGAGGGGAGGTTGACGACAAACGCGCGGGATTCCGTGATGAGTTCGTAGGAGTGGCGTTCTTTGCGCACGGAGATGGAGAGCATGGGGGGCTCGGAGCAGATGATGCCGGTCCAGGCGACCGTGAAGATGTTGGGCCGTTTATGGGGCGCGGCGCTGGTGATGAACACGGCGGGCACGGGAAAGAGCATCGTGCCGGGTTTCCAGAGGACTTTTTTCAATCGGTCCACGGCGTATTGCGGGGGTTTCGGCGTTTTTTTCTTCATGGCGCGGTATCACTCCCATTCGATGGTGGAGGGGGGCTTCGAGGTCACATCGTAAAGCACGCGGTTTATTTGCCGCACTTCGTTGCAAATGCGATTGGCGATGCGCTGCAATACCTCGGGCGGGAAGCGGAACCAATCGGCGGTCATGGCGTCTTCGGAAGTGACGGCGCGGAGGCTGCACACTTCCTCATAGGTGCGCTCGTCGCCTTGAACCCCGACACTACGCACGGGCAGGAGGCAAACAAGCGCCTGCCAAATGTCGCCGTACAGGTCCGCCTTTTTGATTTCTTCGATGAAAATGGCGTCGGCCTCGCGCAGGGCTTCCAGTCGTTTACGGGTGATTTTTCCGACACACCGCACGCCCAGCCCCGGCCCGGGAAAGGGATGGCGTCCCACGACTTCCTCGGGGAGGCCGAGTTCCCGGCCCAACGTGCGCACTTCGTCTTTGAACAGTTCGTTGAGGGGTTCGAGCAGTTCGAGGTTCATGTCTTCGGGAAGCCCGCCGACGTTGTGGTGGCTCTTGATGGTGGCGGAGGGGCCGCCGGTGGCGGAGGTGGATTCGATGACATCGGGGTAAAGCGTGCCTTGGGCGAGAAAATCCATGTGGCCCAGGCGGCGCGCTTCCTCTTCAAATACATCAATGAAGACCTTGCCGATGATTTTCCGTTTCTTTTCCGGATCGGTTACATTGCGCAGGGCGGTCAAAAAGCGTTTTTCCGCGTCCACGTAATCGAGGTTGATATGGAAGTTGCCGCGGAACACCCGCTGGACCATTTCAGGTTCGCCTTTGCGCAGGAGGCCGTTGTTCACAAAAACACAGGTTAGGTTGTCACCGATGGCCTTATGAATGAGAACAGCGGCCACGCTCGAGTCCACCCCGCCGCTCAAGGCGCACAGTACTTTTTTATCACCGACGGTAGTGCGGATACTTTGGATGGCGGCATCGACAAAGGAACCCATGTTCCATGAGGCATCGCATCCGCAGAGGGTGTGGACGAAGTTGGCGAGGATGCGTTTGCCTTGCGGGGTATGCACGACTTCGGGGTGGAATTGCACTCCGTAGAATTTCTTCTCCCTGTTCGCGATGGCGGCATAGGGGGAGTTGGAGGTCTTGCCAATCACCTCGAAGCCTTCGGGGAGGGTCACCACGCGGTCGCCGTGGCTCATCCAGACCTGCGTAAGGGCATCCACATTGGCAAAGATGCCCGAAGTGTCCTGATGTTCCAGGTAGGCGATGCCATACTCGCGCTCCGGCGCACGTTCAACCTTGCCGCCGAGCATGTGCGCGAAGAGTTGCACGCCATAACAAATGCCGAGAATGGGCACACCCAATTGGAAGACTTCCGGATCAGGTTTGGGCGAACCTTCCTGATGCACGCTCGAGGGGCCGCCGCTGAAAATAATCCCGGCGGGATTCATCGCGCGGAGTTTTTCCATCGGGATGTTGTAGGGCACGATCAGGCTGTATACATTGGTTTCGCGGACGCGGCGCGCGATGAGTTTGCTGTACTGCGCGCCAAAATCCAATACGACGATGGTGGGGCCGGTATGTTCCATGCATTACCTCGGAATCTGATAATTGGGGGCGTCTTCAGTGATGATGATGTCGTGGGGATGGCTTTCGCGCATGCCCGCGGCGGAGATGCGGATGAAGTGGGTGTCGTGCTGCATGGCGGGAATGTCCTTGCAGCCGCAATACCCCATGGCCGCGCGCAGACCGCCGATGAGTTGGTGTACGTAGTCCGCCAGCATGCCCCGGTAGGGCACACGCCCTTCGATGCCTTCGGGAACCAGTTTGGCGGCTTCTTCGTCGAACTGCATGTAGCGTGTTTTGCTGCCGAGCTGCATGGCCTTGATGGAGCCCATGCCGCGCACCACCTTGTACGTCCTGCCTTCGTAGAGCACTTTGTCGCCCGGGCTTTCTTCAGTGCCCGCAAAGAGGCTTCCAATCATGACGGAATCCGCGCCGGCGGCGATGGCCTTGGCGATGTCGCCGGAATACTTGATGCCGCCGTCCGCAATCACGGGAACGTCGTGTTTACGGCATTCTTCCACGACGTTCATGATGGCGCTGATCTGCGGGACCCCGACGCCGGTGACGACGCGGGTGGTGCAGATGGCGCCGGGGCCCACGCCCACCTTGACGGCATTGACACCCGCATCGATTAAGGATTTGGCGCCTTCGGCGGTGACCACGTTGCCTGCAATGACATCCATATCGGGGTATGCTTTTTTTAGTTGGCGCACGGTTTCCGCGACCATAACGGAATGGCCGTGTGCGGAATCCACCACCAGCACGTCCACGCCGGCTTTGATGAGAATAGCGGCGCGTTGGAGTTCAGTTTCGCCCACTCCGAGCGCGGCACCCACGCGCAACCGGCCCATCTCGTCCGTACACCGGTTCGGGAAATCGCGGGCTTTGATGATGTCTTTTATGGTGAGAAGGCCCTTAAGTTTGAATTGTTTGTCCACAATCGGGAGTTTTTCGATCCGGTGCTTGTGGAGCAGTTTTTTGGCGTCTTCGGGAGAAGTACCGATGGGCACGGTGACCAGCCGTTCCTTCGGCGTCATCACTGTGGCGATGGCCACGGAAAAATCTTCCTCGAACCGCATGTCGCGGTTGGTAAGGATGCCCACCAGCGTCCCGGAAGCATCGGTGATGGGGACGCCGGAGACATGATACCGGGACATTAACTGTTCGGCGTCATGCAGGGTATGCTGGGGGGACAGTGTAAAGGGGTGTGTAATAATACCGGCTTGGGAACGCTTGACGCGGTCCACCTCGGAGGCCTGATCCTCCGGCGCAAGGTTTTTATGAATAATGCCGATGCCGCCTTCCTGCGCGATGGCGATGGCCAGCCGTGCTTCCGTGACGGTGTCCATGGCCGCGCTGAGCAGCGGAATATTGAGGGTGAGCCGGGGTGTGAGCCGGGTGACCAGGCGAACATCGCGCGGCAGTACCTCGGAACGCGCGGGCTGAAGCAGAATATCGTCAAACGATAATCCGGTGGAAATGCGATCATCTTGTGACATAGGGCCTCTCAGAACGGTTGGGTCATACCAGTCCCGGAGACGAATCCGCCCCCGGAAGCAATAGTATAGAGAGCGGCGGCGGACGATTCAACTTGCCGGCGGAAAGCTATCGCTGATTACGCCAAACCCGCGGTTTTCACTAATTCGTTTTTCTACAAACGATATGTAGAATAAATACATGGATGTCTGTTTCCCATTGAAGCATTATGGGCAGATTTGACGTTTGAGCCCGGGTAATTGAACGCTTTTGTGAGATCGCATAACAGTGTTTCTTCATAAAATATTGCCTTCTATCTCATTGAGGGTAGCGTGAGTGAGAAAGAACGTTATGGGCCGGGGCGGAAACCGTCTTCGGTGCCGGATTGGCAGTGGAAGCCGCCGGAATTAAAGAGTTGGATGACACGGAGGAGTTCGGAAAGGCGCGGAGGAGGGATGAGGGAACGGGAAATGAGGAGATCGGTTTCGCCTGCGGCTACGCCGTGGCCCGTTGCGGAACGCGGAATGAACGCCGTTTCGGAGAAGGGCGCTGCTATGGTGGTATGTGGAATGCTGGTGGGGGTGGATTCGATGAACCAGGGTGTATTAAGCAGGATGGAGTATGGTGGATTGGGTGGATAGAGGAAGTCCCCGGTGTCAATTCTCAAGGAGAAACACGCGAAGAGCTGCTTGTCAACCTTCGTTCAGCACTTGAAGAGGTCCTCATCGCAGCAGCCAGTGTCTACATTGAAGAAAAGACCGTTACTCCTTCTTCGCTCCCGCCAGATACTTGACGCATTCGTCCGTAAAATCCGTGAACATCCCATCCACCTTATAAACTGTGTAGAACTGCTTGATTTCGTCCTGAAACGCCGCGTATTTCTTCGGGCATTGGTCTTTGCGTAACGTGTAGGGATGCACCAGAAGATGACGGGCATGCGCCCACTCCACAATCTTCGGATTCTCGTCCACCGATTTTTTGTCCGGACCGATGCCGGTGGCGAATTTGGCGATCCTATCAAGCCCCTCTTCGGTAAGCATGGGCTTTTGAAGATCATCGTCGGAAATGAGCATGATCATGGGAAGCGTGCACCCCAGGGTGTCGCGCAGCGTTTGCAGGGGCATGGGCTCAAAGCATTGAACGAAAATTTTGGCGTCCGGCCCTTTGTAGCCATATCGTTCCACTATGTCCAGGAAGGCTTTTTCCATGGGCATTTTGTGATTTTGATGCCAGGAAGGCGCCTTGAGTTCCGGGTAGATGCCCACATCGCGTCCGGTCGTCTTGTTCATCCCCTGCACCAGTTCGATGGCTTCTTCAAACGTGGGCACCTCGAAATGCGACGCGCCCGCCGGGAAACGGTTCGGCAATCGTTCGTGCACATTCAGTGTTTTTATTTCCGCCAGGGTGAAATCCGCCGCATACCAGCGCCCATCGGGATGTTTGCGCTCCGGAAAACGCTCCTCGACATCGGTGGTTGGGTCCAGATAGATGTCATGCAAGCAGACAAAACGAAGGTCTTTCGTAAACACGAGGTCCTGTTCCACATAATCCGCGCCCATGGCATAGGCCATGGCATAGGCTTCCAGTGTGTGTTCCGGCAGATACCCCGATGCGCCGCGATGCGCTATCACGATTTGATCGCCGAAGGTGGTTCCCGTGACCATCCACACTGCCGCCACAAAAAACAATAACCGGTTCATACTTCATTCTCCCTTCCACTTTCATTCAAAATACTTAAAAAACGGTCCACTTGGTACTCCGCCGAAGCCGCCGCCTGCAACAGGGCTTGCGCCACGCGCACAGAGGCGGCCAGATCGAACGATTCACCTTCCCGGCGGCGAATCAACGCTTGCGTAAAGCACATCCGGTGCAGCAGGCATTCCAAATGTTCTTTATTCATCCACACCTGCCCGTTATATCGGTTTAACCGTAGAAACACCGCCACATCCGGATCCTTCAGCATCATCTCCATCACAGCGCGGAGCGATTCGCCCGTCTCCACCGCCAAACTCTCCCCAAAAGCCACCAAAATACGCACCAGCCGTGCATCCATATCCGCACGCCACCTGTCGCCGTCCAATGCTTCAAACGCCGCCGCTATCGGCTTCAACAGGAACCAGTCCCGCATGCATGCCTCGCTTTGGGCCGCGCATTCCCCGCCATCAATACTTTCCGGTTGGGCAATCTGGCCCAAATGGCGCATCAGGCTCCATACTAGGGGCACCCGCCAAAACATCGCCTGGACCACGGAATTCTCGGACATTCCGGCGTGTAAATATTCGCGAACTTCCTCATCCAGTGTATCTGCCGCAAGCAGGGTATCCACCTCCCACATCCGCCGCAAATCCTCTTCCACGGCGTCCATGACAGGCGCCGCATTCACGGGGCGCCCGATATGACAGCCCGCCGCCTCCAAAAATGGAACCATCACCCCGGCGAGTTCATCCAACGCCTTCTTGGGTTCTTCAGGAGCCACCAGCCGCTGAAGCATGTCCGCATTCATTACCCGGCGGAACGGCTCCAGGATCGACCGCAGGCAACTCTCACGATAGGCTTCTTCGAGGCTGGGAACCCCACGATCCCCCACTTCCGCGTGCAAACGGCCCCACGAACCGTCCCGGTCATAAATTTCACGCCAATCCAAAAACGCATAATACTGATAGCCGCCCAATTCAACATACAAACCATGCTGCGTCAATTGATGTGTATGACGCAGATACTCCAAACCCGTGCGATAATCCCGGAAGGCATAATACACGGTATCCTCCTGGCTGAGTCCTAATGCTTCCGCCAGAGTGACCCGCTTCAAGCACGGCGTGTCCACCGTTCCCACATTAATGGCCGTTGACTGAAAAACCGTGCCCCGGGCCGAGGGATACACATTGTTATAAATGATCAGCGCGCGTTCGTTGCCGGACGTGTTGGAATAGGCAAACACATTCTCATCCACCCATCCCTCCGGCGTGACAACGTCAAAAAAGGCGAAGTGGCGCGCCCCGCTGAAAATATACCGTTTCCGCATCACGGGAAAAATCTCTGCTTCATGCCGCCGCACCAGATGCTCGTCCACCTTTTCATCCCAATACGCCCGCCGGTACTCCATCCCGTATTTTTCCGTAAACCCTTCGATCTGCCCATGCCCGAACATGGGCAGCCCCGGCATCGTCACCATCAACAGGGCGATCCCAAAATACTTGTCGCCCTTGCCAAACTGCGCCTCGGCGGTCTCCTCATCCGGGTTGTTCATGAAATTCACAAACCGCTGCAACACTTCCGGGCTGAATTCCAGCACGTTCTTGATGGTCTGGCGGTAATTGGCGTTGTCCTCCATCTTCAGCATGTTCATAAAGGCGCTGTTATAGACCCGGTGCATCCCCAGCGTCCGCACAAAATAACCTTCCATGAGCCAAAACGCCTCGGCCAGCAACAGGGTGTCCGGGGCTTCCACCGACACCCGGTCCACCACCTCCCGCCAAAACTCCTTCGGGAACACCTCGTCAAAGTGCGCCTTGCTCATGCCATGTTCCGCACGGGACGGAATAGCCCCCGCATCCCCCGCCTTCGGAAACCACAACCGCTGATAATGCCGTTTGGCCAGCGTCATCGCCGCGTCAAACCGGATAATCGGAAAATTGCGCGCCACATGGAGAATGGTCTGAATGACCGCCTCGCGCACCTCCGGAATCAGGAAGTTCAACTGCGCCGTATCATTCCACGGCATGTTGGTCCCGTCATTCCCATGATAAATGTACCGCGTCTCGCCCGTGGCATGATCCACCCGCTTGAACACCACCGCCGCATCCCGGCGATCCCAATACCCGTCTTCGATATACAGCCCGACGCGCGAATCCTGCGATAAGTTCGGTCCCGTATACCGATACACCGGATACGGCGGATAGGGCAATTGTATGAACCAATCCGGATGTTCCACCACCCATTTCGAGTACAGCCCCACATGATTGGGCACCATGTCGCTCGCGAGCCGGATGCCCCGTTGCCACGCGCGCCCCGCCAGATTGCGGTAGGCTTCCTCACCTCCCAGCGCCTGCGCGATTACATAATCATACACCGAATACGCGGACGCCAGCGCCTCCGGATTTCCCGTGCGCTGTTTAATCTCGCTCGAAGCGGGAGACCGTTCCCAAATCCCAATCAGCCACAGGCCCGAAAAACCCCAACGTCCCAAACAGTCCAATTCCTCATCAGGCACTTCATCCAAACGCGTGATGGACCGCTGATACTTCTTCGCAAGCTGATCGAGCCACACGTACACCGACTTGGCAATCAACACCAGATTCGGCATCCAATCCCGGTCCCGGCTGAACGCCTCCGGCTCCGCATAGCCCAGCTCCGTTAACCAGCCAAATTCGAGCGGACGCACCGCCCCCGGCCCATGCCCCCGCATCACCACCTCTTCCTTCAAGACATCCTGTGCCCGCAAAAGCTGCTCAAACAACTCCTCCGGCAACACCTGCTGCCAATGCACCCGGATAAAGTCCAGTTGCTCTTCTATTGAATGCGGGCTGTGCCGCATGGGCGCCCGAAGCATGGTCAACAATTTCTGGCCCGTCTCTGGAAACGGGGGCAATCCCGTAAAAAACTTCTCCACCGTGTTCAATAACGGCTCATACGGCGACCGGTGTTTTACCTCTGATTCATCGCACAACTCATGATACGCCTGCAACGCGGGATTCTCATTCGACAGGTGGAGCAACACAATTTCCCGTAACGCAACTTCCCGGTGAGAGAACGGCATATCTTCCGCTGTTAAAAACGCCGCCTCACTCTCCTGTTGCCGCCGAACGCTTCCCGGAGGGAACAACCCCACAAACACCGGCAGCGGACGCTCCGCCACCGCCTCCCCCAACGACTGCGCGGTCCATTCCAAATTGCGTTGCAAGGCCTTCGGGCTCACCTCCGCACAATACACATCCATCACATACCGAAGAATCTCCGTGAGCAACCCGGCGCACAGCAACTCCCCCGCGCGGGCCGGCAGAACCTTGGGACGCGTAAAATCGCGCCGCGCATTCATCCGCTCCGCCAATTCCCGCGTTGCACGGACACGCGACGCTGCAGCCTCCCCCATGGAACCGTACAGGCCATCAATGCCGTACCGTTCACACGCCTCGCGGGATACCGGCAACCCAAACGGGTAATAATCACTGCGCTGCATACTCTTCCTTACCTTCGCCCTGCGTCCTAAGCAACCATGTTCGCGTCATGCGCTTCCAACCATACGAGGGATGAATCATAACGTATTTCCCGCCCGGCAAACGAATTTACCCGGCAAAATCTCCCTCCGTTTTGCATCCCCCCCGCCTCTTGCGGCATTATTTCTTCCAACCAACACACAGCATTGTGATCAGGCGCCCAGAATGACATCGATCTCCCCCAAGCCAACCCTCTCGAAAAGGGATTTCATCACGGTGGTCTCCGGACTCCCGCGCTCGGGCACTTCCATGATGATGCGGATGCTGGAAGCGGGGGGTATGCCCATACTGACGGACCATATCCGAAGCGCGGATGACGACAACCCTCACGGATATTATGAATTTGAACGCGTCAAGAAAATGAAGCAGGACACGGCATGGCTGCCCGAAGCCATGGGCAAGGCCGTAAAAATCATCTCCATGCTGCTCCTGGAATTGCCCCCCGCTTACCCGTGCCGCATCCTCTTCCTGCAACGCGCCATGCCCGAAATCCTCGCATCCCAACGCCGCATGCTCATCCATCGCAATGAGCCCGGCGATGACGTCCCTGACGAAAAAATGGCCGAACTCTACGAAAAGCATCTGGCCCGTGTACAGGCCTGGCTGGCCGCGCAACCACACCTCAAAACACTCTACCTCGAACACAAGCAGGTAATCGAATGCCCGCGCGAAGCGGCGGAACAGGTAAACACCTTCCTTGACGGGGGGTTGGATATGGACGCCATGTGCGCCGCGGTGGACCCCGGGTTATACCGCCAGCGCGTGTAACACCGGTCAGGCAATCATATAGAACAACACATCGCGCAGCCGGTCGGCGAATTTCAGTTGCCGCCGATCCTTTGTAAGGTATTGTTCGATTTCTGTTCCCAGTGCAATGCCAAAGGTGCTCATACGCCCAAAAAGGCCCGTGCTGAGTGCGCCGATTAGCGTATGGCCCATTTGGTTCGTGTATTCATTCAATTTCCATTGTTCATCCGTGAAATCCCATCCCGCCCAAAAGGTAAGCACCGGAGCCTGCTTAAATCCCTCTTCCGACATTGGCCCCGCCAACTCCTTATAGAGCCATGTCTTAATCTTCGCGTGCCCATTTCCCGCCTGTTCCCAAAGGGACTTCGCATCGTTTGCCGCCCAAAGGGATGACGGCAATGTGAGCAAGATGCCAATAAGCACCGCACCTGTCCTGTTTCGCATTATCTTTGCCTCCTGATACCGGCCAATAGACCCCCTTATGCCCCACCCGGTTTCATACCGCGCCCCAGGTGAATCCGTCCGCCCGCATGCGGTATCATCCCCCAAAAACACATGGATGTCTCTTATGTCTGATAATTCCGATACCTGGGTTCGCGACAACCTCGCCGTCATTCGCACCGCCCTCGCGAACGAACGCACCCTGCTGGCGTACAGCCGCACCGCCCTCGCCCTCGTGGCCGCCGGGGCCTTCTTCGTCAAATTTACCAATTCCCGCATCCTCGAACTGTGCGGGTGGTTCCTGATGCCCTTGGGCGCGATGATATTCCTCTTTGGACTCTGGCGATTTCAACGCACCCGGAAAATGCTCGCGAAAACCGGTCAAAAGTAATTCCGGCGCTCACTCCTACACCTGTTCCGGAATGACATACGGTTCACGATAGGTGCGCTTCAATAGCGCATTCGCCTCGTCATCGCCCACACATTGCTCCGTGGCGCTGTCAAATACCAACCGGCGTCCGCCCAGGCGCACCCCAAGGTTGCCCAAGTGCATCAGCAGCGCACTGTGGTACCCAATCTCAATGTCCGCGTTCGGCGTCTTCCGGCTTCGGACACACGCCAGGAATTCCTCGCGATGTTCTTCATGGGCTTGCCGTCCGAATTCCTGTTCGCCAATTTTACCATCATATTTCACCAACACCTGCCATCCGCCCCCATGACGCCCAAGATACATCAATCCCTTCGTGCCATAGACTTCAATCCGCGTCGAACACGTCGGCCAATGGGGAAACAGATCACCGTCCCGCACCTCCGGCGGTATCTTTATCATGTACGGCGCCCATTCCGACATTTCAAATGTCACAATCTGCCGGTCATATTCATACGAAACCGCCATCGTATCCGGCACTTCCCGATCATCCTTGAAAGCAATATGCCCGCCTGAGCAATTCACCGCTTTGGGATACGGCTTGTCGCCCAGAATATACCGCGCCACATCCAATTGATGGATTCCGTCATCCCCCATGTCCCCTTCGCTGTACGCCCAGAACTTCTTCCAGCCCTCATGAAAATGCCCCTTGTTAAACGGACGCAACGGCGCGGGGCCCAGATACCGCTCGTAATCCACCCCTTTCGGCGCTTCACTGTCCTTGGGGCAGATAAACGGCATACCGCTCTTGAGGTTGTACACCTTCACGAGAGGAATCTCGCCAAGTCCGCCTTCCTTGATGTATTGTGCGGCTTTCTGGATATACGCCGCGCTGCGGTTCTGCGTCCCTACCTGCACCACCCGCTTATACTTCCGCGCCGCCTCCACCATCTTCCGCCCCTCCCACGGGCAAATGCACGGCGGTTTTTCCACAAATACATCCTTGCCTGCCTGACACGCCCAGATGGTGGCCAGCGCATGCCAGTGGTCCGTTGTCGCGATAAGCACCGCGTCCACCTCTTTGTCTTCATATATGCGGCGCATGTCCGTGACGCCCTCGCAAGGCGCTTTTTGAAGACTCGCCATGCGTTTGGGCACACTCCCCATGCGCTCCACTTCATCCACATCGCACACATACTTCAACCACACGTCTTCTCGTTGCGCCAGACGCTGGGCATGATCCCGGCCGCGCCCCCCCAAGCCAATCACCCCCATAACAATCTTGTCATTCGCCTTATCCGCCTTGACCTGCTTCTTGGAACCCATCAACATCCCCGCCGTGGAAAACGTGACCATGGTTTTCGCCGAACGGTCTAAAAAGGCCCTGCGGTTCATTCTGTCCATTTGGCTGCCCTTTCCGTATGCGCTTTCTTTATCTTACCTTCTGACCCGCCCGCGGGGCCAATGGTTGACACGCCCTTCCCATCCCGCTAGGATAATTCCTGATAAAGGAGATTAGCGTATGCCCAAAGTGCTTGTTCCCCTCGCCGATGGTTGTGAGGAAATGGAAGCGGTCACCATTATTGATATCCTGCGGCGCGCCAATATTACCGTGATTTCCGCCGGCCTGTCCAAAGACCCGATCAAGGCCAGCCGGGGCACCGTGTTGCTGCCCGACATGTATATCGAGGATGCCTTGAAACTAAACCGGTTTGACATGATTGTCCTGCCCGGTGGACTCCCCGGCGCGGACAATCTGGCCAACGACCCACGGGTTACAGAAGCGCTCAAGAAAAACGCCTCCGAGAACCGTTTCATTGCCGCTATTTGCGCCGCGCCCCGTATACTGGCCAATCTGGGCCTTCTGGACGGGAAGAAGGCCACCGCCTATCCGGGATTCCTCGAAGGCAATTTCCCCGCCGTCACGCATACCGGCGCGGCGGTCGAGCGTGACGGAAAGATCATCACGGGCCGGGGGCCAGGCACCGCCATGGATTTCGCCCTCACCCTCGTGGAAGCCCTCACCGATACGGACACGCGTGACAAAGTGGAAAAGTCACTGGTCAGAGACTAACCCGGCCGGGGCTAACCACAACCCAATGGAGGGGCCGCCATGCCAGACGAATTTAGAGAGTTGATCACCCCGGTGTCCGGGAGTTCAAGGATTGATCGTCTCGAACCTCAGGGCGGCAGTCCTCCGCCCGTGCATGGAACTCAATCCATAACAGGGCGGATCACGTCCGTGCACCGGCGGTCGCAACGTCACGAAGGCCGGCACACGCTCGATATCAGCGTGGGCGGCGAAGATTACACCGAAATTGTGCTGCGCGTTCCCAGCGGGGCCTATGCCAACCTCGAAGGGAAACGCGTGGTGATCTTTATTGAAGATTGAGGCGCTTTTGTTGAATGCGGGTTTATATTGGCGGACGCTGCGCCATTTGAAATTTTCTCAAATGGCCCGCCGGGCGCATTTCATAATGCGCAAGAAAGCACATCTATACCCGCACCCCCCCCTGCCCAAGACTACGCCCGCCTTTGAGCCCAGAACCTTGGGTGCCCTCGAACAATCCATGACTCAATTCGCCCGGCATGCGCCTACCGATCCGGAAATGCTGGATGAGCTGCGCGAAGGCCGGCTCACCTTTCTCCATCACACCGAATCCTGCGGGAAAAAATTCCCTTGGCAACGCCATGATCTCCCCCGCCTGTGGCGCTATCACCTTCACTATTTTGATTATGCAAAAGACCTCGCCCTGGCCACGCTGATCCGCCGAAAGGCCGGAGACCGCGATTGGATGCTTTCCATCATTCAGGATTGGATCACCAACAATCCTCCTGGAACCAGCATCGCATGGGATGCCTATCCTATTGCCTCCCGGCTCATTAACTGGTCAATTGCCGAATCGGCGTTCCATTTTAACGATCCCTTGATGAAAAAAAGTTTCCAGCAACAGGCCCTGTACCTGGCCCGAAGCCTTGAATATGACGTTCGCGCCAATCACCTCCTGCGCGAGGCCGCCGCGCTTGTCCTGGCCGATGCGTTGCTAGGGGGAAAACACCGCGCCTCGCATGTACGGCTGCTCGAAACACAAGTGAATGAACAAATCCTGTCTGATGGCGGTCACTACGAACGAAGCCTCCTGTATCATTGTCAGGCGTTGCAGGATTTGCTCATCGTCTATGCCGCCCTCCCCAGCAAACCCGCCTGGCTGCGCGAGGCCTTGGCGCGGATGGCGGATTTCCTCCAAACCATGCTGCATCCCGACGGCGATATCCCCTTGTTCGGCGATGCCGCGCTCGGACAATACTCCCCGCGCGCCTTGCTCCGCCTGACACGGGGCCTCATAAAGGTCCCCGGCAATCCGCTCGAGCAGGGATGTTGTGCCCTGCTGCCCTCGGGGTATTACATCTTCGTGGACGAAAACACTGCCTCCAGGATGACCATAAAAGCCGGTATTCCGGGTCCGCCGTATCAATTGGGCCACGCCCACAATGATACGGGCAGCTTTGAATTCTGCCTCGGGCGGGAACGCGTGATTGTTGACTCAGGGGTTCATGGATACGCCGAAAGCCCTCTCCGTTCCTACTGCCGCAGCGCCAGCGCCCATAACATTGCCTTGGTAAACGGCGTTGAACAGCTCGAATGCTGGGCCACCTTCCGCACCGGACGCCGAATGCTCCCTCCGCAGGTCACCTGGCGGGAACACGACACCATGAACGAACTTGTCATCCGCTATACCCCCTGCCGCTCCATCCAGCACGAACGCCGCATTGTTCAGGCCAAGGAAGGATTCTGGATCATCTCCGATACCGCCGTGGGCGCAAACGCTCTCGAAATGAAGAGTTTCCTTCATATTCACCCTGACTTTTCGCTGCAAGAAATCCCGGAAGGCTGGCTCTTGACGAAAAACCAAACCCGGCTCATCCTGCTGTTCCCGGCTCCAGAGGTGAAAACGTCCCTGGTCCACGGGGAATCCGCGCCCCAACAAGGCTGGTATTGCCCCCAATTCGGACTCGCCCTTCCCAACCCCGCCCTGGTTTTTCAAACCCTTGGCACAGGAACGGTTTCCATACGATATGCTATAGTGCCTTTCATGTCGGAAGCACAACGCATCGAGAGAATCCAACACGCCCAAAACTGGCCCGGAAGTATGGCGGAATAACGCGAATGACCACCGAACCCGTCATACACTCCCGCCTCCATTTTCTGATGCGTCTTGTCCTGGGCGCATGGGTGCTCGCGCTTGTGTTGGCACTGTTTCCCTACACCGCCGATCCCGCCGCGCCCATAAAATACCTCGTCACCAGCTACGCCCTCCTTATTCTGGCCCTCCTGTGGCTGGCCGCCGTGCTCTTCGCCCAGGACACCTCGCGCATCACCGCCCCCTCCTTCCTCCTCCTCGCCGTTTTTCTTGCGATCAATCTCCTCGCCTCGCTCCTGTCCGATTTTCCCGCCAACAGTCTTAACGCCTTGCGGCCCTGGATCATGTTTTCCCTGATCGCCCTCTTCGCCGCCCAGTCCTGCCACGAATGGAAACACGTGCGGAGGCTCATGGCGCTGATCATCACGGCGGTGACCACCGCAAGCCTGTACGGCTTTTTTCAAGCCGCCGGATGGGACCCCTTCCCCTGGGTCACCAAAGGCATCGAGGAATACAAAGGCCTGCCGTCCACCTTCGCCAATCCCAATTTCGCCGGCCACGCCCTGGTGCTGGCCATCCCCCTGGCCGCCGGACTGCTCTTCGAGCGATGGCGAATCACGCCCGCGCGCCCGGCCAATCCCCCAAAAACAACTCCTTGGGAATCGTGGCACCCCGTGGCGGCCTTGGCCCTTGCACTGCTCCTGATGGGAACCCATCTCTATTGCACCCACATGCGCGGAGGACGCATCGCCCTCATCGCCGCCGGGCTTATCGTACTCCTCCATTTCATGCTCCGAAAACGCTTTCATCCCGTAAAGGCAGCTTTCCTGGCCTGTGCCGCCTTAATGCTTCTGGCCGCCTGCGGCGCCGCACTCCTCTTCCTGGGCGCGCGCGATACCGGCAAGGAACCCGCCATACCCATGGACAGTTCGCTCGTCCTGCGTCTCAATGGATACCACGGCGCATGCCGGATGATGATGGACCACCCCCTGCTGGGCATTGGCGTTGGAAATTACGCCACGGAAAACATACCCTATTGGACCTCCTATGAAAAACGCTGGTTTGTCACCGAAGGCAAAAAAAACTACCACGTCCACTGCGATCTCATTGAAGCGGGCGTGGATGCCGGCATTCCCGGGTCCACCCTCTACCTGGCCCTCCTGCTATGGGTCCTCCTGGTCAGTTTTGCCCTCGCAAGCCCCTCCGCCCCCAGCCAACGCGCCGGGTACATTCTCGCCGCCTGTTTCACCGCGTTCGCCGTGGACGGCCTTTTTGGTTTCAATCTACGCGTCCCGGTTTCAGCAGGCCTTTTTTTCCTCCTGGTTGGCATGCTGGAGACAAGCCGCGGCACCCCTCCCGCCGCTCTCGCTTCCCGAACCGCAAATCTGACCCTCGCCCTCGCCTTGCTCCTCATCGCCGGACTCTGCACCTTCTTTGAAACCCGCGCCTTCCTCGGCGAGCGGTACTACCAACGCGCCAATGGCGCGCAATACTGGGCTGCGGATGCCGCCCAAAAAGGCGATGCTCAGAAAGAAACCCGCCTGATCGAGACCGGATATGCCATCTTGAACCAAGCGCGTCACTATCTTCCCTGGGACCCGCGCCTCCCCGAGGCACAAGGTCAGCTCGATCTCAAATTGAGAAGGCCGGTCCAAGCCATTGCCCGTTTCAACGAGGCCCTTGCATGGCACCCCAACCACCCCGGGATTCTCATCAGCCTTGCTCAAGCCCATGTCAACAATGCCTTGACCTGCCTCAGTGAATCCGCCGGGAAAAATCCCCTGGAGAATTCTTCCTTCCTCGACAATCTGGACCGCGCCGAAGCCGCCGGGCGGCGCGCCGCCGAACTCTGTGACGGCTTGCCCGAGGCCTATGAGGCTTTGGGCCGCGCCGCCTTCCTTCGCGCCACCACCCTGCAAAATGGACACCAAGACGCTTCGGCGGCCCTGGCGGAAACGGAAAAGCAACTGCGGCAAGCCCTGCACCATGGAACCCCCAATCGCGCCGCCGTGCAACGCATCCTCGCGCAACTGTACGTCAAATTGAACCGACCCGAAGATGCGGAACATTATTTCAAACTCTCCGTCGAATCCGAACCGGCGGACCAGGAAACCTGGCGCCTATTCACGCTCTTTGCACAACAGCAAAACCGCGTCACCGCCTGCATCGATGCCCTAAACCGCGCCTATGGCCGGCTCAAAAAAGCGCATCCTCTCGACAAAGACACCTTTATCCTGGTGACCACACACCTCATCGAACTGTATGCCGGAACGCCCAACGATCACGCCTTGGCGGAACAGCTTATCCAGGATGCGCTCGCACGTGTGCCGGACCGGTTGGAACTGTGGAGTCTCTACGCACGGCTGCAGCCCCCCCAGGACCGTTTCGCGGCGCTCCAATCCGCATGGAAGAATAAAACCGGAAAAGAAACCCCTGAACTGATGACCGCCGTGGCCGGTATGAACCCCGCCGACCCGGATTCGTTTAAAAACGTGCTCATACTCCTCGGCCTGACCGCCGAAAAACGCGCAAAGGACGCCTCCCCGGCACAAAGCGCCCAAGAACTGGGATGGCTGCTGGACCTGATGCTGAAGCAACTGGAAACCAGCCCAATGCCCCCGGAATCCAAGGCCATGTTGGCGGCTCATTCCGCGAACACCTGTTATGTCATGGAGCGATGGGAGGATGCCAACCGCCTGTTAACACTGGCCATCCCACGGCTTGCGCCCGCTGAACAATCGCAGGCCCAGGCGATTCGCGCCGAAGCGCTGACCCGCTTGAAGCGGCCTGAAGAGGCTTTGAAAGCGGCGCGGGAAGCCGTGCGCCTCGCCCCCAACAATGCCACCTTCCGGTGGAGCCTCGCACGGCATCTGGTTGCCGCGGGAAAATTCTCGGAAGCCAAATTCGAGTACATTTCACTCCTGCAAAATACCGCGAAAACCTCTCCAGCTTATGCCACACTGCAAAAAGAGATGGAGAATGTCGAACAAAAACTCAACACTTCCGACACCATGGGACCTGCCTCATGAGCGCGCCAACAACTCCCGTTTCTCTGGAAAATGACGTGTGCGCCGGTTCACGGCAGATTTGGCGCTATGCCGTCATACTCATCGCCGCCTCGGAAATCGCCCTCCTGATTGGGGCCGCCGGATATATCCGCGTGGCGCCCAATTTCCTTGACAGACTCGGCCTGAACGTCGGTGAAGTCTTGATGAAAGAAGCCATCCGGTTCGAGGAGGCGGGCGCCGTGGAAAATGCCAAGGAACACTACCTGCTCGCCCTCGATGCGCGTTTCGCGGGCCCGCAAAACCGCCTATACACGCTCAGGCGCCTGGGCGGGTTGTGTTTGAACGAGGGCCATCCCGAGGAGGCCGTTAACTATTTTCGGCAGATCATCGACAGCCCAAGCCCTTCGTTGGCGGCCTATGAACCGCTCGTCGCGGCGTATTATCAACTCAACCAATTCGATGAAGCGGAACGAATCCTCAGACAGTGGGAGCAGGCCGCCATTTTCCCGGACACTGCCACCAAGGCGTCCTTTTGCTTTCATGCGGGACGTATTGCACGCGCCCGGGGCGACCTTGCCTCCGCCTTGGCAAAATTCCAGGAGGGCATGGAATTATCCCCGGAAAGCGCGAACGCCTCGGAATTAGGCCTGCTCTATTTCGATCAAGGAAAGTATCAGGAAGCCGTGGCCGCCATGGAACAGTACTTGAATTCCGGCGGCTCCGGAGACCGTGCGCAACACGCCCGGCAGATTCGTGAACGCGCCCTGAAAAAACTTAAAGAACAAGGAAAATAACTTCCTATGTCCCTCTCAGATATCCCTAACAAAGAATGTTGCGTGCCTGCACGCTATAGCCACAACATCTTCGCCGGCCTGTCTGTGATACTCCTGGCGGCAACCCTCTCTCTCCTTGGCTGCGGCTGGACCCAAAGTAATTCCGGAAAACTCAAAGACATGGTCCGCATCGTGGAAAAAAAAGCCGCGCAAGACCCTCAATGGCTTAACACGGTGTATACCCTGCGCAACGAACTCGACTGCCTCCGCAAGAAAAAATTCCAAGAAAACCTCAAACGCGACCTCGAAACCCGGGGTCCCGAAGGGCGTGCTCAATACGAAAACAGCCTTAAATCCGCCTTGGGCGATGCCGCCTATCAGGAATTACTGCGCATCCGGGAAAAGGAAGGTTACGCGAACCTCTTTCGCTAAGCCAGATTAATTCTTGTTGAGCAACCGGCTGATCATCTGCTTCACCCCCGTCACCATATCGTCTTCCACACTCACCCCCCACCCCACCGGCGACGCATACTGAATCTGGAGCACCTGCGCCTGGTAATACCCCAGCCGGACCAACTCGCGCGTCGGAATATACAGATTGTGCTCGCCCATATACCCGAACACCATTATGGGCATTTCCTGCCGGTAGGCATCCTTGATCCGCATCCCAATCGGCGCGCAGACCTCTCCCTGCATCGCCACAAACACCAGCGGGCCAATCTTCGCCACGATGGTCTCCTCATACCGGCACGGATAGTCCCGCGGCGTATCATATGACGGCACCAGGAAGCCGTCATCCGTGCAGACCCGGTCCGTCGTCCGCGTGGGAAAGGGAATGTTCTCCCTGTAGTGCTTCATCAAATTACGCACCCAGTTTGACGGGCGGTCCGGATGCGGGTACGGCACCAATCCGATATCCTTCGGAAAATGATTGGACAGCCGCTGCGCTTCCTCATACGGCATCGGCTCCGCCAAGGGCAGTGAAATCACCTCGATCCGGCTTTCAATACTCCCCGTAACCTCCTCCATCCGGCCTTGAAGAACCTCCATCACCGAATCCGCCAGCCGGTTTCCCAGCAACTTCACCGATTCCAGCGTTCCTTCCATTCCCATGGAGGTGAATTGGTTCCCGCCGCAGGCATCCCCGTACATCGCCATCACCCCGGGCAACCGCCGCTCCAATTCATCCACCGCATACCCCGGATGCCCCACATCAATTTTCTTCGGGTCCGCCTGAAGCGGGTGCGTCGGATGATTAAAGAGCAGCGCCACCGGCGCATCGTCCTTCCGAACCTCCAGCGCCTGGAGTTCATAATCCGCGGGCGCATTCCCCAGCGCCTTCAGGAAATATCCATAACCGGAACCAAACCGTATCGTCACAGGGCCTTCTTCTTGCGCCATCGCCTCCTGGATCAACGCAAACATCCGCTCCGCCAGCCATCGTCCATAGGCAAAATTCTCCGGCACGATCTGTATCGGCGCGGTATGATTATGTGTGGCCAACGGCACAAAATACGCCGCTTCCATCCCCAATTCATCCTTGCACCGCTTGCGCAACAACGGCGTCGCCACATCCAGGCAATTCAAATCATTCGCCAGGATCACCAGCCGCTTCGACCCGTCATTCAATACCAGCGCCCGCGCAAAAATATCATGCGTCACCCCATTGAAACGCTCCCCGTTCACCATCACCAGAGGCGTATCCAACGGCGGCGTGATCACCGCTTTCGCCACCCCCGCCTTCACCTCAACCGTCCTCCCGGTCTGTGCCGCCCCCATAAGCACCATAACAAAGAGCATAGTCCATATACGCATTGGCTTCACCCGCATAACTCGTCCTCTTCGTTTTGGCTTGCCTCATCCTATCAAAAACTTACCTGAATTCAACACACCCGAAGGCACTTTCGATCTTCACACGGTTTCCCACACGAGTTGTGGTATAATCTCCAAGCTGATAAAACTGTAAAATACCTTGCGGATTTGACAACGCATTACCCATAAGGAGTGTACCCACGGAATCCACAGCCTTCCATGCGAATTCCCCACTCCTCCACGGCCTGAAAAGAGCCGCTGAAGTGGCGCGTTCGCTCTTGTTCCAGAGCCGCCGGATTGGCGACCGCTTGTACGTCTATGCTGTCGTGCGCTTTCTTGTGGTCCTGGCAATAGCCGCGGGGGGATTCTTCGCTTCCTATGTGGTGGGCGTGGAACATCTTCCCGTGCCGTGGCTGTTGGGCGTTGCTGGAGCCTTGGGACTCTACAACACCCTTGTTTTCTTTCTGGTGAAGCCTTTTCGGGATCGCGAGAAAGCCGCCGCCAAATACAACTACCTCGTGGGGTTGATGCATGCCACCATCATGCTCGATTTTCTTTTCCTCACGGTGGCCCTCTGGCTCGTCGGAGGGGCTAAATCCCCCTTCCAGGCATTTTATCTCTTCCACGTCATTCTTGCCGCCGTCTTTTTATCCCGCCGTGCCGCCTTCGCGCAAACCCTGTTCGGATACACCCTGCTATCAGGCCTGGTCCTCGGCCAATGGCTCGGCTGGATTCCCGGCATTAACCCGCCGGGCGCCGTAAACAGCACCGAACCGCTGGATGGCCGCTATGCCCTGACCGTTCTCGTGGTCTATGGAATGCTTTTTGCCCTTTCCGCTGTCATCCTGACCAGCCTGATGGCGCTGCTTCGCATGGGAGAACGCCACCTTATCGAAGCCAATGAAAAACTTGAACGCCTCTCCGCGATGCGGCGCGATTTCCTGCATATCGTGTTGCACGACTTGAAATCCCCCGTTGCCGCCGTCTCCCAGCACATCATGAATCTGGAAGCCACCCTCGAGGGTTCCCTGAATACCCAGCAGGCCCAGTGGCTGGAACGCTGCAAAGTGCGCCTCAGCGATCAAATGGATTTTCTCCATGATTTGGAAATGCTCGCTCTACTGGAAACCGACAGCCTGCTTAAAGACGCCGTGCCCGTGGATGTGGCAACACTTCTTTCGGAACTTGATGCTGAATTTCAAGACCTCGCCCGCGCGCGAAATCAGTCCCTGGCGATGGAGGTCCAGGACAATTTACGGCAGGCAAAAGGCGTGCCCCGGCTGGTGCGCGAAGCGGCCGCAAACTTGATCAGCAACGCCCTTAAATACACCCCTGAAGGCGGGCGCATCTTTGTCCGCGCCATGAATCTCAATGCCAAGGTGCGCATCGAAGTCCATGATACCGGAATCGGCATTGCCCCGGAAGACCACGCCCGCCTGTTCCGCGAATTCGTGCGCCTGCACCCCAAAACCGTCACCGCCGCTCAGGGGACTTCCAGCGGTCTCGGCCTCTCCATCGTGCGCCGCATCGCCGAAGCCCACGGCGGCTCCATAGACCTGTGCAGTGAACCAAACAAAGGCAGCACCTTCATCCTGGAACTGCCCGCCGCTGACATCCCCCCCGCCTCATGATACAATACGTTCGTTCGCAAGGTTGCTCCTTCCCAAGGTAGTTCTATCTTGGGAACAGAGGACCGTGGTGGCTCGTTCCCAAGTTGGGAACAGAAGACAGTGATGGCTCGTTCCCAAGTTGTACTTGGGAACGCACTTGCGCGCCCTGCGTAGTCACGCGCTTAGCGTAACGAAGGAGGGTCCCCAAAGCTTCGCTTTGAGTAAGGGATATGCGTGTAATGACTGTACAGGATCGGGAACGCTCATTGAAGATACACTCTTGGGGATGGGTGGGATGGCTATCCTTGCTGCCCTTGGCGGCGCTCGCCGCCATGTTTCTCCTCTTCGCCCACAACACCCCCTGGATGGACCAATGGGAATTCGTGCCTTTCCTCCAGAAATTTTACGATGGCGCCCTTCGCCCCGCCGATTTCTGGGCGCAACACAACGAACACCGCATTCTCTTCCCCCGAATAATTATGCTGAGTCTCGCCCTTTGCAGCCACTGGAACATCTACTATGAACTTGCCGTGAACTTTCTCCTCGGTACGGGACTCTTCCTGCTGTTAATCAAACCGCTTTCACGTACTGGCGGGAATGCCCATTGGAATATAGTTCTGGCCTCTTTGATGCTCTTCTCCCTCGGCCAATGGCAAAACTGGTTCCTGGGATGGCAGTTGCAGGTTTTTATAAGCCTTTTCATGTTCATTCTGGCATTGCGCACGCTTTCGCGGAAGAAATTGAATACGGCTTGGTTCTGTTTGGGCATCCTGGCGGGCGGCGTGGCCACGTTTTCCTTTGCAAACGGCATGCTGGTGTGGCCGCTGGGGTTAATCCTGCTGTGGTGCACTGAAAACCGGATAAAATGGCTGGCATTATGGTCCGCCGCTGCAATTTTGCTGGTGGTTGCATATTTTAATGGGTATCAAACCCCTTCGTATCATCCCTCGTTATCCGCCTCCTTGCATATGCCGGGAAATCTCATCGCGTATGTCTTTATCTACCTTGGACAGCCTATCATCGGCTTTTCAGGGTTTGGCGCGGTGGCGGCCGGTGCGGCGGGGGTAACGGTGTGGGGAATTCTTGGATATATGGCGCTACGTGAGAATGAGGCGGATGATTTGCTGGGGTTTTCTGTGCCTCCCCTGTTTTTTGCCGCTTTGGGCATGTATGCCGTTGCCAGCGCCATCATCACCGCTTTCGCGCGCGCCGGGCTCGGCCCCGAACAAGCCCTGAGTTCCCGCTATGTCACCCTGGCCAATCCCCTCTGGATTTCCATCCTCGCCCTGGCAAGCCTCCGGCTCCAACAAAATACACACCCCCTGTCCAAAACCGTGATGACGATCTGCGGCATCCTATTGGCCCTGTTAATCTCCTGCTCTTCGTTCTACGGGGCTTATCGCTGGACCGAACGTTACCACGCCCATGCCATCGCTCGCGAGGCATTGCTCCACGGGGAAAACACCGATGCGCTTCATTTCCTCTACCCGGACGTCCCCAAACTCCTTGAACGCCGGGAAATCCTCCAGCGCTGCCACCTCTCCATCTTTCACGATCGCTAAACCGCCTATTTGCCGATACAGAAATTGGAGAAAATAATCCCCAACAGATCCTCCGGCGTGGTTTCGCCTGTGATTTCCCCCAACGCGCCAAGCGCCTCGCGCATCTCAAACGCCAGAAATTCCGGCGATACCGTCGTATCCTGTAACAACCGTTCCAGGCAATCCGCCGCACGCCGCAGGCTGTCCTTCTGATGTGCCCGCGTGATTAACGCCTCTCCGGAATTCAAATGCACCCCGCCCAACAACAACTCCACCAGTCTCTCTTCCAGTGCCTTCAGCCCTTCCCCGGTAACCGCCGATACCTTAACCCATCCGCCGAACGACCGCACCCACTCCGGGACATCCGGTTCGGGGCACGCGTCAATCTTGTTCAACACCGCCACCACCGGCGCCTCGATGCCTCGCAATTCCTCCGCCAATTCCCGGTCTTCTTCCTTGAACGGCTGCGACACATCCAATACAAACAACACCACCTGCGCGCTTTCCAATGCCTGCCGCGCGATATGCACCCCAATTCGTTCCACCTCATCCTGCGTGCTCCGCAGCCCCGCCGTATCGATCAGTTTCAGCGGAATCCCTTCCAGCGTAATGTATTCCTCGATCCGGTCCCGCGTGGTGCCCGGTTGCGCCGACACAATCGCCCGTGCATCCCGCAGCAGGGCATTAAACAGGCTCGACTTCCCCACATTCGGGCGCCCCACAATCGCCGCCGCCGCCCCCTCGCGATACAACCGCCCCGCGTCCGCCGTGCGCAACAATTCCTCCATCCTCCGATGTACACCGCGAAGTTGCTCGAAAAGCGGCGCATTCACCAATTCCGGCAAATCCTCATCCGCGAAATCCACCGCTGCTTCGATATGCGCCAGAGCATGCGCCAGCCTGGCATGCATTTCATGAAGCGCTTTGGACAGTGTCCCCGCGGCCGCCGCATTCGCCGCCTGCAACCCCGCATGCGTCCGTGCGCGAATCTGATCAATCACCGCCTCCGCCTGCACCAAATCAATGCGCCCGTTCAAAAACGCCCGCAGCGTAAACTCGCCCGGATTCGCCGGCCGCGCCCCCTGACGAAGCGTCTCATCCAATACTTCCGACAGCGGCAGCATTCCCCCATGGCAATTGATCTCCACCACGTCTTCCCGCGTGTAGCTATGCGGCGCACGCATCACATGCAGCAGCACCTCATCCAGCACCTCACCCCCCATGCCGCGGATATGCCCATAAAACACCCGCTGCCGCGAAGACCGAATCGCCTTTCCACCGGAAGAAACAAAAATCCGCGCCGCTATCGCAATCGCCTCCGGCCCGCTCAAACGCACAATCCCCACCCCGCCTTCCCCCGGCGGCGTCGAAATCGCAGCTATCGTATCTTCCATGTACGAATGTGTACCCATCATAATAGTTATTGTATCGAAACCAATCTTATCAGGCCAATGATGCACTTCAGACAATTGACGCTAGTAGAAAAAATTCACACCGAAGGTGTGATAGATAGTAACCGGAGGGTGAGTGTCAACGATACCTCCAGTAAGGTTATTCCTCCCAAAGCACCTTGAATCCGTGGCAGAAAAAAGGAAGCGCAGAATCCCGCCTAGGACGATGCGACAAGACGTGCATGGGCAATTTCCCCCTGTGTGACAGCACGTATTTTGTCTGCGGAGACGGTCGCCACAGCTACTGTCACACCCTCCAAGGTAGCGAACTCCACCTCATACCCTGCATCGCCGTGAACCAATACGACAACGCCCACATCACCCTTTTCAAGGCCATATTCTGGCAAATCTTGCACGAGAACAACACTCTGCAACTCTTTAATCATCGCCATACCTGCTTACAGGGTATGCCGTAACCAATACAGGCCCGGCCTTCCCTCGTTCAATAAACCACACCGAACGAACCCAGGGACGACGTCCATCCGGACAGTTTAATTTACCTTCTATAATATACCGTATTCCAAACTGGTTTTCCTCGCTTTTAATTATATCATATTCTAGTGCATGTCTTTTCAATGCATCCGCAAGAACATCCCAATGCATCCTATGAAACCCAAATCGTGAAAAAAAAGACGCTTTAAACCGGCCATAGGGATGGGTATCAGAAAGAAGGTAGTGTTGAATTTTCCTGCGTGACACAACACTTTTTTCTGTCTGGGGAAGTTTCATCTGAACAATGCACCATTTATTATTAAATCCTACCACATAAAAAGAAGCGGCACAAGGCCGCTTCCCGTATTGCGATTTTCTTGATGACTCAGTCGCCGAGCGAACCCGCGTCGTAGTCCCGCCGGCGCGAACGATTCCCATGATTCCGCTGGCCGCCGCGCCCACGCCCGCGATCCCGGTTGTAACGCGGACGGTCCTGCCGCTGGTTCTTCGGGCTGATGACCACGCTGCGGTAGAGGGCTTCGCCCAGGCTGAACGTGCGCACGTCTGGATCGTCCTGCAGCGTCACGTGGATAATCCGGCGTTCCTGCGGGCTCATCGGCTTCAGCCGCATATTCCGGCCCGTCTGCTTCGCGCGCTCCGCGAAATTGCGCGCGATGGATTCCAAGGTTTTCTGCCGCCGTCCAACGTAGCCTTCCACGTCCACCACGATCCGCTCGGTGTTCTCCGCCACGTCCCCCCGCGAAATCACCCGGTTGATCAAATACTGCAGCGCACCCAGATTGCGGCCTTTGCGGCCAATCAACAACGCGCCGTCTTCCGATTCCACATTGAGCCGCGCCGAACCGTCCTCGCCCCGCGCAAACTCCACCTTCGCCGTGATATCCATCTTCGCGATGATTTCCTGAAGCAGCGCCGCCGCCTCATTGCCCTGCGCGTCCGAGATGGGCGCGAACGAAGCTTCTTCCACCGAGGCTTCCACAGCGTTCCCCGGTTCCGCTTCCACTTCCACGGCCACTTCATCCACGGAAGCCTCTTCCATTCCATTCAACACCATCTCGGCGCTTTCATCTTCGGACAAAGTCTGCTCGTCAGCCCGCGCCACCGGCGTGGGGCGCGGCGCGGACGCCACGTACGGGCGCCGCTCCGGACGTTCCGGACGACGTTCCTGCCCTTCACCCCGGTCTCGGCGTTCCAGACGCCGTTCCTGCCCTTCACCCCGGTCCCGGCGTTCCGGACGTCCGCCCTGCGGCCGTCGTCCGCCGCGGTCCCGTTCGCCCCGGTCCCGCTCGGGACGATCCCGGTGCGGACGTTCACCCCGTGACTCCGGACGCTCTCCACGCGGCTCCGTGCGTTCACCGCGATCCCCACGCGGGGCACGCTCGCCTCGGTCCCCGCGGGGACCCCGGTCCCGGCGTCCACCGCGGTCTCCACGATCTCCGCGTCCGCCACGCTCCCCATGTTCACCACGCGCGCCGCGTTCGCCACGGTCACCCCGTTCGCCACGGTCCCCACGTTCCGGGCGGCGTTCACGTTCCGCGCCTTTTTCCGTTTTTTTCGGTGCTTCCGAAAGCCGTTCCACCGTAAGCTTCACGCGCACCGGACGCGCCCCCAGTCCAAAGAACCCCTTGCTTCCTTCATCCAGGATTTCAATCTTGTCCACTTCATACAACTCGACGCCCAATTCCTGAAGGGCGTTCTGAGTTGCTTCCTCGCGGGTTTTCCCGCTCGATTCAACACTGCGCATCGTATCTGTCTCCTGCCGCGTCCCGCGCCGGAACGCGTGGTTGGCTGGGCTGGCCCGAAGCCCATCGTTGGTTATTTTTTCTTGTTGTCTTTCTTGCTTTTTCCGTCCATTCCGAGATCCTTCAGTTTCTTGTCCCGGCGGACTTCCTTGTTCATTTGCCGCTTCCGCGCCTGCGCGATGGAGTAGAAGTGTTTCGCCCGCGTTAACGGCTTCTTTTCCTTCACATCCACATCGATGTCGATGTTTTGGACAATAAGATTCTGTCCTACACCCAACAGCGTGCTGATGAGGATGTACAGGTTCAGTCCGGACGCCAGGTTGTAGCAAAAGATGCTGAAGAACACGGGCATGATCGTCATCATCATCTTCTGCTGGGGATTCATGGCCGGACCGCTCGACGGCGTGAGCTTCACACTGAGCACCATCGCCACCGCGCCTAGTATGGGCAATAAATTGATGCTGTCGATCACCATCGTGGAAAAGGGAATCGGAATGCCAAATTGCAGTTGGATAAGCCGATCCGGCTCCGAAAGATCCGTTATCCACAACATAAACGGCGCGCGCCGCAGTTCAAACGCGCTCCACAGCATCCGGTACAGCGCGATGAATACGGGAAGTTGCAGGAACATGGGCAAACAACCGCCCAAGGGGCTGACCCCCCGTTCCCGGTACATCTCCATCATGCGCTTCTGCACTTCCTGCTGGTTGTCCCCCGCCTCCGCCTTGATCCGTTCCAGCTCCGGCGCCAGTTTCTGCATCTTCTTCATGTTCTTCATGCTCTTCATCGTGAGCGGGAACACCGCCACGCGCACCAGCACGGTCAGGAAGATGATCGCAAGCCCATAATTCGCGATCAGATGGTCATGGAACCAGTTCAACACCGCCAGCAACCACTTCGCGAACGTGTCCATGAACTTGAACATGGTGAAAAATTCCAGCACCTCGTCCAAGCCCGGCCATGCCTCGCGAAGCGATTTGCCCAAAGTGGGGCCCAAGTACGCGCGGAAACTGCGCGTTTCAGACTTGCCCGGCTCCACCTGCATCCGCGGAGCGCCTACCCCCACGCGGAACTGATTCGGATCGCCCGATACCCACCCTTCCGGCCCCTCGAAGTTCGGTTTCAACGCGACCACGAAATACGCGCTCTTGATCGCCATCCAATCCGGACCCAACACCCGCGCCGAATGGGAACTATTATCCACGGGCGGCTTCAGTCCCGAAGTGGGATGGTGTTCATTCTTCCCCTCTTTGCGCCAAAGAACCTCCTGCGCCACCCCTTTATCCTTGTCCCCCGATTCCACATTCGGCCCCCAATTCAACGAAAACGCCGGCTCCGCTTTGTCCAGACCCAGCACCCGCGGACCGCTCTCCAGATTGACATACTCCACGTTCACGTCAATCGTGTGGCCCGTATTCAGGGTAAAGGTCTTGACAACGCGCGCCACCCCCGGCGCTTCAATGGTAAACGTTGCAGAACGCTTCTCCGCATCCACCGAGGCTTCCCAGCGGCGCTTGTCCAGTTCATCCCCCAAATACTGCGGGCTAAACCGCAGTCCAAACGGATACACCGCCTGCGCATCCGGGGTTTCTTTTAACTCCGGCACCAGTTGGATGGAATCCGCCCCCTTCTCACCCAAAAGCACTGTCGCCCGCTTCAGCCGCGCGCCCACCCGCGTAAACACCAGCGCCAACTGCTCATCCTGCAGCGTCACTTCATCCGAAGGCTCCGGCGCGGAAGCCACCGGCGGCCACGCCGCCAAAGAGGTGGCATCTTGAACCGCCACGGGGGCTGTCGCCGCGGGCGTGGGTTCCGCCGGATGCGATTCCACCGGGCGCGCTTCTTGAGGCGCGGGCGGGGGCGTTGTCGGCGTGGACGGCATGAAAAAATACGACCACCCCACCACCAGCAAGGTCATCAGCACAATCGCTATAAGCTGCTTGCGCTGTACCTCTTTGTCTCGATTATCATCCAGCAAAACCTGTGTCTCCCAGGGTGCGGATGAGCCTATGTGGGAAGTTCCTTGCGCCGCTTCTCCGGCACGGGATCATGGCCCCCCGCGCAAAAGGGCTGGCACCGCAGAATACGGCCAATGGCGTAAACCGAACCCACGAGTACCCCATGGATGCGGAGCGCGTCAATCGCATACTGCGAACAACTGGGATGAAAACGGCAATTTTGCCCCAGCATCGGCGATAAAAAACGCTGGTACAGACGGATCAACGCAATCAGCACTCTAGCCATGCATGATCCTTCCCCGCTGAAGCAATTCGCGCAACGCCACGGCACACTCCCGTCCGCTCAATCCCGCACTTTCCGTGCGCGCGATGACCGCCACGTCCACCGGCTCACAAAACAACGCGCGGTGCGTCCGGAAGAATTCGCGGACATGCCGCTTGATGCGATTGCGCACCACCGCGTTACCTACCTTGCGCGATACCGTCATGCCCAGCTTGCATCCCTGGGCTTCCCGCCGGCGCCAATAACAAACGAATGCGCGGCCCGACACCCTCTCGCCGTGACGAAAAACGGTTTCGTACTCTGATTTGCGGGTAAGACGCGCTGCCCGTGGAAACTTGTTCTGGCCCGGCACAACAGGCTCATCACCTTTACAATTCATTATGCTGACAGGCGTTTCCGCCCTTTCCGGCGCCGGCTGCTCAATACGGCCTGACCGCCCCGGGTCGCCATTCTCGCCCGGAACCCGTGCGTCCGAACCCGCCGGATATTCGATGGCTGAAATGTCCTTTTCACACTATACTCCTCTCACACATCGTTGCATTGCTAACCCGTGCCACGCCATGGGATTGGATACGAATGGCCCACCTGCGAGCACGCCACAACCCGGAATCGGGTTCTTGAAACGGCCATAGTCTATCCTGTCTCCGGCAAAGATGTCAAATTTTCGTAATTACTCCCTTTTTAGCCTCCGTCCGTCCAAATTCGCCTTTTTCTTCATCCGTACGCCCACTGCGGCGCGCCGCGCTGATTCCACTACTGATCACGAATCACCAGATAACGGCGGCCTCCCAACACATTGTCACCGGATACGGAAACGGCATAATTGCCGGGAAACGCATCGGCGGGGACTGAGATTTCGGCGGTTTCCGGGCAGGTCACCTGCTCACGGGAAAGGTTCAATCCCGGCGCATGGATAGTCACCCGGTCTCCCAGTGCCCCATTCACTGCGGAGGGGCGAACCAGCGTGGAAGCGCCTCGGGACAGTGCGGGCAGAGGTGCCACATCCACCATACGAGGTCCATGGGGAGGACGCAGGACCACCAGCGCCCAGTTGGTCTCCAGGGAAAACTGAACCATGCCGCCGTGCTGTTCCAGGGTCAGCGCCCGCCAGTGGAGGGTCTCGACATCGCAGAGCACGGCCTCTTCCACGGGATGAGGCAAATGGAACACTGTAATGGTGTAAGGAGCATGTTTTGAGGACAGGCCCGTGCCCCGGGGCCAGATGGAATCTTGGCAGGCAGGACGCGCCGCCACAATCACCGTATAGCCCTTTCCGTAAAAACAGCGGGTGACGATTTCGGGGTCGGTGCAGGCGGGATCACTATCGGGAACCTCTCCCCAAACGAGGGCGTCATGAACCGGGGCCTGTGCACAAATCCAACGCCAGTCCGGGGAATTTAGGTCGGAAATTTGGTTTGAACCGCCTTGATACCCCGACAGAGACCCCCACAGAACACCGCTCGAATACACATAAAGACCAAAACCGCCAACCGCGATCCGCATAGGGGAAAGGTCACGGGGGCAGCGGCTGGTAAGTGCCCCATGGACCCAGGGGGTGTACCAATCCGCCGAACCTTCCGTTAACAACAACACGTCCGGCTTGGCGGCTGTGGCCGCTTGATATACCTTGGCCAGGAGTTGTTGTATCCATTGATTGTATCCGAAAGGGGTTTCGTGCTGATGCGCGGGGTTATAGCAGGGAAGATAATAAAAGCCGAGAGAGTCCAGCCGCACACCATCCGCGCCGGTTTCCCGGAGGAGCCGGGCCACCATACCAGCCAGATAGTCCTGCCATTCCACACAGCCCGGGCACATGGGATAGAACCCTTGATGCCGGTAGGGGTTGTCTATGGCGCCATTCTTGCGCATGATGGACCACCGGAGGCCCCTCCCGGATTTCACCAGTTCGCTTTCCTCATGAACAATGTAGCCCTCGACATACAGGGTGGCATGCAAACCGAGCCGGTGCATCCCGGCGATGCCCTCGCGCAGGGCCTCCGCCCCGCCCAAGTCTTCCCGGATGATGTTGTCGCCATCCGTGTGCGGGGCATACTCCTTTCCTTCGTCCAACATGGAGGTCCGGCAATAAAAGGCATACTCGAAGTTGTCGAGCGGGGCCTGGATATGCGCGGCGGGAAGTTCACGGAAACTGTTGAGCACCATTTGCCCGGAATACTTGGACGCGATGCCGGGGCCGGCCTTTTTGAAGTGGATGCCCGTGTGGCCATTCGATGCGCGGAACCAGTCCGGCGGTTTTGGGCGGGCGTAGGCCCGGTCATGCCATTCGCGGTAATTCCTCGCCGCAGGCCGCCAATCGCCCTGGTAGATTAACATCCGCATGGGTGGCGCGGTATGGGCGGCATTGGGTTCCAGACGCACCGGCGGGAAGTAATGCAACGCGATGGAAGCCGCGGAACGATCCAGCACGAGGCGTTTGGGCCTTACTTCCGCATCCATGAACAGCAGACCCAATGCGCTGCGCGTGGCGGGGTCCCAGACGGCATGCCATTGCATGGACATCTGGTTGCTCTCGCCCAAGACACCGCCCGGGCGTTCCCACGCGGGAACAATCAGTCCCGCCTGATCCATGGCCGTGGCAAGATTATTTTTGGGATCGGGACCGGGTTGGACGCCGTCCAGATAGGGAAAACAAACGAGCACATCCCGCGCGGCGGTTCCGGTGTTGGTGATTTGCAGGGACCAATCCGAGACTCCGGAGTGGGGTTCGAGGATGATTTGCAGTTGAAGTTCAAATCCGTCCATCGCATAGGTGAGTTGGAGGTTGTGCTTTTGCCGATGGATATGAACGAGCGTGCAGGCCCCGGGTTGGAGAATGTTGCGCGTGATGGAGGCCGGGTCCTCGAAGGTCAATTGATACTTCTCGTTATGGCCGATCTCGAACTCCTTGTTCATATCCGCGAAGATGCGAAAGGGGCGTCCGCCGGCTTGGCCGCCTTTAAGACATTCATCGTCCAGCGGTACATTCCACAGCGAAAGCAGGCCGCCCAGCCCGGAATCAAACGCGATCCGGCAGGACTCGTTCTCCAACACCGCCTCTATGGGCGATGCCTTTCGCGAGGTGGCGCAGCCCGGTGCCTGCGCAAGTCCCAACGCGGCAAGACTGGTCGCCTGTAAAAAGCCCCTTCGATTCATCGTAAGCCTCCCATGGGTCGTATGTCCTGGCTAAACCCTGCTCCGGCGTGCCCTTCCGGAGCGTCAGCGCTCTATCATACAGGAATAGGGGCCCAAACAGAGAAAGAGACCAAAAATGAATTCGCGCAAGAAGGTTTGCATGGAGGAAAAAATCTGGAACTCCGGGAATCAGGAAAAACGTGAGGCGCGAGACAGCGGTGGATTTCTAAATGCCGGCGTTTCCCAATCTGTGCAAATCTGTGGAATCTGTGGCTATGGTTTTGAGTTACCCGATGCCCGATACCCATAACCGCGGATAACCGGCCTCCGCCCCCAAAGGGGCTATGGCCCGGCAGGCGCGGATTTGCGCGGATAAGAAAGAGGATCCACAGATTACACCGATTGGCACAGATTATTTAGACGTATCGCGCGCGGAGCCGCGAAAGAGCGGTATTGCACAGGTTTGGACAGATAAGAATTATTGTATGCCGACATAGCTATATATGTGAAGCATGAGGGCAATTTCTTTGTAAAAACACAAGAACTTGACAGGTAGTAGTGCGAAACAAACGAAATACGAATTTCCCAATACTCGTTTTTCACAATCTGTGTTAATCGGTGGAATCTGTGGATATGGTCTTGAATTATTAGAGTTATAAGGGTCCACAGAAGGCAGGGAAAACACGGAGATGAACGCTGAGGTCAGTGGTTTCGAAATCCGTTCGGAGAAGGAAAACCATGGGCAATGTGATTCGGCTTGGCGCGCACAGTAAAGATGTCCTAATCGGAGTTCGGACCTGCCCGAACGGATTCTGGGTTGAGTTAGCATAGAATCGGAAATCCTCTTCTCTCCCGTCCCCGGAAAAAGTTTATCCGAAAATCCGGTCCTGCTATTCTTTAACGGACAGGAAGGAGAACCGCACATGAGCACGAAGTACGTTCTGGCCCTGGATCAGGGCACCACCAGTTCGCGGAGCATTCTTTTTGATGAACAAGGCACCATCATTGCGGTGGCCCAACGGGAATTCAAGCAACATTATCCCCAGCCGGGGTGGGTGGAACATGACCCCCTGGAAATCTGGTCCACGCAGTTGGACACGGCCCGCGAGGTGCTTCAAAAGGCCAAGGCCACCCCTGCGGACATCGCGGCCATCGGCATCACGAACCAGCGCGAAACCACGGTGGTATGGGACCGTAAGACCGGGGAACCCGTTTATAACGCCATCGTTTGGCAGTGCCGCCGCACCACCGACACATGCGAACATCTTCAGCAACAGGGGCTTGCCGCGGAAATCAAACATCGCACGGGCCTGGTGGTGGATGCGTATTTTTCGGGCACGAAGGTCAAATGGATTCTGGACCATAACGACGGCCTGCGTGTCCGCGCCGCACGCGGCGAATTGTGCTTCGGCACCATCGATTCCTGGCTGCTCTATAAACTGACGGGCGTGCATGCCACCGACTACTCGAACGCTTCGCGCACCTTGATTTTCAACATCCACGAGCGCCAATGGGACTCCGCATTACTCAAGCACCTGGACATCCCGCAGGAGATGCTCCCGCAGGCCATGCCGTCGAGTTATGTCTATGGGACCACTTCCCTGCTCGGCGGGGATATTCCCGTCGCCTCGCTCATCGGCGATCAGCAGAGCGCGCTCTTCGGCCAAGCGGCATTCCAACTCAATGAATGCAAAAATACGTACGGCACAGGCTGCTTCCTGCTCATGAATACCGGGGAACAACCCATCGAATCGAAAAACGGCCTGTTGACCACCATCGCCTGGGGGCTGGGCGGCAAGGTTTTTTACGCATTGGAAGGCAGCGTGTTCGTGGGCGGGGCGGTCATCCAATGGCTGCGCGACGGCCTGAAACTTATTGCCTCCGCCGGAGAAAGCGAAGCGGTGGCCCGTGAAGTCAACGACACCGCCGGGGTCTATATCGTTCCCGCGTTTACAGGGCTTGGCGCGCCCTATTGGGACATGCGCGCCCGCGGTCTCATCACCGGCCTCACCCGGGGCGCCACCCGCGCGCATATCGTCCGGGCCGCGCTCGAATCCATTGCCTTTCAATCCGCCGATGTGGTGCGCACCATGGAAACCGATACCGGCGGGCGCATCCCGCAACTGCGCGTGGACGGCGGGGCCGCCGCCAACAACCTTTTGATGCAAACCCAGGCCGACCTCCTCGGCAGCCCCGTGGTGCGCGGACAAATCCTGGAAACCACCGCCCTCGGCGCGGCCTTCCTTGCGGGGCTGGCGGTGGGCTTCTGGCCGAGCCAGGAGGCCATCCGCAGCATCTGGCAGGTGGACCGGGTTTTTGAACCTTCCTGGACGCCTGAACAACGTAAAACCGCCCTCGCCGGATGGGAAGACGCGATCCGCCGCGCAAAATCGCAATAAGCCGGGATGGGCATGCCCCTATAAGTCCATTGGGTGCAAAACGTTATCGTGCGTTGCCGAAATGCCGTTTGGATGGTACAATTTTTGTGGTCAGTGCCACATGTGGCGTTTCTCCTTCCGCGGAGGCCTGGTACCCCAAAGTGTCAGGCCTCTTATCTCTTTTTAGGAGAACCGCTTGCGCACAATCCCGGCAATCCGTTCCAAACGATGCCCATACGTATGCTCACCCAAAATCCGCGCCCGCGCCCGCCGTGTTATTTCCACTCGCGCGGCGGGATGGGTGCGGTAAAACCGCAGCAACTCCCGGCATTCCTCGATGGAGGCGTAAACCGCCACTTCATCTTTATCAAACAGTTCGCGGAGGGAGGACTGCGCATCCGTCAGTAAAAATCCCCCCGCCGCCGGACAATCGAACACCCGCTGGTTCACCGCCGACGCCATCTGGATGCTGGTGATGTTCAGATTCACTTCGGTCAACCGGTAATGTTGCGGCAACTCGGTACGGTAATTGACCTCGGGCCCAAACAGCGGGGTCACCTGTTGCCAGGCATCATCCCCCCGCGCGACCACGCCGTCCTGCACCAGCGCGCTCACGATGTCATGCCGCCGCCGCCGCGTGCCCTCGATGAAAAAATACAATTCCGCCGCGCGCCGTTCCTCCGCGTCAAAGGACGTTATGTCGCCGAGGATTGCCTCCAAGCCCTTCCCAAAATTTTCGCGCGTCACACGGCCTGCATCAAACGCTTCCTGCACCGCGGCCTTCAACGCGGGATGATTCTTCACTCTTTCCCCTTCCCGCCCGGAAAAATCAATCATCGAATTCCCCACGAAACTCGGCGGCAATTCGCAGGCGTCCGCAGGTTCGGCATTGAACACGGAAGGGTCCACCGCCAGCGGCATCCCATGCGTTTCCGCAAAGCCGGTCCGCGCCAGATACTCCGCATAGGCGGCTTCCCACGTCAGGGCGATGGCATAGTCCGAAGCATAGATCGCGCGGTCCATCAAAATGGTGCGAGGATCATCCACGAACCACGTGACGTAGGGCACCCGGAGGTCCGCGAACAGCCCGGCAAAAAGACCGGCTTCGTCCATGCCGCTCAAATTGATGCTCAACACGAAATCCGGCCGGAACTCCACCAATGTCTGAATGAATTGCGCGATCATTTCCCGGGGCATCGCGCCTTCCCGGGCCACCGGCGCATGCGCCAGTTCCCATCCCAAGGCGCGCGCCGCGTTCATGCAGGCGGAATCCAGCCAATAGCGGCTCTCCAGCACCATCATGCGCGGGACCGGCCCCGCCATCTTTGGGTAGTCCATCAGGGCGCGCATGCCCTCCGTGATTTTTAACCGCATGGGTTGCATGCGCGGATCATACCACGAGCCTCGTCCGTTCCACTATCCGAGGTATTTTTTCGCTTGGAGCAGCAAGCGATCTATTTCGGCCTGGGTGTCGTCCGGGAGCGGCACAGGGGTGTGGGTACTCAATAGATCATTCTTCTCGTCAATGCAGCGGCGGAGCATGTCGGGGCGGCCGAGTTCCAACCATGTTTCGAAGTAATGGCGGTCGAGGAGTTGGGGGAACCAGAGTTCGTTCCGGAAATGCAGGGCGGTATGTTCTTCGGCGAGGTAATTGCCTCCGGGCCCGACGGCGCGGATCGTATCAAGGCCCAGACAGTCATCATCCATCGTGATGCCTTTGGCGAGGCGCTCGACGTAGCCAATCAATTCGTGCTGGAGCATAAGGATTGTGGGGGAACTCCCCTGGTCCATGCCGCAGATGCCGAGGTGCCCGAAGATGTCGGCGCCGGCCATGGCCCCCAACGCCAGGGTGATGCCCGCTTCGAGGCCGGCTTGCGCATCGGCGATCTTGCTGTCGGTCAGCCCGACGTTGATGTAGACCGGCAGGCCGTAGAACTTGCCCATTTGCGTCATGGCGGCCGCCATCAGGGCCTGTTCAGGTCCCGCGAAAATCATTTGCGTGGTGCGCATGTCGAAAGCGTGGGGTATGCCGCCGTAACACACGGGCGTGCCGGCGCGAATCAACTGGACAACACACAGCCCGGCCAGGATTTCGGTGTTTTCCTGAGCCAGGGTCCCGGCGAGCGTGCCGGGGCCGGTCGCGCCGACCTGCGCCATCGGCCCGATGGGCACGGGCAAGGGAACCTCGCAGGTTTCAAACAACAGGTCCACGCCATCGTACGGAAAGCGCAACGGACTGATGGGTTCGAGAAAAGGATAGGCTACCGGATACTGGGCCATTTCCTTGCGGCTGCCCGCCACAATCTCCATCAGGTCCAACACAAACCGCGCGGAGGCCCGGTCATGAAACCAAAACATGATGGGTTTCGTGGTGTTTTTCAGCAACTCCGCCGCCACGCACACGCACCGATATTCCGGGGGCAATTCGTTGGGGTCGCTCATGGCCCCTGCTATCGTAATATTCGGCAGTGCATCCACCAAGCGTGCCGCCGTGGCGACATCTTCGAGTGTAGCGTAGCGCCGGCCGGAGGAATCATCCTCCACCCAGAAGGCCTCGCCCGCCGTCGTATTATAATTGCGCCGGCCCGTTCCGAATTCCGCCGTCTTCGTGCGGTCACGGCCATACAGCGTGAATTGTTTCCCGCACACTTCGAGCGCCCACTCCACCACCCGCTCCGGGATGCGCACGCGTTGGGAAACCCAGTCCACCACCGCGCCTTCTTCCGCAAACCGCCGCAGGACTTTTTCATGCGGAATTTGTACCCCCACCTCGTTCAAAATGGTGAGGGACGCCCTATGCAATTGTTGAATCTCATTCTCACTCAGGACCGAAACCTTCATGTGAACTATCCCTCCTGGGGGTATGTCATAGTATAAATGACGGGTAAAAGTCCAAAAAGTGTCTAGCGCGGCACAGCCGCACCCAAAAAATCAGGGCATTCAGCATTCAGCGGTCAGCTTTCAGCAAAACATCAAGGACATTGAGATGGGACCAATGCAACTGATAGTGGGGTGAAATTCGACGAAAAGATGAGGGGATTGGGTGGATGGTAGTATGGCAATCCTAAAACGTGTTACAGTGCCCGGCGATATGAATGAACAATGCCATAGCCGATTTTGGGCCTTGGCGCCGGCCGCGCTTCCTGTATTATTCGTGTGCGTGGACACGGCGGCGGCCTGGGCGCTGGGCTGGCGTCCGCGCGGGATGGTGGAGTATGCGGTTCTGGGAATGGCGCTGGGGCTTCTGGGGTTGTTGGCCGCCGCGCTGCTTCTGCCCACGTTGCACGCGTGGTTTTCTCGATGGAGCAAGGAGTTGTGGCTGTTGCTGGCGGCACTGGCGGTTTCAGGGTCTCTTTTGGAGGCCGGGGCGGATCGCCTGGACCGCATGTTGCGGCCGATGAAGAATTTCCATACCCGCGGTCCGAACATGAATTGGATTTTCACGCCGGTCCCTGAATATCTTCCGGGCATCGAGGGGCCATCGCATTACACAACCGATAGGCAAGGCATTCGTCAGCCCGGCCCGCCGGGCGATACGGCGCACCGCATACTGTGCGTGGGGGGAAGCAGCACAGAATGCGTTTATTTGGACGACAAGGAGACGTGGCCCGCGCGATTGATGCAGGTGTTCATGGAACGCACCAAGAAGCCGTTGTGGGCGGGAAATGTGGGCATCAGCGGCTATGATACGCGCGATCATCTACGCTTTCTGGAATCTTCGCATCTGCTCAAGGGGATGGAGGGCGTGCTGCTGCAAATTGGCATCAATGATCTCTGGCGGTACTTGGCCAATGAGGAAGTGACAACCCGGTATGACCGTTTCAGTGAAAACGGTTCCATGGCTGAACCCGTGCCACGCCACAGAGACCTATCAGAGCCCTGGCGGCCGGTATGGGCGCGTTCGCGCGTGATTCAATTGATGCACACCCTGCGGTTGCCGCGCCCGAAACCGGAAATGGTGGAAGGGGCGGGTGGCACGGAGTATAAAATCCGGCGGGAGAAACGGGCCGCGGCGCACATCACGGAGCAAATTCCTGATCTCACACGGGGGCTGACCGAATACCGGCAACGCATACAGCGGATCATTAACGTATGCCGCCGCCGCGGCCTCCGCGTGTTATTCACCACCCAGCCGGTGTTGTGGCGCGGCGATTTGCCGCCCCGGCTGGCGGAGCGCTGCTGGTTCGGCTGGCTGGAAAACGGAGACTATCTGAGTCTCGCCGCGTTGCGGGAGTGCATGGATAGGTATAATGACGCAACCGTGTCCGTTTGCCGGGAAATGCATGTTCCCTGCGCGGATCTTTCGAGTATGAATGGCCGGGAAGACTTTTTCTATGACGATTGTCACTTTACGGAACGCGGCGCGGAAGAAGTGGCGCGGATATTGCAGCCGATGGCCGCGGAAAGCATTGGCGCGCCTTGACACGGCTTGAACCCATGTTGAGTCAATTTGATAGTATAGCCGCGGATTTTCGCGGATGGAACCGGAATTAAACGTTTGGTCAAAACCATTATCCGTGTTTATCCGCGCAAATCCGCGGCGAGAAAATACAAAGAAAGGAAGTATCTGTATGCATGCCACCACTCCCGATTCAGTATTGAACATGTCGCGCGCGTTTATGGAATCCCGCATTCTGTTGTCCGCGGCGGAGCTTGATTTGTTTACACTGTTGAGTCACGCGCCCATGACCCTGCCGGAGATCACGAAGAAGACGAAGACCCAGGCGCATGGAATGGCCATTCTCCTGGATGCCCTGTCCGCGATGGGCTTGCTGGAAAAAACGGAGGGGCGGTATCTGTGCCCGCCGCCGGTGGAGGCGGTGTTATCGTCAAAAGCGCCGGAGTCGGTGCTGCCGATGGTGATGCATTCCGTGGGGCTGTGGCGGCGGTGGTCGAATCTGACGGAGGTGTTGAAGAAAGGCTCTCCCGATTATGAGCCTGCTTCGTTTAGCGAGGAAGGGCAGATGGAGGCCTTTATTGGCGCGATGCATGTGGTGGGGCGCCGGCTGGCGGCTTCCGTTGTGGCAGCGATTAAACCCGGCGCGGCGAAGAACCTTCTGGACGTGGGCGGCGCCACGGGCACGTATGCCGAAGCCTTCCTGCATGCCTCCCCAAAGATGCATGCCACGGTTTTTGACCGTCCGGAAGTCATCAAGATGGCGCGGCGCCGTTTGAAGCAAACGGGACTGCTGGAGCGCATCAAACTCGTAAGCGGTGATTTCTACAAGGATAAATTGCCCAAAGGATACGATCTGGCCCTGCTTTCCGCCATCATTCATCAAAATACCCGGCAGCAAAACATTGATCTGTATAAGAAACTATACAAAAGCCTCGAACCGGGCGGACGGCTGATCATCCGGGACCATGTGATGAGTCCGGACCGCACCAAGCCGGTGGGCGGGGCGATTTTCGCGGTGAACATGCTGGTGGCCACGCCGGGGGGCAATTCGTATACCTTCGCGGAAATCCGCGAAACGCTGGAAGTGGCCGGCTTCGAGAAGGTTCACCTGATCCAGCCGGATGAACGGATGAACGGCCTCATTGAAGGATTCAAACCCGACGCGTGAACCCCCTGTGCCCTCATAGCGAACCGTTTTGGATCGAGGATGAAGCCTTTACCGCGCGGGAGATTCAGGAGCTGCTGCTGCCGTATCTGACCACGGACCGGCATGCCCGCATCGCGCAAGTGATTGCCCAGCGCACCTATTCCATCGTGCCCGTGACCGAGGGACTTTATGACCGGGGGAATGTGAGCGCGGTGATGCGCAGCGCGGAAGCCATGGGATGCCAGGCGCTTCATATAATCGACACATCGAAGGCCTTCAAGGAGGCGAAACGCGTGACGCAGGGGGCGGAAAAATGGGTGGATATCCGCCTCTGGCGGGACACGCCCGCCTGCGTGGCCTATTTTCGTTCGCAGGGCTACCGCATCGTGGTCACCCATGTGAGCGACGCCACGCCCATCGCGGAGGTGCCGTTTGACATTCCCACGGCGATTTTTTTCGGAAATGAGAAAACGGGCAGCAGCGAATCACTGCTCGGTGCCTCCGATGCGCGCGTGCTGGTGCCGATGCAGGGATTTACCCGGAGTTTCAACATCTCCGTGGCGGCGGCGCTGTGCTTGTATCACATCCAGCAGGACCGCATCCGGCGGTTGGGAAGTCATGGCGATCTGGATGAGGAAACGCGGCACGTGCTCACCGCTTCGTTTTATTTGCGGGGCGTGCCAAACGCAGAACGGATTTTATTGGAAAAGCGCCGCAAACGCGGCCTGTAAGAACACAACAAGCCGTAAAACGCCGGACAAAAAAGGATCGGCGCGCCGCAGGGTCGCTTGCCTTCCCTGCGGCGCCGTCTCCGTTTACCGGTGGGCCATAATCCTCTGCGCGGCCCACCGCCTCACCGGAGTGCACGCCTAATACGTCACCCCGCGACGCCTCAGCGATCTTTCATAATCCACACAAATTCCCGCATCGCGGATCGCCAAACGTCACTTCCGGGCAGTAAAAAAAACGCTGTTCAACAGGCTGGCCGCGGACCTGGGTCAGGAAGCATTGCTGTTGCGCCCTGGCCACAAACCACACGGCCCAGCCTGTGGTCCTGCCCAAAGAGTACCTTTTCGACTTTCCGGGTTCACACGGTAACTAACCAGTTTTCAATAGAAAGCAATATTGATGCCAAGATGAGAGGTTTTCTTAATAGCTTCGCAAACAATTGATATTCAAGTACTTATATTATTTTGAAAACCTTGCGAAACTACTATTGAAAACCCGAGGTGTCTCTATTCTCGAATTGAGACGGGGTAAAATCCCAATTTGGGACAAACAGCGGTGTTGTGGTAGAATACTTCGGTGTACGTCACTCTGGAATGAAGATCGCGCCGCACAGCAAAGATAAGGTTGACGATTATGTTTCATTTGACCGCCAAAACAGGTTCGTTCAAGGGCGCTTCGTGGGCTATCGGGGAAAGTCCGATTGTATTGGGCCGGGATGTGGCCTGTGAGATTACGATAAATGATCCAATCGTTTCCCGCCGCCATTGCGAGATAGGATTGTCGAATGGCGCGATTTATGTAAACGATTTGGGCAGCAGCAATGCGACGTTTGTCAACGGATTTCCGATCAAGCGCGCGGAATTGACCGTGGGCGATGAAATCGCGGTGGGGAACGCGATATTTTTCGTTACCTCGCTAAAGGCCACCGGTCCCGCCACTCAGGCGCGCAGCGTGAATGCGGGGTCCACGCATTCCCTGCGGATCGGCGAACCCACCTATTTGTCGGAGGATGAAGAGAGTCTTTTTGCCAAGGGAAAACCGCGCACGGCGGAGGATCTCGCCACCTTGTTCAATATCGGGCGGGCGTTGAGCCGGTGTGAAAGCCTGGCGGGGCTCATGGAGGTATTGACGGAACGGATCACGGACCGCTTCAGTCCGGAGGCGTATTGGGTGGCGTTGTGCCAGGAAGACCAGGAATCGCTGTTGTTGTTCCCGCCGGAAGAAGCCACGGCACTCACCTCGAACCGCGCACTGAATGAGATTGTCCACCGGGCGATTTACGAACCCAAGGGGATTCTACTGCCCGAACGCTGGAGCCATGAAGGCCAGATGGGCATCCGTACCACGCTGGTGGCCCCGATGGCGCTGGGCAAGGAAAGCGTGGGAGCGATAGTGGTTCAGGCGGATACGCCGAACCGCATTTATGATGAGAACGATCTGGAATTCCTGCTGGCGGTCGCGCACGCCGCCGCCCCCTATTTGAAAGCCGTGGAACGCCTGGAACAATTGGAACGGGAGAACCAGCGGTTGCTGGCGGGCACGGCGACGGGCGGGGCCATTATCGGCACGGGGCGCGCCATTGCCCGGATTCGGGCGGTGGCCCGCACCTGCGCCCGCTCCGGGCTTAACGTGCTCATCATGGGCGACACCGGAACGGGCAAGGAACTCGTGGCGCGGTTGATCCATGATCTTTCCGACCGTTCCGGGAAGCCCCTGACCATCGTCAATTGCGCGGCCATTCCCGATGAACTCTTCGAGAGCGAACTCTTCGGGTACGAACGTGGCGCATTTACCGGGGCGCACGCCAACAAAGCGGGGTTGTTTGAAGAAAGCGACGGGGGGACCTTGTTTCTGGATGAGGTGGGGGATCTCAGCCTGCACAATCAGGCGCGGCTGCTGCGCGCGATAGAAACAGGCACGTTCCGGCGGCTCGGCGGACGCTCAGACATCCGGGTCAATGTGCGCGTCATTTGCGCCACCAACAAAAACCTCTCGGTGGAAGTAAACGCGGGCCGGTTCCGCCGGGACCTTTACCACCGTTTGAATGCCTTTGAAATTCAGATTCCGTCCCTGCGCGAACGCGTGACGGACATTCCGGTGCTCGCCGAACATTTCCTCGGGCAGGCACGGGGCCGGTTCCGCAGTCTTGTCGAGGGATTCGAGCCGGAAGCCATCCAGGCACTCCAGGAACGCATGTGGCCGGGCAATGTCCGGGAACTGCGCAATGTAATCGAACGGGCGCTGGTGGTGGCCAAGGGGAAGAAAATCCGGGCGGAAGACTTATGCGCGGAAAACAACGAGGCGCAAAATGACGCGCCATTTCCATCACTGGAGGAACTGGAACGCGAACATATCGCAAAGGCCGTGCAGATGTGCAACGGGAATATCCCGGCGGCGGCCGACCTGCTTAAAATCGGGCGCAGCACGCTCTACCGGAAAGTGGCGGAATACGGGATTTCCGCGTAGGAGACGAAGCTTTGGCTATCGGCTATCCGCAGAGGAAATCGGACAGATCGGACCGATCGGACCGATCAGACCGATCTGACCTCCATGGAATAGGGGATGGAATAAGAGGCCCTGTCAGGTATCAGCCTTTCGTGACAGTACCCTGAATGAGCAGCACGGTACCCAGGGAGGGCAGGGCTATTTCAACACCTTCTGGGGAGGAAGTAGCCGATTTTACTTTGCCGGTGGCCGGATCGGCTTGGGTCCACGCGCCCGATGGAAGTTTAATGTGGCCTGAATACGCTTCGTCCCCAATGTTCACCAGCAAGAGGATTTCGCGTCCTTCCCGTTGAAAACGCCCCAAGACTATCCGGGGGCAGGCGGGTGTCAGGGGGAAGGGGGCAAGTTCACGGAGACCGGGTGTTTCATCGGTCTCTTCGCTTCGAATAACTCGCCCGCCCGCGGCGCCGAATCGTTCAAGGATGCCACCCGCGGTTTTAGACAATTCCGACACCGCCGGGATGGCCAGCGCATCAAATTCATGACCGCGGATGCGCAGTGTTTTTGTTTCCGAAACCTCGGCGTCCTCCAGCCATGCCGGGTCCAGCAGTACGAAGGGTGTTTGCGCCATGATCATTTGGCGGCCAAGACAGGCAAAAGCCCGGACGATTTGCTGAAGGCGAGGAGACTGCTGATCCAGTTTCACCGGTCCGGCCACCGGGCGATATTCCGACCATGCGTCTTCGATGGGATAATAGAGCAATACGCGGGGAACGGGGCGCGCCTCGCGGAGGATGGCGTTCATGCGGCCTATCATTTCACACCATTGCCTATAGGGTTCCTTCGCATCCAGGGACCATTCCGTGCCTGCGGCATCGAGAATGCGGACCATGGAATTGGCATAGTACGAAGTAAATTCCGTCACCCCGAACGCGGCCTGCCATGCGGCCGTGGCCAACATATTCGGCAAAGGCGCGTGGCCCCCTTCGGAAAAATCACTGACCTCCGTCATTATTTTCCGCCCGCCGTTAAAGTATGCCGCGGACGCGGGCAGCAAGACGGACAGCCAGCCGGTATGGGTTCGTCCGCCGCCGAGCACGACATGGTTGGGCTTGCTGGAAAGCATGTCCATGCCGGGGATGTCCATCCTGCTCAGGCAGAGGAGGGAATCGCCATAAAGCGGCACGTGATGCACCAGGGATTCTTCGTGCAGCAAGTGCCCCGAAGAAGCCACTTTATGCGCGTGGCACCATTCCTGAATCCGGCCCGTGAACCGCTCGGACACCAGCTCGGACACCAGTTTCCAGAATTGGCGGCGCACCTGTTTATCCGGATCGGTATCGCCCTGAAAGAGGCTCAGGCGCTGCGCCATCAGGTCTTGGCTGTACCGTTCCTGGTAGAGTTTCGCCATGTCCGAACACCACGGCACCGTGGGCAACGGCTTGGCATTGGGGTCCGGGGCATCCACGGTTTTGCCCTTGTCCAAAGGACCGAGGTCCACGGCCATTAAGGAGGGTTCATCCGTAAAAAAAGCGGTAATCCACTGGCTCAAATTATCGCCAAGACGCTTGGCATACGCGTCGTGGGTCTTTTCAAGGAACAAGCGCGTGGCGGCGTCTTCGATAAGATTCGGGTAGCGGCGCTTGGCATAGAAATTATTGCTGGCATGGGTGAATTCATAGGCGCGCCGCAGGACAAACGGATCGGGCCGGGATGCGTCATAGGCCAATACGAGCGCTTCGAGGTCCGGATTGGCCTCGAGCACCAAGCCGCCCGCCGCAGCGCTGGGATAACCGTCTTCGTCATAAATCCAGGTCGTTAAACCCGCCGCATGGCTGGCCTCCACCGCCTTGAGAAACGTTCCCCAATGCGTTTCATTGCGAAGATACTCGCTGAAATTGACATTGCACACAATACCGCCCAGCCCTGCCTCCCGATAGGATTCCATACCCTCGAGGGTGGCCTGTTTCTCTGGAACGCCGTGAACGATTTGCAGGGGGCGCAGTTCAGCGGGGGGATTTTCCCAGGCCGCGCGCCACGCCTCCGGCCAATTCCCGTCCACTGTACCGGTCATAAGGAGCAATGTTCCAAAGAGAAAGACAGACATGCAATCTCCCTTCTTTCATTAAGGCATGATGCACAACACGTGACAATTTTCTACCAGAGCTTGCCGACCCGTGTTTTCACTTCATCTTGAAACCGGTCAATATGCTCCAGCAACAAGTCCATCGGCTCTTTCAGGGGGCCGGTGATGCATGGGGTAAGGTCCATGGCGAAATTGGTGCCGGTGGTGGCATCCACCCCATGCGAGGCGTGATACGTGGCATGGGCACGGCGGCGGCCCAGGGTGGCGAGATCATAGCGTTTTCCGCCGGCAATCTGGGAATCAAACACCCCGAGCAACGCCGCCTGGAGATTTTCATGCGCCGACACGTCAAACGCCGTTTTATCCGCGTCAATCATCCAATCCAAATCCCGCCATACCTCGCAGCCGTACAATTTCTTCGGGCGGAGTTCCGCAGGCATTTGGCGAATGGCCGCGATCAAGCGAAGCGTCACACCGACATGGGTGTCGTGCTTGTCCGCGAGATTGTGGGTGTACACAATTTCCGGTTGTGTGGCTTCGAGAATGGAGCGCAGGTCCCAGATGGTTTGCTGATTGTGCGGGTCCTTGACCGCGCCGCTGGAATACTCCAGCAGAAACATGGCCGAATACTCCCCCACCACCGCCGCTTTTTTTTGCTCGCACCGCCGCACCGCCATCATCTCTTCGTCCGAGTAGTCCGCGTACAGGCCCGTGCGCGGCGAGCCGCTGCCATTGGTCACCACCACGCCGGAAAACCACTTGTCCGGCTGCTGATAGCAGGCCAGAATGCCGTCATAGGCCATGATTTCAATGTCATCCTGATGCGCCGCGACCGCGAGATGCGTGGTGCGCGGCAGCGCGGTTTCCTCCGGCGCGCCATCCGGGATATACACTTCCGCCGTATCGAGATTCAGCTTCATGCCGGGTCCTTTCCTTTTCCAAACAATTGAACGTTATACAACGGGCAGACTGGCCGCCGCAATGGACTGGCCCACCCGCCGGCTCTTTTCATCCGGCAGTTGAATATGCACATTTTTTGCAATATCGGGAAATTCCGCGCGCAGCACTTCATTCGCCCCGTCCAGGATGAGCGTGCCGCCGCTGCCCGACGTGCACCGGCCCAGGATCAATACATGCTTGAGATCATAGAAGTCGGCATAGTGCGCAATGCCATACCCCATATAGACGCCTATGCTCTTCCAGATGTTGACCGCGCCTTCATGGCCCGTTTCCAGTTTCTCCTGCACGAATTTCAGGCGCTCCGCATCCGTGACGTCTTTGGGCAATTCGATCCCGGCTTTCGGCGCCAACCGGAACACGCATTGCTGAGAGAAATAATTCGCGCCCACGCCTTGGTCGCCCGACCATTCTTCCATGGGGGCATCGGGACTGTAATCCACGGGGCAAAACGCCAATTCATTCAGCCAATCGGTGATGTTTCCATCCAGTGTGACATAGCCGCCTGCTTCGCTCGAACCCAGGGCCACACCCAAGACGCCATTGTCTTCCAATGACATTGACCCCGCCAGCGCGGTCACTTCACCGTCATTCACGACGACAAAAGGCACGCCCAGTTCCTGGCCCATCCGCACGAACATCTCACGCACTTCGCCAAAACGGTTCTTCGGAATGCCCCGGAACAGGGATGCCACCATGGCGCGGTTGTTGATATACACCCCCGCCGAACTGCCGCCCACCGCATCCACCCGCGGCATTTTTGACGCCGCAGTCTTGATCGCGGTCATCACTTCCGTGTAGTGATACATGGGATCGCTGTTCTTGCGCGGTTCCCACACCACCTCCTCGCTGTACACCGCTTCTCCATCAATGACCGCTGAAACCTTGCGATCCGAGGCGCCAAGATCGAAACCGATGCGGCATCCTTCCAAATGACGGCCCAGCGGCTGGGTGGATTCATTGCGGGGCGGCACTTCTTCCGGCGTACACGGCACGACGGTAAACGGATGTTCATAGACGTCCTCGCCCATGAAGTGGTAATCAAACGAACGCCGCCCGCCGTCTTTATAACAATCGGTAAGATAACGGCCAATCGATGCCGGGCCGCCCACATATACTTTCCATCCCCCGCGCTGCCACAGCAAAAACTTCACCAACCGCTCGGCATAAAAGAGATTTGCTTCCGCAAGGAGATGCTGCTCTGGAAAGACACACGTCTCATAACGCGATATCGCTCCATTGGTGCGTTCCAAACCAAGAATCAAGGGAACGCCCCCGCCAGTTTCCTCCACCTTTTTACGAAAAGCCCGGTTTGCCAATACCGCTGGGCGAAATCCCGCGTCCAGCGGCGGTACAAAACGGGGTTCATCCAACATCCATTGCACTGCCATCATGAATTCCTTTCATACAATCAACCCGAAATCAATGGGGGAATAAAGAAAATGATAGCATATTTTGGGTGGATTTATCTTGTGTTGAAGGGGATATGCTGGGGCAATAGAGAGGGATCAAACGGATCGGACGGATCAGCCGGATCGGTCGGATCGGTCCGATCTGTCCGATCTGTCCGATAAGGCAACCTACTTTCGATAGGCGCGCTCCACTCCGGCATGCTCCGCAATTTCTTTCGGATATTCCGGCGGCCCCGGTGCACTATCAAAGAAATTATCATGCTCAAAACACGTACTGATGCGATCCTGATTATGATTGTTGTAATTCATCGCCGTGGGCACGCCGTATACACTGTTGTTGGTGACTTCAATGAAGCCGCTGCCTTCGTCGAGGTAAATGCCCCCAGGGCCATCCGGGCCATTGTCATGAATATGATTATCCCTAATCACGGTTCCGGGCTGATTCCCCAGCGTATAGATGCCGCCGCCATCGTTACGTTTCAACATGACATGATGAATATGATTGGCTTCGATGCGATTCGCGCCGGCCGGCGTGGGTGAAACGTACGTAAAAGGAATCTCATACGCGCCGCCGCCCGCATCTTCCTCGCCCCAGCCCCACCCCACCGATATGCCACTGTAAGGCAATTGGGATATCTCGTTGTGCGCGATGACAGTGCCGTCCACATAGCCCCCGAAGACGCCTATGCTGTCCTGATATTCCACGCCAATGTCATGAATGCGGTTATTGGTGATCCGGTTGTTGCTGACGGTTGGATGGGAAGTTTTAGGATGATGATCCGCCGCCCGCACATCGCCCACCTGAATCGCACTGCCGGAAATATCAAAAAACTCACACCCGTTCACAAGGTTGCTTTTGGCGCCATGCTCGATATCCAACCCCGCTCCGCCCAAGCGCGTAAACGTGCATCCCTCAAAACGGCAATTTTCCACATTCCGCAACACCACATTCGCCGGGCTCTTGATGTATTCGTTGTGCAAATTTACCAAGAATCCATCCCGGCGGACGATATTGGCATTGTTGAAACGGAAATTCGCCTGCACATCCGGATGGCCGAACCGGTTCGGATTCACCCACGTAGCCTCCGCGAATGTAATTCCCTGAAAGACAAGATTGCGGACAGGCTGCCGGATGCGGCCTTCCAGACACAGCAGTGTCTCCAGTTGCGGGGCCACCACCTCCGCCTTCGCCATATCCTCGCCTTCGCGTGGCCGATAATAGAGCGTATCGCTCGGTTGGCTGTAATACCATTCACCGGGCTCGTCGAGCAGTTCGAGCGCATTCTCGATGTATGCCGGGAGTTTCGCCTGCACCCCTTCCTTAGTGGAGGCCAACATGAACCAGGGCTGCCGCATCTTCACCACCGCCCGGCCTTCCACGTCGCGGGTGATTTTCTCCACCCCGCAAATCATGTGTCCCCAGGAATTATAAAAACCAAGTTCCATATCCCGCTGATGTTCCCATTCGGCCATGGCGCCGTCCGGAAAAATGAACCCCGCGTCCGCGTCGATACTCTTCTGATCACCATAGCGTTCCACAGTTTCCGGACATGTACCCCATGCACGTTTGGCACGTTTCCCATTGACATACAACTGCCGGAAACCCTTCAGCGCCACGTGGGTCTTCCACCGCCCCCCGCTGTCCTGTTTCCAGCCCGCAACCGGAACGCCACCGCTGACAACGGGCGTTTCTCCGGGCGCGGCGGCATAGATCACGCGGCGGCCCTTTTTACCGGAGTCCCGTGCCCCAAACATTAGCGGCGCATCAAGACGATACACCCCCCCGCTCAGCAGCACCGTGATATCTCTCTCGCCGTCTTCTTTTCGGTCCCGTAACACGTCACGGGCTTTTTGAATAGTTTTGAAGGGTGCCTCTTTTGTGCCGGGGTTATCATCAGACCCCTCCGGCGACACATAAAACACCGCATTGGAGGCAGTATTCTCCAAGGGAGCCACCAGAGGATATGAGAGTGAAAGCGAAGCCGCATTCACGGAGATGGATTGTGTGCCGGTACTGGCCAGCGCAACAGTGTTATCTCCGGCACGAAGCGCCGTAACAGATATGTCGCCGTCCAATCCGACCGCCGTTCCATTCACAGAAATCGATATACCGTCTTTTGAATCAAGCGTCAACGCCGCGTGCTCCACGGGATTGTTTTCCGCAAGCGCCAACTTGGGCAGGCGTAACGTAATTTCTTTGACCGTGCCCGCCGGAATTTCCAGCGGCAACTGCGCGGGCAGATCAATGCCGGAAACACGATGGTGGTTGTCAATCACCGGGAACAACATATCCCGGCCCTTGAGCAGATTCGGATCGCGCAACGGCGGGATCCACGACCAAAACGGATGCGGCTTACTTTCGCGCCAGCAGGGGAAGTTGAACAGGTAAATCCCGTCCGCGCCACAGTCATAGAGGCTCATGGCAGCGGCGCGAATGCTCTCTTCGCTGTGGGGAAGACCACTATAGCCAAACTCAATTCCCGCATAAATGGGGATGGGCCGTTCCGCGAGTGCCGCATGCATTTCTTTCAGCGGCATGGAAAAATCCGAGGCCAGAAACGGGGCTGCGGTTATAAAATCAATCAATTTCTGACGATTCCATTCCACGATATCCGCTCCCAGCGCGTGACATCCCGCCAGACTTGTCGGTACTCGCACCGCCACCAGCACAGGCTTTCTTGTCGTTACGGCCAGTTCGTCCGCTCTTGCGCGCACCGCAGCCACCACGTCCGTCAAAAACTGCCGTTTCTCCCAAACCTCCTCCCCACTCCCGCTCAAATGCCGGGGAAACCGCATCCAGTCCAATTCGATGCCATCGGGCTGGTATTTCTCCATGAGTTCCGTAATCAGCGCCAGGGAATGCTCCCGAACCGGCGCGAGCGAATAGTCCAGGCACTGGGACATCCAGTTCTTTGGATTCTCCCCGCGCTCGACCCGGTATTCCGGATGCTCCCGCCAGAGCATGCATAGATTCGGGTCTTGGGGATTATCGGCGTTATGAACCTCATTCATCCGGAAGGTTATGAATGTTTCCAGACCGCGCGTTTTGATCCCCTCAAGAAACGCGCCAAATGGGTCCTGACCCTCCTGTACCAATTTCGGCAAGCCGCCCCGCGTCGCCAATTCTTCGTGTTGGCTGGGATACATCATCTTCTGAATGCCATTCGGGCACAGCATATAGGTTGTCACCGCATTGGGACACTCCGCCACATGCCGCTTCACCATCTCCATGCTGAGATCGTCCCGCCAGAACAGATTGGTGCCGTCATTGTTGACGATCAACCGACGCTGTAGCACTTTTTTTTTATTGTCAGCCGGCTGAGCATGTATCCAGTCTGGAGCTAACATTGGCAGAGCGCAGAGTAAGATTAATATGGAACGTTTCATGATTTTTCCCTTCCGGATTCACCTGCTCACCATACGCACTCAACCACGTTATTTCAACTCAATTGCTTGTCGTAGCAGGAACAGTTACATTATTCATGAAAGATACAACAAGGAAACAGCTATGCAACAGAGAAAAAATCTCCGCATGACCCGGCGAACGTTGCTTCAGGGCATGGGGATGGCATTGGGGAGCGGTTTGGCGCTCCCAGTGGCGCAGGTTGCGCCGGTTTTCATGGCGGCTAAAGAATGCGCGCCGAGTTCACCCGTGAAGATTCCCGCGTGGTACTATCAGCACTTTGACGCGGACTATGATTTGAGCGTACCGGAGAAGGGTTTCGGCGGATGGAAGAAAGAAGAGCTGGAATTTTCGCTTGACCACACAGCGTTGGTGGTGATGCATGCATGGGACGCGGGCACCCGCGAGGCTTTCCCCGGCTGGTGGCGTTGCGTTCCCTATATTCCGCGCGCGAACAAAATACTTCAACAGATATTCCCCAACCTTTTGGCCTCTATTCGTGAATCGGGTCTCACGTTATTTCATGTTGTGGGCGGTGGCGATTATTACAAAAAATATCCCGGCTACCAGCATGCGGCGGCGTTGGCAGGTCCTCCGGAAACGCCGGTGGAAAAAATTGCACAGGATCCCGCGCGTCAACGTTTGGATCAGTTTCGCAACGAGCATGTATTTGTGGGAAAGCACAATAAGGCCGATGTGAAGCGCGGTTTCGACCGCCTCGATTTCGCGCCTCAAGCAAAGCCGATAGGTGAGGAAGGCATTGCGGAAAACGGGCGACAACTGTTCGCGTTGTGCAAGGAGCGCGGCATCAATCATTTGGTGTATTGTGGCTTTGCGATCAATTGGTGCCTGCTGTTGTCGCCGGGCGGCATGGCGGAAATGCAGAAATATGGGATACTGTGTTCCGCGTTGCGCCAGGCCACCACGGCGGTGGAGAGCAAGGAAAGCGCAAAGAAAGAATGGGCCAAGGAATTGGCGCTGTGGCGGGTCGCACTCGCGTTTGGATTTGTGTTCGACGTGGATGATTTCGCCCGCGCCGTCAAGACGTGGCGGGCGTAGCGTCCTGCAAGGAGAAGTGGAGTGAGTGCCTTTATGGAACCGTGGGATTATCTGGTGGTCACGGCGTCGAACGCCGCACAAGCCGAAGCGTATGAAACGCAGTTGCGCCTGCGCCGCGATCTGGGATTTCTGAGCGATGCGCGTGACGTGCTGGTGGTGGCGGACCCGGGCGGGCAACGCGTCGGCAGCGGGGGCAGCACGATTTATTGTTTGATCACCGTGCTTGCCCGTGAAGCGAAATGCCACGGCGCGGACATTTCCACCCCGGAGGCGCGGGAAGCCGTCTTGCGCGGACTCCGCATTCTGATCGTGCATGCAGGCGGTGATTCCAAACGTGTTCCGGCCTATGGTCCCTGCGGCAAGATTTTCGTGCCCGTCCCCGGTGAAAGTGACAGCGCGTTGTGCACTACCCTCTTTGACCGGCAAATCCCCACCTATCTCGCGCTGCCGTCCGCCAAGGTGGATCAAGGCCAGGTGGTGATCACCTCCGGCGATGTCCTGCTGGGGTTTGACCCCGCCTTGGTGCGGTTTGACGCACCGGGCATTACCGGCCTGGGATGCCATGCTCTGCCGGAACAGGCGGCGAAGCACGGTGTCTACGTAGCGCAGGCCGATGGCGCGGTAAAACGCTTTCTGCAAAAACCGTCCGCGGCGGATCAACGCAAGCATGGCGTGGTGGACCGCTACGACCGCTCCATTCTCGACATCGGCGTGATGAGTTTCGACGCCGCCACGGCCTCCGCCCTGCTGCATCTTTGTGAAACGTCCTTCTCCAAAAAGAACGGCCTTGCCTGGAGCGGCCCGATGGGCGCGGCCATTGCGCGGCACGGCTTGGATTTTTATGGGGAAGTATGTTGTGCCTTGGGCGCGGAAACGCATGTGGAACACTATTTGCACAACGCAAAGGTCTATCATTCGCACTGGCCGGAACAGGATTTGCACCGGTTCTTCACAGCACTCTCTCCCATTCCGTTTCGCGTGCAGGTGCTGCCGCATTGTTCATTCCTCCATTTCGGCGCGGCGCATCAGTTGATCGCCAGCGGACGCGAATTGCTGCGCGCGGATCGCAGCATCGCGCGGGAACGCGAATGCCTGAGCATCTGCAACACGATCACCGATACGGGCCGCATTCACGGCCCGGACGCCTGGGTGGAAGGCTGCGTGATTGACGCGGAACTGAACCTGGCGGGGGATAACGTTGTGGTGGGGGTGAATGTGAATGAACCCTTCTCGATGCCCCCCCGCGCCTGCCTGGATGTGCTCCAAGGATATGATAAAAACGGCGGGGACGTGTGGTTCATCCGGTATTACACCACCGGTGATGATTTCAAAGGAACCGCGGAACACGGCGGCTCGATTTGCGGGGTGACGGTGAAGGACTTCATCCATCTGGCCCATGCCTGGGCCGAAGAGGTATGGGACGAATCCATCGAGGAATCACAGCGCGGGGTATGGAACGCCAAGTTGTTTCCCGCGGAAACGGATCCGCTTGCGTACCGGCGCTGGGCCTGGATGATGGACCCGGAAAAGGCGTCCGCCGCGGAATGGGAACTGTGGCGCAATACCGAGCGTTACAGTTTCGCCGAAATGGCGGAACAAACCCGGCAAGAGGCCTTTCATGATCGCCGCGCCCGCATCCGCGCGGAGGAAGTGCTGAATGCCCTGCCGCGCATGCTCCGGCCCGGCAGCAATTTCTCCGCGCCGGAACTGGCGTATGCGATGATGAATTCCGGCGCGGCGGCATCTTGGGTGGCCGCCGTGGTGCGCGAAGCGCGCCGGCATCATCTGAAAGAAGGCATGGACGCCGATCTGAGTTCTCTGAATGCGTCGCGCATCCTGCATACCCTCGGTTCCGCCCTGTTGCTTGTGGCTGAACACGCCCCGGAACCGTTAAACAATGTGTGGGAGAATGTGTCCGCGGCGGACCATAAATGGCTCACGCACATCGGGCTTGAGCCCACGGCGTTCCCCGGCATCGAGGCATGGGCCGCGCGCGTCCGGTCGTATGCCTTTGAATATCTCAACAGCACCATCATGTCCAGCGGCGCACGGGGGGGCGCGTGCCCGAAAAATACCTTGCGAAACGACGAAATTGTCTGGGGCCGCGCCCCGGCCCGGCTCGACTTGGGCGGCGGCTGGTCGGACACGCCCCCCTATGCGTTGGAACGCGGGGGCTGTGTCATCAACGCCGCCGTGGACCTTAACGGCGCCCCGCCCATCCAGGCCTATGCGCGCGTGATCGAGCAGCCGGTAATACGGCTGGCTTCGATTGATTTTGGGGAACGCATCGAAATCACGGAACTCGAAGAACTGATTGATTACCGCCGGACGTGGAGTCAGTTTTCGCTGCCAAAGGCGGCACTGGCGATATCCGGTTTCTCGCCCGATGCCGCGCCGTGGCCAAAGCGGATTACCTTGAAGAAAATGCTGGAACACTTCGGCGGCGGCATCGAACTCACCACTCTGGCCGCAATTCCCGGCGGAAGCGGCCTCGGCACCTCAAGCATTGTGGGCGCGGTGGTGCTGGCGGTGGTGCAGCGGCTCATGGGCCACACCCTCACCCAGCGGGAACTTTTTCATGGCGTGCTGCGCCTGGAACAGGCCATGACCACCGGCGGCGGCTGGCAGGATCAAATCGGCGGGGTGGTGCAACAAGTAAAAGTAATTACCACTCAACCGGGCCTGGTGCCGGACCCGATGATCCACTTTGTGCCGTCAACGGTGCTGGATCAACGCGAAAACGGCGGTTGCACGCTGCTGTATTACACCGGCATCACCCGGCTTGCCAAGAATATCCTTCAAAATGTGGTCGGGCGGTACTTGGACCGCGAGCGCGCGGCCATGGCGACCCTTGAACGCATACATGCCTTCCCCGCGCGCGTGGCCGAGGCCATGGCGCGCCAGGACCCCGCCGCGTTTGGCCGGGCGCTGGATGCCGCATGGGAATTGAAGAAGCGCATTGACCCCGGCTCGACAAATGAACAGATTGAATCACTGTTAAAGCGGATACGCCCTCACCTTCATGGCGCGAAACTCATGGGCGCGGGCGGCGGCGGATTTCTGTTGCTGGTGTGCAAATCAGCCGCTGACGCACAAGCGCTTCGCCAAGACCTGGAAATGAACCCAATCAACGAACGTGCACGGTTTTTCGAGTTCACGCTGAGCGAAAGCGGACTGGTTGTAACCGTTTGTTAGCCGGAATTTTCGACAGGCCGCCCCACTTTTTCCAACAGTGTGAAGCAATAGAGACGTATGGGCCGAGAACAACCCCGGCGCAGAACAGCCGCAACTCAAAAACAGGCGCCTTCAGCGGTCATCCGCTTTCGACAAAAGGACACCAAGGGCGCCGGTGACTTCAAAGACTAATGAAACCGAAGATGCCGCATCGGATTACTGAAAAACATGCTGAATCAGAATCTTCAGCCCAATTCCGATCAATACCAATCCCCCTAAAACCTCCACGCGCCTGCCGAAGCGTTGCCCGAGGCGTCCGCCCATAAGCATGCCAAACAGGGTAATCATCCCGGTGATAATGCCGATACTCACGCAGGGCAGCCAGATGCTCACCTTCAACATCGCGAAACTCAATCCCACCGCGAGCGCGTCAATGCTGGTGGCCACGGATAATACAATCAGCATGACACCGCGTGTCGCATCCGCGCCGGCGTGTTCCTCTTCCTCGGTGCGGAAGGCTCCCAGGATGGCTTTGGTTCCCACAAAGGCCAGCAGGCCAAACGCCACCCAGTGGTCCCATCCCTCAACCCAATGGACAATCGTGGTGCCCGCCAGCCACCCAATCACCGGCATCCCCGCCTGAAACAATCCAAAATGAAACGACAACCGGAAAAGCTGCCGCCCGGTGACTTTGCCTAGCGCCACGCTCGTGGCAATCGCCACGGCAAACGCATCCATGGACAATCCAATGGCGATGAGAACTACGGTTATAGGGCTCACACAACTGCTCCAACTCAATTTTCTCGTTCCCCCGGTTGCACCAGGGAACACGTTTGCTTCTAATGCTATGCTTTGAACATTAACCCGGTTTCTTTCCCGAATCGCCGTCAGCGAAAGACAGTATTTTCAGCACGCGCTAATATTCGATTGTATAGTCCTTTGAATTCAAATCAACCGTGACCTTGGTCCCGTCGCTGAAGGTGCTGCGCTGCTTGCGATGGGAGTCGTCGAGGAATTCGTGGTTGGTCAATTCGAGCATGCCGCACCGTTGGGCGAGCGCGGCGGCTTCTTTTACGCGCGTGATATCTTCCGGGCTTGCCCCAGGCCCCACATAGGGCAGCCCGGCGTTCAAAAGGCAGTGGAGCCGGCCCGCGTCGCCTTTCGGAATGCCCCAGCCGCCGTCTTCGCCCATATCCCAGGGAAGAAGCAGCGCATCGTGATAGACGAGGCTCCACAGCGGCACGGGAATGCCTGTGGCATCACCGCCGCCGAGATTGGGCGATGTGGCATAGGGGCCGTGGTGCACAAGGTCAATGCTTCCCACGGTGTAGTCGGCGGGCTCTTCCGAGCTGACCACATAGCCTCGGGCGCGCAGCACGGCCCAGCATTCGCGGCGGTAGCGCGCGCAATCGGAGCGCGTGAGGGGATGCGCGGGCTGGGCGCTTTCTTCCAAGGGCACGACGGAGAACACGTCGAGATAGGCGCCGCGCACATTGATGCCATGGGCCGCGAACTGATCGTGGTTGCGCCGCACGTATTCCGGGGCGAAACGCGGACTCAAAATGGTCTGCGGGCCGCCGCACCATGTGCTCGTTTCTTCGCGGCTTCCGTCCAGACGGGTCGCGGTCAACCGGTCATCAAACGAAACCGCGTTCAGGTAAAAATCGCGGTATTGATCGTGCACAATTATGAAATAATTCATGTTCGCGCAGGTATCCGCCAAGCGCTTCAACCCATCCCATCCCCCCTGTTCCTCCCCCACCGGCATCACGTCGGGATGACCATTGTCATAGCCGTAGAATCCCCAGCCGTCAACATGCACATAGGCGCGGTCAATCCCTTTTTCTTTCAATTGTTTCAGGCTGTCGGAAATCTGGTCAAAGGTCACCAGGTTGTGATTATTCTCGATGCGTTTCTTGTCGAAGAGGCTGGCCTGTTGCACGAAATGGTACAGCGCCCCGACATGGACCACCGGCTTGCCAATCACGTTTTCCAGCGCGGGGGTGCGCGCCAGTTTTTCCTTCAGCGAAACAAACGTGCCGCGCTCCTGGACGAATCGGCGATACCGTTTGGCCATGGTGACGTACGTGGCCTGATCGTCAAAGACATAACGGCAGGTGCGCAGGTAGCGCAGTTTGCCAAGGCTCGCATACCAGATGGGCATGATGATGGTGGGGCCGCCCGTGACATGATGATACTCGCCGCCCGCGTCATCGCTGGTTTCCAGAATGACTTGCACACCGTGCCCATTGCGGATTTGCCCCCACCACGGCATGTAAAACGAGCGTGAGTTGCTCAAGTCCTTTCCGTGGATCGCATGCGGCCAATTGCCCGGGACCAGCATGCCCTGCATGCGCGGAATCACGGCAAGGTCCTGCCCGGAATTTCCGGTTTCAACCGCCTTGGGCCAATTAATTTCGCTCAGTGCAATCCCTTCCTCCCGCGCGGCGAGTTCAAAGACGATTTCGTTTTCAATGAGGTTGATGGTGAGATTCAGGACGAAGCCTGGAAGATCCGGAAAATCGCTGAACACGGCCAGACACCCCACGCTGTATCCCGTGTTGAATGCCTCCACTTTTTTCGTTTTGGCGTCTTTCAGGCTGAGTGATTTCTTGGCAACACGGATGTCTTTATCATCCGACGTACGAAACATCCAGGTTTCCGCGGCGGTTTTAACGGTCATAACAAGGTTTTCTTTTGCCCATGAAAATTGAAGTGACGGAGTGGTGATGATCCATGCGTCCGGCGTGTCTTCGAATTTCCCTTCCGGACGTTCCGGCTTTTGGGCGGCATTATTCCACAACCACATGCGCACATCGTCGATGGCGAGATACAAATCGTTAAACGATTCTTCGTCTGCTGCACCCGCCGCGATTTTTTGTTCCAATGCGTTCAGTTTGGATTCTTTTTCCGTTTCGAGGTTCGCGGGCACGGTGATGGCATGCAAACGCTCCACGTGGAATTTCATTGTTTCCAGGCGCGGGGCCAACGCGTCGTCCGCGCCTACCAGGCTCATGGCGGCAATCAACAGACTTAACATGGTATCTTCCTCCGGTAAAGGTGTTCGGGAAGCACTTTAGAGGAATGAAACAGAGTGGTGCAACCTTGAACATCTTGAGCACCTGTCATTGCGAGGAGTCTTCGACGAAGAACGTTAGTGAAATACGCCTGGGTAGTGCGACTTTGAACACCTGTCATTGCGAGGAGTCCCCGACGAAGCAATCTCGCTTCCAGACTACTAAGTCTCTGTAGCACAAAACCCAGGGATGTTTATGGCGAGCCTAAAGTTGGCACTATGTCGAGATTGCTTCGTCGGGGACTCCTCGCAATGACAAAAGGGGTGTG
>CAYYRW010000001.1:0-108725 GCA_964474205.1 uncultured Nitrospirales bacterium | reverse complement strand
GGGTGTGGTCTGCACTATGTCGAGATTGCTTCGTCGGGGACTCCTCGCAATGACAGGAGGGGGGGGGTGCACTATGTCGAGATTGCTTCGTCGAGGACTCCTCGCAATGACAAAAGGGGTGTGGTCTGCACTATGTCGAGATTGCTTCGTCGGGGACTCCTCGCAATGACAAAAAGGGGACTCCTCTCAATGAAAATTCCCGATAGCGCGTGGCAATAGCTTCCTCATAGACCAGTCGGATTTACCATACTTCTTCGCTCAAATCCTTCCATTCAGGATTCACGCTATTTATCAATGATAGCTTATCTGCCCTCGAACCACCTTTAATCTGTTTCTCACGCATAATCGCTTCCTGGATGTTCCAATGCTCTTCCGCATAGACAAGAAGGTGCGCTTTGTATTTTGAAGTGAATCGAGAACCCTTGCCACTTTTATGTTCGCCAACCCGCCGCGCTAGATTATTTGTTACGCCGGTGTAAAGGACAGTATGGCTGGCATTAGTCATGATATAAACGTGATAACAGAAATCACGCATAAGCTTATCCCCAAAAGCAGTTTTTCGTGGCGTATGTCAAGTGTCTTCCAACGCGATGGCCAATGCCCAGAGGTTCTCTCCGGCGTGGCGGAGACGCATGGCGTCTTTTTCCGTGGTGATCGTCATGCCTTCACGCGAAATGGCGGAGGCGGGAATGCGGGCATGATCTCTAAAGACATGGCGGGCGATAATGCGCGCGCCGAGGGATTCGATCGTGCGGAAAAAGGCTTCAGGATGGCCAATGCCGCACATAGCGGACACCTCTTTACCCTTCAACATGTCCAGTGGTGCGGTTTGCCCGTTATCCACCCGCCACAATCCGCAGGGCGCATGGCAGGTTTTGCGAATGGAAACTCCAGGATGGAGAGCCTGAATTTGTCGTATCAACACTTCAATATCGTGTGCCTGATCGCATCGTGTCAACATTACGTGGGTGGCGCGGGTCATGGCGGTGATCGGTTCGCGGAGAATCCCGCGCGGGATCAGGTGGCCGTTTCCAAAGGGATTTACGGCGTCAAGCAGCAGCACATTTTCATCGCGTTCCAGCGCCACATGCTGGAAACCGTCGTCCATAAGGAGCATATCGCAGCCAAGCTCGATGGCCTTCCGTGCACCCGCCACGCGGTCCGCCGCCTTCACCACCGTCACTTCCGGCACGCGCCGCAGAATCAAGGCCGGTTCGTCGCCAATGATTTCCGCGAGGTCGCGCCGGGTGCTATCCGGAGCAACCGCAAACGGTTCGTGCATCTTTCGACTGCCATACCCGCGTGTTAACACCGCCACCCGGTGCCCGGCCTGGATTTCTCGTTGTGCGCGCTCAATAACAGCAGGGGTTTTTCCTGTCCCCCCGGCCGTGATGTTCCCAAAACTGATCACATGCGCTTCAACGCGTGTGCGCGGTCCATGCAACCGCAACGCCATGCCCAGGCGCGTGACGGGGGTTGCCAGGCCGAGCGCAACGGCGAGCGGTGCGGGGATGGGTTCGTTTTTTCGGATTTTTTCCGCTGCCGTATGTAAAAAGTTCATCGTGGGGCAAACCGTTTCCCGCTGAATTGACGCACCAGCCCCTTCAGTTCAAGCAACGTCAGCGAACTCAATGCTTCTGAAATGGAAATGCGGCAGGTGGCCGCAATCTCATCCACAAACGAACCGTCGGACGACAAGGAAGCCAAAATATCCTTCTCGGTTTCTGACACCACGGGTTCAGGAGGCTTCGGGGACGGCGCGCGGACCGGTTCCGGCGTGGATTCCTGTTTCAGAGGTGTAACCGGCGCGGGGGCGGGTTGGCGGGCGGCGGACGGCACCTCCAGTTCCGCCAATACATCCTCGACCGATTCCACCAGCTTTGCGCCCTCGCGAATCAGCGCGTGCGGCCCCATGCTGTTGCGCTGTCCGGCCTGGCCGGGCACGGCGAACACTTCCCGGCCCTGTTCCGCGGCATGGCGCGCGGTAATTAACGCCCCGCTGCCGGGCGGGGCTTCCACGACAATTACGCCCAGCGACAGGCCGCTGATGATCCGGTTGCGTTGTGGGAAATTCCCTTTAAGCGCCTTCATCCCCATGGGGAACGGGGAGGCGACGCAGCCATGCTGAATGATCCTCTGCATCAGATCGGCATTTTCCGCCGGAAACACCACATCCACCCCGCACCCCAGCACCGCGATGGTGCGCCCGCCGGACGACAAGGCCCCGCGATGCGCCGCCGTGTCAATACCCTGCGCCATTCCGCTCACCACCGTGATGCCGCGCGCGGCCAATTCGGCGCCAAGACGCTCCGCCATCCGCAATCCATAGCCCGTCGCGCCGCGCGTGCCTACAATCGCCACGCCATAACGGTCCGATTCATGCAATGTTCCGCGCGTAAAGAGCGCGAGCGGGGGATCGTAGATTTCGGCGAGGCGCAAGGGATAGGCGGGGTCGTCCAGGGTGATGAAACGCACATCATATTTGCCGATATCGCGCATCTGCCCTTCCAGGTCCACAAACTCTTTGTATTGCCGTATCCGCTGCGCCAGGTTTTTTCCGACAACATCCTCCAACGCCGCTTCGGAGGCGCGTAATACTTCCCCCGGCGTTTTGAACCGCGCCAGTAAACGAATAAACAGCGTGGTCCCCACCCCCGGCACCAACGCGAGGGTCAACCACTCTTTCTGGGATTCGTTCAAGGGCATGGCGTGTATCTAGAGTTTCTTTACCAGCATGTTGCGGTACCACACCTCGCCATGATGGTCTTGCAACAGGACATGGCCGTCCTGCGGCAACTGCGCCAGCGGGGTGTCGAATTTTCCGATGGGCATGACCATTTTCGCGAGGTCGGTATCCACCACCTTCCATCCGTTCATCACCACGAGCAGACTCGAACCTTTGCAGGTGATATCGTAGGAATTCCATTCGCCGGCGGGCTTGGCCATGTTGAACATGGGCGTCACCACGTCGTACAAGGAGCCACTGCCGTTTTTATTCGGCGCTTTCCCGAAATCGTCGAGAACCTGGATTTCAAAGCCGCCCTGCACGGGATCCTTGGGGTTGGACCGGAAAAACACGCCGCTGTTCGCCTTTGGGGCCACCTTGAACTCGACGTGCATTTCAAAATCCTTGAATGTTTCCCCGGAATACATGAGGTATCCCCCAACCTTCGTGCCCGGGATATGGAACACACCGTCCTTTATCTCAAATCCGGCCACTTTCCCCGAGGTGTTTTGCCACTGACCCGCGTGGGCCGCATCCAAGAGATTCAGCCAGCCCTCGCCGCCGGGGGCGGCGGTGGGTTCGCCTTGCGGCAGACGCACTTTTTCTTCTCCGCAGGCAAGCCCGAAAACCAGCAGGCCGGCCGCGGCCATACTCGCAAAATGGAACAAACGGAACGAGCGCATAGTCTATTCTCCCTGGTAAATGCCTGACCTTATGCTATGCATAATGCCGCATGAAACGCAAGTGCGCTCTTTCACTATCACAAGAGTGCCGCTACCGCATAAATTGCTTTTCCGGATTGCCGTCGAGCCAGTGCAACGGCGCCGGAACATAGGGGGGCGCGGTCTCCACGATTTCCTGTTCCTTTCGAGCCGGTGCCCGGCCGGTCTGCGCCTCATACCAGTCTTTCCAATCCTTCGGAACCATGCCGATATCCATGCCGGTCCGCTCCCGCAACATTTGTACCGCCAAGGGCCTGAAGGCCGGATTTTTATCCAGCGCGGCGATCAATATGGGGATAATCTCCGCATTCTCCCAGCGGGATAAGGCCTGAAATGCCTGTTGCTGAAGTACCTTGTCCGACGGAACCTCTTGCAGCACGATGTGTGCAAATACGCTGAGCGCCCGCGCACCGCCCAGGCCGGTCAAGGCCTCGACCGCCGTGCCGCGCACCTCCGGATCAGGATGATGAATCAAATCCGCCCATACGGGCAGGGTGCTCTCGTTACCCAGGCGATAAAGCGACTCCGCGCACGCCCGGACCAGTTCCACATGCTCCGAAGCCGTTCCCTTAACCAATACCGGCTCGGCGTCTTTATAGCGCATTTGCCCCAAGCAATAGGCCGCATTGCACCGGCGCCGCATGGATTCGCTTTCCAAGCCCGCAATGGTACACATCCGCCTTCCAATCACCCCGCGAAATTCCGGCAAGACGCTGTTCAAGGCAGCCTTGGCGGATTCATCCGGTCCGGCGAACACACCGAGCACATATTCCGCGAGCGTTTCTTCCAATGGCGTTGGCACCGGCTTCTCCCCCGCTTTCCGCAAAGCCTGTGCCGCCGCTTCGCGCACTTCCACCTCCGGATCCGTCAGAGCGGACATGATACGGTTCAATGCCTCCCCCGAATCCAGGGCGGCCCATCCTTCGATGGCGCGCATGCGCAAGGCCGGCTCCTCCGACTCCCCCATCCTCTTCAGCAGGGTCCCGGTTTTTTCCGAAGAGGGCGGCGTTTGCGGAAAACACACACCGCTTAGCAAGAGGATGCAGATTACCATCCCTATTTTCTGCTTTTTCACCATCTCCCCATTGTCTTGTTACCGCCATCAAAATTCAAGAGAGCCTCGGAACACCCGGCGGCATTATGGAGCGGACGGCATCCATGACCGTCCTGGCCGTGGCATCCCACGTAAACCGGGCGGCCTGGGTCAAACCGCGCTGTTGAAGTTCCATGCGGCAGGGGGCATCCCGTATCACCCGTTCCAAGGCGCGGGCGATGTCCGCCACATCATACGGATCGACCAGGAGGGCGGCGTCTCCCGCGACTTCCGGCAGGGAGGAACAGTTCGAGGTGATGACCGCCGTTCCGCACGCCATGGCCTCGACGACCGGCAAGCCAAATCCTTCCCACAGGGAGACCAGTGCTAAAGCGTCCGCGCCACCGATCAGGGCCGGAAGGTCTTCATCCGGGACGTAGCCCAGGAATCGGATGCGGTCCTTGACCGGGGAGGCTTGCGCGGCTTCATACATCGGCCCATACATCCAGCCGTTATCGCCGGCAATCACCAGAAGGTGCGGGAATTCGGGATGATGTTGAATCACACTGGCAAAAGCTTCGATGAGCCGCACGATGTTTTTCCGGGGTTGCAAGCGGCCCACGTACACAATATACGGTTCGGTCAAGGAATGGCGTGAACGCAAGGCGCGCAACACGCATTCTTCGGGGCGTTGAAAACGGGGCGACACCCCTTCTTGTGTAACCACAATCCTTTCGGGCGGCAACCGAAAGCGCGACATCAAATCGTTCTTGGTGGCGTCGCTGACGGCCAGCAAGCGGTGCGCGGACCGGACCGCATGATGGATTTCCAGGCGCGCCAACAACCATCGCTTCCAGGTGAAATGCTCTCCATGATGCAGGAACGCCAAATCATGTATCGTGGCGAGGGTGCGGCAGCCCGCCCGAAACGGCAGTTGAAGCACAGGCGATAGAAACACGGAAGGGGGCCTGCGGCGCAATTCCGGCCCGAGCACCCGTTGGGTCCAAAGGGGTTTTCGGGGCAGGATGCAGAATTCGGCTTCCTCCGGCGGAATGGGAAAATCCGCCGCGGCCGGCGCATCCAGATAAATGCGCAACCGGATATCTTGCAGGTGCGGGGGGAGTGCCTGCAGCAGGCCAAAACAGAAATTGCCCACGCCCGCCCGCCGCGGGGCGTTGGCCAATCGTCCATCAATGCCAAGAACCTTGTCCATATTGCCAGCCCGGTTTGCCCCACATCCTACCATCGTTTAGGATGGCGGGGCCAATTGCGGAGTATTGAACGCCGATCCATTTTAATGTGAATTCGGTGTACAATAGAGGCAAGGAGGTTTGCGTCATGCGAAGGAGTGTGATCCATGCGGCGGCCCTGTTGGGTATTCTGATGGGCCTATGGGCGCCGGCCCTTTTCGCGCAGACGCATTCGGCGGACTATAACGGCGACCACCGGATTTCCCTGAGTGAAGTGCTCCGCATAGTCCAATTCTATAATTCCCAGGGATTTCATTGCGAAGCCGGCACGGAAGATGGATATGCGCCGGGTCCCGGGCTCACGTCGTGCGCGCCCCATCATTCCGACTACAATCCGCAGGATTGGCATATCACGCTTTCGGAAATACTCCGGCTGGTTCAATTCCATAATTCTCCCGGGTATCATCCGGAGGCGGGCACGGAAGACGGTTTTGCCCCCGATCTTGTTTCCGAAGAAGGCGAGGGCGTGGCAGAAGGCGCCTTCGAGGGTGAAGGAGGCGGAGAAGATGAAGGAGGCGGGGAAGGCATGGAAGAAGGAGAAGACCCGTGTGTCGTGGAAGGAGAAACCACCCCCTGCGAAGGTGTTGTAACGTTTGTGGACGCGCATCTGGAACAAGCCGTCCGTGCGGCGATTAACAAGCCCTCCGGCGACATTTTGGGGGAGGAGTTGGCCCCGTTGCTTGAATTGGAGGCTCATTACGCGCAAATAACGGACCTGACTGGCCTGGAATGCTGTGTAAATCTGACGGACTTGAGTTTGCAGGGCAATCGCATTGCTGATCTGAGTCCCTTGACCAATCTACGCCATCTTGTCTCCCTTAATCTCCGGAACAACAAAATCAGTGATCTTTTCCCGTTGAGCAATCTGTGCCGGCTGGAGAATCTGTCGTTGATGGGCAATCAAATCAATAGTGTTGAGGCGCTATCCGGCTTGACGCACCTGCGGGTCCTTGGACTGACCTCCAATAAAATCACCGACTTGACGCCTCTTTCCGGCTTGACGGGACTGACTCGCCTGGACGCTTCCCGGAATGGCTTTTCCAATATTGCTCCGCTTTCCGGCATGACCACTATGATCGCGCTGGACCTCGCGGAAAACGCCATCAGCGACATCACGCCCCTCGCCGCCATGACCCGGCTCACCAGCCTTCGCCTGGAGCACAACCAGATATCCGACATCACGGCGATATCGGGGATGACCAGCCTGCTCCAGGCCGGCCTGTGGGACAATCAACTATCCGATATTGGTGTTCTGGCAGGATGCACGCAACTGCAATGGCTCGCCCTGGAGAGGAATTCCATTTCCGATGTGGGCGCCTTGGCCGGATTGACCCGGCTGGAAGAACTCTACCTGGGCGGCAATCTGGTGGCAGAGGTCACCCCGCTTACAGGCCACACAGCGCTGCGCGTGTTGAGCGCCTGGAACAATCCTATTTCGAATTTCAACCCGCTTGGCACATTAACCGGCCTGAAGTCGCTGGACCTCTCCGCGACCGGATTCACTAAATTCTCGATCCTGGCCGGCATGATCGACCTGGAAAAATTGGATGTCTCGTCCAACAATGTGAACAGCCTCTCCGGACTGACCGCATTTCCAAAATTGCTGGACCTCCGGCTCAATGACAACCGAATCACCGATCTCTCCCCTTTGATCGCGCTCACGTCGCTGGGCATGTTGTCTGTGAGTTCCAATCTTTTGACCGATATCAGCCCCCTCGCCAGTATGACCAGCCTGTATTCCATTGACCTCGGCCACAATCAAATTAGCGATATCACCCCCCTGACAGGCCTTCTCCGGCTTCTCTACGTCGGTTTGGATGGAAACCAAATCACGGATATTGCCGCCCTGACCGGCAATCCCGCCATAAACGCCGGCGACACGCTTTTTCTGAATCAGAATCCCTTGAGCCAGCAGGCCTTATGCACGGATATTCCAATACTGCTGGCCCGCGGGGTGATGGCTTTTTTTAACGGTCAATGTGAAGAGTAATGGTTGTTCCAGCATGAAGAAATCAATCCGCAGTGCCGGGGCTTTGTCAATAACACGCCGATCATTCCTCCATGCGGCCGGAATGGGCGCGGCGGCGGCATGTTTGCCCTTGTCATGTGCGGCCTCTGTGCGCCAAGACACGCAACGCCCGCCCAATATTGTATTTTTATTCTCGGACGATCAACGGTCTGATACGGTTCACGCATTGGGCAACGGCACCATCCAAACGCCCAATATGGATGCACTGGTCCAACGCGGCACCGTATTTGCCAATACATATATCATGGGTTCCACGGTCCCGGCGGTGTGCATGCCCAGCCGCGCCATGTTGCTCACCGGCCGCCACCTGTTTACTATTCCCCATCTCGGAAATATCCCTGAAGATATGCCGATGTGGCCGGAACTGTTCCGAGATTACGGATACCACACCTTTGGGATCGGAAAATGGCACAATGGCCCCCAATCCTTTAATCGCGCTTTTGAAAATGGGAACAAAATCTTCTTCGGCGGCATGAATGACCATTGCAAGGTGCCCGTGCACACCTATGATCCCGGCGGTGCTTACCCAAAGGAAAATCTGCATGTTGAAAACCGGTTTTCCAGCGAATTGTTTGCTGATGAAGCCGTTCGTTTTCTACAGGAGTACCGCCAAGACAAGCCATTTTTACTCTATGTGGCCTTTACCGCGCCTCATGATCCGCGCACGGCGCCGGATTCTTTTCGTCAAATGTATCCCAAGGATCAAATACCCCTTCCAGAGAATTTCCTGCCCCGGCACCCCTTTGACAACGGCGAAATGGACGTGCGCGACGAACAACTGGCCCCCTGGCCGCGCACTCCGGATATCGTGAAAGAACACATTGCCGAATACTACGCCATGGTCTCGCATCTGGATGGTCAGATAGGCCGTATTATGGATGCCTTGCAAAAAGCCGGACATGCGGGCGACACCATAGTCGTTTTTACCTCGGACAACGGCCTTGCCGTTGGGCAGCATGGACTATTGGGAAAACAGAGCCTATATGAACACAGTTTGCGGGTGCCTTTGGTGATGACCGGGCCCATGATACCGCGCGCAAAACGGGTTGACACGCCGTGTTACCTCTTGGATCTCTATCCCACACTTTGTGATCTGGCCGGGATTTCCTGTCCGCCGGGTATCGACGCTCAAAGTCTATTCCCCTTGCTTGCCGGAGCTACTGGGCAACACCGGCAGGATTTATTCTTCGCGTACCGCGATGTGCAGCGGGGAGTGCGTTCGGGAAACCTGAAATTGATTGAATATGCCGTGGGGAATCGGCGCCAAACGCAACTTTTTAACCTTCACAAGGACCCGTGGGAAATGCAAAACCTTGCCTCTGATGCACGGTCCAGTCAGGACGTAGCCCGCCTCCGTGAACTCTTGCACGCGTGGCAAAAGAAGCTGAATGATCCTCAGTCCTCGCGTTTCATGTAAGAAATGCCGAGAGTAAATGGGTTACCGCAGGCGGCTTTCGGGGATAAACCCAAAAGAAGTTTGCACGGGATACGCGCAGGTGCAGCCGGAACTGGATTCGGGAATCATGATGATGCCGCCCGCCGGGATGATGTTGAGCCAGCAGCCGGGCCGCGAAACTTCCGTCAGGCGAATCCCCTCGGTGACGGATTCGTTAACGGGATACATGCGCGGATTGCTGCCCCGCCCATAGAGATAATGCGCGGAACCGGTCAACCCGCCGCAGCCATGCCCGCCTCGGAACAGCCTGAATTCCTGCTTTTCTCCCGTGATCAGATTGTATGCATTGGGGCGGGCGTATACGGTGGAGCCGATGATCACGGGATGCTGCCATTGTTCACCATGCGAACCGCCGGTGTCCGCGAACTCTTTCCCGTTGGCATTCACGGCGCGGAATTCCGTGTTCCAGCGCGGTTTACCCGTCGCCATGTCAAAGGCAAAGAGTCCATAGTAGACTTCGCTTTTTTTATTATACGAACCGGTAAGCACCAGCACGCCCTGTGCGCCGTTGAGATACATGATATGTTCAAACGGCAAGGCGATGGGCTGCTCCCATGCTTTTTTCCCATTTTTCAGCCGCAAGGACATGAGAAAGGTATCGTTGGCGCAGAATTGCCGAAGAATGATCCGTCCATCCTTTTCTTTCATGATCCGCTCATTACGGCTTTCCACAAAGAAGAGGTGATCGTCCGCAATGGCTATGGCGTCATTCACGATCGCGCCCTTGTGATATATCCAGTGGCGCTTTCCCGAATGCCGGTCCAGACAGAACATGTATTGACTTGCCACCATCGGGCGATGATCGCCTTCAAGGATATTGATCATGCCCTTGCTGAGTTCGTTAAACGAGGCCCCGGCGGCCTGTCCGGAACCGATGAGCCGCTCCCCCGCGCAGTCGAGGTATCCCCAGTCACAGGATTCGTCACCGTGTTGCGGCGCGGCAAATGCAGTGACGCGCTCGCCGGTATCGGGGCGAACCGCCCAGCATTCGTTTTTTACGGCGATGTACAGCAGGTCGTCCGTAAGCACCATATGCCCGCAATTCTTCAACGCGCCGACCCGCCGCGAGTCCGGCACATCCAAACGCCACAAAGGGGTGCCGTTATACCCATCGGCGGCCATGACCAGATTATCCCCGGGAATAAACAGGCGTCCCTGTTTGAACAACGAAGACATCGGGCGGTGATGGCGATCAATGATGTCGCGCGGGCCCGGCTCGCCGAACCATAAGATTTTCATCGGCCCCTGCAACGGGTCCATGCTGCAGGCGGTGTGTCCTGAATCGGCATAGAGTTGGGTCCATTCGCCCGCCCCCGGGGCCGGCGCCTGTCGAAGAATGGTCCAGATTCCCTTTTCTTCCTTTACGACGCCCTCCGGCAAGCCCGCGAGCCAAGCATTCAGGGTGCCTTTGTTCCATGAAACATTCCCGGGACATTCCTTCGGGCATCCCAGAACCGCCACGCCTCCATACGGATGCAACACCCGCGCCATTTCCTTCGCGGGCATATCCAAAACGCCTGTCCTTAACGCGGCCTCGGACACAACGAGGTTCGCCATATACGTTGTGTACGGCAACGTCTCGCCTTGCCATTCCTGCACGGCCACCCGCGTGCCATAGAGTCCGGCGTCATTTAACCGCTGGCGGGCTCTCTGAACATGCTCTGGCCCCTTTTCCACATCAATTATTTTGAATTCACTGTGTTGGGCGAGCAGGTGTGCCAACCGGCCTTCCCCGTTTCCCAGCACAATGCAGTATCCTTTGTTCGTACCGGCTTCCGTAAGCGCGGCGTCAATCAATTGACTATACGCCGCCGTCCAGGCATCCTCCGTTTGCTGATCCGCGGAAACGGTTGGCGCAATCGCCACGGGCTGCGTCAAAGGAGAGGAGGCAAAGCCGTGTATGGTTCCTTCGCTGGTGCTCACATACAACCGGCCTTGGGCTACACTCAACCCGTACACGCGCCCCGGCACCGGCGCTTCCCACACCCGCGCGCCATCCTGAACGCTGTGCGCGGCCACTTTGCCCTCGCCGCCCACAAACAAGACATTACCCGCTAAAATCAAACTATAGGGACAATCCGAGGGTTGCTTCCAACGGTAACAAGCCTCTCGTTGTTTATCGAGTTCTTCCATCGCCGCTTCAATGGGTTCCATCACGGTTTTCAGGCGCTTTACTTCCGCGGCATCCAGCCTTTTTTGCGCTTCCTCACTTTGCTTTTCCACCCCCTTGAGTTCGGTGTTGCGCTGGTTCCATATCCGCGAAAGATCAATAAACCGGGGCCGGTCCAGCACCTTGATTTCATCCCTGGACTGGATATACGCCAGAGGACCGTCCACCACCATGGCAATGCCGTCGCATTGCGCAATGTTTTCATTGGTGTTCGGATCGGACAAGGAGAGTTCCGTGCCGCCCCGGCGGCCGGGTCCGCTCACAATCGTATCGCATGTGAGCACCGCATACGCCCCGCCCCCGCCGCCCAATTGTTGCAGGAATTTCCCGGTGTTCCGATCAAACACCGCCGGGCTCGTCCGGCCTGTCGGCACAAACAAGCGCGACGGAGAAGCCACGAGATACCCCTGCGGCGCGATATCCCCCTCGACGCGGGTGCTCCAGCGCACCGCCCCCGTGGCCGCGTCCAGCGCGCAGCAATACACCCCTTCGGAGGGAAACAGTCCGGCCATAAACCAGACGGTTCCGTTTTCCACTACCATTCCGCACCGGATGGGTGTCGAGGAAATAATCCGCCCGTTGCCCGGATAGCGCCGGTCTTCCGGCGCGGGCCGCTGTTTCCAGCCCAAAGCGCCGTCCTTTGCATTCAGGCAATATACCCAACCGTCATCGGCGCCGAAATAGACCTTGCCTTCCGCAATCGTGGGCGCCAGCCGAATCGGCGCTTCCGCGTAAAAAGTCCAACGCTGTTCCCCGGTGGCCGCATCAAGACAATACACCTGGTCGTCCGAGGTCGTGGCGAAATACAAGGCGCCCTCGGCAATCACCGCATGATACGCCCGATCATAGGTGACCACGGGCCTTAATTCCCGGATTTCGTGCCAGAAATCCTGCTTGGCCGGCGCAGGCCACGCCGGGACCGGTGCATGCGCCGCTTTATACACCCACTGTTCATAAAGCGGCAGCGCCAACCGTTCCTTCGTCACACCGCTTCTCGCCGCGTCATGCAGATACGTTGGCCAATCCTCCGCGAAAAGCGGGGCCGCCGCCAACAACAGTAACAAAACTAACTTTTCACGCCGATTCATATGCATCTCCACGGATATTTTAGACCATACCGCGTGACCATCAGGATTCATTAACACTCATGTCACATCCACCAATACACGGTTGCCGCCACGCTGGCGGCATTCCATCATGCGCCTGCCGGCACGTTCGATCACTGTGGTAATGGAATCCGTAGTCCGGCACACTACCCCCCCAATCGAGATGGTGACCGTAATCCGGTTTTCACTGACGTTCCGGCTGGAATGCTCCACCAACATGCGCAACCGGTCCGCAAACTGGTCCAACTCGAATGCACGCACTTTCGGCATAATGGCGATAAATTCACCGCCCCCCCATCGCCCCAAGAAATCAAATGGACGCATTCCATTGGCCAAACTTTTCGCCACCATCTTCAAAATCAGATCCCCGATCTGATGCCCATAGGAATCGTTTAATTCTTTAAGGCGGTCCAAGTTCATCATCATAACCGCCAGAGGGGCCCCAGTCTCCGCACTTTCCTTAAGCCGATAGTTCAATGTGGATTCGGCTAGTGTACGGTTTCCCACATTCGTCAGCGGGCAAATCGCCGAGGAACGTTTGAGTTCATCCACTTCCTGCAGCGCCGACATCAAGGGCGTGTTGTCATGAAAAGTTTCAAGCGCCCCTGTAATCGCACCGCTGGCATCACGAATCGCCGCGGCGGTAACATGCACTGGCACCCGGTGCCCGTCTTTATGATGCATATATACATCGGCCTGCCGCGTTTGCCCATCCTGGATGGTGGCCGCCAATGGGCAGCCCTTCTTGCAAAGACTCACCCCCTTCTCATTAACATGTGCAAGAAGATTATCCGCACAACAGTGTCCCAACACTTCCTTTTGGGCATACCCTGACAATTGTTCCGCCCCTTTGTTCCAGTACTGAACTTTGCGTTGGGTATCCACAAAATAGACGCCCTCCGCAAGATTGTCCATTAGCGTTTTGAACAACGATTCATTGAATTCCATGCGCAATCCTTCGCCTCCAATGTGATCGCTAAGAACCCGCAATATCACCCTCTAACTATAGTGTCTTCCCGGGAATCATTCAAGTGGAGAAACACGCACAAGTATTGTCTTGCTTATAACAAAAGCGTTGATTGTTGCCCAGCCGCATGGTTCTCGATTACCCTCTTTCCAAACAAATCAAGGAGGCTGCATATGAGAAGCGTTTCTTCCACACGCCGTGAATTCCTGTGTACCGCCGCTACCGCGGCAGCGGCAAGTGTCATTATGGAATCGGGCATTTATGATCTGGCGGCCCCTTCAACGAACGCCATGAAGCCTGCCGGGGAATGGAACCACTTCGAAATTACCTGCAACAAAAGCATTATCGAAGGGGTGCTTAATGGCGAAAAAGTGACGCGCATTGATCTGGATCAATTTGATACAATGGGCAAACGTCCCGATGGTTCGGCGCACAAATTCGCCGGCCTGGCATTTAAAAATCATTCCCGGCATGGCTGCATCGGCCTTCAAGACCATGGCAGTCCCTGTTGGTATAAAAATATCAAGCTTAAGCCGCTCCCTTGAAACTGCACACCTTCCCACAGGAAGAAAATCACTGTAAAAAGGACTTTGCAATGCCATCGAATCGTCTGGAACAGGAAATTTACGAGGCGCTGTCCGGCTTGCCGGTCATTGACGTGCACACGCATCTTGTCGCGGGAAAACTGGGGGCGCGCGGCCTTCACGACATTCTGCTGTATCACATGTCGATCAGCGATTTGTACGCGGCAGGATGCCCGAGCGGCGCGCGGCTGACGGAATTTCCCGGCTGGCCCACAAAGGAAGAAGCCCATCAACGGCTTGCCGAGGCCATTCCTTATGTGAAATACACCCAAAACACCAGTATCGGTTGGGGGGTCCGGATGATTCTTGCCGATTTGTACGATTGGCACGAACCCCTTGACGAGAACAATTGGCGGAAGCTGGACGACCGCATCCGCGAACGCGCGGACGACCGCGCCTGGCATCGTGAGGTTCTTCGCGAACTCAACCTCAAGCGGGTCTGCACCGAATGGTCGCGCCGTGAAGGCGGTGTGGACGACGATATCCTCCAATACTCCCTTGAGTGGGTGTTCTTCACCCGTTGTCAATGGGGGGAATACGACACCGCGGTTTACGAACTCGAACATGCCTGGGGGAAAAAGCCCGAAGCCGCCACCCCCATCGGGAAGCGGCCCCCCGTGGATCGCGAAATACGATCTCTGGAGGATGTCCGCGAAGCCGTGAACTGGTATGTGGATGCCCTGCCCAAAGACATGCTGCTCGGGACCGCGCAGGGCATATCCACCGACCTCGATCTGACCCCCGTTTCGGACGATCAAATGCTGGAAGCCCTGAAAAACCGCGCCAACGCCGGTGAACGCGAACGCAGCATTTACGCCGCCTATGTCAACGAACTCTATCTCCGCACGCTGGAAGAAAAAGCCCCCCACCTCATGTTCCAATTCAGTTTTGGCGCGGAACCACTTCCCTACGAGACCGGCGCGCGCCTCTCCCAGGAAACCCTCGCGCAAGTGGGCGCCATGATCAGCCGGCACCCCAGGATCAACTTCCAGGTCTTCCTGGCCAGCCGCCACGCCAACCAATCCATCTGCACCCTCTGCCGTGAAATTCCCAACCTCTCCGTGGCGGGCTACTGGTGGCACAATTTCTTCCCGTCCAACATCCGCCAGATCATCGAAGAGCGCCTCGACATGCTCCCCCTGAATAAACAGGTGGGCTTCTTCTCCGATGCCTATTGTATCGAGTGGACCTATGGCAAGATGATGATCGTCCGCCAATGCATGGCCGAGGTGCTGGCGCGCAAAGTCCGCACCGGCCAATACACCTTCGAACAGGCCGTGGACATCGCACGCGCCATCCTTTTCGAGACCCCCAAAAACCTGAATGGATTTACCCCCTCAACGAATATATAGAGTCCCTGACATGCGTTTACTGCGGGCGGAATACCTGCCTGGCGTGCTGGGGCCAAGGTATGCTTGGCGATGTATACACCAACGCCCTGCAAGTGTAAACGATTCATGTGGGCGTCCAGGTTGTTCCCGCTGACCGGCGATTCTGTGTTGTCCGGATTTTCCAGGGGCGCCGAACAGATACACCTCATCGAAATGAACGAAAGAATCCGCAGTAGCTTTGGCCTTCAACGGCGAACCGCCAGCGTTTACCGGCTAATGCCCGGCAGTGCCGCGGGGTCGGCATTTCCCAGCAGGACGAGCTTTTTATCGGTGACGGGCCCGGCCACCACTTTGACGCCTTGGGCTTCGAGATCGGCAAAGGCAAGAAGATACCGGTCTTGAATCAGGAAAAAATACGGTTTGGTGGTTTTGAAGCGTTCTTTGATGATACGGATGGCTTCGCCCTGTTCTTCGGTGGAGAGTTCCTGGTTGATGCCGTAGAGGGGGGTGTGGGTGGCATCTTCGGGGACATTGGACTGTGCTCCGAGCATTTGAAAAATGTCGGGAATGGGATGCGCGGCGTAAAAGCTGAACGCGGGATACACTTTGGTGGCTTCGACGGGATAGCCCGCCTGGATAAGCCGTCCGCAAAGTTGGGCGGCGTCTTTGGGGGAATGGGCGCCGGTTTCCCGAAAGGCGCGCAGGATCAATGCGCCCAGCACGACGAGCAGGATGCAAATGGCGGTGCGCATCAGGCGAGGCGGGCGGATTTTCACGCCGGGCCAAAAGACGAGCCAGAGCGCGGCGGCGGTCATCAGGAGCATTTCGGTGATGAGCAGGGGGTAGCGCAGCGAAATCGCGCTGAAGAGGGTCATGCCCGCGAGTGCGATGGGCGCAAGCATCCAGAGTGCGGCCTGCCAGATATGGGCCCAGGAGCGCATCCAGCCGTGCAGGGAATTTTCAAGAAACCAGGCGAGATGCGCGCCGGTGGGAAAGAGCAATAGGGGGACGATGGGCAGGATGTATTCGTATTCCTTGCCCGCGATGAGGGAGAAGAGGGCCACGCTGAGCCAGCCGCTCACGATGCAGAAACGATAGGGATTGTCCGCGCGGTTCCACATGGTCTTCGACGCATGAAAGGGCAAGAGAAACCCCCAGGGCGCCAGCATCAACGGAAGCGCGTAAAGAAAGTAGAAAGGCGACCCGCTGTTAATGGCCGTGGCCGTATGGGTGCGCTCCAGCACTTCGCTGTTCAACAGTTTCTGAATAAACCCCCATCCATTCTGATGCAGCACCGCAATGGCCCAGGGGGCCGATAACGCGATGCCGATGACCAGCGTCAACACAAACGGAAGCCAGTTCCGGCGCAATACGTTGCCGCTATTCCGAACGATGAGCACTACCCAAGCCACACAAAGCACGGTTAATCCGGCGGGGAAGGGAATGCTATAGGGATGGCCGAATTTAGCCGACAGGTACGACACCAGGAACTGAACCCAGCCGATGGCAAACGCCACGGCAGTCCACAGAATGCCCTTGCGCATCACGGCGGCCGGGTTATCGCCTTCCACGGCGCAATATCCCAAGAACACGCAGGCCAGGAACAAATAGGGAACGGGACCTTTGAGCAAGGTGGCGGCGGCGAGGGCGATTCCCGCCAGCACGGCCGGCAGCAGCCTTCTGGAACCTTCACTTCTCCACGCGGCATACATTCCGAGGATGGCCAGGAAGGTGGCGAGGGTGAGCGGCACGTCGAGTTCCGTGTAACGGGCGCGGTCGAGGAAATAGGGCGAGGCGAGCATCACCAAGGCGGCCCATCGCGCGGGGGACTCGCCAACAAAGCGCCGGCCCAGCAGATACATGCACAACACCAACGCCATCCCGCAGACCGCGGTGGGAATGCGCGCGGTCCATTCGGAAATGACCCCCGTGACGGAATACACGCCGGCTATAGCCCAATACAGCAGGGGCGGTTTCGCCAGGTAGATTTTCCCGTTCAATGTGGGCGTGATGAAATTTCCGGAGCGCAGCATTTCCACCGGAGGCGTGGTGCGCTGACCCTCATTGTCCGTGGTGACTTCCTGGCGGCCCAACTCGAAAAAAACCGCGAAGCAGGACAAGACAATCAATAACGCCAGAAACGCGCGCGTCCGGAGAAAATCCGCCGGCGCCGCCCCGGTGTTCATTGTTATGTGCATGGGAGTTGCGATGGGTGCGCCTACCGTTTGGACAACACGTCCTTTTCGTAGTGCTTGATTTCGTTGAGCCAGGCGAAGCCCGCCGGCACACCCTGTTTCAGGCAGTAGTAATCCCAGACCGCGCCGAAGGGCAGGGTTTTGATTTCTTCCAGCAGGCCGAGCCGCGCCGTAAAATCGCCCTTTTGCTCGGCGTTGCGCAGCAGCGCGGTGGGCTCCAAGAGCGCCAGCAAGAGGGCCTTGAGCATCGCGCGCGTTCCCGTGACCCACGCGGCGATACGGTTGATGCTGGCGTCGAAAAAGTCGAGTCCGATATGCACACGCGAAAGGAAATTGTGCCGGACCAGTTCCTCGGCGGTGCCCCGCAGGTCGTCCGAGAGAATCACCACGTGGTCGCTGTCCCAGCGTACGCCGCGGCTCACGTGCAATTGCAGTGCATCCACGAAAAGGAGCAGGGACGATATCTTGTCCACGATGGTTTCCGTGGGATGGAAGTGCCCGGCGTCCAGGGTGAGCAGGAGTCCTTTGTGTTGCGCGGCATAACCCATATAAAACTCATGCGACCCCACCACATAGCATTCCGAACCGATGCCGAACAACTTGCATTCGACCGTGTCCAAGTTGTGCTTCGGGTTTAACGGTTCCTCCAATATTTCATCCAGGGACTGCCGCAACAACTCGCGCGGCGCCAAACGGTCCACCGGAATATCTTTCATGCCGTCGGGAATCCAGATATTCGTAACCGCCGGCGAACCGAGCGCCTTGCCCATGGCCGCGCCGATCTTGCGGCTGGCAATGCAATGATTCACCCAAAAGCCGCGGATGGCCGGGTCGGCGTGGGAAAGCGTCATGCCGGAATCCGCGAGAGGATGCGCAAAACACGACGGGTTAAAATCCAGGCCGAGGCCGAGGGATTTCGCCCAATCAATCCACCGGGAAAAATGCTCGGGCTGCAGGGCATCGCGGTCCACCTTCTTGCCATCGGTTTCCGCATACATCGCGTGAAGATTAAACCGGTGCCGGCCGGGAATCAGGCTGAACGCCTTTTCCCCGTCCTGCCGCAACTGATCCGCCGTCGCCGCCTTACCGGGATAGTTTCCGGTGGCCTGAATCCCGCCCCCGTCCGACGAGGCGATGTTTTCAAACCCGGTCACATCGTCCCCCTGCCAGCAATGCAGCGAAACGGGGATGTGCGCCAGGGTTTCCAGCGCCTTCGCGGCGTCCACCCCATACAACGCATACACCTCCTGCGCATTCGAAAAAGCGGTTTCGATGGTTTTTTCACTCAGCACTGGAAACATAGGCCTCATTCCCGTGGTTTTCGACTTCGATTAAACAAAAACAGAACACCATACTAAAGCACATTTCCACCCCGCACGGCAACAATTCATCTTCAAAACTTGACACTTCCCCCCATTATTCGTTAACATACCCCCGATTGCCGGATAGTCTAATTGGTAGGGCACCTGACTCTGGATCAGGCTTGTCTAGGTTCGAGTCCTAGTCCGGCAACCAATTATACGGCAGCTACCGCCGCAACGGCGTTTCGCTCTTGTGCGGCCCCTTCATCTAGTGGTTTAGGATGTGGGATTCTCAGTCCCATCACAGGGGTTCGAACCCCCTAGGGGCTGCCATTTTTCGCCCTTTGATTTTTAACGACTTGTGAGGCTTTTTGCCGTCAACCCCCAAGGAGATTCGAATTTTCAACAGATCCGGCCGAGGGACATCGTCATTAGGGGCCAATTCACTCGGTGAGATTATCCAGCAAGGAGCACGCTTCTTTGACCAGTGGTCTACGGGCTTCAACCTCGCGCGTATGTAACAGCTTGTGGTATATCTCAATATACCTCTTCCGGATACGGCAGAATTCAAAAGAATCGTAGAGCGTCTTCATCCATTCGATTTCATCCTGTTGTATGGTAGCGAGCACTTCTTCCGGAGTATACCTCACGTAATCGATAAATCCGAAGTTAGAGGAGTGCCACATGTCGTATTCACGAATACTCTCACCGGCAATTTGCGGAATCATGTAGAGATTCGAGAGCATTAAATCCGCCAGCATGCGCCGTGCCTCCTTGTCTCTCCCCATTCGGCGCAGACTTATCGCCCAACACAGTTTTTGAATTGGCTCTCCCGAGTCATCAGGGAATTCTTGTTTAAACCAATCGAAATAAAGGGCAGATTTCTTCAAATCATTAAGGACGAAATACAGGGCGAATAACACATATCGTTTCCCTCCCCCATCATCAATTTGGCCAAAGCGCTTCTTCTCGCTCTTTAAAACCGATTGATAACTCGATATCCTGGCCTTCAACTTCTTCTCCGTATTGGGAATAAGAACCATACTCTATTCACTCTCCTGATGGCGGGCACCCGAACCCAATCATGTTCACCAACCTGGAACAAGCATAGCACAACTCAATCAGCCGCGGCTTCTGTATGTCCGTTTGTTCTTTTGTTTTCAAGTTGACTTCCACCACCGACGGTGTCAATCTGTTGTTGGGTTGTCGGCCGCAACTCGGCTCCATGCCGTGTGACGCCCTGGTTAGCCGGGAGCGCCCTATATCCGAGTCCCGCTCTTAAATGATGCCGAGGAAGTAACGTACAAAATGAAGCAACGCAAAAAAGTAATTGTGGCGGTAAGCGTTTTCTTAGTGCTTGCTACCGTTTTTTTGGGCTATTACGTATTGCTTCGACGAAGTCCGGGCACCTTCTTTGAACATAACGGGGCACGCTTGTTTTACTCCGATGCCGGCAAGGGGGAGCCCGTGCTACTGCTGCACGGTTTTGGTGTCAATGGCGATTTGAATTGGCGTTTGACTGGAATCGCACCTGAGCTTCGGAAGGAATTTCGAGTTATTGCACTTGACCAGCGCGGGTGTGGGCTAAGCAGCAAGCCGGGGAACCCTGCGGCTTATGGTGTGGAAATGGCACATGATGTTGTGCGACTTATGGACCATCTTCGCATCCGTAAAGCCCATGTGGCGGGGTATTCCTTGGGAGGTTATGTCGCCTTGAAAGTTGCTGCCTTGTATCCGGACCGGTTGCTCTCCGTAGCGTGTTTGGGCGCCGGTTGGCAGGATCCGGATGACCCTCGTGCAGAGGAGGCTTTTAATGCTTTCGGGCGACTGGCGGATCAGTTGGAGTCTGGCCGTGGGGTTGAGCCGGTGGCCACAACCTTTGGAGAGGGAGACCACCAAACAACCGCTTGGCATCGCATGCAAGTCAAGTTGGCAACGAGCCTGCTTGGCGATAAGAAAGCACTCGCAGCCATGTTGCGAGGCGCACGCGGTTTGGCTGTGCAACGCGAGGACCTTGTTGCCATTAAAACACCCATGCTGATAGTGTGCGGGGAACGCGACCCAAACTACACAAGTGCTGTTAAACTGCATGAAGCCCTGCCAAGTTCCACGTTTGTGTCAGCGGCTGGCCGCAGCCATCCCGCCACGGCCATGTCATCAGAACTGCGAAATGCCCTTCTTACGTTCATACATGAGCACCCGGACAAGAGTATTGGCGAAGCCCGACCCTAGTTTCCGCCGGCAATTCAGTCAGGATCAGGAGTTGACCAACCTTCGCCTGTAGATTCTCACGCCCCAGCTCACGAGACTCCCCAGCAGGGAGCCGGCAAAGCCCGGCACAGAAGAGAGTGGGATAAGTAGAAGTGTCCATGGATAGGCTTCAAAATTTCGCGGGGTCAAAACCCAATACGCCACGCAACCAATGAGAATCGGTATCAGAAGATGCAGGACCACCCGGAGAAATCTGGGGAACCTGAAGTAAAACAGTGCGGGCAAGAAAACAATGATTGCATTCATAAGCATGAATAGCGGTGCAGGCCAAGTATATTCCTGACAAGAGTGCGTTTGCGGCGCTTCAAGTGCAAGTTGAACGGCGGTGGCGCTGCTGACAAGGCGAACGTGTTCTGGGAGTAATTTGACCAGTTCCATGATGGAGTTATTGAGGTCGAGTCCGCCGTCGCTGGTCATGTAAATTGCCGTAACGGTTCCCCGCGGATAGGAACCCAGTTCCTTCGCCATCTTTTCCGGGCTCAGGAAAAATTTCTCTTCTATGAGTCCGCCTTTATCGTTGACCCCCCGCCATTCTCTGGGCCTGAACAACACAACCTTTCCGCCGTCCTGGCCGGCGATCACCTTGAAGCACTGGTTGGGTAGCCATGTGCCCGTTGGCAACAAATAAGGAACATTGACGGGAAACACCCCTTTGATGGTTCCGCCCTCTTTTGCGTACTTTGGCAGAAATACATTTTCAGCGTATCGCCATTTATGAAAAAACTCCCAGTGAACCGTACTGTTGGCGCCGATCAGGCGGGCATCCTGTTCCGTGGCGGCGACGAATGCGTCCTGTATGGTTGTGCTTTCCAAGGAGGATGGATACGCGTACAAATGGCCACTGGGCGGAAGCATAAAGTGATCTTTTCCAGTGTCACGACTCATTTTGTAGTACCATTTAAGAACATCCGGTGCAATGCGGGCAAGGTGCGGCGAGATGGTCCAGGTAAGCGGCGGGCAGGACTCTTTGCCCGCACGACACGCCGCAGCCCGTTGGCGAAACCACTCGAGGCGCATTCCCATCATAAATGCGATATTGTCCCCATCACCCAGAATAAAAGCGACATAGGTTTTGCTGGGATCATAGCGGACATCTTCCGCCTCGACTTGCGGTATTTCATCAGGAGTGGTAATCGGTTCTCGTCTTGTGGAGAAAAAGGAAAGGTTGTTGACTTCGGTTGGAATGGCGCCCATGTTTCGTGATGCAGCACATAAGGTCTGCGCCTCGAAAAAGTATCCACCGAATACCATCCAATTATTCGCGTACCCATAAACTCCGATAGGTTTGGGCCAGGGGTTAACGCTGACAATTTCGTTCAGAAGATCATGTTCGCGCGTGCATGTGATGCAACCGTTCACCAGGAACATGACGAACAGTTTTTCTGAAAACACAAAATCAATCATTGCGGGATTCATGTTTTCGACAAGTCCGGGGTCCCAGACTTTTTTGTCGTTTGCCGAATATCCCGGGTTGAGCATGGCAAGTCCGGTGGTTTCGTTCACGTACTTTTCATACACATACTTTGTCGCGAGATACGGTGTGTCACGATCCCTGAACTCTGCCGTTGCGTCGAATACAAGCTCGCCCCATTGGATATTCATTTCCTCTGCAATCGGTATGGCTTCGAGGGCCGCGCCGACCGTGAGGATATTGGGAAGTAACGCCCGCTGCTTGTCATAGGAGTACTTTACCCATCGGGGAAATTCCGCCTTACAGGCATCCAGAAACTCACCGGCGGTTAGTGTTCTATCCGGCTGTAACACAAGTTCCTTTATCCATTGAAGGTCTTTGTCGTCCATGTGCGTGAAAACAGTCCCGCCGCGGTTGCGATTGCACAATCCAGCGCACGCCTGAACCGCAATCTTTACAGCGGGGGTTGTTTCCGGGTCAATATGCACCAGCGTTAATAATCGAACTTCACTGGGCAGAGGAACTGTATTAGCATGTCCACCTGTTTTTTCTGATGGCGATGCTGAATTAGAATCGGGTGCCGGCAGGGCTGTAGCGCCTGCAAACGCCATACCTGACAAAAATACGGCTGCAAGGATAATTGACATAGATACCACGGTGTTTTCCGTTAAGTTCATCATTTTCTTCTCTACGGTCCGAATTTCAGTTCTTGTTCTTTCGGCTTTTAACCTCGTTTTTCGCAAGTACAAGGATAAAACAGAACGAACGGCAAATCACAACATACCGCTTTTATTTCAGGTCGCCCTTCAACTCCAGAACAACTGTAGATGAGATTGGGTCAGGAGCCTTTTTCCCGGCCTTTATCGTTGTGCCTTTGTTGCCGGACTTCACCTTTACGCTCCCACTGGGCGCCGCCAGCAGATAGGCCTTGGCAACGGGAGTTTTAAGCCCAGGCAAGAACAGGCGCCCATTGCGCGGCCAGTCAAACACGTGCAGGTAGGGAAACCCACCTCATTTTATTCCCCGGACATATGCCCGTTCAGTACGGACGCAGGGACGCACCCGGAAGCCGGTTTTGAGGGAGCAAAGCGATTACGCACAGAAGCCGACGCACGCACACAACAAAGATCACGACAGTCTTTTTCAGAGCGGTTATTTTTGGGGATTGAGATTGTCTTTGTGCCGGTCTATTTTTTCCTGGACGCCGGGGAGTTTGGGGTCGAGGCGGCGGGCGCGTTCCCACTCGCCGAGGGCGTGTTCGACGTCGCCTTTGAGGAAGTAGGCGTCGCCGAGGTGGTCGCGGAGGACGGCGTCGTCGCTGTCCATGCGGTAGATGGCTTTTTGGATGAGGTCAATGGCTTCCTGGGCTTTTCCGCGTTTGTAGTAAATCCAGCCGAGGCTGTCCATGTAGAAGGGGCTTTCGGGATTGACGCGGAGGGCTTTTTGAATGAGTTCTTCGGCTTTGTCGAGCTTGACGCCTTTGTCGGCATAGAGGTAGCCGAGGAAGTTGAGGGTATCGGGGTCATCGGGGTTGTAGTTGAGGAAGGCGATGAGGTTGGCCTCTGTTTTCTCGAAGTTTTTCAGGGATTCATAGGCCATGGCGAGGTAGTAGTGGACCCAGATATCCTGTTTGGTGCCGTTAAGGAGGGCTTCGAGTATGTTGACGGCCTCTTCGTGCCTATCGAGTCCGATAAGGGTGCGTGCATGGATGATGCCGAGGGTGTGGGCGTTGATTTCTTTGCGGAGGGGCGGAATGGCGTCCAGGAGCCATTTCCCGGCAGCTTCCTTTCCGAAAAGGTAGAGGAGCCCGGTGAGGTATTCATTGCATTCCTTGTCGAGGTCGCCTTCGATGGTGTCGAGGGACTCGAGCAGGGGCACATACGGCTGGCCGCTGTTTTTCCGGGCGAGCGCGGTGAACAGGGTACCGAAGAAGGGCGCGCCGGAGGAGGGGACGTATTGTTCGGCCTCGGCGGGTTTTCCGGCGATAAGGAGCAGGAACATGGTTTCGATGTTGTACTGGGGCTTGGCCTGATCGGAGGCGAGGAGGGTGGAGAAGCGGTTGAAGGCGTCGTCGTGGCGGTGAAGACGCGCGAGGGCTCCCGCGAGGGACTCGAGGCCGGCGGGGTCGCTGGGGCGGAGTTTGGCGTAATATTCGAGGCGCGCGGCGGCTTCTTCGTTGTTTCCGGCTTCGAGGTTGATGACGCCGAGCATGTAATAGGCCTGAATGAGGTTCTGGTTGAGTTCGAGGGCGCGGTTGAGCGCGGCGCGGGCGGCTTCGGTGTCTTTGATCCGGGCGAGGTTGAGTCCGAGCTGGTAGTAGAGGCCGGCGGATTCGGGGCTGAGTTTGATGAGCTGGTGATAGAGGTCTATGGCGGCGATGAGGTCGTTGGTGCTTTCCTGGAGTTCGACGAGCGCGCCATAGCCGAGGATGTTTCCGGGGTTGAGTTCAATGGCTTTCTTATAGGCGGCCATGGCTTCGTCGTAGTGTTTGAGGTGTTGATGAATTTCACCGAGAACCACCCAGAGGTTGGGCTTATCGGGTTTTTGATCGAGGGCGCGCTGGCACATTTTGAGGGCGCTTTCGTAGTCTTTGTCGCGGAGATAAGTTTTGATAAGCCGGAGCATGGGGGTGGTGGCGGCGGGGTCGAGTTCGACGGTTTGAAGCATTTCGCCGCGGGCTTTTTCTTTTTCGCCGCGGTGTTCGTAAATGGTGGAAGCGATATAATGGGCGTAGGCTTGGCTTTGGGGCCGGGCCTCGGCGGGCCAGCCAAAATGTTTGGCGCGGGACCATTCCTGTTCGGACATGGTAACGCACCCCGGAATCATCAGGGAGACGAGCACAACAACGGGCACAATGCACAGTTTCATGAAAAGTACGCCTTATTCAAACAACCCTGCGGTTTCCACGGCTCCCGCGATGGGCGCAAAGCTTTTCCGGTGCACCGGACAGGGCCCGTGTTTGGCGAGGGCGGCCAAGTGCTCCGAAGTCGCGTAGCCTTTATGTTTACCAAAACCGTATTCGGGATATTCCCGAGCCACGGCTTCCATTATACGATCCCGCGTCACTTTGGCGGCAATGCTGGCCGCCGCAATGGATAACGAGCGGCTGTCGCCTTTAATGAGACGCTGTTGCGCCTGCATCACGCCGGGAAGGGCGAAACCGTCCACCAGCAGGAAGTCCGGCGCTTGTTTCAAGGCGGCCACGGCTTTGGCCATGGCCGTGTAATTTGCGGCTTGAATGCCGATGCGGTCAATTTCAACGGCTTCCACGGCCGCAATGCCGATGTCATGGCGTCCGTCTTGCAGCATGTCGAACAGGGCTTCGCGCTGGGTGGCGGTCAATTGCTTGGAATCGTTCAGCCCGGGGACTGGTTCGGCCAGCACCACGGCGGCGGCCACAATGGGTCCGGCCAAGGGGCCGCGCCCCGCTTCGTCCACGCCGGCAATCCGGGAAAAGCCGTTTGCCTGGGCGGCGCGCTCGAACTGGAGCATGGCCTCGAGGCGGCGGAATTCCGTATCCGTCCCGGCCTGGAGGCGCAGACACCGTTCGTAGAGTGCGCGCGCGCCGGCGCGGGAATCCTGCCGCAATACGGCGAGCAGTTCCGGGGTAAAGGGGGGACCCGCCGCCACGGCTTGACGTAACGCTTCTAGTGTTTCTGCAACCATGAGCGGGATCACTTTACCTGGAAGGGACGGGAAATGGCAAACGGAAATGTGAAACACGGACAAACACCGGCGGACACGGACACAATGATAGACGGGAAGAAGAAAGAATGGCGGGTTTCACTTCAGTCCACCCGCCCTGCTTTTTTTATACTGGTCTAGTAGCCGATTTGTTTGAGGGTTTCGGGGAAATTGGGAGGAAGGGATGCGGCGGGGCCGGTAGCCGTTTTGGCGGCGTGGGCGATCATGTTGAGCAGGAGCCGGTCCGCGGCGGGATGTTGATCGAGGTTGCCAAGGACGGGCAGGGTATTGAGCATGAATTTTCCTTCGCCAAACGAGTACCAGCCGTTGAGCACGCCGGAGGTGTAGCCGCCGGGACCGCCGGGTTGGAACATGGCAATGCCGAGGGCGGCGGTTTCAGTGGGCACGTCAATGCCCTCGAACAAGTCATGGGTGATGAGTGGTCCGTAGTAGTTCCAATCCATGATGCCTTTGGGCATAAGTCCGTTGAAAAGGGAATGGGGTTTTGCAATGCATTCTTTGTGGTAGAGCCAGTCGGAAAAGGTGAAGAGGCGGCCTTTGTTTTTGAGGGGGAGCCAACCGACGGGATTATCACCGCATTTGAAGGCGCGGGTATCCAGAAACAACACGGTGGAACCCTGTGCGGCGCGCTGCATTAATTCGATGCGGAGGCCGTCCTTGGGATTCAGCGCGGAGAGGTCGCCCACCAGAATAATTTGACGTGTATCCGCCGAAGAGGTTTCAAAGGGCTGGCATTCGACGCCATGGTTGACGAGCCAATCCTGCACCGGCGCATCCACGCCCCAAAGCAGACAGGCCACACCTTCAGGAGCCGCTTTTTGCGGGGTTTCGGAAAGATGGAAGCGAAGACGTCCTCCGAGGGGCGCGCCGCCTTTTTCGAGATTAGCGGCAAACGTATACTCGCCCGCGGGACCGACGATAGTCACGTCGCCGGAAAAAACCGGCAACGCGAGGGGTGCGTCTGCTTCGGGTGTGGAGGCGGGCACGGTGAGGGTGGTCTTTTGTTCCCATGCAAGGCCTTGGGGACCGAAGACGCGCAGGGTCACGGGATACGCGCCGGGAGTGAGCACGTCTTCATTGGCGAGGACCGCTTCGAGTTTGACGGGGCGTCCAATGTAACCGTGTTTGGGGACGGTGAAGAGGCACCAGCGGAGGGGCGCCCAGCCGTCTTGAAGCGCATCCAGGACGCCCGGCTTCCATTCGCGCCAGAAACTCCACAAGCCTTCGCCGGTAAACCCGTGGTCGAGGAGGCCGGTGAGGTTATAGCCGCAAAACCGGGGATTGGAACGAATAAGATCGAAACCGAGGATGCGCTGGCGGCTGTGCATCAGGTCGCTTTCACGGAGGAGGTCTTCCGGGAAGGGATAGACGTCGTCCATGCCGTATTTCGGCCAATCCGCAAGGAGTCCGTCCACCATGGCCTGGAAATAACGCACATCTTCAAGATCAGGACGGATGCCGCGTTGTTCGTAGTGGCGCAGTTCACGAATGCCATTCATGAGGCTGCCGATGCCGTATTCCGTAAGAAAGACCGGTTTGGTATCCTTGCCGATGATGCGGATGGCGTCTTCGACCGCTTGCGTGAGCGGCATGCCCGGATAGACATGGGCATCGCCCGCGCCGTTCATGTAACCGCCGAAGGAACCCACATTGGGTTCGCTGCCGGGGGTGTACGAGGGGCTGTCCACCCCCCACTCGCATTCCCATGCGGTGCTTCCGGGATTGCAGAGCGAGCCGATGGTGAATTGCTTGTCCCAGCGTCCGCTGCCGAGCAACACAAGGCGCGAATCGTCAAGTTCGCGCACGAGTTTCAGCATATCAACGGCGTGGCGGAAAACGGGGCCATCGGGGGTTTCGTTGAGAAGCCCCCAAATGGCGGCGCTGGGGTGATTGCGGTCGCGCAGGATCATTTCGCGGACGGAGAAATCGAAACGGGCGGCCATTTGCGGGGAATCGGCGAGACACCATCCGGCGAGGGTTTCTTCGTAGACCATGAGGCCGATTTCATCGCACAGGTCCAGTTGATACGGATGGGCGATGCCCGCAATGAACCGGACGGTGTTGAAACCGCTGGATTTCATGTAGAGCAGGTCCTTGCGAAGGAGGTCTTTGGCTTCCTTGGGGGGAACTATCTGGCCCACGGGACAGTGGTTTCCGGTGTGGGAGCTTTTCAGGAAAATGCGCTTGCCGTTGAGGCGGAAGAAACCGCGGTCCACGCGCAATTCACGGAATCCGAAACGCACAAAGGACTGATCGCCGGGGCCGCCTTCGGCGGAAAGGCGCGTGGTGAGTCCGTAGAGATAGGGGTCCTCCAAACTCCAAAGATGGTGTTGGGGGATTTGGAGTTCCTGCGTGATGACGGAATCACCCGGGGCAAAGGTCTGCGCGGATGACGCGGTGACCACGGTTTGAGCGGTGTTCGCGGGGCCGATGGCGAGCGCGATGTGGCCGTAGACGGGCGTATCGAGCGTATTGCGGACCGTTACCTGGATTTTACAGGCGCCGGTTTTCCAGTCCGGGCGGACAAATACATCGTCCACGCGGAGGGGCGGAACAAGCAGCAATTCCGGGGCTTCGGTGATGCCGCCAATATCCATCATGCTTCCGACGATCAGGGTGGGGCGCTTGTTGCGGTGCGGGGTTTCATCCAGGGTGAAGCCGTCAATGCGGTCCGCGCCGGGGTTTAGAACACGGAGCGCGATACGGTTGTCTGGACCGGGCTTGACGGCGGAGGTGATGTCGAGCGTGAAGGGGGTTTCACCGCCCTCGTGGCCGCCCACAGGCGCGCCGTTCACCCACACTTCGGCGAGATAGTCCACGGCCCAAAAGCGCAGGAGATAGCGTCCGTTATCGATGGGATGGGGTGGAATGTCCAGATCGAGCCAGTACCACGCCACACCGTGATAGCCGGGAAAGGTTTCCTGGATAATGTGGGGCACGATGACGGATTGCGCCTCAGGGAGCGGTTCTTTCCACCAAGCCTGATCGCGGCCTTCGTTTTTCGGATCGCAGGCGATGCGCCACGCATTATTTTCGAGGGAGATGACGTGTTGGGCGGAGATCGCGCTTCCCGAGGGCATGGCGTGCGCGGCCAAGGGGAGGGAAACCATCAGGGCGGTGACAAGAACATGGAATTTGGAGCACTTCATTTTTGCATTCCTTAATTACGCATCGCTGTTCTATGGGCAAACGGCAAAAAACCGTGTTTATTCTTATGGACGGACCGGGAGCACTAACGCGCTTGGATGCGAAGCATCCATGTACACATTGTTGACGGCCTTGCGCAATTCGGCTCCCGGGAAGTCTTCTCCGGTATTGGGATTCTTTTCAAAGCGGGGATAATTACTGCTGGATAGATGCAGGCCGATTTTGTGGCCGGCATTGATAATCACGCTGATGGTCCACAGGTCAACCGTGAGTTCGCCGATGGCGCCCGCGGGCAATGGTTCCGCTTTTTCAAAACCATTGCGGAATTTGACGCGCTGGATGCCGTCGAGCATAAGGATTTCTTTCCCATCGGGATAGATGTCAATGAATTTGGCGGTGAAATCGGTGTCGGGGGCGTCACTGGAGACAAAAAGGCGCGCCTTTACATTGCCGGTGATTTCAACGGGTGCGGTAAGGGTCTCGCTGGCGAACACCAACACATCCGGACGTTGGCCGAGTTCATGTTGGTCAAAGGGGCCCGCGGGAAGGGTCAATTCCGCCCCGCCATGGGTGGGGCAGGGATTGTTGGGATCGTAGGTATAGGTAAGGCGGGCATCGGGCTCAGTGGCCGGGCTGGTGGAAAGCGTTCTGTCCCCGTGGAGGAAATAGGCGGTTTCCACCGTGGGGAACGGCGGCCAGTCGTTGGCGGTGCGCCATTCGTTGCCGGGCGCATTGGGGGTGACAACATCGCCCAAGGTGTAGTAGTTCACGGAGGGTTCATTCATGATGCCGTTTTGCTCGCCTTTGAGCCAATAGTCCATAAAACGGCGTTCGATGGCGCCGGAATCGAAGTTGAAGTTATCGCGCAGAACGAGGTCGCCTGGATTCGCTTTCGGGCCGTGGAGCCATGCGCCCATGATCAGTTTTTGGTTGCCCTTGGCGCCGGCCGCTCCGTTGTGCTGGCGCGTGACAAAATTGTTAATGGTGCCTTGGCAAAAAATGTCCCACCACCCGCCGGCGTGGACCGCCGGGGCGGTGATCTGGCCGGCGCGCGTCTCCGCGTCATGCTGTTTCCAGAAGTCGTCGAAGGCGGGGTGACTGTGCCAGAGATCGATCATGTAAGGGATTTTCTGGGCCGTGAGCCAGTCCACGCACAGGGCGCGGCGGAACACACCGCCCTGATAAGAAAGCTGACCGTAGAAGTTGGAAGCGGCCACGACGATGTATTGGGCGGAGGGGATTGGGGTGGCGCCGGCCATGAGGACTTGGGTGATGCCGAGAGCCGACCCGCCCGTGGTGCCGATCTTGCCGTTACACCAAGGTTGTTGTTTAACCCAGGCGATGGTATCCGCGCCATCCTGGCGTTCGCCCCATCCGTCATCCGCGAAGACCATCTCTTTCCCCTCGCTGTCCCCGCGCCCGCGCGTATCTTGGATGGCCAGGGCATATCCACGGTCCGTGATGGATTGGGCCATGGCGTCGCCGAATTTTCCGGCGCGTCCGTAGACGGTGCGTACCACCACGGTGGGAAATGCGGGGCCGCCTTTCTTGGGGTGGGCAATGTCGGTGGCAAGCTTGACGCCGTCGCGCATGGGGACCATGACGGTTTCTTTTGTGAAGGTGCAAAACCAGCCGTTGCAGCCTCCGGCGAGAAGAATGACCAGAACCGTGATAGCCCCTGCTAAACAACGCATACGTTTATTCATAACTAAAACCCCTTCTGTTGGTTTTGGCGCCATTGTAACGGGGCAGGGCGGGGATTTCCAAGGAAAAACCTAGCGCGGCATAGCCGCCACCAAAGAATGGAACGCGGATAAGCAAGAGAATCCACAGATTACACCGATTGGCACAGATTTTTTTGAAGTATCCCGCCCGGAACCGCGGAAGAGCGGTATCACACGGGTTTGTGCAGATAAGAGATATTGCATGCCGGCATAGCTGTTTGTGTGAAGGAGGAAGACAATTTCTTTGTAAAAACACAAAAAATCAACAGGCAGCAGTACGAACGGAGCCATTGCGACACGTGAGAGGCCTGCGTGAGACAAGATGGAGAGGATGAGAACGGAGAACGACCGGAATAATCAAGGCTACAAAAACGTTTATTATTGCGAACGGGGAACGATAAGGACCTCGGGCCCGGCATGGTTAACGTGAAGGGCATGAACGGGCCATCAACTGAAAACAACCAAATAGTAAAGGATATAAGGGAATGGACACTTCAAGACGCGATTTTTTGGTGACCGCAAGCGGAATAGCTTTGGCGGGCAGTGTGTTGGGTTCGGCCATGGAGGCGCGTGCGGCGGATGCGGCGGCGCCGGTTGCCGCGGCGGTGGAACATAAACTTCCGGAACTTCCGTATGGGTATGACGCGCTGGAGCCGTATATTGATACGCAAACGATGCAGTTGCATCATGGCAAGCATCACGCGGCGTATGTGGCGGGCCTGAACAAGGCGGAAGCGGAATTGGCGAAGGCGCGCGCGGCGAATGATTTCGGGTTGATTCAGCATTGGTCGCGGCAGGCTTCGTTCAACGGCGGCGGGCATTATCTGCACAGCCTGTTCTGGAAGATTATGGCCCCGGCCGGAAAAGGCGGAGGCGGAGCACCGGTGGGCGTGTTGGCAGACAAGATTGTGCAGGATTTCGGAAGCATTGACGCCTTCAAGGCGCACTTCGGCGCGGCGGCGAAGGCCGTGGAAGGCGGCGGCTGGGGATTACTGCATTACCGGCCGGAAGACGGGCGGCTGCTGGTGCTCCAGGCGGAGAATCAACAGAAATTGTCCCCGTGGGGCACCGTGCCGCTGCTGGCCATTGATGTATGGGAACACGCCTACTATCTGAAATACCAGAATAAGCGCGCGGACTATGTGGACGCGTGGTGGAATGTGGTGAATTGGGAACAGGTGCTGCGAAACTATGAAGCCGCGGCGAAGTGAGGCGCGAAGCGTAACGGGAGAATATAAGTGAATCGCGGCACGCATCGAGGTGATGCGTGCCGTTTCTCGTTCTCTTCAGGATTGGATTAAAGACCGGGAGCGAATCCGTCTTCGGTTCCGGATTGGAGGTGGTATCCGCCGGAGTTGAAGAACTGGATGAGGCGGAGGAGTTCGGAGAGGTTGATGGCCCAGTCTTGTTCGTTGTAATCGGAACTGTGGGGCGTGCAGGCGGTATCACCTGGATCGGGGGCGAATCCGTCTTCGGTGCCGGCTTGGCAATGGTAGCCGTCGGAATTGAAGAATTGGATCACGCGGAGGAGTTCGGACAGGTTGATCTGGTTGTTGAGATCCTGATCGGCTGTGCAGTAGGGGCTTTCGGAGGCACCTTCGCCTTCGCCCTCTCCCCCGCCTTCACCTTCTCCTCCCTGGCCTTCGCCTTCCGCGACACCTTCCATAGAGCCTTCTTCTGCACCCTCAATGTCACCTTCGTTTTCTCCTTCTCCGGGTAGATTCCGCAGGAAGGGATAAGTGGTGTTTTCAATGATGTTCCACACTGTTTCAAAGTCCCAATTGATGAAGGCGGATTGTATCATCATCTCGGCGGTAGTTTTTCCGATGCCTCCTGCCGAGAGGGTCTGACCGGAGGTCTGGATATTCCAATAAGCATCCGCTATTGTACCGTCCACATTTCTGCCAACTAACCCTCCGGAATCGTAACTCCCTGAGACCGCACCCACCGCAAAGCATTGTGCCACTGCACCAGCGTTGGTTCCGGCCAGCCCGCCAACACTGGCATACCCCGACACCATGCCCATTGAATGCGATTGGATTATTGTTCCGTAGTTAATGCCAACGAATCCGCCGAGATTATTGCTCCCCGGCCTATTTTCTGAAACCGAATTTTTCGTATAACATTGCACCACTGAATCGGAGTTGATTCCGGCCAGCCCGCCGACATTGGAATATCCCGATACTTCACCGGTGGCGTAACATTGATCCACCGTGCCTTTCGCGTGTGCGCCAATCAGGCCCCCGACGAAAATTTCCCCGGAAACCGTATTCATGGCATGGCAGCGTGTCACTGAGCCTGAGTCATTCTTACCGATGAGACCTCCGACACCGCCATGTCCCGAGACCTTGCCTTGGGCATGACATTCCATCACCACTCCGTGGTTCTCGCCGGCCAGCCCGCCAACCAGTCCCGCGACAGTTCCCTGCATACCTATCTTCATCCCGGTAACCGTGCCTGATGTGAAGCATTGTGTCAACGCACCATAGTTCTTGCCCGCCAATGCACCGACGGCACTATACCCAATGGCCGATCCGCCCCGGAGTCCAAGATTTTCGATTCGTCCTGCCGAACCTACCACCCCGAACAGACCCACAAAATCGCTGTCCGGCCACTGCATGGTGAGTCCGGAGATGACGAAGCCCTGACCATCAAATGCGCCGGTAAATGGAAACGCCTGGTTGCCTATGGGAACAAATCCGGCGCCATTGTTCCAAGCCGCCGTTACGGTGGCATCAATGTCATTTTCGAGCCGATAGTTCCATGATAGGGGATGTGAAGGTTCATGCCCGATTTTCTGGAGGTCCTCGATGGTATGAATTTCAATGGGCGCCTCGGGCAGAAAGAGTGCCGTTAAGGTGATGTTCCGGTGCAGAACCAGCGGCAGAATAGGCACAAGGGTGGGCTTGGCGGCAAAGAAACCATCGCCAAGCCAACCGGCGAATGCCCAGCCTGTGCCGGGTTGCGCCGTTACTGTCCGGAGCGAGGCCGCCGGCCAGGATGATCCTGCCGCCGAAGGCACACTGCCATTCCCCTCGATGGTTAGGGTTAGGGTATAGGATGTCCCAGCGGGGATTGACCCGGCAAAATACGGAAAAGTCTGTCCCTCTGTTTGTGTCCACACTTGGGCATAGTCCCAGCCTGCGGCGGTAAATGTGGTGGACTGCATGAATTGTTCCGTGGTAATGCCCGTACCCCCTGAAGAGGCCGTTTGTTCCGAGGTTTCCATATCCCAGAACGAGATGGTTACTTCACCGTTCTCATTGTTTTCACCAATCAATCCGCCCACCTTAACATCCCCGGAAACTTTTCCCACCGCATAGCATTGCGTCACGGTTCCATAACAATTCCATCCAACCAGCCCGCCGATACTTTGGTTGGTTCCTAAAACCACCCCTCCGGCATAGCATTGTGTCATCATGCCGTAATTCGATCCGGCCAGCCCGCCGATGAAATCCCCTCCAGCAACCGCGCCCATCGCATAGCAATGTGTCACCAAACCACCGGTCAGTCCTGCCAGCCCGCCGATATACCTTTGCCCCGAGACCGCGCCCATTGCATAACATTGCGTCAAGGCGCCGTCGCTTTTCTGCATTCCAACCAATCCGCCGGCATATTCCCCGTTTCCCGCCTCTGCTTCTTTTGCGTGCTGTGGATTCCCGTTTTTATCCAATTCGCCAAGAGCGTTCCGATTCACCAATACTTCGCCCGTGGCGTAACATTGCGTGACCATGCTGTTGTTCCTTCCCAGCAGCCCGCCGATGATTGAATTCCCGGAGACCGTGCCTGTGGCATGGCATTGGGTCACCTCGCCAAAGCTAGTTTCGCCCATCAGGCCGCCCGCATCGAAGCCTCTTACAGAAACCGAAGCGGTGGCATGGCACTGGGTCACCAAGCCATCATAATTGGCCCCGATTAAACCGCCCGCGGAGCGCATTCCTGAAACCGACCCTGTGGCATAACATTGGGTCACCGCCCCATTGTTCCAGCCTATGAGTCCACCGACACAATAATTCCCCACAACGGATACGCCGTAAAGCCCAAGTTCCTTAATATTCCCCGTCATATCCATTGCCCCGAACAGTCCAATATAATATTCACTGGGCCGATTGATGACGAGGTTGGAGATGGTGTGGCCCTTTCCGTTGAAAAATCCTGTAAAACGGGATCCCAAGTTGCCAATCGGGTCAAAACCCGCTCCATCATTCCATTCAGCGGTGGCGGAGGCGTCAACGTCCTGGGTGAGGATATAAGCCCCATCGAGGGGATAGGCGGGGTCGTTGCCGATTTTTTGGAGGGTTTCGATGGAGTCAATGGGGATGGGCGCCGCGAATGCTGTGGACATGGCAAGTATAGGGAGCGCCATCACAAGCCGCATAATCCCTGGCAAAACACCCGCTGCATAGAGTTTTGAAATGGGTTTTTCCGATGATAGCAAACCCCAACGCACCATATTCATTTTTGTACTCCTTTACCGACCTCCGTGACAGTATAACTTTAATGGAGCAATGCAAGCAAAAAGATCATAAGAGGCGTGAGGTGAAAACAAAAGGATGTATGGAACTTTTGGGATGAAGAACGCGTAACACAGGCAAATCGCTAGAGGGAATGCAACTGCGGCACGCATCGAGGTGATGCGTGCCGCAGTAGAACACTTTCAATGTTGGATTAAAGGCCGGGGGCGAATCCGTCTTCGGTGCCGGATTGGAGGTGGTATCCGCCGGAGTTGAAGAACTGGATGAGGCGGAGGAGTTCGGAGAGGTTGATGGCCCAGTCTTGTTCGTTGTAGTCGGAACTGTGGGACGCGCAAGAGGTATCGCCGGGTCCGGGGGCGAATCCATCTTCGGTGCCGGACTGGCAATGGTAGCCGCCGGAATTGAAGAATTGGATCACACGGAGGAGTTCGGACAGGTTGATCTGGTTGTTGTGGTCCTGATCGGCGGTGCAGTAGGGGCTTTCGGAGGCACCTTCGCCTTCCACGCCACTTTCCCCTTCCCCTTCGCCTCCCTGGCCTTCAGCTCCTTCGCCTTCGCCTTCTCCGCCCTCGCCTTCGATGGTTTCGCCTTCACCTTCAGCACCACCCTCGCCTTCGATGGTTTCGCCTTCCCCTTCAGAACCACCCTCGCCTTCGATGGTTTCGCCTTCACCGGGGTTGTCCGGGTTGATGGCGGGGTTCAGCGCGGCATTCACATATTCGCGTGCCCCCTTGAGCGCGGAGAAGAAGGTGTATTCCTGGTGGTTGGTGAATCCGTCTCCGTCGGCGTCGCCGTCAGGCCCCAGAATGGCGTTGAGCGTTTGGAAATCGGCGGCTTCGGTGGGCAGGGTAGCGATGAAATCGCCCAGGAGATTGGTGAGGAAGAGAACAATGCCCAGGGAATTCGTGTCACCCAGGGTGGCATATCCTGCAAGAATGGAGATAAGGTCGGGCAATAAACCCTGTATCTGTTCTGTTTGTTCCTCGGTCAAGGTGATCTCCGCGATTCCTTCGACGAGATTGGGCAGGATGGGGATAAAGGGTTCCAGGGGGGTAAAAAGGGCATCGTAGTTGGCCTGGAACGCGGCCGCCACGGCGGCGGGATCAACTCCCGGCCCAGTTTGGCCGGGAAGTGTTCCGCTGGGCAGGCCCGCATAGTTCGCCCCGAAGTTTACGAGCTCCGCCAACACGCCGAGTTCGTAAGCGCCGTCAAGGAGGCCGTTGGGGCCGGGGAGATCAGGCTCGCCGTCGGGCGGAGTATCCGTATCCACGAAAGGCCCATTGAGGTCGGCGGCGCTGCACTGGATCATGGTGAGCAGGGAAGCGTTGTCCCCGAGCATTTCGATGAGCGGCGCCATCGCTTCGGATTGGGTAACGATGAAAATTTTATCCATGATTTTGCAGAAATTGAGGAGCCCCTCGGGGCGGTCGGGGTTGGTGCCGGGATCGAGTGCGGCGTTCACATAGGCCTCCGGGCCGGGTTCGCCGGTTTTAGCGTCAACACCGGAGAAGACGGCATATTCTTGGCGGTTGGTGAAGCCATCGCCGTCGGCATCGCCGTCAGGCCCCAGAATGGCGTTGAGCGTTTGGAAATCGGCGGCTTCGGTGGGCAGGCCGGAGATGAAGCCGCCCAGGAGATTGGTAAGGAAGAGGACAACGCCAAGGGAATCGGCATCACCGAGAGTGGCATAACCGGCGAGGATGGAGATAAGGTCGGGCAACAGGTCCAATATTTGTTCCGTTTGCTCTTCCGTCAACTCAATTTCAGCGATGGATTCGACGAGAGTGGGGAGGATGGGGATGAAAGGGGCCAGGGGCGTGTATAAGGCATCATAGTTTGCCTGGAACGCGGTGGCGGCGGACGCCGGAGCGACCCCGGGCGCGGATTGACCGGGGAGGGTCCCCGTGGGGAGTCCGGCATAGGCATCGGGCGTGTTCACAAGCGCGGCGAGCACACCAAGTTCGTAGGCCGCGTCGAGGAGCCCGTTCGGGCCAGGCAGATCGGGTTGGCCATCCGGCGGCGTATCGGTATCCACGAAGGGGCCGTTGAGATCGGCGGCACCGCACTGAATCATGTTCAGGAGCGCGGCGTTATCGCCGAGCATTTCGACGAGGGGCGCCATGGCTTCCGATTGGGTGACGGCATAGATTTTGTCCATGAGATAACAGAAATCGAGGCCGTCGGGTTCTTCGCCTTCGGTTTCGCCTTCGCCCTCTCCCCCGCCTTCGCCTTCCCCCTCTCCGCCGCCTTCGCCTTCGGTGATGTCGGGAACCGTGTTGGGATCAAGGGCGGCGGCGATATACGCGTCTTTGCCGCCTTGCGGGAAGAAGTAGTCATATTCCTGACGGTTGGTGAACCCATCGCCATCGGCATCGCCGGCGGGTCCGAGTTTGTTGGCCAGGCAGATGTAATTGGCGGCCATGGGGACGGTGGCGCCGGGAAATTCAATAAAGGCGCCCACGGCCGCGACGAGCAAGGTGGGTATGGCGGTGGAACCGGAATCGCCCAAGGTCATGAATCCCGCGAGCATGGTGTCAATGCCCGGGACGGAGACGCACACGCGGCTATCGGCTCCGCCGACATCGGAACGCATGCGTTCAATGTTATGTTGCCATGCCTCAAGGACCTGGGCATGGGTAAGGCCGCCGGTGGCGCTCAAATCGATAGCGGGATCATGGAGCACGGTGTAGACCAAGCCGAGTTCACAATCGTCCAGCATGTTGTTTCCGATGATTCCGGGGGGGCTGACGCTGACACCGCCGCCGTTGGCATCACAGTTTTCAGGCAGGAAGCTCTGGCCGCCGAGCATCCAGGCGGCGGGCATGAAGGACCTATCGAGGGAATACATCGCGCCCTGGAAATCGTCATCGCCATTTAAGGCGGGATCGGCATAGTGGAGGGGGCCGTTATGGGCAAAGCCGCCGTTATCCGCATCCGGGCCACCCAGGGGATTCGAATTCGCATCTATAATGGTGTCATCGTCGAGAACGCGGAGGGTGGCGGGGCCTGTGCCGCCATTGAGATTGACCGTGACTGTATAGGTGGCTCCCGCGCCGTCCACGGATTCGATGGTGGCGCCGGGCACGCCATCCGCGGCAAAGTCCGTGGTATCGACTCCGGTGACGGATTCGGAGAAGGTGACGAGGAAGGTCTCGAACGGGTCTTTGGCGTTCTTCGCCTGCGGAAGGACTTCGAGCACCGCGGGCCACGTGAGCCACGTGTGATAGAATTCGTCTATGCATCGCTTGGCGAGGATGTCATACCCCGGCAGGGTGAGATGGAGGTCGTCGTCCATAAGAGCTTCGAGCGGGGAGTTGTAGTTGGGATCGCCGCCGGGCATGGGATCATAATCAGGATAGCCGCCGGGATACGGGACGGTATACGGAGGGATTGGGGGATCCGCCTGAGGAATCCCGTAGTGATACTGCATCAGGCCAAGGTTATGGACATAAAACACACGGTCTTTGCGTTGCGCCATGGCAAGACGGGATTGCTCGAACTGCAGCCAGAGCGCGTTCATTTGGGCGGGGGTGGCATCGCCCATTTCATGGTCGCCGCAATCATAGCTGCACAGGGCAACGCGGATATTGGGGCGAACCGCCAGGATTTGGTCTATGATGGTTTCCACATGCGTATTCACCATGTCGATAAAGGCTTGAACCTCTTGCTGCGGCGTGCTGGGGGTCCAGTCAATATCCATGACAAAATCATTGCCGCCAAGGCTGAGATGGACGATATCAATGGTGGGGTAGGTATTGAGTTCTTGAAGGACAACATCCATGAATTCGGGCGTGTTGAATTCGCTGGCACGCACACCGACCAAGGTGGTTTGATGGCCGCGCTGCCCGTATCCGGCAAGATCAGGATACTCTTGGATGACGGTGTCAAAGCATCGGAAAATCTGGAGGAATCCGGGCCAACTGTCGCCGACCAACAGGATACGGGGCACATCGGTGGGGCTTGCCAAGGCTGAAAGACTGAGTAAAAGCAGGGATACTGTCAGACAGAGTGAACGGTGTTTCATGTTAACCTCATACCTCTTGTTAGAGTTCGGATTCCACGCGGGATTCCGTACAACCATTATTGTAATTATAGCGCAAGGGAATCACTTAAAGCGAATAATCCTGGAAATCCTGGAAGGGCGGGAGGCGTTTGGGACACGGGGGAGGGAATGAAAAGACGGAGAATAGAGACGGACACGGACGCGCATGGACGGGCCCGGACAACACAGATAACAAAGACGTTGGGGCTATGCTCGCCGGAAAGCGGCGCGCCGGACATTTTACCTTTGGCGGGGTTGGCTTTGGTACAATTGTTTGGAGTCGTTGGGGGCGTACCCGGAAAGAGAAGGATGAATTCATGTTTGGACAAAGTATTGTAGTGAGCGTGGTCATGACGGTGGTCATGGCGGGAGGAGAACCGGTGCGGGATTATACGGGGTTTCAGTCGGCGGCGGGGTATAGTCCGGAGTTGGATATAGGCTCGGATGTGGCGATGGTGTATGCGTCTGGGCCGGGTTTCGCGGGGGTGGCGGATGGCTGGCGGGAGCATGGGTACACAATCAGCATGATGACGGGGATAGCGTGGGGCGGATATGATGATTATTACATGGTGGATGGGTTGTTTAAGAAGGAGGAGGTGCAGACGACGAAAACGGGCAGACTTTTCATGCATGGAAACAGCACGACGGTGGGGTATAACGTTCCCACGGATGCGTATATCGAGTATATCAAGCGCAGGATCGAGCCGGTGGTGGATTATGGGGTTCAGGCGATCTACCTGGAGGAGCCGGAATATTGGGCGGAGACGGGCTGGAGCGAGGCGTTCAAGAAGGAATGGGAACGGTTTTACGGGGAGCCGTGGCAGGCGCCGGATTCGAGTCCGGACGCGCAGTACCGGGCAAGCAAGCTGAAATACGAGCTTTATTTCAAGGCGCTGCGGGAGGTGTTCAAGCATGCCAAGGACCGCGCCCAGGCGAGGGGACGGACGATAGAGTGCCATGTGCCGACCCACAGCCTGATCAATTATGCGCAGTGGCGCATTGTGAGCCCGGAGTCGCATTTGATGGAATTGCCGGAAGCGGACGGGTATATCGCGCAGGTGTGGACGGGAACGGCGCGTTCGCAGAATGCATACAAGGGGGTCATGAAAGAGCGCACGTTTGAGACGGCGTATTTGGAGTACGGCCAAATGCTGGGGATGGTGCGCCCAACGGGGCGCAAGGTGTGGTTTCTGGCGGATCCCGTGGAAGACAATCCGAACCGGAGTTGGAACGATTACAAGAAGAATTACGAATGCACGGTGATCGCATCGCTGATGTGGCCGGAGGTATGCCGGTATGAGGTGATGCCATGGCCGGACCGGATATTCCAGGGGACGTATCCCAAGGTGGACCTGGATTCAACGTCGAAGGACCGGGAAGGCATTCCTTCCGAGTACGCGACACAGTTACTGACGGTAATCAATGCGCTCAATGACATGAATCAACCGGAGGTGAAGTATGAAACGGGAACACGGGGCATCGGGGTGGTGGTGTCGGATACGCTGATGTTCCAGCGGGCGGCCCCCGCTCCCAGCGATGCGGCGCTGGGGTCTTTCTTTGGGCTGGCGATGCCGTTGGTGAAGCATGGGATTCCGGTGGAGATCGTGCAACTGGAAACGATAACGAACGCGCGGGTACTCGCGCCCTTCAACGTGCTCTTTCTCACCTATGAGGGTCAGAAACCGCTGAAGCCGGAGTATCATGAGGCGTTGGCGGAGTGGGTAAAAGAGGGCGGGGGCTTGATTTATGTTGGGGATAACAGCGATCCCTACAACCGGGTCCGGGAATGGTGGAATGACCAGGGCCGGAATGCGGCCGCGCCACAGGCGGATTTGTTTACGCGCCTGGGCATCACCCATGCGGCCTATAGTGAAGCGGAGGCGGTGGGCAAGGGGTATGTACGGGTGTTTTCGGAGAAGCCGCGTCAACTGGCGCGCTACGACTATGGCGGGGCGAAAGTGGTGGAACTGGCGGGGCAGATGTATGAGCGGCTTGGGGAACCGTTGCGAACGCAGCATTACCTGAAACTCCAGCGGGGTCCGTATGTGGTGGCGTCGGTGCTGGATGAATCGGTGGCGGACACGCCCTTGACCCTAGAGGGGCGGTATATTGACTTGTTCGATGCACAGTTGCCGTATGTCACGAAGCGCGTAGTGAACGTCAATGAGCGGTGTCTTTTATATGATCTCGACTGGCCTGGAAGTCAGGGCGTCCGTGCGAAGGTGGTGGCGGCGGCGGCTCGGGTGAAAGAAGAGCGTGTCACTGAAAGGGGCCTGTATTTTGTGACGCGCGGCCCGAAAGGGACCACCGCGCGGGTGTGCCTGGTGTTGCCAAGCGCGCCAACATGTGTAACCTCGGAGCCTCAAATCGCGTCTGAAGAGACATGGGACGCGGAGCATTCGATATTGCGGTTGAGTTTTGAAAATACGGCGCGGGATGTATCTTTTGAGGTGTCTCTGTGAACCTTGGTAGAATAGGGTCTTCTTGGATGGGTTGCCCCCCGCCTCCCTCCCCTGGCACGGGACGGGCAGGAAATTCCGGTATTTACGTTGAGCGGAAGGCGGAGTTTTGCTAGACTTCCCGCATATCCTGCCAACCGGTTTTGTGTGAACTTGGAGTAGAACATGATCGAACAGAAGTTCGTGGAGCGTATCGCCGCCGAAGTGTCCGTGCGGCCAGAACAGGCGGCGGCGGCCATACAATTGCTGGACAAGGGGGCCACCGCGCCGTTTATCGCCCATTACCGCAAGGATTTAACGGGCGGCTTGGACGAGGCGGTGGTGGAGTGCATCGAAGAACGCAATGCGTATTTCACGGCGTTAAGCAACCGGCGCAACGCGGCGATTGACAATATCGCGAAACAGGACAAACTGACGGACGAACTCCGGGCGCGCCTGGAAAATTGCTATGATCAGTTGGAGTTGGAGGATTTATACCTGCCCTACAAGAAGCAACGGCGGAGCAAGGCGAGCATCGCGGTGGACCAGGGGCTTGAGCCGCTGGCGGCGTTTTTGTGGTCTCAAATGCCCTTGGGTGTTCCGATCGAGGAATTCGCGGAATCATTCGTGAACGCCGAGAAATCGATCAGTTCGCCGGAAGAAGCGCTGTTGGGCGCGCAAAACATCCTGGCGGAGCGTATGGCCACGGATGCGTCCGCGCGCGCGGCGGTGCGGCGGCACATGCTGGAAGAGGGCATCATCCAATCCTCGGCGACGAAAAACGCGCATGAACAGAAGACGCGCTTTGAACCGTTCTATCAATTTTCCGAACCGGTAAAAAGCATCCCGCCGGCCAAATTGCTGACGCTTTTGCGCGGTGCGCGGATGGGCGCGTTGCGGATGGACCTTGTCATCCAGGACGAAGCCATGATCGCCTCCCTGCTGGAAGGGTATCTCAAGGAAGCGGGGTCGTTGTTTGAACCGTTCCTGCGCGCGGCGGTGGAAGATGCCTATAAACGGTTGCTGCGTCCGGCGATAGAGAATGAAGTAATCGGGATATTGCGGGCGCGGGCCGATGAAGAGGTTGTGAAGACGCTTCGAGAAAATCTCGGGCATATGCTGATGTCGCCCGCAGCCGGGCCGATTCCGGTGATGGGGGTGGATCCCGGGCCGCGCACCGGCATCAAGATGGCGCTGGTGGGCCGGGAGGGGAAGTATTTGGAATCGGCGACGGTGATCCTCACGGAGGTGGACTCCGAACGGGAAGCGGCCGCGCAGTTGGTGGTGGATTTGGTGGTCAAGCATGATATCCGGGGCATTGCGATTGCCAGTGGCGCGGGAACCCGGGACGCGGCGCGGTTCATTGGCGCGGCACTAAAGAAACTTCCGGGCAACGCCCCGTTTTTGGTGTTTGTCACGCATCCGGCCGGCGCCGTTTACGCCACCTCGAAACTGGCGCAAGACGAGTTTCCCGAGATGGATATCACGATGCGCGGGGCCGTATCGCTGGCGCGGCGCGTGCAGGACCCCCTGGCGGAACTGGTGCGGCTTGAGCCGCGCAATATTGCGTCGGGCCAGCATCAATTTGACGTAAACCAGCGGGTGTTGCGCGAGGCGTTGTACAAAACGGTGGTCTCGTGCGTGAATTTTATCGGCGCGGATATCAACACGGCCCCGGCGGACGTGCTGCGGTATATCAGCGGACTTCAAATGGGGACCGCGCAAAACATTGTGGAATTCCGGAGCAAGAACGGCGGATTCCGCAACCGGACACAACTGATGGAAGTGTCCGGGATCGGCGAGAAGACCTATGAGCAATGCGCGGCGTTCTTGCGGATAGCGGACGGCGAACAGCACCTGGACAGAACCCGGATACATCCGGAAGCCTACCCGTGTGTGGAGAAAATGGCGGAGAAGCTTGGAGTGACGGTGGCCTCGTTGCAGGGTAATCGCGAGTTGGTTTCCAAGCTTGACCTGGCGGAATATGCAACAGAGACCCTAGGGCCGCTCGCATTGGAGGATATCCGGGCCGAGTTGACGGGAAGCCCGTGCGATCCGCGGTTGCCGTTTTTTGCGCCGAAGCATATTGACGGGGTGTATGACATTCAGGACCTCGAGGAAGGGATGGAAATGGAGGGGGTGGTGACGCATGTGACGGATTTCGGCGCGTTCGTGGATATCGGAATACGGCAGGATGGCCTGATTCACCTGTCGGAACTCGCGAACCGGTTTATCCGGAATCCGCGGGAATATATCAAGAGCGGGGATGTAGTCCGGGTAAAAGTGCTCAAGGTGGACAAGGATTCGCGGCGCATCTCGCTTTCGCGCAAGGCGATGTTGTCACAACCGCGGCGTCCACAAGCACCGCCCCGGCCGCGCCCGGAAAAGGGGGAAGGCGAAACGGCTTCCATGGAAACACGGCCCCGCCGTGAACCGGCGGGCGACCGTCACCGGGCGGAGGGGCGGCGCAGGGAAGGTCAAGGAGACGAGCGCGGGGAGCGTCCGCCGCGTGCGGAACGCGGGGAACGGCGGGAGCGTGCGGACCGCCCGGAACGCAGGGAACCCAGCGGGGCCAGACCCGGCGGGGATCGCCGGGAATCACGTCCACCGCGCCATGCGGACAAACGGGACCGGAAAGGGCCGGCGCGTCCTGGGCAGCCGCTTACAGCGGTGCGTTCGGGCGATGGCGACCGGTTGCAGAATACGCTGTTGGCGGATCAATTGGCGGCCCTCAAGGAACGTTTTGGCTCGTCTTGAGGTTTGTTTGTTCCCACTCGTTTCCGTGCTTGGGCGGGTGAGGTGTATCCCCTGAAATGGGAAGTATGAGATGAATGGGACGGGGATGACAGGTGTTGGCGATGGCAGAGGGTTGTGATGGCCGGATGAGGTGGAAGGTTATTCCGTCGCGGGGCGCAGGGCTGTTTATTTTGCTTATAATAATAAAAATACAATAAGCTGTCTTGACATTTTGGTGTGACTGTGCTAATTTACCGCGCCTTGTCCTGACGGCGTAGAGAGCGGTCAGGGAAGTACGGTATACATGGATGGGGTGAGGCCCGGAAACATGGAGTTTGGGCCATGAAGAAAAAGACTGTAAAGAAGAGTGTTAAGGCGGCGAAGCCGGCGCGCGTGAAGAAGGCGGTAAAGAAAGCCGTAAAGAAGGCCGTCGTGAAGAAAAAAGCGGTGGTGGTGAAGCGCAAGGGTTCGGCCATCCCGAAACCTGCTTCAAAACCGCCTGTCAAGGCGTCTCCGGCAATGGTGCCGAAGGCCGTGAAAAAGAGTGTGCGGAACGCACCCGTGAAGTCTGAAGGTAGTATGACCAAAGCAGAGTTGAAGAAATTTGAGAAGTTATTGTTGGATGAACGGAACCGCTTGACGGGGAGCATCCGGAATATCGAGGAGGCGAGCCGGAGTGAAGCGGGCCGGGATAAAGACGGCGATCTGGCGAGTTATGCGGAGACGGGGACGGATAATTTCGAGTTGGAGACGGCGCTGAATATCGCGAGCGGGGAATCGGAGTGGCTCCGAAATATAGACGAGGCCTTGCGCCGGATAGAATCGGGGGAATACGGAATATGCGGGCGGTGCGAACAGCCGATTGTGAAGAAGCGGCTTGAAGTATTTCCCAGCGCGCGTTATTGTATCAAGTGTCAGTCGGAGTTTGAGAAAGAGCACCGCAACGAAGTGCAGGTGTATTGAGTTGATTTGCCGGCGCCCAAGGCCGTTGGCCCGGCGTCTGGACGAAAAAGAATCCCGCGAGTTCGCAAGGCGGGGTAGTAGGGCTGTCCTTCCACTATGCATCCAACAATACTTGAAATTGGGCCGGTAACGCTTCATTCCTACGGACTGATGATCGCCTTGGGTTTTCTGGCGGCGATATTCATGGTGCAGCGGGATGTGAAGAAGATGGGGCTGGACCCGAAGTTCGTAAGTGAGATGGGGTTTATGGCGCTGGTGCTGGGGATTGCGGGAACGCGGATTCTCTATATAGTGATGTACCCGCAGGAGTTTTCGTGGTCTCGTCCGTGGGAATGGTTCGCGGTGTGGCAGGGGGGGTTGGTGTTTCAAGGGGCGATTCCGGTCACGTTCGCGTACGCCTATTTTGGGATGAAGCGGCGCAAAATTCCCTTTTGGTCCGTGGTGGACTCGGCCATTCCCTCGCTGGCCCTGGCGCAGGGGTTTGGGCGGATAGGCTGTTTTTTGAATGGGTGCTGCTATGGCGCGGTGTCGGAAACGCTTCCGTGGGCGGTGCGGTTCCCTCCGGGGCGCCCGGTGTTTCAATCACAAATGGGCCTAGCCCCAATGCCGGACGGCTGGTCGCATCCGGTGCATCCGACCCAGCTTTACAGCGCGTTGCTGTTGTTTTCGATTTGCATCGTGCTGTTGCTGTTGCGGGCGAAGTGGCATCCGTTCGCGGGGTTTACGATGCCGGTGTATTTGGTGCTGTACGGGATAAAGCGGTTCACGGTGGAACTGTTCCGGGACGATAATAATCCCACGGCGCTCGGGCTGGGTTTCCTGTCGAATCAGCAGGTCTTCGCGATTATCATGCTCTTGCTGGGGATATGGCTGTTTTTCTTTTTACGGAGCCTGAACAAACCCGCCGAAATCCCGATGCCGCCATCCCGTTCGGCATCCAAAAAAAAGTAGCGGGGCGTCTGGACAATGGGGAATGCGTGGGGGGATACTGTTACCGGCCCTGGTGGGCTTGGCAGATGGCAAGGGCGAGGGCATCGGCGGCGTCGTCGGGGCGGGGCGGGGCTTCCAGGTTGAGCAAGAGTCGGATCATTTCCTGCATTTGGCGTTTATCGGCTTTTCCGTAACCGGTGATGGCGGTTTTGGTTTCGGTGGGGCTGAATTCGCCGATGGGTTTACCGGCTTGGACGGCGGCAAGGGCGATAACGCCGCGTGCCTGGGCGACGGTGATACCGGTGGTGACGTTTTGCTTGAAATAAAGGCGTTCGATGGCAACGGCCTCCGGCTGGTAGGTTTCGATGAGGCGGACGGCTTCCTGATAGATGGTGTTGAGCCGTTCCGCGAAATGCTGATGGGCAGGAGTGGAGATTACACCGTGGGCAACATGGCGCAGCCTGCTTCCCCGGGCGTCCACCACGCCATAGCCGGTGGTGGCGGTGCCGGGATCGAATCCCAGCACGCGCATCTATTCCGCCAAAGCGGTCATAATTTCGTCCGAGATATCCGCGTTGGAGTTGACATCCTGCACGTCGTCGTGTTCTTCGAGAGCTTCAATGATCTTAAGGAGGGTGGAGGCGGCTTTCTCATCGACGGAAACCGTGGTCTTTGGCACCAGGGTCAGCTTGACCTCTTCGGGATGAAGGCCCATTTTCTCGATGGCTTCGGCCACGGCATGCAGTTGCGCGGGGGCGGTATAAACTTCATAGCGGTCGCCGGAGGTATCGACATCGTCGGCGCCGGCTTCGATGGCCTTCTCGAAAACGTCTTCTTCGCTGAGTCCTTCCTTGGGGAGCCCAATGAGGCCGCGGCGGTCGAAGTTCCACATAACGGCGTTGGTTTCGGCCATGGTGCCGCCGAACTTGGTGACCATATGGCGGATCTCCGCGACGGTGCGGCGGACATTGTCGGTGAGGACATCAATAACGATGGCGACGCCGGCGGGACCGTAGCATTCGTAGCGGATTTCTTCATAGGTTACGCCCGGCAATTCGCCCGTTCCCTTTTTGATGGCGCGGTCTATGTTGTCCTTGGGCATGTTGGCGGCTTTGCAGGCGAGGAGGACGGTGCGCAGTTTGGCATTGGCGTTGACATCGCCTCCGCCCAAGCGTGCGGCGACGGTGAGTTCCTTGGCCAGCCTGGAGAAAATCTTGCCTTTTTTGGCGTCAAGGGCGCCTTTTTTGCGCTTGATGGTGCTCCATTTTGAGTGACCGGACATAATCGTTCTCCCTGCTAAGGCGTTTTCGTAACAGGGGGAGCGGACCTCCGCTCCCCCCAAGAACTTCAAATTATATCAACCATGCGAAATTGGTGCAATAGGCTTATGCCGATGCGCCATTGGCTTCCGCGCCATTTTTGCTTTTTGCCTGTTTCTTGCGGCGGGTATCCAGGCCGCTGCCGGTGCCGCCGCGCTTGGCGGTCCGCCGTTCCTGGTACCATTCCTGAAGTTTGCTGGCTTCATAGGTGAGGGCGCTGGCCACGAAGATGGAGGAGTAGGTTCCGATGCCCACGCCGATAATCAGCGCCAAGGCGAAGTCCTTGAGGGAGTCCCCGCCAAGGAAGTAAAGGACCACAACGCTGAAAAGAACCGTCACCGAGGTGAGCAGGGTCCGGCTCATCGTCACATTGATGGAGATGTTCATAATCTGGAGCCAGGTATACCCTTTGCCCCGCAGAAGGGCGCGCTCTTCCCGGATACGGTCATAGACAACGACGGTGTCATTGATGGAGTACCCAATGATGGTCAGGAGGGCGGCCACGACGGTCATGTCAATTTTATGGCCAATCAGGGCAAGAATGCCGGCGGTGAACGTGATGTCGTGGAAAAGGGCCACCACGCCCATGACGGCAAACTTGATGTCGTAGCGGAACGTCAGGTAGACAATCATGAAGAAGAAGGACATGAGGATGGCCCACACGGCGTCCTTGCGCAATTGCGCGCCCACGGCGGGCCCGACGGTCTGCTGGTCTTGTACCACCACATCGGTGGATTTTCCCGAAGCCGTCAGGGACGCCAATGCGATTTGCATGCGCTCGGCGACCGTCACCACAGTGGTTTGCCCCTGGGGTTGCGCCGGGGCATCCGCTGCGGGCGCGGGCGCGGTTTCTTGTTCCGAAGAACCGGGTTTCGGGGTTTCAGGAGTTGCTTCCGGCGCGTCGGCCACAGGCGCGGCGGCCGCCGGAGTAGTTTCCGAGGCGGCAGGTGCGGCATCCGCAGGCGCGGGTGCGGCTTCCTTCGCGGGTTCTTCGGCAGGTTTTACGGGGGCTTCCGGATTCAGATCACTGACGCGGATAATGAATTCATTCGTCCCGGCCACTTCCCCGGATTCCTGGACGATGGGGTTCTTGAATCCTTCGTTCGCCAAGGCGACGCGGACATCATTGACGGGGACGGGCTTATCGTTTTTCAGTGTAAGGTTGATATTGGTTCCCTGGGTAAAGTCCACGCCGTAGACATCGCTTCCCCGGTATACGAAGAAGGCGATTCCCGTGAGCAGGGCGATAATGCTGAAGACGAAGCAGAAGCGGCGGACTTCCAGGAAGGGGATGCCGGGGTTGGCGGGAATAAGGTGGAGCATTCTGAGACGGCTCTTCAAGATGCCGTGTTCGAGCATGAAATCGAAGAGGGCATGGCATACGACAAGGGAGAAGAAGATGGTGGCGACCACACCGATGGCGAGGGTGATGGCGAAGCCCTGGACGGGCCCCGTGCCGAACTGCATGAGCACGACCGCCGCAATGAGGGTGGTGATGTTGGCGTCAAGAATGGTGGTGGCGGCGCGTTTGAAGCCGGCGGAGACACACGAGGCAAGGGCATGGCCCATGCGCAATTCTTCGCGGAAACGTTCGTAGATGAGGATATTGGCGTCCACGGCCATGCCGATGGTGAGGATGAGGCCCGCGATGCCCGGGAGGGTCAGAGTAATCTGGAAATAGGCCATCAGGCCGATGATCATGACAAAGCAGTAGATGAGCCCGAGCATGGCGACCACGCCGGACCACATATAATACACCACCATGAATGCGCCCACGACCACCAAGGTCACCAACGCGGAAATGACGCCGCGGTTGGTGGCTTCGGAACCCAACGTGGCGCCGACGACACGGGTAAACTCTTCGTGGACGGGCACGACCATGGAGCCGGAATTCAGGGCGATGGAGAGGTCTCGGGCTTCGGGGCCTTCAAAGCGTCCTGTAATGGAACCGCGGGTGGTGATGCGGTCGCGGATGACCGGAGCGGAAATAACGACACCGTCAATGACGATGGCCATGGGCCGGTTGATGTTCTTCTCGGTGGCGTCGCCAAAGGCCGCGCCGGCGGCATTGCTCATGGTGAAGAGGATTTCCCAGTAGGGCGGGTTATTCTGGTCGGGGATGGCGACGGCGGAACGCAGCCCTGTGCCCGTGGCGATGGGGTCTTTGGTGACCAAATAGAGGCTGTATTCCTGCTTCTCATAGGGCTTGGGCTTTTGGCTGAAGGAGATCATCTTGTCCTTGGGGATGACGCCCGCCTCGATGGCTTTATCCAAGACGCGCTTGACGCGGTCGTAGTGCTCGACGGCAAACGTGAAGGGTTCGCCTTGAAGGACCGGACGCTTGATGAAGGGCATGAACTCATCGGGGAACCGTTCTTTAATCTTTGTGAAGACCGGCACGGATTCGTCGCTTCCTGAGACGATATGGAAGTTGAGGAGGGCGGTTTTGGTGATGAGAGCGCGGGCGCGGGCGGTGTCTTTTTCACCGGGAAGCTGTATCTGGATTTGGTTGTTGCCCAAGGCCTGGATGACGGGTTCTTTCGCTTCGAATTCCTCGACGCGGCGCCGGATTTGCTGGAGGACCGTCTCCTGGATTTCCTTCTCGATGTTTTCTTCTTTGTAACCGCGGTCTTGATAGTCCTTGAGGCGTTCGGCGGGGAGTTCCTTATAGTCGAAGCGCAAGACCATGTGGACGCCGCCCTGAAGGTCGAGGCCGAGGTTGATGACCTGGTCGCGGTCGAACTCGGCCCAGCGTTTGACGGCATGCCACGCCGTTTCCCACGTGCCGCGTTTCTGACGGGCAAACTCATCGTCTTCTTTTTGCCACTTGAGGAGGCGGGCTTGGCGCGTTCCGTCTTTAGGAGCGGTCTTCTCCCGTTCCTCCATGGTCAGTCCAAGCCATTCATTGTCATCGGAGAGCAACATCCATCCGATGGTGGGGTACATGAAGACCAGGGAGACGATTAGCACGCCCCAAATGAGCAGTGTACGATAAAGATGCTTTTTCATGGAAAACTCCGTTCAGAAATGCGCGAGGTTTTGAGAGCCCCAAGGGCGGCTTATTTTTTTCCTTCGCGCGAAACCACTTGCACAATAGCACTACGCACAAATTGCAGTTTTACATCATCATCCACTTTAACGACGACGTGGTTTTCGGATAGGTCGGTTATGGTGCCGCAAATGCCGCCGGAGGTGACGACTTTGTCGCCTTTCGCCAAGGCATTAAGCATGTTTTTACGCTCTTTTTCCCGTTTTTGCTGCGGCCGGATCATGAGGAAATACATGATCGCGATGAAGGCGACAATCATGGGCAGCATGCTGCCGAAGGGACTTGCCGCCGGGGGCGTGGTGGTTTGCGCCGCGCCTTCCGCCGCGCTTTGCACCGCGCCTTGAACCGCCGGAGCCGCCTGAGAGGCCGCTGTTTCAGCCTGAGCCAATACTATATTCCACACAGTTAATCGTCCTCCGAACCCAGATTACTCGTTCCCGCCGTTTTGCAGGGAATACCGTTGGAGAAATGCGCGCTTAAAATCCTGGAAACGTCCGCCCCGGATAGCGTCACGCGCACGAGCAGTTAATTGTAGCATAAAGAAAAGATTATGTAAAGTATTGAGGCGCAAGGCCAAAATCTCTCCGGCGCGGTAGAGGTGGGCGAGGTAGGCGCGGGTATAGGTCTGGCATACCGGACAGGTGCATTCGGGATCGATGGGGCGGAAATCACGCGCGTATTGCGCATTCTTTATATTTAGGCGGCCTTGCGAGGTGAAAAGTCCCCCGTTGCGGGCATTGCGGGTGGGCATGACACAATCGAACATATCCACGCCGCGCTCGATGGCTTCGAGAATGTCTTCGGGGGGCCCAACGCCCATGAGGTAGCGGGGTTTGTTTTCGGGCAAGAGGGGTGCGGTGGCCTCGACAACGGAGACCATTTCCTCCTTGCTCTCCCCCACACTGACGCCGCCGATGGCATAGCCGGGAAAATCCATGGCGGAGAGCGCTTCCGCGCATTCGGTGCGCAAATCGAGAAATACACTGCCTTGCACAATGCCAAACAGGGCCTGATGGGCGGCGTGGCGCTCTTCCCAGCGGCGTTTGCAGGCATCTGCCCACCGGAGGGTCATTTGCATGGATTCTTCGGCTTTTTCGCGGGTGACGGGATAGGTGGTGCATTCATCGAAGCACATGATGATGTCCGCGCCGATGCTGATCTGCACATCAATGGCCTTTTCGGGCGTGAAAACGTGGCGGGAGCCGTCGAGATGGCTTTGAAAGGTGACTCCTTCGGGAGTGACTTTGTTGAGATCGGCGAGGCTGAAGACCTGGAAGCCTCCGGAATCGGTGAGGACGGGACGATTCCAGTGCATAAAGTGGTGGATGCCGCCGGCGGCTTCCAAGGTCTCGGTGCCGGGGCGCAAGTATAGATGATAGGCATTGCCGAGGATAATTTGAGCGCCCACCGCTTCGAGGTCTTCCTGGCTGCACGCTTTTACGGAGGCCTGGGTTCCGACCGGCATGAAAATGGGCGTCTCCACTTCGCCGTGCGGCAGGGTGAGGCGTCCCAACCGGGCGTGGCCATGGGGATCACGGGCTTCCACTTCAAAACGCATTTGCGGCTGCATGCAAACTTCCTTGTTGGATGTCTCCGGTTATACCCAAAGCCGGGCCGGGATTCAATTCGCATTCGGGGGAAGGCACGCGGTATGATCCCCAAAAACATAGTAAAGGACCCTCCATGCCAACGCTTACCAGTGTTCAACGTAAATTCTTGCGCAGTCTCGCACATCATCTCGACCCGGTGGTCCTTGTGGGCAAGCAAGGCATCTCCGACATGCTGGTCAAGGCCGTGGTGGCCGCCTTGGAAGCCCATGAACTTGTCAAAGTCCGGTTCAATGAATTCAAGGAAGAGAAACGGGCCTTAACGGATGAAATCGCGCGGCGCACGGGGTGTGAGGTGGTTGGCATGATCGGGCATGTGGCTATTCTGTACCGCCCGCATCCGGATCAGGAAAAGCGGAAGATCGAGCTCCCCCAGCGCTAGTAAAGAGACGTCATGCTTGCCCTTGTTCTTACGGCGTGCTGTATCGGGTTCCTGGATTCGCCTGTTGCCGCGTTCTTACTATTCTTCCGGGGACGTATTGGCGCAATGGGCTAATAGAGAGATATCCCTCCTTGGCTGGGGGTCATCGCAACAATTGTATTTCCCCGCCAATCAATCGCGCAATTGTCCCATCCCAAGGGTGTCTCATTGGTGTGGCGCGCTGGCAAATCAAATCGGAGCAGGATGTTTGCGCCGGCCGGAAGGTTTTCGGCAAACAATATGCCATCCCGAAGACCAGGGTCTCGGGATTCGCCATTGACGGTTAAGCGGATGCCGTCGGCCGCCATTCCTTCCATCAATCGAATCTCGAGTGTGCCGCCTGTCTTTGCGCATGCCTCCCAAACGCCAGCTTGCGGCAGTTGCGTCGTGGCGACTAACTCGGGGGTGTCCACGGGGAAAAGCATGTTGACCATGAGGCGGCCCGTTTCCTGCCGGATGCTGGCCTGACAGGTCCTGCAGAGCGCGCGCAGAGCGCCGCCCATGAGGTCGGTGTTGTAGGAGTGATATCCGTTGGGCGTCGTGAACGCAAAGCCGCCGCGGACACGCTCGCGGATGTGTGAATGAACGAGGTCTTCGGTATCGGGTTGGTCGCTCTGGGCAATCCAGTCGGTATTGATAATCTGTGCGGCCAGTAATCCGTTGCGCACGAAGCGCTCCGCGTCGGCATAGTATTCGGGATGCCCGTTGTGGGCGAGGGTAAGCGCGGCCTCGATGTAGTCGCCGGTGTTGTTGGCTTCGCCGCGATGGGGCCAAGGGTCTTTGCGTTCCTTTGCCCAGCCAAAGGATGTTCGATAGGGCTTGAGAAACTCATCGTACAGTTTTCGGCCAAAGGCAACGTAGCGCTCGTCATTTGTGAGAACACCAAGGTCGAGAAGTGATGCCATGGTCCCCGTGCTGGAATGGAGGTGGCTCCCCGCGCCGTCGGACAGGTCCCCCTCGGAGGTGAATGCATTCTTGATACAGTAGTCGGCAAACCGCCTGGCCAAGTCCAGTCCAATTTCTTCTTTCGTAAAGCGGTAATAGTCCGTCAACGCCCCTATTGCGCGCCCACACGTAAAGTTGACGATCCCAGGATCCGGCGGCAGCCGCCAGCCGTCTATTCCCAGCACGGATGAGGGATATCCACCGGTAGCGCGCGTAGCTTTCTCCATCGCCTCCACCAACCCTCGCGCCAGTTTCTTCGAGTGCTCACACTTCCGCCATCGCGCCAACGCCACCAGCCCCAACAGCACTTCGCGGCAATCGTGCATGTTCCCCGTCTGTTTTCCGTCAGGGTCCGGGAGGTTCCAGAGCGGAAGCCCCCAAGGGTTGCTCAGCGAACGGTGAAGCCAGGTGCGCAACCCGTCAATCGCCGCATCCTCCACAGGAACATCCACCACCTCTGCGCACCGCGCCAAGGCGTCTAGAAAGCGCCCTTCCATATGCGGCGAACCCCAATACACGTGGTTACACGATGCATTCCCTTCCGTTAGGCCGAATCCCACAAACGGCAAATAACCGCGCCGGGAATCAATAGCACCCCTGTAAATATGTTCTACGCCGAGCCGGATGAACCGGCGCAAATCCAGCGCTTCCAGACGGTAAGGATTCAGCCGCGCCTGCGCAGGGGGCATGACGCTATTCACGGCAGAGCCGGCTCTGACAATCCCTCCATTGCGCGCAATCAAGAACGGGCTGCCCGTTACGGCAGAAATCGTGGTTGATAAGAAAACCCGCCGAGACAGTTTCACGAGTCGGTCTTCTCCCTTCTGGTCCATGTTGGCCGGGAGGTTCCGGCATTGATGCGTGCAGGCCGTGTATTGTTCAACGTTCGCGCGTGTGTCCGGCGGGTGCCATCGGAAGGCCCGCCGCCGCGCCATGTGGATGACGTTACAGAGGATGCACCTCCCGTGTCTTCGCGGATATGGTACACGGCGGTCGAGTAATAATGCCGCAAGGTGTTCCGGGCCAGCCCCATGTAAACATAGGTTGGGGAACCGCCGGCCACCGGGAACCGTTCAAACGCCAGATGACGGTCGCGCAGGCTTCGATCAAAGGTGTTCATTTCTTTGTCTTCGCCCTGTAACGAAATAATCACCCAAATATCTTTGCCCTTGCGCGCTTCCTCCCAGACCCGTGCCACCAACTTCGGGTACGTGTCCAGTCCTTCCGCGTCCGCGCCGAGTTCCGGCCAAAAAAGTTGGAAATACTGTATCCCCAGGTTCGGATATTTCAGAACCAGGTCGTCCGGTGCGCGGTGCGTCCGGATAATTTCCGCGCACGCCCGGTGGTCCGGCCGGAACGGACGGGGCTCGCTGATACAATGCCACAGCATCAGCGCGGCAAGCCCTGCAATGGCGGCGTTGCGCAAACTGGTGGAACGAATCGAGGATAGCGCGGCGCCGAAAAGTATGAAAAGGGCGCAAGAGGAATAAAGCACATAACGTAAAACGAAGCAGGGACCGTAAAAGCAATATAACAGGAAAAGACCCGCCGGCGGCACGATGAGCCAACAACTGAGCAACAGGAAATCTTTGCGCCCCGTCCCTGGAGCGTTTTCATCATTTTTTTTCGTGGAATTGTTCGTGTCGCGCCAAACCATCCACAGCGCCCAGCATAAGGCCGCCAACCCCAGTTCGCCGCGAAAGAGAGCATGCGGGAGATAGGCCCCATCCCACGTCATCCCCCGCAACAACCCTTGTATGCCGGGCTGTGGAATCCAACTGTTGCCCACATCAAGCCTGCCGAAGTCCGCGGTGGAAATCCACCAGGCCATTCCCAGTATTACTGGCACATAAACCGCCGCCCATAGAATAACGCGCCATATTTCCCGCCGGTATAGGATTAACAGATACAGTCCTTGGGCCGCAAGTAGAAATCCGCCAAAGAGATGTGTGAAAAGGATCAGGCATGACACGATATAATGAATGATAAACCAAGACCGCCGGCCTCCGTGCCAAGCACGGTGAAAACTATCCATTGACCAGATGCTGAGCAATAAAAGCAACGAATATTCACGGACTTCCTGGGCATAATAAATATGGATGTTCGACAAACAAGCCATTAGCAGCGCACAGGCGCCCGCGGTAAAGCCATACATCCGTTTGGTGAAGGCATAGAGGCTGAATAGGGCGGCCATGCTAAACACTACGGACAACAGGCGAAGTGAAAGTATCTCCTTGCTCATCCAATGCGCCCAGAAATACTGGGCAATGAAGTAAGGCGATATCCTGTTAATGAGCAAGTTCCAGTCATCATTGAAAAATTCCGCAAAACTCGCCGCCCGGCATAACGACCCGTAGTTGAAGTTTTCGTCATACCACAGCGTCTCCGAATCAATCCGGTATATCCTTGCGGCAAAACCCATCGCCAGCAGAAGCCCCGCCAATGCGATACCCGCCCAACGTGAACGGAAGGCAGTGCGGATACGTCTCCATTTTCCCGCAGTGCTCCCCGGAACCGGTATTTCACGGGGGGCGTCATCCCCTGCAGGGGATTTCACCGAAACCTCGGCTGTGTCCATATAGGCACTCCGTCCTTCCTTGCTTCATTCCGCAAAACATACCACAAACTATCCGGCGAATGCAGAGACCGCCCCAGAATACTTCCCGCGCCGAAAAGCAGGGGTCATTTTTTGCGAAACGGGCGAACCTGCTCCGGGAACATTTTTTTGTCCGGCCGCATCAATGCCGTATACTGCATGCACAAAGGTTTGGTTATGAAATGGCTGCAAATCACGAGTATGACAATGAGCCTATGGTGGATGCCGATGATGGCGTCCTGTCAGGCACAGGAAGGATGTCCCGCGTTTGAGGCCGGTGTCACGTTCTGCACCCCAACACAGGCCGGGTTGAAGGAACTGTCCGGGCTATTGGACAGCCGGGCCCATCCCGGGGTCTTCTGGGCGCACAATGACAGCGGTGACGCCGCCGCCGTGTACGCGTTTTCGCATACCGGGCGGCATTTGGGCGCCTACGTGTTGGATGGGATCATCGCCGAGGATTGGGAAGACATGGCGTTTGGCCCGGGACCGGACCCGGAACGTGATTACCTCTATATCGGTGATTTCGGCAACAATGGCCTTTACCGGGGTTCGTTGATGATTTACCGCATCGCGGAACCGGAGGTGGACCCGCTTCAAGAACCCCAGGAGGTGATGGTGGGGGAAGTGGATTCGTTTTCGCTGGCATACCCATTGGCCCCCGCCGTGGTGTACGACTGCGAAACCCTGCTGGTGGACCCGCTGTCCGGCGATATCTATCTCGTGACCAAGGACAGTTCCAATCCGCAACTGGAAAATGGGACAGGCCATGTTTTTCGCAAGGCCGCGCCGCATATATACGGCGAGGAAGCCCTCCTGGAAGAAGTGACGACGCTGTTTTTCGCCAAAGGGCTTGCCGGAATGATAACGGCGGGTGATGTCTCGCTGGACGGGAATGAAATTCTGATTCGTTCGTATATGGAAACGCGGCTTTGGCGGCGGCTGCCGGGCGAAGCCCTGCATGAGGCGTTCACGCGTGCCTATTGTGCCGTGCCGGCGGTGTTTGAAATTCAGGGGGAAGCCATCGCGTTTGCCGCGGACGGCACGGGCTACTACACCGCGAGCGAAGCCGCCATACTGGGCGTGCAACCCGTCCATTTCTTCGCGCGCATCCCGGAAACCGAAGGAGAGGGCGTGGGTGAAGGCGAGGGAGGGGCTGAAGGGGTGGAAGAAGGCGTTGTGGAAGGAACGGTGGAAGGTGAAGGGGCAAGCGAAGGGGCAAGCGAAGGGGGGATGGAAGGTATACCGGAAGGGGAGGAAGAAGGTACTGCGGAAGGAACGCTGGAAGGTGAAGGGGCAAGCGAAGGGGGGATAGAAGGTATACCGGAAGGGGTGGAAGAAGGCGAAGGGGCGCCTGGAGAAGGCGAAACCGAAGGCCAGGCGGACCTGTGGCACAGTGCGGACCCCGATCATGACAACGTGATTGGGTTGAGCGAGTTGTTGCGGGCGATTCAGTTCTACAATTCGGAGGGGTATCATTGTCAGGAGGGAACGGAAGACGGGTATGCGCCGGCACTCGGGGATGCCATGTGTATTCCTCATGACAGTGATTACAACCCGCAGGACTGGTTGATTAACCTATCGGAACTGCTCCGCCTTATCCAGTTCTACAACTCCAAGGGATATCATGCGTGTCCGGAAGAAGTGCCCGCCACCGAAGACGGGTATTGTGTGGGAAATTGAGGCATGATTACGATTACTTTGAGCCGTGAAGATCGCGAATTGGTGTTGGAACATGTGTGTGCCTTGGATGATGTGCTTCGGGCCCGAATTCAATTTGCCACCGCCAAGAAGGGCCACTATGAGCATCAATGTTCCCTGGACACGTTTACCCGGTTCATAACCGCCATCGAAGTGGCCTGTGGGGAAGAAGACGATCCGGACGTACGGCATGCATTAATGATGCTCCATAACCGTCTTAAAGGAATACTTCCGGGAACCGTTCAGCGGATGGAAGAGAATAAACCCCAAAACCTTGCCGCGGAGATCAACGAACAAATCCGTCGACTCCTCAAGGAACGGGGCATACACGACATTGATGAGGCGAATGCGCTCATCCAAAAGTTCACCGATGAACATAACCGGCGCCCGGTGCCGGAATTTGGCGGATACTCCCCGGAACAGGTTTATCATCTGATGCGTGCGGATTGGGAGCATCCGGATTCGGTGTTTTCGTTGAACAAAAACATTCCGCCGTATGAACTGACGGGAGCGGCCCTGCTGGCGGATGCCCGGCTGCTGCTGCGGTTACTGCAGGAACAGGGTGGCGCGAAAACCACGGGAACGGGCAATCTCAACCGGAAGTTTGTGGCACAGTATGTCGAACAAATGACGGAGCGCGAGGAGATTTTACAGTATCAATATTTATGTAAGCGGGGGTGGAACGAGGATGAAATCGGGCCGCTAAATACATTGAGGCATGTTATCCAGATCGCGGGACTGATTCGGAAAAACAAGGGGTATTTCAAGATTACGAAGGAAGCCGGGCGGTTGCTTCAGGAAAACAACGCCGGTGAATTGTATGCTCGGCTGTTTTTTACATTCTTCCGGAGATTCAATTTGGCGTGCTTAGACTTCATGGGGGAGTGCCCCGGCGTGCAGGAGACCGTGGCTTTTTCATTTCTTATGCTCCGCAAGCATGCCCATGACTGGACGTCCTTTGAAGCATTGTTGCCGCGATTGTTTTTGCCCGCCGTGATACAGGAGATACCGGTTTTTGCCTATGATGGAAAATCGCAAATAAATCGTATCACGGAATGGCGTATTCTCGAACCCTTGCGGAAATTCGGGCTTCTCGAATTTCAGTATGAAAAAATAAACGATCCTTACCCAATATCACGGCTTCATAAGTTGCGCGTTACGCCGCTGTTCGACACATTCTTCAGGTTCCGGCTGGAATAGACCGGTTTATTTGTGTTTTTCGGCGTCCGGGGGGTCTTCGCTGGGTTTCAGCAGGTCCTTCAGGCCCGCGAAGGGCGTATATCCCGAGTCCTGCGCTCCTGAAGACACGCTGCCGCTGTAATACCCGGCGCGTTCATACGCCTCGTGTTCGTCGTCATGGCAATACAAACACAACAACTCCCAATTGCTCCCGTCGGGCGGGTTGTTCATGTGGTCGTTGTCTTTGTGATGAACGGTGAGTTCGCGGAGCCGTTTCCCTGAAAATTCCCGGCCGCACTTCGCGCAGACATGGGGGAACAATTTCAGGGCTTGGTCGCGGTAGCCCTGTTCCCGGTTCGCCTGATCGCGCTTCACCCCCGCCAGAAATTCCGCGTTGCTTTTCGGGTCTATTTTTCTTCGCATGGCCGGCATAGGCTGTTTGTTCAACTCCTCGGCGGTTTGTTGCTTCGATGCCACGCCTATACGGTAAAGCACAAAACCATCCGCATGCAAACACGGACCGGCATGCAACGGCACGTTTTCGCCAGAGTTCCGCGGAGAGTTCCATGGAGTTGCATTAACAGGTGCCACGGGCTATGCTGTGCCGGATGGATAAAGTGGATGTATCAGTAGTGGTGGCGGTTCAGCGCGGAGCCAATGCGCTGCCCACGTTTCTCACGCATCTGGAACAACAGTCGTTTCCGGCCGCCCGGTTTGAGATTGTCGTGGCGGATGCCGGCAGTACGGACCATGCGGGCGGCGTGGTGGAGCGTTTTGCGGCCGGTTCCCCCATCCGCACCCGTTGTATTCGGATTCCTTCAGGCAACCTGGCGCAGGCATGGAACGTGGGGGTGCGGGAAGCCCGGGGGAAATGGGTGCTGTTTCTTGATTTGGATTTGCTGGCGGGGCCGCATTGGATTGAGCGGCATGTGCTCGCGCAGGCGGAATATGACGGCGGTGCGATGGTCCTCGGTGCGATCCAGCGCCATCCACAGCTCAGCAGCGAGGCCCTTACCCGCTGGTTTCTTCCGGAACACACGCAGATGCTTCCGCCGGGAACCGTCCCCAAGCCCATCGAGTGCCGCATGGACAATATGAGTGTGCCCCGGCGCGTATTCCTGGAGGCCCAGGGTGTGGATGATGCCTTTGGCGACACCCGCCTGAACGGGGTGGATTTGGCCTGGCGGCTGGCCGCGCAAGGGGTGCCGCGCATGTACACGGACAAGGCGGCGGCGTTTATGTGGCGCCCGGTCACTTTTAATGAAGAAGCCGCCCGGAACTATTTATTCGGGTATGGCTTGCGCACGCTGGAAGACAAGACCCATGACCCTGAAATTACACGCCGGTTTTCCGTTTTGAGAGGATTTCCGCGGGCCAGCCTGGATGGATTGGTGGTCCCCTTCTATCAACAGGCTTGCCAACGCTCCGAGGAAAACACGCGGCTCATGGGATATGCGTATCGCCGCGTATTGCGCTATGAACTCTTTCAGGGATATCAAGATGCCCGGAAAGGCCGTCCCCCGCGCATTAGCACTTGGAATCAGGACGGGAATTTGTCACACTAACAGCATTCCAATGGGATTGGTGGTGACAGTATGAAGATTATTCACACGGCGGATGTTCATCTGGATGCGTCGTTCGCGGGAACCCGCTTCCCGGCGGGCTTCGGGCATCGGCGGCGGCAATGCTTGCGGGAGGTTTTTGCCGCGATTGTGCAACGCGCCGCGGAATGGCCCGCGGACGCCCTGCTTATTGCCGGGGACCTGTTCGATCTGGATCGTGTGAGCCGTGACACGGTGGCTTTTCTGCGAGAATGCATGGAGCGGATTCGCCCGGTTCCGGTCTTTATCGCTGCCGGAAATCATGATCCCGGTGTGCCGGGCTCCCCCTATCTCACCGAGGTATGGCCTCCCAATGTGCATCTTTTCCGCACCCCCGAATGGACTTCCCATGCGCTGGAGGATGTGCCGCTTACGGTGCACGGCTTTGGGTTTGACGGTCCGGATGTTTCGGTCAATCCATTCGGTTCCTTATCCATTCCGGAGGACGGACGAATCCACATCGCGGTGGCCCACGGCTCGGAACGGGGGCATCAGCCTCCGGGAAAAGACGCCTATGCCCCCTTTGACGCAGACACGGCTGCCGCGCCGGGCTTGAAGTATCTTGCCTTGGGCCATTTCCACTCCGTGACCGAGGTGCCCAACGCGGCCGGCGTCTGCATGTATTATTCGGGCGCTCCGGAAGGCCACGACTTTACCGCCTGTGGCGTTCGCCATTATCTTGAAGTGGAAATACCGGAGGCGGGCGAAGTTCGGGTCACGCCCGTGCCCTCCTCGCGCGCGCTCTATGTCGTGGAGACACTGGACTGTACCCCCTTCACCAATTCCAGCCAGTTGGTGGACGCCCTTCGGAACTTCCGGCGGGAGGAACGGTTCGACTATATCGCACGGGTGACACTCAAGGGAACCATGGCCCCCGCCATCCAGAGTGTCCTGCATTCCGTGCGGGAAGTGCTCGCCGAAGAATTTTTATTCCTGGATTTGCTGGATGAAACACTTCCTGCGGAGGATTATGAGGAACTGGCCCTGGCCTCGACCACCTTGGGCGCATTTGTCCGGCGCATCAACCAGGAAATTCACGATGCCCCGGACCGGTCCGTGCGCTCCATGCTGGAACGGGCGCGGCAGGTGGGGGTAAACGCCTATCGCGGAAGGGAAGTGCCCTTGTATGGAATGGAAGGGGAGACGGAATGAAAATCCGGCGGGTCAACATACTTGGGTATGGTCGGTTTTCCAATCTCGCGCTGGACTTCTTTCCCGGATTCCAGGTCATCATTGGCCCCAATGAACAGGGGAAAACGACCCTCCGCAGTTTCATCGGCGACATGCTGTACGGGCAGAAGCGCAGCCTCATGCAGCGGGCCTATGATGAATCCCAGTCGTTGCATGTGCCCTGGCAGGACCCGGAGCGCTATGGCGGTTCGCTGCTTTACACGCTGGACAATGGCGCCGATTTGGAGGTGATCCGCAATTTTGACCGGCGCCGGGAATCGGTGCAGATATTCGATCGGACGAATGCGCGGGATATCACAGGGGAATTTGAACAGTTGCGCAACCATGAAGTGGATTTCGCCCCGCAACATCTCGGGCTCGCCAAGGAGGTCTTTTTCGGGACCGCCACCATCAGTCATTTCAGCCTGGAGGAGTTGGGCGACCGGGACGCGTTGAATCAAATCCGGGAGAAGCTGTTGTCGCTGGCCGATTCCGGGGAGGAAACCAGCAGCGCGGAAGCCGCCCTGAAGCGGTTGCAGGAACGGATCACGGCCATTGGGCAGCCCAACGCCCGCACCAAGCCCTTGCCCAGCGCGCGTGCGCGCCGCATGGTGCTTGAACAGGAACTGGCGCAGGCGCGCGAAGTGCACGAGGAACTGGCGGAGGCGGCGGAACGGCGCCGGACCGCCCTGGCAGCATTGGAAGGGCTGCGGGCCCGCCGGGGAAGCCTGGAGGAAGAACTGCGCCTGATCGAAGCGCAGGATCGCGCGGCACGGCTGCGCGAGGCGGAGAACCTGGCCGTGCGTATTGATACCGCCACGCAGCATTGTTTTGCGCTATCCTCCGCGCGTGAATTCCCGCTGGACCGCATGGACGAAATGCAGGAGGCGGAAAACCGCCTGGCCGCGGCCAAGGCGCATCTTGTGCGCACGCTGGCGGAACGGGAGGAATTGAATCGGCAGCAGGAACTGGAACGGAACAATCTCGGGGAAGAATCGGCCTTTTCGCTGGAAGACCTGCCCGAGGACCTGGAAACCCGGTTCAATGAAATCACGGCGGCCATTCAACGGTTCCGGGACCGGCAAACCGGGATGGAGGCCGGCATGGATGAGTTACGCAAGCGCATGGAGGACGCCCAGCGGACGGTGGCGGAACTTCCCGATTTCAGCCGTCTGGCGCAAGAACCCATGGAATGGCTGACGCAATTGGCGAATTCGTTCAGCCTTGCGTTGCGGTCCCGGGATGAAGAATGCGAGGCGCGCGACCGTCTCCGGGAGGAAACCGAACAGCGCCGGGCCGCCCTGGCCCGTTTGCAGGCCCTGTTTCGCGAGCATCCGGATTTCCCGGAAATGGCGCGCGAATATGAATTGGGCAAGCGCATGGGGGAAGAACAGATCACGCAGCGGTCCCAATATCTTCGGGGGCTTGAGGCGGTGCGCGAAGAAGAAACGGACCGCATCCCGGGCTTTTTCTGGATGACGGTGCTTTCGGGCGCCGGTTTGCTCTTCCTGGCCGGGGCTTTTCTCGTAACGGGGAACAAGGCCATCCTGCTGCCGGGCGCTGTGATGCTGGTGGCCATAGCCTATTTCCTGGCACGTGTGACCTATGGACGGGCGCGAATCGCACAGGGGACCCGTCAAATTGCGGAGGCACAAGCGGAACTGGAAGCACTGAAAACCGAAACCATCGCCGAGCGGCATCCCGTGGAAGCGCTGATGAAAACGGCGGGCTGCGAAACGATTCGGGAACTGGAAGCGAAATACGATCAGTATCGGGAGGCCAGCGCGGAACTTGCCGCCCGCCTCGAAGTGCTCGAAGCCCAGGAAACCCGTGCCTTGGAAACCCAGGAGCGCGTGCCGCAACTGCTCGAACGCATCCGGGAGGCCTTTGAAAAGGCGGGGCAATCCGTTCAAACCGAAAAGGATGTTCAACCCGCCCTGGGCCGGGCCATCGCCCGTTATCAGGAATACCGGGAACACCGGCGGCGGGTCAATGACACGCGTTCGCTGATTGACCGCAATCAAAATGAGATGAAACGGCTCGTCGAGCATATCGCGGACATGGAACGTTCCCTGGCCACGGTGGAACAGGATATTCGCTCGTTCTTGCGCGTCAACGGGTTTACCGAAGAAAACCAGTATGACAATATCCACAACGTGTTGCGTGCTTACCGTTCACGCATCGCGCAGCACCGGGAGCGCCGGGGCCGGATCGATCTGCTCGCGGAACGCGCGCAATTGCTGGAGCGCCGGGAGGAAGAGGAGCGCAAGACGCTTGATGCACGGGAAAAAGAATTGTCCCGGCTTCTGTCGCACGCGGGCGTGACATCGGTGGAACAATGGCAGGCGAAGGCCCGGCAGGCGCGGGAATACCGGGATGTATGGAATAAGCGCTGCAATCTGGAGGAACAATTAAACACTATATTGCGGGGTCAGCCCCTTCATGTGTTGCGGGAGGAGGTGAAAAACGACGGGGAGCTTTCCGAAACGCCCAAACGCCCCCGGGACCAGATCAAGGCGGAACTGGAGGAAGTGATCACGGCCCTGGAATCGTGCATGAAGGAAGAGCGCGAACTCCATCTCTACATTACCGGGCGCGGGGCGGCCATCCGTTCCATCAATGAGATTGAAGAAGAAATGGCTTCCCTGGAGGGGCGCATCGCCACCCTCGAGTTTGAATTAACCGCGGCCACGCACGCCCTGGCGTTGATTGAAGACATCGCCCGCGACAAGCATGCCCGTATCGCCCCAAAACTGGCCGCCCGCGCCAGCGCCTATCTTAAAGAGATCACGGAGGGCGCGTATGACGAACTCTATCTGAGCCGGGACCTCACCATCAGCGTCCGCATCCCGCAGACCAGCCGCTTGGCGGAAAATCCGGAAAAGAACCTCAGCAAGGGCACCGTGGACCAAATCTATCTGGCGTTGCGCCTGGCCTTGGTCCAGGGCATCAGTGAGACCGGCGAGTCCATTCCCATGCTGCTCGACGACCCCTTTGCCAATTACGATGACGCACGCCTCGAACGCACCATGCGGCTCATGGCCAACCTCGGACAACAGCACCAGATGCTCCTCTTTACCTGCCGCGAAGACGTAGTCCGCGCCGCACAAACCGTGAACGCCCCCGTGATCCGCCTGGGAGCGTGAGCGAAATTGCGGTTTGCGGAACATTGGCGAGACCACGAAATACGCGAAAGAAACGAAAAGGAAGGCTGAAAACTGGCTCCGCCGCCGTTCCGCGTGGCGCGGAACAATGGCATGGCAGATTCCGGATTTCGATAGTGATTACGCGGATGTCACGGATTTTTTATCGCAAGAGAAGGAACCACCGATAGACACCGATACACACAGATGAAGTTATCGGAACACATTCCGGTTCTACCTTTCTCTGCGGTGCTGTGTCTCTGTGTGATATCCTCCGGCATTCCGCGTTCCACTGATCCTTTCTTATCCGTGTACATCCTGTTTATCCGTGGCTTATTCTCTTTGCGATCCGACGGCTGATAGCTGAAACCAGGTTTAGGGATTGGGGTTTTGGGGAGGGAGAATTTTAACGCGGAGGCGGGAACGGGAAATGCGGAACACCGGAGGGGATATTTAACGCGGAGCCGCGAAGGCGCGGAGACTTTTTTCCGGGGGCACTATATTTAATTCGGTTTCTTTGGATTCTTGGGACCCGGTTTCTTCGGAGGTACCCAGCGCCTCGTTTGTGCTTCTACAGCGGCGGGGACGCAGCGCTTATGATTAGGCATTAAACACCACACCACTGATGTCCACGTGACAGCGCCCACACCACTCCGCCAATAAATCCAAGTAGACGGCATAGGCGTCATCCCAGAAAACAGTGGGCAACCGCCGGTTGCCCCGTTGGGGGATAGGGTGCGCCATCCACGGCGCAACAACGCGCGCTATACGTGTCCTGCAAAAAGAAGACCTAAAAATCCGCGGGAAAACACTGTTTCCGCAGGGTGTTCCCGGATTTCGCCGGATTTCCGTTGCGGCTATACCACGTGATTTCCAGATTTCCAGATGCATCCCTCTCATTTTCAAAACGTTTGGCATCCGTGCGCGCATGTGATATGCTTCAGGACCCATGCGTTTGATGCATGGGCTGATACGTTTTATGGAATGGAAACAACCGTTTAGGAATGTGCAGCCATGAAAAAAGGTGATACCATTTATTTACTATCCAATGGCGACTTCCGCGAGTCCGCCAATGTGGCATGCTGGCCCATGCAGGACGGCACGCTGAAAGAAGTCGCAAAAGCACTCAGGAAATTGGGTTTCAAGACGGAAATCATGCCCAAGTATGACGCAAAACGGAAGCATGGCTTCATTGGAAAGCAATGCGAAGGCACGGCGGCGTTTTCACAAATTGATCCCAAAGCGCCGGTAGTCGTGGTGCTGAGTTGCTGGGCGTATTCGCACCACGTATCGGGTCCCTTGCAAACCCACAAAGGCCCCATTTTGCTTTTGGCCAACTTCGATGGCACGTGGCCGGGGCTGGTCGCGCTGCTGAACCACTCCGCCACGCTCGACCGCCTGTGCGTGAAGCATTCGCGCCTCTGGAGCGATGGATTCCTGAGCGACGGTTATTTCATGAAGAAACTCGAGGATTGGACCAAGTCGGGCAAGATTATCCACAGCGAAAAGCACGTGACCGATGCCGTCCATCTGAAACTTTCGCCTGCGGCAAAACGCTTCGGAAACGCACTGGCCGCCGATATTTTCAAGAAGCGCCGGATTATGGGGCAACTTGATCCGGGCTGCATGGGCATGCTGAATGCCGTTATCGATCCGGGCAAACTGGGCGCGGCGGGAATGCCCATCGAATATTTGAATCAGTCGGATTTAATTGCGGAGATGAATCTTGTGAGCGACCAGGAGGCGCAGAAACACCTGAACTGGCTGGTGAAAAAAGGCGCAAACTTCCACTGGGGCACGGACATGTACACCGAGCTTGTGCACGGCCAGGTGCTCTCTCAAATGAAGATGTATTCCGCCGCACTGCGCATCTACCAGCGCTACGGCCTGAGTTCCATCGGCATTCCGTATCAATACGGCCTCGTGCGCAGCGTGCCCGCTTCCGATCTGGTGGAAGGCATGCTCAACAATACGGACCGGCCCGCCGTGCGTGATCCGGAAAGCGGCGCCATTGTGGCCGCGAACCAGGCGATCCCCCATTTCAACGAAGGCGACATGGGCGCGGGCATCCCGCAGATGCTCATGAAAGAGATTTTCATGGCGAAGGGCATGCCCATGGAAACCACCTTGCACGACGTGCGCTGGGGCCGGATGTACCAGGACAAATTCGTGTGGGTCTTCCTCATTTCCGGAGGCGCGCCCCCCGCCCACTTCGGCGGCTGGAAAAAAACCCACATCTACCGTCAGCCCGCCATGTATTTCCCGCTTGGCGGCGGCACGTGTTCCGGCGTGTCGAAACCCGGTACAATCACCTGGGCGCGCGCCTATGAAGCCTACGGTAAACTCTGCATGGATTGCGGCACCGGCAACGTATTGGAACTGCCCAAAGAAGACCTGCAAGACCGCCTCGACAAAACCACCCCCGTGTGGCCCATCGCCAACGTGCACATCCCCGGCTACGACCGCAATGAACTCATGGCCACCCACATGTCCAACCATATCGTCATCGGCTATGGCGACATCCTCCAGGAGCTTGTGGCCACCTGCATGACCCTCGGATTCAACGTCCGCGTCGCCGGCGACGCGCGGAACGCGTTAATCTAGCAAATATCAAAATAACATCGTTGTGGGGAAAACTTCTTTCAAGAAGTTTTCCCCACAACATTTTTATACTCGGATACCGTATGGGGTGTGTATCGTATTCGTCATTAAAAGATGGCATAATCCTCATTGAACTCTGAAACAACCAATAAGGGTAGGAGAAAAATGGGTGCAACAAGAGGATCGCGCCTTGAGACCAAAAGCATTGTGATTGGTTATGCCATGAGCCGGTTAGACAACCATTACCTGGCCATGCGCCATTGCAAGAATTGGCGTAGTGCATATGAGGATGCATCCTGTCTCCTGGGCAAACCTCCCGCCACATTTAAGAATCTCAGGGATGAATTCGATCCCTTGCACCTTAACCCGAGAAAGGGTTGGCGTCTCCGTCCTTTGCGCCTGGACCGTCTAAAGGTACTGGAAGAACTTCGAACAGTAAGTGATGAAGCCCTTTTCGAACTTGTGCAACGCATCTTGGCAGGTGACGAAGAGGCAACCGGGGAGGCCATTGATTCACTTGTTCCGGTTACACGTGTTGCGTCGAATGTCGCTGAACGATTACTGACGGGACGTCGGGCCGAAGAATATTTCCTGACTAACTCAGAGCGGCTGATGAAAATCCCACAGTCCAGCCTGATCGATATGAGGCAAGCGGCATCCGGGTATGATTTTGGGGTGGCTGGAAACTCAAACCTGGCAATCGAAATTAAAGGTATCCGTGGACGAAAGGGAGACCTGTTGTTTACTGACCAGGAATGGACGGAAGCACGGATTCGTGGATTGAATTATTTCCTTGTTGTCGTGGGGAATCTTCCAGCAGCCCCTAAGGCCAGAATTATCTGTAATCCACGAGAATCACTACACGCTAATTGCCGTTATCAACGTTCCATTGCTGTCAACTGGTGTACATCTATCTCTCTATAAAGTCTTGAAAATGTTGGCACGTTATCCATCAGGTTATTCGCCCTTATAGTATAAACTCCTGTAATCGCAACGCTGGCAAATGATACCACACCGCCGGCAGGATCGGGTGCATAGCCATAATGGAGGAGTTCGGAACTGGCGGTGAGGCCATCCACGGATTTCGGCACGGTTCGTTTGCGGCTTGGGGGCTTTTTCCCTGATCCCACCCCCCTATTCCCCGGTTCGTGTTATACCTTCAATTTCGAGGATGAAATCCGCTCCATAGGCGAGCGAGGGGGTTTTGAATCCCGCGGGTGCGTTTCCGGAGAGCGCCTTCTCCGCGATACGCACCGCGGTTACGGCGGTTAAGGTGTACCCATCGGGCGTCCGAAGACGCGCTTGAAAACAGTTCCCGCAATCATCCACAACTTCGCCCCATAGCAGGCAATAGCCTTTGGCCCGCGCCGTCTCATCCGGACCGCCTTCTTTTACCCGGTTTTGCAGAAAACGGCGCACCGAGGGCCGCGCGAGCAGCCCCCGAAGATAGTGGGAGGACTTAACCAGCCGATGCCATGTGCGCGATCCGGCCATGCAGACTTCGATATTGGGAATGCCCGTGCTGCAGTAGGCGGTATACACATCGCCCCAGGGAATGGTGAGGGCGGGGCGTGTACAGAGGCCAAAATCCACGTTTCTTTCCCGCGAACCGGAAGGAATGACCGTAAGCTTCCCGTCTTTGCGAATGACGCCGCCGCGATGGATATTTTCCAACATGGTAAGGGCCGTTCCATGCGAAGGGCGGAACGTGGCGAAGAACGCCAAGGTGAGCCGGGTGGCCCCCGGCAGACGCTGTTTCAAATAGGCGGCCAGGCAATCACTGGGGACCACATCGAATCCCGCCCCGGGCAACAGCATGATCCCGGCCTCGCGCGCGGCGGCATCCATCGCCTCCAGCAATTGAAACACCTCGATTTCCCCCGTGATGTCCAGATAATGCACGCGCTGGCGCAAACACCCCTCCGCCATCGCGCGCGCGGTCCGGCAGAACGGCCCCGCGCAATGAATCACCAGTTGCATCCCTTCCAGCGCCCTTGAAATTTCCTCGGCGGACTCCAGTGAGAACACGCGATAGTCCAAACCGGTGATCGAGGCCTGATCCTTGAGTTTTGCCTCATTCCGGCCTCCCAATACCGGACGCAGCCCCCGCCGCAACGCTTCCTCGGCAATCAATGCGCCGGTATACCCATACGCGCCATAGATCATGAATGCACTCATGGAATGTTATCCTCTCATCGTTCAGGGCAGTATACCACACGCGGCAGCAGCCCTGTTTTGGATGCGTACTGTGAAGTACAGTGTCGCAAGCCCACGGAATAACAGCCACGGTTTCCAAACCTGAACATCTCTCCATCCGGCATCTCGGGGCAGGCAGCGCGCGGCACATCGCCTTATCCCCACGAATATTTTTTTCTTGCGGAATGTATACCGTTGTACGCCGGCTTGCTGCCGACTGCGGCTCGATGGCGAAATACATGGCGGGCCCGACGGCCTCCGTTCCTGTTTTCGCCCGGCATTGCCATACGGGAAAATGTTCTGTATCATAAGGAACCCAGGAGCGATATGGAGCAAGGAATGAAAGACGAAACCACCAATCATGGACTGAAAGAAAACCTCTCGGACATGACACGGCTCATCACGGAAATCCCGGGGCGGGACGTCAATCCGCCTTCGGGGTTGCGCGCCAGCCTGATTGTGCTTTCCGGATGGGAAATCGGACGCGAAATTGAAGTATCGCAGTGTCCCATGGTGTTGGGCCGGTCTACATCCTCCGATGCGTTTGTCAATTCCCCTTCCGTATCCCGGCGGCACGCCGAAATTGAGTTGGTCCGCGACGGGCAAAACGAGTTTTTCACCATCACCGATCTCCACAGCAGCAACGGCACCTTGGTGAATAACGTTCCCGCCCTGTCCACCCGCCTCAACGACGGCGACAAAATCCACATGGGCGACGTGGTCTTCAAATTCGTGCTGCAAGATTCCATTGACGTTCAGTTTCATCAGGAGGTGCACCGCCGCATCCACTATGATCAGCTAACCGGGCTCCTTACCATGGACGCCTTCCGCCTGCGCATGGATACCCTGATCCGGCATGGGCGGAAAACCCAGCCCTTTACCCTCGCCATGACGGATCTCGACGGCCTGAAGCGGGTCAACGACACCCACGGCCACCTCGCCGGACGCATGATTATCCGTGAGATGGGCGCCATGATGCGTGCCACCCTGCGTCCCGGCGACCTCGCCGGCCTCTATGGCGGCGACGAAGCCATTCTCCTCTTTCCCGATACTCCCCTCGAACAAGCGAAAAACGTTACCGAGGCTTTGCGGTGCGTGATTCAAGACCGCATCTTCACGTTTCAGGGTGCTACCTTCGGCGTAACCATCAGCCAGGGGCTGGCCGAATGGCCCCGCCACGGCGATACGGTCGAAAAAATCATCGCCGCCGCCGACAAGGCCCTCTACAACGCGAAAAACGCCGGCCGCAATTGCGTGCGCACCGCGGACGATGCATGAAACGGCAACGGCCATGAACGATTCTGTGTTGCGGCCCCCCATTATCACGCTCACCACCGATTTCGGATTACGTGATCCCTACGCGGCCTCTATGAAGGGTGTGATCAGAAACCTTTGCCCCGCCGCCATCATTGATGACCTCACCCATGAAATTGCGCCTCGAAACCTGTTGGAAGCCGCCCTGTTTATCGAACAGGCCGCCCCGTGCTTCCCGCAGGGCGCCATTCACATGATTGTCGTGGATCCCGGCGTTGGAACATCACGCCTTCCCATCGCCGTGGCGGCGGGAGGACAGTATTTCGTATGCCCGGATAATGGCCTCCTCACCCTCTATCTGCAGGCACATGCCTTGGAGGCCGCCCATATCATCGAGCATGCGGCCTTTATGCGGCCCGCGATCAGCGCCACCTTTCACGGACGCGATGTTTTTGCGCCCGCCGCCGCGCATCTCGCCAACGGAATCCCCGCCGCCGCCTTCGGCCCGCCATTGGACACGCTCGACATGCTTCACCTGCCGGAAGCCGCGCTACACAGTGACGGCGGGTTTCGCGGAGAAGTCATCCACGTGGATCGTTTTGGCAATTGCATCACCAATATTGTTCAGGCCATGATGCCCGCCGCCGCCAGGACTGTCTTTTTGCCCAATGGCATGCGTGCCGCACCTGCGGCCACCTATCAGTCCATACCGGAGGGACGGCCCGGTTTTTTGTTTGGAAGTTCGGGGCGCCTCGAAATTGCGCTGCGCAATGACAACGCGCACAAGGCACTGGGTATCGGCGTTGGCGCGCCGATTACCGTGCATCCCGCCTGAAAGGAGAACCGTGTGATAAAAACAGGCACCTTGGAGCGTCCGTTGCGTGTCGCCATCATTGGCAGCGGGCCCAGCGGATTCTACGCGGCGGATTCGCTTTTCAAGTCGTCCCTGCCCGTTACGGTGGACATGTTTGAACAGCTCCCCACCCCCTTCGGGCTCGCCCGGAGCGGCGTTGCGCCCGATCATGAAAAAATCCGCGAAATCACCAAATATTTTCACAAAATTGCCAGCAAAGAGCATTTCGCGTTCTTTGGAAACGTTGCCTTGGGCTACCGGGTCAGTGTCCAGGTTCTTAAACGATACTATGATGCGATTATCTTCGCCTGTGGCACCACCGTGGGCAAAAATATGGGTATCCCCGGAGAAGACCTGCCCGGTTGCCATACCGCCGCCACGTTTGTCGGCTGGTACAACGGACACCCCGCGCACGCGGAATTTCCCTTTGATCTATCCCACGAAACCGCCGTCGTGATTGGCGTCGGCAATGTGGCCCTTGACGTGGCCCGCATTCTGACAAAGACGGTGGACGAACTGAAGCATACCGACATCAGCCGGCAGGCCCTCGACGCCCTGGCCACGAGTAAAATCAAAGAAGTTCACGTGATCGGGCGGCGCGGTCCCGTGCAGGCGAAATTCAAAGAAAACGAAATTAAGGAACTGGGCCGGCTTCGCAACTGCGCTTGCATCATTGATCCGCACGAATTGGAAATCAACGCCGCCAGTGAAAAGGAACTGGAAGAGCCGGGCGCCCGGCGCATCCTGAGTATTCTGCACGAGATGGCGCAGCAACCGCTCGATACGAACAAACAGCGCCGCATCCATTTACGTTTCCTCATGAGCCCCATCCGCATCGAAGGGACTTCGCGCGTGGAATCCATCCTCCTGGAAAAGAATATACTGACGGGCGAAGCCTTCAAACAAAAAGCGAAGGGCACGGGCGAAATCGTGGAAATTCCCTGCGGGCTGGTGTTCAGCAGCATCGGCTACCGCGCCAATCCGATTCCCGGTGTTCCTTTCAATCACCGGCTCGGCATCATTGCCAACCAGGAGGGCCGGGTCACCGAGGACAACGAAGTGGTTCCCGGGCTCTACACCGTCGGGTGGATCAAACGCGGCCCCAGCGGCCTTATCGGCGCCAACAAGCCGTGCAGCGCCGAGACCGTTCAAAAACTCCTGGAGGATTTGCCCTCCCTGCCCCCCTGTGAAGTTCCCAGCACGGACGAAATGAAGAACATGCTGGCGCGCCGCGGCGTGCGTTTTGTCAGCTACGAAGACTGGCTCAAAATAGACGCGCTGGAACAGGAACGCGGAAAACTAGCCGGAAAACCCCGCGAACGCTTCACCCGGATTTCCGAAATGATGGATGTTCTTACGGGAGAATAATCCACGGCAAGGTCGTGAATAGTGAGTGTCCTGAAACAAGAAACTCCATTTCGAATAAAAGTGGCATGCTTATCACAAATCGGCTAAAATTACAGCATGGATGAGCGATTGACCGTTATGTAAAAGCACAGGCTTTTGGCGGAATTGAAAAACCTTTATAAAGATAAGTATTCAGATCATGCTTGACGAAAAACTCCTTAGTGAAATAGTCAGGCGCATCCTTGAGGTGTCTTCGCCGGATCGTATCATCTTGTTTGGTTCCGCGGCCCGAGGTGAGATGACCGATGATAGTGATATTGATCTTCTCATTGTGGAGCCTGAAATCCAAAATCGGCAGGAAGAATATCTCCGCATACGCCGCGCACTCAAGGGAATAGAATATCCTTTTGACATTATTCTGATCACCTCCCAGTGGTTCAAGGAGAGCAAAGACACCTTTGGCGGAATTGCCTATCCTGCCCATAAACAGGGGAAAATTCTTTATGCCGCTTAGCAGTACTGTGGAAAAAATTGTGGCCGAATGGCTGCATAAGGCGGAGGAGGATTTTAAGTCGGCGGTTTGCCGTCTTGGAAGTGTTGCAGCGCTAGTAAAGATTCTACTTCACCCGTTTTTCAACGATTGGGCCAGCAATTCCGCCATGTGAATGGGCGTGACCGTGCTCAGATGGAGCACTTGATGCCGGCAACTGGTTCCCGAGGCCACAAATTGAATGTCCGGACCCAGGGCTTCGATTTTCTCAATGAAATCCTTGGCCACGGCAAGGGAAAGATCGTATTTGTCTTCCATCGCGCCAAACGCGCCCGCCATGCCGCAACAACCGGTATCGAGCATCGTAACTTCGTTGTTCGGTATCCGTGAGGCCAGGCGCGGCATGATTTTGGTGTCCGTAAGGGCTTTGGCATGACAATGGGCATGGATGGCGGTGCGTTGTGGTTGATCCGCAAAGGTCAAAGCATCCGGACGTTCCTCAAGCACCTTCTCCATGAATTGTTCAAACAGGAACACCCGTTCCGAGAGCGCCTCCGCGCCCGCGAGTTTCAGTTCACGATAGTCTTCCTTGAACATGGAATAGCAGGAAGGCTCGAGAAAGAGAATCGGCTCAGCGCCATCTTTAAGCAGCGCCAGATTGGTTTTGCCCATCGAGGCCGCCACATCCAACCGGCCCATGCTGAACGCCGGACGCCCGCAGCACGCGCGGCCTTCGGGCAGCACCACTTCATAGCCGCACGCTTCCAATACCTGCACCGCCGCCTTGCCGATATGCGGTTCGTTATGCCGCACGAAGCAGTCATCCCATAGGATAACCCGGCCCGCCGGCGTACCCGGACGTTGTGATTTCCGCCGCTTAAACCAATCATCGAAGCGTTGAAGCGCATACGGAGGCAACGGCCGCCGCCGCGACACGCCCAGCGTTTTTTCCATCAACACCCGCATCCAGCGCCATTGCAGGCCGGCATTGGCAAGGCGGGGCATCCGGGAAGCCAGCGATCCCAGTATATCCACGCGGCTGATCACGCGCGTGCCCAAGGGCACCCCTTGGGTGAGCATGCGCGCATACGATAACTCCGCCTTGAGCAATGCCATGTTCACATTCGAGGGGCATTCGGACGCACACGCTTTGCACGACAGGCAATACCGGATCGCTTCGTCCAGTTCCGGCGTAAGTATCGGATGAACACCCCGGTCGATGCGTTGTTCCAACACCGCCCGGATCGTATTGGCGCGGCCCCGCGTGCTCATGATCTCCTCGCCGGTGGCGATAAACGTCGGGCACATCACCGGCGCGTCTTTCTTGCATCCCCCGCAGCCGTTGCATTGCTCGAGATTGCCAATGAACGACTTGTCCTTCGCCGCAAAGGCCAACACCGGCTCAAACGGCAGGGGAATGACATGGTTCGCCCCCTGCCGCAAGTCTCCGTCGAATTTATACCGCCCATCATCGAAAATCTTCGAGGGATTCATCACGTTCTTCGGATCGAAGAGTTCTTTGATGCGCCGCATCACCCCAAGCAGTTCCGGGCCGATGTGCTCGTGCATGAATTCGGTGTGGGCCACCCCCACGCCATGTTCCGCCGTAAATGAACCCTTGAATTGACGCACCAGCTTCGAGACCTCCTCACCCACTGTTCGAAACTTGGCGATATCCTCCGCCTTGTGCAAATCCACCACGGGGCGAATGTGAAGCAGGCCGGAGGCTGCATGGCCATAATACGAGGCCTCAAGCCCCAGCGGTTTCAAGATGGAACGCATCCCGGTGACATACTCCGCCAAGTGTTCCGGCGGAATGGCGGAATCCTCCACGCCCGCCGTGGGCTTGGCCGGCCCCGCGCACCCGGTGAGCAGGGACAAGCCCGCCTTGCGCAAATTCCACACCGTTGCCATTTCCGCGGCGTTCTTGCAGATATACTGGCGGAGCCCAAGATTCAGTTTCTCCAAGGCCGCCAGCTTGTCCTGAACGTCGTGATAAAACTCAACGATTAGAATCGCCTTGCAAGGCCGGGCATCCAGTTCCAGAAGGGCGCGGGCCGGTTGAAACAACAATTGGCCGCGGGTCTGATCAAACAACACATCGTCGATATGCTCGACCGCCGCCGGACTCAGGGCGAGAATGGGTTTCAGGGCCTGCATCGCCTCATCCACGGAGGGGAAGAAAAGCAGTCCCAGTCCTTTCTCCTTAATTGTCACCGCGGGCACCAGGTTCAATTCCGCCGAAAATACGCCCGCAAGCGTTCCCTCACTGCCGCCGATCAGCTTGCTCAAATCGCCCGGCGCGCGCAGATACCGGTCCAGCGCGTATCCGCCCCACCGCTTGCAAATGCCCTCGTGAAAACGTTCCCGGATTTCCCCCGCGTGCGCGGAAATCAGTTGATCAATCTCATCATGATGTTCCCCGAAACCTGCCTTCTCCAGGCCCAGTTCCATTACCCGGCCATCCGCCAGCACCGCTTCCACAGACCGTACATGGTCAATGGTGACCCCGTACACGGGCGCGCGCGCCCCCGAGGAATTGCTCGCAATCATCCCCCCCAGCGTCGCCCGCGAACTCGTCGCCACGTCCGGCCCGAAGGTCAGGCCGTGCGGCTGTAAAAAGGCGTTTAACTGGTCCAGCACTACCCCCGCCCCCACTCGTACCGTCCGCGCTTCGGGATTGAATTCCGTGATGTGACGCGTATACCGCGCGAAATCCACCACCAGCCCAGCGCCCACCGCGCCGCCGCACAAGCCCGTGCCCGCGCCGCGCGGCGTCACCGGGATTGCCTGTTCCGCCGCCGCGCGAAGCGCCGCCGCGGCTTCCTGCGCGGTCTTGGGGAAGGCCACCGCCTCCGGTACAATCTGATGGATGGACGCATCCGTGGCAAACAGTTGCCGCGTAAGCATATCGGTTCGTATTTCACACCGCGCGTCACGCAGCAATCGTTTCATCCGAATCGTCATATCCACTTTCAACCAACGCGTTTCGGGAAAAGGCCATTAGGGGGTTTTTGCGTAATACTTCTGCAAGTTCTGGATGACCTGCGGGAAATTATCCCAGTCCCGGAAAATAATGGACATGAGCAGCAAAATGATGGTCTCCCATACATCCGTTGCCCCGGGGGCCACGGGCATTTTTCCGCGAGAAATGAGTTTTACATGCGCCATGCGGCTTCCTTTCCGGCGTGGTTCACGATACGCCGTTTCCCCTGCTATTCTAAATACATTATAATGCTGTCTTCCACTTGTTACACAATAAAACAAAATCGACACGCAGGAGTTTCCCGGTGAATCCTTTTGAATCCTTAATCGAGCCGTTGATAAAGGCGTTTCCAGGCCTCGAAGCCGGGGACATCGCGTTTGCCCCGCCCCCGAAGCTGAATCTTGGCGACGTGGCCATTCCCATGTTCCTGCCGGGCAAGAAGCTGTCCAAACCGCCGCAGGCGTTGGCGGCGGAAGCGGCGGAACAAGTCCTATTCGACGCTACCGTGCGTTCCGCCGCGGCGGCGGGACCCTATTTGAACCTCAAACTGGACCGGTCTTTTTTTGCGCGGCGCATCGTGGAGACCATTCTGCGGGCGGGGGATGCCTTTGGCTCGAATCATACCGGGCGCGGGCAGCGGGCGCTGATCGAGCATACCAGCATCAATCCGAACGCCAGCCCGCATGTGGGCCGGGCGCGTTGCGCCATGATTGGCGACAGCATATCGCGGTTGTTCCGTTTCGAGGACTACACCGTCGAGGTGCATTATTATGTCAATGACATGGGCCGCCAGATTGGATTGCTCGTGCTTCTCGCGGATGAATTGCAGGGGATGACCTTCGATCAGGTGCTCGACGCCTATGTCCGCGCGAATGCGCGCGCGGAGCAGGACCCGGATTTTGCCGCGCAAGGGTATGCGTTGCTGGCGAAAATGGAGGAGGGCGATCCCGCCGCGCAACAGAAGTTCCGCGCGGTGGTGGATTTGTGCCTCCAGGGGCAATTGGCCGTGCTGGCGCGCATCGGCGCACGGTACGACGTGTTTGATTATGAATCCAAATATGTCAAGGATCCCCGCCTGGATCAGGTGCTTGCCGCGTTACGTGAAAAAGAGGCGGTATTCGTGGACGAGGACCAGCGGCTGGTGGTGGATTTGTCCAAGTTGGGTTACACCCAGGAGGAAGGCCGCTATTTCGTGCTGATGCGGGCCAACGGCAGTTCCATGTACGGGTATCGCGATTTGGCGTACACCATGGACAAAAACGCGGCGGGCGCGGACATCAATCTCATTGCGCTGGGCGAGGACCATAAGCTGTATTTCCAGCAGATCGCGATGATCCTGGCCGCGGCGGGCCATCCGGCTCCAGAGCCCATTTATTACTCCTACATTCTGCTCAAAGAAGGGAAGATGTCCACCCGGCAGGGCAATGTCGTGCTGTTGTCGGATTTTCTGGATGAAGCGATACGGCGCGCGGCGGAGCGGGTGGCGGAACAATGCAAGGAACTGACGCCGGAAGAGCAGCGGGTTATTGCGGAGCGCGTGGCCATTGCGGCGGTGCGGTTCGCGGTGCTGCGCGTGGGGGCCAACAAGAACGTCAGTTTTGATATGGACGCCGCCCTGTCCTTCGAGGGCGATACGGGGCCGTACATCCAGTATTCCTGCGCGCGCATCAATTCCATTTTGCGCAAGCATGGTCAGCCGCTCCCGGCGGCGCCCAGCCTCGATTTCCCCACCGAGACAGATGCTGAATGGGCGCTGCTTACCAAACTGGCCGCTTTCCCGGACGTGGTGTCCGGCGCATTGCGGCAACGCACCTGTGCGCCCATTGCAGTGTATGTCCTCGAAGTGGCGCGGTGCTTCACCTCCTTTTATCATGACTGTCCGGTGCTCACCGCGGGACGCCGCGAACTTACCGAGGCGCGCCTCCTGCTGTGTCAGGCTGCCCTGCAAACCCTGAAAAACGCGTTGTACTTGCTCGGCATCGACGTCCCCGATAGAATGTGATTTTGTGTTGAACTTCAGCGGAGCCTCTGAACGGGGTTCGGATGGAAAGGGACCGGCCATGGCGGACACGCGGGAGGGAAGTTTGGGGTATGCGTTCCTGTTAACGGGCATCGCCGCGCTTGGGGGGTTGTTGTTTGGGTATGACACCGGTGTTATTTCGGGGGCCATCGGTTTTTTAAGCGTGCACTTTTCCCTGAATGCCGACATGCAGGGATGGGCGGCGGCCTGCGCGCTCGTGGGGTGCATGGCGGGGGCGGCCTGCGCGGGCGTGCTCAGCGATTGGCTGGGCCGCAAACGGTTATTGCTGGCCGCGGCGGTGATGTTCACGATCTCCGGCATTGGCACGGCCCTCCCTCGTCATTTGACGGAATTCGTGCTGGCGCGGATGATCGGCGGTTTCGGGATCGGTGCGGCCTCGATGCTGTGCCCGCTGTATATCGCGGAGATTGCTCCGGCCTCGATTCGCGGACGCCTGGTCTCCGTCAATCAATTCGCCATTATTTTGGGGTTTTTGGTGGTGTATTGCATCAACGCCCTGGTGGCCTGGATGGGGGAAGGTTTGGGCGGGGAAGCCTGGAACACCGCCTATGGCTGGCGCTGGATGATGGGCTCGGAAGTCGTGCCCGCGCTGATCTTTTTGGTTCTGCTGTTCACGGTTCCGGAGAGCCCCCGCTGGCTGGTGAAGCAGGGGTTGACGGAAAAGGCCTTCGCGGTGGCCGAGCGCGTGAGCGGTGCGACGCAGGCGCGAAGTGAAATCGCCGCCATTGCCGAGGCGTTGAAACACAAGGAAGGGCCCCTTGCCCTCTGGCGGAAACCCGGGCTGCGCAAGGCCTTGGGCATCGGCCTGGTGCTTGCGGTGTTACAGCAAATCACGGGGATTAATACCGTCCTCTATTACGCCCCGGAAATCTTCAAGAGCGCGGGATTCGGCGCGTCCGCCGCGATCTATCAGACCGTGATTGTGGGCGTTATCAACCTGTCGTTCACCGTGGTGGCGATTCTGATTGTGGATCGCGCGGGCCGGAAACCGCTGCTGATTGCCGCCGCCACCGGCATGGGCCTGTCATTGCTGCTGCTGGGAAGCGCCTTTGAGTGGGGGCGCCATCAGGGGCCCTGGGTGGTGTTTTTCGTGTTGACCTACGTGGCCTCGTTTGCCGTGGCGATGGGGCCGGTGGTGTGGGTGGTGTTGGCGGAAATTTTCCCCACCCGCGTGCGCGGCGCCGCCATGTCCATCGCCACAGTAGCCCTGTGGATCGCCTGTTTCCTGGTTACGCAACTCTTCCCGCGCATGCTGGAACAACTGCATGGACGCGCCTTCTTCATTTATGGGGCCATGTGCGTGGTGGCGGTGCTCTTCACGGTGTTTTTTGTTCCCGAAACCAAGGGGAAAACCCTCGAAGAGATCGAGCGCCATTGGGCGGGGTGAACCCTGCGGGTCATGGCCTGTGATTCTTCACGCTAGAAGTTAAATTCAAACGCGCCGATATCGTAGTTGGAGCCATCATAATTCACGGATGCGGAACCGTCAAAGCCCCGGGAGTACCCGTCACGGTCCGTGGTGACCGAGCCGTAGGCCGCGCCGCTGGTGTCGATTCCGTTATCGATACAGGCAGAGGCCGCGGTATAGTGGAAGTCGCCGGCGGACAGGTTCAGGAAGAACGGATACACACTCATGTTGCCCGCACCGGCCGGCACCGCATTTCCAACATTACAGCAGGTAATCGTCATCTCGCCGCCGTCGGCCATCAACTCCACGCCGGAATTGTCCCAAAACACGCAATTGGTCACAATGGGCCAGGTGTAATTGCTATGCAAGCCGCCGCCGTGTTCCGCGTTCGTGCTGTCCGTGAGATTGGCTACAATGGTGCAATTGGAAATCTTGATGGCATTGGCTTGATAACAGGCTTCATTGTAAATGCCGGCCGAGCGCTTTTGAGTGCTGAAGTCGGAACTGATGTTGGAAAACACAACCGTGTTGGTCATGGTCATGTACCCGCGTTCATTGTACACGGCGCCGCCACTGGCTTGGGTAAAGGGGGCATTGTTGTTGGTATGCACTTCATTGTTGCGCAACGTGCACTTGTCAATGGTGACATTGCTGAAATTGGAATACATCCCTCCGCCCAGCGCATCGGGCATGGCGGCGAACACCGAGCCCCCAATCTGCCCGGAACCGGAGCCTTGGGACGTGGCGATATTCTGCCGCAGCATGCATTCGGACATGCTTAGCGTGGTGTTGTAATTGTACAGGCCCGCGCCACAGGCCAAGGAAGAGACGTTTTGCGCCGAACCGGTCCAAAACGCCGTGGTTTGAACCGAGTTTGATTTCACTTCACACCGGGTCATATACACCAGCGAATCGAGGTTGGCGATGGCACCGCCCAGCGCATTGCTGTTGGGGTTGCCCACGTTAACAACCGAATTGTTGGTGAAGACACAATCCACAATGGTAATGGGCGAAGTGGCCTTGCGATTTGAAATGGCCCCCCCGAGGGTTTCCGCAGTATTATTGGTGAAGGTGCAATTGACAATTTCCAGGGTGACGAGCGAATTGTACATGCCGCCGCCTTCCCGCTCGCTACCCAACAGGCCGCCGGCCCGCGCTTCGCCGCCGGTCACCGTGAAGCCATCCAGCCGGGTGTTGTTGGCGCCTACGATCACGTGATAGGCCGGTTCCCCGGCCAACGCCACACTCCCGTCAATAACGGTGGGGTGGGCCGTCCAATTTCGTTGGGTCAGATTGGCCTCGGTGCCCGTGAATCCGCCGTACAACCGGACCACTTCCTTGAGGATCAAGGAGCCGGTCTCGTTGTCTCGGGCTTCGTCGTAGGTGCCCGCCGCCACCCAAACGTTGCCGCCGCCTTGCGCGGAAGCGGAGTCCACCCCGGCTTGCAGGTCGCTGAAAGCGGTGTCCCATGTTTCTCCGTCTTGTTGCTCAAGGGGCGCCGGGGTGCTCTTGTTCACATACACCCGCACCCCCGCCACTATGGAAATCAGGTCTGGTTGCGTTATGCTATCCGCTCCCACCCCGCTGTTAACGGTCAAAGACACTGAATACGTGCCATCATAGGTGTATTCATGGCTTGGATTCTTTTCGGTGCTGGTCGCTCCGTCGCCGAAATCCCATAGCCAGGACGTTATGGCCCCGGCACCCGCGTCAGAGGGATGACACCCGTCCACCGAGGTATCCGTGAAATGGATGATGGTTCCGGGCAGTCCGGAGGTGCCGCTTACCTCGAAGTTCGCCGTGGGCAAAACCGCGGCGCTGCACCCAATGCTGATATTCCCGGCATAAATGGCGAAATTTTCGATGGAACTTCCCGACGTATCCATGGCCGTGTAATTTCCGGCATAAACGGTGATCACCTCGTTGTACTCGACTTTTGGGGACATCACGAAAACGATGGACACCAAAACGCCCTGGGCAATGGAGAGATTCGTGCCGCGGGGATCCGTGACGGTGAACGTATACTGCCCATTGGAGACTTTGGTGACCGTCAGGTCTTTATCCGCCACCCCTAAGATGGAGCCCCCCACGTAGCTGGTGTAGGTCATCTTGGACGAGGGGAAGAACAAATCAAACGTCATGGTGGAGGGACATGCCCCGACATTGTGCAGGGTAATGTTTTGGAAGATCATTTGCCCGGGCGTGGCTTTCATGGAATCAATAAACAGCTCCGAATACCCGCCAGCGGCCGGGATGCATTCCGACTGGCCTTCCCCTTCCCCTTCAACGGCGCCTTCGATGGGGCCTTCACCATCACCTTCGATGGGGCCTTCACCATCACCTTCGATGGGGCCTTCGACGGAGCCTTCGATGGCGCCTTCGCCGCCGCATGAAACAGGGCTGAACCCATCCTCGGACGTGGAGGAGGTTACATAGCCGCAACTATTGAAGAACTGCACGACGCGCAATATTTCGGACAGATTTATGGCCCAATCCGCGCCCCCCAAATAATCACTGTCGTGGGGGATGCAACCTTGAGCGCCCGTTCCTGGCGCGAAGCCGTCTTCCGTGCCCGCTTGGCAATGATAGCCGAAGCTATTGTAGAACTGCACCACACGAAGCAATTCCCCGAGGGAGATGAGACTATTTTGGTCCGTGTCCGCGTCGTGATATTGGGCGGACGCAGGAAAAGCGGCAAGAAGAATAACGGCCGCCGCGCACAGGACAACTCGACGTAATGTGTCTTGATTCATACAAGAATACCTTACCCCTGTCTAAACTGTTTGTTTATGCCACACGATACCTGGCTGCCAATAAACAATCCTTATCTTATAGTGCACCTATTATACATGAAAATCCTGTAAAACACGAAAATGCACTCCCTGCTTCACGGGATACTCACAAACGCCCCACCTATATACCAGAAACGCGAGGCATAAGCCAAATGAACGATTGGGTTGTTTTCACCCCATGTAAGTCATTGGACTGGAATCCGATAAGTTTGATAGCATCATGGCATGAAGCCGCCGAAGAAACCAGAATGGCCCAAGCCGTGGTCGCCATGGGAGTCCTGCGGGCGCTCCGGCTGGATTGTATTGGAACCCGTGCGCTTGGCGCCTGTAGGCGGAACGGTGGCGGGGGTCCTGGCGTTGGCGTATTTCCTGCTCCGGCAAAGCTGGGGGGAATACTATTCCCCCGGAGATGTTTTGGTGGGGGCGGGGTTGGCCTTTGTCGTGGGGTATGCCGCCACCGGCCTCTTTGTCTGGTATCTTCTGCATGTCATCTGGAGGGAACTTCCAGAAGAATCCGCAACCGCAACCGATGAAAGTGATACAAATCGCAGTGAACCCAAGAAATAACACGGTTAACTCCACCTCGGCGTTCTTCGCCGTTTTAATGATGCTCGTGTTGCCGGGGGGCGCGTTTGCCCAGGCACCCTCGTTGGACCAGTTGGACCTGGTGGCGCGGCTGGTGCCGGATGGGCCCGTGGCGTTTGTCGACGGCGGCCCCGTTAGCCGGGAGGATTTCCTGTTTTTGTATCATAGCCAGTTGATGCTGGCCGCGATGCAGATCGGCGAAAGCAATGTGGACGATGAAGTGCGGGTGCGCACGGGGGCGCGCTGCCTGGGCGAACTGGTGCGGCGGGAAATCTTGTGGCAGGAAGCGAAGCGCCGGAAAATCACCGTGTCCGAGGCGGATGTCGGCGTGGAATACGCGAAGCGGCTTAAAAGCCTTCAGGAACAACTCAAAGAACCCGACAAAGAAGCGCCCACGGAAGCCGAGATTCTGGCGCGTTCCGGAATGACCCAGGAAGAAACCACCGAAAACGTGCGGAAAGCCCTGATGGTGCGGGGGGCCGCGGACGCCATACTCAAGGAAAAGAACGTTCAGGTCAGTGACGCGGACGTGAACAAGCTGTACAAAGAGCAGCCCGATTTGTTCCAGCGCCCGAATCAAATGCACCTTAAACAGATTTTTATCCGTCCGAAACCGCCTGTGAACGACAAGTCGTGGGCGGCGGCGCAGGAGGCGATTGCGAAGGCCTTGGCGCGCATCCGGACCGGGGAGAGCTTCGAGGCGATTGCCAAGAGCATGTCCCATGCGCCCGACGCGGCGGACGGCGGGGATTTGGGCCCGATGCCCACGGAACAACTGCCGCCTTTTTATGTGGAGGCGGCCAAAACCATGAAGCCGGGCGATCTCAGCGAGCCCATCCGCAGCGAACATGGTTTTCATATCATCAAGCTGGTGGCCGTGGAAAGCGCCGGCAAAATCCCCCTGGAAGAGGTCCGGGGCCGTGTGAAAGAGGTTCTCCTGGATGACAAGCGCGAAACGGTGATCAATGAATTCTGCGCACCGATTATGAATGATGTGAAACGGGTGCGGCTTTTTCTCAATCTTGAAAAAGAACTCGCCCGGTTTGTACAGGACAAGCCAGAGAGCGGCGGCGATCAAGCGCCGGCCTCTAACAAAGGAACCGCTAAAAAGCCGTGATGGCGTATGCCGTGGTATTGGCCTCTCTGCTGGCCGCGCATGAACCGTATGCCTGGCCGCTGGACCTGCCGCCCGTGGCCACCTCCAGTTTCGGGGAGTTCCGTTCCGGGCGGCTTCATATGGGCATTGACCTGCATACCGGGAAAAACGGGGTTCCGGTCCATGCGCCGCAAAACGGTTATGTCGCGCGCGTCCGCTGTTCTCCCTACGGGTACGGAAAAGCGCTTTACTTGCATTTGAAGGACGGGCATACCGTGGTGTTGGGCCATCTGCAAGGGTATCGCGAGGATATTGCCGCCTATGTCCGCGGCGCGCAGCATGCCAAGAAGAGTTACACCGTGGAACTTGTTCCCGAACCCAACCAATTCTCTTTCAAGCGCGGGGAGAGGATTGCGGAAACGGGCGATTCCGGCATCGGCCCATCGCATCTTCATTATGAAATCCGCGACGGCGCGGAACGTCCCCTCAATCCGAAAACCCTCGGAATCACCTGGCCGGACACCCGCGCGCCAATTATCCAAAAGGTGCTCATTGCGCCCAAGGACGCTGAATCGCGCATCAATGGCGGGGTGGAACCGGTGGTGCTGAAAGTGCAAAAAACGCACGCGGATCGATATACCACCCGGCCCGTGCGGGTAAAGGGTGCCGTGGGATTCGGCATGGATGTGGTGGATTTAAGCACGGGCGGGGACAAACTGGGTCCATACCGCGTCCGGTTGCTCCAGGGGGAAAAAGAGTGTTTTCGGGTTCAGCAGGATCTCCTTTCGTATGATACGCTGCATTGCGGCGCGGTCGCCTATCATCCTTTTTTGCTCGATCAAGGGCATTTTTTACTGTTGTGGCGCTGGCCTGGAAACCGGTGTGAAAGCTTCCTGCTTTCCCCGGAAGATGGATGGGTGGAGGTGCCGGAGAAGAAGACGGAATTCACCATCGAGGCGGAGGACGATGCGGGGCATCACGCTATTGTGACTATACCGGTCGTGCCTGATGGGGGAATTGCCGAACCGGCGGTTCCGGTGAAACCCGGGCGCGGCCAAGGGCGGGTGGAATGCATGGGTACTTTCCTGGCCATATCGGCGGTCTTTACCCAGCCGGAAGGGGAAGCCCCGGTATTCTCGGTGAATGAGGATACGCCCAAACCGCTTCAACGGGTCTCCGACAAAGTGTTCCAGGCGGGGCTGGCCCCCGAAAAAGGCGGGGACTATGTCCTGCGCCTGAATCATCCGCGCATGGAACCCTTCGAGAAGCGGGTTCAGGTTTTCTTGCGGGGGGAGCCCGCCCGTACCATTCCTGTGGGGCTCGCCCAGCTTTGCATCAAAACGGATTCCCCTTTTGGCGTTCTGTTTGTTTGGCCGGAGCCTGCCCCCAAGAACAGTAAACCCCCTGTTCGCGTGGGGAGCGATATCTGCCGCATCGAACCCGCCGGGAGCCCCTTGGACACGCCCGCCGAAATCACGTTCGCCCTTCCCGAAGATACGCCCAATGCGGCAAGAATGGGCCTCTACCGGCACACTGGCACCACGTGGGTGTATCAGGAAACCCAGCGGGAACAAAACCAACTTCGCGTTTCCACCCGCAACCTGGGCCAGTTTGCGGTTCTGGACGATGATCAGGCCCCGGTGATTTCCAATATCACCCCCAACCACGGCGCCCGTGCGGAGAACCGCCGGCCCCGCATCGCCGCCATCATCAGCGATATCGGCAGCGGCATCCGGGATATTGACGTCACCTGCGGCGGGCAATGGCTCCTGATGACCTACGATCCGGAACGCAATCACCTGGAATGGGAACGCGATCAGGACCTCCCTTCGGGCCGGCAGGAACTGCATTTCCAGGTCACCGATAAAGCGGGCAACGTCACTAAACAATCACGCACCCTGGTGGTGCCATAACGGGCGGACTACGGGCGCGTTTTTCCACATTTTGATGGGGTCGTACGTTCGGAACATATATAAAGGTGCAACTTTTAGATTAAAATACAACTTGCATATTAAGGTACAAGTTCTATACTATAGGATAATGTAAAACCCACCCATGGCTGCCTATGGAGGAAATAGCCGCATGAAACCACTGATAGAAGCTGAAACCGGACATAGCACCGGTCCCTACATTATCGAGGTGCAGAAAGGCTTGCGGGCGGTGCGAAATCTTCGGGATGGGCTGACTGGGCTGGTGTATCAGCTTGTGGCGCACCGGGACAAGAAAGGCATATTAATCCTGAATGATCCGAAGATTACCTCGGAACGCCTGAATACGGAGTGGCATCATGCCCAGCACGCATTCAAACCCGAAGTGATCAAACGACTTCGCTTGGTCTTGTTGAAAGATGGACAGTTCATGGGACTTCCTGACGACTTCAGCCAAGAGGATCAAAAGCGTTTGTATCAAAGGATTAGTGATGTACCACGGCCGAAAGCGCGTTCCTCATCACACCCCGACTCTTATTATGTTGTCTTGGAAACGCTATTGCAGCACTGGTTGCTTGGCCGGGGCCCCATGACCGTGGTATGGATCCGCAATGTGACCGGGTACAGTTATCCGACTGTTTCAGAGGCCTTGGAGCGGTTATCGCACCACATTAAGCGTCATTCAGATCGCCGTGTTGAGCTTGCTCATTTTCCGCGCGAGGAATGGGGAAGGTTGGTGGCTGTTTCCAACATATTCCGGTCCACGGTACTCTTTATTGATCGTTCCGGCCAGCCACGAGCCCCGGAAGAACTGTTGCGCCGCCTGCGAAGACTCGAACGGTCCGATGTTGCCGTAGGAGGCGTTCATGAAGCGCGCCGTCATTTTCCGGATATGGATATAACGGGTAGTCCGCGGCTGGATCTATCGGTCCATTGCCCCTATGGTGATTTCAACCTGGATTTTGTGAAGAAACTGGATCCCGGATTGGAAAGGACACGGGAAATCCTACAGCCTGTGTCCTTGGCTGTTCATGCCGTACATCGAAAGGAGCACTCGTTTGATACCGCACCTGACGGATTGCCATATGCTGGTCCTGTCGAATGTTTGCTTGACTTGCATGAGGCCTCTCTTGAACCGCAAGCTGAGGAACTTCTAAACATGTTTATTGCGCGAAGAAAAGAACCACTATGAATGATGTTTCACCGGAACATGTACTTTGCGAAGTAGCCCGGGCAGTGCCGGAGAATTGCCGGAGCAATATTATTGTTATCGGCAGTTTGGCTGCGGGGTACCATTTGCTGCGCAATGCATCGAGGATACAGGTTCGCACAAAAGACATTGATTGCATCCTGTTCCCGCGAGTAGAAGCTGTGCATGCAGGCGTCCGTATAGCAGAACAACTCATCCGTGGAGGCTGGATTCAACAGGAATCCGGCCCCTTCAAACCTGGCACGCAAAGAACCCCCCTCCATGAGCTTCCCGCCGTCCGGTTGTTCCCTCCAGATTCAAGGAAATGGTTTATTGAACTCCTTACCGTTCCCGCCTCGGAAAGGGAACGTGAACAGCGATGGACACGCCTTACGCTCTCAACCGGGCATTATGGTCTCCCGAGTTTTGGTTTTTTGTCATTGGCTGCACACACCCCCCTTATGACTCCCTTTGGCATATATTGTGCACGCCCGTCAATGATGGCCCTTGCCAATTTGTTGGAACATCCGGATATTGGTGATGATTGCATGAGGAGTTTATTCGCCGGAAGAAGAATCAAACGCGGCAACAAAGACCTCGGACGCGTGTTGGCCATTGCCTGGCTTAGTGGTGATGAGGTGGTGGGACAGTGGCCGGAAGAATGGATGAATGCGCTTAAAGCATGTTTTCCAAAGGGATGGTCGGAACTTATCCTGCATCTGGGAGATGGACTACGCTCACTTTTGATGAGTCCTGACGATTTTCAACAGGCGTATCACACCTGTATGAATGGACTTCTTGCTCAACAGAGTGTAAATGGCGTTCAACTGCGTATTGCGGGAGAACGTTTACTGATGGATGTCATCGCACCCGTTGAAGAACTGAAGCAGCGTTAACGGTTAATACTGCAAAGTAACGGGATAACAGACTGAAGAAGAAAGAAGGAAACATTGATGCCGATAAGCCGCCGCCATATGCTGCAAGCAAGCGCAGGTTCCGTACTCGCTATGACGATGATGTCCGGACAATCGTCCGCACAAGTGAAGGATAACACTGTGGATCAAATGAAATCTGAACATTCACTCACGCTATATACCAAATTTGACACCCATATGCATGCCACCGGGCCGAAGGCGGAACTCTTGCCGATCCTGGACGCCTTGGGGGTGAAGACGGTCTTGAATCTTTCTTATTCCGGGTTTCGTACACCTGCGGATTTGCTCGCGTATGAAGACGCGCTCCGCGTGGATATCGCGAAATACCCGGCTCGGTTTCGTTTTGCTCCCGCCTTTAATGTGACGCACTTCAGGGAACCCGGTTATACCGATGCGGTGATTGCGAAGCTGGAACACGACATCGAGCAGCATGGGGCGGTAGCCGTCAAAATCTGGAAGGACCTCGGGATGATGCTCAAAGATGACCAGGGCCGCTATATTTTCTGCGATGATCCCAGGCTCCACCCCATCTACGATTTCATCGTGTCAAGGGGTTTGGTCATCTATTCCCACATCGCCGACCCCCTGGCGGGCTGGCAACCCCTCGATACGCCCTCGCCCCATGCCCGTTATTTCCGCAACCATCCTGAGTTCCATTGGTATAATCAACCGGACAAACCCAGCCACGAAGAAATTCTGCGTCATCGGGACGCCTTGATTGCCCGGTACCCAAAGACGATCTTTGTGGCCGCCCATCTCGCCTCTCTGGAACATGACCTGAAGGAAATGGCCAAGTTTCTGGATACATTTCCCAACGCGCGCATCGACACCGCCGCCCGCTTCCAGGACCTGATGATGAAACCCAACGAGGAGGTCCGGGCGTTCTTCATCAAATACCAGGACCGGATTCTCTACGGCACCGATTGCGACTTTAACGAAGAGGACCTTGGCAAGACGCCCGAGGCGAAAACCCGGAAAATAGCGTCCATCCTCGATACACATCGGAGAAATCACACCTATTTTGAGACCACCCTCGCCCTGCCTCCGGAAGTGCTCCGCCGATTCTACCACGACAACGCCGCCGCATTGTTCATGAAGGCTAACGGCGGGGATAATGCCAGGAGGAGAAACCCAGGAGCGCGGTCAACATAATTTATCCGGGCTGGGTGTTTAATACTACTCGCGGAACAATCAGATCTACAGCAATGTGGCAGGGCGCGCGGTACTTATCCGTTTTCGTCCCGAATGGCACTTGCTTAACAAAGAATATGAAAACAAAGCGAAAAAAAGGGACGGTCCCCAGCGAGCCCGCCCAGGGGCAAAACCTGTATCCTGAAAACCTTTTTTAAGGATGGGCGGGCAAGACGGGAACGTCCCTTCTTTTCGCGTACTACCGTTCCGCGCGCTCAACTAAGTGCCATTCGTTTTCGGCCCTATTTGCCGAAGCGCAGGGATCGCAGGGCAAAATAGTTGTTTTCGGGGGGGCGCGGGGGGGTGACCCAGAACAGGTATTCCCAAATCCAGGGTATGATCCGAATGGACGTGCAATCCTTGGATTGCACCCCTTCGGGCAGGGAAAACGAATATTCCGTCATGCCATGGAATTCGTTTTTCGCGGGTCCCACGGTCATTTTGCCCAGGATGGTCTTTCCGCGCATGAACAGCACGTCATACCGGTCGTCCGCATCCAGTTGAAGGGTGAGCCTGTTTCCTTCGGGCGGGCTTTCCAGGGCAATTTCGATTCCTGTCTCCTCGATGGGCAGCATGGCTTTGGGGGCATTCACTTCCGACAGCGTGGCGTGCTGCAGAAGGGGGAATTGGAAGGCATCGTTGTCAATTAAATGGTCATACCGCTTCAGATTCATGGCGACAATGGTTTTCCACCGGTCAAGGCTCCAGAGGGGGCCGCGGGTTATGGCCCATAAATGGGTGAGATAGTCCGTGAGCCGGGCATCGTCCAGGACGGATTGGGGGTTCTGCAACACCCGCGCATAGCCGGCCGGCACATGACGCATGTAGTGACCGGGCCGTTGCACGGGATAATAACGCGCGGGGAGCCGCGCCATCAATGAATCGCCCAGCCCCATGGAGTCAATGACAAAAAGCGTGGGTCCCGCGAAGAATCCAAGAAATCCGACGGCCCCCCCCTGGACCACGGTGTACCCGTGCTCGGCCACTTCTTTCCCGGCCATGGCGTTATCAATCCCATACAGAAAGGGGACGCCCCTCAAGTGTGGCAGCAGCCCGGTGCTCAAGTAATAAAATCCGCGTTCATCCGCTATGCCATGATGATCGCAGCAATCCAACAAGGACAACGATGCTTTTTCTTGGCTCCCCAAATAGGCCACCGGATTTGGCACATACGGGCTAAGGACGAGAAGCACGGCAAACGCCCACAGCACCCGTTTGGACGAGGCGAACCAATGGGTCTGCACAAGCAGGGCCGCCGCGCAGAACAAGGGTGTGGCGAAAAAGCGCCCGCTCATGAAATCTCCGCCCGCCCATAGCACATAGGCCAGGTAGGCGGTTATGCCCAGCGCCACGCACCGGCTTTTGCCCGTACCGAGCGCCAAAGCCACCCCAACGGTGAGGAGGATCACGGGCAAAGTTACGTGATCGGTTCGGAGAGAATTCTCAAAATACCCCACCCCTTGCTTGAGGAGTTCCCACCGGCTTAACCCTGCGCCGAGCTTGGCATAGCCGGTATTGGGAAATGGGAAGCCATAGTATATGAGCGAGAACAGTTCCCAAGCCAGAAAAGGGGTCATTCCCAGGACGGCCGCCGCCAGCGCCTTCCAGGAGCGTTGCCGCCACCAGGTCCACGCCAACGGGGGTCCGGTCAACAGGATGGTATCCATGCGGTTGACCATGCACAGATGCGCCAGAAACGAGAGACAGAAAAGCGTTGCCAGCCGTTCCGGCGCGCGGAACAGGAGAACAAAAAAAACGGCCAGCAGCAGATGGGTTAGTGGATTTTCCAGTCCGGAGGTGGCGTAGTCCACAAAAGGACGTGACGCCATAAACAGCAGCACCACGGCCAGCATGGCCCATGGGGTGCGGCGCAAGCCGGCGGTCAGTGTCACCATGGCTATCAGCGTCAACCCCATGCCCAGGAGGATGGGGGTATAGTACATCTCCCGGGTAAGGGCATATACCCCCGCCACCAAAAGCATCCATAAGGGGTTGGTGTAACTTTGCACCCGTTCCGCCGTGTTCCAGCGCATGCCATGCCCATTCACGAGATTATCGGATACCCGGAAGGATATAAACGCATCGTCGCTGAGCCACGCGGTGCAGAGGAGCACGCCGACAAACGCAAGCAAGGCGAGCAGGATAAGCCCCAAGGCCCACCCGTTGCCCCTTGCGGGCGGCGTCTCTTGTATAGAGGGTTTGGTCATTTCGTGTATATCCTTCGCTACGGAATAAAACCATAAAACTGCTCTCGCATGGCCAAGGGAAAGCAGTTTGCGGTACGATAGCATACTCACGCCGTCTTTCGCGATTCTCCGCATGTATTTTCTTGATCGAACGCGGTGCACGGCTTACTATTGGGGACCAGTGAACGATAAGGAATCTTCGCGAATCCATGCGTGAACATGAATCCTTACAGCGCACCGCGTACGGGGCTGGTCTCGCGGCCATCGTGGTGCTCGCTATTGCCCTGCGGTGCGGGGGTATCGCGCGGGAATCCGCCTGGTATGATGAAGTACTCAGTTTGCAGTGCCTGGAGTCCGCGTCGTTTTCCGAATATTGGGCATGCCTGGCCGAATCGGATCCGCCATCGCTGTTGGCACCGGCCTATTTCTCGTTGGAATATGGCTGGGCGCGGATGATTGGAACCTCGGTTATTTCGCTTCGCGCGTTCAGCCTTGTTTTCGGAATTCTGATCATTCCCCTCTTCGCCCGTTTGGGCCGCCGCCTGGCGGGCGGCAACGCCGGCCTGATGGCCGCGCTGTGTCTGGCGGGCGCGTTGCCCCATATTTATTACGCCCAGGAAATCCGAATGTACGCAATGGTTCTTTTTCTCACCGTTCTTTCGGTGGAAAGCCTTTTATGCGCGATGGAAGGCCGGGGACATTTCTGGTGGCTGGTTCATGGGCTTTCAAATGCGTTGTTACTCTTGGGCAGTATTTTCACGCTGGGAATCGTGCTGGTGGAAGGGGGATGGCTGCTGTGTATGAAGCGGGGGAAAAAGCTGCCGATAATGGCCTGGGGGATTGTTCATGGGGTTGTTTTGGCTGCTTTTGCGGCGTGGTATGCGGCGCACCATGCGGAAAGCGCGTTTTGGATGCCATTGCCCACGTGGCGTGAATGGATCAATACCTATGTCGTCTTTGCCGGAGGCCGTTTCTCGAACGACACCCCGGTGCCGTATTTGCCCGCCCCTTTTTCGCTGGAACCCGCGCTTCTTGTCTTTTTCTTCTGTTGCGGGATGGGCGCATTTTTACGGCGGCGGCAATTGCCTGAAGGGGCAATGCCGTTGCTTCTGGGATGGCTGATTATTCCACCCTTACTCCTTTTCGGGGCGGCCGTGGTGTGGAAACCCTGCTTTTTGTACCGCTATGTGCTGTATGCTTCTTTTCCACTCTATCTATTTGCCGGAATAGCCTTTGCCGGAATTTCGTCAAAACGGGCGCAGGCCGGATTTCTTGCCTGTGTGCTGATTCTGTATGGCTATCAGAATCTTGTGCAGATACGCAGCCCGTTTCGTCCGGATTACCGGGCAGTGTCGAATCATGTCCTGAGGACGGAGACGCCCCGGACCGCCTCATCCTCCTCGCCCCTGTTAATTCTGAAGGATCCTCTGAATACAGTGCCCATGCGCTATCTGGGTACAGTTTCCGCGGACCGATTTGTGCCGGCCTACGGCTCGGGGGACCTGGAATCTCAGACACTCGCCCTCCTTACTCACCATGAAAGCGTTTTTGTGCTGTTTTGGCGTTGGGACCGGCTTGACGCGTATGAGCGGTTCTTAGGGCGACATCCAATTTATTTCTCAAAAAAGGACTTTGGCGGGATGCCGCCGGTATCCCTGTATATGCTTTCCCCCGCACCGGGTGGTATAATGCTAAAAAAGTGAAGCATAAAAGGAACGCCTCCATTGAAGTGAGGTGGCAGGAGTTCTTTTTTAACCCAATCAGGCCGGGTTCTATATGCACGGTAAATTATTCGTTGTGGTGTTAGCATTGTTTATGGGGGCGTTATGGGCGGGAATGCCTGTGGCGGTGGGCGATGAAACGGTTCAATGGACCAGCAAGGGGACGCCGAATGGCCTGAATCTTACTTGCACTTTTGGCGCGGTGGGGCAGACCCGTGTCGAAAAGGACGGACAGTCCTTTTTGCGCCTGAACATGCCGGGGGCAGGTGTTTCCGGCAACCTTGGGCAGCCGGAACTGCCCGCATGGCGGCGCTGGGTGGAAGTGCCGGCGAATGCGCTTGATGTGCGTCTGGAGGTGCTTAACGAGTTGTGTGCCTCATGGAAGGCGCCGGCGGAAACGGCGGGACTGCCCGTCTATCCGGTTCAGCCCCCCCTGGAAAAAATTCCGAATGCCGCACCGGCCCCCCTTGTCTGGGACCGGGGATATTATGCGTCCAATAGTACCAAAAACCTCCCCGCCGCCACGCTGGAATACTCGGGTATTTTGCGGGGCCGGCATTTGTATCTTCTGACGATATATCCCGTGTCCTATGCCTCTGCCGCCAACGCGCTTTCGTTCCGTTCCAAACTTTCCCTGCAAGTAACCTGGGATTGCGCCGGGCACGCCGCCCAGTACCGGTCCGGCCGGTATGCCGCCCCCATGACGGAGGCTGAAATCAACCCTTTGCTGGTGAATCCGCCGGACCAGATCGCGAGCGGATTTGTGGATCAACCCGCCGGTTACCTTATTATCGCGGCCCCCGCGTATGCGGCCAACGCCGATCTCATGAGTTTCGCCGCCTGGAAACGCGAACGGGGATTCTCCGTCACCCTGGTCTCCACGGACATCACGGGCATCAGCACCACCGCGATTAAGAACTATATCCTGAATGCCTACACCACCTGGACCATTCCCCCCCAGTTTGTATTGTTGGTGGGCGACACCGACACGATTCCGAGCTGGGTGGGGGCCGGCGCGGGGAGCCCGGACACCGATCTCAACTACGCCCTGCTCGAAGGGTCGGAATACAACACGCCCGATGTATGGCTCGGACGGTTTTCCGTAACCAATGACACGCAACTTGCCCATATTGTGAACAAGGCGTTACGCTATGAACACGGTGAATGGTCCACCGCCCCCGGCTGGGAACAATCCGCCTCCTTCATGGCCAGCGAAGACAACTACACCATCACCGAAAGCACGCACAACGCCGTTATCGCCGATAATTTCACCCCGGCGGGGTTTGCCTGCCAAAAGTTGTACACCGTTACCTATGGCGCCACCACGCAGCAGGTGAGCGATGCATTGAACGCCGGCCGCTCCATGATGATCTATTCCGGCCATGGCGGCGTGACGTACTGGGCCGACGGCCCCCCGTTCTATCCCAGCGACGTGACCGCTTCCACCAACGAGGTGTATCCCTTCGTATGGGCCTTTGCCTGCATTACCGGCACCTATACGGATAATGAATGCTTCGGGGAAACGTGGCAACGGGACGAACACGGCGGTTTGGCCTATATCGGCTCCTCCGTGAATTCTTTTTGGGATGAGGATGATATTCTGGAACGGGGCTTCGCCAACGCCTACTTCACCGATGGCCTCACGTGGCAGGGCGGTTTCCTGAACGCGGCAAAAGCCCGGTATTACACCTATTTCGGCAATACCAGCACGACCCGCCGCTACTATGAAATGTACAATCTCCTGGGGGACCCGGGGGTGGATGTCTACTCGGACATCCTTCAGGAACTTTCCCCCGTCCATATGTCCGTGGTTCCCGCCGGCCTCTCGCTGTTTCAGGTTTCCGGCCTGCCCGGCAACGCGGTATGCGCCATTACCCAAGAGGGAACATTGTATGGGGTGGGCCTGAGCAATGCCGGCACCGCCAACATCCCCCTGAATCCGGTGTTAACAGAAGGGAACGCCCTGTTAACCGTGACCTGTCACAACTACCGGCCCTATCAGGCACTCCTGCCGGTGGCGGCGGGCTCGGATGGATTGGTTAATTTCGACCGGGAACTCTACGGATGCACCATGACCGCCGCCATCAGTCTTTCCGATTATGATCTGACGGCGATCACTACGTACGCTGTGTCCGTAAGCACTTCCGGCGGCGATTCGGAAACCGTCACGCTCACGGCCCTGGCCGCCGGGATTTTCTCGGGCTCCATTAGCTTTGCATGTCCCCAGAAAAGTGTTGTGCCGGGCGATGGCCTGTTGCAAGTGGTGGACGGTGATGTGATTGATGTTTTGTATCACGATGAAGACACCGGCGAAGGGGCGTCCGCCGATAAAACCGATACCGCACGAGTGGACGCGCTGGGGCCCGCCGTATTGACGGTGAGCACCGCACAAGACACCGTCACCGCGCGTATCACCATCACCACCGATGAATTGTCCGCGGTGCAAGTGGCGTGCGGCCGTGCGTGCGGCGGTCCCTACACCCTGTTTGGCACGCACATGATCCTGGGGTACTCCCATACGCTGTTGTTGGCCGGACTCGAACCCAAAACCCGATATTGGTTTGAAGTGAGTGCATGGGATGCGGTGCAAAACCCCGGCGGCGATGCCACCTGCCACACCTTTACCACGCTGGAACGAAAAGATTATTTCACGGAAGCGTTTAATGATGATTTTGATTTGGGCAATCATACCTTGACGTTTGCCCCGGATGGTTCGATGAACTATTACCGCGCATGCGCCACCCCCGCTGACGCATTCTCCGTCGAACCCGCCGGAGGGGCGCAAGTGATGGAAATGGAGAATGACGATTTCAGCGTTCAGGTCACCCTGCCCGCGGGAAAGGAAGTATCCCTGTATGGCGTGCCCTATGCTTCCTTTTACATCAACATGAACGGGAATATCACGTTTGGCGCTTCGGACAAAAGTTATGAGGAAAGCGTTGGCATCCATTTCACCAAGCCCAGGATAGCGGGTGTGTTTGATGATCTAAGTCCCTCCTCGGAGGGACCGGTGCTCCTGAAATACCTCGATGACCGTGTCGTCGTTACCTGGAATAACGTGAAAATTTTCAATTCCTCATCGACGGATACCTTTCAGATACAGATGCATTATGACGGTGTCATCGAGATCACCTGGCTGACGATCGGTTCCATCAGTTGCTTGGCGGGGATATCCGCGGGAACCGGCCTGCCTAATGATTATATCGAAAGCGATCTCTCTGCGTATGACGACTGCGGCGTCCCTGAAGGCGAAGGGGCCGTGGAAGGCGAAGGTTCCCTGGAAGGCGAAGGTTCCCTGGAAGGCGAAGGGGCCGTGGAAGGCGAAGGTTCCCTGGAAGGCGAAGGGGTTGTGGAAGGCGAAGGTTCCCTGGAAGGCGAAGGGGCCGTGGAAGGCGAAGGGGCTGTGGAAGGTGAAGGGGCTGTGGAAGGTGAAGGGGCTGTGGAAGGTGAAGGGGCCGTGGAAGGTGAAGGCGTTGAGGAAGGTGAAGGGGCCGTGGAGGGTGAAGGCACTGTTGAGGGGGAAGGTGTTGAGGAAGGGGAAGGCGCTACCGAAGGGGAAGGGGAAAGTGATATTCATACGGCCGATCAGAATGGCGATCATCAAATCAGCCTTTCCGAACTGCTCCGGGTTATCCAGTTCTATAATGCCGGCGGCCTGCATTGCAGCGCGGGAACCGAAGATGGTTTCGCCTCCGGCGTAAATGGCGATCATGCCTGCGCCCGCCATGCCAGCGATTACGCCCCCGCCGATTGGATAATCAGCCTGAATGAATTGATCCGCTTGGTTCAGTTCTTCAATTCCGGCGGGTATCACGCATGCCCGGACGAAAACACCGAAGATGGGTATTGCCCCGGCCTGTATCTCCAATAAACGTTTCGCCGTATACGCCGCCGGGCTTCGATTCGGGGTCTGGTATTTGCGTGCCGTGGGCCGGACCTTGGGGCGTGGGTAAAGGTTGAACCCGCCGTGCGCCATGCTTATAACTATTCGTGAAACATTTCCGTGTGTCCGGGGTACTATGATGGGATTCCAACCATAGGGCGAGGAGATGCATCAACGCTACGAAAATTCCCTGCCGGCATTCGCCATTCGCCGGCCGGTCACCGTTTTCATGATTGTGATAACCCTGCTGGCCATCGGCATCATCTCCTGGCCGTTGATCCCTGTGGACTTCACTATTCGCATGGATTTCCCCTGGCTTTCCGTCTGGATTCCCTATCCCAACAGCAGCCCGGAACAGGTCGAAAAGCAAATCGCCCTCCCCGCCGAAGGCGAGTTCCGCACCCTGCCCCAATTAAAGCGGATATCCACCTCCTCGGACAGCAACGGCTGCTGGATTGGGCTTAACTTTGAAACCGGCACGAATATGAAACGGGCCTACCGGGAACTCCAGGATGCGGTGGAACGGTTGCGAATCATGCTTCCGCAGGAGGTCGAACATATCCTCACCCAGCGGGGCAGCCTGGACCGGATGAATATCCTCCGCCTGGTCCTGTTTCGGGCCGAACGCCAGGACGACCTCGCCCTGTTCGCGCGCACGCATCTGAAACGGCGGTTGTTGCGTATTCCCGGCGTGGCCGAAGTGGAGATTGGCGGAGGCGCGGAAGAATCCATTTATGTGGACTTCAATCAGGAGGCGCTGCGGAGCCTTGGCCTCGATCTCTACCAGGTTATCCAGTCCATTTATGCCAATAGCGCCAGCCTGGGGGCGGGGCGTCTCGAAGAAGGCCAGACCCGCTATATCGTGCGCACCCAGGGCGAATTCGGCTCTCCCGAGGAATTGTCCAATACGGTGATCTCCCCCCTGGGCATTCGTTTGAAGGAAGTGGCCAAAATTTCCGTGCACGGTCCCAAGGGCGCGGAAAACTTCAGTATTGACGGGAAACATGGTGTTTTTATCGGAATCATCAAGGAACCCGGGGCCAATGTCGTGGCCACCTGCGATGCCGTGAAACTGGAACTGGACCACCTGAAACAGGTCCCGGAATTCCAGGGGGCGGAAATGCTGGTGCTTCAGGACCTCGGGGACATTATCCGCTTCGCGCTGGATGGATTGATGGAGATGGGCCTTTCCGGGGCGGTCTTGACCACCATCGTGCTTTGGCTTTTTCTGCGCCGGCTGCGGCCCACCCTGGTCATGCTGGTTTCCATACCCTCCTCCTTTCTGGCCGGCGTGCTGTATATTTATTTCACCGGCGGCGCGCTGAACGTCGTCACCATTTGCGCGTTGATCACCTCGGTCGGCATGCTGGTGGACAATGCCATCGTGGTGATGGAAAATATTCACCGGCTCAAGACGAAAGGCGCCGGCGACCGGGAAAGCGCCATCCAGGGCGCCGCCGAAGTAACCGTGGCCGTGACCACCTCCACGATCACCACCCTGATCGTGTTTGTCCCTGTGTTCTATATGGATGCGGGTGAACTGTCCATTGTCATGCGTCAATTCGCCGGCCCCCTGGCCGTCACCCTCGTGGCCAGCCTCATTTTCGCGCTGACCGTCATTCCCATCACCGAGGTGTACCTCCGCAAGCGCAAACCCCGTGCACTGGCCGGGGCGATTAAAAACATGCTGGCACGTCCGGCCCGCGGACGCTTTTATCGATGGGAACGCTATTTCAGCCCGTTTGAATTCTTCCGCCGCGGCGCCAACCGCTTCCTGCGCCACGCCTTGAATCACCGGGCTCTGGTGTTGATGATTCTCGTGGCGGCCGCGGCCCTCACCTACCTGTATCCTTATCAAGCCCTGGGGTTTCGGGGGGAACCCGATATCGACATCCCCCGGGTGCGGATACGGCTCAATGTAGATCCCAATTACGGCCATGAGCGCGCCAAGGAAACCATGAACATGCTGGTGCGCCAAATTGAGCCGTACCGCGAAGCCTTGGGCATTGAACACCTCTATCTGGATTACGGCCCCTGGGGCGGCGTGATGGACCTCTACCTCACCGGCGCCAAGCAAGGCCTCCGCGCCAATGATTCCATGCCGAAAAACGCGGAAAATGTCCGTAAATTCCTCGCCAAAATCCTGCCCGGCCATATTCCCGGCGGAACCATGGACTTCGGCACCGGCGGCATCCGCAACGACCGCGGACGCATCGCCGGTGTTGTCCTGCGCGGAAATGACACGTCCACCCTCAACCGCCTGGCGGAGGAGTTCAAGCGCATCATGCAAACCCTCCCCAATCTGCGCAATGTGGAGTCCGACCGCCCCAAGCCCTCTGATGAAATCCAATTGCACGTGCAAAATGAACGCGCGGCCGAGGCGGGCATCACCCCGTATATAATAGCGCGGTCCGTGGATTTTGCCCTGCGCGGAACCTATCTGCCCTTCATCAAATACGACGGAAAAGAGTATCCCGTCCGCGGCCAATTTGATTGGACCGATGGCGGCAATGTGGGCGACCTCCAGGCGCTTTCCGTGCATGGCCCCAGCGGGAAGATGGTGCCGTTAAGCGGCCTGGTGAACATGGAGCGCGGGGAAACGCCGCCCCGGATTTTCCGGATAGACGGGAAAAGCTCGATCCGGCTCTATGGCGTGGTCACCGAGGAAAATCTGCTGCAAGTCAGAAACGCCTTGCGCACGTGCATCCACAACGTTGAATTACCGGAAGGGTATTCCATCGATTTGGATGAGGAACTGCAAGACATTGACAAGTCCATGGCCACTTTCGGCAAAGCCATGATCATGGCCGTTCTCCTGATCTATCTGGTGATGGCCGCGCTCTTTGAATCCTGGCTGTTGCCACTGACCGTCATGATGACCATTCCCCTCGCTTTCGTCGGGGTTTATTGGACACTCTTCCTCACCAACACCCCCACCGACCTGCTGTCCATGGTAGGCTCCATGCTCTTGTGCGGTGTTATCGTCAACAACGGCATCGTAATCGTGGACCACATCAACCAATTGCGGCTCGGCGGGCTTTCCCGGAACGAAGCCGTACTCCAGGGAAACCATGATCGCATGCGGCCCGTATTCATGACCGCCCTGACCACCGTTGTCGGCATTTTCCCCATGGCCATCGGCGGCGGAGAATCCGCGGACGCCCTGGTCGCCCTGGGGCGCGCCCTCGTGGGCGGCTTGATTACCGGAACGCTCCTGACCCTCTTCGTCGTGCCCCTCATGTATACCTTGCTCGATGACGTGCACCACTGGACCCGCGACTTTTCCGCAAGTTTGCGTTCTATCACACTGGCGCGCCCCCCCCAAATTTCTTCGCGGGACACACCTTCCCATGAATAACCCGCGAAAAAATTGGTTTGCACTTATAGTGCAAATACGGTACACTTACGGCGAAGTGCTAACGAACGGTAGGTAGAGCAAGCAGGAGGATGGATGAATACACCTGAGCAAACCCCCAAATCGCTGAATCCCGCCGAGGAAAAACTCCTCGCCAGCGCACTGAGGCTTTTCTCGGAAAAGGGCTACGAGGGCACCAGCATTCGTGAAATCATTGAAGGGGCGGGTGTTACCCGTCCGGTGCTGTATTATTACTTTGAAAACAAGGAAGCCCTCTTCTGCCGGGTGGTGGAACAAACATTCCGTGATTTTACTTCCGAGATTGCGGACATTCGCCAGCGCATCCCCTCCTGTAAGGATCGCTTAAAGGCCATTATCCGGGCCGGGTTCGATTTAACCGAGCGTAATCCGGAAGGGGTGCGTCTCATCCTTCATGTGCTTTTTTCCCCGCCGCATCAAGGTCCCAAGGTGGACCACTCCTATCTGCAAAAGAAACGGTTCCGCTTGATCGAAGAAGTGATTACGGACGGGCTTCAAAAAAAAGAGATTTGCGGCGGTGACGCCCAAAGCCTCGCGCTGGCTTTTCTTGGGCTTATGGATATGTATATAATGGCGAAGAACCAACGGCCCACCGCCCGGCTCACCAAGGAACTGGGCGAAGGGTTGGTGGATTTGTTTTTTAGTGGTGCGGCCTATACGGAAACCCCGCCCACGGCGTTGAGCAGCCCCTACGCAGTCTAATCCAGCCTATGTCGGGTGCGGCGCCCAGGGGTCAACATAGGATTTATCAAGCCGTGAAGCATTTTGTCTCATTGCTGTGTTGCGCCTTGATTATCGGCGCGGGCGCGGCCATTATTTATGGTGCGTTTTTACTATCCCCCGCCGATTCCAAAGCGGAAACCGCTTCCCAGGAAAGCAAGGCGGTTAATGTCCGTGTCCAGGTGGTACAGCCCGCCGTGGTCGAGGATGTGATTCCCCTCACCGGACGCATCGAGCCATGGGAGCATGTGACGCTGAGCGCGGAAACCGGGGGGAAGGTGGAATGGCGCGAGATCGAGGAAAATCAACCGGTCAAACAAGGGGATGTTTTATTCCGGATCGACACTACCACGATTCAAACACGCTATGATCAGGCGGCGGCGCGGCAACGCCTGGCGCTGCAGGAAGTTGAGCGGCTTCAACACTTGCAGGACAAGGGCGCTTCGTCGCCGCAATCCGTGGACCGCGCCGTGACCGAACGCGATGTCGCCGCGTCCGATTTAAGCGCCATGAAGATTCAACTGGACAAGAGTGTGGTGAAAGCGCCTTTTGACGGCGTGATTGATAAACTGTTCAAGAAGCAGGGTGAATTCGTGGACACAGGCATGCCCCTTGTGACACTTATTCAAGTGCACAAGGTCAAAGCGGTCATCGGCCTTCCCGAATATGACAGCGCCCGTTTCGCCGTAAAGGATTCCGTGAAAATCACCCTCGACGCCTTTCCCGAAAAAGCCTTTGACGGGGTGATTCATAAAATTTCCGCTTCCGCGGACGCCATTACCCGCACCTTCACCACGGAAGTCATGCTGGACAATGCGGACGGCGCGCTGAAACCCGGCATGACGGCGCGGGCGCGGCTGGTGCGGCAACGTTTCCAAGACGCCATTGTGGTGCCCATCTTCAGCATCATCTCCCTGGAAAACCAGCGGTTCGTGGTGGTCGAGGAAGAGGGCGTGGCGCGGATGCGTCCCATCGAAGTGGGTGTTTTGGAAGGCAGCAGGGTCCAGGTGACCAAAGGCCTCGCCGCGGGTGAACACCTTATTGTGGTGGGCCAGCGGGAAGTGCGCGACGGCGACAAGGTCAATGTGATGCCCGGAGCGCCCGAATGAAAATAAATGATTATGCGGTGGACCACCGGGCAACGGTCTATGTGCTGCTGGTGTTGTTTCTCGTCTTCGGCTCGTTCTGCTATTGGGTGCTGCCCCGCGAAAGCAATCCCGAAATCGTGGTGCCGATCCTCATTGTGACCACCGTGTACGAAGGCGTGACCCCCGCCGACATCGAGGCGCTGGTCACCATCCCCATCGAACGGAAACTCACGGGCCTCTCCGATGTTAAATCCATGGAATCCGACAGCGCCGAAGGCATTTCGGTGATTAAAATCGAATTTGAAGCGGACACGGATATCGACATGGCCCTCCAGAAAGTCCGCGACAAAGTGGACCAGGCCAAGCCGGATATACCCGAGGCCGCGGATGATCCCAGCATCACGGAAGTGAACATCTCTGATCTTCCCGTGATGTTCCTCTCCTTGACCGGAACAGCCGGCTTGCCCCTGCTCACCAATGTGGCGGAAGACCTCGAGGACGCCATCGAGTCCATCAAGGGTGTTTTGGATGTCAAAGTGGTGGGGGGCGTCGAGCGCGAAATCCAGATCATTGTGGACCCGGACCGCGCTACCGAATACGGCATTTCGATGGCGGACCTGGTCACACTGGCCCGCGTTGAAAACGTAAACACGCCCGCGGGCTCCGTCGAATTGGGCGAGGCCAAATTCAGCGTGCGGGTGCCGGGCGAATTTCAGAGCGCGGAGGAAATCAACGGTCTCATTGTGAAAGCGGGGCCGGAAGGCATCGTGTATATGCGCGATATCGCGGAGGTCCGCGATGGATTCAAGGACACCGAGACGCTGTCGCGGCTGAATGGCCGTGATGCCGTTACCCTTACCATCTCCAAGCGCGCGGGGGAAAACGTCATCAAGGTGGCCGAAAAGGTCCATGCCGTGGTCGAGCAGTACAAGACCCGCCTGCTGCCCGGCATGGAACTCCAGTTCACGATGGATGAATCCAACGATATCCGCGACATGGTCTCCGAACTGAACAACAGCATTCTCAGCGGTTTAATCCTGGTATTGGGTGTGATCTTCTTGTTTATCGGACTGGCCAACGCCGTCATGGTCTCGCTGGCCATCCCCGTTTCCATGCTCATCACCTTCATCGCCCTCTACATGACGGATACCACGCTCAACATGGTGGTATTGTTCAGTCTTATCCTGGCCTTGGGCATGCTGGTGGACAATGGCATCGTCGTGGTGGAAAATATTTACCGTCACGTGACCCAAAACGGGCTGAGCCCCGCCCGCGCCGCCAAACAAGGCGCCGATGAAGTGGCCTGGCCCATTATCGGCTCCTCCCTGACCACAGTGGTTGCGTTTCTCCCCATGTTCTTCTGGCCCGGCATCTGGGGCAGCTTCATGTTCTTCCTCCCGCAAACGGTGACGCTCGCCTTGGTGGCCTCGTTGTTTGTCGGCATGGTGGTGAATCCCGCCCTGGCTTCGGTCTTTATCCGGCCCACCGCGAAAAAAGTCACCAAGGAAATTCACAAGCGGCATCGTATCATCCGCGTGTACGCCGGCGTCCTGCGGCTGGCCCTGCGCTGGCGGCTGGTGACCATCGTCTTGGCGGTCACCTGCCTGATGGTGATTAGCACGGTGTATCTTCGCGGGGCCGAGATTGAATTCATTCCCAATACCGAGCCCCGCAGCGCCTATATCGACGTGGACCTCCCCGAAGGCGCCAAACTCGAAGAAACCGACAAAATCATCCGCCAGATCGAGACGCTGGCCGCCCAATACGGGTCCGATGTGGAATTCATCATCTCCAGCGTCGGTTCGCGCGGCGTCAACATCTTCTCCTCCATCGGGGGGGGCGGCAGCAGTTCGCACATTGGCCGTGTTACATTGGACTTCCCGCCCTTCGGGGAATGGAAGGTGCCGCCCACCCAAATCATCCAGGATGTGCGCGGCCACCTGAAAGACATTACCGGCGCCAAGGTGCACATAATAATCGAGGAACACGGCCCCAGCACCAAGCCCCCGGTGAACGTTGAAATCAGCGGCGATGATTTCGCCATGCTGGAAGAACTGGCGCAACGCGTGAAGGATGTGATTAAAGACACGCCCAACCTGGTGGACGTCGCCGATAATTACGAAAAGGGGAAACCGGAAATCAAAGTGAATGTGGACCGGCAGCAGGCCCTGCTCCTGGGGCTTAACACCGAATTCATCGGCCAGGCGGTCCGCGCCGCCATTAATGGGCGCAAGGCGGGCGACTACCGGGAAGGCGATGAAGAATACGACGTCACGGTCCGCTTCCCGAAATCCTTCCGTGAAAATCTGAACAACCTCGAATCCCTGTGCCTGGTGAACCTGGGCGGGAAAGCCGTCCCGTTCTCCTCCGTGGCGCGCCTCGAACAAGGCGCGGGCTTGGGCACGGTGACCCGTGTGGAACGCAAGCGCACCGTGACGGTGTCCGGAGAGGTGCAGGGAAGACCGGGCGCGGAAGTGCTTCAGGACGTGCGTGAGAAAATGGCGGGATTTCCGCTGCCCAACGGTTATTCCATCGCCTATACCGGCCAGAACGAAGAGCAGGAAGAATCGCAGGGATTTCTCATGCGCGCCTTCGCCGTTGCCCTGTTCCTCATCGCCCTGGTCCTCGTGGCCCAATTCGATTCCGTCATCCAGCCCCTGATCATCATGTCCTCCGTCATTCTCTCCTTGACGGGCGTTTTCCTTGGCCTCCGCATCCACGGCATGCCCTTCGACGTGATCATGAGCGGCATCGGCTGCATCAGCCTCGCGGGTGTCGTCGTCAACAACGCCATCGTGCTCCTCGACTTCATCAACGAACGCCGCAAACAGGGCGCCTCCGTCGAGGAAGCCGTGGTGGACGCGGGCGTCACCCGGTTCCGCCCCGTCATGCTCACCGCCATCACCACCGTGCTGGGCCTCGTCCCCATGGCCGCCGGCATCAGCTACGACTTCTTCAACCTCAAATGGGTGACCGCCAGCGAAAGCAGCCAATGGTGGGGGCCTATGGCCATCGTCGTCATCTACGGCCTCGGCTTCGCCACCCTCCTCACCCTCATCGTCGTCCCCGTCCTCTACAGCTTCACCGAAAGCATCCACCGCTTCTTCTTCGGCGAACGCCAACCGGAACACTGAACCTTCATCCAGGTGGTTATGACAACAAACTACTGTGCGAGGTGAATACGTTCATTCCTGTTCTGCGAAATTTATGAAATGCTGGTATTGACACTGCCTTTGAAACGGCGTATACTGCGAATAACTTGTTTGTAGTGGGCGCAAATAGGTTAAAACGGGTGGTCCGTAAGCTATACTAGCCTAAGTGTGTGAAGGGGCGTTGCAATGCCAGAAGAAACGAGTTCATCGAGAAAATTGGGAACACTCCAATACTTTAAGACAGGTATCCCAGGTCTCCGCAGTATTTTATGCGACAAGGAAGGGTTTGCCTATTACCACAGCAGAGGTCTAAACATTGTCTTGTTTGGTCCTGCGGGATCGGGGAAAACCATCTTTGCCTTGCAATGCGCCATGGGAGCAATTGCGGAAGGAAAACATGTAGTTTTCCTAACTAAAGATACAAGCCCCATCACACTTCTGCAACGATTGAATAAAACCTTTAAGTGTTTCGGATTAATTAAGAGCCCCTGCCCCCAGCAATCCAGTGTGTCATGCTCACCACAGAATGTGCCGCAAGAAGCCAAAAATATAACCCCAACAACAGTATTGCATAATGTTAAAGAATCGGAGAAAACAATTAACTGGACAGAGTCTATTTCACTTATCCCTAATGATATAAGCAGCTGTATCTTTACCGCTAGACTCGATGGTGAAGAAACTGTTTTGAAATGGCGTGTTGTTCTCCTTGATCTTTTGGCGGAGAGAATGGAATCACAAAAAGTGGTTGTGGAAAACCCTAAAGAAGGGCAGAGATCGATAGTTGAGGTAATTGAAGCGGAACCTGTAGTGCCCATCATGGCGTTTGGTAGCCTAGGCCTTCTTAATGCTGGCGAATTTGATCGCTATGCGGCAAATGAGTCCATTTTTGAAGGACTGGCGCGACTTTGTCCAAGACTTAGGCCGGTCTTTGAAGCGTTCAGTGTAAAAACTAAAGATGTTAAAGCCAACGCGGCTGTTTGGGATCGTTGGCGGAACGATTTGTTTGTGGTGTGTGATTCACTGCCGTTGTCAGTCCTTGAAGATTGTCTTCGTTCACAAACGGAAGGACCTGCTGCGGCGGTGCCACAAAAACGACCGGGATCAAGCCATTCAGCTACTCGTGCATTAACGCTGTTCGCCATGGAAAGCGCTGAAATGCCCGATCCCATGACGGCGGCATTTCCACCTGATATTCAGATAAAGCTCGGTTTTCGCGAAGAACCCTATGGCATGAAAACAAGAACTATCCAAGTTTTGAAAGCGCGCTTCCAAGAAATCAATAACGAACCGTTCCCATTTGTTATCCATGGTCAAGACGAGGAAGACACTGTAGAGGTGCAAGTATCCGCGCAGGCGTTGAACGAGGAATCTCCGGAATCGCACTGTGATAGTCAGGATTATGGTTTTGCAAGGAAATCAGACGAAGATGCCTTCAGTACAAGTCACACGGTTGATCTTTTCTGGCTTGCCCAAGACGGGGTTAAGGAAACACTGGCTAATCCGGAAAAAGATACTATTCCCCCCAAGGACAAAGACAAAGCAAAATACTCAGGCAAATTGAGATACCCGCTATTTGCCTTGCGGAAACCGGGGATCACAATTTTTCCTTCCCTGCCATCGGTGGTTCATTCCACAGAATCGCACGCGCCGTACGAAGAACGCAGGCATATTATGTTCGGCTCACGATCAATTGATGCTTTGACGACCGAAGGGCGCTTGGCGGGGGGGGGCACTACGCTCGTTGTAACGGAGAATCGTTGTAATTCAACTGTCTTAGCGCTTCATTTTCTCTTGGGTGAAATTGGTGCGGCGTGTGGTCCGCACACAGAGAATAGACACATTACGGGCGAGACGAATACCAGAATTGTTCCGGCTAGTCGTCAAGCAGGCAATAATTCTTTCAGGCGTACACCTAATAGTTGCCTCTACATTGCGCTTGAGAATGATCTTATTGGTGTTCTTCATAATATTTGGCGTTACCCGTTGCTTAGGGCCGCTGTATTTCAAGAAAAAGAGGGATGTTTCAAAGACCCGAGTAAAAACTGGGAAAGGATAGAGACATCTGTTGTTTCGGGCCGGCATCAAAGGAATCAACCCGGAAAACACCATCTTTACAGAATACCATTAAATCCATCGATCTTTAATGGCACACCGTGTACTGTCTCAAACGAGGACATTTATCGTGCTCATCTTTATGCCTCTTCGTTAGAATTTATGGGTCACCTCCGGCTCCGGGAGATGTCCAAG